>NZ_JACXXN010000006.1 GCF_014904695.1 Nostoc sp. MG11 | reverse complement strand
AATACAATGCTTGAATACGTTCTTTTCCTAATGCTGTTTTCTGTTTTTTCAGCAGTTCACATAATTCCTCTGCTGACTCTTCTATTTTTACTTTGGTAACTCCAGCCATGAACTTCTGCTCATATTTCTGACTTAACTATCTTTATCATTTTTTTGGTGAAATGGTATCATGGTATCAGCGATCGCCTTCGTGTAAAAAGTATAGTAATTTTAGTTAGAGATGCGATTAAAAATCTTAGGATAGAGAGCTTTTTAAGGAGACACCCGCCAAATCTTCATAAGATTATCAGCGCTACCGCCACTAGCAATAGTTTGTCCATCTGAACTGATGGCTACGGCATAAATGTAGCCAGAATCTCGCTTCAAAGTGCGGATTGTCTTTCCTGTCGCTGGATTCCATAATTTGATTGTGTTGTCATTACTGCCACTGACAAAAGTTACACCATTGAGGGTTTTGCTGTAGGCGACGGAATTAACCTTCTCAGAATGTCCCTTCAACGTGCGGATTGTCTCTCCTGTCGCCAAATTCCACAATTTAATTGTCTTGTCCTTACTCCCACTGGCAAGAGTCTTACCATCAGGACTAAAAGCCACAGAAAGAACCAATTCAGAATGTCCTTTCTGAGTACGGATTACCTTGCCGGTTGCTAAATCCCACAATTTGATTGTCTTGTCCCAACTGCCACTTGCAAGGGTCTTACCATCAGGACTAAAGGCGACAGTAGCAGCTGCTTGGGAATGTCCCTCTAATGTGCGGATTTCTTTTCCAGTTATCAGATTCCATAGTTTAATTGTTTTGTCTAAGCTACCACTGGCAAGAGTTTTACCATCAGGACTGAAGGCGACAGCAGCAACTCCGTTAGAATGGCCCTCCAGGGTGCGGATTTCTTTTCCAGTTGACAGATTCCACAGTTTGATTGTCTTGTCTGCACTGGCACTGGCAAGGGTTTTACCATCGGGAGCAAAGGCGATATTCCAAATCCATCCTGAGTGATTTCTAAGGCTGTAGATTTCTTTTCCAGTTGACAAATTCCACAGCTTGATTGTCCTGTCATCACTGCCACTAGCAAGGGTTTTACCATCGGGAGCAAAGGCGACAGAGTTCACATCGCTGGAATGTCCTTTCAGAGCGGTGGGTTGATTGGATGCAGATTGACTGGGGTTAGAATCAGTCATTAGCTGCGGGAGAAACTGAAAATACCAAACTCCCCCTAATCCCACTAGCACAATGGCAGCATTTATTAGTAGTCGTTTTTTGAGCTTGTCGTCGAGTAAGTTTAGTGGAACTAACCTCTGGCTTGCTGGCAAAGTTGTCAGTATTGCGGGTGGCGGCGAGATTGGGAGTAAAGTTGTGGGTTCTGGTGGTAGCGATGGCTGCGTCAAGTCTTTGATGACTTCATCTGCTGATTGATAACGCTCTTGGATATCTGCTGCCAACAGCTTGTCTAAAATCTCAACCAACTTGACACTAGAGGCTACCCCGTTTCTATCCGAATTACTCAAATATTGCTGCCAAGATTCAATCCAACCATAGCCCTGTTTTATCCACAATTTGGATGGGCGAATCCCCGTTAGCAGATGAAAGCAAGTTGCACCCAAACTGAATAAATCACTGGCTGGGTGAGCCTTTCCATACTGCATTTGTTCTAGTGGGGTATAACCATGTGAACCAATGGTTGTTCCCAATTGAGTCTGTATTGTTGCTCTTAGTTGCTTTGCAGAGCCGAAATCAATTAGCACTAATCGCTGATCATTTTGCCGACGGATAATGTTTTGTGGTTTAATGTCGCGGTGAATTACGCCGCGATCGTGGATAAACTTGAGGACGGGCAGTAAATCTAGTAAAAGCTCTATAATTTGGCTTTCGTTGTATTTTACTGATTGTTGCAATTCTTGTAGTAAATTCTGCCCATCGATAAATTGTTGTACTAAAAACAAATAATTATCTTGTTCAAAGTAAGCCAAAAGTGCGGGAATTTGGTGATGTTCTCCCAACTGTTGTAGTCGTTGAGCTTCTTCTTTAAATAGCTCGATCGCTTTCTTTAATGCTGAGGTTTCCTGAACTTTCGGTGCAAATTGCTTGACAACGCACCATTCATTTAGCTTATCTACATCTTCTGATAGATAGGTTTTGCCAAATCCACCTTCATCAGATAGCACCTTGATGACACGATAATGGCCCCTCAAAAGCGGTATCAATGGTGTACTGCAAGTTTGGCAATATTGGTTGCCATCAGGATTCTGAGGATTGGAGCAATCGGGATTCAGGCAGCAAAGCATACTGGGAATCCATTTGCAGTTTGTGTATATGTTAATTCATGACGTATATTTTTGCTATGCAGTTGCCAGGATGATTTTGCATTAAGGTAGCAATTTATAGGTAACTAAGCAATTTAAAATTAAAAACGGAATTGTTTTCTAATTTATGGCTAGCAGCATCTTAGCTGCTGAATTTGTATTACTGTGCATGAGCTACCCACTCTTAATAATTTAAATTTATAACAAGGAGGAGTGAAATTATGGCAGGCAAAAGCAACATCAGATATTGTTTTAGATTTGACTTTGCTTTAATTTTTTTTCTAAGTAGTAGTTTGTTAATTGCAAGTTACGCCCTGCCTATAAATGCTTTAAAAATCCCAGAAGATTCTGGAAAATTTCGACTTGCCAAAACACCAGATGAGAGACAACCAGAAGCGGTACAACAAGGAATTGAGCAAATCCCTGTTTCTCAACCGTCTGTATCTCCACAACCCAGCCAACCTATTGATTCACCAATACCTGAGAATGTAGCCCCCACACCAGTAGATTCTCAACCAACACCTCAGCCAACTCAAGGCGGTTCTACTCCCGTACCTTCTCAACCGACACAAGGCGACTCTGCTCCCAGACCTTCTCAACCAACGCCTCAGCCAACTCAAGGTGGTTCTACTCCCGCACCTTCTCAACCAACACCTCAGCCAACTCAAGGCGACTCTGCTCCCAGACCTTCCAAACCAATACCCCAACCGACACAAGGCGGCTCTACTCCCAGACCTTCCAGACCAATACCCCAACCGACACAAGGCGGCTCTACTCCAAGACCTTCCAGACCAATACCTCAGCCGACACAAGGCGGCTCTACTCCCAGACCTTCCAGACCAATACCCCAACCGACACAAGGCGGCTCTACTCCAAGACCTTCCAGACCAATACCCCAACCGACACAAGGCGGCTCTGTTCCTCTACAACAGGGAGGTCGTAAGCCAGTTACTAACCCAGGTAGAAATAGCAATCCAACTCGTGAGGTTTCGCCTGTTCCCTTATCTAGCACTCTTCCTATCAAAGAGATAAACTTTGTAGATATCGCTTTTGGTATCCTGTCTAAAGGTGATTACCAGTCTAAAGGCAGGTATTTTCATTTCTACCAGTTTGAAGGTAGAGAAAACCAACTGCTCCAAATCAGGCTTGGTGGTAGTAAAGATCAACGCCGTACAAGCAACTTGAGTTTACAACCCTTCATGTTTCTGCTCGACCCAAATAATAAAGTTGTCTTAAAAAGAGGTAGTGTGGGGGCAAACAGTACAATTAGAGATGCATTTATATTTGCTCGATTGCCTGTTAAAGGTACTTACACGATCGCAGTAACTAGTCGCAATCCCAAAGATATCGGTCGCTATAGTCTGGCTCTGCGGAATGATAGAGCCAGCTATGCTCTAGACGAAGCAGGCGAACTGACTGCCCAAAGCTCAACTCTCAAACAAAATGGCAGCCCTTACAATGTTTCTCAGTTTCAAGGTAAAAAAAATCAGCTTGTGAGCATTCGTGCAGACAGTATCAATGAGGAGTTTACGCCTTATATAGTTTTGCTAAATTCTCAAGGTCAGAGAATCGCAGCTAATAATGACAAAGATGGAATGTACAGCGCTCTCATTGACAGAGTTAAGTTACCTGAAGATGACACTTACTATATAGTTGTCACTTCAAATAACCCACGGGAACGCGGTACATATCGATTGACTATTTTCTGAGTAGAGACGTTGCAATGCATTGTAGAGACGTTGCAATGCAACGTCTCTACAGGGTTTCGGGTTTTATTTATGTACTTCATTTACCTGAAATCTGCTGTATATAAATAAGACTCAGAACTCCATTAACGAGTCTTTGATACTCATTAATCCACCTTTGAACTCCGTTAGGTTAAAGGGTGAGGAGTAAATTTTCCCCTTTCCCCCTTAACCGAAAGGTATTGCGGCAGCACTCCCCCTCACTGAGACAATCGCCAAATCTTAATAGTATTATCCTCACTACTGCTGACAAGGGTCTTACCATCGGGACTGAAGGTTACAGATGTGATTGTGTTGCTACGCCCCGCCAATTTGACAATTTCCTCGCCTGTTGCTAAATTCCAAAGTCTGATTGTGCGATCGCGACTACCACTAGCAAGAATTTTGCCATCTGGGCTAATGGCTACAGATGTAACTGTGTTGCGATGTCCAACTAATGTTAGAATTTCCTCGCCTGTTGCTAAATTCCAAAGTTTGATTGTGCGATCGCGACTACCACTAGCAAAAGTTGCACCATCTGGGCTAATGGCTACAGCTGTCACTGTTTGAGCATTTCCCATCAGTGTGCGAATTGGGTTTCCATTGCCCATATTCCATAGTTTGATGGTCTTGTCAAAACTGCCACTGACAAGGGTTGCACCATCTGGGCTGATGGCGACAGACCGCACCCAGAATGTATGTCCTGGCAAAGTACGGATTTGTCGTCCAGTTGCCAGATTCCAGACTTTGATGTTGTTATCATCACTACCACTAACCAGGGTTCTGCCGTCTGGGCTAATTGCTAGAGCATGAACAGAGTCGGAATGTCCAATCAAATTACGGATTTGTTGTCCGCTTGCTAAATTCCAGACTTTGATGGTGTTGTCATCACTACTGCTAACCAAGGTTTTGCCATCTGGGCTAAAGGCTACAATATTTACTTGCTGGGAATTCCCGTTGAGTGAAGAGATTTGCTTTCCGGTTGCTAAATTCCACAGTTTGATTGTGCGATCGCCACTGCTAGCAATTATCTGTCCATCTGGGCTGATGGCAACAGATGAAACCGAGTTTTCATGACCTTTAATAGTGTGAGATAAGGTAATATTTCTCAAAGTAGTTTTTGGTGTTTGCCCCAAAACTCCCTCACGGTCTGGTCTATGATTGTGCTGATTCAACCTAGCAGACAAACTGGCGTAAATCCGGCGAGATTGCTGATACCAAGTTTCGCTAAATCCGAATAATAAAATGAAAGCGCTTACTAAAACTAAACTTTTGAGTAAGGTATATTTTATTGGTAAATCTGGTGCTTGTGTTGGTGGGATTTTTCTTGTCAATTGACCAGCTGGTGGTAGTGCCAGTGGTTGTTTGTAAGTCAAGTCTTTAATTACTTCATCGGCTGATTGATAGCGTTCTTGGATATCTTTTTTCAAAAGCTTTTCCAGAACAATTTCTAACTCAGTACTCAATGGAGTTCGCAAATATTGCCGCCAATTTCCTACCCAGGCATAGCCATTTTCCATCCACAATTGAAAGGGAGAAATTCCTGTTAGCAGATGAAAGCAGGTAGCTCCTAAACCAAATAAATCACTGGCTGGATAAGCTTTGCCATCTCTAATTTGTTCAATTGGAGAATATCCATGTGAGCCGATTGATGTGCCAACTTTATTCTGAACTCTAGCTGTAAATTGCTTTGAGGAGCCAAAATCAATCAGGTTTAATCTCCCATCACTTTTACGCCGGATAATATTTTCTGGCTTGATGTCTCGATGAATGACGCCGCGATCATGGATAAATTTGAGTATAGGCAATAAATCTAATAAAATTGCCTGAACTTCCTTAGCAGTATATCCTTTACGTTGCTGCAATTCCTTTAATAAATTCTGCCCATTGATAAACTGTTGCACTAAATACAGACAGCCGTCTTGCTCAAAGTAAGCCAATAGTGTGGGAATTTGGGGATTGACTCCAAGTTCTTGTAGTCGCTTTGCTTCTTCGGCAAACAACTCCATTGCCTTTTTTTGTGACCAAGTTCCTTGAAATTTAGGCGCTAATTGTTTGATAACGCAGTGTTCATTTAGTTTATCTGTATCTTCTGATAGATAAGTTCTGCCAAATCCCCCCTCATCTGAAAGCACTCGGATGACACGGAAGCGATTTCTCAAAAGTGACACCAGCGGGGTGCTACAAGTTTGGCAAATTTTCTTTCCATTGGGATTGAGGGGATTTTGGCAATCGGGATTTAAGCAGCAGATCATGATCTGACAAGCGCGACTGCATGAATATTTATGCTAAGTTTGCCCCTCTCTTACAAAGTTCTGATGGGAGGAAGCTTCTCTACGAGACGCTCCGCGAACCGCTCAGACTTTGCGCTTTTCCCTTAAAATAATTGACTCTCGCGTACTGGTAGGTAGAAAACCCTGTTCTGGGGATTTGGGAGCTACTTAATGTAGTTAGCGTTTGTAGATAGTAGCAAGTCTTCCTCAGCTTCGGAAAACTACGAGAGCCATAAGATTATTTATTTTCTTGATTATATAATAATCTGAATTGAAAATAT
The DNA here is from genome assembly GCF_014904695.1 of Nostoc sp. MG11. Classification (GTDB taxonomy): domain Bacteria; phylum Cyanobacteriota; class Cyanobacteriia; order Cyanobacteriales; family Nostocaceae; genus Komarekiella. Next base: position 342,985 of record NZ_JACXXN010000006.1, on the reverse strand, counting down.
TTTTAAATTATTTATTCAAGTAGTTTTGCTTATCTTTTAGCAAGTAACGGGCTACTAAGTATTAAGTCAAGCCAGATTATTCAAACATATTTGACTATTAAATATAGTCAAAATTATTACTAAATTTATTTTTGATGTTTGGAATCTATCTTAATTAATTGTTAATTTAATACTTAAGGTATTAATTACGTGATTTTGTTTCTTTAAGTCTTGCTCTCCATTTCCGAATAGCGTTAGCAGTTCTTGCCACAGGAGGAATATATACTTGAGGATTTTCTGTTGTTGTAGTTTGATTTTTGAGGTGTTGTGTGGTTAAACAGTTATTTAAAGTCGGCAAATAGCTTTCCCAGTTCAAAGCTGCGATCGCATTATCAGCAGTCCTAAAACGTTCATCTAAAGGAATTTTCACCATTTTGCTCAAAACCTGGGCAAAATCGTTACTGATATTTACTTCTTTTTGCCAACATATTTCACCTGTATCTGCATCATAGTCAAATTCTAAAGGGCTTTTGCCCGTCAACAAATAAAGACAAGTCATACCCAGTGCATAAATATCACTGGCATAAACTGGACGCAGAGAAAACTGTTCTGGTGGTGCAAATCCCATAGTTCCAATAAAAGCAGTTTTATGGATTGAGTTTTCACAGGCGTCAGCTAATTCCTCTTTCACTGCACCAAAATCGATCAGTACTACCCGTCCGTCGTACTCACAGCGCAGTAAGTTCTGAGGCTTAATATCCCGATGAATTACACGATGTTTATGAAGATACTGCAATACTGGTAATAATTCCTGCAAAAATTGCTTAACGGCGGTTTCATTCTTTGTCCCATTTCGCCGGACTTCTTGCGCCAAAGTGAAGCCTTGCACGTATTCTTGAACTAAATAAAACTCTCCATTGTCTTCAAAGTAGTCTAAAAGCAGGGGAATTTGAGAATGGCTACCGAGTTGACCCAAAGTTTTTGCTTCTTTTTCAAAGCGATCGCACGCTCTTTGCCAACTTTGATGGCTAGTCACTTTCACACAAAGCTGCTTAATTACACACAATGGATTCCCTGGTATTACGGCATTTTTGGCTAAATATGTAATACCAAAACCACCTCTACCCAAAATTCGTAGTATTTCGTAGCGATCGCGAAATAGCTGTTTGGAACCACACATTTGACCAAGTTGATGCTGTGAAGATTCAGGATTCGTGATTTTGGAAGAAAGGCGATTCATTAGCTACACAAAAGCTACTCTACAATGTCTTTAATTTTATGAAAAATATTCTTTGGTGTCAGTAGCATTACTGTATCTTTGTTAAATCATGACCTTTTTCACCCTGCAATTGAAAATTTAAAACATAGAATTCTAAAATTTATGAAGTCAGAATAGACGACAGTAGGGTGGGCATTACAATGCATTGGTGTCAACTTCAGCTCAAACATTCAATTTCCAGTAGTTTCAGATCCCCCAACCCCCTTTAAAAGGGGGCATTCGATTCTAATTCCCCCCTTAAAAAGGGGAGCCAGCGCGGTCTTCTCCCAAGGGGAGACGCAATCATGCGATGGGGTCTCCCCAAGTGGAGCGACTGGCGTGGGTTAGGGGGGATCTCAAGTCTAGGTTGTACATCGAAAAACTTTGAAATGCTTATCAGACTAGGCTTTTACGTTAAGTTGACACCAATGATTACAATGCTCACCCTATAAGCTTGGTATTACACTATTCTCAATGAGGCAACTATCCCACCCGGAAATAAATTTCCGCGCAATAGCCCAACTCCAAACTTTGTAGACTCAAATGCTGACTCAGTATTCTTTAGAAGACTTTAGCTATTAGCCTAGGAATTCATTCCTAGGCAGTTGTGGAGACTGGTGTAATATCTCAGTTTTAAGGCACTTCAATCGGAATCAAAGCATTTTCTGGCAAATAATTGCAAAAACGCCCCTCATCCGCCAGCACCAAAATCAGGCGTAGAGGATAATCTGGCGGAACTTGCAAATCTGCCCACGGTACTGCTAACTCTAAACAATTATTTAAAGCTACTTGAGCACGACTAGCACGGGGATGCCATTGATGATTTTCTCCAGCTTCCCGAAACTGAATTGATTGCGTCAGCAAATTAATTTCTAGAAGATGGTGGAAAAGGTAATTAAGTGGAGCTGCATCCGGCACGTCTGCCAAAGGAACCGGGCTGTTGACCATTGTCTTGTCGGGATAGAACCACAGCAAATTTAATTCTGCTGGCAAATCTCCCCCTGGCGCAACGCCACTTTTAAAGTCCAACCGCAAATAGAAATTTAGGTGATCCACGCCATACCAAAGTCGCTGGATGACACTGCTGTTGTGCATTGTCCCCCGCGCCCCGCCTATTTCTATGCGTCCAGCTTTGTCCCAGTCCTGTTCATCACCTTTGCCATCGATGACGGGGTGAATAAACCCTTCTGGGCGGTGGTCTGCGCGTGCTTGGTGTACCTCTACTGGTTGGCGAATATGTGAAGGTATGGGTTCATTTAACGCCTTGTAAATGCCAAACAAGTGTTCTCGAAACAATTGGTCAAAGATGGCATCCTGATTTGATGAATGTCCTTCACCAAACCACCAGAACCAGTCGGAACCCTCTGCGGCATATAAAGCTTCCCACGCTTCGGGGTTATTGTCTTCTGTGGCTTCGGGATGATTCGCTAACAGGTTTCTGGCTTGTGTCAGATAGTCCCAAGCCCGATTTTTGGCGGGGTCGCCTATCCAAGTAGTAAAGCTGCCATCTACCCAAGAACCGCTATGTAGTTGTTCACCGGGGATGGTTGCTGTGGCGGGAAATTGTTCGAGAAATTCGGAGACAGTAACGAGTTTGAGGTGGGGTTCGTTGCTTAATGTTTGATATAAAGCTTCTAGGAAAGGTTTGCCATCTTGGGGATAAAATTCCCAGCAATTTTCTCCATCTAAAGCGATGGTAACTAACCAAGGTTGTTCGCTTTGGCTGTCTCTTTGCATTCTAGCGATCGCTTGTAGGTGTCCCACCAAGTCCGCTGCTGCCTGTTTTGCGGGCATGGCGCTGTAAGTAAAGCCAATCAAATCCGATAATCTATGGTCACGAAACACAATCGCCAAATCACCTGCTGGGGTTTGCAGGCGGTATGGTTGGTATAGCAATTCTGGTTGCTCCACGTTCCCCGCCCCATCCCGGTGGAAAAAGTGTTTCAGTGTCCATCCCAAAACAGCTTCATCTGAGCAAATCCACTTAAATCCTTGATTAATAATATATGGAAGTATCTCCGGGCTTACTGACTGTTCTGAAGGCCACAAGCCACGAGGTATTTGTCCAAAACGGTCTTTATATAGGTTCCAAGCTTTCTGTAAGTGGCGGGGGATATCTTCTGCCCACTGAAACCGATACTCAGGTAGAGTCATATTTGGCACTGCTACCCGACCGGAGTTTGTATCAGCGAGTAAGGGCAAAATCGGGTGAGTGTAGGGCGTAGTCGTAACTTCCAATTGCCCCGCTTCCTGCATTTTCCGGTGTTGGGGGATGATGCGACTGAGAATTTCGCGTTGTTTGGAATAGATGCGCTGGCGATCGCTTAAAGTAAAATTTCGACCCTGCTTTAACCAAGCCGCAATTTCCGGGTCATCCCAAAATAACGGATCGATCCATGCCAAATTGTGCCAAGCTAGCAAATCACTATAATCTGGCAATTCCCAATTTGCCAAACACCAAGCTGGCCCCTTTTCCTGCCTTTGCTCGTACAACTGGGCATAGCGGGGATGAGGGTCAATCAGGGTGTGGTGATTGGCATCAAAAAAGTGTTCGATAATGAATTCCCGCTGTTGCTGAGTTAGTTGCTCAGTTGGTGTCAGGCTGGCTGTGAGGTAAGGGTCAAAAGCAGTGCCAGCAATATAATCTTCAAGTTGCAATATCAGCGAGGGTACTAGATTGACTGTTTGGTGTAACTTCGGATACCGCTCTAAGAGTAATACCAAATCTAGATAATCCTTAGTACCATGCAACCGTACCCAAGGCAGGCGGTACTGCTGACTAGGAGATAGCGAAACGCCGCTGCCAGGAGATTTGTACAACGGCTGATGTTGATGCCAAATAAAAGCGACGTGTAAGGGATGGGACATAGATAGTGATTGGGGTTAAGGCATGGGGAATTGGACATGAGGAATTGGGCATGGGGAATTAGGTATGGGAAAAAGGGAAAAGGGAAAAGGGAAAAGGGAAAAGGGAAAGAATTATTCTCTTACTCCTTTGCTCCACTGCTCCTCTGCCCCTCCGCCTTCCTGCTCCTCTGCCCTTCTACTCCTCCCCACACTCCCCAGTCCCTAAATTACTTGCTCGATTTCTGCAATTTCGGGAATCAATTCCTTCAGGCGGCGCTCAATGCCCATTCTTAGGGTCATTGCGGAGCTAGGGCAAGAACCACAGGCACCTTGCAATCGTAGTTTGACCACAGGACCGTCAAGTTCTACGAGTTCCACATTGCCACCATCAGACATGAGATAAGGGCGCATTTCATCTAAGACTGTTTCGACGTTGTCAATTGTTAGTTCCATAGTTTTAGACCTGCTAAGTAAACGATGGCGATCGGGAATTAATTTGTAGTAGTGCTGAAGTCTACTACAAAACCATTATCCAAAATTTTGTTTTCCAGCTTTGTTAAGTCGATCCTAGATCTAATTGTCCCTAGATTGCGCTTTGTCCAGTGTACTGAGACAAAAGAGTCATGTGTTGATGACTAAATAACTAAACAACTACTGGTTTTAGCAGCTTGATATTGGAGTAGCTGAACTCAGTTGTCATGCGAGCAACTGACCCTGATGCTACTGACGTTTCTGCTTCTATATCAGAGGCTCCGTCAACGCTAACGCCATCTTCACACTCTTGCACAACCTGTTTGGTCATTAAATAATAATCGCCAAATTTTTCATAGGTGTCTTCAAATTTCAGGATGCTGCTGACTTCATTAGTTTTCGAGTTGCGGAAAACTGCATCGTAGCGACTCGCAATGTAGCCAGAACCAGTATCGAAGCTTTCGTGAGTATTAATTACAAAAGCCATGCGACCCATAACCCGACTGACTTGGCAAATTTCCTTGCCGCGAATTTTATAATTAGAACCCATCGAGTCGCCCTTGACCAGAACTTGCACCGCACCAGTTTCATCTGTTTCACCCAAGGTAAACTCATGCTGGCCATGAGACTGCTCAAAACTGGAGTATTGGCGATGAGTAACTATATCTCGTAATTGGGTATAGATGCCTTCTTGTACTTGTTCATCTGCAATACCGATAACTTCTACGCTCAGGTCGCGGTTAACGCCAATAGTACCTGTATAAACTTCTGAACCCTGCACTAGTTGCACATCTGCACTATAACCAGGAAAGTTTTTGTCCCAAGTGTAACGACTTTCGTAAGCGGTTTGGAACAAAGCGCTTGCTGTTATTGGATCTGTCATATAACCACTTTGACTTCACTTTTATCAGTTTAGTTCAAAGTCTGGAGTGTAAAGTTCAAAGTCTGATAGATGTAATTAATTGCTTCTTTATTATTGGACTAACTAATATATGTAATCAGATGAGTGTGATTGTTAAGCCAAACTATGTTTTGACGATCGCGCTAGGACACAAAATAATAAGTGCGTGCTTTTTTGCACTCACCATAACCCTTCCTTACGGGACGCTGCGCCGACCATAAGAGAGTTTTGATGTTTCCGACAGCCGCTCCGCGTCTACCGTGCGTCTATGGAGGTTCTTAAGCGTTATCGTAGGCTAGCCGCCACACCTTACGGGAAGCAAGCTACAAACTTCTCTTTCGCGTGAGCTAAACGCCGTACCGAGAGCGATAAAATAAAAACAAATCAATAAAAGGCAGTATTTATGGCAACCCAGGTTAGTGAGGCCAAATCCTCAACCAAGCTGGTAATCTCTTGGGAAGCATTGCCCGATGATTTTCAGTTAGAGGATGAACCAGTGGAAAATACAGGTCAGCCAATCTTGGCTGGTGCTTTGCGTGAAAGCTTAGAAATCAGTGGTTTCATCCAACCCCAGATGTTGATAGCCTCAAATTTTGGTCTCTGTGCAACACTTAACGGACAGTTTATTGCTAAAGCTCCCGACTGGGTTTATGTTCCTCGTGTTAATCAGGTTTTAGCTGACCGCAAAAGCTACACACCCAACTTAGAAGGAGATATCCCGGCGGTTGTGATGGAATTTCTATCTGACACCGAGGGTGGAGAATATTCGGTAAAGCGAACTTATCCACCGGGAAAATGGTTTTTCTACGAGCAAATTTTGCAGGTTCCCATTTACGTAATTTTTGAGCCAAATGGTGGTTTACTAGAATTTTATCAACTCGAAAATGGACGCTACGAACTCAAGCAACCCGATGAAAATGGTCGTCATTGGATTGCTTCGATGGGTTTATTTTTGGGAACTTGGCAAGGAACAAAAGAAACCCGAACAGGTTACTGGTTGCGATGGTGGGATGAAGTAGGTAATTTGTTACCGTGGGCAGTAGAACAGATTGAACAAGAACGCCAACGTGCTGAACAAGAACGCCAACGTGCTGAACAAGAACGCCAACGTGCTGAACAAGAACGCCAACGTGCTGAACAAGAACGTCAGCAAAAAGAACGGCTAATTGCCTATTTACAATCTCAAGGTATTGACCCGAATAATTTACCTATAGATGAAATACCTACTTAGTTCAAATAAAGCGAGAAGGAATTTTAAACGCTAGCTAGGCGTAAATGAATTAAAGTTTGTAATGAGGACTTTAGTCCTGATAATCCTTGTTTTGAGCAATGAATCGCTCACTACGAACTAGAATTTTATTTTATATTTAATTATACTTACCTACTTATTTGACTTTTTTGCTCAAAACTCTAACACATACAATCTGAGTCGCTATCACTAGATGAAACAATCACTGGTTGTTGATACAAAGGCACTGTAAATGTGACTGTTGAGCCAAGTCCTTCGCCCAAGCTGTAAAAATGTACTTCACCACCCATAGCCTCTACTAGCTTCTGGGATATTGCTAGTCCTAAACCAGTACCGCCATATTGACGAGTGCGGGAGCCATCTACTTGAGAGAACAATTGAAACAGTTTATCTTGCTGATCTAGGGAAACACCAATGCCCGTGTCTGCCACGCGCACTCTTACCATACCGGGGAATTGCTGATCTTGAAGTTTCGCCTTTTTGAGTACTAAATCGGCGCCAACAGTGACGCCACCTTCATGGGTAAATTTGATGGCATTACCCACTAGATTGAGCATAACTTGGAGCAAACGTTGGTAGTTGCTCTGGACGATAATTTCATCGGAGGTAGCAGGCATTTGCATCCCGAAGCTGAGGTTTCTCATTTCTGCTTGGGGACGCATAAAATTTTCGACATCACTGAATAGCTCATTCAGTTTGACTGGAGCACAAGCTAGCTCCATTTTACCTGCTTCAATTTTGGCAATATCTAAAATGTCGTTGATGATATTTAGCAGGTGTATCGATAATTGATGAGCTTCTGCTAAAAACTGATTTTGTTCTTCTGGGTCGTCTGCCATCCCCTCTAAAATCAGCTTTAAGAATCCAATCATGCCGTTGAGAGGGGTGCGAATTTCATGCGATACATTAGCCAGAAACTCACTTTTGAGGCGGGAGGCTTCTTCGGCTTTTTGACGTGCTGCTTCTAATTCTTTATATAAAGTAGCATGAGCGATCGCTGTTCCCAGTTGATCTGCTGCTTCTTTTGCTAGTTCCAGTTCCGATTCTGTCAACGGGTAGCATTCATCTGGCAGATTCAGAGCCACAAATCCATTCGCTTGGTCTTGATAACAAGTAGCAACTACCAAAATTTTTTGTTGCTGAAACTCAGTATATCCAGACACCTCCATCACTATTGGTTCTAAGGTGGTCAATGCCTGAGCAAAGGCAGGCTCACAAGCTAAATCTATTTCTGAGCCAAGTATTGATTTGAGATCTGACTGGTGATACTCTGCAACCACCTGTACTTTTGAGCTAGAAGAGTGGTAGGGGCAGATAATGCAGCGCTCTAGCCGCAGCGCTTTACCCAGACTGTCAACTGTTTGCTGCCAAATAATGTCTAAATCCAATGTCCCCCGGATATTCTTGGTAATTTGATTTACCTGTTTCCGGTGTTGCTGTGAACGTAAAGTCAACTTTAGCTGTGTGGGCGTTTTGGATACCACTTTTAGCTCTTTTTTGTTGGCTTTAGTTTGTAGTAATCGTCCCATCACTAAAACTGTAGTGGCAGCGGCTCCCAATCTCGGCATAATAGGACTAATTGCCAACTCCAACTCAAACAACTCTTGGCGGTAGCTAAACCAACACTGAAACCTTTCTGGCACTAAATTTGTCAAAATTCGGTGCAACCTTTCCAAATAATTAACCTTATCCACAGGGGCAAAGGTTTCACTCTCGTTTAGCTCGTCAACTATTTTGTCAGGATTTAATCCCAGGAGTTCGCTTTGCTGCCAATAAAAGGTCAGATAGCGCCCTGCCCCATCTTGCACATACACCAACTCGGCTCCCAAAGTTGGTAATGAGCCATCAATCTTACTGGTGATAGATTCCAGATTGGGGGAAAACAAATTAGGCAATTGGGATTTGGCAGTAATAGTCATTAATCGAGTTGGATAGTCAAACGGCATCCTACCGTAGTATTACTAAAGCTGTTTAAATTTTGGCATAAAATTTTACAGCTTTTGTATTTTTGATTGGGTATTTCTTGGCGTTTTGGAATCTAAATTGACAAATTTTACTTTTTCTTTATCTTTTACTGACAGATGAATTTATGTGTCAATCGTTCCATTCACCCCGAGGCGGAATAGGGGTACGTACAGGGGTGCGTGTTAGTTCATCATCTCTGGGTATTTCACCTCGTAACCACTGACGGATCGCCACCTCAATTACTTTACTGGGGTCGTTGGTGAGATGCTGAATTTGCTCTAGTAACTCGGAGTCCAGGCGGACAGCAATTTCTACCTTATCGATTTGTCTTCCCGCTTCGGTAGCTTTTTCTTGCATATTCATGGGCTTTATATACTCTGAATCTGTTTTGTCCAAAGCTTTGTAAAGCAGTTATATTCGCAATTTGGGTTAGTTCACTGAGCAACTTTAAAGGGTACGGTTACATAGTTCCCCAAAATAGCACTAAAGTAACAGCTTCCAGTTTTTCAGTGGCAATTTTCATATAACTCGCTAGACAATAGCTCTCTAGAAAACTTGTGAGAAAATCAGTAGTTCCAAGCAATTACAGGTTGCAATTGCCTATAGTCCCTACATGATCCCTACATGTACTTATTTATATTTATTGTACGCTCCTGGCTGATGAATACTAGCAGCCATAAATAGACTTTCATAATATTCTTAAAAGTCCCCCTATTTATATCTAAAGATAAAGATGGGGTGAAGGGGAGGGCAGAGGGCAGGGGGAGCGGGGGAAGAAAAATTACAATTGACCAATGACTCAGGACTCAGGACTCAGGACTCAGGACTCAGGACTCAGGACTCAGGACTCAGGACTCAGCACTAAAAGCTAGCAGCGTCTTGGCTAAGAAAGCATTAAAATACATGAAGTAAATTGCTTTTTTAACCTTGGTTGCTGCTAAAGCAAAGATAGTATATGACTGACGTTCCCGCAGTTCGCATTCGCAATTTTTGTATTATTGCTCACATCGACCACGGGAAATCAACCCTCGCCGATCGCTTGCTGCAAGCTACTGGCACTGTTGACGAACGGCAGATGAAGGAACAGTTTCTCGACAATATGGATTTGGAACGGGAGCGCGGCATTACAATTAAGCTGCAAGCTGCCCGGATGAACTACACAGCAAAAGATGGTCAGCAATATGTGCTGAACTTGATTGATACTCCAGGACACGTAGACTTTTCTTATGAGGTGTCGCGTTCTCTCGCCGCTTGCGAAGGAGCGCTGTTGGTAGTAGATGCTTCCCAAGGTGTGGAGGCGCAAACTTTGGCGAATGTGTATTTAGCACTTGAGCATAATCTGGAAATTATCCCGGTTTTGAATAAAATCGACTTACCTGGAGCAGAACCAGAGCGAGTAATTAGTGAAATCGAAGAAATTATCGGTTTAGATTGCAGCGGTGCGATTCTTGCCTCTGCCAAAGAAGGAATTGGTATTGATGATATTTTAGAAGCAATTGTCGAGCGGGTACCGCCACCAGCCAACACGGTAAATGAACGTTTGCGGGCGTTAATTTTTGATAGCTACTATGACAGCTACCGGGGAGTAATTGTGTATTTCCGGGTGATGGATGGCACTCTGAGAAAGGGCGATCGCGTCCATTTGATGGTATCTGGTAAAGAATACGAAATTGACGAGTTAGGCGTTCTCTCGCCTACCCAAAAGCAAGTTGAAGAACTGCATGCTGGGGAAGTAGGCTATTTGGGAGCGGCAATTAAAGCTGTAGCTGATGCACGGGTGGGAGATACTATCACCCTAGCTAAAGCCAAAGCAACGGAACCTTTACCTGGTTACACAGAAGCCAACCCAATGGTTTTCTGTGGAATGTTCCCTATCGATGCTGATCAATTTGAAGATTTGCGGGAAGCTTTAGAAAAGCTCAGTCTCAACGATGCGGCGCTACACTACGAACCAGAAACTTCCAGCGCTATGGGATTTGGCTTCCGTTGCGGGTTCTTGGGCCTGCTGCACATGGAAATTGTCCAAGAACGCTTGGAGCGAGAATATGACTTAGATTTGATCATTACAGCCCCATCGGTGGTTTATAAAGTAACAACCTTGAAGGGTGAGGAACTGTACATTGATAATCCCAGCCACTTGCCTTCTCCTAACGATCGCGAAAAAATTGAAGAACCCTACGTCCAAGTAGAAATGATTACGCCGGAAACCTACGTGGGTACCTTGATGGAGTTGTCACAAAACCGACGTGGCATTTTCAAAGATATGAAATATCTCACCAAAGGACGAACTACACTCACTTACGAGCTTCCTTTGGCGGAAGTGGTGACAGACTTTTTTGACCAGATGAAATCGCGATCGCGCGGTTACGCTAGCATGGAATATCACCTCATCGGCTACCGGGAAAATCCTTTGGTGAAGTTGGATATCATGATCAACGGTGATCCGGTGGATTCGTTGGCGATGATTGTCCACCGGGATAAAGCTTACAACGTCGGGCGGTCAATGGCTGAAAAACTCAAAGAGTTGATTCCCCGCCACCAATTTAAAGTACCAATTCAGGCATCAATTGGGAGTAAAGTTATTGCCAGCGAACACATCCCCGCTTTGCGAAAAGACGTGCTTGCCAAATGTTATGGTGGTGATATTAGCCGCAAGAAGAAACTGTTGCAGAAGCAAGCAAAAGGTAAAAAGCGGATGAAATCTGTAGGAACGGTGGATGTACCCCAGGAAGCTTTTATGGCAGTACTGCGCTTGGATCAAGATTAATTTGCATGGGGGCATTGCCCACTGCCAAGTTATGGGGAATCTTAGAAGGGTAAACTTTCCGATTCCCCTTTATTTCATTGAGTATGACAAAATTTTAGGACTTACGCACATGAAGTCTGAAACCCTGATCCCCCCTAACCCACGCCAGTCGCTCCACTTGGGGAGACCCCAAGACCGCGCTGGCTCCTCTTAAAAAGGGGGGAACGTGTAAAGCCCCCTTTCTAAGGGGGTTGGGGGATCTGAGTGCGTAAGTTCTGAATTTCTGAGTTAACAGCCGTCTTTTTGAGGCTGTATTTTTTATTTAGGTGAATGAAAGATGAATTTATAGTTGAGATGTTTCATGAGGTCTTTGCTGATTTGGGTAGTCTTGATAACCTTTGATCAGCTTTATCAAAAAACTGTTAAAAGATTTAAACATTTTAGTAAATATACTCACAGTAATTGCCAGACTTGTATTTTTAGATAAATGTAGTTTTTTAGATATTTGTAAAGCATCGGGGAGTCTAGTCAATGAAAATACTAGTACTGAGTTGGGAGTTTCCACCAAGGATAGTTGGGGGAATTGCGCGTCATGTAGCAGAGTTATACCCGGAATTGGTAAAACTAGGACATGAAATTCACCTGATTACGGCAGAGTTTGGCCACGCATCAATGTATGAGGTGGTTGAGGGAGTACACGTACATCGAGTACCAGTGCCTTATAGTAACGACTTTTTCCACTGGGTAGTAAACCTGAACCAGAGCATGGGAGATCATGGTGGTAAGCTGATCCTAGAAGAAGGAACCTTTGATTTAATTCATGCTCATGATTGGTTAGTGGGAGATGCTGCGATCGCTCTCAAGCATAATTTTAAAATACCCCTAATTGCCACAATCCACGCTACTGAATACGGTCGCTATAACGGTATTCATACGGACACTCAACATTATATTAGTGGCAAAGAAAATTTACTGGCTTACAACGCTTGGCGAATCATCGTTTGTAGTGACTATATGCGACAAGAAGTAGGACGAGCGCTACATAGTCCTTGGGATAAAGTTGATGTCATTTATAACGGTATTCGACCAGAAAAGAAAAAGCACCACGAAGATTTTCATGCTCTGGATTTTCGCCGCCAATTTGCCACAGATGATGAAAAAATCGTTTACTACCTCGGTCGCATGACATACGAAAAGGGTGTACCTGTATTACTAAATGCGGCTCCTAAGATACTTAGACAAATGGGAGGTAACGTTAAATTTGTGATTGTTGGTGGTGGCAATACCGACCATCTCAAACGCCAAGCCTGGGATTTAGGAATTTGGCATCATTGTTATTTTACAGGTTTTCTCTCAGATGAATACTTAGATAAATTTCAAACTATTGCTGACTGTGCTGTATTTCCTAGTCTTTATGAACCCTTTGGGATTGTAGCTTTAGAAAGCTTTGCTTCTCGTGTACCTGTGGTAGTTTCTGATACTGGTGGTTTTCCTGAAGTAGTGCAGCATACCAAAACGGGTGTTGTTACCTGGGTAAACAATCCCGATTCCCTAGCTTGGGGAATTTTGGAGGTGTTAAAGAATCCGGGTTATCGACAATGGCTAATTGATAATGCTTATGAGGATTTAGAGCGCCGCTTTAGCTGGACGAAATTAGCTAAGCAAACAGAGAGTGTTTTTGAGCGAGTTGTGCAAGAGCGATCGCAAATTCTCTGGTAAAAGTCAATTTTTTATAAATTAAACCACAGATGAACACAGATGAACACAGATAATTCATCGGTGTTCATCTGTGTTCATTTTTCGCTTATTCACATTTTGGCAAGAAGTCTAGGAAATGAAGTGAAGAAATGTCAACTTTATTGGAATTTGCATAAATCCTTAATCAAGCTGCGATAAATCTACAGCAGGCGCTACTTCAGTAAACAGTGAACAACTGCTCACTGATTTAATTTTTTCAGCAGAGCAAATTTAGCCTGGTTAAAGATGCTGTTCCCATGACATCATCAATAAAACTAGTAAAAAATTCAATTAATCAAGGATGACCGTATGAAACTACTACCTTTGGACAAACTAGGGGCTAGAGAAGCCAATGGTATTGTTGATTTTGGAATATTTCTTCCTTGGGTTTCTCAAAATGATGGTAATCGGCTGTGGGTTAAAGTAATCCACGAAAAAGACCAATTCTTACAAGACATTCAACCCCTACAATTTGAATTAGAGCATTCTATCGATTCAGAGTATGGTGATTATTGGTCAACTCGGATAAATATCAATACTCAAGCAAAGCCTATCCCTAAATCTGCATGGGGAGAACCAGGTAGATATGTTTATCGTTATTTTTTACAAAATCCTAATAAAGGAGAAATTGATTGGATTATTGACCCGTTCGCCAGAGAATTTGGTACAGGCAAATTATCCGCTTTTACACTAGGTTATCAACCATACGAATGGAGCCAGCTAGAAAAAACCTGGAAAACTCCAAATTTAAAAGATATTGTTCTGTACGAATTGATGATTGATGAATTCGGCGGAAATATTGACGGAACAATTGAAAAACTTAGCTATCTAGCAGATTTGGGAATTAACTGTCTAGAAATTATGCCGCTTTCCAATGTGGCTTTAACAGTAGATTGGGGCTTTTTACCGCTAGGCTACTTTGGAGTAGATGAGCGATTTGGTAAAAGGAGAGATTTACAAAAGTTGATTGATGCTGCACATCAACATAACATTGCTGTAATTGTAGATGCTGTTTATGGTCACACAGGTGATGATTTTCCCTACTCTTATGTTTACAAAAAGCTAGGGTATCGTGATAACCCTTTTATGGGAACATTTGCTAAAGATTATTTTGGTGAAAGTACAGATTATAATCGCAAGTTTACCCAAGATTTTTTCTATACAGTTAACTACCACTGGTTAGATGTTTATCACGTCGATGGTTTTCGCTATGACTGCGTACCCAATTATTGGGATGGTTCTACGGGAGTTGGTTACGCCAACTTAGTTTTTAACACTTACAAAACAGTTAAAGAAAAGAAAGAAGCTGGCGAGTATTGGCAGAGATTTTTTAATAATGACACTATCAATTTGATTCAATGTGCTGAACAATTAGAAGGACCAAAGGAAATTCTTGAACAAACTTATACCAACTCCACTTGGCAAAATGAAACTTTGGGTGCAGCTAAAAGTGTAGCGTATGGAAATCGAGGAGATTTAGCTAACCTTGGCTTTAAGTTGGGTTTAGATGGCTATCCAACAGAGATTACAAACAAAGATGACAAAATTGCCAAAACGGCGCTGCAATATATAGAGAATCATGACCACTCACGTTTTGTCTGTAACTTTGGGGCGATCGCACGTGATAATGATTTATTACAAGAAGGTAATCGCAATTTGTGGTATAAAGTTCAGCCTTACCTGATTAGTATTTTCACTGCCAAAGGTATTCCCATGCTGTGGCAAGGTCAAGAGTTTGGTGAAAACTATTATCTCCCAGAACAAGGTTTTGGGCGCGTGATGTTGCTTCGACCTGTGCGATGGGATTATTTTTACGATGCCATTGGTAACAGTGTTATTACCTTAGTACGGAAGCTGATTAAACTGCGTAAACTGCGCTCGCAGTTTACAGAAGGCAGTCATTTTTTTTACAACAATCATGACCGCTATCACTCAAAAAATGTCTTGCTATTCTCTCGCCAACACGCTAACCAATTTAGCTTAGTCGCGCTTAACTTTGGTGACAGCGATCAGAGTGTACCCTTCTGGTTTCCCATTGCTGGCGATTATCAAGAAGAACTTCACGGTGAGAATAATTTAATCGGCGTTCCCAGCTATTCGGAATATTGGTTAAATATTCCTAAAAACTATGGAAGAATTTGGACGGTGACAACCAACACTTAACTAGGTAGGCATGAATCAATTAAAGTTAGTAGTTGGCGCTTTAGCACTAAAGAGCTAACTACAAGCAAAGAATCATTGATTACTCTGGGTTATTTGGCGTTAAAAAACAGTACAAGCCCTGTACGCTGGAAATTTCACCCTTTCTGGTGCGAGAGTTAGCAGTAATTGCAGTATGCACCAGAAGTTTAGTATGACCACAAAGGCATTCCCAAATATCGCAAGGTACTTGAAAAGTGCAGGAATCAAGTTGTTGGAGATGGGAAGCTTCCTCATAACCAGTTTTATCGCCAGCTGGAAACGCTACTTCCTGGGCGACACTGTTGAAGTTCGCCCCGCCTTCGATGTCCGTCCCACCTTAGCTGGCCCCGTCCTTAGCTTAGGTGGAGGTGGCCCCGATGTAGATGATGCTATTCAATGGATGATCAACCAGGTTAGGGGAGGTACTAGATACGCCAGCAAACTTGATGTTGTAGTTATCCGCACTTATGGTAATCACGATTACAATCGGCTAATTTATGCCATGAAGGGCGTGAATTCTGTGGAAACTCTTGTTATTAGCAATAGACAAGAGGCAAACAAAGCTGAGATTGTTGAGAAAGTTAGAAAAGCTGATGTGATTTTCTTCGCTGGCGGCGATCAATGTCAATATATCCGCAATTGGAAGAACACTAAGCTAGAGACTGCTATCAAGTCAGTTTACGCTAGGGGGGGTGGTATTGGTGGCACTAGTGCGGGTGCGATGATCCAAAGTGATTACGTCTACGATGCTTGTGCTTCTTCCGAAAAAGGCATTGAAACCAGAGATGCACTCGAAGACCCCTACCGGGATATTACTTTTAGTTACAACTTTTTCAACTGGAGCAATTTCAAAGGAACCATCGTAGATACGCACTTTGATAGGCGCGAAAGAATGGGTCGAATTATGGCCTTTATTGCTCGTCAAATTAAAGACGGTGTATCTAGAAGCGTTTTAGGTATAGCCGTTAGCGAGAGTACGTCGGTTATTGTGGATAAAGACGGTCTAGCGAATGTTATCGGTAGAGGTGCAGTATACTTTGTACTTGGCGATCATCGACCTGAAGTCTGCGAACCCCGAACTCCTTTGACCTTTTCCAACTACAAAATTTGGAAACTTCGCAGTGGCGACACCTTCAACCTCAAATACAGACCGACATCAGGCTATTATCTCAGGAGCGTTAAAAGAGGACGAATTGACTCAAATCCCTATTGAGTGCTGAGTCAAGGGTCATTAATTATTCTCTCCCCCACTTCCCCTGCTCCCCCACTTCCCCTGCTCCCCAACTCCTCTACACCAGGGTTGTCTGCTTGCGTAAACTTTGAATAGTAGCGATCGCATGTTTGGCTACAATATCAATTTCCTCTTGAGTATTAAACCGGCCAATACCAAACCGCACTGAGGCATAAGCTAGCTGTTCTGAGTGTCCCAGCGCTGTAAGAACATGAGAGGGTGCAGTGGTTGCCGATGAGCAAGCAGAACCAGAAGAAACTGCCATGACTGGCTGCAATCCTAGCAAAAGTGCGGCTCCATCCACTCCCTCAACACTAATGTTTAAGTTTCCCGCCAGTCGGTTTTGAGGATGTCCATTGAAATGAATTCCCTCCAACTGCAAAAGCGCCTTCCACAGTCTTTCTCTAAGTTCGGTGAGGCGTTGGTTTTCTGTTGCTTGTTCAGCCAAAGCTATTTCTACAGCTTTACCAAATCCGACAATTTGCGGTGTATACAAAGTACCAGAACGCATCCCGCGCTCATGTCCGCCACCATGCTGCTGGGGAGCAAGTTTTACTCTGGGGTTGCGCCTGCGGACGTACAGCGCTCCAATGCCTTTGGGGCCATATACTTTATGTGCAGTTAGCGACATTAAGTCGATTTTCATTGCTTGCACATCTAAAGGGATTTTACCAATAGCTTGGGCTGCATCGGTGTGAAATAGGACTTGGCGATCACTACATATCTCCCCAATTTCTGCTAAAGGCTGCAACACACCAATTTCGTTATTTGCAGCCATCACCGATACCAAAATTGTTTCAGGACGGAAAGCTTTTGCTAATTCAGTTAAATCAATTAGTCCATCTTTTTGAACTGGGAGAATAGTAATTTCAAAACCGAGGCTTTTTAAATAATTACAAGGGTCAATAACTGCACTATGTTCAGTAGCAACAGTAATAATATGCTGTCCTTTTTTAAAGTAAGCTTCCGCAACACCTTTAATAGCTAAATTATTAGCTTCGGTCGCGCCATTAGTGAAAACAATTTCCTCTGGTGTGGCGTTGATTGCTGCTGCCAAAATTTCTCGCGTTTGTTTAACAGCCGCTTCTGCTTCCCAACCGTAAACATGACTAATACTGGATGGATTACCAAATTTTTCTGTGAAATAAGGTAGCATTGCTGCCAGTACTCGCTCATCTACAGGCGTAGTAGCGTGGCAATCGAGGTATATCGGACGAATAGACATAAATTAATTAACTTAATATTTGACTTAATTTTTTTAAGATACTTAAGACCTTGTACAATTCATTTTCTCGTCTGGACAAAGTTAATTTATCAGACAAAGCATACTCAGGTTTATCTTGCTTTATTAGTTTGATAAATTGAAAATCTTCTCCACTAGTTACTAATCCAAACACAGGTTTTGCCGGATGAGGATTTGCAAGCATATAGGCGAGTGCTTGGGGTATAGCTTCTAAAAGAGAAAAACTAGCCCTTTTAGATTCAATGACTAAAAGCCACAATTGTTCTTGAATAACTAAAACATCAATACGCCCTCTGATAATTTCATCCTCATCCTCTAAAGCAATTTCTATAGATTCTTCAGTACCGATCAAAAACGGATCATCATAAAATCCAGCCAAATCTAATAAAGGTGACAAGACTACCATTTTGACTGCATTTTCTAAGATTGGTGGGTGCTTAACCAATCTGAGAAAATTAGCTTTAACTCTGTCTAAATATTGCTTTTCTAAATCCGCGATTTCTGGGAGAGTGTCAAACCACTCTGGAAAAAAATCTTCAGCCTCAGTCTGTTGCAAACCAAATCTTTCTTCTAGATAGGCAAGTCCGATATTCTGTGCTTGGATGACTTGAACCATATTGGCTTTAACTTACGAGAAGTTTGGTTTGTTACTTCGATAATAGATAGCGTTGCTGGTTTCTAGATCGATTTCACCAACTTCGCCATTTAGACCTACTGCTTTATTGAAACCAACTAAATCAAACCCTGCCTGAATGATAGCATTTGCCACTGTACCTTCTAGAACTCTTTGAGGATTGGCTGAGTTCAGAGCATTGGCAATTGTCTGTTCAAAGGGGCTGGTCACATTTTAATTAATGGCTATAAAGATGAATTATATGGCATGACAATGACTATACCCTCATATATTCGCAAATTCCTGCAATTTAGTTAAAACTGCTTGAGCATGATCTTTAGTTTTTACATTTGGCCAAGCATAGGCAATAATCTTATCAGGTGAAATCAGGAAGGTTGACCGAGCAACACCCATATATTCTTTACCCATAAACTTTTTTAATCGCCAAGCTCCATAAGCTTCTATTAAAAGATGTTCTGGGTCACTTAAAAGGGTGATTGACAAGTTATGTTTGTTAATAAATTTGCAATGAGCCTTACCTGAATCTGGGCTAACGCCTAAGATTTTCGCTCCTAGTTGGCTGAAGTCTTGATACAAATCGGTAAAATCTTTTGCTTCTGTGGTGCAGCCAGGAGTATCATCTTTAGGGTAGAAATAAAGGACAACCCACTGTCCGCTGAAATTATCCAAACTGACTAGATTATCGTTTTGGTCAGGAGTTGAGAAATCTGGCGCTGGTTGTCTGGTTTGGAAAATGTTGCTCATGATGGGAGTTTGAAAGATTGCGTAGGCGTAGTAGAGGTAGAGATGTTGCAATGCAACGTCTCTACATGGTCTATCTGTCACATTCTTTTTTTGGCGTTGCTGAATCACAATATGAATTGTGCGATCGCCATATTCTCGCGGGGGCAAAGCCCCCGCAGTGGAATACAGCGATGTTTGAGATAATAAACTAACAATCTAATAGAGAGTCTCAGCATTTCTACGGACTTAGAATAACAAAAGGTTTTCCGATGTAATCGAGCTAAGTAATGTCTTAATCTGCTATTTTCACCTTCTACTCGTGTCATATATGACCACAATCTACACACACGTGGTTTTGTTTACCTCTTTGCTTGCCATTCTTACGGTTATGATGGGAGTTACAACGAGGACATTCCATGAAGATTCACCCTAATTCATATTCTCTTTATGCAACGCCGTAGGAAGACGATCTTGGTCTTTAATACCAGGAAAGCGAAACGTTTGAGGTACATAGGCACTTGTTGCATCGCTTCCTGTAGCATTTCCGTGAACCACTAAAGCGTCTAATCGGATATCTGCATCCCCAAACCATTTTTGGGTATCCAAAATTACAATGTCTTGCAAGCGTACAGCTAAAGTAACTGCTTGTGGTTGACTAAATGACTCCCGACCACCTCGTTGATTAGAGTTAAGTTCACGTTCTATCTGTTCGATAGCCACAGCATCAGGCAGGACAGCCTCATCAATTAACCATTTCTGTTGAGTCATCTATTGCTCCTGGGATAAAAACTATTAGTACTAAGCAAACAAGATTCCGCCATGAACTTACCGCAACTACTCTCAAATCAGTTGTACTACCAGCTTCAATTCACAAACAACAGTTTTTCTAACCTTTAACTCCTTAACAGAGTGGGCTTCATTAGCTAACCACTGCTCAATCATCTCCACTAGAACATGACTCATCTTCAGCCCACGCAAAGCGCAAGCTGCATGAAAGCGTTTCTTCAGGTCGTCTGTGATACTAATCTGCATAATAGCTAGTGTAGATAGTGTCTATACAAAGCTACAAATGTACAGGACAGCTTCAGTAGATTGACGATAGTAGTTCGCTTAAGCAAATTTAAACTCTTTAATCAAATACTCGCTTTATCACCAGCAAAACCCAATCCCCGCACAAGAGGCTACACGTTATAATTCCAGTAGAAGATAAAGGCTTTGTCGCCGGACAAGGAAAGGTGCTGCGGTTGAGTTTAGAGAAGGATACATTCAGCCCCGATTCAATTTATGACCAAGTGAAGCACTACATGATCGCGATTGCTGCCAATGGCGCTCCGGCGGATGTCTACTATCCAGTTTTGCCAAACTCAACTGCCAATCAACTGCCGATCGCGCTGATGCTCCAAGGTGCTTTAGTCGATAAAGCAGACTATTCTAACTATGCACAGAAAGTCGCTAGCTATGGATTTGTCGTGGTTGTTCCGAATCATGAACGAACCAGAACCGGACTAGATGGACAAGCCATTACAGGATTTTTTGCAGATGAGCAGCAAGTGAATGACGTGCTGGCTCAAATGAAACTCGAAGATGCTGATGCGAATTCACCGATCTTTGAAATGGTAGATACCGAAAAGCTAGGACTCTTGGGGCACTCGTTTGGTGCATATGCTGGATTAGCCGCCATTCAAAATATCAATAATCCAAATGTCTCTTGCGGAGACTATACTCGACCGCCTGAACTAAAAGCAGGCATCTTCTATGGTGCCAACTTCCAGACGCCACCCTATAGCGGCACGTTTCCTCTGATCGATAATCAAGGTATTCCCATAGGCTTAATCGCAGGAACGCTCGATGGTATTGCTAATTTTGGTGATGTGGCAACAACCTATGACAAGATTCAAGATACACCAAAAGCGTTGATTGTGATTGAAGGCGCGAATCACTATAGCATTGCTAATCAAGATAGTGACCGCGATCCGAATCGACCAACGCTCGATCAAGCAACGTCAATAGGTGCGATCGGGCGCTGGAGTGGACTGTTCTTGCGAGCGCATTTACTCGGCGATCGGGGGCTAAAATTCTAGCAACTTCACTGCGGTTGCTTTCAGCCCATTGTCTTGGCTTGTCTATTTTATCTTTGTCATCGTCTATTTTTGGCTAATTGTTGAAGGAGTAATGGCGGCATATTGTTCAGGTGTCAACACAGCTGCTTGAATATTTACAGGTTTAGGGAGCAAACCATTCTTATAGAAATAATCAGCAACTCTTTGCTGGTCTTTGATCAATTCTGGAGAAATAGCTCTTAATCCATAGCTACGACGACTTAGTACCAAGTCCATCACTTCTGGGTCTAGTTTTTGATGAGGCATAATTAATTTTGCTGTCTCTTTGGGATTAGCTTCTGCCCAGCGTTGAATTTTATCAATTTCCTCAATCACTATCCGTAGTAGTTCTGGATTATCAACAGCAAACTGTCTTCCACCGATATAGTAGCTACCTGGAGTGTCAAGCCCTTGAGCAGTTTTAATAATCCGCACCTTACCCAATTTTTCAGCTCTCGCTAAATGAGGATCGCCACTTACCCAAACAGGAATCTTACCTTCTAGAAATGCGCTACTAGCTTCTACATTAGGTATACTTAGAACTTGAATATCTTCTGGTTTCAAACCTACGTTTTCCAGCTCTCTAATAATGAAATAGTGAGATGCAGAAGCTTTTTGGAAGACTACTTTTTGCCTCTTAATATCTTTGACGGTCTTGATGAGAGAATTTGGGGGAACAGCGATTGCACTTGCTCTACCACTTTTTTCTGTGCGCCGTGAACCAACCACATAAACAATATCAGCGCCAGCAGCTTGGGCAAAGATGGGAGGAGTTTCTCCCACAGAACCTAAATCGATTTTGCCCACATTCATAGCTTCCATCAGCTGAGGCCCTTGAGCAAATTGCGCCCATTCTACCTTGATACCCAAGGGTTCTAGACGTTTTTCTAATACTCCTGTAACTCGAACTAAATCACCAGCTTGTTGATACCCCATACGAAGAACTTTTGTCTTGATGCTACTGGTAGCTGAGACATTCGTTGTAGTATTAGATTTTTCTACTCGTGCGGTTGTAGGATTGCAACTACTGATAACCAATGCAGTTGATAAACCCAACAAACCTGCTGTACCAAGCCGGACAAAACGGCGGCGAGTGTTGAATATTCTAGTCATACGTGAAATGTGAAATAGGATGTTTTCAATCAGAATTCAGAATTCAGAATGCAATTAGTGGAGATTTAGACCAGCCACCTTGAAGCACTACCAAATCTATGATTTTGTGTGGTGTTTCACCGTTTATTCATCTGCCAGTCGTACAGATAAAAATTCTGAATTCTGACGACTGACACCTTTATTCTTTCTTGTTAAAATGGCCACGATTCGATGCTCAAAGCTATCCTGTTTGTAGTTCAGATACATTCTGATTATTGGCTTCTACAGGTAAGAATCCACCTGCCTGCATTTTCCATAATCTGTAGTAAGCACCATGACGTGCCAGTAGTTTGGTATGAGTGCCATCTTCGACAATGCGACCTTGATCAAACACTAAAATCCGGTCTAGATGGGCAATAGTAGACAACCGATGAGCCACCACAATCACCGTTTTCCCATTCATCGCTAAATCTAGAGTGTCTTGGATGGCTTTTTCAGTGATGGAATCGAGGCTAGAGGTGGCTTCATCTAGAATCAGGATTGGTGCATCTTTGAGAATTACCCGCGCGATCGCAATCCGTTGTCTCTGCCCTCCAGAAAGTTTGACACCACGTTCACCCACCAGAGAATCATAACCTTCTTTAATCTGGGCGATAAAATCGTGAGCATAGGCTTGGCGTGCCGCCTCGATCACTTCCTCGTTGGTGGCATCCAGTCGTCCATAACGAATATTTTCTATCAATGTTCGATGGAATAGAGATGGATCTTGCGGAATCAAGCTGATTTGGGAGTGTAGGGCCTCTTGAGTCATATCTTGAATATTCACCCCATCAATCAGAATCTCTCCCGATTGGGGGTCGAATTGACGCAAAATCAGATTGACGAAGGTGGATTTTCCAGAACCAGAGAAGCCAACCAGTCCGACACGCTGGCCTGGTTGGATGGTGAGAGAAAGATTGTCGAATACTTTTTTCCCAAGGGAGTAGCTAAAATTCACTTGGCGAAACTCAATCTGTCCGTGAGTGATTGAATGGGCGATCGCACTATCTTGATCAATGATTTCGTGGGGTTGAACGATAGTGAAGACACCATTGGCAATATTGCCAATATGTTCAAATAATTCCAGAAAACGTCGGCTCAAATTACGGGCTTCACTGATGATTAAAAGCGATAAGCTAGTTGCTACCACAAAGTCAGCGGTTGCGATCGCTCCTTGACTCCAAAGTGAGAGCGAGTAATACAAAGTGCCAATTTTCAGGACTGCTGCTGAGATAAACTGAAACCAGCGGATTCGCTCTGAGTACCAGTTGGATTTTCTCACCTCTTTGAGTTCGTGCCTTAATTGCTCATTCAAATAGCGTCGTTCAAAACCCAGGCGAGCAAATAGTCGGCTACTGGTGAGATTTGTTACCGCATCTACGATGATGCCAGTTGTCTCACTTCTAGCGGCTGCGGCTTTTCGGGAGTAAATTCGGCAGCGAGTAGCCAGCCAGAACGAAATACTGATGAAGAGAACTGCCCACGCCCCCACGAGTGCAGCCAGCGGAGGATAGGCGCGATAGAGTAACATCGTGGCAACGATATAGACGATGATTACTGGCATAAATTCAGTAATCAGCATTTGCATTGTTTGGGTAACACCCAAAGAGGTTTCGCTAATCCGATGTGCCAATGCTCCGGCAAAACTGCTGCTCAGGTAACGGTGAGAATGGTGCTGTAAGTAGGCATATAGCGATCGGACGATGTGCTGTCGGTGGATCGGATGGAGGATTGTCTGCAAAAGTCCAGATGCTCGCCCGAATACCACTTCACCCACACTCAAGGCAGTGAATAACATCAGGGGTTGGCTCACGGCATCAAAAATCTGCTTACTGTCCCCTGGCGATCGCGTCACGCTCCGAATGATCTCACCAATGGCATAAGGCAACATGATGCCGCAGGTTGCATGTATTACCTCCAGAATCACCATTATCACGTACCACCAGCGAAACTGGTTAACAAAATAGCAAATGAAACTAAAGGTCGTCGCTGGCAAGGCTGGGGCATCGGCAGCACGTTGAAAGGATTTCGCTTGTCTGGACTTTTTGGGCATGAATGCTGAATTAATATTCATTCCTAACGCAGACTTAACGCAGAGAATCTCCCCTGCGATATTCGGCAGTGAGGTCGTCTAGCTTTTGTTTCAAACTGTCGTCGAGTTTTAGTTCTAAAGCCTTGAGGGTGTCAGTCAGTTGTTCTGGACGGCTAGCGCCAATAATGGGGGCAGTGATAATTGGATTAGCCAGCACCCAAGCCACCGCTAGGGTAGTGAGGGATAATCCGGCTAGATCGGCCACTGTGCGTAATTCCTCCACAGTATTGAACTCGCGATCGCGCCAGTATCGTTCTTGATAGCGTTCGGCGGCACTCCCCAAGGTGAAACGTGTACCTGTGGTGGGGCCGTTAGCCAGATTATGTTTACCAGTCAGTAAACCACCAGCCAAGGGATTGTAAGGAATTACACCAAGCCTTTCTTCTTGCGCTAAAGGCAAAAGTTCTCGCTCAATCTCGCGGAATAAGAGATTATAGCGGGGTTGAATCGAAACAAAGCGAGTCAGATTTCGTACATCTGCACGACCCAAAGCGCGGGCGAGTCGGTATGCTAAGAAGTTGGAAACCCCGATATAACGTACCTTCCCAGCCCGCACTAATGTATCTAATGCTTCTAGTGTTTCATCGAGAGGGGTTGAGGCATCATCAGAGTGCAATTGGTACAGGTCAATATAATCAGTTCCCAGTCGTCTTAGAGAAGCATTGATCGCATCCAAAATATGTTTGCGCGAAGCACCCTGATCCCAAGGTGCAGGGCCAACCTTGCCAACAGCTTTGGTAGCCAAGATAAAATGTTCGCGTTTGCCTTTAAGCCAGCGCCCAACGATTTCTTCGGTACTTCCAGCCGTAGCTAGTCCACCCCCCAAAGGATAAACGTCAGCTGTATCCAGAAAGTTGATACCAGCATTGGCGGCAGTGTCGAGGATTACCCTAGAAGTTTCTTCATCTGTCTGCAAACCGAAGGTCATAGTGCCAAGACAGAGGCGCGAAACGGTCAATCCAGTTTGACCGAGTTTAGTTGTGGGTAATGTCATAGATTTGTAGTTGATTGAGAAATTGTTAGATTTATTTTCCAGGGGAATATAGCTATCTAAAATTTAGCTTGGGAGTATTGAGCGCACTTTTTCCACCAACCAATCAACACGGTCTTTACCCCAGAAACGCTCACCTTTAATTACCCAAGTAGGTACACCCGGACAGGCTGCCTTGGTAAACAAATTCATTGAATGATTCAACATTTGAGTAATTTCCGTAGTGAAGGCGAGGTTTAAAATATGCTCACAATCCAAGCCAGAGGAGGATATACAGTGTTTAATAACTTCCTCGTCATTCACATCCATGCCATCTACCCAAGCGGCACGAAAGAGAGCTTGGTCTAATAATGATTCTTTCCCAGATCCAAGTGCTGCATAATAAGCGCGGGCTGGTAGTTCTTCACGATTCAACGATGATGCAATCCATCTCTTGGCACGCTCTTGAAAGAGATCGCGAGTGATTAAATGGAGTTCGATCCCGAATTTCTTTGCCCAACGGATGCAATCTTCCCGATGATAAGATCCTTGAACAGCAGTTTCTTTACTGCCTAATAGGTCTGCAACCATGATTCCCTGTTCTTTGGGAATACAAATTGGGCGACGCTGGACTATAACGGGTATCCCAGATAAAGCACGATTTAACAATGTGATGCCAATATACGCATTAGGTGAGTGATAGATTGTATAGCTGTCAATTTCAATCATCGTGGGAACGTAATTAAGATAAACATACAGACGTAATTAAAACGATTACCAGTTACGCATTCTGCACTGTCGTTTGAATAGACCAAAAAATTTTTAAATTGCTAGAGAAGCTTGACGACGACTTTGTGAAATCAGCCATTGTTGCAATTTCGAGTCTCGATAAACTTCATCAGCAATAAAATGATCGCCTTCAGGTAATACAGTAAAATCTACTGTACCGCCAGCTGTTCGCAAGCTATCGACAATCTGCTGTGTATCCTCAATCGATAATTTTTCGTCTTTTGCACCTTGGAATATTTGGATGGAAATTTCTTTGAGTCCAGCTAGTTGGGTTTCTTCTAATGTCTTGGCTACACGCCCTGATACTGCTACCAAACCAGCGAAGCGACTAGGGTGAGAAGCGGCGATATGCCAAGCTCCAGCTGTACCTAAGCTGAACCCAGATATGATGACACTGTATGGATTGATGGGTTGGGAAGCGATGAGATCATCCAGCAAAGCAATTACATCCGACTCTCGTTCTACCCAAGTTTGTCCTTCAGAAAGTTGGGGAGCTGCAAAGAAGTAAGGTAAAGAGCTGGATTCATCTACGAAACGAGGTAAACCCCATTTCAGCAGCACATTTAAATCATTGCCGCGATCGCGTGCCCCATGCAAAAATAACACCAGGGGCGCGGGTTGGTTGGCATCGGCAGAAACAGGCGAAAACAGATAAGGCAAAGAACCATTGCTGCTGTTCAGACGGTGTTCGACAGTCATACTCTTGACTCCTAAAGTTTGGGGACTGGGGAAAGGTTAAAGGGAAGAATTGTAGTGGCGTAGCAAGGCTAAAATGTTGCATTATTCGGTGTTATGCCCAATTTCGCACTACAACAATTTTGAATTTGGTTTCACTAGATAAGTCATAGTCTAGAGAACCGTAGTGTTCTAAAGCCCATTCGCGTAAATCATCAATGGCTTTGGCAAAGACATCATCAGTGAGATGCCAACTATGACGATAGACTCTGTTTTGATAGTCTTCTAGTAATTTTTTAACAGTTAATTCCCACTTCCATTGAGCTGCAATTACTGTTTCTAAACTTGCACCTTGGGTGCGTAGTTCTGTTAAGACCTCTTCCTCTGTTGCACCGTAATCGGGTAAAGGATAACCATAACTAGCAATGATATCTTCCCAACGTTGCTGAAAAGTCAGCCTACCTTGATTGTTATTGAGATTTGTTGAGATGGAATCGAGAGTGCCGTGAGTATATAGGTAAGGACTACCAGGTTTGAGGATGCGGCGGATTTCGGAGAGTGCTTGCTTCCAAGCAGAAACCAGATGGAACACATGAACCGTCAACCCGACATCAAAGGAGTTATCAAGAAACTGTAAAGCAGTAGCATCTCCTTTGACGGCTATCAGGCGGTGGGAAATACCTTCTAGCTTGCGGTGCAACTCAGTTAACATCTTTTCTGAGACATCTATACCTGTGTAAGAATAGCCTCTTTTGGCAATCGGAATAGCGATTCTGCCAGTACCCACACCAATTTCAAAGAACTTAGTCTCTGATGTCGGTGAAACTATGTTGAGGATAGTGTTAGTTACTTGTTCAGATATTCCTGGTGGTAATCCTCTTGTAGAATCGTAAACATCAAATACACGATCAAATGAAATTGTTGCAGTCATCTTTTTCTCCTTTGTGGATAAGTTAATTGGCGAATATTGAGTCAAATAGATAATTAATAATTTTGCAATTTGCCAAGTTTTTTTAAAGCAAAAAATATATTTTATGAATTATTTGCATTTAAATTCAAGCGAACTAAATTCCGAAAGGTAGAAATTTGCTGCATAAAAATACCTGAACCTGTAATACAAATACTTGCGCCAAGGATGACAGTATTCACAACACCGATACGGCTTGCTAGTGCGCCAGCTATCAAATTGCCTAGAGGAACTGCACCCGTAGATGCCATTACGTAAAGACCTGTGATTTGTCCACGATTTTCATCGCTGACTAACAACTGAAGTAAAGTACGTCCAGCAATTATCTGCAAAATAAAGCCGAAACCAGCCGCTAACAGTGACAGCAAAGAAAGCCAGAACACACGCGATAGGGCAAAAAAAATCAGACTCGTGCCCATCAAACCTATACCTAATGCCAAAATTGTTCCTAATCCATGTACATTTTGATGCCTAGTTAAATAGATACCACCTGCTAAAGTTCCTAAGCTGGATGCTGTCATTAGAAAACCAAAAGTGTTAGATTCACCCTGCAAAATCTCTTTGGCAAAAATCGGCCCCAATGCTAGGTAAAATCCCCAAACGCAGCAGACTAAACTTGAACCAATCAAGATAGAGCGAATTGGCAAAAACCCTATGGCATAGTTAAAACTAGTTTTCAATTCTTCTAGAGGTTGGCGCGTAGAAATGACAGCTTTTTTGTCAGTAGTTCTGATTGCTAAAAGAGCAATAATTACAGCAATATAACTGATACTATCCAATAAAAAACATAGCCCCGATCCCCACGCTGCAATCAACAAACCTGCGATCGCAGGCCCCACCATACTCGTCACACTTACAAGAGAAGAGTACAAGGCAAACGCATTACCGAGATTTTCTTTACCTACTGTTTGGGGTAAAAAAGCTTGCCGAGTTGGAATATCAAAGGCGTTGATTATACCTAACAGTACACCCAAAAAAGTAATGTACCAGACGTTAATCGTACCACTCAAGGCTAACCACGTTAGAGGTAGAGACCGCAACATCCCCAAAATTTGGGTGACAAGCAGAATGCGGTGACGATTAGTGCGATCGGCAATAATTCCACCCAGAGGAATCAAAAGCAATGTGGGAATTTGGCTGGCAAAACCCACTACACCTAATAACAAAGCGGAATCAGTAAGGCGATATACCAGCCAGCTAGTAGCTACCTGAGTCATTGAAGTACCAATTAGAGAAATTGCTTGACCTGTGTAGAACAAGCTAAAATTTCTAGAACTAAAAGCACGGAGCATGACTGATGATTTTTGGGTGTCTGCATCTGGTAATTATAATACGGTAACTTTATAGATTTACCGTATTATAAAGCGTGATTGCTTTGTGCGATCGCCTGAATTTGTGTACAACTTAATTGAGTTGTAGGTTGGGGAGCCACTCACGTGGGCGGGTTTCCCGACTTGAGTGAAGTGGCGTTTGAGGAACGTAGCTTGCTTCCCGCAGGGTAACCCAACATTTACGCGTCGTGGTTGGGTTGCGCTTCGCTTAACCCAACCTACGTTTCTACAACTTAATTGAGTGCTGGTTCTGCTAATACCTTCTCGGCTTTTTGCTTGAGGACAGTGGGTAATTCACCCGTTAACTGCTCGCCTTCAACTATTTGCGAACGGAAACCATCAGGCCCGACTGGAATATCACCTGTAATGGTGGTGCGATAGAGTACGCGCTCAACTTCTATATGATCCAAATCTTGTGGGGCTAAATGCGAGGTGGCGCGGTTATCCCAAAATGCGATATCACCATTGTTCCAACGGAAGCGGGTGGTGTAGGCAGGTTTAGTGATTTGGTTGAAAAACAACTCTAGCAGCAGTTCACTCTCTTGTGGTGACACATCAAGAATGTGCGAGGTGAAGCCAGGGTTCACGAACAATGCACGTTCGCCTGTCTCAGGATGAACGCGTACCACTGGGTGAATCGAAACCTGCGGATTGGCTGCGATGCGCTGGGCATATTTGCTATTGCTGGGTATTCGCAAACGTGCATTGAACCTGTGTTCTGCTTTTAATGTGTCTGCTAACTTCCGCAGAGGTTCTGATAGACCCTCATAAGCTGCCACCAGATTAGTCCATTGTGTGTCACCACCAACGCTAGGAACATTAACTGCTCGCAGAATTGAACCCGCAGGTGGGTTAACAACAGCAGTTACATCAGTATGCCAACGACTTTCATAGCTAGAACGTTGTAGACCGTTACGGCGCTCGAAGCGGCTGCGATCGATTGGTAAGATTTGGGAAAAGCCTTCTATGGGCTCGTCTTCGTGAGGATGCGCGTAAGTTACTTCACCAAAACGAGCCGTGAAGGCAATCTGTGCAGCATGATTGATGTTCTGATTGCGAAAGAACACAACTTTCCATTTCAATAATGCTTGACGAATTTCGGCAACTGCTTCATCGTGCAGAGGACGCGAAAGATCCACGCCGCCGATTTCAGCACCAGTGAAACCAGAAGTCGGTTTAACTTCAATGTGCTTATAGCTCATGTTTATTCTCCAAAGATTGATTTATGGGTGAATGTTTGCGATCGTCAGCTTCCTTTGGAAGATTTTTATTTAGGGCTTGCTGAATAACGGTAAAATCCTCATCTCTTACGCCGTTACCAAACTTTTATCTGCTTGTGGAGATTCGATGTTACCTACCTTAGATGCAACTGCCGTACCCTTGAAGAAGTCGGAATTGGCTTGAGTATAAAACTTGTAAGGATTATGGAATACATAAGCCTTAAAGTCCGCTTCAGAAAGCACACCTTCTTGTACCAAATCCCAGCTTTCCGCTAGTGGGTCGGTCAAATCTGGCACATCCCAGTGACCAACATCTGAGGAATAAATGGCGTTGATTTTCACACCCAAGGGATTGGCTTTGTCGTTGAATGCTGCGGCGATGGTGCGATCGTCAGACTCAGAACCAAAGAAGAAACTATTTACCCAGCGATCGCGGATATCTTCGATTGTTTCAATCCCGGCGGCTGCAAAGTCTTCTAGTTCGCTACCAACGGGTGAGCGGCTATGACGGTTGAAGGAAGAACCCAAGACACTCTTTGTCAATTCTTCTTTATTGAGGGGATATGCTTCTAGGAATTCACTACCGAAACGCTCAAACAACAAGAACAACTCATCAGCATTGGCGAATTCTGGGTTGTAGTTTTGCAGACCTTTGAGACTGCGTTTAGAGAAACGGTCTACCAAATGAATATAGACGTGAGCGCCCCAATCTGCACCACCTTCAAGCATAGCTATACGCAACTGTGGGAAACGTTTGGTCACACCACCAAAGAATAACGCCTTGGCAAATGCTTGTGAGCCATCGGCAAAGTGACCGATATGGTTGTTCATATAGTTACTGATGGAGGAGCGTCCAGTCCAACCTTGACTGCCGTAATGGGTAGTAATGGGTACACCTAATTCAACTGCTTTTGCCCAGAATGGATCATAGTCGTATTCACTATCCAATCCGTAAAAGTCAATGTAAGAGGCATGTTTGGCGATTTCGGGAAATTTATCTGCTGGATATTTATCAGCGATCGCCTTAATTGGCCGTTTCACACCACCAGGAATATTAGCTACTTTAAGCTCCAGTGTTTTCACGGCAAACTCTAGCTCCTCAACAGCTTCTTGAGGATTACCCATAGGGATACCAGCTACAGGTGTGAGGCGATCGCTATATTTCCGGTACAAGTCAGCATGGTAGTGATTGACAGCCCGTTGCAGTGCTTGACGGTTCTCTTTGCTAGCTCCAGCCGGTGCGAGGACATTATTGGGAAACAGTACCGAATAATCTGACCCCTGCTCCGCTTGACGCTCATAGAACAGTTCCGGAAGAGTGTAAGTAGCGAGATCCAACGTATTGCGGGTAACTCTAGCCCACCAAGGCGATCGAATTGTGCGGTTGTACTGGCGTTCTTCTGGAGTTTGTTGATACCAGTCTTTACCATTGCTCTTGGAATTGAGCCGAGAAGCTTCCGCCTTGCGTAATTCATCTACAAGTTTCGAGCCACCATATTTAGCAATGTAATCCTCAAGCGCCGGAGTGAAATCATTAGTATGAACATCAGTGTCAATTATCGGATAATTGAGATTTGCTTTGATTGCAGCCGAGCGAGAAGTTTTTAATCTGCTATATTCAGTCATGATTTTTTCCTTCAAAAAGTGACAAATTTTTCTCACCAAAACCTCTTCGCAATTACGAATTACACCAACACCAATCTCTCATCCACTTGTTTAGCGGCAAATTGATTACCTGGACGACGTAACCCCAAGTTTTCCCGCAAGGTGCTACCCTCATATTCAGTACGGAACAGTCCCCGTCTCTGGAGGATGGGAACGACTAAGTTAACGAAGTCATCTAACCCTGTAGGCAGGATTGGTGGCATGATATTAAAACCATCTGCTGCACCATTGTTAAACCATTCCTCTAACTGATCAGCAATACTTTCGGGAGTACCAAGAATAGTACGATGACCTCTAGCAGTAGCAAGAGCAAGATATAACTGACGCAGCGTGAGAGTCCCACGAGTAGCTAAATCCTTGACTAATTTCAGACGACTCTTATTAGTATTGGTATCACTGGGTAGTTCAGGAGCTACATCATCTAAAGAATATTTCGATAGATCCACACCTTTGTAATAGTTGCCTAAAATACCCCAAGCTACATCGGGATGAATCAACGATTGCAGAAATTCGTATTTCTCTTGGGCTTCTGCTTCAGTCCGGCCGATGATGGGGAAAGCCCCAGGCATGATTTTTAGATCATCTGGCGATCGCCCATATTTCGTCAACCTACCTTTGACATCTGCGTAAAATTCTTGGGCATCAGCTAAAGTTTGATTGGCAGTGAAAATCACCTCAGCAGTACGCGCAGCTAAATCCCGTCCAGCTTCCGATGCTCCCGCCTGCACAATCACCGGATAACCTTGAGGTGGACGACCAACATTCAAGGGGCCTTTGACAGAAAAATATTTACCCTTGTGGTTGAGTATATGTAGTTTATTCTGGTCGAAATAAATACCAGATTCTCTGTCACGAATGAAAGCATCGTCTTCCCAGCTATCCCACAGTCCTTTAACCACTTCCACAAACTCTTCCGCACGTTCATAACGTTGGCTATGTTCTGGGTGATGCTCAAGACCGAAATTACGTGCAGCATTCTCGTTACCCGTAGTAACTACATTCCACCCCGCCCGGCCTTTACTCAAGTGATCCAAAGAAGCAAACTTACGTGCTAGGGTGTAGGGTTCTTCGTAGGTAGTCGAGGCTGTAGAAATAAAGCCAATGTTTTGAGTTACAGAGGACAAAGCCGAAAAGAGTGTCACCGGCTCAAAATGGACAAGTTTACCATTGCGTCTCTGCGTTTGAGGCTCACCACCCCAAACTCCTGGGCTATCCGCTAGAAAAACTGCATCAAATAAACCACGTTCGGCAGTTTGGGTAATTTCTTTGTAATGCTCGAAATTAAAACCCGCATCTATTTGTGCATCTGGATGTCGCCAAGCAGAAACATGATGTCCAGTAGCTTGAATAAATGCTCCTAAACGAAACTTACGTTTTTTGCTCATCTACTTTTCTCTTTTTTGGATAGCTAGATTAATTTACTGTCGAGATATCACACCAGAGAAAGAGCAACCAAATAATTCTCATCACCCCTCTGTCTTGAAAAGTTGAGCCACTGCGTTGGGCGGCTTTGCCGACTTGAAGCAAGTGGCGTTCCTAGGTCGGGCTAACCCTCCTACAGAACTTTTCGCTGCGTGAACCTCCGCGCTCCTCTGCGTTAAAATTTCATCGCATTAATGCTTCCAAACTACTTGGATAGTTGCTGTGAGTTCTTCTGTAAAATGACCAGAAGGCTCAACTGCTAGTAACGCTTCTTTGATATCTGCTTCAAACTCTTCGGCTTTGTCGCCATAAAAAACTTTTAAAGAAAAGGCTGTAGTGTACAAGTAGCCAAGATAGCTAGAGACTGTCCAAGATTTCTCAAACGGCACTTCATATACTTCTTGACGGGCAAATTTGGAATTGGCAATTACGACTTCGTGAGGAGGATCGACTGGTTTACGAATGCCTTGTCCTCGTTGTCCAGTTCGTCGTTCTTCACCTAACCATTTTTTAACTACTCCAACAGCAGCTTGTTTCCAGGGTAAAGAACTTATCCAAGGATTATCACCTGTATTGAGCAATGCGATCGCACCATCATCTGCCAGCAATTCATAAAGACGTTCAAGTACAAGTTCCCGCTCCATCCAGTGGAAGGCTCTGCCAATGGTAGCTAGTTTAAACACCCCTAAACTAGAGTTAATTAGTTCTGCTCCTTGTTCTAGCCAAGTAATATTGTTTGCTCTTACGGTTGCTGCTTGACTTTGCGCTTCTGTGAGCATTTCTGGATCGGGATCAATAGCAACTACTTCCTGAAATTTGGTGCTAAGAGGAATGGCTATTAAACCAGGCCCAGTACCCAAATCAAGCAGTCGTCCCTGACCATTGAGATGAAAGATTTCAGTTAGTTTGTCGAATACAGCAGGTGGGTATTTAGTTCTGTATTGAGCATAAACTTCAGCTGCACCCTCAAATAATGTTGGGTCGTAAGTAGGAAGTGTTTTCAGTTGCGTCATAAGTTGATTTTTTGGTTAATCAATATGTATTTGGGGATTGAGGAAATTATTCTTAATATCTCTCTAGTCTGTCTTGGTAGAACGATTCTAGAAAGGAAAACTTGTAGTGAAAGAATGCTGACATTCTGACCAAGTTTGCTTGAACCACTTAGAGCATTGGTAGGGCGTTTCACTACTGCTTGCATCAGATACACGATTAATCTTTGCCCTATCAATGTTTTTTTGTAGCTCTGGCTAGGCAATCACTTGATAAATGAGATGCTGTAGTTTATTTTAAAGTACTAAAACTTGATTGATTTACCGTAGTTTGCTCATGTAACAGATTTTTCCACACTTACTAGAAAAATGCAAGCACTGCTTAACACAAGTTTGCTAATAGTTCTCTGTAAAAAATGTATCTTAAGGGGCTTGTTTTTTTTATTGTTTTATGCAAACATCCAAAGTTAATGGTAAAACTACTAAATTCCGATAAGCTTTTAGTAGTTTGGTGGCAGCCATAAATTAGGCTAATTCAAATTCTTATAAAGAGAGCATCCCATTTTGTAATTCTCTTGCTTCGTCTGTAATCTTTTCACACCATTTGGTCTTTGCCAAAAGATATTCATTGAAAAATCTTTGTGAGGCAATCCATCTGATGAAATATTTGTCTGCAAAAGGATATGTAATCTGGATGTAAAAATCCTGTGGGGTGCTAGCAATCAAAGATTTGTTGATTTTCTGTGCATAATTCAATAACCAATGTTTAAAGTTTTGTGGAATTACGGGCTAGTTATCCCAGCCCTTTTTAATGTATTTTTCATTCTGTCTTCAGTAGCAAGTGCTGCTGAAATGCCAAATTTACCTGAGTCTAGATCAGAGATTAAGGAAATTTCCCCAAATAGTAGCGCAAACCTTGTCATTAAAACCGCTCAGGCTGAATCGAATCAAACTTCCAACCTAAAAGTAATCGAAACGCCAGACTATTTACCATCCCAAGAAGCAAATCTACTTTCTCAGGAGACTTTCACAGAGCAAGATAACTCCCTAGAGCAAGTTACATCTGTTTCTGAATTATCAGATGTTCAGCCTACAGATTGGGCATTTCAAGCAATACAATCTTTAGTGGAACGTTATGGTGCGATCGCGGGTTATAAAGATGGTACATTCAAAGGCGATCGCGCCCTGACACGCTATGAATTTGCGGCTGGTCTAAATACTGCTTTAGACCGAATCAATCAGATAATCGCTAGTTCTACAGCAGACTTAATCAAAACAGAAGACTTAGATACAATCAAGAAGCTAAAAGAGGAATTTTCCACAGAACTAGCTGCACTGCAAAAACGAATTGATACAGCAGAGGCAAAACTGGGAGTCATCGAATCACAACAATTTTCTACTACAGTTAAACTCACAGGTCGAGCGCAGATTGTCCTTGGCTCACTTCTAGCCGGTAATAATGTTGTAACTGGAACGCCAGCACCCCGCGTAGCCACACTGCAAGATTCATTAACTTTGCGATTGAATGCCAGCTTTACAGGTAAAGATTCACTAGGCATAACAATGGGGGGTGGAAATATTGAATCATTGGGACAAACAAGAGCTGGATTATTAGGTACTTATGATGGCAGAACGGCTGATAACGCCAATATTACAAGACCACGCAACGATTTTAGTCTTACTGGTCTGCGTTATCGGTTTCCAGTAGGTTCAAATACTCAAGTCAATGTTTACGCCTTATCTGATGGAGCTAATGAACTAGGTTTTACTGTACCGATTAATCCATACTTTGAAAGTAGTTTAACAACTGGTTCTAATGGGATTTCCCGATTCTCACGACGAGCTTTAGTCTATCAATATGGAGATAGTGGTGGCGGAATAGCGGTACTCCATAGATTAAATAAACAGTTCCAACTGGGAATAGCTTACAGTGCACCTAATGCTAACAACCCTGGAGACAATACTGGCTTCCTCACAGGTCGATATTTAGCTTTAGGACAGATACTATATACCAGTCCTCAGAATAATTTTCGAGTGGCTCTAACTTACGTCAATACTTATAGTCCACCAAACGCCAGAGGTTTAAGTGGAACTAACTTTGGGCCAGCAGCAGGGAGTAACTTGGTTAATAGCACCGTGGCTGGAACGGGAACTGTAGCTAATCTTTATGGTGTCCAAGCTTTTTATCAATTTAGTCCCAGGTTTGCTATCAATGGTTGGGTAAGTTATGGCGCACACCGCTATTTAGGGCGTGGCGATGGACGTGCTATGGATTGGGCGGTAGGACTGGCTTTCCCGGATCTTGGGAAGGAGGGAAGTTTAGGAGGATTGTTTGTGGGTATGGCACCAAAACTTACCAGTCTCAGCAATAATGTAGATTTAGGAGCAGGTTTAGGACAAGCAGACAAAGATACTTCCTTGCATGTTGAAGGATTCTATCAATATAGAATCAGTGACAAGATTGACATTACGCCGGGTTTTATCTGGGTGACTGCACCAGATTCAAATGCCAACAATCCTGATAGTTTATTTGCATGGATTCGTACTGTCTATCGGTTTTAGGGATGATCAATAGATATGGGGTGGGTTGCTCTGTCGCTAACCCACCGTTATTTCAGGGCTGATAGTGCGTCATAGACTATCGTCCTAACGTATCCTGCAAATTGGAGATTTTTTGAATTGGAAGCCTCTTAAAATCTAGAAAAGTTTATTTGGGTTTGCTTTTTACGTAAATTCATGTACGATCATTTATAATCTACGGCAAATCGCTCGATTTATAGTATTTAGTCTCAA
Organism: Nostoc sp. MG11; assembly: GCF_014904695.1. Taxonomy (GTDB): domain Bacteria; phylum Cyanobacteriota; class Cyanobacteriia; order Cyanobacteriales; family Nostocaceae; genus Komarekiella. The sequence goes on along the minus strand of NZ_JACXXN010000006.1, from coordinate 305,677 downwards.
CGTACACAATTTACAGGGTAATCTTTTTGATTTATTCTTGACGAATTTCTGCCACTATCTGGATAGAACCAAAAGTTATAGCACCATAGGTACTCCGTCTTATTAAAGAAATAATTGTCAATAAGAAATTTGTAAAACAGTTAACAGGTTAATTATGACTATTACCCTCAAAAAGATTAAAAGTAGCGAAAAATCCCTAGAAGCAGTATTCAACAACAAATTCGCTAATAAAATCATCCCTTGGATAGTGCCTTTTATAGTGCTACTACTTTGGGAAATTGCTTCCAGAACTGGTTTACTTTCCAGCAGAATTCTTCCAGCACCAAGTAGCGTAGTTTTTACGGCATTTAAGTTAGCTTCAACTGGAGAGCTTTTCCAACACATGGGAATCAGTGCCACACGCGCTATATCTGGTTTTATCATTGGTGGTGGAATTGGCTTTATTTTAGGATTACTCACCGGATTTTCTCGCATTGCAGAACAATTATTAGATAGTTCCTTGCAAATGCTACGTACTATTCCCAACTTGGCATTAATTCCCCTAGTAATTTTATGGTTTGGAATTGGCGATCAAGCTAGATTATTTCTAGTTTCTATAGGTGTGTTTTTTCCAATTTACCTTAATACCTATCATGGAATTCGTAGTGTAGATCCTCAACTCATTGAAATGGGTAGAGTTTATGGCTTAAAAACATCTCAACTCTTGTGGCAAATTGTTTTTCCAGGAGCTTTATCTTCAATTTTAATTGGTGTCCGCTTTTCCTTGGGTATTATGTGGCTATCTTTAATTGTCGCCGAACAAATTGCAGCAGATTCAGGCATTGGTTATATGGCAATGAATGCCCGTGAGTTTATGCAAACAGACGTTGTGGTGTTAAGTATTATCATCTATGCACTGTTAGGTAAACTAGCAAATTCCATCGCCAAAGCTCTAGAAAATAAATTTTTATCATGGAATCCTAACTACACATCTGCTGGGTAAAAGCTTAGGTCAAAAATTAAACAAATTTTTAATCTTTGACCTTTATTAATTGATGGCAAAAAATCCAAACTTCAGTAACTTAATCACTCGAAAATCTCTCAGCAAGGAAAAAGTTATATGGTTTTAAGTATACAAGGCTCACAACTCAATATTTTGGGTTTAAGCAAAGTTTTTGGAAATAAAACTGTCTTAAACTCAATAAATCTAGAAGTAGCACCAGGAGAATTTATTGCTATTGTGGGGCGTAGTGGTTGCGGTAAAAGTACCTTACTGCGCCTAGTGTCTGGGTTAGATAAACCTACTACAGGCGGCATATTATTAGATGGAGAACCACTACGTAAGCTTAGTCATTCCGTAAGAGTGATGTTTCAAGACCCCCGGTTACTACCTTGGAAACGTGTGATAGATAATGTAGGTCTGGGTTTGCAAGAAAATTGGCGTGCAAAAGCTGCGCGGGTATTAGAACAAGTCGGACTCAAAGATAGAGCTGGTGAATGGCCTTACGTGTTATCTGGAGGACAACGACAACGAGTAGCATTAGCTAGAGCCTTGGTGAGTCAACCACAACTATTACTACTTGATGAGCCTTTAGGAGCATTGGATGCGTTAACTCGCTTAGAAATGCAACATTTAATCGAAGATATGTGGCAACAGAGAGGCTTTACGGCGTTTTTAGTTACCCATGATGTAGAGGAAGCTGTGGCGCTGGCAGACAGAGTGATAGTAATTGAAGAAGGACGGGTTGCGTTAGATTTACCTGTAAGATTGTCGCGTCCACGAGACAGAGCTAGTGAAGTATTTGTAAATATTAGAGAAGCAGTACTACAACAAGTTATGAATAATGAAGACACTCGCGCACATCAATTATTGCAAATGAGCCATTAATACTTTAGCTTTAAGTGGATATCTCATCTAGTAAATTAACAAAACCCCAACTACCAAGGGTGGTAATCGGGGTCAAAAAGAGAGATATTCACTTAGGTTTTTTGTGCCATAACTAGGCTTTTTTCATTGAGTCGTTAATCCTAGTGGTGCGATCGCTTTTTCCAAATCAGCCCCTTGGAAGTTTGCTCCGACTATATTCGCTCCCGTGAGATTGGCCTTTTCTAAATCCGCATCAAATAAGTTCGCATTCTCTAAGTTTGCGCCTATGATGCTTGCCTTGCTTAAATCAGCACCTTGAAGATTTGCACCTTGCAAGTTAGTTCCTTGTAAGTTTGATCGTTTTAAATCAGCACCTTACAAGTTCGCATTCTCTAAATTTGCATTTTGTAGGTTTGTATCCTTGAGTTTTTCTCCTATTAAGTTACATTCAATACACTCATTGGCTGCTAGTAAATGTCTAACGTTGTCTGTTACAGATGTTATGGAAGCAGGTGCAGATTTTACTGTTGTGGTTTGTGTTAGCGATTGATATCATGTTCGGCAAATTGCCCATAATTAAGTCGCTAATTTGGGCCACCAGTGAAAATTGGTTAAGCCATATACAAAATCAGGCTGGTCAATAATTTGACGACAACGTTGAATTAAAATTTCCTCAACTTCATCAAGGCTTTCAAAACTCCGATTAGCATTGCAGGTCGTTACACTTATCTAGCTGCACAGTTTCGTCGTCTCAGTGCACGACGTGGGGCTAAACGCGCTGCGGTTGATGTTGCTCATTCGATTTTAGTGATTGCTTACCATCTGATTCAACGCAATACTCCTTACTCCGAACTGGGTGTTTCTTACTTTGACCGTCTCGAAAAACCACAACTCAAGAAAAAACGTTTAGTTAAGCAATTAGAGAAACTCGGTTTTCAAGTATCCCTTACTGAGATTGCAATTGTTTCTTAATTGAAGAACCGTTATTGTTTGTCAACTCTCTTGCTGTACGAAAAATGTATCCCCTACAGCCACTTTCTCTTGCCTATCTCCTCCACCTCCATTTTCAAGCTAGAGGTACGCGGAGTGTTTTTTAATCTACGGTGGCGATTTGCTGTTTGGGGAATTCTTGGTTGGCTACAACTTCGCCAAAGGGACTCAATAGTTGCGGTTCTAGTATTGGCTGATTGTCTAGGGGTAAATGAGGGAAAAGTAATTCTGCTACCCGATATGCTTCTTCTAAATGAGGATAACCAGAGAAGATGAAGGTATCGATACCTAATTTTTGATATTCCAGCATTCTCTGAGCAACAGTATCGGCATCGCCTACTAAGGCTGTGCCAGCACCACCACGCACTAAGCCAATTCCTGCCCATAAATTCGGGCTAATTTCTAAGGCTTCACGAGAGCCGTTGTGTAATTCTTTCATGCGGTGTTGTCCTTCGGAATCCATGCGTGCGTAGGCTTGTTGGGTTTTGGCGATCGCATCTTCATCTACGTAACGAATCAAATCATTAGCTGCATCCCAGGCTTGGCTTTCAGTCTCCCGCACAATGACGTGGAGACGAATCCCAAAACGTAATGTTCTCCCTTGGGCTGCTGCTAATCGGCGTACAGAGGCAATCTTTTGGGCAACTTGTTCTGGTGGTTCGCCCCAAGTTAAATATACATCTACGTGTTTGGCTGCAATTTCTTGAGCAATCAGGGAAGAACCTCCAAACCACAGAGGCGGATGAGGTTTCTGGATTGTGGGAAATAACAGTTTACCACTTTGGATATTCAGATGATTTCCCTGGAAGTCGGCAGTTTCTCCGGCTGCTATCTGTCGCCACACTGCTAAAAACTCATCTGTTAATCTGTAGCGATCGTCATGAGAAAGATGTAAGCCATCCCCTGCCAATTCCACCGGATCGCCACCTGTAACCACGTTAATCAGCAATCGTCCGCCAGAAATGCGATCAAATGTTGCTGCCATCCTTGCTGCTACTCCCGGCGACATCAACCCCGGACGTATGGCCACCAAAAACTTCATTTGCTTGGTATGTGTTACTAAAGTTGATGCCAAAACCCAGGCATCTTCACATGAACGACCTGTAGGTAGTAATGCGCCTGTAAAACCTAAATGATCTACTGCCTGGGCAATCTGTCGCCAGTAATCAAAGTTGACTGCCCGCCCGCCTATGGCAGTACCAAGGTAGCGCCCTTCACCGTGAGTCGGAATAAACCAAAGTAGCTGCATGATTATGTCAGAGTAGCTGCAATATTTCCTGGTTGTTTAAATACGGTAATTCTATCAAATTACCGTATTATTTGAATTACTTTTAGACTATCGCACAGCCAGTTGAGCAAAGCAATACCTTTACAAAAGTAAACACGGTTAATTGGTAAAGTTACAGTAGTTTAATACTTGCGGTTTTTTGGTAGATATGACATACTCTGGCTTTCAAGCCCATTATTTATATAGACTTACCGTAGTTTATAGTTTGCTTCACAAATCTTGCTGCAAGGAATTGATCATGCTTTAAAGATGCACAAGGATTAGTAGTTACGACAGATTCAGCCCAGGCGATCGCAGCTATTAACTATTTTATCGATCAGCACTTTGCTATGGCAAAGGTGCAGAAACAGCAGTTTTACAAGCAATTGCGGCAGATTCCACTTGTGTATTAGCTCATGCTTATGCGGCTGCTCATTATCTCATCCAAGAAAATAACAAAGCTTGGCAGTGAGCTTTACCATATGTGCAAACTGCACAACAGCATTGCATTAAGATTACCGCCAGAGAACAGTTATATGTGCAAGCAATTTCAGCTTGAGCAAATCAAGAGATTGAGGTAGTGAAGTGATCGCCACTCATGAAGAGATTGGCAATCAATTTCCCCGTGATTTGATTTCCGTACAGCAGGGACAGTATCACTATTTTTATATAGGCAATAAAGAAAAATTACTGGAAATTGCTCGGAAAGTTTTACCTAGCAATCCCCAATAACATTATTTATATAGCATGGTGGCATTTTGTTTAGAACAATGTCATCAACTCCAAGTAGCAGAAAAGATGGCACGCCAAGCGATCACCTGATAGAATCCGAACCAATTGTGAGCTAGATAAGATGTAATTTGCAATCTTTTATATATAGTCATTTTTGTTCTACAACAGTTTCATTTTGAAAAAATTGAGTCAACTTTTTCCCAGACAAATAATGTATATATAAAAATACGAGGCTGGCAAAGGTCAACAACATAATACCGAAAACTGTCGTATACGCTTTAGTGTGCCACCATAGCTGCTTTAACAAATCTGTACCAAGTTGTAATATCTTCAACAAAAAATAATTATTTACTTTTTTAGCGTCTTGGATATTGATGTGTTGAGCTAATGCCATTTTGATTTCTGCCTTCAATTAAACAAAAGAACGATAACTCGATAATCTTAGTGTAGATTATATTATATATTATCTAAGTTCGTCAAAAATATGAATAGTTAGCGTTAATAATTTTGAAGGTATAATTCAAATATTCTCAATCAATAAAATTTAAATCATCACAAAGTAAAAACCCCGGTTTATTCAAGAAAACGGGGTTCTTCTAGCTCAAATTATCTTTTCAAATAAATGGAATTTTTGAAATGGGATTTTTCCTCAAAATGGACGGCTACCCGCTAAACTTATCCGTTTCATCACCCGGCGTTGATTGGGGTCAAATGCTTGACGATAATGTAAAGTCGCTTGATTATCCCAATAGACAATATCGCCTACAGACCATTTGTGTTGATAATAAAACTGAGGTTGATGTAAATGCGATCGCAGATGTTCAATTAATTCAGATCCTTCTTGCGGATCTAAACCAATAATTTCCACTTCTGTGGCGTAATCCAAATATAAAATCTTTTTCCCACTTTCTGGATGTGTTCGTACTAGTGGGTGAGGAAATACAGGACTAATTAGGGGAATACTCTTGTCTAGACGGTATTTAGAACGAGGTGTATTTGGTTTATTTAAAAACGGATTGTATGTAATCAACTGCAAATCTGCTATTCGACGCTTTATAGACTCATCAAGAGATTCATAAGCCAAATTCAGATTTAACCAGTAAGTATCTCCACCTTCCGAGGGAACTTCTAAAGCATAGAGTAAAGAACCACTAGAAGGATAAGGAGTCCACTTATGATCAGAATGAAAAGTTAGTTCACCAGTCCCAGTATAGCCACCATCAACATTAGAAACAGGAATTATTACGGGTGTGACTCCTGGTTGAGAAGCAAGAACTGGGATGTTATCTGGTGGGACAAATAGAGAACCAAAAATAAAAGCAAAGTTTAAGAATTGCTCATCGGTCAGGTTTTGGTTTTTGAAGATAAGGATGTGGTGTTCAAGTAATGCTTGTTTCAGTTGTAAGATGACTTCCGGTTTAATCGGCTGACTAGCATCCAGTCCAGTTACTACAGCGCCTAGAGGTGCATTAAGGTCAGTAATTTGAAAGTTAGTTAAAGTGAGTGTAGACATAAGTGATTGTTAAAATCTCCCACAATTTCTAAAGAACAACTAATAGTTAACATCCCAAATATTATTTTTTTGCAAGCACTTCTTGAGGAGTAATTTCGGCATATTGTTCAGGAGTCAAGAAGCCATCTTTCACATTTACCTTCTTAGGTATGAGTTCTAGGCTATACCATTTGTCAGCAACTTCTTGTTGTTTATTAATAATTGCTGCGGTAATTGGAATCAGGGTAAAATCATACTTTTTGTGCATAATCTCTAACGTAGGTGTATCAAGTTGAGTTGTTGCAGAGAGTAATTGGGAAATTTCTTTAGGGTTATTTTTTGCCCAATTTTGGGCTTTTTGTACTTCTTCTAAAAAGACTTTGATGACCTCTCGATTTTCTTCATAGAATTTGCGGTTTGTGGATATAAAGTTGTTAGTATCTCGCAAACCATTCCCACCATCAGTTAAAACACGTCCCGTGTTATTTTGAACATTTCTTGTAACAAATGGTTCCCAGATAAACCAAGCATCTACTCTACCTTGACTAAATGCCACATTAGCATCTGGAGGTGGTAGGTAGACTGATTCTATATCACTGAGCTTTAAACCTTCTCTTTCTAAGGCTCTAAGTATCAGATAATGACCGATTGATGCTTTTTGAAAAGCTACTTTTTTCCCTTTTAAATCTTTGACACTTTGAATAGGAGAGTTTTTAGGGACTAACAGTGAAACTGATTGACCATCAGAAGAATTAGCCGCTAGATATACAAGAGGTGCGTCGGCTGCTTGAGAAAAAACAGGAGGAGATTCGGCTGTGTAGGCAATATCAAGTGCGCCTGCATTTAAAGCTTCTAATTGTTGTGGCCCGGCAGCAAACTCTGGCCACTCTACCCTATATCCTAAAGGTTTTAATCGTTCTGCTAGAATACCTTTTTGTTCTAAGACGGCTAGGGCAGTAAGTTGTTTAGAGCGGACAATTCTAATTACTTTATCAGCAGTAGTATTACTACTACTAGCTACATTAGAAGCTGATGAAACTGCTTGTTGCTGAGAATTATTAGGTGAATTGCTGCAACTAAATAATGTAGTGGATAATACTAAACTGTAGCCAAAAGCAAATAAAGCGTGACGACGAGTGATGCGTCGGTTGTTCCAGAATGCAATTTGTTTTCTAAAATCTTTCATGAATTAATTCACCTCTAATTATCAAATAAGTTGTGAAATTAAAAATTTAAACTGTGACTTTCATCCCATCAAATTTTGTGAATGTGAAGCCATTAAATTTTTCGTTGTAACCCAACCTTTCATCTTTCAGGATGCTGATGGCAATTTCTTCACCCAAAGCTATGCCAGCAGAACCATCTGTGCGCCAGTGAATACCACCATGACCACGACCAAGAGTATAATTAGCTGCCAGTTTATTTAATTCTCCACCCACAGTTAAAGGCTCTCCTGTATAGGGAATTACCTTAGTGGGGTCATTAGGATCAGGGACTACAGGATTAGGGATGACAAAATCTTCGTCAAAGTATGCTTTTAACAATGTGGCACTGACACCAGCAATAGAGGCTGCGCCACCAACATAAGATGAATGGATGGGTGAGCCTTCTGGGTATCCATGCGGTAAGAGATAAGAACCAAATTTACTGAAACTCCGAGCTAAAGCTTGGGAGTTTAATATGTCTCTATGAGTCGGATATTTAGTTTTATTGACAATGTTGTTATGGACTAGCCCACCATAAGCCTCTGGACGCAGAGTGCGGTGTACATAAAACTTCTGCCAGTAAGCAGCTCTAATAGCGCGGGATCTACCCAAGGACAGTAAGGCTTCTAAATGTCCGAGGGCAAATGACCCATTGCCCCCCTGTTGGGTTTTTGATTTAATAAAGGGATTACCTGAATTAAACGGTGCGCCAATTCCACTACTTAAAGGGTCGTTAGCGTTGGGACTACTACCCAAAATGAGAGCAGCGCCAGAAAATGCCGCCCCCGGTGCATGGGAAAATTCTGATAAGTCACGAATTGTCGATACGTAACGACGCACTGGGTCATACTGAATAGCTCTAGGAGTACCGCCATTCTGCACATTCAGCCATTCTTCATAATCAGTGAGGAAATCATTACCAGGTAAAGCCGTCCGAATCACAGGCGGAATAAACTGAACGCCCCAAGGAATATTCAACAATGCAAACTGGGAGATGTGAGGCCCCACTAATACCCCTGGCGGAGTTACGTGTTTTGCTGTCCTGCCAGATTTGTCATTTTGATCAACGTAGGTGACAGTACCACGAAATAGAGTTTGGGGGGTGACACGTCCATTTTGTTTTGGCCCTTTGAACGTTAAAAGCTGATTAAGTTCTTCAACAGCTGTCAATACCAGAGGTTCGTCAGTGTTGTTCTGTAATTTATGAAAAGGTACGTCCCGCAATAGGGCTTGCCAATAAAGTTCAACAGCTTCTACAGCCCGTTCTGAACTAGCTAGAGTTGGTGGCGGCGGTACTGCTACCTGCTCTCCATGACATCCTTCTAAACTGGCCGCGAGAGGTCCCTGAGCATTAACCAATTTTCTGGTTCCACCCAAAATGACCTTTTCAAAGTCATCATGATCATGGGTTGTTACTGCTTTAGTCAAAGAGTCATAAGCTTTTAGGTCAACCTCACCCTGTTTGTTGTGTGGTAGTCCCTTAGTATCAGAGCCAATTTTATTAGGATACCGTCCCTCATCACCATTAGTAGGATTGGACGCAATAGGAATTTGACGATTAGCCTCGGCTGCGGCAACACGTATGTGATAAGCCTTTTCCGTAAACTTGTTCTTAGCAGAAGATATCTGCTCTTGTGCCTGACCTTTTTGAGCAGAAAACTTTAAACCTATTGCCCCTGCTACAACACCACTTGCAGTAAAGATACTAGTGTGTAACAAAAAAGACCGTCTACTAGCTGCACTCACAATAACTTTGGATTTTCTCTGATTCATAACTGTACATCTCTGCGCTTCTGCGCCTACTCTTTGCTATGCAACGCGAACGAGGACGCCTAACAGCGAATGGGTGAGATTTAACTCATTTCATTATTGGCACTAATGACTAATGACCAATGACCAATGACCGATTAAACGTTTACTATGGCGGAACCTTTAGGAATATTGTGTGACTAAGGGTAATTCTTCATTCAGTACCCAATTGCCAATATCGCGCAATTTATAATCTACAGGGTCATGAAGCGTGAAAGTACGTAAATCTCGCCAGTAACGGTCAAAGCCGTATTTAGTCCCTGTAGAACGAGTTCCCATAACTTCAAAAATACCTGTAGTGAGATTCAAACCAACACGAGTAGCAAAACCCTTGGCTGCAAAAACGGAAATTGCTACCTCTCCCCTCTCTTCAATAGTTAGGTTAACTTCTTTGTCCCATGCTTGTTGCACTTGGGTAGCAGCTTTGTCAGCTAAACTAATTGCTGCTTGCAGTTCTGTCCACAAGTTTCCATAGTGATGCAAAATATAGGGGTCTTGAGTAGCACTATCAACACCAGACGTAATCCAAGGTTTTGTTTGAGTAATAGTGTATTGTTTAGCTGCCTCTAATGCGCCTGCGGCAATTCCCAAATAAACATAGGTTTTCGTCAGTTGGGCGATGATTCCCAAAAATGTACTAAAAGCACCATCAGGAGGATGAGGATATCCCAAAATTTCATCTTTTTTTACTACAACATCGTCAAAAGTGAATGTATCGCTATCCGTGCGCCTTTGCCCAATATTGTCCCAGTCTTGATTAGACACAATACCAGTCCTATCTTTGGGAATGACGAACAATAACGGCAATTCCACACCATCTTGAACGGCAGAAAAAACACGTAAATCTGCAATGGCGACACCTGTACCGAAACTTTTCACGCCACTGACGCGAAAGTGTTCTCCATCAGGAGTAATTTTTAGTCTGTTATCTCTGGTATTAATGGCATTAGCCCAAAAAAAAATTTTCTTTGCAGTCTCCCGATAATATTTTTCCTTTTGCTCTAGTGTTCCCGAAACATGAGCCAAGGCAGTTAAATTAAGATGGTTGCCATACAACTGTCCAATTGAACCATCTGCTTTCGAGAGTTCTTGGACTATTTTTAAAGCTTCTGCCCAAGTCGCACCAATACCACCATACTCTTTTGGTACAACCAAAGGTAGTAAACCAGTTTCTCGCAACCGTTGGATTTCTATATCTGGCAGCCCTGCCTTGTTATCTCTTTCCACTGCGGTGGCTGCCAATTCCGTAGATAAAGAAGTAGCAACATTAATCCAATGTTTGGATTCTTCTTTAACTAATAGTTGCACCATTATCTATTTTTCTCCTTATGGTGAGTATGGATGGATGAGGAAATGGGAATTGGACAATGGTGAAAGCAGAATTCAGTTGCGACACGATGAGGTATAGTTCGCCCAATTCCCAAGATTCAATCTTTGGCATTGCTGATTGAAATTATGAGCTAGTCTCGCGCAGAGAGTAAGAGTTTAAGCCAGTGATTTTTCAGTCAACTGGACAACAACATTTTTGAATTAACATTGCTTCTCCTTAAGTTCTGTTGAGTCTGCTTAATATTAAAGCCTTATCTGGCAAGCACTTTTACAAAATAACTACCTTGGTAGTAACAAGATCAGTTTAAGTTAACTACTGTAAGTCGGTAGAGATTTAGTACTTTCTTCATAATATAGCAGTGTTGCATGGTTAACTATAAAAGGCAAGTACATTTTGTAAAAAATTCGGCGTTGCTGAGTGGAAATATAAATTTGGTTCATGCAGAGGCGCAGCGAAAAGTATGTAGCTTGCTTTCCGTAGGGTGCGCCGGCTCCCGGCGATAGTTTTTATCGCTGCCGAGAGGCGCAAAGCCTCGCGCCTCTCCCTTGTGTCCAAAGAAGGACACAAGGCAACCGTTCTGAAAGAACAGTTGGGCAGTAAGACCCGCATCGCGATCATAACTTTTCAAGGCAGAGTCGCAGAGAGTAAGAGTTGAGAAAAGTTAATTTTTAGTTTCGTATTCAATTCAGCAACACTCTTAATTCAATTAGGTTCAGTCAGAATGCCCTTCGGATTCCTAAAGCCACTACGATATGATGAACTATGCTTTAACAAAGTCATGAAAATTTGACATTGCTCAAATATAAGAAAATGTACTCATAGCATTTTTTCAGCTAATGAGTTTTTTCAATGGTGGATATAGCTATAACCTTCACTAGACAAAGCTTTTGACGGTTTACAATCTAGAATAATAAAAGTGGTATTATCCTCAACTGTTTTTCGATTTAGTAGGCGGACAAATCAAACAAACCAGCAGTCAATTCTGGATATTAAGGGATAGCTGACTTCAATGCTTTGTTGTAACGAGTGCCAAATTCGAGTCCCATCTGAAATGGTTTAGTGGGATCTGCTCCCATATCTAGTAAGGCGATCGTTGATTTAGCAATAACTAACGAGATACTCTGTTCTAAGCCATCTTGAAGACGCTGATAATGATGAGCATGGAGGTCAACTGGGGGATCTAGATTTACCCAAACTTCCCCATCTCGAATTTCTACAGAAAAGGAAGGCACATCATCTGCCCAAGAGTCAAAAGTTCCGCCACTGGCGAGGTCGAAGCGGGCATAATGCCAGGGACAGGTAATAATGCCATCTTTGCACGTGCTGCCGTGGAGCGGAAAACCCATGTGAGGGCAACGATTATCAATTGCATAGACTTGATTATCTGAGTAAAACAAAGCAATAGTATGTTTTTCACTCTTAACCAATAAACTACCCGTTGCCTGAACATCTGCAAGTTTAGCAACACAGACATAGTGGTCTATTTGGGTTGGGGCTGCAAATATTTGAGTCATTTAAGCTTTATGAAAAAGTGAGATAAAAACTTCTATCTCCACTCTGACGAAATTTTAACCAGTTGAGCGGCTGTCACACCCTAATTTTTGTTAAGTGAGGGACTGGGGAATAGGTGAGTGTACCCTTACGGGGAAGCAAGCTACCCGTAGCCTTTCAGTAGAGAAGTCGTTGGCGCAGCCTCTCGTAGAGAAGTATGGGGAATAGGGAAGAAGAATACGGTTTACTAATGACCAATGACTTTTGACCTTTGACCTTTGACCCTTGACCCTTGACCTAAAATAAAGAGCGCTGTTTTCCGGGGGATGAGCTTAATCACCTTGTTGGTTAGACCAAATAGGGAGTTGATTAACTTTCTGTAGCGTTAATTCAACGTAAGTGGTTTTGCTCGTTCCTACAAATGCTTGACCAAAATAGCCTTCTGCTCCATCGTGAGCGTGAGGGCCGCTAACTTGAACAGTGTAACGCCCTTCACGACGGGCTTGATTAAAGGGAGAGCCAACCGTCAAAGGCCAACGCGAGGCAAACAGTAAGCGGGTAATGTCCTCGACCCAATCTCGACGACCTTGGAGGTGATACATGTGGTCAACCTCATCAAAACCAGTGTTTCCATCGAAGCTACCTCCAACCGAAATTACAAAAAGCTCTGCATTAAGCCTCTGTTCAAGGTAGGAAACTGCTCCAAGTGCCACCTGTGCTCCACCACTAGTGCTAATTAAAACTAGCTTGAGAGGTTGGTTGGAGGATTGCGGCATCGGATGTGCAGCATTCATGCGATCAATGATCGCATTAGCAATACCCAGATTATAAATAGGGCCGTAGCGTTCATCCGCAGAAATGGCAAACCGCCAAAGATTGCGAATTTTAATCAGAATATCTGCATTGGATAGCCAACCGTCTGCATCCTTAGCAGCACGCCACAAGGGAGCCAATAATCTTTGCCCTCCCAAACTCTCATTAGCAACTGAATAGGGGAACACATCCGAAACCGCTACACAGTTGGGATGAAGTTCTATGAGATGTTTGAGAAAAAATTCCTCGCCAGGAGTTACCTCATTGGCAGAAAAATCTCCGACTCCTGGTAGATAAATAAGGTAGCAGTCAATTTTTGTAGATTTAACAGCTTCGGTAGAGCGACCTCCTACACGGTACCGCTTGGTGTTTACTCCAGATGGTAACTTGCGTTGGTTCTTGTTCAACCCCAAACTTCCGGCACTTTGACTTAGCCACCACACTAATGTTCCCACAGGCGATAGCGTTCCCCAGACAAGAAGTAATACCCCTGCTAACAATAGCAGCTTTAAGGTTTCACCTCGTAGCCATACTAGTAGCCGCTCAATAAATTGAAGCATTGCATTAGCAAACTCTTATTAAAAAAAGATTAAAATGTTACCTATATTGTGTTTCATATAATGAAATTCTTTCACTTATTTTCATCCATCGTGAGCGATAAGCAAGTTCGCATTAATAATAAAGAAGTAAAACTGGGAGTTCGTAAGACGCTTAAAAACGCCTTGACGCTTAATTCCAGCCTCTACAAAAATACTCGGAATACACGAAAAAGTCGTCGAATAGCTTTAACTATCGTAATTTTGGCAGCCTTTTCTCACGCTTTGGGAAGTGCTGCAATTTTGTTAATTAATCGTGCTACACTCCCTATACTATTAGTAGCGCTTTTGATTGATGCCCTAAGTATTGTAGCAGGTTACTATTTGTGGACGTTCTCGATTTGGAAAATTGGGCAGTGGTTAAAGCCAATAGACCCTACTTATGGAGATTTACTTAATCCCATTGGTTTTGCCTATGCACCACAAGTGCTAAATTTTTTAACTCTAATTCCTTTACTGGGACGACCGATAGAGTTAATACTGGCAGTATGGAGTTTGCTGGCGGTAATCCTAGCAGTCCGCCAAGGTTTAGATATTAAAACTCGTCAAGCCGCGTTCATTTGTTTAATAGGTTGGCCTCTGATTCAGATTGCGATTGGTTCTGTACAAGTTTTGCAGCAAAGATTAATAAACTACTCACACTAATCCGAAGCTGGTAAAGTGTGAGCTGTTAGTAGCTCTAAGATCTTTGTTTTGTTGGTTGTGCGATCGCATGAATTGCTCATCTTTTTTATGCTCTTTTTTTCCCTCTTAATATTTTTCAGATGACTTGTTTGGAGTAAAGACCAATAGCTGATATTAGCAACAATAATATAAATTAGTTTGCCTTTGAGTTCGGCAAAGGTTTTAGTTACTGTGTTGGGATGGGCGATAAGACACTGGGGATTTTTCTAGGAGATTGCTGCTACCCTAATTTAGGGAATTTCTTGCGCTATGGCGTTCACAACATCACTGCAATAACCCATAAATCAATCTACCGCATCCCCCATCAAAAATTGAGTACCACTGGAAACTTGAGGTTCACCCATTTTAATAGTGACATTTAAACTGTGGTTTTTGTAAGTATCAGTGGCAATCGCTTGATAAAATTCGCCGTGTTTAGCTTTTACTATCCACTTTGTACCAAATGTAACTTTATCCAGATGAGAACTGGTGGTTAATACTTGGTTGTAATTGCTACAAGTAGCCCTGATGTTGCTACTAATGCAGACAGAACTGTATTGAATAAGATTGCGGCGACTAAGGGGATGAATTGCTGTTGATGAGGGTGGAAACAGATTCATAAAACAATAAAATGCTTTCTCCTATCTGCTGTTTTAGCTGATTCTAAATGTACATTCTAGAATCAACTTTTGATTCACTAGTGAATAGGGCTGGATTTCTAGAGCGCGTTGAAAAGCTTGGATAGCTTTACCATAATCTCCTAGTGCCCCATAACACAAGCCCATACCGTGAAGCGCACCAAAATGTATTGAATTTAACTGCACTGCTTTCTGACAATCCGAGAGAGATTTTCGATAATTACCAATACTGTAATAGAGAAAAGCTCGTCGATTCCAAGCTTCTGCAAAATCTGGCTGGTCTTTAATTAGCTCTGTTAGAGCTGCTTCAGCTTCAGTAATCTCCCCCGCATCTAGTAATTTTTGACTGTGGTCGATTCTTTCTAGCCCATATATTCCCTTTTGCTGAAACCAGATCCGCCAAAGTTTTCTGGTTGCCTGCTCGCGGACTATGACATCGGGATTTTTCAACTCTTCAAGTAAGGAATTAATAGATAAAGAATCCATGAATTTCAAGTTGGGTGATTTATCTTTACTATCAACTTTCTCACAAAATATATCTCATAAGTCATTTTTAAAGTCATCTTTAAATTCTTTTGCAACATTGCTAATCAGGTAATTGATGTGCTATTTTTTATATTTACCAATATTATTAATACTTTACTCAGGATGTAAGGTTATAACTGACTGATTATTAAAATACCAAAACTTTAAAAATAAAAAGTGACTATAGATAGTTGACAGATACTTAGTGACAAATAGTTCATATAAACATAGTAAAAAAAACAAATGATTATGCCAAAACAAAACAGCGTTTCCAGGCATATTGTTCTCACTTCTCATCCTAGTAGCTTTGGCCCTAGACCGATCGCAATTAACTGGGGAGCAGCCGACCCCATACAACGCGGCCCCATTATTGCAACGCTGACTAAACATGCACACCGTAACGTGATTGGGACTCACTCTGGCAGTTATGCTGTTTATCGTGCTTTAGCAGTGGCTAGTGGTGCTTTGCAGTCAGATCACCGAGCGGATTTGACGAACACATCCCCGGTAGAGCGGATCGGCCCCTACCCTAGCTGGGCTGATCCTGATAAGATCGTCTCTATTGACCCATTTGGAGCGATCGCATCTGAGGTATTTGCATCCTATTACCAACAGGGCTATGACATCCGTCCAACGATCGCCATCACTCAAGCTCACATCAATATGCCCGAATTGCAATATGCTGTAGATAAGGGGCGTTTGCAGGTGGATGGCAAAATTATGAAGCCCGGTGGTGATTTGGTAGTTACCAAAGCTGCAATTGAACCGGTCTGGTATTTACCGGGAATTGCTAAACGCTTTGGCATCACAGAAGCAGATTTGCGTCGCGCTTTATTTGAGCAAACTGGGGGGATGTTTCCAGAACTGGTAACGCGATCAGATTTGGAAGTCTTTTTACCACCAATTGGGGGCGTTACAGTGTATATCATCGGTGATATCGCTGCGATCGCCGATCCCAATAAACCCCTAGCCGTGCGCGTACATGATGAATGCAACGGTTCCGACGTGTTTGGCTCGGATATTTGCACCTGTCGCCCTTATCTGGTACATGGAATTGAAGTATGCGTGCAAACAGCACAGGAAGGCGGTGTTGGTGTAATTGTCTATTGTCGCAAGGAAGGCCGTGCTTTAGGAGAGGTGACGAAGTTCCTAGTTTACAATGCTCGGAAGCGTCAAGAAGGAGGCGATCGCGCTGATGCGTACTTTGCTCGCACAGAATGTGTCGCGGGAGTAGAAGATATACGGTTCCAAGAACTAATGCCAGATGTGTTGCATTGGCTGGGTATTACCCGCATTGACCGCATGATATCGATGAGTAATATCAAGTACAACGCCATAACTGAAGCAGGAATTGAAATTGTGGAACGAATCCCCATCCCAGAGGATTTAATCCCCCAAGATGCACGGGTAGAAATTGAGGCGAAGAAAGCCGCTGGATATTACACGACAGGGGATGTATTGGATACTGGTGGTTTGGCTGAGGTGAAGGGGCGAGACTTGGTAGATTGAGGGACAGGGAGTGGGGGACTGGGGGAGTGGAGAGTGGAAATACAAACCGCAGAGGCGCAGAGAGCGCAGAAAGAATTGATTGCATATCTTCATTCGCCAGATGCGATTCGGGAGCGTTGTGGGCAACTGTTTGCACTGGTGAGTGTGGGAGAGTCGCGGCATTTTAGTTGTGATTTAACGCAGTTGGGACGGGTAGCAGATTATATAATTGAGGTGATGCGCTGCGAATACCCCGATTTACAAATTCCGTTTCATAGTCGTTGGCGGCATTTTGAGGCTGGGAATGTGCCGCGATTAGCCCAGTTAGATAGTCAGTTAGCAGGACTAACACCTCTGGCTAAAGCTGCTGCTAAGTTTGATTTAGCAATTGTCAGTGTGTTGTTAGATGCAGGTGCGGGAAATAATTGGTATTATTATGAGCCGGAAACTGGGTTGAGTTTGGGGCGATCAGAAGGGTTAGCCATAGCCAGTTTTCGGATGTTTTGTCAAGGGGCTTTTTCTCGTGAGAAGTTACTGCAAGTAGATACTCAAAGATTACAAGCATTTACAGAAGCAGAACTAGCAAATGGGTTTCAGGTAAATGCAGAAAATCCGCTGGTGGGAATTTCTGGGCGGTGGAAATTATTACAAAAATTAGGTCAAGTTCTACTCTCTTCACCTCATCTTTTTGGCAATGAAAACCCTCGTCCAGGGAATTTGGTAAATTATCTTTTGGATCAATCTCAAAACGGGCAGTTAGCAGCTACGACTGTTTTCAGTGCTGTTCTGGAAGGATTGAGTGATATCTGGCCTGGAAGATTAGAAGTTGCTGGGGTTAATCTCGGTGATGTTTGGCAACATCCAGAGGTTGCAGATGATGGTTTAGTTCCCTTTCACAAACTGTCCCAATGGCTAACATACTCTTTGTTGGAACCACTACAAGAACTGGGTTTGGCAATTACTGGTTTAGATGTCCTGACTGGATTACCAGAGTATCGCAATGGGGGATTATGTCTCGACTTGGGACTAATTAGTGTCAAACATTCAGATATTTTGCGATCGCCCCACTCGGTAGCATCAGAAGTTATAGTTGAATGGCGTGCCATCACCGTGATTTTACTGGATCTAATCGCTGTTACAGTGCGCGAAAAGTTGGGTCTGAGTACCGCAGAACTACCACTAGTAAGAATTCTGCAAGGGGGAACCTGGACAGCAGGGCGCAAAATTGCTGCTGAACTCAGAACGGGTGGTAAATCCCCTATCCAAATCGAAAGTGATGGCACTGTATTCTAACTGTCATTAGTCTCCGTATCCCTTCGGGGAAGCAAGCTACGCGCAGCGTCTCCTTTAGGAGAAGTTCTGTTCGCCGGGAGCCGGCGCTCAGACTTCTTATCATTTGATAACTACTAATGACAAACGACAAATAACTAAAATATGCACAATCAAGTAACGCTAATTGAACATCCATTAATTCAGCACAAACTCACGCTGATGCGTAGAGATGAAACCAGCACGACAAAATTTCGTACTCTCCTCAAAGAAATTAGTCTGCTGTTAGCTTATGAAGTAACGCGGGATTTACCACTGAAATATGAACCGATTAAAACACCACTAGCCCCCATGAATGCGCCAGTGCTTGCCACTGATAAAAAGTTGGTGCTAGTTTCGGTAATGCGTGCAGGACAAGGAATTTTGGATGGGATGCTGGAGTTGATTCCATCAGCACGGGTGGGACATATTGGTCTATACCGCGATCCGAAAACTCTGATTCCTGTTGAGTATTATTTCAAAGTCCCTCAAGATGTTGACAAACGGGATATGCTCGTGGTAGACCCGATGTTGGCAACTGGTAATTCAGCTGTAGCCGCTGTAGAACGGCTCAAATCAACTAATCCCTTATCAATTAAGTTTGTCTGCTTGCTCGCTGCACCAGAAGGTATTGAGCATTTCTGTAAGATGCACCCAGATGTGCCTCTATATACTGCTGCTATTGATAACCATTTAGATGAACACGGCTACATTATTCCCGGTTTGGGAGATGCAGGTGATCGCTTGTTTGGTACAAAATAAACTGACAGGAAGTATAGAGAATAACCTGATTTTTCCTTTCATCTTCCTGCTAACTGATGAGGGATATACTCATTGAGTAAATTAGGAGACAAATAACAAATTATTGATTCAAATACTCAAAAGCCCAAGACATCAGCGAAGTAATTAACCGGACATTACAGGCATGATTAAATCTTTAAGAGCTTGAGGAAAATCTATAGCGAATACATTGTATTGAAATGCAAACTTAATATTCAATAGCAATAATATCCTAAGAATATTCTACTAGATAGTAAAAGATTAACAACTCTTATTTCACTACTAAAAACTGGAATTTTGCATTGATTGTAATCGATAATGATACAACCTACTATTGGACAACTAGAAAGAGAAATATCGCAGCAGATCAGAAATTTATATCATGAAAAACTGGGTCAACGTCCTAGTCAAATAATTTGCCATTTTTTTGATACTGAAATCGTCATTTCTTTAGAAAACTCTGTAACCCAAGCTGAGACAACTCTGCTGAATGGAGGTTATGATAGCCTAGCTGAACAAATACGATTATATTTAGACAAAATAATTAAACCACAATTAAAAAGTTTGATTGAACAAATTATTAGTCAACCTGTGATTGACCTGATGACAAACACAAATTTGGCAACAGGTCGTACTGGGATTATTATAATCTTAAATCAGTTGCCTGAAGTTCGTAATCCCGAATCTATTCCTAAGTCGAATGTAAGAAACTTATCTGATTGAGATGACGGCAAATAACCACTTCTAATTGATTAAAATTATAGGGTTTAGTAATGCAGTCATCAGAGCCTACGATCATCTTACAAGGGTACTCGTGTAGCCTTATTAAGGGTTTTACTGCAATGATTGGGATAGCAGCAGTTTTTGGATTGTGTTTGAGATAATTAATAACTTGGTTTGCACTTAAATCAGACAGTATCATATCTAGCAGAATTAAATCTGGTTGATAATTTTGTGCCAAGATCACAGCCCTCACCCCTTGTTTGGTACAAATGCATGAAAAATTTAATATTCCTAGGTGAGAATTAAGCAGTTCTAAATCATGTAGATTTTTTTCTACAACCAAAATTAAAGGCTGTCCATTCATAAACGATTAGTCGTTGTCCAAGAAAGGCTAGGCATCAAGACTTTACCCACTAGGAAATACCCAAGGGTTTTTCTTTGGTAAGTATTTAGGCGGATATCCGAGGCTTTTTCAGCCGACTACGGCTTGAAATTAATAGGCTCGTGTGTAGCTCACTAGGTTGTCTGTCTACGCTGAACTTCAAGGAAGAACATAACAAGCTAGTAATAACATCAAGCAAATAGTAGCATAGTAGATGCGTAGATCTGCGAATATTGACTAACGGCGATCGCGATTTCTTGAAAAATAGGGGACACCAGCTAATTTCACTAATATCAAAATTGCGATCGCATCGGGCCGCATCACTAGAAATTGATCAGGTATATTTACACCTAGATCTATATTAGTATGCCACCTACCAAAAATTAAAGCAGCGATCGCAATAAATCCTTTGTTTTAACGCTCAATTTTTTAAACCCAGAGAAACCTTTGCGCTATTGCGTTTTTAATCGCATTTCTCTTTCCAGTGCGACTTAAACAAGCTGCCAATAGCGCCAAAAGTACGTGAATCCCAGTAGGTAATCCTTGCATATATAACCCAATCAAAGCAAATTGTGGAGAAGTGGGGTTAACTGCGGGCAATATTACACCTCTCCATGATTTATCACTTCTTATGGGCAAAACAACGTCTCACGCGTGTCTCGTC
Source organism: Nostoc sp. MG11 (assembly GCF_014904695.1). Classification (GTDB taxonomy): domain Bacteria; phylum Cyanobacteriota; class Cyanobacteriia; order Cyanobacteriales; family Nostocaceae; genus Komarekiella. Next base: position 284,935 of record NZ_JACXXN010000006.1, on the reverse strand, counting down.
CTGTAGTAGGATTAATGCCTTGAGCAAATTGGCACAATTTTTTTTGCTCATCCTGACGTAGTAGCACATCGGTAAAATCTGCTCCCTCAATCATCGCACCATCAAACTTAGCATTAGCAGCAAATGCACCCTCTAACACCGCATTTGTCAAATTTGTTTTAATTAAGCGAGCAGAGTCTAGAGTAGCATTTGTCAGATCTGCTCCTTCTAAATTTGCTGACTCCAAATTTGCGGCAAAAAAACTAACACCTCGTAAATTGGCGTGACTGAAGTTGCTCTGGCGGAGATTAGCTTTGGTAAAGCTAGAGTCTGTTAAATCACGTCCTGAGAAATCAGCCTCAACCAAAATTTCTTTATTATATTCAAGTGCCAAAGCTGTTGGAGTCAAAGCCACATACGCCGTGATCCCAACTATTGCCCAAAGCAATAAGCTGAGTATACTTGCCCAAATCCGATAGTCTGTTTTACCCTTCATCCCCGACAAACGGGATGAACAGAGCGTATTACTCGCTGTGCGATCGCTTAACCTAGAATTCATTGAATTCATGCTATTTTTAGTCAATGGCGAACCTTCCTCCATCTCATTATCCTGATATTGGTCAGTTAGGAGAAGACCTAGTAGCCCAATGGTTGCAATCTACAGGTTGGATAATTCTGCACCGTCGCTTTTCTTGCCGCTGGGGAGAAATCGATATAATAGCCCAATATGATGCGACAGGGGGAGTAGGGGGAGCAGGGAAAGGACTCTTTACTCAAGACTCTATCTTGATATTTGTAGAAGTTAAAACCCGCAGTTCAGGCAATTGGGATGCTGGAGGAAGAAGCGCAATCACCCCACAAAAGCAAGCAAAACTTTGGCGTACAGCTGAAATATTTTTAGCTCAGTACCCTGAAAAAGCAGATTACCCTTGCCGATTCGATGTTGCTATTGTCTACTGTCAGCGAATTTCAAAAAATCTGACTGGGGCTAAAGTTTCCCAGGAAGCTCTGGCTACTTCATCAGTAGCCGGATACAACTTGAAGCTGCAAGAATATATTCCAGCAGCTTTCGACTGTTCAATTGGTAATGGTGATGGCTAACAGGTAATAAATAAAATATTGCAATAACTAACTACACTCTGGCTGACGCTCGTAACTTCGCTACTACTGACGAATATCCCTAGGGAGATAAGCTATGCCTAGCTAGCTTGCCGCAGCCAGGAATCGCTAACGCCAGTGGTTCATGGTGGGAAGCTAATGCTGGACTTACTATACCGACTCACCATGAACCAATAATTTTGTAGTGGCATTACTCGCAAACAGGATCACGCCAAGGTTTCTGGACAGTAGCCCAAACCTCGGACAAACTGTTGCCGAAAAGCCTCGATTTCCTCTCTTTCTGGACTACCGTGAGAGACTATCGCTACTTGATAGCGACGCATCACATCTACAGGGCACTGTCCCGCTTCCAAACTCCAAAGTGCCATTTGTACTCTCATTGGCGGCTCATAGCTAATTCCTAATTCACTTAGAAACGCGCGAAAGTCGCCATCTTCTTGAGACGAGACTTGACCCTTGAGTTTGATCCTAACCACCCAGCCATCAATCTGATGAATTACGGTGACGAATGAAACTGGCGTCTGGGGTCTAGCGTGCAGGTGTTGAACGACCCTCAGAGTTAAACTGGCATTTGCCAGGTAATACAAGTATTCCATGTTTGTTGGTGCTTGGGATCAAAGCCAATCCTACATTTCTATATTCCTAAATAGATGCCTGTTCCCGGTAGGGTAAATGTCCCCGTTTTTAGATGGGGAGGTTTACCCAATTTTCATATTGGTGTTTCCGTGTCACTTAATAGTACCAATCTTATAGCCCAGTGGAAAAATTGAGCGATGATGCCTTAAAGTTCCTTTATGAAGGAAAGCCCAAACCAGCTTTTTGAAGGCAGCTCTGTAGAGACGTTGCATTGCAACGTCTCTACATCAAATTTCCACCAATAATCCTTAACCCAAGCGTATTGAGACAAGGAGGAATTATTGAACAGGTTTTTCTTTTGTCTACCTTGTTTCTTCCCAATCACGCCACTTGCTTTCCGACGCAGGGCGACAGGAACGCAGTGGCTCCCCAGTTCCTAATTCTCAATCTCTAATAAATTTAAATGGAGCAACAAATAACACAAGCCAACTTTAATGACACCCCGAACCAGCGGCCAAAAGACGTTGAATTAGATTGTTCGGTAGCTGGGTATGACTACGAACTACCTCCAGAACTCATTGCACAAAACCCAGTAGTTCCCAGAGATAGCTCACGGTTATTGGTGGTAAATTCTCGTACTACAGGTGACAAAACAGCACCCATACATCACATTTTCCGTGATTTACCCGAACTCCTACAAGCTGGTGATTTATTAGTAATGAATAATACTAGAGTCATTCCAGCGCGGCTTTATGGTCGTAAATCTACTGGTGCTGAAATTGAGGTTTTGCTGTTAGAGGAGCAGCAGTATAACTGTTGGTTAGCCTTAGTTAAACCAGGAAAACGCTTCAAACGGGGAGCAAAGATTATTTTTGAAGCTAGGGAATTAGGAATTGGGGAGCCACTGCGTTCCTGTCGCCCTGCGTCGGAAAGCAAGTGGCGTGATTGGGAAGATTCCTACCCAGTACCCAGTCCCCAGTCCCCAGTCCCCAGTTCCCAACTAACGGCTACGGTTTTGGAAACAGACGCGGCGACTGGAGGGCGTCTATTGCAATTTGATGTACCAGAAGGAAAATCTTTGGTGCAGCTTTTAGACGTATTTGGTGAAGTACCTTTGCCGCCTTATATCACTGACTCGGAAGCTGTTGATGAGCAGTATCAGACAGTTTATGCTAAACAGCCAGGAGCGATCGCAGCTCCGACGGCAGGACTTCACTTTACTCCAGAATTATTACAAAAGTTGCGCGATCGCGGAATCAATCAAGCTTTTGTAACCCTACACGTTGGTGTCGGTACATTTCGCCCCGTGGAAGTGGAGGATGTAACTACCCATCAGATGCATGAAGAATGGATTGAAGTTCCTACAGCTACGGTAGAGCAAATCCGCGCCACTCAAGCCGCTGGTGGTCGGATTATTGCTGTAGGTACAACAGCAGTACGCGCTTTGGAGGGAGCAGCTAAATCCGGCGATTTGCAACCATTTTGTGGTAAAACAGACTTGTTTATTTACCCTGGCTACCAATGGCGAGTCGTAGATGGTCTAATTACCAATTTTCATCTACCGCGTTCTAGTTTATTAATGCTGGTGAGTGCTTTAATTGGGAGACAGAGGTTGTTGAATATATACAACGAGGCGATCGCTTGTGGGTATCGCTTTTATTCCTTTGGCGATGCTATGCTCATTTTGCCAGAGGGGACTGGCGTTCCTGAGTAGTCAAGAGTAGATGATGTGAAACTGGGTGGTAGCAGCTTTGCAGATGATAAAAGCTGCGCGACCATCTCAGCACGAGATGAAACCTCAAGCTTACGAAACATCCGTTTTAAAGCTTGTTTAACAGAATTTTCTTGAATCCACAAGGCTGTACCGATTTCAGCATTTGTTAGCCCTTGTGCTACCAGTTCCGCAATTTGAATTTCGCGCGGTGTTAAACGACTAATATTTAGAGAATTGAATCCTGCTGAGCGTCTTGCTAGCCAAGTTGACAGATGTAGGCAAAGGGCACTCAAGTCAGCTAGATGCTGAGTATTAAAAGCAGGGGCCTCTCGAATGCGGGTAAAACCGATTGCACCCACAAGACGGCCATCACTAACTATCGGCCCAGCCATCACATGTCCGTGATCAGAGCGTGGACAAATCACCTGCCATACTCCAGGTGGTAACAACAGTTCTTCGTGGACGGGAGCATGATGGTCAACTAAATAGCGCAAGACTGGATTATGTTCTATCGATAATGCTAGCTGAAACATACTTTGAGCTTTTGTCTCAGGAGGAAACACCTGATCAAAGAAGAATAGTGCCCAGCGGTAAGTAACAAAATACTTACCTATTTTTACCATGACATGCTTTTTGAGTTCGTGTTGATCACGAGCATGAGCGATCGCCTGAAATAAAGACTGTAAAGAGTTCACGGTCATAGTTGAGCAAAGTGTACTCTATCGAGGACTAGGCTTAGCCAAGGAGTCAATCTTAATCTAGCTTCATCGCCATTGTAGTTTGAATTCCTAGGGAGTAAGACACTCATGTTTAGTTACGCACATCCTGAAGTAATCGTCGATACACAATGGGTTGCTGACCATTTAAGTGACCCCAAGGTACGCTTGGTTGATGGAGATTTGGGTTCTCAGGCATATAATGTGGAACACATTCCTGGCGCAGTCTTCTGGAACTTTTTTACCGACATCATGCTTCCCGATGGTCATACTAATTTTGATACAGATAGCTGGGAACGATTGCTAGAGCGTTCCGGTATTGCAAACGACACCACCGTGATTGTATATGGTGATCTCCCTGCTGCTGGAGGATGGATCTTTTGGTTGTTGAAAGTCTTGGGTCATCAAGATGTGCGTGTTCTTAACGGTGGTCGCCGGAAATGGATCGCCGAAGGACGCCCACTAACAACGGAACAGCCAACTGTGACACCGACTCAGTATCACGTGCAGAACCCCGATGCAGGCCTGCGGGCATTGCATAAAGATGTAAGAGAATACATTGGAAGGACGGATCGCGTATTAGTGGATGTGCGATCGCCTCAAGAGTATAATGGCGAATGGTTTTACAACAAACCCCCCGAAGGAACCGAACGCACAGGACACATCCCAAGTGCGACGCATGTTTATTATGAACTCACTTTGAATGACGATGGAACCTTCAAACCAATCAATGAATTGCAGGCGCTTTACGGTGGTAAGGATATCACAGCAGATAAGGAAGTAATCACCTACTGCGCTGTTGGAGCGAGATCAGGGCATACTTGGTTTGTCTTGAAGTATTTATTAGGCTATCCGCATGTACGGAACTACGACGGTTCATGGAATGAATGGAGCCGACTGCCCAATACACCCATTGAGAAATAATCATATCGACATTTAAGACTTTGATTTAGCGCTTTGCTCTAACCAATTTACAAGAAATGCGTAGGCGTAGCCCGTCGTAGACATCGCACTGAGTCCTAATTAAGGAATTTTGAGAAAAGTCTGGGCGCTAGTTTCCGAAGTTCATAACTTCATTAATTTTGAATTTTCTCTTTCGTGGTGGGTACTCTGACTTATAAGGAGCTAACAATAAGTAAAGGGCTGCCATTCATGTCTAAAAAATATCCATTTCCTCAGTGTTTACATCTATTTTCTCAGATGACACTGCTTTACTCTTCGGCATTTTTGCTCTTAGCCGCACCGACAACTACTAATTTCCCAGAAAGCAAGTTGCTGGCCGAAACTGTGATTTCTCAGGATCTTCAAGCGGCTAGCTTTTACCAACAGGGAGTCACGCGTTATAATCGCAAAGATTTCCAGGGTGCAGCTTATGCTTTTCGCCAAGCGTTGCAGCATGACTCCAATCTAGGGCCAGCAAGGAATTATTTGGGTAATATTTTCATGCAGCAAAATCGCCTGGATGTAGCTGTACAAGAGTATGCAGAGGCGATTAAGATTAATCCGAATTTTAGTGAGGCTTATTACAACTTAGGGTTTGCGTTGCACCAACAAGGAGATAAAGAAGCAGCAATTACTGTATACAAACAGGCCCTTGTAATCGACCCCACAATGAAAGCAGCCCAATATAATCTGGGTTTAGCACTGTACGAACAAGGACAGCTACAAGAAGCGATCACTGCATACCAGCAAGCAACTAAACTAGATAGTGATAATGCTAATGCTTACTTTAACTTAGCGATCGCCTTACAAGACCAAGGTCAAATAGAACCTGCGATCATTGCTTATCGGCAAACTTTGCAGTTAGATCCGAAAAATGCTATGGCCTATAGCAACTTGGGAAGTTTGATGGCAATTCATGGTCAAGCCTCTGAGGCTATTGCTGTTTATATGCAAGCTATTCGCCAGAATCCCAAGAATGCCTCAGCTTACTATAACTTGGGAGTGACTTTATACAATCAGGGTGATATCAAAAAAGCCAGTGCAGCATTGAAACGCGCCCGCAACGAGTATCGTGAGCAAGCAAATCTTGAGCAAGTTGAAAAAATTGAGCAGCTAATGCAGCAAATTGCCCCAAAGGGAAAACAACAGCAACCCCAAGTTAGTCAAACAGCTACTACCTCCCCGACTCCCACCAGTACTAGTAATTCCCTAGCACCTGGACAAGAAATGCCAAATCAACCAGAAACGTCAGTAAATTCTCATAATTCGCCAGTCTTCGTTGAACAAAAGCCTACTTCAACAAATCCCAGCCAATAAAAATTTCAGAGTTAGAAGTGAATTTATAACTCCTAACTTCTAACTCCTGATTCTTTTAAATCGGTAAGCGATTAATATCTTTGTTGCAGCCAATAACTACCATTGCAGAACCGCGTTCTAAACGCTTGGTGGAGTCAGGATTGATTTGAAATTTACCATCCTGACTTACCGCCAGCAAATTTAAACCATAACGGTTACGAAGTTGAAGTTCGGTGATCGTTTTGCCGTGAAATTCATCAGGCACGATCACTTCTACAATACTGTTATCTGGGTCGAGGTCAAAACGATCTATGATTGATGGTTTAGTAAGTGTACGTGCTAGGGCACTGCCTGCCTCATACTCAGGAAAAACAACATGATCTGCTCCCACTCGTCGTAATAGCTTGCAGTGAACTTCACTAGAAGCTTTAGCAACCACGTGGGGTACACCACCTTCTTTGACATTGAGGGTAGTTATAATACTTTCCTGAACGTAATTTCCAATCGCTACTATTACCGTATCAAATTCAAAAATTCCAGCTTCTCTGAGTGCAGCTGGTTCTGTAGAGTCTAGTTGTAAAGCATGACTAACAATCTCTTCAGTTAAGGCTTCTGAAACCCGTTTTTCATCAACATCTGTTGCCAACACTTGATAGCCAAAATTGTGAAGTGTTGAACAGACAGCTCGACCAAAACGACCTAAGCCAATCACAGCAAATTGGTGATTATCTTTACGTAAACTGCGAAGAAAACTTAATGATGACAGATTCACAGTTGTTATCCTTGTTATGGCTCCCTAGATATAGGGTGAAAACAGTTATATCTAACGTATTAAAAACTTTATTTTTTGCTTGACCACGTAGATTTTATCATTTTAGTCATTGCTCATTAAACTGCTTATGAAAATTATTTTTTTCTCGCGCTTCTTTGCGTCTACCTGAAACTATCCCACAAGTAAGTTTTCTTCAGGATAGTGAATTCTAGTAGGGCGTGGGTCTCCTAATATAGCTGACATAAGCAGTAAAATACCTACTCTTCCAATATACATTGTGGCAATTAAAATAAGCTTTGCTCCTGTAGATATACTTCCAGTGATTCCTGTAGAAAGACCCACTGTGGCGAAGGCTGATACTACTTCAAACAGAATTTTAATAAAATCCAATTCTGGATCTGTGAGGGCAATTAAAATTGTAGACAAGATTACGGTTGCTACTGAACCAACTAGCACACCAACAGCCTTGAGAATTAAAGATATTGCTATCTTGCGCTCATACAATAAAACTTCTTCTTTACCTTGAAGAATTGCTTTGGTACAACTAGTTAACACCCTCAGCGTTGTTGTTTTTATCCCACCTCCTGTACCACCTGGACTTGCACCAATAAACATGAGCGCAATAGTAATAAATAGACCAGCAGTAGTCATTTTGCCTATATCAATGGTATTAAATCCAGCAGTTCTGGGAGTAACCGATTGAAACCAAGCTACTAATAACTGGTCACGAAAATTCAGAGAACCAAAAGTTTCAGGATTTCTGATTTCTATACACAAAAAAGTAAATGTACCTAATGCTAACAGTATAACTGTTGTACTAGTTGCAACTTTAAAATCCAGAGAAAATACTTGAGCATTAGTTTTTTTTGCCATGCGATCGCGCAACCAAATATACATCTCAAAGATTACCTGATAACCAATTCCCCCAAAGATAATTAATATTGTGACAGTGAAAACTACTAAAATAGAGGACTGATAACCAATTAAGTTATCTTTAAACAAACTGAAACCAGCATTATTCCAAGAATTAATACTATGAAAAATTGCTAACCATAGTCCTTTATCCCATCCATATCTGGGTACAAAAGCTGGTAGAAGTAAAAATATGCCAGTAATTTCAAAAATCAGTGTTGTAGCAATAATGGAGCGGATAACTTGAGCGCTACCACTCATTCCTGGTCGGTCTAAAGATTGTTGAATCGCTATTTTTTGTCGCAAGTCAAATTTGCGTCCAATCAGCAGAATCAAAAAGGTAGTGCTTGTCATGTAGCCCAATCCGCCAATCTGAACTAATAGCACAATAAACAACTGACCCCAAAAAGAAAAATAAGTGCCAGGGTCAACTACTGATAAACCAGTAACGCAAACTGCGGATGTCGAGGTAAACAGCGCCACAATTGGGTCATTCCAAGTACCATTGCTAGTCGAGAAAGGCATCATCAGTAGGATAGTACCTATAGTGATGACAGCCAAAAATCCCAAGCAAACTGTACGAGCAACAGTCATAAGCAATTCAAAATTTTTAAAAATGAAAAACTCAATTATCGCAGGTATCTAGGCAACATAGGGTAGATAAGTTGAAGCAAGAGCAACTTAGTTCAGGTAAGATACACGAATTTTTCCAGCGAGGATAAATCGGGGTTGACCCTCCCTGGAAACAAAAACACCCTAATTTAATTAAAAACATACATGGTAGCCTACCAATATGTTTTTTTTTAAATTCTGCTTCGTCTCAATACTGGTTTTTTCATGAGTGCAACACTTTACCAGCAAATTCAGCAATTTTACGATGCTTCCTCTGGTCTGTGGGAACAGATTTGGGGCGAACACATGCATCATGGCTATTACGGGTCTGATGGCAGTGAGAACAAAGACCGCCGCCAGGCTCAAATTGATTTAATTGAAGAACTGCTTAAGTGGGCAGGGGTACAATCAGCGGAAAATATCCTGGATGTGGGTTGTGGGATTGGTGGCAGTTCTTTATACCTGGCAGAAAAGTTTAATGCTCAGGCTATAGGAATTACATTAAGTCCGGTGCAAGCCGCTAGAGCCACAGAACGCGCTCTAGAGACTGGTTTAAGCCTGAGAACACAGTTTCAGGTGGCAAATGCTCAAGCGATGCCCTTTGCTGACAATTCTTTTGACTTGGTTTGGTCGTTGGAAAGTGGTGAACATATGCCAGATAAAACCAAGTTTATGCAGGAGTGCTATCGAGTGTTGAAGCCTGGCGGCATTTTTATTATGGTGACTTGGTGTCATCGACCGACTAATGAATCACCGCTGAGCGCCGATGAACAAAAGCATTTAGAAGATATTTATCGGGTGTATTGTTTACCGTATGTGATTTCTTTACCAGAGTATGAAGCGATCGCACGTCAACTACCATTAAACAATATCTGCACCGCCGATTGGTCAAAAGCTGTTGCCCCATTCTGGAACGTAGTGATTGATTCCGCCTTCACTCCCCAAGCACTTTGGGGCTTACTAAATGCCGGTTGGACTACCATTCAAGGAGCATTTTCACTGGGGTTGATGCGTCGCGGTTATCAGCGCGGGTTAATTCGGTTTGGCTTGGTGTCTGGTATTAAGTGAACTACCTAAACCATCTTGTATTGCCAAAACATTGAGTAAGATATGACTCTTGTTCATCAGTGGGATAGATCCTAAACTAACAGCGATCGCTCTGTACATGGTGAGACCACTTGGCGGTGTCGGCTTCCGTCCCGCCAAAGTGGCTGACTCTATAAGCAACGAGCTGATAAACCTAGCTAGACACGCGAATAACGCAGATGAAGCCTTAGCAGCCGTAGCCAACGCATCCATGCTTTAGAAGGTTGCTCAAAAAATGTGAAAATATCGCCGAAACCCAGGTTAGTTTTTTGATGGTGTAGCCAATGTCTCTCAGGAGTTGTGATGAATAGAAGTTGGCACAAAATAGTTACAAGCTTTGGAGTTTGCCAACCCAAGACTATAATGTGTCTCCACCATACGTGAAACTGACCAAACAATAGTCCACAGACAACGCCAATTGGAGAGAAAGACCATAGAACCAGTGACACAAGCAAATATGGCAGCGCACCCAAAACACCATCTAAAAGAACCTGGGTATTGAACGTTAAAATAGCATAGTGGCGGAAGTCCTTCTTCCAGGAGTGGTGCGTTTTCAGGTGGAGGCTACCAAAAACATGCTCAGGTATGTGATAAACAAAAGTAGAAAGGAAATCGCCAAGAAACAGTAATAGCCAAGCAACAGCGATAGCCTCAAGCATTTGTACTCCTCAATAGTAAAAAAACTCCACAAAGAAAATGATTAAATGTCATGCTGAAGGCGATCGCGCGTATATTGTCCAACCTGGTTTGAAAGACCAAGTTGCAACCGAACGAAGTTTGCTTGAAGATGTGCAAAGCACCTCTGGATAACAGCGCCCGCTAAGCGATCGCGTCAGTTCAGCATCTCTGGGCCAAAGCTGCTACAGAAAACAGAAGATGCTCCCGAAGTTCTGAGTGCTGAAGTTCTGTTTACGTTCTGTGCGTCTACGTTTCACTCAGTTATGTTCAGAATCTATATATGCAGGGAAGTTGCAGTTTCATTGTTACTGCGAAAAACCCAATCCTCTTGTAGACGGGGAAGTTTATGAATCTACGCTCCTTAATTGCAGTCAACTGCAACTTTTGATAGCTTTCAATCTGGGTTTCGGCTCTAGGTTGATGGAATTGATACATCTAAATTCCGACAAAACTACTGTACTTTACCGTTGTTACCTCACAATCTTCTTACCAAGGCACACGGCATTAGCAAAGGTTGAGTTAATATTTGTACAAATTTGGGTTAAGCTTTTTTGCTAAACAGATATGTGAGTTAAATAATGCTATTAAAACTAACCTAATACTTTTTGGTTAAAGGTGGAAAGGAAAAAGACACATGTTTGAATTTAGCCATTACCCTTTATCAAATACATAATTCATAATTAAATAATGGGTACAGAGCAAGTGCTAATGAGCCAATTAATCAATCGGCAATTGCAATTCGCAATTTCTTAAAATGCGAATTGCAAATTGTTTGGTCAACTTTAAATACGATTATCATCACTGGCGAAGTTCGCGCAGTACAGATCCCAAAGTGGCAATTCCTTCGACAATCTTTTCAGTTGGCTGAAAGCTAAAAGCCAGCCTGATTGCATCATTCCCCTGACCATTGGCATAACAGCGAGTACCTGGTAAGAAGGTGACGCCGTGTTCACTGGCAGCAGTCAGGAGTGTGCTAGCACTGATATCTGGTGGTAATTTACACCAAACAAAGAAGCCACCATCGGGACGTAAGGCGACCACATCACTAGGAAACTCGTGAGCGATCGCCTCTAACATCAGATTACATTTATGCTGGTAACAGGCGATTAGATCTTGGATATGATTGTCTAGTTTGCCCGTAGCACAGTAGTGGGCGACCACATGACTAACAAACGGCCCAACAGGCCCCTCGCTTTTGAACATTGCCAGCCGCTCAATGATTGCTGGATCGCCACAAGCCCAGCCCAGACGTATACCGGGAGCGATAATTTTTGAGAAGGTACTCACGTATAACACCCACCCTTCATCACTTAGAGTTGCCAGGGGAGGTATATCTTCCCCTCGAAAGCGCAAATCAGTGTAGGCTTCGTCTTCCACTACTAGGACGCCATACTCTGCTGCCAGAGCTACCAACTTTTTGCGCCGAAACAGCGGCATAGTAACGCCTGTAGGATTGTGAAAGGTCGGGATGGTGTAAATAAATCGGGGTCGGATGCCCTGTTTTTTCAAATCAATTAAAGTTGCTTCCAGCACATCTACATCCATTCCTAACTCATCGACAGGAATCGTAATTAAGTGTGCGCCAGCGTTGGCGAATCTGTTAACTACCCCTAAGAAGGTCGGCCCTTCAACAATCACCACATCACCAGGCTCGACAAACACATCTGGCAGTAAACCGAGGATTTGACTGGAACCATAGCCGATGATGACGCGATCGCGATCAGCAGCGATCCCCCTAGCTCGTAAACGGAGGATAATCTGCTCATAGAGTTGATCTGAAGGTGGGCCATAGTTAAGGGCAGTGGGAGCCTCTTGTGCCAACACAGTCGCACTTGCAGCAGCTAAGTCAGCGTGAGGAAAGAGAATTGGGTCAGCTAGACCATAGGCAAAGCTAACGGTGATAATCTTGGTTAACTCTGTACCGTAGGTTGGTGGTGTCAGGTTTCTAGCTCGTTCGGCAAACAAATCAGCAATTCGGTAACTAGGAGTAGTGGAAGTCATAGGAGCGAGTTTTATTCTAGTTTGACGCGGATATCTGCAATTAAGCTGTTGCACTTTTTTCTGTGTACCCCTGCGCTTAAGCAAGCTACGTACAGCTTCGACCACAGGAGAAGGTCGTCAATATTTAAGAGTTACTTTTATGGATTAATAATTATGACTTAGGCTCATTCGTCTAAAAAGCTTATTGGTGGCAAAGGACATCAATAGCTATCTTTAACCAGTTAATGTAAGTGTGTTCTCTTTGGATTACCAACTCTAGTACGAGCCTTTGCATAATCTGCTCACGACTTGCAAACTGATCACCTAGCACGGGTAACTTAATATTTTCACATGTGGCCAGCTTTTCGCTGCGTGCCGCTAGCTGCTGTTCTAGCAATTGAATAATGGCCTCATTTGGTAACTGTGCGGCAAAAAATAACTGAACGAGCAAAGGTTCTCGTACTGTTGGTAAGGGCTGAGGGCATTGAAGCCACCGGATTAATTCGGCTTTTCCTGCCTCAGTCACACTATAGACTTTACGGTTAGGGCGATCGTGTTGAATCTTGACGGTACAAGTAATCCAACCCTGCTCGACTAGTTTATCAAGGGTTCTATAAATCTGTGCCTGGTCAGCAGTCCATAAGTGAGCAATGCATTGATCAAAGCAACTTGTTTTTAGGTCGTAACCTGTCATTTCTTCTTGCTGAAGCAGACCTAGAATTGTGTGTGCTAAAGACATAGGCGGTTTTCCGAAACTAAAAGTAGTAGAAATTACATCTGTCATTTCTTATATGGTCTAATGTTAATATATGAGTAATCATATATAGGAACTATATAACAAAGTCATGTTAAGTGCTAAGTTCTGAGAAAGCCTTTATATTTTTGCTTGATGAGAAAGGCTTATTTGGCGAAGATAAGAAATATGTGGGAGATGTTGCTGTTGACACAAGACGGTGAAAAAGCAATGGTCGCAAATCCATCAGATGCAAAATCACCATTAGATGTGCTGCTCATCGCTGGCTTACCACTCAACGAACCAATTATTCGCTACGGTCTATTTGTGATGAATACCGAAGCCGAAATTATTCCAGCCTTTGCAGGTTATCGTAACGGGAGGATAGGTTCCATTGACTTCTAACATACTTTTACAACGGATACATCAACATCAACATCTACGTGATTTGCGAAACAAATTCCTCCGCCTTCACAAAGTGTTGCTTGAAACAGAACGCATCGCCTACGAACAAGTTCAGGGACGAGTATCGAGTAGAGAACTTCTGCAACTCGTCATCAATCACGAACAATTTGCTTGGCTACATCGCATTTCTGAGCTTGTTGTGCAAATTGATGAGATGCTCGAAGCAGATGAACCAGTATCAGCGGAAAATGTCGAAAATTTGATTGCCGATGCCCGCCAGCTGATTGTACCGTCAGAGGTCGGCAATGTGTTTGCAAGAAAATACTATGCGGCTCTCCAACGTGAACCCGATGTGATCTTGGCACACGCAGAGGTATCAGGGTTGCTTGCATCCAAGTAAATTAGGCGAAATAAACAAAGCGCACCGTGAGACATCTTACGGTGCATTTTTATTAAATTTAATAATCTACCCCTCGTTTAAGTTCTACACCTTGATTGGCATAATGCTTGTGGCAATAGACCTCAGAGTGAATGCTAGCTAAGTCGAAGTATGCAGGTTGATTTTGGCAGCGACCGGTGATGATGATTTCGGTGTCGCGGGGTTTGCGGAGCAAAGCTTGAACAATGGGTTCAACGGGGAGTAGTTCCAAGTCAACGGTGGGATTGAGTTCATCGAGGATGATAGTTTTGTATAATCCAGAGGCGATCGCAACTTTTGCGATTTCCCAACCGCGTTCGGCTTCTACGTAATCTAATTCTTGCCGCGAATTGCGCCAGACGATCGCATCTCGACCACAGCGCTGATGATCCACCACTTCTGGATATGACTGCTGCAAAGCGGCGATCGCGGCATCTTCTGTATAACCACTACCACCTTTGAGCCACTGCATAATCAATACACGGGTGGATCCTGGATGATTGATCCCTCTACCAATTGCCTGTAAAGCTTTACCCAAAGCACTAGTAGACTTGCCTTTCCCAGCACCAGTATAAATTTCAATCCCCTCAAGTAATAGGGCTTTTGCTGTTGGGTGGTGTTGGGGTTTCATTTCTGAGTGTAAATCCGCAATATCAAGCAACTGTTGCGGTGCAGCGCGTCCAGTGGCGATAATCTCCAATTCTTGGGGTTTGGATTTTAATGTCCGCACTACCTCATCTACTGGAAGCAAACCCAAATCCAGCACCGGGTTAATTTCATCCAAGACTACAACTGAATATAAACCGCTGGCGATCGCACCTTTGGCAACATCCCAACCCCGCGCTGCTTCAGACCGATCAAAAGAGGTAATTTCCTCTGGGCCAAAAAATTCGGCACGACCTGTGCGAACCTGATCAATTAAATGCGGAAAACCGCGCTGTAAAGCTGCGATCGCACCATCTTCGTCGTAGTCACGTTCTGGCCCTTTCAAAAACCGTAGTAATAAAACGCGATTGGAATAGCTAGGTGTATTTATCCCCAAGCCTATCGAGCGTAAAACCACCCCTAAAGCTGCTTGGGATTTACCTTTCCCTACACCATCGTAGACGTGAATTTGACCAGTGAGCCGTTCAGGACGCACTTGCGCCGTGCGAATACCGATGCCGTTCCTTGTCATCTCTCGAAAAGCTGTAACGTGGAAGTCTTTCATCTTACCTAACGTTATGTACTCTTAGGTAGGGATAAAAAATTATCATTGGTCATTTATACTACAAAATACAAATAACAGTCCTAACGCAAAATGTGCAATTTGTACGCACATCAGCTGATCACAGTTATACTCTCTAAAGTTAACCCTTCCCTTTGACCCTTTATGCTGGAAAACTTGACACTTCCTACAATTTTTCCTATTGGTGCAATTCTGTTTGACTTTTTATTTATACTGATGGCTATTCCCATCGAAGCTTATGTTTTTAACAATCGGCTAAAATTTGACAAAAAGACTAGCACTTTTTATGCCGTTTCTATAAATTTATTTTCCAGCGTACTTGGTTGGTTTATATTTTTTGTATCTGAGCCTATATTACCAATACAGTTTAAATCTGAATTAATTAATTATGTATTTTTTAATAACTTTAAATCAGCTAGCGCCCAAACTTTACTAATTTTAACTGCTTTTATAATTTTCTTTGCTACTTTTTTAATGAAGTTTTTCCTGTTAAGAATTTTACTTCTATCATTAACTGAAAAACCTTGGAAACGAGAAGAAGAACAAACAATTCCGCGACGAAAATGGCGTCGTTTAAGCAGTGCTAAATTGCAAAATACAAATTTGGCTACCACTACATTAATAGCCAATTCATTGAGCTATAGTGCGATTACTATTGTTTTGTTTATTAGTTCAAGGTAGTAAAATTTAAATCATTTTTGTTAAAAGATAAACAGTGATTACTTAATTAATATAGAGAGGAAAATTATGAACGTATTGTTTAAAGATGCATTCGGAGTATTTAAATTTGTTGAAGGGCTTTACGCAGGAGTTAAAAAGGTATTAGTTCCACCTAAAGCTTATTCTTGGCAAACATTTATTTACTTGAGTGTTTTTTCTTGGGTACTGTCATATTTTGCTACTGGTTATATAAGAGATATAATTGCATTTTGCGGTTGGTTATTTTTAATTTCCGGTACAGCTTGGTATACCACTGAAGACCCGTTGAGGGTTCCTGGTACTTTTATGCCAGTAGGAGCAGTAATTACCGGATTCTTAGTTAGTGTTTTTGCTTTTGGAAATCAAGAGGATGTAATTACGCCAAGAACAATTGTTCTTTGGCCGACAATTTCAGCATTAATTACAGCAATTCCAGAATTTATTGAAGGAACTGATACTGACGCTAAAGCTCAGATTCCTAAACCGGAAGATCGCCAAAGAATCCTAATTTTAGTTGCTAGTTGTATGTTGCTAAGTTGTTGGATTCAATTTTACTTTGTGATGGATAATTGGTTACGAGAATATCCCAGTTTACAGGCAGATAATTTTAAGCGCAGTAACTTTGTTGTGAGAACACAAGGCCCAGAAAAAATCCCACAAAACGGTGTTGTAATTATCGAAAAACTTCAACCACTGATAGAAGAACAAATAGCTGAAAGACCTTGGTCGGAAGTCGAAAGATGGCTATTAGATGCAAAGCAACAAGTAGGAAATGCGGGTAGGCAAGTAATTGCAAATAACTTAGCAGAATATGAAGAGAAAAATCTATGGCTTGTTGAACCGCGTGTAACCAATATTAAGTCTGGGTATATATTAGATTTACTAAGTATTTGGATAGGCCCTAGTTCTAATCCACGCGGGTATTACCTCAAGAAATCTTGTCGAGTCGAACCAGTTGCAGCAACCACCAATTCTGGGGAAAATATCACAGTTGCAGAAATTGAATGCGATCGCCTCAATAAATTTATTGCAGGGCCACCGCCTCCACAGCAGTGAAAAGGCAGGGAGCAGGGAGCAGGGGGCAAGGAAAGAAAAATGAGAAATGACAAATGACTATGAACTTAGGCAGAATTTTTGTACTAGCAAAGAATGTATTTCAGGAAGTGGTACGCGATCGCATCCTTTATATTATCGGTTTTTATGCAGTAATAATTGCGATCGCTTTCCGCGTACTACCTGAATTTGCAGCAACGACCGAAGATAAAATGTTTTTAGACTTCGGAATGGCGGCGATAAGTGCAATTGGTTTAATTGTTGCAATATTTGTAGGTACAGGATTGGTTAACAAAGAAATTGAAAAACGCACTGTTTTGATGTTAATTGCAAAACCTATCAGCCGTAGTGAAATTATTATCGGCAAATATTTAGGCTTATCCGCAGTGCTAGCTGTACTAGTCGCTGCAATGACAACAATTTATCTGGGATTTTTGCAATTTGGTAATATTTCTAAACCGACGGAGAGTATTCTGATTGCTGTAATTTTCTTATTTTTACAGTTGTCTTTAATCAGTGCTATGGCTATTGCCTTGGGTGTTTTTACTGGCTCACTGTTAGCAACTGCTTTAACATTCGCTGTTTATTTAATAGGGAATATTACCCAAGACTTAGCACAACTCGGTCGTCTGAGTCGTAATCCTGGTATGGAACGCCTCACACAAGGTTTGTATCTCATTTTGCCAGATTTATCTCGATTAGACTTGAAAAATGACGCGGTTTATGGCTTGCAAGCACTACCCGACGCAACTGCATTGATTACTAGCGCTGGTTATGGCGTATTGTACAGTGTCATGCTCTTGGCGATCGCTATTCTCATCTTTTCACAACGAGAGTTTTAGTTATTTGTCAAGAGTCAAAGGTCAAGGGTCATTAATTATTCTCTCCTCTGCCCCTCTCTGCTTCCTAGCTTCCCCCAATGCTCCAATTTCAAGAAACTAGTATCTGAGGTTGCTCAATTGTGCCGTCAGGCATGATGGTATCCCGAAACTTTGCATAAATCAGGTTTGTTTCCCACAGGTTGGCTTCACTTAAGTTTGCTTTAGTTAAATTGGCCCATGTGAGGTCTGCACCATTTAAATTAGCTTCGGTTAAATTAGCTTCTAGTAACATTGCTCCACATAACTTTGCTCCTGCGAGATTTGCTCTTACTAAGTTAGCTTCAATCAGCGATGCTTCAATTAATATGGCTTTGCTCAAGTCTGCTTCACTCAAATCCGCTCCACACAAAGAAGTACCCCAAAGTTTACTACCTATAAATTTCACTCGCCATAAGAAAGTTCCACACAAATTTGCTTGCGTTAAATCAGCATTCATCAAATTAGCTTCACACAAAGAAGCTTCATTCAAATTAGCTTCACGCAAATTAGCTTCCATTAAATTTGCATTACTTAAATTGGCACGAGTTAGAACACAACCACATAGATCTGCACCATGCAAATCTGCTCCTATAAAGTTAACGCCACTTAAATCAACTCCCCTGAGGTCGATTCCACTCAAGTCACATCCACTTAAATCCCGTTGATCAAAACATTTATTTGTAATTTGACTTAATATAAATTCCTGTTGGTCAGCATAATTTCTCATGGCATTCACCTCAGGGTGTAATTTATTTTAAAGACTGTTTTTGAAAGCTACCGTATATTGAGAGTACACCTCAAAGTAAACGAACTAAGCAAAGAATCGCTAATAAATTCCAGAAAAATCGCTAAAAACTTAAAAATACGCCTTTACAGTGGTTATTCAAACAAAAAACGCTGACATAGGTCACGAAATATTGATAAAAGGGATTAAAGATTAGAAATTGAGATGAGCTAATATTTATCAGGCGTAACTGATTGAAGACTTGCTGAATGTCTCGCGTATTCTTCAGGGCAAACTGACGTTAAATGTTGGCAAGGTAAACCTGGTATCAACTGTTTCGGCTGCACTGGAGACAGTACGTTTAGCAGCGGAAGCAAAATCCATCAATATGAAATTGTCGCTTGTTCCTGATGATCAGATTCATCCCACATTCTTAGTGATAGGTGATTCCAACCGTTTGCAACAAGTTCTCTGGAATTTACTTTCCAACGCCGTCAAGTTTACGTCTCCAGATGGGCGAGTAGAAGTTAGGCTAGAGCATGTTGACTCTTGCGCTCAAATCGAAGTCATTGATATGGGTAAGGGAATTAATCCTGACTTTTTACCTTATGTATTTGATTACTTCCGCCAAGCAGATAGCGCTACTACCAGAAAATTTGGTGGACTAGGATTAAGGCTAGCGATCATCCGACAGATAGTAGAATTCCACGGTGGTACAGTTTTAGCAGCAAGTTCTGGCGAAGGGCAGGGAGCGATATTTACAGTTAATTTACCACTCTGGCACGCAAACGCGATTGCACAAGAAAGCCCACAAGAGGACGAAATAGACTCTAACTTGGGCAATCTTCAAGGATTTAGAATACTGGTTGTCGATGATGACACCGATTCACGGGACTTTATCAGCTTCGTGCTGTCAGAGGAAGGGGCAGAAGTAATAGCAGTGTCATCGGCTATAAAGGCATTGCAAGCATTAGCAGAATCCAAGCCAGATGTTCTATTGAGCGATATTAGGATGCCGGACATGGACGGCTATATGCTGATTCGCCAATTTAGAACCTGGCTACCAGAACAGGGGGGACAAATACCAGCGATCGCTCTCACTGCCTATGCTGGAGAGTATAATCAACAACAGGCACTCTCCGCAGGTTTTCAGATGCACGGCACTAAGCCAGCAGAACCTTCTGAGCTAGTTACAGCCGTTGTCAGACTGGCTGGTAAAAAAGTTTAGTAGTCATTGGTCATTTGTTAAAAGTCAAAGATTAAGGTGAATTTCTAGAAGTGACGGAGCGTTGCAAATTAGCTAGAGCGCGGTTGTAATCTAAAATAGCTGTGACTCGATTACCTTCTGCTCTTGTCAGGTCGTTTTCAGCAGCAATCACCTCTGTTTGAGTGCCTACACCAGCTTGAAACCTTAGCCTAGCTAGATTCAGAGATTCTTTAGCTTGATTTAAAGCTACAGAAGAAGTCTGCACATTATTCCGGTTGGCTTGCAACTGAGAATAGAACTGTTCTACATCAAAGCGAATTTGGTCGCGCTGGTTAGCAAATTGATTTTCGGCGATCGCAATATTAGCTCTCGATTGAGCCGCACGCGCTCTTGCTGCTCCTCCATCGAATAAATTTTGATTTGCTTGAACTCCTACTGAGTAACCATCAGTAACGCCGACGCCATCGTCAAAACGATCTAGCAGGCTATAACTACTAGCCAAACTAATTTGCGGCCCCAAAGATGAAAGTGCTTGTCGTCGCTGTTGCTCGCTAATATTACGTTGTGCTAAAAACTGTTGTAGTTCTGGACGGTTTTGAAAAGCTTGGATGATAGTTTGTTCTACTGTTGGTTGCCAAAGACCCGCTAATTGTACGGGGTCTGCTGCACTGATATTCACTGACTGCGCCAAACTTAACCGAGTTGCTAACCGCCGACGGGCAATTTCCTGCTGCGAGAGAGAATTAGTTAGAGTTTGTTGGACATTTGCTAAATTTACTTGAGCTTGCAGCACATCAAATCGCGTACCTACTCCAGCTTGTTCTCTAGCTTGAGTATCCCGTAAACTAGCTTGGGCATTTTCCACAGCAGACCGATTAATTCGTACTTGTTCATCTGCTTGTTGCAAATCGTAATATTCAGTTGTGACATTCAGCTGAATTTCCAAAGACCTGTTCTCAACATCTAACTCATCTACCCGTAGCTGTTCCTCAGCTGCTCGGATTCTAGCTTGCCGACTACCAGAAGTATAGAGGTCATAATTCAGTTGTGCTGAACCATTAAAAGATGTACTGGATGAAGATGAATTGCTACCAGGAGGTGGACTTGTAATCAGATTATTACCACTGTTGGTAATACCGCTATTAACACCAAGAGTAGGAAACAAAGTAGCTTGAGACTCGCGTAGCGCCGAGCGACTGCTTTCTAATTCTAACAGAGCTACCTGTAACTCTCGATTGTTGCGTCGTGCTAGTTCCAAAGCTTGCGCCAGACTAATTGGCACAGTTGCCTGAATCGTTACTTCTTGTGACTTGGTAGGAAACTGTAGAAGATTAGGGTTGGGGTTGAGGAAATTGGGAACTTGTACAGAACCAGTACCCGTGACGCTTGGGGATTTCTGAGTTGGTGGGGGAGTTGTTGCATCTGCACTTCTGGCTAAAGTTGGGATGAGAAAAGCTATCGCCACGGTAATCCAGGTAGAATGCACAAAGAATAAGATAAAATTCATATCTGATGCGGTAATTAATTGTTCTCTACAACTTTGAGGATGCGATCAAAAATTACCCTTCCGAGTTTAATTTACAGAATCAGTTGACAATCATACCATCTTGGACTCGAATAATTTTTTTAGTTTGGGCTGCGATATCTGGTTCATGAGTAACAATCACAATTGTGATGCCTTGTTGATTAAGTTCCGTCAGTAAACTCATCACCTCGTGGGAAGTCTCAGTATCTAAAGCTCCCGTTGGCTCATCAGCCAAGACTAATGCAGGTCGGTTGACCAAAGCGCGAGCAATGGCTACCCGTTGTTGTTGTCCGCCAGAGAGTTGACTAGGACGATTGGAAATACGTTCCCCTAAACCCACTCTTTCTAAAGCTTCTAATGCTCTTTCACGGCGTTTTGGCTTTGGTAAATTGGCGTAAACCATCGGTAACATAACATTTTCCAGCGCTGTTGCCCGCGCCAACAAGTTAAATTGTTGGAAAACAAAACCTATTCTTTGGTTACGAATATACGCTAATTCATCATCGTCAAAAGTAGTCAGGTTTCTGCCTTCAAAAATATAGTGTCCAGTAGTGGGACGATCCAGACATCCCACAATATTCATCAACGTGGACTTACCCGAACCTGACGCACCCATAATAGAAACATATTCTCCCTCTTCAATGGAGAGTTGAATTCCTTTGAGTATAGGAACAGTGACTTCTCCTAAATAGTAAGTTTTAGTAATGGATTCCAGCCAAATCATCGTTGTCATAATTGAGTGCTGAGTAGTAAGTGCTGAAGCGCGGTAACGGGGCGTTTAGCCCGTGCTGAACGGTATTTCTTGAATGAATTGAACTATGAATTTGTGTCACGCAGAGCCGCAGCGAAAAGTCGGAGCGCCGGCTTCCGGCGATCTGAACTTTTCAAGACAGAGGCACAGAGAAGAGGAGTTTTAAAAACTGAATTTTTGAAAGTTTCATTCAGCAACGCCAATAAATTTCTCATTACTCTCTGCGTCTCTGCGCCCACCGAAGTTTTGAGCGGCGGAAGCCGCCGCTCAAACTTCTCTCTGCGTGAACCTTAAAATTCTTATTGCTAAGCTTAATCACTTCGTAAAGCCGTAATTGGATCTAATTTGGCGGCGTTTCGTGCTGGAATCACCCCAGCAATTAAGCCAACAGTCAACGAAAGTCCAAACCCAACAATTACTGACCATAAAGAAATGACAAACGGAAATTTAAAAATAGTTGCAGCAGCAAAAGCAATTAAAATGCCACTTACTATACCAATGCCTCCGCCAGCAATTGAAATTACGATCGCTTCGGCTAAAAATTGATTGAGGATTGCTGAATTGGTAGCTCCTACTGCTTTACGAATGCCGATTTCTCGCGTTCGTTCCACAACGGAAACCAGCATGATATTGGCAATACCAATGCCACCGACGACTAAAGAAATACCAGCGATCGCCACTACCATGACTGTAAATAAACCCACAACATTAGTGAAGGTGCTAACAATATCTGCTTGATTAGTCAGGCGGAAATCATCAGCTTGTGGTGGATAAATGTTATGACGCAGGCGTAAGAGATTGGTGACTTGAAACTGAGCAGCTTCTAACTGTTCTTGATTGGCACTTTTGACTAAAATGCCGCTTACAGAAACGCCCACCAGCGCATTGTTACCAACCAGTCTCTTCGACATACTAGTCAAAGGAATGAAAATTTGATCATCCCGATCCATCGGGCCCTGAGAACCTTTAGGTTCCATCACCCCAATCACTTCGTAAGCCTCTCCCTGAATCCGAATTTTCTCGCCGATAACATTACCACCCTGTCCAAAGAGTGTGCTTTGGACTGTAGGGCCAAGAATGGCAAACTGTGCAGCAGTATCTAGTTCTTCTTGAGTAAAAAATCTTCCTTGTTGGGGGTGAGTATTTCTCACTTCTGGGTAATTCAAATCTGTGCCATAAATGATTGTTGATGTGTTCTGTCCTGCATAAACAACTTGGGCGCTGCGTTGGAGATAAGCAGAAACAAGTTGAGCGGATGGTGCTTGTGTGGCGATCGCTTTAGCATCCTCCCAAGTTAAGGTACTGCTAGAACCTATCCCTTGACGGACATTTCCACTTCTGGCCGCCCCAGCCAAGATTTGCAACACATCTGTCCCCAACGCTTGTATTTGTTGCTCAACTCCCTTTTGCACACCCTGACCCACAGAGGTAATGGCAATGACTGAAGAAATCCCAATAATTACACCCAGCATAGTTAGTCCTGTGCGTAATTTGTTACTCCACAAAGTCTCTGCTGCCATTGTCAATATTTCCAGCAACGGCACTGTGCGGGTGTTTTTAACTTTGTAAAAGCCCTTAAACATATTGTTGTATTTAAAAAATAACTTTAAGGAGAACCACCGCGTTGAGAACGACCACCGCCTGATGAACGGCCACCCCCTCCTAAACCAGGAAAAACTCCTCCTCGTGGTGTTGATTGTGGTCGTGACCCTGGTGGGAAGCTGAGCAGCACTCTTTCGTTTCCTTGCAATCCAGATTTAACTTCAGTAAAGTTATTCGCGGTAACGCCAGTTTCGATGCGAGTGAACACAGGTCTATTATTCTGTCCAGCCACAAATACGCCTGTGGCATTTTCTTGGCGCACCACCGAGGCTGTTGGCACCACTAGGACATTTTCCGATTGACCGACTTGAAAATCTGCTGCTACATTCATCCCAGACCGCAATATATTTTGTGGGTCTGAGAGTGATACTCTGATTTCAAAACTGGTAACGTTTTGCTCCACTACAGATTGGGCAGCAATTTGGCTGACTTTACCTTCAAAGATTTTTCCTGGATAGGCATCTGCTTTAATCTTGACTTTTTGACCAAGGCTAATTTTAGAAATATTTGTTTCGGCTAAGTTGGCTACAACTTCATTTGTCGAAGCTAGAGACAAGATTGAAGAAGAAGTGGCAGAAGATACGTCACTACTAGCAGTTGTGGGAGTCACGAAAGCGCCTGGATCAGCATACTTCTTTGTCACCACACCATCAAAGGGTGCGCGAATAATTGTGTCATTGATTTGGGATTGGATATTTTGCAGCGAACCGCGAGCAGAAGTTACCTGAGCACGCGCAGCATCAATATCTTCTTGGCGCGTTCCGGCTTTTAGGAGTGCCAAAGCTTGCTGTCTCTGGTTCACTACAGCTCGTGCTTGCTCAATATCTTCTGGACGTGACCCGGCTTTTTGCAGAGCCAGTGCTTGCTGTGCTTCATTTACCTGCGCTTGAGCACTATCACGATCTGCACGGGTTTGATTAAGAGTCTGAAGGGAAATTCCTCCGGCATTGTAAAGTTGCTGATTGCGACGGAAATCATCTTCGGTTTTACGAAGGGCAGCTTGAGCGCTTTGTAAGCGAGCCTGTGCTTGGGCAATATCTTGAGAGCGATTACCTGCTTGTACCTTTTGCAGATTTGCCTGGGCTTCGTCCAGTTGTGCTTGTGATTGGGCAATATCTTGAGGGCGATTGCCTGCTTGGGCTTTTTGCAGATTCGCCTGGGCTTGTGCCAATTGTCCTTGAGCAGAGGTGAGTTGTCCTCGCAGATTGGAATCATCCATGTTAGCGACAATCTGTCCTTGTTTGACGGTATCCCCTTCCTTAACTAAAAGTGTCTTCAGGATGCCGGAGTTTTTCGGGCTGAGGTTGATTGACCGCTCAGGCTTTACTGTTCCGTTTGCTGAAACTGTAATTGTTAAGCTTTGCCTTTCTACAGGCTGTGTCAGTACCCGGCGTCTGGCTTCTTGGCGGGGAAGCACAGCTATTTGGTAATAAACTGCGTAGCCAATTCCACCCAAAAGGCAAAGAGCGATTAGCCAAGACAGCCAACGATTCTTTTTGCCTTTTTTTTTGACTTCGGGAATCAAAGCTGATGAATCTACAGGGGGTGATGTATCAATTTTCATATCCATATTTTTATTTTTAGTCGTAGAAGGAACGGCTACCAAGTTCGTTCATAACAGCTAGAACTATCAACTGGCAGCCTTATACTTATTATTTTTTTCAGTTTTTAATGTTTTAAAGGTTTATTTGGACTACTACCCCATTAGGAAGTCTAAAGTGACCATCGCGCACTCTAACTAATCTCCTTGCAGGAACAATTTCCTGAGTAGGAAGAAGAATATCCCCATTAGGAAGTCTGAAATAACCTTGATTACGCAATCTGACTATCCTCCTTGCAGGAACAATTTGCCCATTGGAATATCTGATGTCACCATTCCGAAGTCTAACTATTCTTGCTCTAGGTTCATTGTTGCGGTTCCAATTATGTCTGTTTATAGGAGTTCGATTCCTATAGTTGCGTCTGCCGTCGCGATCCCAATTTTGATCGCGTTCACCAACAACGTAGACTTTTGTCTGGGCATTTGCAGGCATAGACAAGATAGTTGGAACAATGATTAAGGCAGCAGCTAAGACTAAGGATGCACGGTTTCGTTTCAACATAGAATTGACTCCTTATTTGCACTAAAGTTTTATTGTGCTGAGGTTTTGATTAAGCAATCTTCCTATTTATTAATAGAATCCTCGTATAAATTCATACAATATAATTATCTGTTAAAAAGTCAAAACCTATGTATGACCAAAGTCACTAGTAATTGCCAACTCATATATGACCAAAGTCACCAATTTTGCTCAAGCGATAGTCACAGACTAATCTACGTTGTGTTTTGCAATTTTTGATAAACTTGATGATGATTAGTTAATGTGATCGCTCTGCTCAGTTTTATAAGCAAAACAATCAAAATTTAGCTAAAGCATATTGCCAAAATAATTCAGACAAATCTATCTAAAAATAGGTTTTAGAAGTATTAATCAGGTTCACTATCCTAGGTTGGGATATCCACGTCTCCCAACAAAGACGCTCTTGCTAGCTTGCTTCCCCGTAAAGGTGCAAGACAACACTCAGCACGGGCTAAACCATAGCTATCCGTGCTTTAGCACTCAGCAAGCCAGTCTCAAGATGGTGGATTTTTCCTCCAGAAGTTATAAAATTTTGATGCGGTCAACAGCGGAGATCGTTTAAGCTAACTGAAAGATTCTTTGATTTGTGGCTAAGAGGCGGTAGTGTGCCCAAACATGTTCGTTTGATTTCTCTTCTGGTTGTCTGTAGTTTGTGGAGTATGCCAAAATCTGCTCACGCACAGGCACTCATCCCTCATACACTGCAACTTGATGCAGCGAAGTTGGAGAAGCAGGGGTTGAGTCTAGCCCAGGAGGCGGCTCAACTGGCTCAGTTTCAACAGGTTGAGTTAGCTATGCCACGAGCGCGGCTGGCCACTCAACTGGCTCCTAAGAATGATAAAGTATGGTTGCTGTTAGGTGGATTGCAATTGCAAACTAAAGAGTTTGATAGTGCGATCGCAACTCTGAAAAAGGCCCAATCTCTCAACCCCAAAAATCCTGACATTCTGTTTGCTTTAGGCTCAGTTAGTTTTCAGCAGAAAAATTACCAAGCGGCGGTTGATAATTACCAAGCGGGTTTGAAGTTAAAACCCAACGATCCAGAAGGGTTATTTGATTTAGGTAATGCTTACTATTTGTTGGGTCGATTGCCTGACGCGATCGCCCAGTATAATAAAGCCGTCTCACAAGATAAAAAATTCTGGCCAGCACTTAACAATATTGGTTTAATCAACTACGAGCAAGGCGATACCCAAGCGGCGATTAAGCAATGGCAAACTGCTGTTACGCTTGATAAGCAAGCCGCAGAACCTTTATTAGCATTGGCAGTAGCACTATATACTAAAGGCGATCGCCAACAAGGACTAACTTTAGGAGAAGCTGCACTTCGTATAGATCAGCGCTATGCTAATTTAGATTTTCTGAAAGAAAATCTCTGGGGTCAACGTTTACTTACTGATACGAAGAAATTCCTAGAATTACCCCGTATTCAAGCAGCCCTACAGGAACGGGAAAACTCATCATCAACCCCAAGGCTTCAGCCTACTCAATAGGAGAGATACAAGTCAGGAGTTATGAGTTAAACATTTCAACTCATAACTCAGTCAGAGAACTTTTCTATTAATACTTGCCTAATACCACCTTTTCATAGTACATATATACTGATAAAGAGAGGAAATAGTCACCTAAAAGATTTGCGGGGGATTATTCCTGAAATAAGTCGTTAATTCTCAGTGGTCGTCTTTGGGTAGAAGTGCGGTGATTTGGTCAACAAACTGTTGATGGTCAACAACTGGCTTAGAAATGTAGCCATCAGCACCGCTTTGTTTAAGGAAGTTCTCGCGATCGCCTTCCATAGCGTGCGCCGTTACCAAAATAACAGGTAAATTTGCTGTTTTTGGATCGGATTTCAACATTTGTGTAATCTTGATTCCATCTACAGACTTACCCTGGTAAACACTTCTGGACAGAGAAACATCCATCAAAATTAGGTCGGCTTCTCCTGATTGGGCAATTTTTATTACTTCTTCAACATTTTCTGTGTGTTTCACATCCAAGCCACCGCGCTTGGACAAAATCTTGGAAAAAACGCGAGCATTAATCAGATCGTCTTCAACAATTAAAACGGTTTTCATGAGAATTTTATTTATAGAGGTGAGGGGGATTCAAGGATTTCCAAAGTTCTGAGCTTAGAAAGTCTCTGCACCCAGCGGGATCTTGCTACAGAATTTTCTGAAAATCACCAAACTTCTTTTCGCCCTGGGAATTAGCAAAGCTATTACCGTCCTTCGGTGTTCAGAGTTTTCGGAAACTGCCACTCCGATTTATTTCAAAATCAAACAACACAATCATGGAAATTATTCTGGTAACTGACTATGTGCAATCTTTAAGCAAGAGCAGATTACCACTTGATCAAAAAATTTATTTGCCTCCTTTTTAATAGTGAATCTATATCCCCGTCATCAAGGATAATACTACTGCTTTTTATCATTTGACTATCAAGATTGTTTTAGGAATCCCATTTCATCCGTTATGCTGTGTTTGCTACAGTGTTCAGTTGCAGCGGTTTTTGTGTAGTTAAAATTCAGGGAAAAAACTCATGGCAAAACAGTTAAACCTTCTCCCTACGGGACAGGTCATTACAACAGCCCTGCACACCGAGATGCAACGGTCTTACCTAGAATATGCCATGAGTGTGATTGTTGGGCGAGCGTTACCAGACGTGCGCGATGGCTTAAAGCCAGTTCACCGCCGCATTTTGTATGCGATGCATGAACTCGGTTTGACACCAGATAGACCATATCGGAAATGTGCCCGTGTAGTGGGAGATGTGCTTGGTAAGTATCACCCCCACGGCGATCAAGCAGTTTATGATGCCTTAGTCAGGCTAGTGCAGGAATTTTCTAGCCGCTATCCCTTGCTGGCAGGACATGGTAACTTTGGCAGTGTCGATAATGACCCACCAGCGGCGATGCGCTACACAGAAACGCGTCTCTCACCCATCAGCCATGAGGGAATGCTGGCAGAAATTGGGGAAGAAACTGTAGAATTTATTGGCAACTTCGATAATTCCCAGCAAGAACCGACAGTTTTACCTGCTCAGTTACCGTATCTGTTGCTCAATGGTTGCACTGGTATTGCCGTAGGGATGGCGACGAATATTCCACCGCACAACTTGGGGGAAATAGTCGATGGCTTAATTGCCTTAATTGATCAGCCGGATTTGTCAGATGAAAAATTATTCGAGCTAATTCCAGGGCCAGATTTTCCCACTGGCGGAGAAATTATCAGTGAGGTGGGAATTCGTGAGGCATACACCACAGGGAAAGGTGGAATTGTGCTGCGGGGAGTTGCCAATCTAGAAGAAATTCCAGCCACTAGGGGAAGCAAGCGGCGGACGGCAATTATCATCACAGAATTGCCTTATCAAGTAAATAAAGCAGGCTGGATTGAAAAAGTCGCGGATTTAGTAAATCAAGGACGCTTGCAAGGAATTTCTGATCTTCGGGATGAAAGCGATCGCGAAGGTATGCGAGTAGTAATTGAACTAAAACGCGATGTTAATCCTCAAGAAGTTCTCCAGCATTTGTATCACCAGACCGCTTTGCAAATAAATTTTGGGGCGATTCTCTTAGCTTTGGTGAATGGACAACCACGCCAGTTAAGCTTACGGCAAATGTTGCAGGAGTTTTTGATTTTCCGGGAGCAGACGCTTAACCGCCGCTACAGTTACGAGTTAGGTAAAGCAGAAAGTCGGTTGCACGTAGTGGAAGGTTTGCTGAAAGCGCTGTCTCACCTGGATCAGGTAATTGAAATTTTACGGCAAGCTGCCGACGGCAGTACGGCAAAAATTAATCTTTGTAGCCGACTGGATTTGAGTGAGGTACAAGGAGATGCAATTCTGGCTATGCCATTGCGCCGCCTCACCAGTTTAGAACAGCAAAACTTGCAACAAGAATTTGAGCAACTCAGCGAGCAAATTGAGTTGTTACGTCGATTACTGGATGATCGCCGAGAATTACTCAAAGTCCTGAAAAAAGATTTGCGATCGCTCAAGCGCAAATACAGTGATTCCCGACGTACTAAGCTAGCGCTTACCAGTAGCGAGAAGTTACCGAAAAGTAAAGAAGCCGATATCGTCGTTGGGCAAAAAACTAAAGGAGCCGAAGCTGAGCCGGAAAA
Organism: Nostoc sp. MG11; assembly: GCF_014904695.1. Taxonomy (GTDB): domain Bacteria; phylum Cyanobacteriota; class Cyanobacteriia; order Cyanobacteriales; family Nostocaceae; genus Komarekiella. Next base: position 255,106 of record NZ_JACXXN010000006.1, on the reverse strand, counting down.
TCTCCAATTTGCAGAGCCTCCAGAAGAGACAGTTTTAGAATTTACCCAACGAGGGTATGTACGCCGCACTCTACCGTCTGCTAAAAAGCCGAAAGCAGAAAATGGTCTGCACGATAATGACTTTATTATCCAAAGCGAGTTAACTGACACACACAAAGAATTGTTAATACTAACCAGTGGTGGAAAAGTCTATCCTGTCAAAGTAGGAGAAATTCCCCCAACAACTGGACGTTCTCCAAGAGGAAGACCATTGATCACCATGCTTAGTACTACTGCTCAAGGTGCTCAAGAACCAGTGATCAACCGCTTTTTGCTGCCGGAAAATCTTGAAACTAAACAGATGATTTTCCTGACAAAACAGGGACGAATTAAGCGCCTATCTCTTGGGGAATTTACTAACTTGACTCGTCGCGGCATTACAATTTTGAAGCTTAAAGAAGATGATGAATTGTTATTTGCCCAATTCACTACTACAAAGGAAAATCTAATTTTAGCCAGTTCCGGTGGACGCTTGTTGAAGTTCGCGGTGAATGATGAACAGTTGCCTATTATGGGTCGTACTGCAATGGGTTTGCAAGCATTACGGCTACGGAAAAATGAACAAATGATTGGTTGTGTAACCGTGAGCGGGGAAGATCAATTGTTACTCGTTACTCAAGAGGGATACGCCAAGCGCATCCCTGCGAGTCAGCTAAAACGGGCTAATCGTGGTGATTTAGGCACGCAAGCGCTAAGATTTACCAGCAAAACCGATAACTTAGCTGGTATGGTAATGGCCACCTCCGGTGAGATAGCCCTACTAACGAATAAAGAGCGAGTAGTGCGGATACCCGTGGAAACAGTGCCGATCTTAGGCAGAGATGTTAAAGGTGAAAGCATGCTCCAACTCAACCGCGATGAAAAAGTGATCACTGTTGTCGAAGTGCGCTCATAACAAGAGTTATGTTCAATCTACGACAAGCCAACTTGCAGGATTTAGAGGCACTTGTCGATTTGCGCCTTGAACTCCTGCGCGAAGTTGGAGACATTAAAGGTGACACTGACACAGCAGCGTTAGCACAATCAACTCGAAATTATTTTGTAGAAAAAATGCCCCAAGGTGAGTTTTTGGCTTGGGTGGCTGAGGTGGATAATCAAATTGTTGCCACTAGCGGCTTGGTATTTTTTCAAAGACCTCCGCACAACGGCAATTTATCAGGATTAGAAGCTTACGTCATGAACGTTTATACAGTTCCTCCGTGGCGCGGTAAAGGAATTGCTACAGCACTCTTAAAACAAATTAACAGCTTTGTCAGGACAACTGAGGCAAAACGTATATGGCTTCACGCTACCCAGGATGGTAAGCGTATCTACGAAAAGCTTAGTTTTGCTTCAACGACAAAAGAGATGGAGATTGTCTGATACTAATCTAAGTGTTTTTGAATCTAGGCATTTTCATTAAATGCTAAAAATTTTAAACTACAGCAGGTTTTAGAAGAATAGACCACAGTAGGGTGGGCATTGCAATACCCACCCTACAAGCTAAAGTAGTTGATAAATAATATCAATAAAGATATATTATTGTATTGCTGATAGCAAAAGTCTGCATACTCTTTATTTAACTTCAGCAAATCCACCTGGAGACTGATGTTTAAAACAGAGTTTGCAGTTAATTCTCTTTATGTCAAGCAATAGCAACAAAAGTATAAAAAACTTGTTGCAATTATAAAATTTTTTGTTATATTAGTTTACAGAAAGCAATAATCCTTAGCAAATTTAATTTGGAGCGCCTACCACCATGACAAATGCAACTACAACAAAAGTTACCACTCCTGTAATAGAAGATCGCAACGCTTGGCGTTGGGGCTTTACCCCACAAGCAGAAGTTTGGAACGGTCGTTTGGCAATGATTGGCTTTTTAGCAGCCGCTTTAATTGAGCTTTTCTCTGGTCAAGGCTTTTTACATTTTTGGGGCATCCTGTAGATTTTAAAATGTCAAGATGACCTATAAATAAAAAAACCTGGAGTGCTGATTCACTACCAGGTTTTTTATTTTTTGTCCTTTGTCATCTGTCCTTGGTCATTTGTCTAAAGCTAATGACAAATGACAAATGACTCTTAACTACCGAATATATTCCTTGAGAACGCTGTTACGATTCGGATGGCGTAACTTGCGGAGTGCCTTCGCCTCAATTTGACGAATCCGTTCGCGAGTAACATTGAAAATCTGTCCAATTTCCTCAAGAGTTTTCATCCGTCCATCATCCAAACCGTAGCGGAGTCTGAGAACATCACGTTCGCGGGGACTGAGGCTATCGAGGACTTTTTCAAGATCTTCGCGCAGGAGGTTTTTAGATACTTGATCTTCTGGTGTCTCGCCATCAGATTCAATAAAATCGCCCAATCGAGAATCTTCTTCTTTCCCAATGGGCGTTTCTAATGAAATAGGTAACTGGGCGGACTTAGCAATAAACCGCAACTTCTCAATGGTCATTTCCATGCGAGTGGCGATTTCTTCTTCAGTAGGTTTGCGACCCATTTCTTGAGATAGTAGCTTGGTAGTTTTCTTAATCCGAGAAATGGTTTCATAAAGGTGAACCGGAAGACGAATAGTGCGGGATTGGTCTGCGATCGCCCTGGTAATTGCTTGACGAATCCACCATGTAGCGTAGGTAGAAAACTTATAACCTTTTTCGTGGTCAAACTTTTCCGCAGCGCGAATCAAACCAAGACTACCTTCTTGAATTAAATCTTGGAAGGATAAGCCACGATTCATATACTTCTTAGCAATTGAAACCACAAGGCGCAGGTTCGATTGCACCATCTTATCTTTCGCTCTGCGACCAACATGCAGGCGATAACGAAAAGCTGGCAATGGCAATTGTACCGCTTCTGCCCATTCACTATCTTTAGGATCGCGTTCCAACTGTTCGCAAAGTCGTTCCCGCACCCTCTCTAATTCAAGTAAATCGGCTATTTTCCGCGCCAATTCAATTTCTTCATCTGCCCGCAACAGCCGAATTCTACCAATCTCTTGCAAGTAAAGCCGAATCGAATCTTCGGTATAGTGCTTTTTCTTGCTTTGTGTCCGACGACGCGATTTAGCGGCTTTTCCAGACTTTGCGTCGTCCTCATCAGACTGAGGCTCTAAAAACTCATCAATTTCGCCATCATCCGTGATCAGCAAGTCCTCTTCATCTTCGATTAAGAGTTCTTCTAACTCGAGCTCAGGCTGATTTATTATTTCTAGGTCAGGCTGATATATGCTTTCGAGTACGTTGTTAGCCTGGTTCATGCCGCGTTCCTCATGCTCCTTGCAGAATCAATTACTCAAGATGTGTTTACTGCTCTTTTAATCGAGCTGGTTGCTAACCGAAAATAGATTTTTTGGCTGATTTGCCAGAATTATTTTCGGAACTTTTACGCCTCCCGAAGGAGGGGTTTTTCACTTTATTTTAAGCTACTGCTGAAGGTGACTGGCTCACCTTAGTCAATATTGTATGTATTGCTCTCGCACACACATCCTAACTGACTAGTCAAAAAAAAGCCTTGATCAAAAAATTTGCCACTCCATACAAACGTATTAAGACTGATGGCAGATTTCCCTATAAAGACTGTTCCGATTGTAGCCTGTTTCACAGAAATTGCACTCTCTTTGTGTGTTAATCATGAAGTCATTAAGCAAAGTAAAGCCCCTTTTACCAAAAAGATATTAAAAAGAGTAGGTATATCCTTAAATTTTTTCTCAACCTTTTCGGAATTGCAGTGGCATTTTCATTACATTAATAAAGTATCTACACTTGGTTCTAGGCAATCTCAGGTTTTATATAATACCTGAATTACTTAGATTCAGCGCATTTTATGTTAACTCAGAAGAGAAGCATTAATGCACACATTTTTACGTTTCCTTCATAAATCACTCAGTCTGTAGAGTAAAGTGTTGCTCTCCCTTGAGCGAGATCTCATGGGGGTAATAGTGCGGGTGCCAACCTTTTTTTTTTGCTAATTACCTTAACTGAGGAGTTGAGGCTGCGGCATAATATGCCATTGAGCAGATCAATTTAGATTTAACTAATTTGGTCTTATCCCCAGGTTAGCGCACTGCTGAGATTTCAGCCCTATGAAACTTGACAAACTCTTATTATTGTATCCAACGATATTTTAATCAATTCAGAAGCGATTTGACATTAGAGATCATCGATATTAGCCTACTTAAGGCAAAAGTACATTGGATACATGCAACATAATAGCTGTTGCCACAGGTATGAGAAGATATTAGCAAGTTTTCAGCTTGATGTTATCTGCTTCAATCTGCGATCGCTTTTGAGTATAGAAAACTTAGAGTATTAGGTTTTAACTTAAGGGCAAAATTTTTGCGTAATTAAGCTGTAACCTTTAATACTTTTAATCCAGTAAGTTGTTGTCATCTCACGATGATAAATTCTTAAGTTACTTATTAACTGCTATTTGGTAAATGATATACAGCTTTGTTCTTCAAGCATAACAAATGCGTTTCTAGCTAATGCGCGATATTAATTACAAAGTTAGCGCCAGGACTTGTTACCTACTACTCAACTTTTGCTGGAATTGACGCATCTGTTAGTGTCGATACATTAGTTTTTCAAAAACATTGACAAAAAACGAATTTCATGAATTTTATCTTACTAAGAAATATAAAATTTTTGTAATTAATATTTATGTAATTTATTTGAATAGGCCACACCTAGGCGCAGAATATATTGCATTAGTGTCAACTTAAGCCGAAATCCTTTTAAAATCTCGTTGCCAGGTATAACCCGGAAATGTTCCTCATGGCGATGCTGTGAATTCGGGAGTTTCTACCTCCCAAATAGGTATTCCCAGTTTAAAACTGGGAACAAGATAATCTCTCAAAGCTTTCTGGTTTAATAGCTTTTGATAAAAACTACCTTGGTGTTGGGGTAGCGTTTAAACTTGCAGGAAAATTGGATGGCAGAATTACCTTATCTACTACGTGGACAATGCCGTTGCTAGCTGGGATGTCTGGCTGAGTCACTCTAGCATCGTTGACTGTGACTGTTTTGTTAGCAGGATTAACCGTTATTTTAACGGGAGTACCCTCAACTGTTTTGACTTGTCCAGATGTCAATTGCTTAGAGGTTATTCGTCCAGGTATAACGTGATAAGCCAGAAGCCTGATTAATTGTTGTTTGTTTGCTGGCTGTAAGAGATTGTCTAAAGTACCTTTTGGTAAAGCAGCGAAGGCAGCGTCAGTAGGCGCGAATACTGTGTTAGGCCCTTGTGCAGCCAATTGTTCAGTTAAGCCTGCGGCTTGCACTGCGCGTGTAAGGGTTTGAAACTGTCCTTGATTAGCTGCTGATTTTGCCAGTTCTGCGAAATTTTGGTTGGTTGTTGCACCAGTCGGAGTTGGCGTAACCGGAGGAATGGTGGCTGTCGGAGTTGGCGTAACCGGAGGAACGGTTGTTGTTGGTGTTTCCGTTACAGGCTGAGCACAGGCAGACAGAGCAACAAGACTACCTACACTAATAATATTGAACAATGTTTTTCCTACTATGCCTTTGCTCGCTTTCATACTTTTGCCTACAATCGAGTTAAATAGAGAATTATTGACAATAATTAACGAATTTCTGGATATAGTCACTAATCTAGCGACGTAGTTTTGTAGAATGAGAAATATTTACACAAGGATTTTGCTATTTTGCTATTTTGTCATCTGCTAAAAGAGGTAGGTTTAAGTTATGAAATTTTTCTGTTGAAGTAGATTGAGCAGATCTCTTGCATAAATGCTTAAAATGTCATGTTGAGCGGAGCGAAACACAAGAGTGAGATTCTTTCTTGCGGAACCAAGGCGTAGCTTGGCTTTTGCGTAGGGGGGTACTCTCCACTGCGTTCCGCACACTGCGGAATCTTGCTACAGAATGACATTCCTGACTGATATTTGGACTTTTGCAATAGACTCCATAAGCTACGCTCACAAGGAACAATGAAAGTAGACTTTTAAGGCAGGTCTAGTATAAAAAAGGTAATGCTTAACAGGTTTTAACCCATTAAGCATTACTAAGCTCACAGAGCATCAAAAGTATTGAGAGAATAATTAGTAATTTGTAATTGAAGTGCAGAGCAACTAAATTTATTGATGTAGAAGAGGAAACTCTTTCCATATCTCAAGCTACCAACTGTCTTCTACGGAGTAATAATTACGAATTACATAGCTTGTTTCTCACGCCTAGACGAGTACTACTAATTACAAATTATTTTGACAGGAAATTGATATTTAGATATCTAAATCCGTGAAGTTGAGTTTAGAACCATAGGTTTCGATGAATTCACGTCTTGGTGCTACACGATCGCCCATTAAAATTGTAAAAATGCGATCAGCTTCGGCTGCATCCTCAATTTCCACTTGCTTGAGGGTACGGCTTTCTGGGTTCATTGTAGTTTCCCAGAGTTGTGTTGGCATCATTTCACCCAAACCTTTGAAGCGTTGAATGTTGTAATTAGCGTTGGCAGGCAGTGTGGCGAGGTGCTGTTGCAGTTCGCGATCGCTATAACAATACTGTGGCATACTGCGTCCCCGTTCTACTTTAAATAGTGGTGGACAAGCAATATATATGAAACCTTGTTCGATCAGCGCTCGCTGATACCGATAGAAGAAAGTTAACAATAGTGTACGGATGTGCGCCCCGTCTACGTCAGCATCAGTCATGATAACTATGCGATGATAGCGTAGCTGGGTGGAGTCGAATTCATCACCTTTGACACCCAAACCAAGGGCTGTAATTAACGCTTGGACTTCATTATTTTTGTAGATTTTGGCGTCGTCAGTTTTCTCAATGTTGAGAATTTTACCACGTAGGGGCAGGATCGCTTGAGTTCGGCGATCGCGTCCTTGTTTAGCACTTCCGCCTGCTGAGTCGCCTTCCACAATATAGATTTCCGACTCGCTAGGATCACGAGAACTGCAATCTGCTAACTTACCTGGTAATGGTGAAGATTCTAGTACAGATTTGCGCCGTACTAACTCCCGCGCGTGGCGAGCTGCTTCTGCGGCTTTAAAAGCTTGGATAGCTTTATCTAAAATTGAGTCTGCTATGGCAGGATGAAATTCTAGATATTCGGTTAATACTTCTCCCACTAAAGAATCAACAATACCCCGCACTTCAGTATTGCCGAGTTTGGTCTTAGTTTGTCCTTCAAATTCGGGATCGGGAACTTTGACGGAAATAACAGCAGTCAGACCTTCACGAACATGTTCCCCGCTGAGGTTAGGTTCATTGTCTTTTATTTTATTGCGCTTGCGGGCGATCGCATTTAATGTTCGAGTTAGAACCGCTTTTAAACCTTCTAAGTGCGTACCACCATCAACCGTACGAATATTGTTAGCAAAGCCCAGCACATTATCCGTATAAGCATCAGTACACCACTGCAAGGATACTTCTACTTGTACGTTATTGCGTTCTCCCTGCACATAGATGATTTCTTCATGCAAGGGCTGCTTCTCACGGTTCATGTAAGCAATATACTCTTTGATGCCACCCTTGTACTCGTAGGTTTCTATCCTGGGTGTATCGCTTTTTAGCAGTTCCAGACGGTTGTCAGTAAAAGTAATTCTGACACCTGCATTCAAATACGCCAACTCTCGCAGGCGACCTGATAAAGTTATGTAATCAAACTCAATGCTATTGGTAAAGATTTGAGTATCTGGCTTGAAGGTGACAGAAGTTCCGGTTCTAGCCTCTTTGTAGGGCTTGACTTGCAGATCCGTAACTGGAACACCCCGTTCATAGCGCTGGATATGAATCTTTTTATCTCGCCAAACTGTAACTTCCACTACCTCAGAAAGGGCGTTAACAACAGAAATCCCAACCCCATGCAATCCACCAGAAACCTTGTAGCCACCGCCACCAAACTTACCCCCAGCATGGAGTACCGTCATCACCGTTTCTAAAGCCGATTTCCCTGTTCGCGAGTGAGTATCGATAGGAATACCGCGACCATCATCTGTTACAGATACGGAACCATCAGCGTTGATCTCCACCTCTATATGAGTGCAGTAACCCGCTAAAGCCTCATCGATTGAATTGTCCACCACCTCGTAAACTAAATGGTGGAGTCCTCGCGGCCCCGTAGTACCAATGTACATCCCTGGTCGTTTACGGACGGCTTCCAGACCTTCCAGAACTTGAATCTGATCGGCACTGTAACTGCTCGTCATGAAAATTCTCCTGATGCGTGGGGTTGAACTCGCCAAAAGGCAAACAAAAGTCAAAACACTCCAAAATTGTAACACAAAAGCCTTGGTGGCGACTGTAGGGCAATTTAAAGAGAAGTTTATCTGGGGGTTGCACTCTAGTATAGAGATGGCTGGGGGAGCAGTGGGGACTGAGGACTGGGGACTGGGAGGCGTAGCCCATTGCGAATTGGTTTGACTCTTGACCCTTGACAAATGACCAATGACTAATGACTAATGACTAAATTGATTGTAATTTGTGGTGCAACAGCAACAGGTAAGTCAGGGTTGGCTTTGGCTTTGGCTTTGCGGTTGGGTTCTGTCATTCTCAGTGCAGATTCTCGTCAAGTTTACCGTGAGTTTGATATTGGTACGGCTAAACCAACTTTGGCTGAACAGAAATTAGTGCCGCACTACTTAATAGATATCTGCGATCCGAGAAACATAATGACGGTAGCAGACTACCAAGAACAAGCACAAGCTTTAATTAATTTCCCCCCTCATCTTCCCTACTCTCCCCCTCTGTTGTTGATTGGTGGCACAGGTTTGTACATACGTTCCATTGTTCAAGGGATGAAGATTCCTAGGGTTGCACCACAAACGGAGTTGCGATCGCAACTCGAATCTTTAGGTCAACCTCAACTCTATGCGATGTTACAACAAGTTGATCCAGTTGCCACACAAAAAATTCATCCCCATGATTCAGTGCGAACTTTAAGAGCATTGGAGGTATATTATGTGACTGGGCATCCGATTTCAGAACAGCAAGGGGAGAATCCACCGAATTATCCGATTTTGCAAATTGGCTTAGATTGCGATGTACAAAGGTTGGGCGATTATATTAAACACCGTACTGAGCAAATGATAACAAACGGATTGGTTGCTGAACTAGAGTATCTTTGTCAAAAATATGGTGCTGATTTGTCTTTGTTAAATACTTTAGGATATCAAGAAATCAAGCAATATTTAGCTGGGGATATTTCTTTAGATGAAGCGAAAGAATTAATAGTTTTGCATACCCGGCAATTTGCCAAGCGACAACGCACTTGGTTTATAGCATATCCACAAATTGAATGGTTTAATGCGGATGCTCCTGATTTGTTAGAGAAAGTTTGGCAGCGTGTGCAGGATTTTATAGAGAATACTAACTAATAGTGTCAGGATCAACGCCCATTGCTCGTAGTCTTTCTGCTAGTAATTGGGCGCGTTGTTCAGCTTGTTCAGCAGGTTGTCTTTCTTGCTCTTCATCCGGTATTTAAAAGCGTTATTTCTAGATTAGTTGATTATCCCTTAAACAAACAAATACAAGTGATGCGATCGCTCTTTACTCACCCTTGACTGCTATTGTTGCAATAATAGAGATTACAGCCGTCTAACAAAGCCTGCAAAATGCCATGACAGACGCAGCAGTTAGCATTTCCCCCGCCGGTATCGAAACTCTTGAGTAGTTTTACACCTTTAGAGAGCGAACCGAGGTTTTAGATTACAATAATAACTTTAGATTTATCTGAGAAAATAATTTCAATATTAAGCAACCTGTAAATATTTACCTTTAACAGTGAAAAAATATGCTTACCCAAGATAAAAAACAAATCAACTGGAAACCCATTATCAAAGCATTTGAGGCAGCGTTAGGTAAAAATGGCGTGGTGCAACGTCGTGAAGAACTTATTACTTATGAGTGCGATGGTTTAACTGCCTATCGTCAACGTCCCGCTGTGGTGGTGTTGCCTAGAACTACAGAACAAGTTGCCGCTGCGGTGAAGGTATGTAACCAATATTCTATCCCCTTCATAGCACGCGGTTCTGGTACAGGTTTATCTGGTGGCGCTTTACCGTTGGAATATTCTGTTTTGATTGTTACTTCATTAATGCGGCAAATCCTTAGTATAGATTTGGGAAATCAGCGAGCAGTTGTGCAACCTGGGGTGATTAATAGTTGGGTGACACAAGCTGTTAGTGGTGCTGGTTTTTACTATGCTCCCGATCCCTCTAGTCAAATTATCTGCTCTATTGGGGGTAACATTGCTGAAAACTCTGGTGGAGTGCATTGTTTGAAGTATGGTGTCACCACTAACCACGTTTTGGGATTAAAAATTGTCACGCCTGAAGGAGAAATTATTGACTTGGGGGGAAAAATCCCAGAAATGCCTGGTTATGATTTAACGGGTGTGTTTGTTGGTTCTGAAGGCACTTTAGGTATTGCCACAGAAATTACTCTACGAATTCTTAAAAGTGCAGAATCAATTTGTGTGCTATTGGCAGATTTTACCAGCGTTGAAGCTGCTGGAGCCAGTGTTTCTGATATTATCAGCGCCGGGATTATTCCTGGTGGGATGGAAATGATGGATAACATCAGCATCAACGCGGTTGAAGATGTTGTAGCAACTAATTGTTATCCCCGCGATGCGACTGCTATCTTACTAGTAGAAATCGATGGTTTAGAAATTGAAGTTGCAGAAAATAAGAAGCGGATTAGCGAAATTTGTAAAAAGAATGGTGCGCGTAACGTCACCACTGCTAATGACCCAGAAACCAGATTAAAATTGTGGAAAGGTCGCAAAGCTGCCTTTGCCGCCGCTGGACATTTAAGTCCAGATTATTATGTCCAAGATGGTGTGATTCCTCGTACTCAATTGCCTTATGTTCTTCAAGAAATTGAGGCATTAAGTCAAAAGTATGGTTATCAAATTGCAAATGTATTTCACGCTGGCGATGGGAATCTCCACCCGCTTATTCTTTTTGATAATTCCGTGCCTGGAGCATTAGAAAAGGTAGAGGAAGTTGGGGGAGAAATTCTTAAACTTTGTGTAAAAGTTGGTGGCAGTATTTCTGGTGAACATGGTATTGGTGCTGATAAAAAATGTTATATGCCAGATATGTTTAGTAAGGCTGATTTAGAAACTATGCAATGGGTGCGTCAAGTGTTTAATCCTCAAGGGTTAGCAAATCCTGATAAGATATTTCCGACACCGCGCACTTGTGGTGAAGCAGCAAACGCATCAAGTATCAAGCAGTTTGAAGGCGTAGACCAATTTTAGTTTTCCGCCAAAGTACAAATACTAACTTATAGCCTAAAAGCCTGCTTTAGACAGGCTTATTTTGCCTTCGGATATATGCACTTGTTGCGTCTTTACCGCTGTTGGTAATCTTTGGAATTGGAAGAAGTGAACAGATTTTAATTTTGCATCAAAGTATAAAGATATAAAGTCTTAATTAGGTCTTCGTCACCTGGCTGTAAAATCAGCATCCCTTTATATAATCCGGAGGGTTATAACTTTATTTTGTAGTTATATCTATTCTGATCGCACTAGGTTACACTTACAGATGAATCGGGTTGCTCGCCGTTGGTTTTATTACTTGCTGTGTTTGGGATTAGTCGTCAGTTTAACAATATTTTCACTCTATTCACCTCCCGTTTATTCGCAAAAAGCAACCGTAACTACTGAAATTCGCGGCGTTTGGATCACTAATGTTGCTAGTGGAGTATTATTTGTTCCTTGGGGTATTAACCGTGCTTTAAATCAACTATCGGCACTCAACTTTAATACAGTTTATCCTGTAGTTTGGAACCGAGGACAGACTTTTTACAAAAGCGCTGTATCCAAAAAGTTTACAGGTTCAGATATTCAACCTTTCCTCAAATTAATGCATGGTGGACGGGATACTTTAGCAACATTGGTAAAACTTTCTAAAACTAAAGGTTTAAGTATTATCCCTTGGTTTGAATACGGGTTTATGACGCCGCATAATTCACAATTGGCAAAGCGTTATCCCGACTGGCTAACAATTGGTCGAGAAGGGATGTATATCCAAGACAACCTTCCAGAAGAAATCGACAACGGCTTAGTTACTAAGCAAGCTTGGCTGAATCCTTTACATCCAGAAGTTCAAAACTTTATCCAAGCACTAATTGTGGAAGTGGTCAAGAATTACGATGTAGATGGCATTCAACTTGATGATCATTTTGGAATGCCAGTACAGTTCGGCTATGACCCCTTCACTATCGATCTCTACCAGCAAGAACATCAAGGCAAAAGTCCCCCAAGTAACCCTTTTAACTCAGAATGGATGCGTTGGCGAGCAGACAAAATTACTGATTTTATGGCAGAAATCTATCAAGCTGTAAAGGCAGTTAAACCTAACGCCAGAATATCTCTGTCTCCCAATTATCAAGCTTTTGCCTACAAATATTATTTGCAAGATTGGGAAAGTTGGGTGAAAAAAGGTTTAGTTAATGAATTGATTTTACAGGTATATCGAAATGATCAAAGTAGTTTTATCGCTCAATTAAAACAACCAGCAGTAGAATTTGCTCGTAGTCAAATTCCTGTAGGAATTGGTATATCAACAGGAACACCGCGTAATCCTGTAGAAATCGCACAAGTTAGAAAACAGGTGCAAGCAGTGCGCGATCGCAATTTTAACGGTGTATCCTTTTTCTACTGGGAAAGTTTATGGGGTTACATTACACCTGAATCACCGCAACAGCGACGCAAAGTTTTTCTTAAAATGTTTGATGCCAAAGCTGTCAGACCTTCATTACCACTAGAGAGAGTTTGATGCCATTAGCGCCTGGAGATACAAGATTTAGCTTTGCATTGCTGTGGACTTTCGCTACTTTTGGTGGTTTTTTACTGAGTTTGTTGTTAATTGAAGTTGGCGAAAAGCCAGATATTGGAGTGGTAGAAGCTGCTATCGGCGGATTTGCGATCGCACTTCCTCAAGGCTGTCTGCTCAAACAACCTATTTTCTGTGTCCGGTGGGTTTTGTCAAGCCTTTTAGGCTGGGCTGTGATCACTGCTACTGGTATTGGTGGTATGGGATGGATTGTACCTAGCACTCAGCTTCTACCCCTGAGACTCCTGCATGGGGTAATTTATGGGACAATTGGCGGCTTTGGAATTGGACTAGCACAATGGTTAGCAATTCCCCAGCCATTTCCTTGGGCATGGCGATGGATATTCGTCAGTTCAGCAAGTTGGGCGGTTGCTCTACCTCTAGGTTCTTTTGTCGGGAGCGTCTTGCGTCACCTGACGCAGTTATTCTTAGGCGAAGTTATGGGATTAGCTATCACCTGGCTTGTAGTTGGTATCCTCACAGGAATTGATGCTCATAAATTGCGATCGTGAGTCATCAATAACTCTGACCAAGTTGCGGCTCAATCCTCAGCACTTGTTAATCGTATATTAATAATTATGAAATTTTATGAAGATAATGATCGACTGTGTTTAGGTATATGCAACAATCCAAAGATATTATTAACAAAAAGTTTTTTCAGTAACTTTGCGCTAACCTGCAAATGTATTTTCGCCTTCAAAAAGCAGGATTTGTTAAGCTGACTCCTTTTAGCTTTCCTAGATTTCTGATAAGAAGTAGAGAAAGATCCAACTTTTAATGAGCAACGGCTGACAATTCTTTGCTTCAGGCGCTAAGGAGCATTTTCTACAAGCATAATTACATGTGAGCGCCTAGAAGAGTCAGTAATACCAGACAGGGACTCTCGCATGACTATAAATCCAGCTGAATCAACCCTAGAGTTGACACAACTATCACCTCCTCAGATTCTTTTCGGCACAGAAGTAAATAACAAAACAAGTAGTGAGCAATTTCTACTGAGCATGTACGATTCTGTGCAAGCATCCATATTTGTAGTGGATGTTCTGGAGGATGGAGATTTTCGATATGTGGCACTCAATCCCACCCATGAGCGGTGGCTAGGCATTCGCTCAGAGGAGCTTCGAGGCAAGAAACCAGAGGATATTCTCTCCCCAGTCGATGCTGCTAGAGTGCGTCAGCATTATGTTGATTGTGTGCGCTTTGGCAAAACCATTTCCTACGAGCAATGCTTGCAATTCCAAGGAATTCCCACTTGGTGGAGTACGACTTTGACTCCGTTGCGGAATGCTAATTCTAGGATTTATCGAATAATTGGCACGAGTAGTAATATCACTCCAGCTAAGCAAGCCGAACAAGCCGGAGGGCTTCAAGCCGAGCGAGATCAATTACTAGAAGCGATCGCCGGGCGGATTCATCAATCTGTAGAATTAGAGACAATTCTCCATCAGACAACAAAGGAAGTCAGGCAGTTTCTAGAGAGCGATCGCGTACTAATTTATCGCCTAGAGTCTGATGGTAGTGGAGTAGTTATTGCAGAATCAACGGTAGTTGCAACTGGTTCACTGTTGGGAAAAACCATTACCGATCCCTGCTTGAGTGGTAAATATCGAGAACACCATAACCGGGGTTGCATTCAAGTTGTCGAGGATATCTATGCAGCAGGACTGCACCCTTGCCAAATAGACTTACTCGCCTCTTTACAGGTCAGAGCTAATCTAGTTGTGCCAATTTTCTTAGGGCAAAATGTCTGGGGGCTATTCATTGCTCAGCATTGTCGTGAAACACATCAATGGCAGCAAACAGAAATTGACCTACTTAAGCAGCTAGCAACCCAAATTGGCATTGCTGTTCATCAGGCAGAACTTCATCAGCAAATTAAGGATTTCAAAGCACAGTTGGAGTTGCACAAACAGAAGCATATAGCTCAGTTGCAACAGGTGCAGGACTTTGAAGCCCTAGTGCGACGCATGACAGAACAAATCCGCGACAGTCTAGATGAAAGTCAGGTGTTGCACACAGTTACTCAAGAATTGGCACAGTTACTAAACCTTGACCGTTGCCAAATCGAACTCTACGACACTTGCCACACACTGGTAACTATTGCCTACGAACACACTACTACCCTACCTCAGTGCCAGGGATTGACCCGACAGATTGCAGACTCGCCTGAAGTCTATCAACCACTGTTGCAAAAACAACCCTTGCAATTTTTGGAAATTGTTCCTGGATGGCAACCAAAGTTAGTTGTAAGCGCACAAATGGCTTGTCCAATTTTCGATACTCAAGGGATTTTAGGAAATATTTGGCTGATCAGAGCAACTCAAGAGGCGTTTGAGGAATTTGAAATTGGGTTAGTGCAGCAGGTAGCAAATGAATGCGCGATCGCCATTCGCCAAGCCCAGCTTTACGAAAAAAATCAGGCACAGGTGAGAGAATTAGAAAAACGCGATCGCCTCAAAATCGAATTTCTCAGAACCTTGTCCCAAGAACTGCGGACACCAATAACTAGCATCAGTCTCGCAGCCCAAACTCTCGAAAGTGTCCTCACACCTGAAGAAATCTCAGATATAGAGATAGTTCCCCAACTCTTGCAAATTCTACATAACGAGTGCGGACGAGAAAACAAGTTAATTAACGATCTGCTGACACTCACATATCTAGAAGCCGAACCCGAACCCCCAACTTTGATTGCCATTGACTTACAAAGTTGGCTTCACCCCATTGTCGAATCATTTCGTGACCTGACAATCTGCCAGCGACAGCATTTAAACCTGACTGTTGAAACTGCACTCCCGCCTTTAGAGACAGATATTACTGACTTAGAGCGAATTGTCAGTGAATTGTTAAACCATGCTTGTAAATACACCCCAGCAGATGAATCAATTACGGTGTCTGCTTACCAGACAAGGAAAACAGTAGAGTTTAGTATCAGCAATTCTGGAGTAGAGATTACCACCGATGAACTTTCTCGTATTTTCGAGCCGTTTTATCACCTTTCTAAAAATGATCCCTGGAAATATAGTGGTACTGGGCTAGAACTAGCGTTAGTGCAGAAAATGGTCAGACATTTAGGCGGCGCAATTGATGTAGAGAGTACAGCCGATCAAACTACCTTCACTGTTAAATTTCCCAGAGCAATTTCACCGTCTATTTGAGTAGTTTACAGCTGATTGCTAGCAAATACGACAGAAATGTGCTAAGATCATCTTTGCTGTGGGTGACTAGCTCAACGGTAGAGCAGTAGACTCTTAATCTATTGGTTGCGGGTTCAAATCCCTCGTCACCCACTTTTTAAGTATTTTTGTACATTAATTAATGATTTGTTACTGTTCACAGATTAGTATCATTTTCACTAATTAATATCACTGTTAATATATTAATGTCACGTTAGAGAACTAGACTATAGCTTCTCTAGAATATTACTCCACCTATATCTCACTTTTAGGTGATTACAATGCCCTAAAAGAAACTGCTTAGAGTGCGATCATGAGATACCCATTTCAGCAGCTTTAGTGCGAAGACTATCTAAGCTGACACCACTGGCTTCTAACAATTCAAAATCACTGTTGAGCATTTTGAACTAGCGAATGTTGTCTTCTAATTGGTAGTGCGATCGCTAAAATGAAGAATATTTTGGCGCAGGAAGGGATTAAGGCGGTTGCTGAGGTCTATCGCAATTGGAAAACGCGAGAGAAGCTGAGTAAAGTTGTTAAGTTAGAAGAGTTGAGGGAAGCGGATTATAATCTTAGTCCGTCGCAGTTTGTGGATATTAGCGATAAAGTTGTGCATCGTGCGATCGCTGATATTTTGACATATTTGGCGATAGCAAGACAAGAAAGGGAATGAGCGGATAAAGATTTAGCTGAGGTGCTTTATCGTTTGACATTTTAGATTTTAAATTGGTTTTTTCAGGAGGATAGGATAATGACTCAAGCAATTGATAAGAACAAATAGTGATTGATGAATTTAAAAAGTTATCTCCTGAGAAGCAGCAAGAGGTATTAAATTTTATTGAATTTTTGCAGTTTAAGGAGATACAAAAGCAGCAGACGCTTCAGGATAAAGAGAAAGAAAAACAAATTTCATTTTTAGAAGCTGCTAAGAAGTTTATTGGATGTGTTGATGGAGGCCCTGGAGATTTAGCTACCAATAAAAAGTATCTAGAAAGATACAGTAGGTAATGAAGCAAAATATCATTATTGATACTGGCCCCTTAGTTGCTTTAATTAACAGTCGAGAACAACATCATAGTTGGGCTATTAAAGAAGTCACTAATCTAGCTTACCCTTTCTTTACTTGCGAAGCAGTAATTAGTGAGAGTGATTATTGCTGATGAAATATGAGATGGGTAAGGACAGTAAAGGCTCTAAATATATATTTAACTCTGGGGTGAAGTTTTAGGCTAGCCAATCTTTTATAATCAGGTATCAAAGTTTCTTAGCCAAGACCAGGTTTGTTTTCTAACATTCACCCTTCTCAGCTTGCGTAGACTGGCTTTGTTCATATAACCGCGATTTCAGCCGTTTGGCTTATCTAATCAACTACAAATACTCATTTTGTCAGTTTGTCTATTTATGCTATGTCTGGTAAATAAAATAAATAGCCTACATGGTCGGCTGTTATTCTACACTTGACACAAAGCATTGTGAGTGCTAAACGTCTGCCAGAAACTATTGCCCATGTCAGAATTACCCGCCAATCTTGGCAACACGGCTTCCTTGAGGGCGAAGTGAGTGCAGGTGACTTTGAGTGGCATTTCCAATGGCATTTTCGCCGGGGAGAACTTTCCGTTAAGCCTTCCCAAGGCCGTGCCTTAATTAAAGAACCCCTCGGTCGCTTCTTGGAGAAACAAGATTACCAGCTAGAGCCTGGAGGAGACTATGCTTTTACTATTCGGGCTGAGCTTTAGGATTAGCTGTTAACTGATTCAGTTAGGCGATTTAAGTATCTTTCGATCAAGAGAATGGCAACAATGTCGTCTATTGGGCGTGGTGGCTGTCGCATACTCTGTGGCAATAGCTTTGTTAGTCCTTTGGGCGGGTACATCTGCCAATAGCGATCGCGTGCTTCTAAAGTTGTATAGCGCTCATCTACTAAAATAATATTCAGCGGTTCGGCTAATTCCTGATATATTCGCTGTTTCCACTGCTTGGCTGTGGTTTGGTCGCCCATGACCATCAAGGAGATGGGAAACTTTTGACGCAGTGTCTCAATGGTAGGGATCGCTTCTTTTGCAGGTACAACTTGATGATAGTGGAGTTGCCGATCCAGTCCCATCACTGCTAAACCACACTTATCTCGACCTGGATCAAAGCCCAAGATGACTGGTTGTGTTGGCGAAAATTCACGGAAAGTCATATAAAATTAGCTGAGATCCTAACTAATAATAGTGTGTAAACATTTTTAATATCACGCTGAATTTTTAATTTTTTAAGTACTAAAAATAACTTGTCCGTTGACTATTGCCACTAGTTTTACTCTCAACGGCCCGGCTGTATAAGTATTGCCTGCTGCGATCGCTTTGATTTCCAATGGTTGCTGGTATTGCCCCAGTTGGCTAACAAAGCGCAAGAAAGTACCTTCTATTTGCACACTTTCTACAATTCCGGCATTACGCGCCCGAAATTGAGAAGCAGAAATCAACAAATCTAGCCGCTGTCTCAGTTGATAAGATGTCATGGTTTTAGGATCAGCAGTAGTTGTAGCTAATATCTCGCCTCCCGAAAACACTAGTTCATTTCGCGCAGTATCAGCAAAAAATTCTATCTGCTTTTCTCCTCTAACGTAATTGCCAGCGGAAAAAATTCGCATTACATATTCCCGACCATCCTGAATTTGCTTGCTCAATAGCTCTACCCTCTCCTCGGTAACACGTAGTAGCTCTACATTTCCAGGATTTGCACCAGGCTCACTTAATTCGAGGTTGGCATTTCGGTTAGCTTCTTGTAAAAGTCGGATTACAGCCTCACGGGCTGCGGTAGCTTGATTAACTCGAACTACGGCAGCCGCAAGAACTTGACCGCGAACTATAGCCAGCTTACCCAGACGCAGATCGCGGTATGACTGATAATATTTTTCTAGCCTGGCGACTTCTTCTTCTAGATAGTCTTGTTGTTTCTCTAATTCTCGAAGGCGAGATTCTCGTTTGGCAATAACTTGCTCTCGCGCTGCAACTTCTAAATTACGTTTTTGAATCAGTTGATCCAGTTGGACAATTTTTTGATCGCGCTGTGCAATGGCTTGTTGACGATTGGCAAGTTCGCGATCGCGTTTTTGAATGGCTGTTTTGGCTTCGTCAATCGCTTTTTTAGCTTCAGCGTACAGTCGTTGCCTTTCTGCTTTGAGTTGTTCAACTGCCGCTTGCAGTTCTTTTCTTTGATCGTAAAGGCTTTGCAGCTCAGCTATAGCTTGTTTATATTGAGTTACCACCTGACCCAGCTGGCTTTGAGTGCGTTGGAGTTGAGCTTGGGTTTGAGCTTGTTGGCTAATAGTACGGTTCAGTTGTGCTTGAGTTTCCCTTTGTTTAGCATTTGCCGCTTGCAAGGATTTATTAATTGCTTGCAGTTCTTGCTGTGCTTTTGCTTGTTCAATTTTTGCTTGGTTTAACTCAGTCTCTACTTGGCTTCTCTGAATTTCTGCGGTTTTTAGCTGCTCCCGCTTTTGCCTAAGATCTCTTTGAATATCCTCTAACTCAAAGACTCCCTTTCGCAATCCTTCGTCGGCAGCGAATAAAATTCCCAAGGTTGATGCTGAAATCAAACCGCCCGTAAAAATAGTTACCAGTACCGCAGTGTTTTTCGGACGTAGGTTAAATAGTGAGAGGCGTGCCTTGCCAACTCGTGTGCCAATTCGATCGCCCACGGTTGCAATTACGCCTCCCAAAATTAAAATCGCTGCGATTAGGATGTACCCGGTGGTCATCTTCAGCTACCAAAACGCTTCCAGATACAGCCTACTACTTTCAACCATTTTCTGTGGGGGAGCCAAAATTGGCAATAGCTGAAGTTACTCAATTTTTAGATTTACCTCCAATTGTTGGTGTTATTTCTAAAAACACAACATGCACCACATATATCCCCCAATTGCTTTTAAGTAAATTGCCGACTCAACGTAACAGGTTTATGCACAGTAATCTTCTTCTTGTGGATAGAAATCATCTTTTTCTCACGCAAATCTCCCAGTAACCTAGTGACGGTAACGCGAGTAGAACCAATTGCTTCAGCGATCGCCTGATGAGATAGTTTCAGATCAATTGTGATCCCATCTGCACAAGGAACACCAAAATCACGACAAAGAATTAATAAAAAACTCACCAACCTAGAACCCATATCTCGGTGAGCAAGAGTTTCAATCATCATCTCTGTCTGTAAAATCCGCGAAGAAAGACCCCGCAGCATTAACATAGATAATTCTGGGTTTTCCTTGAGAGCTTGCTCAACCTGTTCAATTGGCGCCGACAACAATTCTACAGGGGTAAATGCAACCGCATGGTAAAACCTATCTGACTTATTTCCCGTCAACAATGACAACACACCAAAAACACTATTTTCCCGCAGCAGTGCTACCGTTATTTCTTCTCCTGCCTCGTATACCCTGGAAAGTTTCACAGCACCCTTGAGAAGAAAATAAACTCGTTCGGCAGGATCGCCGGGAAAAAAGATCGTTTTGTTGCGTTCAAACGTTTCCACAACTGGCGGAAACGCCCCGGTCGCCATCTGACGAAATACATTTGCTAGGGCTTTATCTTGTGTCACGATCATCTCCCTTCCCCTACCCAATGCCGGAAAAACAAAAACCAATTACCTAAGAATACACCTGAAAAATCAATAAAACACCGTCAACCTTTCTGTACTTTCCTATACTCCAACTTATTGCTTCATAACTCTTTGTTTATAATGATACATAATAGTTGAACGTTTGAGCTAGTAATTGTTGATAACTAGTTACATCTAGATGTATTAAAAAGGTTTTTTGAAGAACAATTTAAGGTATCTTGAGAATATCTTAAGAAATAAACAAGAATTTTCTGACTACAAAAACTCTTTCCAATATTCATTTTTACAAATAGTGTGCAAAACAAAGACAAAGTAGCCTCAGATTCTAGTATGCTCCTAGTGATTGATCGCATTCACAATTTTTATGCTTAATCTAACTGGAAAAAATGCCCTTGTTACAGGTATTGCCAATAACCGCTCGATCGCCTGGGGTATTGCCCAACAATTACACAAAGCAGGAGCCAACCTGGGTATTACTTACCTACCAGATGAACGCGGCAAAATGGAGAAAAAAGTTGCAGAATTAGTAGAACCCCTCAACCCCAGCTTATTTCTTCCCTGCAATGTCCAAAATGACGAACAGATTCAGTCTACTTTTGAGACAATCCGCGATCAGTGGGGAAAGTTAGACATCCTCATTCATTGCCTAGCTTTTGCCAGCAAAGACGATTTGACTGGAGATTTTAGTCAAACCTCTCGTTCTGGCTTCAACACAGCTCTAGAAATCAGCACCTACTCGCTTGTGCAACTAAGTGGCGCAGCTAAACCGTTGATGACAGAAGGAGGTAGTATCGTCACCCTCACATATTTGGGTGGTGTCAGGGCAGTCCCTAACTATAACGTCATGGGAGTTGCTAAAGCAGGGTTGGAGGCAAGTGTACGTTACTTGGCATCTGAACTTGGTTCACACAATATCCGCGTGAATGCCATCTCTGCCGGTCCCATCCGCACTTTGGCATCTTCGGCAGTTGGCGGCATCTTAGATATGATTCATCACGTGGAGCAAGTAGCTCCCCTACGACGCACTGTGACTCAGCTAGAAGTGGGTAATGCTGCGGCTTTTTTATGTAGTGATTTGTCCAGCGGAATCACCGGACAAGTCCTTTATGTAGATGCAGGATATGAAATTATGGGAATGTAATACGATTTGAGAATAGGGCATAGGGCATTGAGTATTAGTAAAGTTCTTGCCCATTCCCCATTCCCCATTCCCCATTCCCCATTCCCCATGCAAATTAGCGACCGCCAAGTTAATTCTTTAAACTACGACCAGTCAACTAGAGCTTCTCGGATTGCCACTGTTCACCGCACCACTGGTGAAACCGATGTACAAGTTACCATCAATTTAGATGGTAGAGGAACCTGCAAAGCAGCAACAGGTGTTCCATTCTTGGATCATATGTTGCATCAAATTGCCTCTCACGGACTAATTGACTTGGATGTCCAAGCCAAAGGAGACTGGGAAATTGATGACCACCACACTAATGAAGATGTAGGCATTACCTTGGGACAAGCTTTAAATCAAGCACTAGATGATAAAAAAGGTATTGTCCGCTTCGGTAATTTTCTCGCGCCCCTGGATGAAGCTTTAGTTCAGGTAGCGCTAGACTTTTCTGGGCGCCCTCACCTCAGCTATGGCTTGCAAATTCCTACCCAGCGTGTGGGAACCTATGATACCCAACTGACACGCGAATTTTTTGTAGCGCTGGTGAACCATAGCCAAATGACACTGCACATTCGGCAATTGGATGGCATTAATTCCCATCACATCATTGAGGCTACCTTTAAGGCGTTTGCAAGAGCAATGCGGATAGCTGTAGAAATCGATCCTCGTCGTGCCAGTACGATTCCCAGTTCCAAAGGCGTTTTATGAAGAAGATGTGGAAAGTGGGAGCAGGGAGGAAGTTGCAGCAAGTCTTTCTCCTCCGCACCTTTGCCTCTTGATCCTTGACTCTTGACCCCTGTTTACCTTTCTCTAAAACTAGTTATAATTACTTAGTAAAATTGATATTTTTAGTGTCAATTAGCTACTCAGTTTGCGATAATTGACAGACTAGGCAGTGATGGTTATTATCAGCCTACTGAGTAACTTGCAATCAATACCAAGTAGGTAATTAAAACGAGATGAAGTCTGTTGCAGACGACGCTGATTCTCAACTGAATATTAAAGATACTCCGCCAGTAGTCCTAACTTCTGAGTTGCGAAAAGTTTATCGCACTGGCTTTTGGCTGAATCAAAAAGTCATATCTCTCAAAAGCTGTTCTTTAAAAGTTTACAAAGGGGAAACATTTGGGTTGTTGGGGCCAAATGGTGCTGGTAAAACCACTCTTTTAAAATTGCTGCTGGGTATTATTCGTCCCACCTCTGGACAAGGATTATTGTTGGGTAAGTCTTTAGGCGATCGCAGCATTAAGCAACACATCGGCTATCTGCCAGAAAACCCCTATTTGTATGACTATCTCACAGGCTGGGAATTTTTACAGCTAGCAGCTGGGCTATTCCAAATCCCCAAAAAGGTGCAACGCCAGCGCATTCCGCAACTGCTGGAATTAGTGGGTTTATCTCAAGCCGATGCTCAAAAAAAGCAGATTCGCCGCTACTCTAAGGGAATGTTACAGCGTGTCGGTATGGCGCAGGCACTAATTAACGAACCAAAATTGGTCTTTTTAGATGAACCAATGTCTGGCCTTGATCCGGTGGGACGTTATCAAATGCGGGAAATTATCCTGGCGTTAAAAGCCGATGGTAAGACAATTTTTTTTAACAGCCACATTCTCAGTGAAGTAGAGCAGATTTGCGATCGCATTGCTATCCTTGCTCAAGGTGAATTAATTTGCTCCGGTTCCCTCAATGAACTCCTAGGCTTAAAAAGCATATATCACGTCAAAGGTCAAGGTGGTGATTGGGAAATTCTCAAGAAATGGATACCTAGTCTGGTATTCGAGCCGGATGGTTCTTGGCAAGGTACACTACAAGATAACTACTATGATTTTCTTGCCAGTCTTCGTCTCATGGAAGGACAAATTATTGCGATGAAATTGTCTCGTCACTCCCTAGAAGAATTTTTTATCCAACAGATCCAAAAATAAAATAGCTCATCTAATATCAAATTGTCAGCGGTTCCCATGTGTATGAAGTACATATCAAAACCTCACCCTAACCCCTCTCCTTGCTAAAGAGTCGCGGGTCTCCAAATGCTTTTCCCCCAACTACTTGAGCGTGTATTCTGATTGGATTTTCCACCACCTTCTTCTCCCCACAACTCCTTCCCTTATTACTTTACTTGGACTTGTGTGTACACCGTAGCCTTAAAAAGGAGAGGGGAGATAAAGCACAGCTTTAGCGGGGTGAGGTTAAGCTGTACCCCAATAGATTAGGAAACGCTGTATTTTTTCAAAAGCTAACTAAGTATAAAAAAGGCTTGCGACAAAGCTTTTTATGTGTGTCTTCGTTACAAAGTACTCTAGCGTACTCCTACTCTTAAGCAAGCTAAGCAAAGCGTGTTGTAGAGAAGCAGGGCGTAGTCCCAGAGCGAATTACTATAAATAGTCTTGTTGTCAAATAGTTTTCTGTTTTAAAATACAGGTTGTTCAATCTATACTTCCTTATTTCACATGTAAATTTAATTAATGGTGTTAATAAGAATTTTGCCGAGAATAACTACTCATAGCGTATTTGAAATTACCGTTAATTTATCAGAATATTGATTTAGCTTAGAAGTTTTTGTTTACAGGTATATGGTTACACAATAGACCGTTTGTTATGTAAACTAAATTTCTTTGCGTAAGTCCTATATTCCTTCGGGGCTGCTATATTCAGGCTAGTTGAACTTTAAGTTAACTTCACTAAAAATTCAAATTCAATCGATAACTTTACTCCGGAAAATTACACTTTTCTAGGAAAATAAGAGTGTCGGGGAACTTGAATAATTAAGTATAGTCAAAATAAAAATGTTTAGACAGTACTTTACCAATAGTAGTCTCAGAGTCTCAGGTAAATATGCTTAACACAGGTTTGTTGAAATTCCTCACCCAGCCAGCTGCGGGTGTGGCCTTGTTAGCGGCTGTCAATGTCGCTGTGCCATCTGCCAGCCTAGCTCAGGGACAACCAGTATTACCCACTACGCAAATAACACCACTTACGCAAATAACACCAATAACACCCACTAGACAAACATCACCTACTACACAAACATCACCTAGTGTACCAATAGATACCAATTACTCATTGGGAGGCGGCGATCGCATCCGTGTAAATGTATTTGAAGTCCCCGAATATACAGGTGAATATCAAATTCCTCCAGGTGGAGCGATTAACCTACCTTTAATTGGTAGTGTACCTGTTCTGGGGCTAACAACCGAACAAGCTTCCGATGAAATCGCCAGAAGATACTCTCGCTTTCTCAAACGTCCTCTGATTTCAATCAACTTACTATCGCCTCGTCCCATAAATGTTTTCGTTGCCGGAGAGGTAACACGCCCAGGGGCTTACACTCTAAGTTTAAGCGGCGGCGCAGGGGACAATCCAGGCGTACAATATCCAACTGTTTTAGCTGCACTCACCACAGCACAGGGGACACTTGGTAGTGCGGATATGACTCAGGTGCAGTTGCGGCGCAAAGTAGGACGTGGCCCAGAGCAAGTAGTCACACTTAATTTGGAAGAACTCGTCCAAACAGGTAGATTAACACAGGATATTACCTTGCGGGATGGAGACACTATAGTCGTGCCAACAGCAACCACATTTGACTTGGCAAGAGCACGCAATTTATCTGCCGCTAATTTTGCCGCTAGCCAAACCACACCGCGCACGGTCGCCATCGTAGGGGAAGTCAACCGTCCTGGCTCGTATCTTGTGACTACAGGTAGCACGGAAGGAGGGAACGCCACTACTACAGGCACTAGTCAGCCAACTGGTAGCGGACAGCCAACTATAACGCGAGCAATTCAACTAGCTGGAGGAATTACGCCACAAGCAAATGTTCGTAATATTATCCTCCGCCGACCCACCAGAAGCGGCTCAGAACAAACTTTAGATATCAATCTTTGGCAACTCTTGGAGAGTGGTGATATCAATCAAGATTTGATTGTGCAAGACGGAGATACGATTTTTATTCCTACGGCAACTGAGATTAACCCAGCAGAAGCCACCCAGTTAGCTACTACTACTTTATCTCCTGGACGCATTCAAGTTGGTGTGGTAGGTGAAGTTAAAAGGCCGGGAGCTGTAGATATTCAGCCTAATAGCTCTTTAAATCAAGCACTACTCGCTGCGGGTGGATTCAACGATGCTAGAGCTAGCAGGGCTGTTGTAGATTTGGTCAGGCTCAATCCCAATGGTTCTGTGACTAAACGTCAAGTAAAAGTGGATTTCTCCCAAGGAATTAATGAGGAAACTAATCCCATACTTCGCAATAATGACGTTGTGCTAGTTAGCCGCTCTGGCATAGCCAAGACCAGTGATACCTTAAGCACCATAGCAGGGCCTCTAGGCACGATCATAAATATTCTCAGGTTTGTTACTGGTATTTAGATAGAACTGCAAACTGGGGACGCTAATCTATCCTCCTCGTCCCCAGATTTCTCTAAAAGTGCATTTGACCAACAAAGTTACACTTTATTAATAACTAATACACTAATTGCTAATTACACAGTCTCAACTTCGAGGCTGACTTATAAAAATTTGCCAAAACAAACAGGAAAATCACAGAAACTCTACATATCTATGCTTCTTATTGAAGCTTCAAAGCCTAGAACTAAAACCGCCATAATCCCACAGCGAAAAGACAACCAATGGGTGAGATAGAGGTTTTTGTAGCATTTGTGCAGCACCGAAGTTTTAACTTTCAGCAAGTCACTATAGATAACAACTGGTTGTGTAAGTAAAATTTATGACAAAAGTACTCCTTGCCAGCCTGTGATCAAGGTGCTTTAATAGCGATCGCATTGCGCCATAATGTCCTGCATGTATAAGACGTACAAGATGCACAGCGACTTGTCATCAGACATCGCTACTAGTGTTCATAAAATCACAGACTCAAAACATTAGACTGAATCCCCAGTGAGTTATTCCTGGCTGTCCCTCTTGCGTAGTACTTCTGTATTAGCAATCCCATATGCAATTAAATAAGCTTTGATTTCTTGTAACACTCGGTCTTGGTCATTGAGTTGATGCTCAACTTCATCAAAACAGTAAGTAATGTTCTTGGAAATGTCTTGCTGGTTGCGAACAAGATGGTTGAAATCACGTTCTTCATTTACCGCTTTTTCAGCGACAGCTTTCGCCTGTTGGATAGCCTGTTGCCTTTCTAAAGCAGCTTGCTGTTTTTCAAACTTTACTTTATTAATCCACCAAGCGATCCAGCCTGATGTAGCACCCACGAAAGCTAGTAAAAAGCTGGCTATATCAACATCGAATTTCATTGTATTTCTAGCGCTATTTTTATCGCCGTCACATCATCTTCTAGCGTTGTTGTGTCTATTCCTTCATATTGATAAATAGCAATGTTGGCATTAATGAACCATTTTGGAACTTGAAGTGATACGAAATAATTAATATTTAAATCGCTAAAAAATATTAAATTAAACTTACCTAAAAACAAGCTTTCAGTCTCACCCACGAAACTTGCGCCCAAGCCAGTTGTTAAGCTACGACGCAAGTACCCTGCATACTTCCAAATCTTGCCTACAGGAACAGTAGTAACGACAGACACAGCAATGATGGGTTTATCAAATACTACGGGAATATTTATTTCAGTTATCCTTTCATAAATTGGATTCCCTGCCGAGTCATTTAAATAAGTTACAGCAGGGAAAGAATTACTATATTGCAAAGCCCAATTACTTTCTATCCCTAGCTGCAAATTCCTGCTCACTTACACCCCTCGGTACATCATTAACTCAACATGATCAAAAAATTCACCCACAATTTCCAAAGGGTCTTTTACCCCATGTAATTGCAGATTGTCGCAGTAGTCAGCTAACGAGATTCGATTCTCTAACCATTAGACCTCTTGCATAAATGCTTAAATTGTCATGTTGAGCGGAGCGAAACATCTCGGATATTCTTTCCTCCACATATGTTCTGGTCAAAATGACACTAATAATTTTCGGACTTTTGCAAGAGATCTATTCTCTAGCTGCTTTGTTGCACCCAATCATCCCAGCGAATTCTTCATCACTGGCATCAACATCAATTTCCACAGCAAGTAAATCAATGTCATCGCCAGGAACCCAAAGAAACCCTTCCCTCTGAGCTATCGGGCTATACATGGATTAAATC
Source organism: Nostoc sp. MG11 (assembly GCF_014904695.1). GTDB lineage: Bacteria > Cyanobacteriota > Cyanobacteriia > Cyanobacteriales > Nostocaceae > Komarekiella. The sequence goes on along the minus strand of NZ_JACXXN010000006.1, from coordinate 227,220 downwards.
CCTTCTGGAGTGAATTTGTAGGATTTTTTGACTGTAGAAGTGCTGGCATTTTTCCAAGCATTTGCACCATTGGCTTTGGTTTTAATATCCGCAGCAGCTGTATCAAAATCCTCCGCCATCGTCTTGCCGCCAAAAGGCATTGATACCGTATCAGTTGTTGGCTTTTGGTAAGTAGACCCAGTAATCCGGGATACTCTTTTCACAAAAGAGTCTTTGTTGGTAAAGCTAAGTTTTGCAAACTTGTATCTAGGGTTTGTGAGAATTACAGGGGTAGTTCCTGTTGCAGTAGCGAAAAATTGCCCACCCAATGCAGTACGAAGTGCGTTAGCTACGTCAGCCCCAACCGCAGAACCTTGTGTTGCGTTTAAAATCTTAGACGTTTCTATGTATGTGACAATCGTGCCTGTGGAATTAAAGGGGATAATAAAACCCGTTGCTAGGACTGGCTTTGCCCTACCAGTAGAAATACCCGGAATTGCATCGTATAAAGCTTGCTTCTGTTCTGGGGTCTTTGCTCTCCAAGCTTTGTAAGCATCATATCTAGCTTTTTGGCTTTCATACCTTTCTAACGCTCTAAAGCCCATATTGAATACCCGATTACTGAGATGTTTTTTTACAATATAGGTTGGTTTTTACCGTTATTCTTTGTGGTGAAACCTAATAGGTTTCGGCCTAATTTCCCCAACAAGTTTTACAGCCACTTTACTAGCGACTGATTTCTAAGGGTGGTATCAATCAGAAATACTGGGGATATCAAATTTCCCAATGAGATATAAGCGTATCTAAACCGGAGTACCGCTACGGGTCTGTAGCGCCTGTTATTTCGTTGTGTTCCTAAGATGGTAGTCTTGCCAGCTGTTGCAGTGGTAGTACTGGCTTTATCCGGGTCGTTAAGGACAATATGACTATCACCCCGGTAAGGTACGTCGATTGCGTTACACATTTTTGAATATATATTCACCGCATCAGTTTTGGCATTGACTAACAGATAATTTCCTTTAGCAAATCCGTTGTCTGGGTCGGTGTAGCTTGCTGATTTATTCCCAGTGGTATACGTAATTCCTTTTTTATTATCCAAGAACAAAGTTTTTATTTCATTGGCAATTGCTGTCATATCTACTTTAGTAATAGCAGGTTTTGTTCCTTCACTTGAGCATGAAAATTTCATCAGCCTGCAACTTTTTTCATGTTCAAGCAATGGCTCATTTGTTGGTTGTGCCGCTCCGTCTTGTGAGAAATATAAAAATAGCTGAGGATGTCCGGCGACGGGGGGAGCAGTATCAAATTTACTCCCATAAACAACCGCGAGATTTTTACGGCTATACCCAATCACGTCAAAAAACAAACTACGACGCATATTCATCATTGCGTCATTATCGTTATCATCAATTCTGCACGCTAATTTCAGTGACGCTCTTGGTGATGTTAAATCACCATTACCTTCTACATCTCTAAAGTACCTATCCACCCGTCGATTAAATTCAATTTTATAAGTCTGCTGAAGGTGTTCAAATGGACTAAAATTGTCTGGCAGGGGCATTGTTAGTCTTCTCCATCGAACAAGTCTAAGAAGTCAAATGGATTTGGTTGCGAATTAGTTTTACTCTGAATTTCTTTGGCTTTTAATTCATCTGGTTCAGGTACAGTTGAAGCTTTATTTGCAGGCTTATCATCTTCTTTAACTGCCTTAACAAATTCTGTTGATGCTGTTGTTAATTCAGTTGTTGCATTAATGATATCCAATGGCGCTTGTGTCACCATCTGTATGGTGCTTGCTCCATTTTGCAAGCCTTCCAGAAATTGCGTGACGCGATTAAATTTCGGCTGTGGATTCATCCAGCCGTAAGCACTTTCTAAAATTACCCCGCCCTTCTTTAAGGCATTTCCTATCTTTCCTGTATAGGCTGCTATCAATTCAGAAGCTTGTAAAATAGTTTGGGACAGGTTCAAAAAGCTATTCAGAACATTAGTTGTTGCCTGATAAATTCGATTAGCTTTGGCCCAAGCTGCTGTTAATTCTTGATAATTTTCGGCTCCGATCGCTCCTTTGATTAAATTTTCAATGCCAGTAGATATCACACTACCTATATCAAAACTAGAGCCATCTTCTTTTTTCAAGCCGATAAGTGTCAGCACATTGTTAATAATGCCTAAGAAAGTTTGTCCAATATCATTACTAAGCATTAAACCATTATGTATTGTGGCTCCAAGAATCAAAATATTTAGTACTCTATCGAGATGCATCCAATCAGCAAATCGTGATAGCTTGCCCGCCAAGCCGCCGGGTAATTGATCACCAATTTTATTATCGATAGTGGTAAGTAATGCAAGTTGTGCGGCATTACTACCAAGGTTTAATGCATCAAGTTTGCTACCAAGTTCATCAATTTTTGTAGCGTTACCTTTAGCAGCGTCTTCAGCTTTTTTAATAGGAGCGCCTAAACATCCACCTGGCTGGGCAATTTCGCATACTGCGCCCTGTATATCGTCTTTATTGGCTGCACGTATATCAGGGGACTTTGCTATATCAGAGGGTATTTTGTTTATGAGTGTGGTGATCGCGGCGATCGCTGCACCTAGCCTAGTAACTTCATCATTTAGATCTTTTATCTTTTTGTCATCGTCTGCTGATTTTGCTTGTTCTGAAGTTTTTGGCTGGAATTGAGACTGTACTTTAGGTGTGGGGCTTTGTGCATCATTGAAGGGTACAGGTTTTACGGGTTCTGGAGACGGTGATGGTGTGCGTCCTAAGTCAGTGTATATCGTGGTTGAGCCACTGCTGCGCGTCCTAGGTACAGCCACATCTTCTGGTTCAGCAAAAGGTCGTGGGTCAGGCAATAATCGCCCGGTGTCTGGTAATCCCATCCCTAATCCTTGCGGTGTGGTATTCGGATTCGGGACACGGCGTGGTTCTGGGTAGGCATGTGGTATCCATCCTGGGGTATCGCCGCGCGGTGAAGGGTTGATTGTATTGCCGCCGCCAACACCAATTGCTGGTAACGGACGTACACTGCTGCCACCTGGTACACCGCTAGCTACCCCTGATTCTTGATTAGCTGGATGTTGTACCGATGCTGGTGTCCTAGTATCAACAATAGGAGCGGGCGCGGGGTTGAGATTATTGTCTATGCCACTCAAGAGGGTAACGTTAATATTGCGTAAATCACCCACTGTGTACCTAGGAGCCCAGCCACCACCAGTAAAGATAGTATTTGGATTACCTGAGATATCCCGTGCCTTGACAAAAAGCACGGGTACTCCAGTTTCGTTGTAATTATTTGTTACGTCTATTGCCTCAATTGGGCCGTATACATTTTGATCATTGATGGCATAAATCTGATATGGTTGACCATCTAAGTATTGAGTTGCGTTCGCTTTCACCCAATATCTAGCACCTACTGCCTGTCCTCCTAAAAATGGGTACTTACCGACAACAGGATCTATTGGTGGCACTGCTGATGATATGGGTACGCGCCCGAATATGAAATCATTAATTTTAGAGGCAATAAATCCACCCACAAGCGCCCCAACAGCACCACCAACAGGCCCACCATAAAAACTACCGACAGCCCAACCCGCCGTACCAAGTCCGCTGGTAATCAATGCAGAACCAGCAGCTTGTCCTACTGGCTGGCCTTGAATTACTCTGCTGCCAAAATCGGCAACGGCGAATACACCAGGAACAGCAAGCCTTCCCGCTGCTTGCGGTAAAGAACGCGGTAGCACCGCCGCGACTGCTGCTACTCCCCCTGCTGTTGCTGTAGCCGTGGGGATTGCTTCTTTGAGCGCGGCTGGTGCTGGTGTAGCAGTAGGCTCCACAAGACTGGATGCTCTAGCAGAGGTGTTATTGAGTGTTGGTGGAGGAGAAGCAGTAGAAGGCGTTGTTGGTGTGGTGGATTTGTTCGGCTTATACAAGTAATCGTACCCTAATGCATTTTCGCCCCCTGTTGGCTGAGGTTTGTACATAGATGGATACTTCTCTGCCATCTGGTTGCGCCATGCCTGTTGGCGTTGGGCAAGGTCAGCTTCTCTTTGTGCTTGGGCTTCTCGTTGCGGCCTGCCTAATTCGCGTTGTCTTGCCAGTTCTTCCCTTGCTGTCGCGAGTTGTGCTGCTGTGGTTTTTTCCGCTGAGCCTGCTATATTGGCAAGTTCTGGTAATGGCAGATTTAAGGGAACTGCTGGCGGCGGAGTGCGATTATTCAATCCCTGATACAAATCGGCATTAGCATAATCGAGTGAGATGAATTGCCTGGGATTGATATCACTCATGATTGCTAATTGGCTTTGAAATTCGCAGGGATAGCTGTGGTACTGAGTTCTTGGACAAACGTCCAAGGCTTGCCAGAGCCATTTGTCCAGTCCGCGCTGACCGCCAGCGACAAACGAATAATTTCTCGTGTTTTAACGTCAGCCGGAATCCAGAATCTACCCCACTGGGCGGCTCTCTCCGTATAAGAAACACCTTCAATAACCATCAGAGCAGGATTAACATTTGCCAGTAAGTTACCTGTCCAGCTATGCAGTTTCTCGACTGTATTAATTTGTGAAGGGATGTCAGTCGCTAGGTTTATTGCTGTCATATCTTTGGGGATTTTTAAATAGTTACTCTCCCGTTTTATTCACTGCATAAAAATATGTAAATGTACCAGTTTTATGTAAATTCGGAACAATCACTGAGGTGCTAAAAGCATTGATACGCCTAGGATTGAGCCAAGTTTTACTAATAACTAAAATTAAAAATGTTCCGATTTTACCACTGCAATTGGTTAAACCGGAACATCCAAACTTGAAAGAGAATGAAAAATAACCGCAATGGGAAGGCGGCTATTTTATCTGACATGGACTATTCTAAAATCCGCAAGCAGATAAAAAGCCAAAAATATAAACTGCTTTTAGACTTGGCTTGGTATACCGGGGAACGCTGGGGGGCATTGGTTCAGCTGCGAACTGAGGATGTCTACCAGAGCAATGGTTTACCGCATGACTGCATTACTTTCCGCGCACGCACTCGCAAGGCCGCGCCGGATGGTACGCGCCAAACTCGCCAAGTCCCAGTACATTCTGTTCTACTGGAGTCTTTGCGGGCATACAAACCCGATTCTTTATGGCTGTTTCCCTGCCGTGAGGGGAACGAGCCAATTACTGTACGTTGGGCGGATAAAATTTTACGTGCAGCTGTGGAACGAGCTGGTTTGGATGCCTTGGGCATAAGTACCCACAGCACCCGCCGGAGCTTTATCACTAAGCTCCATCGCAAGGGAATAGACCTTTACACGATTCAATCGATTACTGGACATCGTGACCTGAAGGCACTTGGCCACTATGTGGAAATTGACGGGGACAGAATCAAAGGCGCGATCGCAACCCTATAACCTATGCCTGACCTCTACTTACGAATCGAAATCTTCTACAGAAAACTCCAAGCTGGTGACTTCGATCACCCCGCAGATTTGGCTAAGGCGCTAGAGGCATTGGCTGATCAGGCTTGGGATGAAATAGACGAGCTGTACCAACCATCGCTACGTATTCCGTGACAACGCAGCTTCTTGAGAATATCCTGAATTGAGATTGCAAGATTTCATGATGCCGCGCGATCGCACGCTCACAGGCGATCGCCTTTTTAATTGCATTGACCGCAAAAACGCTGTATCCTGCCTTGACACAGGCCTTTCAAGGTACAAGCAATGCTAAGACCAGGACAGAACAGCACCAGCTTCACGCCAGCTTGGAACCACGGTAAAACTCAAACTATTCGAGTGCCAATAACACTGGCTGCAAAAATTCTGGAATATGCCAGGGCAATAGATTCTGGTCTGGAGCTAGACCAACAGCTGATCTTACGGGCGATTGATCAGTTTGTTGAAATGAGAATTGCAGAGTTTCACCCCAATCAGTACAGCCGTACTGGAAGCACTAATAGCCGCCGTTGGGATGAGTTGCGGAAATTTAGAGACGTAGTTGCTCACGGGCCCCTTGATCACGCTGCTGACGGATTAGTTTCTCAATCTCAACAGGCGATCGCCCATCGCTGATCGCAATTTCTACCATCTCCTTCCCGTGTTGCGCTTGGCGCGATCGCACGCTTCCAAGGTAGCAGCGGTGAATTTTCCTTCCCTGCATCCAACAGTAGCGATAATACCAGTACTTATTTGAGCATCTCTCAACCCAATACTTCTCTATCCAATGGGTATCGTGTTGGGGGGCAGATTTTAAGGTATCACTTCTAACTTGCTCCCCAACACTTTTGTACGCAGACTCGGAGTCTCTAGTTTGCCCCCCAACACTATGACTTTGTTGGGGGGCATCTAACTCATCCCAAAACGGATCATAAACGGGGATTGAAGACTTAGTGAAAGCTTCTAAATCAAATAATGTGGTTTGTTTCATAATCAAACTTGGTTATTAACGTTCGCTGCTTCCACAATCTGGAAGCAGTTTTTCTATGCAGATACTTGTTAGTAATCCCTAGGTAGCTTGGTCGGGAACCAAGAAGCTAAAGAAACAAGAAACTCAGATAGTCCAAAAGTCTCATCGTCCCAGTAGTAGTTTCGTAGGCAATCAATCAACCAGGCAGGAGCATCCCGAACTTTTTGATGGCCACCACGTTTAACAAAGTGTTTTAAGGCTGATTGGATTTCGCTCTGGTCGTATTCAAATAGTTGGCGAGTTGATGGTTTTTTCGGGTCAAAGTATATTTGGTACTCAGCACAAGCATTCAGTATGTCGTGTTGCCTTTCTAACTCCTCAAATTCGGCTGTGGTTGGAGTAGATGAATTGCTGCTGCTGTTAAACCCCTGTTCGACTGAAGTATTGTTTGAGGGGTCTAAATTGTAACTTGAGTTATTGTTTTGTAAGTTTTTTTCTCGGCGTTTTTTAAGTGGATTTAACCACGCCAAGGGTCTTACAAGTAACTTGGAGATTTTCCAGGAGTAGCGTTTTATTACTTGTAAAACACGGCTTGATACCAGTATTTCAAACATTTTTTTCAGGTAGTTGTGAGTATATGCTTTACCCCTCACTTTGGCTACCCAGGTGTTGAATTCTGATAAGTCTGGCTCAATTTCTGTACTTATTTCCCCTTGCCTCATTAGCCACTGCCAAAGAGATTTCGCGGCTGGGGGTATGTGATGTTGGTAACAGTATGCTTCGTGTTCTTCCGTCCAGGGAAGATTGTTTTTTAGTAAATTTTGTGGCATGATTACTAATAGTTTGAATTACAGAGAGCCACCAATGACTGCGAAATCTTTTGGTGGCTTTTTGGTTTTTTATCGCTCGACTAATTGCGGTTGAGCTTCATCTTCCTTGGTATCTCTTGGATCTGATTGAGTAGATCGGGGTTTTTTTGAAATAGTTCTGGCAAGTTATGCAATATAAATGCTGCTAGCACTATGGCTTCCGATGCTTCTAATTCGGGTTCGATAGTGTGGATGAAGTCGATAAATTGGTGTAATTCAAGCGTGACGGCTGTTATGGCTCTGTCCTCTGGACTGGGATATTTTTGTTTGGTCATTAGTCATTAGTCATTAGTCAGTGGCGATCGCGGTCTAGATCACGAATTACTTTTTCTAAGTACCAGTTATCGGACTTGCCCGGCTGTGAGCGGCGTTGCTGTAAAAGTAGGCGTTTGGCCGCGGGGACATCGCCTTGCATCATCGACAGAAGTTGGGCTTGTAGTTCGCGGTTTCTGGGGTCAGTGCGGTATGAATGGGATACTCTGCCGTGCGGTTTGGGAAAGGATTGCTCTTTTAGTTTCTCTTCCCATAGGTAACAGCAGATAGCGAAGAGTATCGATTTTAAAATCAAGTAAGTTAAGGTAGTTTCCATAGATTGAGTTGGTGATGCTACTCAATCCACTATCTGCGGGTTCACTGAATACAAGTATCGGGAGATACCCGCATTTATCTTTAAATTTTTTGTAATATTCTCTGGTTACTTTCATAGCTTGAGTTTCTAGGTATTTAAGTTTGGCGCGATCGCAGTGGTGTAGTGAATGCGATCGCCTTCACGAAAAAGCCGTCTACCCGGAGAGGTAAACGGCTTTATTCGTTATCTGGTATGTCGTCCAAAGTCTCAGCTAAGAGTGTCTCTAAATCGTGTATCTCTGCTGTTAGTTGTTTCTTTTCATGTAGGCTGGTTTCAAGCTGCTTTTGCTGAGAGTCAATGAGATTTAAGCAAGCTTCGTGTAATTCCCTCAGCCTACGGTGAATTCCCCCAATAGTTGCTTGTCCTCTAGGAGCAACCCGTGATCTAGCTTGATTTCTCCCCTCGCTATCTGGGTAAAAAACTGTGTTCGAGTCATTCCTAACTGGGATGCTTTGTTCTTCAGCGCTTCCCAATCTTGAAGCGACATTCTCACAGTCGCATTGATCGTCTTTTTCTCTGCTGTGGTTTCTTCTGTCATTCTTTATATTTTTGCACAATACCGCCGCTCCCCCACGCCGAAACCTTGCGTGGCCCATCAGGAGCAACTCACCCGCGCCACTGCTTTATGCCCCGGCGCGGAAACACCCTGTAATCACCAAAAACGGAGCGCGGACACGAGTTGACCGGGCGGTGATTTGTTTTGCTTAAATCTGCACACTTACCCAGTAACCAAAGTGACAACTAAAGAGTTAATTGAAAAGTTGCAAGCTCATCCAGAAAACGCCCTAGTAATTCTAGAAGAGTATGAAGGGGAAGAATTCTATATCAGAGCGATCGCCCCTGTTGACGGCAAAGTGCTAATTCAAATCGAAGCGGACGACGAGAGAGGGAGACGCGACGATGAAGATGAGGAGTAGTAATTTAAACTCCTGACTCCTGAACACATAACATTTCCCTGGCGCGATAGCTTCACCACAGAGCGTCACAACTCATGCTGTCTCGTTTTGGAGGTATAAAAGACGCCAATCACACAACAAATCTACGTACTAAACCATTGATTCGCCAGTTTATAAATACTGGCGATTTCCTCCGATGACGCCCGCGCGTGTGAACGCGCTGCGCTCGCTCCCTCTCCTAAATATGGATACACCAGCGTCAGTTGGTGGAACTCTGCGCTGGTGTTTTTTTTTGAAAAACGTTGGAATTTAAATTATGACTTACCGCGATGAAATCAGACCGTGGGCAATTTTTCAATATCTGCCTTCTGGTCACAATGTCTGTGTTGCCCGATTGCGTACCCGTTCAGACGCCTATGCTTACATGAGCCTTTTGCGCCAAGGGGGAGGAACATTCCAGGTACTTTTTGAGCAACACCAGGAAATTCAAAGATAGCTCAAAATTCATGCATCGATCACCCAAAGGAGCATCATGGAAATTTACGAAAAGCTTTTAAATGCGTTGGAATCTGCCATTAAACGGGAACCACCGGAGATAGCCAAGGAGTTGCGCCGGATTATGTGTGAAGTGACTAGTCAGGTATTGGAGGAACTAAAGCAGCAAGAGGACTAATTCAAAAGCGATCGTGTAAGAGGCAACGCGATCGCTTCTGAAATCGATTCAAACACTTGAAACCTGGACAAGTAAAAAATATCACAAACTTATGCAACTTAAAACCGTCAGCTACAAAAGAGTTTTAAACCTGGGGAATTACGAAAACAAGCACCTAGAACTGTTTGCTGAAGTTCTAGAAGGAGATGATGAAGACGCTGCAATCTTGAAGTTGATGGAATTGGTTGAGCGCAACATCCGTTCTCAGATTGGTAAGGAGTTCCAGAAACAGATTCTAGATTTAGAAGCACAAAAAAACAGATTGTCTGACGAGGTGTACTACCTCAAGCAAGACCTTATAAAACTTGGAAAAATCAAGGACGAGCCACCGAAGGAGGACAATCCCGATATCCCTTTTGAAGCTGGGGAAACGTCGTCAGAGGGCGGCGCTTCCCTTGGTGGTTTTTAACTGAAATTTTTAGGCGATCGCGCTTTGTGGAAGGAGGGCGATCGCCACTCAAATACTTGTTCCCAAGGATTTAAGTAAGTATGCAAATTATATCAGTTCCTACTGTGTTCACTTGCAAAACACCTACTGCCGGATGGCTGAACTTAGCTCAAGTTCGCCAAGTGCAATTTGAGGAATTTCCTAATCCCATAGCCATTGTGATTTGGGTCAATGGCGATAAGGAAAGTTTCTTTGGCGACAATGCGATCTCGATTATGGCTACTTGGCAGGAGGCAGCCGAGGGCTATTCCAATCACCGTTTGAAAAATCGGAGAAGTTTATGACCAAACACGACACCTGGGTGAAACTCAAGCCCGGCAATCCTTACGAGCCAATTTTAGAGATATTCCCAAACGGCACTCTCCCCATGCGTGACCCATTCCCCCTGGAAAGAGGCATCGATGCAGAAGGGAAAAATGTACCACTGTGGATTATTGATATAGACCGCCTCAGCATTACACAAGCGAGGGCCCTCGCTCAACTGATTGCCAGTGCCAAGGGTGCTGGTGTTGATGAAGTAGCAACTGATGCTGCAACCAAAGGGGGGTTTGCAATGGCTGATGGGTGGGTTGAATCAATGCATTGCGATGCTGAAGGGTTCCAGAGGTCAAAGGAGCTAGCGGACTTTTTTGAAACCGCGCCCCATCCACCATCAAAAAAAGCTTGGCGTAATTTTTACAACAGCCAACACGAGCGATGGATTGAAGGTAACGAGCAGCCTAAGTCAATTTATTCCATTGAGGACGTTGACCCAAGACTCAGAACTCCAGAATTAGAACAAGCTTTCTTTAAGAGGAAAATTGAGGGTGCTCTAGCAGCTGGTAATTACTCAGTTTTAGATGTCCTCACGGGTCGGGCAATGGTGGATGTCCTCAACCAAGTTGACCCAAAAAACTCATGGTCATTAGTTGGTGATTACGATGAGGACTGGTACGAATGACAGAAAATTTAGAAAAAAGGCTTGAAAAAATAGAAAGAACTGTTGATGCTTTGAATCTTCATCTACTTTCACTTTCTGTAGACATCGAAGAAATTTTGCAAGAGATGCAACAGCCAAAGCCCGATTTTAAAACGATAGAAACACGCATTATCAGCAATAGGAAAGTCTTGCAAACTTTGAAAAATTTACGAACTACCCGATTATGACTGACAACATTCCAGAACGCGATCCAGCTTGGGATTATTACATTACTTGGCACAACTGCCAATACGCAAAAGCTTTAATTGATAAAGCTTTGTCAATTGTGACTAGCAAAGAATTCCCAAGCGCAGAACTTTATCAAAAATCACAAGAACTTATTAGAGACGCTGAAGGCATACTGCATCAAGAGTTTAGATAATCCGCCTGATGAGGCTACCTAACACAGTAGCCGAAACGTGGGTACAACTCGCCCCACGTCGCGGATTGTGTCCAAAGCAGTTCGCCCCATTGCACAAATGGAATGCGGCGTTGAGACTGAATTGCGCCTCTGTTTTGAGGCGTTTTACCTTTCAAGCGCAGCTTCCTTGATGTAATGGTTGACCCGAATGCGTTTAGGAGTGAATCGCGCCCCTCAAGTGTGGGGCGTTAGGGTGATTCGTGCGCTGGTATTTCGGGTTTAGCCACTAAGGAAATTACACCTTTGCATTGTTGAACCATGACAACTGAATTGAAAATCTTGGGCATCGATGTCTCAAAATCGAGCGTCACAGTTCACCTTTTAACATCTTATCCAAAAGGTGGATTAAAAAGTTATTGGGAAAAAACTCGGAATAAAGCATCAAGTTTTTACCCAGCTTTTTATAGTAATCCCAATCCGAAAAAGAAGCAAAAAAATGCTTTTGACTTTGCTGATTTCGTGCGGGAAATCATGCCTGATATTGCCATACTTGAGCCGACAGGCAATCATTACAGTAGATTATGGGCATCAATTCTCAACAGTATATCGGTGAAAATTCTCTGGGTTGGTCATGTGGAGTTAAGGCGATATAGAGGAGGTAAAAATTTACCAAATAAGTCAGATGCAGCTGATGCACTGGCAATGGCCGCCTACCCACTTGATCCAGATCACCAAACAGAGTCAGGCGAGTTAAATCTCAAATACTTTCTCATGCACAGGGCGGAAGGAATCGACCGACTGCGGGAACTGTGCCAACAGCTTGAACACTTGAACCGCGTACAAAGCCCAATCATCAACTACTGTCGCCAACTATTGGCGTGGCAGTTCCCAGAAGTAGCTCATACCATCTCTAAATCAACCAAAGTGGGTAATGTTCCCCCATTATGGGGTTGGTTAGCCCAAAGATATGGTGAGATTTCGCCGCGAAGTCTTACCATGCTAAACAACAAGTACAAAAACTCGGTGGCCACTGCCTACGGAATTGAGATTGACCCCACAGTTAGAACTCATGCCGATTGGTTGTGTGACATTGAGTTGGAGGAACAGCGCATCGAGGGTGAAATTTCAGCACTGGTGGCTCTTGAATGTTTTGGGACTTACAACCGCATTTTTGCTCAATTTGGCTTTGGGCTGAGAGTTCGTGCTAGGTTTCTAAGTCGAATTTACCCGTTTGAGGCGTTTCTCAATGCCAATGGTAAACCGCTGATCGAATATGAGATCAGGGAAGTTAAACGTAGCGAAAGAGAACGCCGTGATGGTCAGACTGTTGTAAAACGAAATGCAGGCGACACCAAGCGAATTAAACGCAATCGGTCACGCGATACCTTCAAAATGCGATTGGGTATGGGTACCGTTCTAGAACAGTCAGGAGATGCTTTGGTTGAGAAAACCAGTGGGTCTGCACTGTGCAGAAAGAGCATCTGGCAGTATGTACTGTGCCAAGTTGAAACCGGAAAGCTACCCCCGAACACAATCACTACAGTACTTCTAGAATACCGGGATAATTTGAAGACAACTAACAATTCCGGATCACAGCTACTCAATGGTAAGCACTTGCAAGGTAAGTTAATGGCAAAGGTATGTAACTTACTGTTTCAAGAATTAGTTGCGGACTTGGGTCAAGGGAATGACCAACCATTGACTGATGATTTATAACTAATGACTAGTGACTAATGACTAACCCCCTAAAATGGGGGTATTGTTTTAAACTCATTTAAGTTACTAGAGTGAAAGGTAAGACAAGGTAGTACCATGTCCTTTACACTAAATTCTCCCAAAAGCTGAACAGGAGCATATATGGAGCCAATCATTGCTATAGTTTTAGCGCTTATAGGTTATGCCTTAGGTTCTGCAAAACTGATTAATCAAGGTAATGAAGCCTTAGTTGAACGCTTGGGGCGGTATCATCGCAAACTTAAGTCTGGACTCAACTTTATTGTTCCTTTGATCGATCAGATTGTGATGGAGGATACCACACGAGAACAAATTTTAGACATCAAGCCTCAGAATGTAATCACCAGAGACAATATCTATTTGGAAGTTGATGCTGTTCTCTTCTGGCGCATCAGAGATATTGAGAAAAGCTTTTATGCAATTGACGATCTTCAAGGAGCGCTGACACAACTGGCAGCGACCACGCTCCGGGAAATTATAGCCCAGAACACCGTAGAGGAAACCAACATCTCCAGGTCTGAGATGGACAGAGCCATTTTAGACCAGTTGAATCGAATAACGGCAGATTGGGGAGTTGAGATTATCCGCTTAGATATTCAAAGTATTACACCGCCTGAGAGTGTACGGAGGTCAATGGAAGAACAGCGAGCAGCTGAAATTAAAAGCCGCGCTGTCATACTAGAAGCGGAAGGCGAAAGACAAGCCGCCATTAAGAAAGCAGAAGGAACTATGACTTCGGTGCAAATAATTGCTCAAGCCTTACGTTCCAATCCTGAAAGCAAGGATATTCTGCGGTATCTTGTAGCTCAAGATTATGTAGACGCCAGCCAAAAACTGGGTGAGAGCAACAATGCCAAAATTGTCTTTGTAGACCCAGCTAACTCAACTGAAATGTTTCAGGAATTAATTGCCGAGTCGGTAAATCAAGAAGGTCATATCAAAAACTCCGAAAATGGTGCTATCTAACAGTCACATTGCGCTTCATAGCGGAACAGTGCATCAGCTACCAGCGATACATCGTGCATTTCTTGAACATCATGAACTCGCAGGATATCAGCGCCATTAAAGATAGCAGCACAACATGCTGCTGCCGTTCCCCAAACTCGTGCTTTTGGATCTGGTTGATTTAAAATGCGACCAATGAAGCTTTTACGGGATGCTCCTACCAAGATAGGGCAGTTAAGTGGTTTAAGCGATCGCAACCGCCGAAAAATTTCTAAATTTTGCTGATAATTCTTAGCAAAGCCAATACCAGGATCAATGATAATTTTCTCCTGGTCAATGCCCGCAGCAGTTGCAGCCGCAATTTGATTTGCCAAAAAACTATAAATTTCTCCCAATAAATCTTGATAATCAGTATGTTGTTGCATCGTTTGCGGGTTTCCCCGGATGTGCATCAAAATAATCGGCACACCTAAACTCGCTACTGTAGGCAACATTTCTGAGTCAAATGTGCCGCCAGAAATATCATTAACTATATCTGCTCCAGCTTCCACAGCCGCCTTTGCAACAGATGCCCTGGTTGTATCAACAGAAATCGGTATTGAAATCTCTGTTCGTAGCACTTGTAACACCAATAATACCCGGTCAAGTTCCTCTCCAAGAGTTATTTGCCTTGCTCCTGGTCGAGTTGATTGACCACCCACATCTACAATGTCAGCACCAGCAGCTACTAATGCTTGTGCCTGCGCTAAAGCAGTGGAGGTAGTATTAAACTCACCACCATCACTAAAACTATCAGGCGTCACATTCAAAATACTCATCAGATAAGTCCGCTGTCCCCAGTCGAAACAGCGTCCCCGAATTATCAACTTGTTTGACATAAACTCACACTACTCGTTACCAGGCTGAGCCTGGTAACACTCTTACAGGAGGCTCCGCCTCTTTTTGCTCAAAAGTGAGGCAGAGTCTCATTGTATGCCTTCCCTGACAGAGCCAGGGAACAAGAAAATCAGAAAATAGCATATAAGCTTACTGATAATTCACAATCCGGGCGAAACTTGCAGGTTCTAAACTTGCTCCTCCCACTAGGACACCATCAATTTCTGGTTGAGCCATGATCTCATCAATATTATTCGGCTTAACTGAGCCACCATATTGAATTGATACATTAGAATTATTTAACTGGCTCCGAATTAAGCCAATCACCCGATTTGCCTCCGTTGCTTCACAAGTGTCACCAGTGCCAATCGCCCAAATCGGTTCGTAGGCAATTATCAAATTCTCCTGATTAACATCTACTAAACCTTTGTCCAATTGAGCGATAATCAGCGATTCAGTTTCTCCCGCATCTCGTTGTTGTTTAGTTTCGCCAACACAGAGAATCGGAGTTAAACCATGCTTTTGAGCAGCTTTGAGACGCAGATTAACAGTAGCGTCCGTTTCACCAAAGTATTGTCGGCGTTCGCTATGACCAACAATTACAAAGCGCACACCAATTTCTGTCAGCATGGGTGCAGAAATTTCACCCGTGTAGGCTCCATATTCTTCCCAGTGAACGTTCTGCGCCCCCAACTGTATACGGCTACCATGCAAATACTTAGACAAACTATTTAAGTCAGTGAAAGGAGGGCACAATAACACTTCTCGCGTTTCGGGCGTTTCCTCCAAGTTGGGCAAAAATCCTCGTAAAAAGTCCTCGGATTCTGCCTGGGTTTTGAACATTTTCCAGTTACCGGCAATAACTATTTTCCGCACAGTTGATTTAGTCAAGATCCTAACGCTACTAGATGCATTTTTCAGTTTATGACTTTTTGGGAGTCAGGAGTTAGGAGTCAAGGGTCAAGGGTCAAAAGTCAAAAGTTATTTGTCTTTTATAGGACTTACGCACCGAAGCCTGAAACCTAGATCCCCCCTAGCCCACGCCAGTCGCTCCACTTGGGGAGACCCCAAGACCGCGCTTGCTCCCCTTTTTAAGGGGGGAACTTCTAAAGCACCCTTTTTAAGGGGGTTGGGGGATCTGAGTGCGTAAGTCCTGTTTTATTTATTCTTCCACTGGCCCCTCTGCTCCCCTGCTTTCTCACTCCATCGCTCTCCACAATACCTTGCTAAAAATAACTACCATAAAAGATGGGGCTAATATAAATACCTAATTTCAAATTGATATGACTTCTACATTGCCCTTACCCGATCCTCATCACAACGGTTCAGCTAACACTGACGCAAATCCTCACAACTGGGAGGAAGAACTGGATAGTGCCATTTTTAGTTTTGAAGACATTCAGACGGAACTCAACTATAAACAGGCACAAACGGCGCTGCGAAACTTAGTAACCACTCTCGACCTGACTACTCAGGAAAAAGAAGGATTGGAGGCGGAAATTGCTGATTTGGAAGCCATGTTGGGGAAGTTAGACCGCATGGTGGTGCAGATCGCTGCCTTTGGTATGGTAGGACGCGGTAAATCTTCCCTACTTAATGCCTTGGTTGGGCAAACGGTGTTTGAAACTGGCCCACTGCACGGTGTTACTCGTGCTGCACAACGAGTTAATTGGAGTATTAGTGAAGAGGCTGTTGGAGAAACCGAACATGCTTTGCGAGTCACTTTACCTGGAATAGGTCAATCGCAAGTGGAATTAATTGACACTCCTGGGTTAGACGAAGTAGATGGTGCAACTCGTGCTGCATTAGCTGAGCAGGTGGCAAAACAGGCGGATTTGATTCTGTTTGTCATTGCTGGCGATATGACGAAGATAGAACACGAGGCCCTTTGCCAGTTGCGAGAAGCTGGTAAACCGATCATCCTAGTGTTTAACAAAGTAGACCAGTATCCAGAAGTAGACCGGATGGTAATTTACCAAAAAATCCGGGATGAAAGGGTGCGGGAGTTGCTCACGCCTCTAGAAATCGTCATGGCTGCTGCATCGCCATTGGTGAAGACAGCGATTCTTCGCTCCGATGGTACTAGGGGCTTGCAACTACGTACAGGTAATGCTCAAGTCGAAGAACTGAAGCTAAAAATCTTGGAGATTCTGTACCGTGAGGGCAAAGCTCTAGTTGCCCTCAACACCATGCTTTATGCCGATAACGTGAATGAGCAGTTGGTAAAGCGAAAATTGATGATTCGAGAGCAGAATGCTAATCAGTTGATTTGGAAAGCTGTGATGACCAAGGCAGTAGCGATCGCACTTAATCCGATAACTGTAGTAGATATACTTAGTAGCGTAGTTATTGATATTGCTCTAATTTTGGGTTTATCTAAGCTCTATGGCATACCCATGAATGAAAGCGGTGCTGTACAATTGCTCCAAAAAATCGCTCTAAGTATGGGCGGTATCGGTGCTAGTGAACTGCTGGCAAACTTGGGCTTGAGTGGGCTGAAAACTTTACTTGGTATCTCTGCGCCAGTCACCGGGGGCGCTTCGTTAGGCCCCTACGTAACCGTGGCACTAACGCAAGCAAGTGTAGCTGGTGTTTCCTCTTATGGCATTGGACAAGTTACTAAAGCTTATTTAGCTAATGGTGCAACTTGGGGCCCTGATGGCCCCAAAGCAGTCATCCATCGAATTTTAGCGACTCTGGATGAGACTTCAATTCTCAACCGCATTAAAGATGAATTGCAACTGAAACTAAAAGTTAAAAAAGTGAAAAATGCGGATTAGGGATGAGGCAGAATTTTCGAAATATTTTTACATTCCTAATGTTTGCAGCTGCGTTGTCCGAAATTTAAAGATAAACTGTGTCCCAATCAGCTTCTACCTTTGAAAGAATTTAGCCATTCTTGAACTTGCTCTCGTGCAATATCGCGACCGCCCAAACCAAAAGCTAGTGCAGTAGCTACAGCGATCGCACCTAGTAGAAGTCCAAAAGCTAAATTCACAATATCACTAGCAATCCCAATTTGTTGCAGTGCCATTGCTGATACTAGGGCAATAATGGCAATCCGTGCTACCTGACCCAAAATTCGGGCTTGGGGATTACCGGAACTGGTAATGATGCTAAAAGCCAGATTTGCTAAGAACAAACCAATGCCAAACACCACCAATCCCGCTAAGATGCGCCCAAATATAATCAAAATGCCAGTTACTAATGCTGTCAGCGCTGGAATATTCAAGATATTCACCGCCGCTACGGTTGCAAACAGCATAATACCAACTAAAACGATGATGCCAGCAATTTCTGATGGCGTACGGGTTGGTAGCGTCGGAGGTACTTCTCCCTCTGTTGAGTATACGGTTCGTCTAGCAGGCGTCGGCAAACCTAGGACAGAGAAAATGTTGTTAAAGCCTAAACTTGTAAGGATACTAGTAACTAAATCAGCTACAAACCGCCCCAGGAAATAAGCAATAATCAAAATTGCCAAGGCTGTAAAGATTGCAGGCAGGGCATTGAGAATCTGTTGCAGCATTGTGATTGCCGGCACAGATATCGCATCAATTCTTAAAGCATTGAGGGCCGCGATCGCTACAGGAATCAAAATCAAAACATAGACAATTGTGCCGATAATAGTTGATAAAGATTGCACCCCCGCAGATGAAGAAAGTCCAAACCGACTCCCCAAATGGTCGATTCCCGTTGTTGCCAACAAGTTCGTCACAATTCGCCGCACCACATTAGCCAAAAACCAACCGACTGCGGCAATGAGTGCCGCAGCTAGAATGTTTGGCAAAATTGAGAGAATCTCTGTAATTAGAGTTTGTACTGGAAGTAGTGCCTGCTGTAGCCCCAGAGTATCCAGTATTGGGATGAGAAACAGTAAAAAGATGAACCAATACAAGGCATTGCCAATTGTCTGACTCAAAGACAACTGATCAAGGCTGAGTGTATCCTCTTGTGTTTGTTGATTCAAACGCTCATCTAGTCTCAATGCCCGTAGTCCGCTTACCGTCAGCAGCTTAACAACAGTAGCTAATACCCAGGCAACACCGAACCAGATTGCTGCACCTACCAACTTGGGTAAGAAGCCAACAATTACATCGAGAAAATTATTTAGAGGTCGAGAAGCTACCTCCAGTTGTAGTGTCTGTAAAACGGCTACAACCGTCAACAGAATCACGATCCAAAAAACTAAGCCGGAGATTAATTTCTCCACTTGGGGAAGTTGCCCACGATCCCCACGCCCCGTAATCCCTGCGGCAATGCGGTTATCTATATCAGTGCGATTGAGGATTCCCCGCGTTACCGCCGCAGCGATCGCGGCAATCAGCCAACCAACCAACAAAATCGCTACTGCTGCCAGTAAACGGGGTAAAAACGCAACTATCTGCTGGAAAGTTCCTTGTACATAATCGATTCCTTGAGTAACTCCTGGTTGATTTAGTTGCAGGTTTGGCGATTGTGCCAAAAAGTGCTGCACCCCTGTGGATAAACTAACTCCTATCACCTGGGTTATTCCTTGCCAAGTTGCATTCATAGTTTTCTGGAATTAAGGTTAATAATTCGCCGCAAACCCCTGAGATGCTTCTGGAGTGGATTGCTCTAAACAATCTCTCATCTCCGTAAGTTCACTAGTGTTTTGCCTATCAATTTACCTTACCAGTAAAAATAAACATATATGGCGTTGATATCAAGAGTAATTTTTGACTTTGTAACAAACAAGAGCAGCAGATTTGATAGCTATCCACCATCAATCCGGCTTAGGCTTGATTAGAGCTAAAGAAGTTTGTTAAAACATCCTTCAGCAGGTAGATGAAAAAATGATCCGAGCAACATCTGATAATTTTTGTTTTGCACCACAGCTTGCTGTTGCGTTTATGTAATGCACTGACAGCGCTCAATTTTGCGTTACTCTAATTGCAGCAAAATCATAAAAGATGTAAAATGTCCCAGGTTTTGGCACAGTCAATTGAAATTAATGCTACAGCTACGGTCGTGGAGCGCTGTATTACCGATCTAGCACTCATGCACCGCTGGCTCAACCCTGTTTTACGTTGCGAGCCTGTGGGCGTCTGGAGTACCGATATAGGTAGTCAAAGTCGTTTTGTAATTCAAATTCCTCTAGTTAAACCTACCCTGAATAGCGTCGTAGTAGAGCGGAAACCGGGTTTAGTAGTTTGGGAATTTCAGGGATTTTTTCAAGGACGCGATCGCTGGGAATGTCAACCTGTAGCCAAGAAAACGCGTCTACTTAACCGCTTTGAGTTTGAGATTCCCAACCCTCTAGTGAGTTGGGGTTTTAAAACCTTTGCTGCGTCTTGGACAAAACAAGACATGCAAGCCCAGCTGCGCCGCCTCAAACGAGTCGCAGAAGAGGTAGAAGTTGGTTATTAGTCATTGCTCATTTGTCCTTTGTCTAATGCCCAATGCCGTCTTTACCTAACTTAGCAAGTAACTGCCGAATCACAGATGCATCTTCCGCATCAGGAATTTTTGCTAGATAACTTTGTAAGTCATCTACAGCTTGGGGGTAATGACCGAGTTGATAGTAGAGAAGACCGCGATCGCGTATTTCCAAAGTCACGCCAGGAAACAGCAACAAAATTCGTTCAACTGCTGCTAACGTTTTTTCTAACTCTTGCTGTCGGAGGTAAATATATTTGAGATTTGTTAGCATCCGTGCCAAAAAGTGCCGATGACTGACTACGGCTAAAAATTCTGGTTGTAGCGTCACGGGTTGCTGATAAATTTGAGACAGCTTTTCTTGGCAATCTTGTGTAAATATTATTTCACCGCCATTGAAGGCATCAACGAAAATCTCTATATCTGGAATATCTGGGCGGATCAGGAAATGCCCTGGCATCCCTACACCCACCATCGAAAAGTCAATTCTGCGGGCGACTTCTAGATAAACCAACGCCAAAGTAATGGGAATCCCCAGTCGTCGGTCAATCACATCATTCAAAAAGCTGTTGCGCGGGTCAGAGTAGTATTTTTCATTACCAGTAAATCCCAAGTCATTGTATAGATACTGATTAATAGTTTGAATTATCCGTAGAGGATATCGTGAGGAAGGCAAGCGTTCTTTTAGTTCCACTGCCATTGTATCGAGAGCGTTGGTGTATTCCTCTGGATCTAGGTTGGGATATTCTTCCTGTGCAATATACAAAGCAGCTTTTGCCAGGTCAATATGCTCGTCAGGCTGCTGAATTTCCTGGTAAAAATATTGTCGTGCTGACGAGAAAATCATAAGTAATTACTCGGTGATATATACGGATGAAGCGGGTCAACTGACACCAGTTTCCTCTAACTATCTTTATTTTAGAGATATTCAGATGATTTGGAAATGTAATTTGTACAGAGGTTGCAAAAGTTTTTCTAATTACTAATTATCTATATTTGTCAAAGGTGTTGAAAATATATTTAAGCACAATTACGTAAGTATAACTAACTGATAAATCGCATTATTTTACAGAATTTTTCCAAATACTAAATTAATGTTTCGAGTATAAACCTTATTAAATCTGGTTCTGCGGTTACTTTTATGAATAATTAATAGTAAAATGCCAGTTTAATAAACTGTGTAATCTAAACTGAAACCTTACATTTTTATAATATAAATAAATTATATTCTTGGTATTTTTAAGTTATGTTTAATATCTCTTAAATACTTATCAAATCTATATTGTAGGCATTAATATTGCTACACTATAGTCATTATAATTCAGTAAATTCTAATAGTTACCGTAAAACTACCGGAAGAACCTTAAATCTGAATTTAAGCTATTATTTGATCTCAACTAAAATATAAAAATCATGTAAATTAGAGTATAAAATATAGCTAATAAAAATTTAACTATTAATATAAATGAATATAAGAGTTACGAAAAAGTTGATTGATAACTTAGCTAATAATTAGAAGGTTAAGACGAAATTAAAAACTTAGTTATTCTCAGATTTAATGATATCTGCGCTCATAGTAAAAGACTGAAGTATAGCTATAACAAAAAAGCTCTACTGACAATTTTGTATCTGATATCTTTAAGAGGATGTCTGAGAAGTTTTGTATAGGTGATTTTAATCACGCAAGTTGCTTCAACATTAAACGAATCATTGCGATATAAATAAAAGCTTCTGTTATTTGCGGCAAAATTTCATAATCCTTACTTAACCTACGACACCAATTGAACCAACCAAAAGTTCTCTCAACTTTTCCTAGTTTGGGCAATACAACAAAACCTTTCTGTTCCTGATGGCGGGTAACCACACTCCACAGCCAGCGATAAATATCAATCACCCAATGGGCAAAATCCTGACCGCGATATCCCCCATCAACCCAAACTTTATGACTGCTGTGTCTGCCATTGCTAGACACAGCAGCTTTTTATTTTAAGTTTTATGTAGTTTTTTAATTACGTAGTTACTGTATTTGCATCTTAATACACGGAAATTTTTACCGGTAAACACGTATATAAAATTGTTTTAAGGAAGCAGCATAATTTTACAAAGTTTTATCTGTTTATTTATCAAGGTCTTTAGGTATAAGCCTTACTAGTTTTACATTATGGTTAATTTTTAATCTAAAGCGGCGTATATTTTTTATGTAAATACACTTATAAAAACTAGTCGCAAAAAAGAATCGTTAGTAAGCTATGTAAATACACAGGTGAGGCAAACACTGATACAGCCCTCAATCCTGACTTAAAGACGAAAGTTCAGTTAAATGCTGTAGTCATTTTCACCATCTCTTAAATCTGCGATCGCAGCGGAAGGCTGCACTTCACCTGTCACAAGTGAGGTGTTATTTGCTATTTCGCTGAAATGTTTACGTCTGCAATTGGGATATTTCAACATTAATATTTTTTGTAGGAGTTAGTTCAATGACCAGATTTCAAATCAGTAAAAATTTCCAGAATGCTTATAAAAAGAGTCTAAAAACATTTGCAGTTTTAAGTATTAGCGCACCCTTAAGTTTAGGATTCATTACTAGTGCCAATGCGGCATCAATTATTAGTAACGGTACTATTCAGTTAGGGATAAATGATGAAGGTCATCTCAATGTATCTGGTGGTACACCATCCTTGGGAGGAGTTACTGATGTTGGTTTGAGATTCCTGCCAACCGGTGCGGAAGCAACTGCTCCAGGCTGTCTTTGTGAGGGTTGGGGTGTGGCAGATGCTATTACAGGACTGACAGGTTACGCCAACGTCTCCACAGATGGGGTTCAAAATCTCAGTCTGATCTCTTTCATTGCCGATGCTACTAAAGCTACTTCTATCGTTCAACTTGGCGATAGTCTTAAAATAACTCACGACTATGCACCAGTAGCCGTAACGCCCTATTTGTATAAAGCCGCAGTTACTATAGAAAACATTGGCACAGCCGCTATTGGAGATCTGCGCTATCGCCGCGTCATGGATTGGGATATCGAACCAACACCTTTTAGTGAGTTTGTGACGATTAAAACAAGCGGTGCTAGCAATGTGCTGTTTACCAGTGATAATGGTTTTGCCTCGGCAAATCCCTTGAGTCTACCAACCAGCATCGACTTTACAGGAGAAGCTGTTGACTCTGGTCCCAACGACCACGGTGCTTTATTCGATTTCGGCTTCGGTTCGCTGGCTATTGGAGCCACCCGCACGTTTAATATTTTTTACGGTGCGGCTCCGACCGAAACAGAAGCGTTGGCTGCACTGGTTGCTGCCGATGCTGACAGGGTATACTCTTTAGGGCAGGCAAGTGTGCCAGATGGGCCAAGTACTGGAATGCCCAATACCTTTATCTTTGCCTTTTCAGGAGTTGGTGAACCCCCTAGCAAGTCTGTTCCCGAATCTGGTTCTATGTTAGGTGTGTTAGCAATAGGTGCTTTCGGTATGGGTTCACTCTTGAAGCGTAAGCAGCAACAGAAAGCCCCAGCAAAAGTCTAAATCATTTCTAAACTACTGCTTGAACTGCTGTGTCTTGTATTCAAAGACACAGTATTTTTTTATTTTGGTTTTTTCTCAGATGTTATTTGGGTTCAAGGGGGCAAATCCTTCATCGTTAGTCTAAGACAAATCACCGAACCTAAGTTGAGTGATAGCCATGTTAGCGATCGCCTGACACGGCTATTTTCGGTTTTCAGTCTCCCCCAGCCATTTGAGAATTTAACCTAATATTTCAAATATCTACCCCAAAGCACCTGGTCAGCAGGCTAAGCTTTTCAGGATGAGGGTTACAGCCAAAGTAGACAAGCTCTTTTTTAAGGAATTACTAAGGGAGTTATGTCCCCCTCCGGTGCTAGAGTGAAAGATGACATTGCTTAATCATTATGTCTTCTTCGACCTTATCTGAAATATAGCTTCAATCATTAGGCGCAGCATGGTCACAACCGCAGAAAAAACAAACATTGGTTACATTACCCAAATCATTGGTCCAGTTGTAGACGTTAAATTTCCCGGCGGGAAATTGCCGCAAATCTACAACGCATTGACCATCAAAGGCACTAACGAAGCTGGACAAGAAATCAACCTGACCGTTGAAGTACAGCAATTGCTGGGCGACAACCAGGTGCGGGCTGTTGCTATGAGTTCCACCGATGGCTTAGTGCGTGGTCTGGAGGTCGTCGATACTGGTGCTCCCATCAGCGTACCAGTTGGGAAAGCGACCTTGGGTCGGATTTTTAACGTCCTTGGCGAACCCGTAGATAATCAGGGGCCTGTAAATGCTGAGGCAACCTTACCCATCCACCGTTCTGCTCCCAAATTCACTGAACTGGAAACTAAACCTTCCGTGTTCGAGACTGGGATTAAAGTTGTTGACCTCCTGACTCCCTATCGACGTGGCGGTAAGATTGGTCTATTCGGCGGTGCTGGTGTCGGTAAAACCGTGATCATGATGGAGTTAATTAACAACATCGCTACTCAGCACGGTGGAGTATCTGTATTTGCTGGCGTGGGTGAACGCACCCGTGAGGGCAATGACCTCTACAATGAAATGATGGAATCTGGGGTTATCAACAAAGACAACCTCAACGAGTCGAAGATTGCTCTAGTCTATGGTCAAATGAACGAGCCACCCGGAGCTAGAATGCGGGTTGGTCTTTCTGGATTGACAGTAGCAGAGTACTTCCGCGATGTTAACAAGCAAGATGTGCTGCTGTTTATTGACAACATCTTCCGGTTCGTACAAGCAGGTTCGGAAGTGTCTGCGTTGCTGGGACGGATGCCCTCAGCGGTAGGATATCAGCCTACTCTGGGAACTGACGTGGGTGAACTCCAAGAGCGGATTACTTCGACCACGGAGGGTTCGATTACCTCGATTCAAGCAGTGTACGTACCTGCGGACGACCTCACCGATCCCGCACCTGCCACCACCTTCGCCCACTTGGACGGAACGACAGTACTATCTCGTGGTTTGGCATCTAAAGGAATTTATCCAGCGGTAGATCCCCTCGGTTCAACTTCTACCATGTTACAGCCGAGCATTGTCGGTGATGAACACTACAATACTGCTCGGGCCGTGCAGTCAACTCTGCAACGTTATAAAGAACTCCAAGACATTATCGCCATCTTGGGTCTAGATGAATTGTCTGAAGAAGACCGTCTGATCGTGGCACGGGCACGAAAAGTTGAGCGCTTCTTGTCTCAGCCGTTCTTTGTGGCAGAAGTGTTTACTGGCTCTCCTGGTAAGTATGTGAAGTTGGAAGATACTATCAAAGGGTTCCAGAAGATTCTGTCTGGTGAATTAGATGACCTGCCAGAACAGGCTTTCTACTTGGTTGGCGATATTAACGAAGCGATCGCTAAAGCCGAAAAAATCAAAGGTTAGTCATTAGTCATTGGTCATTGGTCATTAGTCATTAGTCATTAGTTCAAGTGCTAGTGACTAATGGCAAATTGCAAAAGACAAAGGACAAGTGATAAAGGACAAAGGACAAAAGACAAATGACATTAACCGTCCGTGTAATTTCCCCAGATAAGACAGTGTGGGATGCCGCAGCTGAAGAAGTAGTTCTGCCCAGCACTACCGGCCAGCTAGGTATCTTGACTGGACACGCGCCACTTTTGACCGCCTTGGATACGGGTGTGATGCGAGTCCGTGCCGCTAAAAATCAGAATTGGCAAGCGATCGCCCTTTTGGGTGGCTTTGCCGAAGTCGAAGAAAATGAAGTGACAATTCTGGTTAACGGTGCTGAACGTGGTGACAAAATTAACCTTGAGGAAGCCCGCACTGCTTACAACCAAGCAGAAGCCCGCCTAAATCAAGTGACAGCAGATGATCGGCAAGCACAAATCCAGGCAAACCAAGCCTTCAAACGTGCCCGCGCTCGATTTCAAGCCGCTGGTGGTATGGTCTAATTTAACTTTCTATTTCGCTTATTAGGTTGGGTATTGCCCAACCTAATAAAATATTTATTAATTTTTTTAAAACAATTACGCCAAGTTTAAGAAATCGAAGCCAGCCTTGGTTCAGCCACCAGCAACGCTGATGCAGACACAGACAGACCGGAAAATTGCCGAAGAAGAACGCAAAACTTACGAAGTTCAGCAAATGGCACAAACCCAACGGCAACAGCTTGTCCGAGAAACAGCGCTAGCTGATATACAGCAAGAAATGGTGAAATCAGAGCAAATTGTACAGATTGCCGACCTGAAAGCCCAAGCCTAAATTAAACAAGCAACAGTGAAGCCGAGGGTAAAAAACTCCGGGCAATTGCTGAGGCTGAAGGTATTCATGCCACAGGTAACGCCAAAGCAGAAACTTACCGGGCTGGTGTGGAAGCTTTGGGGTCACAAGGTTATATAGCAATGCAGCTAATGCAGATTATAGGCGATCGCAATGTTCGCTTGATTCCAGATGTCTTAGTTGGTAGCAATGGCAGCAATAACGGCTTGGTAGATGGGCTACTGTCGATGACTTTATGGAATCAAACTGGTAAACATGATGAGCTTAACACCAACGCCTCTACATCCACAACCAGTAACCAAAACACAACCCACCCCAGATAATGGTATTCCACCGATAGTTGTTAACTTTTCTGTAGATAAGTGATATCAAGGTCAAATGATTACTTATTCGGCATTTCCTAAAGTAAGCACAGCAGTTTTTGATAACTTGCACACTAAATTTAGGTAAAATATAATGCCATTGTTGCGGCAGTTCTCATGACTTCATCTGCGTCTTTTGACACATTAGAGTCTCTCCAGGCGGATATCGCTGAATTAATTGATCACTTACCGACGTTAAAACATCGGCAATTTATCAAACAGGCATTGGCTACAATAGTCCGTCTGGCTGATAGTGAAATTGAGCGTCTCGATTGGAAGATCTTATCAGCGGCTTTAGCAGACATGGAGCGCGGTTTCCAGCTATTTCATGCCTACCGACATGTTCGCAAAGTCACTATTTTTGGTTCTGCTCGCCTAGCCACAGATACCCCAGAGTACCAGATGGCGCTTGAGTTTGCTCAGGCTGTCTCTCGATTGGGATTTATGGTCATGACAGGCGGTGGCGGTGGCATTATGCAAGCTGGTCATGAAGGTGCTGGACGAGAAAATTCCTTTGGCTTGAATATTCAGTTGCCCTTTGAACAGCAAGCAAACCCGTTTATTGAGGGTGATCCCAAGTTAATTCACTTCAAGTATTTCTTTACGCGCAAACTATTTCTTCTCAAAGAAAGTGATGCTGTAGCTTTATTTCCTGGAGGCTTTGGCACTCAAGACGAAGCTTTTGAGTGCATGACACTGAGCCAGACTGGTAAATTTGGCCCAGTACCTCTAGTTTTAATTGATCATCCTGGTGGTGATTACTGGCGGTCTTGGAGCGAATACATTGATAAGCAATTAGTAAAAAACGGTCTTGTGAGTCCCGAAGACCCCAGTCTTTATACGGTGACAGATAACCTAGATGTAGCTTGTGATGCCATTACCCGTTTTTATCAGGTTTATCACTCATGCCGCTATGTAGGTGATAGTTTAGTCATCCGCCTTAAGACAGATTTATCTGACGCTCTTGTAGAGCAACTCAATACTGATTTCAGCGACATTATTCTTAAAGGACGGATTGAAAAAAGTCAGGCATTGCCTCAAGAAGCACAAGATGAAACTGTTGGGCTACCCCGCCTTATTTTGTACTTCAATCAACGCGACCTAGGACGCCTATATCAAATGATTGCAGCGATTAACCAGATAGGTACTCCTTCACCAGAAGATGTGGCACATCCAGAAAGGAAGTAGGTGCTAAGGGTGGATTTTGCCACCCTGGCATTTTTTTTATACTTGCCATCTTGGCATTTTTTTTTCCTAGAAGAGGTTTATTATGAAAGCCAATTCCCAGGTTTTTCGGGTTTATAAAAACATGAGCTTCAGTTATCTTTATAAAATTTATTCCTAACTGTAAATTTATTTTTGAAACTAATTACTGGCACTAATTTAGTTAGAAATTTTTCTCTTTTCCTGCGCCTGGAGTTAGCAGCTATATGGATTGTGGGATTATCAAATACCTAACAAAAGCAATATCAACTGCATTTTTGGATGAGAAAAACACTATTTATTACAACTCAATGCTGATTGCCTGCCAAAAGCTTGTATATTAGCACAGGAAACAACTTACCACATCCTAGTAGGGGAATAAAACATGCTGGTGGAATTACTGGGTTCAGGTTTAGCATCGCTCTGGCTGGAAATGGCTGGCGTACAAATCAAGCCTTTTGATGCCTTAGATGCATTGGCTTGGCAAAGTAGCCCTGGCTTAGTTCTTGCTCCTGATCCAAATCCAACTGGGGCTACTACAGTCCAGCAATATTTAAAGGGATTAATAACATCGAAATTAGTAGTGCAGAATTTAACGCAAAGTCAGGGAATTTGGATGCAGTCGGGGCCGATGCTGATGGCTAATCATCAAGGTACGACACCTCTACCTGCTGCTTCTTTAACTAAGATTGCCACTTCATTAGTTGCTTTAAAAACTTGGGGGCCAGATCATCAATTTGAGACTTTGGTAAGTGCCACAGGGCCAGTGGTAAATGGAGTTTTAAAAGGTGATTTGGTAATTACTGGCGGTGGCGATCCGATGTTTGTTTGGGAAGAAGCGATCGCCCTTGGTAATACTCTCAATAAAATGGGGATCAAGCAAGTAAAAGGGAATTTGGTAATTACTGGCAATTTCGCCATGAATTTCCAACGTCATCCGTTAATGGCAGGTCAATTCCTCAAGCAAGCGATGAATCATAAGACTTGGACTCGCCCCGCTAATTACATACACTCAATCATGCCCAAGGGTACACCCAAGCCTCAAGTCGTAATTGCAGGTGGTGTCAAATTTGAGCCGCAATTAAACCCTCAACAAACCTTGCTACTACGTCATCACTCTTTACCTTTGCAGCAACTCATCAAGGAGATGAATGTCTTCAGTAACAATGAGATGGCAGAGATGCTAGCAGAGTCAGTGGGAGGAGCAACTGTAGTAGAATCAACAGCAGCCAACCTTGCCAGAGTGCCGCAGTCAGAAATTCAGTTAATCAATGGTTCCGGTTTGGGGCCAGAAAATCGGATCTCCCCAAGAGCTGCTTGTGCCATGTTGATGACGTTACAACGAGAAGCAGTCGCTCATAAATTGACTTTAGCTGACTTGTTCCCTGTGTCTGGGTTCGATCATCGAGGTACAATGCATTCCAGACAGATCCCTGCTGCCACTGTGATTAAAACTGGTACTCTCCGGGATGTTAGTGCTTTAGCTGGAGTTATGCCTACACGCGATCGCGGTTTGGTTTGGTTTGCTATTATCAACCGTGGCCCAAATGTGTCAGCTTTCCGCACAGGACAAGACAACCTGTTGCAACGTCTTGTGAAACAATTGCAAGTAGCGCCTTCCGTTCCTGCTGCTCTCACACCTCACTCAGCTATCAACTCTCTACCTCAACTGGGTGCAGGCGATCGTAATGACATTTTGTTTAGAAGTTAAGTTAGTCTACAGTCCAAAGTCAAAAATCCCAAATAATTAATTTTGACCTTTGACCTTTGACCCTTGACTTTCGACTATTGACGTTTTACATTTTCTTGCGGAATAATCTCCGTTACTACCCTGTTGCCAGAACTACCACCTTTGACCACCATGTTTTCTGTTTGCAGATTACCGACAGCTGTTTCACCTGTAAAATTTAATGGTGGATCAACTTGCCGATAAACCACATTTCCTTTAGCTTCAATCAACTTATTATCTAAATACCAAGTTAGTGTATTAGATTTTAATGCTTGGCGACGCTGCCCAACAGCATTGACGTTACCTGTTAAATAAACCGTTTTTTGTGGGATTTTCATTTCGCCTTGATTGGCGGTTACTGTAACTTTTTCAGTTTGGTGGTAGACACGCACTGGTGAATTTGTGTTGATAGTTTCGGTATTCATATTCCAGATCATAGAGTTACTAGCTATTTGCATTGGTGGTTCTAGTAATTCCATCTGAGCATTTTGTTTGACAGTGGCAATTTTAGTTTTTAAGTTAACTTCGGCAGAATTTCCCCTGCCGCGATCAGTAATTTGATTATTTTTATAGCGGTCAATTTGTATAGGGCGATCGCCAATTAATTTCTCTTCTTTAATCTGCCAAATCAAATGCTCGGTTCTGATTTGCATTTGGGGATCAGCTGAATTTGCAACTACCCCTCCCGAAAATTCCATGCGTTGCTCGCGGGTTTTAACTCGCGCTTCCTGCGCCACTGCTTGTAGTTGTTTATGAGTGCCGTTTAGCTGGTTGCGGACAATCAATAAATCTTCTTTGGGCCGCCATTCTAATTCATTACCTCGCAACACAATACCATTGCGAGGATCTGTAGCAAGTATTTTACCTTTGAGAAATAGTTGCTTTCCATCCTGTTCAATATCTGCCACATCTGCCTTGACTTGGTAAACCACTTTGCCATCTTGGTAGAGTTCACCATAAGGACTTTCAGCCTGACCAATTTGTTTTTCTTGAGTGTATTTTGCCTGTTTAGCTCTGACTTTCCAAACTGGTCTTCCTACTTCATCTGCCTGTTCTAAAGTGACATCAAAGAAAGTTAAATTGCTGTCTCGGTCAGATGCACCTGAATCAGTTGATTTAGAGGCTATGGGGGATTTTCCCCCGCAGCCAACTAACCCAATTATCAATAAAAAGGTTAAAAACAAAAGAAAGAAGGAGGAACGCAGGTGAGGAGTGGACGAGTGAAGCAGTAGAGGAGGTGAGTGAAGAATTATTCTTATCCCTCCTTCTCCCCCTCCTCTTATCTCCCCCTCCTCTTGTCTTCCCCTCTGATTAAATTGATGCTTCATTATTCTTGAATTTCCAGGTGTCCATCACTCGCTCTTGGGTCTTCCAAAAAACCCATACTAGATAATGGTCGATATGGATAGCTTTGGCGAGGGGTTTTTTGGATATCTTCTTTGATGGCTTCTAAATCAATATAGCGATCGCTAACATTAATTAAGCTATCACTGGTCATCGAACGCAAACTCACCACCTCTACCCGCACACCCCGATAACTTACCGAATTCACCGCATAAGCCAAATCCCCATCACCACTGACTAATACAGCGGTATCATAAGAATCAACTAACGCCATCATATCTACTGCTATTTCTACATCCAGGTTAGCTTTTTTGGAGCCATCTGGTAGCTGCACTAAATCTTTAGCGATGACTCGATAGCCATTACGACGCATCCACAACAGAAATCCTTGTTGCTTCTCGTTTGTCCGATCTACACCAGTGTAGAAAAAAGCTCGCAGCAGTCTAGAACCTCCGGTTAATCGACACAACAGCTTCGTATAATCGATTTCGATCCCCAGTTGCAGTGCCGCATAAAATAGATTTGAGCCATCAATAAATATAGCGACCCGACCCCGATTTTCCAAAACTTGTTCTGGCGTAAATATTGAGTCGTTTTCCAAATTATTCAACATTGTTGTCATACCTCAGTTTTATCCCTGTTATTTTTGATACAAATTACCAGCTTTTTCATGCGAGTTAGAGCGGCTTATGATAATCTTCAAGGGCTAACTTCAGTTAAGCCCCGATAAATTTTTTGAGAGAATTTAGTAGAGATTCAACAAAATCGGAGTTTGATAAAGGATTAATCGTTTTTTGGGGGTTCTATGCGTTTAAAAACGGGTTGGGGTGTACCCAACTGTTGTTTACTGGATAGTATCCCCCATGTTGCATGAATGGCAAAAGGAGCAGCAATTGAACTTTGTATTTGATCGTTAAAATCTATTCCAAAACCCAGTTGTTGATAAATATCGCTACTGATGTTGGGAATAATGGGGGATAGGAGATAAGCTGCTAGTCTAACTGATTCTAGAACTGCATACAGTACTTTTTCTAATGCTTGTTGCTGTCCTTGCTTATATAATGACCAAGGAGCTTGTTCATCAATAAACTTATTGCTGGCTTGCACCAGTAGCAGGATAGCCTCACAGGCTTGATTGAAAGCTAGCGCCCCATAGGCTTGTTTAACCTGTTCCCCCAGACGTAAACCGATCGCTTTCAAAGGATTCTCATCAGTAATAGCTTCATTGGCAATTGATGGTACATTGCCAGGACAGTATTTCTTCACCATGTTCAAGGTGCGATTAAGCAAATTGCCTAAATCATTTGCCAAATCTGCATTCAGAACATTGATGAATCTAACTTCATTAAAATCTCCATCTTTGCCAAATTCGATTTCCTTAAGGAAGTAATAACGAACGGCGTCACTACCATAGCGCTGAACTAGATCCACGGGATCAAGGGTATTACCCATAGTCTTCCCCATCTTCTGACCATCTTTGGTCAAAAAGCCATGCCCAAAAACTCGCTCTGGCAAGGGTAAGCCAGCTGACAACAGCATTGCTGGCCAGTAAACTGCATGAAAGCGCAGGATATCTTTACCAATTAGATGCAAGTTGATTGGCCACCATGTCTCTAAAGCATTTGTTAAAGTTGGTTCTGCATCTGGTTCAAGCAATGCAGTTACATAACCCAGCAGCGCATCAAACCAAACATAAAGGGTGTGCTTGGGATTAACTGGTACTGGAAAACCCCAATCTAGATTTACTCGCGAAATTGAAAAGTCTTGCAACCCCTGGCTTACAAAGCTCAAAACTTCATTTCGCCGACTCTCTGGCTGGATAAAATCCGGTCTAGATTGGTAAAACTCTTCCAGTTGGGTTTGATATTTGGATAAGCTAAAGAAGTAGTTTTGCTCGTCTCGCCACTCGACTTCTTTATTAGTATGAATTGGGCAACGCCGTCCCTCTAACAGTTCTCGTTCTTCCTTAAATTCTTCGCAAGATACGCAGTACCAGCCTTGTTGTTGTCCCTGATAGATGTCACCAGCTTCCCAGACTCGCCCGAAGAATTCTTTAACGATCGCTTCATGACGAGTCGCAGTAGTTCTACTAAAGCGATCATATTGAATGTTCAACAACTGCCATAAACTAACAAAGCTGGGCACAATTTCATCACAAAATTCTTGAGGCGGTAGCCCTTTACTCTCAGCGGCTCGCTGAATTTTCTGCCCATGCTCATCTGTACCTGTAATTAATAGTACTCGATGCCCCAGTAGCCTTTGAAACCGTGCTATTACATCTGCTGCCATTGTTGGATAAGCACTGCCAATGTGAGGCACATCGTTTACATAATATAAGGGTGTTGTCAGTGCAAATGTCTTTTCTGTTTTATCCACTAGATTCATGCAGAATAAAAAACAACTAATTTATTAAAACGTTTTATAATATCTTATTTTTATCGGCAAAACCACGTAATTATATAACGATACTGCCTTTTTTTCAAATAACACTTTAATATTAGCAAGTTTCTAGATTTAAGAATTGTTTGATGATAGATATAAATCTAGCTTATCTATTAGCTACAAGACAGAAATTAGCTAATAATAATGCTTTTGAATGCTTTTCTTCACACATAAATTAGAAATACATAAACTATAACTCGGAAAATATAGTTTGTTTTGTAGTTCGGACATTTCTATCTTAAGGCGGTCGTGGCAGTAGTAAAGAAATGTAAAAATAAAGTTAAGATAAACTACAATAATAAATATTTTTTGGAAAATATATTGATTAGGTATGAGTCGAAATAGCCCCCTGGAGATTTCTCGCGCTTTCCTGGCGGCGCTCTCAACACAAATGTTTCGCTATTACGAGGATCGGATTCCCCAGGATGCAAGCGTGTTGGTAGTCAGCAATCACCGCAGCTTTATGGATGCACTAGTCTTAATGACGGCGTTATCGAGTCCGATTCGCTTTGCTTGCCATCATTACATGGGACAAGTGCCAATAATGCGAGAGATTGTTACCGGACAATTGGGGTGCTTTCCCTTAGAAGAAACCCGTAACCGCCAGCAAAGCTTTTTTGTGCAGTCACAGATGCTATTGCAGTCCAAGCAGATGGTAGGAGTATTTCCAGAAGGGACTGAACCAATGGTGAAATTTACTCAGCCAAACATGGTGAGTGAATTTCAGCGGGGATTTGCTCATTTGGCATTGCGATCTGATGTGCGGGATTTAGCAATTTTGCCGATCGCGATCGCCTCGTTAGACGAGGTAAACACTTCTGGCTTCCCCTTACGGCTTTTGAGTTTATTTGATCCTTCAGAACCTTTATTTAATCAGTCTGGTTGGCATCCTTTGGTACTCTATCGTCGGGTAGCCGTGCTCATTGGTCATCCTTATTGGATTACGCCCCAACATCAAAAAAAATATCACGGAAAACAAGCTAGAACGGTTGTGGCTGAACTAACGGAACATTGTCATGGCGAAATTAGCAACTTACTACGTCAAGGCTGTTATTAGGGCGTTTGGCACTGTTTATCTGTCAACCAGTTCTTCTACATCTGCACAGCTAAATATCAGACAAAGGTCAATTAACTTATTGACCGAAACTTCATATATTCTGCAAGGAGGATTTCTAAATTAACTTTTACATCTTTCTGAAAAGCTAATTGCTGTGTTGATGAATCTAGGTTTAACTATCGCTAGCAACTTCAGCTATATTCAACGTGATTTATACGCTCCACGCTATGATTTTATCAGACATTTGATTATACTGTCGCACTTCAATCTGCGTGTAATCCCAGACCTATAAGTATGGGTTTTAACAGAAAAAATTCGATAAAACCAAGAAATTCAATTTAAATTTTACAATGCCAGAAGTTGAGCTAAGCCCTTGTTTCCTTACTCCTAAACGAGTACAACCAGAGTATCCGCTGTTTGTATATTTGCCAGGAATGGATGGAACAGGTCAATTGTTGCGATCGCAAACCGCAGGATTAGAAGTTGGCTTTGATGTCCGCTGTTTAGCACTCCCACGAAAAGACCTCACCACCTGGGATGTACTAACTAAGAATGTATTGAATTTGATCCATGCAGAATTAAAAAAAAGCTCCCAGAGGCCAATTTATCTGTGTGGTGAATCCTTTGGTGGTTGTTTGGCGATGAAAGTGGCGATTCAAACGCCACAGTTATTTAAGCGAATTATTCTAATTAACCCGGCTTCTGCCTTTCACCTGCGCCCTTGGTTAAATTCCGCATCTCAACTAACTTCTTTTGTACCAGAACCACTTTATGACGTCGGCGCACTGGGGTTATTACCATTTTTAGCATCTTTGCCACGCATCTCCAGAAGTGATCGCCACGAACTGCTGAAAACTATGCGTTCTATCCCACCTGCAACCGTTCTCTGGCGGTTGTCTTTACTGCGGGAGTTTCATGTAGATGAGGAGCAGTTACGTCGCCTGACTCAACCAACGTTGCTAATTGCTGGTGCTAGCGATCGGCTTTTGCCTTCTGTGACTGAAGTGAAGCGGATAGCGAATATTTTACCCAATGCCAAAACAATGGTACTGCCCGATAGTGGACATGCCTGTCTACTGGAGAAAGATATTTATCTCTATGAGATTCTCAAGAGTCAAAACTTTTTAGAAAGTAAGTCTCAAACAATTAAATCGTCTGTGTAAAGTCTTGCTTACTGAAACGGTAATTTTTACTACTAGTCGTGAATAGCGAGTAGCTTTGCAGTTAAATAGAGATATTAAAATCAAGACATAATCAACTGAAAAACCTTTCTTTAATCAATAAACATACACTTATTGAGACTCAGAAATGGTTGTCCTTAAAGAGTTACTCGCTAAAGAATTAGAAAACCTCAACGAAGAACAACTCAGGCAAGTTGCAGATTTTTTAGCTTTTATTAAATTCCGCGATCGCGCAGCTAGTTGGAAAATAGATGAAACTCAGATGACTGCTCTCTACAGTGAATTTGCTGATGAAGATCGAAGACTTGCAGAAGAAGGATTAAACGAATATACCGATTTGCTGAGACAAGAAGATTTAAAATGACTGTGAAACGAGGTGAAGTATGGTTGGCAGACTTAAATCCAAGCAGAGGTTCAGAACAGGGAGGTACTAGACCTGTTGTTGTCTTTCAGAATGAAATAATTTCTTAATTTTCAACTACTGTCATAACCATCCCTTTAACCAGTAATTTGCGTCGTGCTTCTTTACCAACGTGTATGTTAATTCAAAGTGGTGAGGGAAGATTGGAACAAAATTCAGTTGCTCTCTGCTATCAACTGCGGGTGATTGACAAGACTAGATTACAAAGAAAGCTGGGTGAACTGACTCCAGAAACACTTATCATTTTAGAAGGTAAAATGTTATTGACATTAGGTTATCAACTATAAAATCAAAACCTTTGTCGTTCTATCGGTATGTAAACTAATGTCCAGAATAACTCTAATTTGATTTAACAAGTTGTGCTTGTTGGCAGATGTCAAACCCCTCACACTTTCGCTAAAACCTGAATAGAAAGACTTTCAGGACGGTGTTGAGCAATGACAACAAACAAATTCCAACAACAAACAAAGCTGAATCAATCAGTTAATTCACCCACAAAATCTTTAGAAGTAGAAATCAAGCCTAAACCATCAGCAGAAGCAGAACCGTCTGTATTCGAGTCTTTTGTCAAAAATGTCGCCCAAGTTGTCAATACAGCAATTGAAGTGGGACAAGCGGCGACGAAACAAACACATAACTTAATTGAGCAAACAACTCAAACCACCGGACAAGTAGTGAATCGCCTCAGCGAAAATTGGCTGATTAGAAAACTATCTGGAGTATTAAATCTTAATTGGCTAATTGGTGCTACTGATGTTGTGGATTTGGAAAAAGCAGAAGTTGCGGTGAATAAATTAAAGCAACAATATCCCAATGAATCACCCAATCAGATTGCTCACCGAATTATGGTGGAAAAAGCAACTAAAGCAGGTGGAATTGGTCTAGCAACCAGTATTTTACCAGGAGTTGCAGTAGCATTCCTGGCAATTGATTTAGCAGCAACAACAAAGTTGCAGTCAGAAATGCTTTATCAAATTGCATCTGCTTATGGCTTAAATTTAAAAGATCCGGCTCGCAAAGGCGAAGTTTTGGCAATTTTTGGTCTGGCGTTGGGTGGTGGTCGTCTTTTGAAAGCTGCGGGTTTAGGTTTGCTGCGAAATATACCCTTTGCTGGTGCAGCGATCGCCGCTAGCTCGAATGCAACGATGATCTATTCATTAGGATATGCGGCTTGTCGATTTTATGAAGCCAAGCTGGATGAATCAACTTCCCTCAACTCTCCACAGACACTAGCAAATTTAAAAACAGAGAGTGAAAAGTATCTGGAAAAAGCGATCGCCCAAGAAGCAATCATGGATCAAATCTTAGTTCACATGATCCTGGCGAGTCATCCAGAGAAAACTTGGGCAGAAATTTTGCCAGAGTTACAAGCTCTAAATCTCAGTTCTACATCGCTAGATGTCATAGCTCAAAATATCAAGTCACCCCAGCCTCTAGATACCTTAATTAGCCAACTAAACCGTGATTTTGCCATACCTTTGTTGGCACAGTGTTACAAAATTGCTCAACTTGACAGACAGACTAGACCAGCAGAAAAACAGATAATTACAGCGATCACCAACAAGTTTGACATTGACTTGAACACAATTAAATCAACACTCAAAAGTTAGCAACGAAGAAGACCGATAACCTCTGTAGAGACGTTACAATGCAACGTCTCTAATATCGTTCGTCACTACAGCTTGAGTTGATACCAGTGGTATTATTCACACACCTACACTCATATCATCCCTGTGTTCTATCTCCTGTGAGCATGAAGCAAGAATTTTGAGCAATACTGGTACTAGAAGGAATACTTACACAAAATCTCAAAATGGCAATTCAACCTAGTGATACGCCTTTGCTAGAGTGGGCAGGCGATAGTTTGGCAATTGGATTATTTGAAGATGCAGTAGAGTTAACTGGTGAACTGGCAACTTTAAATGAAAAGTTTGGCGGAATCTTAAAAGAACTGATTGCTGAAGATGAATTTACAGGGAAAGCTAACAGCACCATCTTCACCCGCGTAGGTGCTGGTAGCCCAGTTAAAAAAGTTATTCTAGTAGGTTTAGGAAAACCAGAAGCATTAAAATTAGACACCCTGCGACGCGCTGCTGCGGCTGTAGCCAGGGTAGCAAAAAAGCAAAAAAGCAAAACTCTAGGGTTTAGTTTTCCATTATGGAATAATGATCCTGCGGCAACTGCCCAAGCGATCGCCGAAGGTGTGCAATTGGCGCTTTACCAAGATATTCGCTTTAAGTCCGAGCCAGAAGATAAAGGGCCACAAGTCGAAACCGTAGATTTACTAGGATTCGGTGGACAAGAAGCAGCCATTAGCCGCGCCAATCAAATCGTATCAGGAGTAATTTTAGCGCGGCAGTTGGTAGCAGCCCCAGCCAACGCAGTTACACCAATTACTTTGGCAGAAACGGCTCAAGCGATCGCCAAAGATCACGGTTTACAAGTAGAAATTCTGGAACGAGACGACTGTGAAAAATTAGGTATGGGTGCTTTTTTAGGTGTCGCTCAAGCTTCTGATTTGCCACCTAAATTTATTCACCTGACTTACAAGCCAGAAGGTACACCCAAAAAGAAACTGGCAATTATCGGCAAAGGCTTAACCTTCGATTCCGGCGGACTCAATATTAAAGGTGCTGGTAGCGGCATCGAAACCATGAAAATTGATATGGGTGGTGCAGCTGCTACTTTCGGCGCGGCTAAAGCAATTGCTCAGATCAAGCCAGATGTTGAAGTCCACTTTATCTCAGCAGCGACCGAAAATATGATTAGCGGTCGCGCTATGCACCCTGGAGATGTTCTTAAAGCATCTAATGGCAAAACAATTGAAGTAAACAACACCGATGCTGAAGGACGTTTGACCCTAGCAGATGCCTTAGTGTATGCTGACAAACTGGGATTGGATGCGATCATTGATTTAGCCACCTTAACTGGTGCTAACGTCATAGCCTTGGGTGATGATATTGCTGGTTTATTTACTCTCAATGATGCGATCGCTGCTGAACTAGAAAAAGCTGCTGAAACATCAGGAGAAAAGATTTGGCGGATGCCAATGGAAGAAAAATATTTTGAAGGTTTAAAATCTGGCATTGCGGACATGAAAAACACTGGCCCGCGTCCAGGTGGAGCCATTACCGCCGCCCTTTTCCTCAAACAGTTTATCAAAGAAACCCCTTGGGCACACTTAGACATTGCTGGCCCAGTATGGACAGATAAAGAAAATGGCTACAACGGTTCGGGGGCAACTGGTTACGGCGTTCGTACCTTAGTTAACTGGGTACTAGGTACTGGAGACTAGGGACTCTTTACCGGGAAAAGAGGGACAAGGTTAAAGAGCAAATAGTAAAAAGATAATTTTTACCTTTCCCCTTTACCCCTTTTCCTTTCCCAATACCCCATGCCCAATCCCTCACAGTTCGTGTTATTATCTTTGGCTTGCTGCCAAAATTTGTTGCAATAGTAACAGAAATCAATTGGCAGTTAGAAATTTACGCTTTTTCAGCAAAGCCATCTGGTAAAATTTGTAAGGTTTCTAATAGCTCTGAGCAATGGGATCGACTCGCGTACGGATCGCAATTGATGCAATGGGAGGGGATCACGCACCCGGTGAAATCGTTGCTGGCGCACTGCGGGCACGAGAAGAATTGGGTGTAGAAGTCTTGTTGGTAGGTGATCCCCAACAAATTAAAGCTGCTTTGCCGCCAAAAACAAATTTCGGGCAAGTAGAGATCGTTCCTGCACAGGAGGCGATCGCGATGGACGAGGAGCCTTTAAGCGCAGTTAGACGTAAACCCCAGGCCTCTATTAATGTGGCTATGGATTTAGTCAAGCAAAAACAAGCAGATGCCGTTTTTTCTGCCGGACACTCTGGAGCAGCAATGGCAGCAGCGTTACTGCGCTTAGGACGATTACCGGGAATTGACCGTCCAGCAATAGGGACTGTTTTTCCCACAATTGTGGCTGGCAAACCAGTACTTATACTTGATGTCGGCGCAAATGTAGACTGTCGTCCTAAGTTTTTAGAGCAGTTTGCCGTAATGGGATCAGCTTACAGTCAGTATGTCATAGGTACTAGCGAACCCAAGGTAGGTTTGTTAAATATTGGAGAAGAAGATTCTAAGGGCAATGACGCAGCCGTCCGCGCCCACCAAATGTTACGCGAAAATACCCAAATTAATTTTATTGGTAATGCTGAAGGGCGTGATGTACTTTCTGGTCGCTTTGATGTAATTGTCTGCGATGGCTTTGTCGGTAATGTATTATTAAAATTCGCCGAAGCGGTCGGAGAAGTAATTCTGCAAATTTTGCGGGAAGAATTACCCCAAGGATTGCACGGTCAAATTGGCTCAGCACTTTTAAAACCAAATCTGAAGCGAATTAAGCAGCGGATGGATCATGCAGAACATGGTGGTGCTCTGCTATTAGGTGTCGCCGGAGTCTGTTTTATTGGTCATGGTAGCTCCCAAGCACCTTCAATTTTTAACGCCATTCGGATGGCAAAAGAAGCTGTTGACAACGAGGTGCTGCAACGAATTCAGTCACAATATATCTTAGAGCGCGAAAGCGGTTAGCGATTAGTCATTAGTCATTGAGTAACTTGTCATTTGTAAAAACGAAGGACGAAGGACAAATGACAAAGCGCAAAGTCTGAGCCGAGGTTTCCTCCGATGGCTCCGCCAACGCCAAAGGCGAACAGAACTTTGTAAGAGAGGACAAAGGACAAAAAGCTGATAGCTTGGGAGATTAAGAGTGCAAAACTTAGGGGTAGCAATTACTGGAAGTGGCTCAGCAGTACCAGCAACTTCCTTAGACAACCAAAGCTTGTCTAAATTAGTTGAGACATCAGACGAGTGGGTCACAACAAGAACGGGAATTCGTCAACGGCGGTTAGCACAACCATCTGAGTCATTAAGTGTACTCGCCACTGCGGCTAGTCGCCAGGCGATCGCATCTGCTGGTATCACCGCATCTGACTTAGATCTAATTTTGCTGGCGACATCCACTTCTGACGACTTGTTTGGTACTGCTTGTCAAGTACAAGCTGAATTAGGAGCCACCAAAGCAGTTGCTTTTGACTTGACAGCAGCCTGCTCTGGCTTTGTCTTTGGGCTAGTAACAGCCGCCCAATATATAAAAACAGGCGTTTTTCAAAATGTACTGTTGAT
The DNA here is from genome assembly GCF_014904695.1 of Nostoc sp. MG11. Taxonomy (GTDB): domain Bacteria; phylum Cyanobacteriota; class Cyanobacteriia; order Cyanobacteriales; family Nostocaceae; genus Komarekiella. Next base: position 185,865 of record NZ_JACXXN010000006.1, on the reverse strand, counting down.
AGGAGCAGATATCCTCTCTCGCTGGGTAGATTGGCAAGATAGGGGCACTTGTGTATTGTTCGGTGATGGTGCAGGAGCAGTAGTATTGCAAGCATCCAAAAGCGATCGCCTATTGGGATTTGCACTTAAAAGCGATGGTACTCAAAATCATCAGCTCAACCTTTCCTATGCAGCCTCTTCCCAAGAACTACTCCCAGGCGTAAATATTACTAAAGGCACTTACCAACCCATAACCATGAACGGTAAAGAAATTTACCGCTTCGCTGTCCAAAAAGTGCCAGAAATTATTGACAAAGCCTTGTTTCAAGCTAACCTCAATGTTGAGCAAATCGATTGGCTAATCCTGCATCAAGCCAATCAGCGGATTCTCGATGCTGTTGCCCAACGCTTAAATATTCCTCAACATAAAGTTATTAGTAATCTTGCTCAGTACGGCAATACCTCTGCCGCCTCCATCCCCCTAGCCCTAGATGAAGCAGTGCGGCAAGACAAAATTAAACCTAATGACATCATTGCTACATCCGGCTTTGGTGCCGGTCTTACTTGGGGCGCGGCAATTTTTCAATGGGGAAGATAATATTTTGTCCCCGAAGTTCTGAGCGCCGGAAGCCGGCGTTCAGACTTCTCTCTTTGTCATTAGTCATTTGTTCTTTGTAATGACAAATGACTAATGACCAATAACCAATGACCAATGACCAATGACTAAAACTGCATGGGTGTTTCCCGGACAAGGTTCTCAAGTACTGGGAATGGGAATGGATTTATTAGATATACCCTCTGCCAAAGACAAATTTGTTCAAGCTGAGGCTATTTTGGGCTGGTCTGTAAGAGAAATCTGTCAAAAGGACGAAGAAAAATTATCACAGACGCTATATACACAGCCAATTCTTTATGTGGTGGAAAGCATTCTTGCTGATCTCATCCGGGAACGGGGATATCAGCCAGATTTAGTTGCTGGTCATAGTTTGGGCGAATATGTTGCTCTTTATATTGCTGGTGTCTTTGAATGGTCGGCGGGATTACACTTGGTCAAGCGTCGTGCGGAACTTATGGATAGTGCCGCAGGTGGGATGATGGCTGCTTTGTTGAACTTTGACCGCGAACAGTTGGAAAAAGTCATTTCTCAAACGCCCGATGTAGTGCTGGCTAATGACAACAGTCCGGCTCAGGTGGTAATCTCTGGGACGCCGGACGCTGTACAAGCGGTAATTTCTCAAGTGAAAGCTAAGCGTGCTATTCCTTTAAAAGTTTCTGGAGCATTTCATTCACACTTAATAGCACCAGCGGCGGCAGAGTTCCAAGACATTCTAGAATCTGTGGAATTTCAACCAGCTGTTGTGCCAGTGTTGTCTAATGTAGAACCAGTTCCATCTATTGATGCCGAAATTTTAAAGCAGCGCTTAAACAAACAAATGACTGGTTCGGTACGATGGCGAGAAATCTCTCTAGAATTACCAGCAAACGGCATTCAGCAAGTAATAGAAATTGGCCCCAGTAACGTACTAACTGGTTTAATTAAACGTATTAGCCCTGATTTAATCTTAAAAAACGTCCGTAATGCAACTGAATTACCGGACTAAAGGCCGGGGACTGGGGACTCTTAAGAGGGGAAAAGGTTAAAGGGTAAAGGAATGGTTTTTCCTTTTCCCGCTGACCCCAACCAATGCCCAATCCTCAATGCCCAATCCCTAATCCGCAATCCTCAACCTTTTATGTCTCAAAGCCGCGAACCGTTTATTAGTCTGGCACTTTACCACGCCTTTAAATGGTCGGTCGTCAGCCCCATGCTTCATACTTACTTTCGGGGCCAAATTTATGGTGTGGAAAATGTTCCTCAATCAGGGCCACTAGTGGTAGTGAGTAATCATGCTAGTTACTTTGATCCGCCGATTGTCTCTAATTGTGTACGTCGCCCAGTGGCTTATATGGCTAAGGAAGAGTTATTTGATATTCCGATTTTGGCAAAAATGATTAAGTTGTACGGTGCTTACCCGGTAAGTCGAGGAAGTGCTGATCGCACTGCTATCCGTTCTGCCCTAGAGTACCTCAATAACGGTTGGGCTGTCGGTGTTTTTTTGCAAGGCACTCGTACCCCAGATGGTCGAATTACAGACCCCAAAAGAGGCGCAGCGCTACTAGCGGCGAAGGCCAAAGCACCAATATTGCCAGTAAGTTTGTGGGGTACTGAGGGGATTTTAAAAAAAGGCTCGGCAATACCTCAAGCTGTTCCTATTACTATTAGGATTGGCAAATTAATTGATACTCCTAGTTCCACTAATAAAGAAGAATTAGAAGCTATAACACAAAAATGTACCACAGTGATCAATGAGATGCATGATTTAGGCCGATGAGTTAAATCATACTGGGGAATATGCTTTAAGGAAGTGGCGATCGCCACTCAGTTTCTATATGTTTAAAGTTAATGCGCCATAGCAAATCAAGTAAGACTTTGTGCTTAAATGCAACAGCTAGGCTAAATCACCACTACCTTTTCTCTAGATAGTATATGAGCGGCTTTGAAGCCAAAAACTTTTGGGATCGATTGAATAATCTGGCGTTAGTCCGCTTTTTACTTTTAGTGGCTTCTGGCTGGGCAATTGTGCAGCTTTTAGCTTACTTTGAGATAGTCATAGTTATTTTTACATTCGCTGCAATTTTGGCTTTTTTGCTCAGCTATCCTGTACAATGGCTGCGGCGTTTTTTGCCCCACGGCATAGCAGTTGTTGTAGTTTTCTTGCTTAGTGTTGTGATTCTTGGCGGTATAGCTGTTACTGTGGGCTTAACGATTCTATCTCAAGGACAACAATTAATTGACAGCATAACTGGATTTTTAAATTCTTTAGTACCTCTATTAGAGCGATTAGAAGTATTTCTACGAAGCCGTAATCTTCAAATAGATTTGAGTGTAATTGAAGGACAATTACGGGATCAAGCTGTAACAACTCTTGTAACTAGCTTGGCAATTTTACAAAGTTTTATGACTAACTTTGTAACTTTTATATTGATTGCGGTTGTAGCTTTTTTCATGCTCCTAGATGGAGATAAGCTCTGGAGCTTTATCTTAAAAGTAGTACCAAAGCAGCGCCGTAACCGATTTACAAATATAATTAGGCGCTCCTTCTTAGGCTTTTTTAGAGGTCAGTTGTTATTAAGCTTATTTCTCACAACTTCGACTTTTCTGGTGTTCGTATTATTAAAAGTACCTTTTGCCTTGATATTGTCAGTGATAGTTGGAATCGTTGATATCATTCCTGGCATAGGAGCAACATTAGGAATTGGTACAATTACTCTAGTTGTGTTGTCTCAAGGTGTTTGGTTAGCATTGAAAGTATTGGCAGCTTGTATTGTTCTTCAGCAGATACAAGATAACTTAATTGCGCCCCGCATTATGCAAGGTGCGCTCAATCTTAATCCTGTAGTCGTATTCTTTGCTTTGCTTGTAGGTGCTAAAGTAGCAGGTCTATTAGGTGTTTTTATATCTATTCCGATCGCCGGAGTAATTGTATCTTTGTTTGAAATTGATGAAATGAAATCAGAAGTGTAGCCAATAGTCAAGAGTTATAAACTACGAAGTAGTGAATAATATCAACGTTAGAGAATAATGTCGGATTTAAGAGCGGAATTAACAGAAATATTAGATGAGGCAGAATGGGAGTGGCTAATTCCTCATGTGCAGCGAGACACGGTAATATTAGTGGCATCTGAGCTAAACTTGCTGGATGTTGGGGAAGCGATCGCCAGCGATAATATTCCATCAGTACAGCAGTGGATTGATGAGCAATTAATTACTAAACCATCACCAGTACAAGTAGGAGAATGGAATAGCGATCGCACCAAGCGATTTCATACCCTCATAGTCCAGCCCTACGTTCTGGTGCAAGAAATAGCTACTGCGTAAGCTAAATTTAAGTGTCACAGAACGGCTAGAATTGTTACCATAATTTCAGATTAGATGTTGAAACCTTGATCCAATCTGAAACCTTAGAACTACTAGAATGGCATCGCCTCTGCCAGCACCTTTGCACGTTTGCGGCAACTAAGCTGGGGGCGACAGCTGCGCGTCATCTGAAAATGCCTGAGTCTCAGGCAGAAAGCGAACAGTTGTTAGAGCAAACCAAAGAAGTTTACCAACTAGAAAGCCGTCTAACTACAGGACTGTCGTTTGAGGGAATTCAAGATATTGGTGATTCCTTAGAACGGGCAGAACGCAGCGGAATTTTAACTGGGGATGAACTGTTAGCGATCGCTACCACCCTCGCTGGTGCTAGAAATTTGCGCCGTGTAATTGACAACCAAGAAGATTTGCCAATCTTGACTAATTTGGTTGCCGATTTGCGGACTTATCCCGAACTAGAACAGGAAATTCACCGTTGTATAGATGAACGAGCACAGGTAACTGATCGCGCTAGCCAAAAACTGGGAGAAATTCGTACAGATTTGCGGCGATTACGCACTCAAATTACTCAAAAGCTGCAAAATATTCTACAGGCAAAAGCTGGGGCAGTTCAGGAACAGCTAATTACCCAACGGGGCGATCGCTATGTAATCCCTGTGAAAGCACCTCAAAAAGATGCCATTCCCGGCATTGTCCACGATACCTCTACTAGTGGTGCGACGCTGTATGTAGAACCTAATTCTATCGTGCCTCTAGGCAACCAACTGCGGCAGATAATTAGAAAAGAGCAAGCAGAAGAAGAAGCGATTCGCCGTGTTTTAACGGAGCAAGTAGCAGCAGTCAAACCTGATTTGGAGAGGTTATTAGCAATTGTTACCACTTTGGATCTCGCAACCGCCAGATCACGATATAGTTTCTGGCTAGGAGCTAATCCCCCGCGATTTATCAACCGGGAGGAAAGTGAAATCATTACCTTACGGCATTTGCGTCATCCATTGTTAGTGTGGCAGCAACAGCACGAACAAGGGCAACCAGTAGTTCCTGTAGATTTGTTCATCAGTCCACAAATTCGGGTAGTAACAATTACCGGGCCAAATACTGGCGGTAAAACTGTTACCTTAAAAACCCTAGGGTTAGCAGCATTGATGGCCAAGGTAGGTTTATTTGTCCCCGCCCGCGAACCAGTCGAAATCCCTTGGTTTGACCAAGTGCTGGCAGATATTGGCGATGAACAATCCCTACAGCAGAGTTTATCCACATTCTCCGGTCACATCCGCCGCATCAGTAGGATTTTAGACGCAATCAGCAATGATGGAGAGTCTCATGCCCCATGCCATAAGCCCAATTCCCTAGTATTACTTGATGAAGTCGGCGCAGGCACCGATCCAGTTGAAGGTAGTGCCTTAGCGATCGCCTTGCTGCAATATCTGTCTAACCACGCTCAGCTAACAATCGCTACCACTCACTTTGGTGAACTAAAAGCGCTGAAATATGAAGATGAGCGATTTGAAAATGCCTCGGTAGAATTTGACGAAAGTACTCTGTCGCCAACTTACCGCCTACTGTGGGGAATACCCGGACGTTCCAACGCCTTGACAATTGCTTTGCGTTTGGGGCTAAAACCAGAAGTTGTGGAACAGGCGAAATCCCAAGTGGGAGAAGCAACAGATGAAGTTAACCAAGTCATTGCTGGGTTAGAAGCGCAACGTCGCCGTCAGGAAACTAAAGCTACTGAAGCGCAAAATGTATTGCAGCAAGCGGAGCGTTTATACAAAGAAGTATCCGAAAAAGCCTCAGCTTTACAAGAAAGAGAAAGTGCTCTGCGGGCTTCACAGGAAGTAGCTGTTCAACAAGCGATCACCCAAGCAAAAGGTGAAATTGCCCAAGTAATTCGCCGCTTGCAGCAAGGTACACCCACAGCCCAAGATGCCCAGCAAGCGACTAATGCCTTGAATCAAATTGCCCAGAAATATCAGCCAGCAACACAACCAAAACCAAAACTTGGGTTTATGCCCAAAGTAGGCGATCGCCTGCGTGTTCCCAAGTTGGGGCAAACAGCAGAAGTGTTAACCACCCCCGGTAATGATGGGGAGTTAACTGTGCGCTTTGGGATCATGAAGATGACAGTCAAACTAGAAGATGTAGAATCTCTAGATGGTCAAAAAGCTGAACCAGTCGTTAAAGCAAAGCCAGTCCCAACAGTAGTTACACCACCGCAGCCAGCCCCAGCGATTCGCACTTCCCAAAATACCGTCGATTTGCGTGGTAAGCGAGTGGCTGACGCCGAATTCATTCTTGACAAAGCCATCTCGGAAGCTACAGGGCCAGTATGGATTATTCACGGGTACGGGACTGGTAAGTTACGGCAAGGTGTTCACACCTTTTTGCAACAGCACCCCAGAGTCAGCAACTATGAAGCAGCAGAACGAGCAGACGGTGGCAGTGGTGTTACTATTGTCCACATAAAATAAAGCGGCAATAAATGTAACTGGGCAGAGTTAATGATTGTTAATTGCTAATTACTAATTAGCTGATGGTGATTAGAGATTAGCAATTAGCAGTTATCAATTTTAGGTTTGTTTATTTATACTCTTGTACTTAGCTAGTAGCTAAAGTTAGGTAAATATCGACTTGGGCTGATAATTTTCTACTTTGATGAAAAGAAGTTTTCATTTAGAGTAAGACAAAGATAACTGCTGTTTACTACAGAGAAAAGCTAGTTGAAGCTTCTGGCTCATAGCTATAGGAAACCAACTTTGATGCTTGAGAGTCTGGTTTCAAAATGGGTAACAGCAACAGTCCCTATCAGCCTGATCACCTATGCTAAAAGTTATGCACACGGCCGCCAACTCAGCCACTCCAAATTCCCCGTGGGAGGATTTAATCAAGCTTCCAGCGCCAGATGCAGTTCAATGGGACAATATCAAAACCCAGTTAGACTTGGTGCTGTTGGCGCTAGAAACTTTAACTGGCATTGGTTCCGAAGCAATGCTTTCAGCGGCAACTAAGCTGAATTTAGAGTCAAGAGTGCCCGATCGCGTAGCATTGTGGCGACTACGCCAGTCCAACCCCTTACGCAAAGGTCAAGGAGGGCGAAAAAAACTAGATATAGAAGAAGCGCGATCGCTTGTTCTAATCACCTGCTACCTAGCTAAGGAGCACCAAGAATTAATTCGGCGTGCTGTCGGTTTATTAGAACAAATGGCGGAAACCAAACGGGAACCTCATCAGGCTGCTCTACTTGGAGATTACATAGATGCTTTCTGCAACACCTACCAAGAGCGGATGGAAGAGGATGACCAAATCTCGACGGATTTACTTACCAATCTGGCACTTAAACTGCTTGTAGATTTACTTTTTTATAGTGCCCCAGGTGGACACCGCCGTCTCTGGCTAGCACTTATAGACCGTTCCACAAAATTTTAGATTTGAGATTTCTCATCCAAAATCCATTTTGGAAAGTTTGCTAGGTCAGGAAACCAAAGTCAGTTCGGACATGTGATTATGTCGGAAACCTTAACTCATAATCCTTTGAGCAAGTAACTGGCTTGACTTTCCGCAAAATCTATCTTGAAAAGTTTGCTACGGAATAAACCCTCCAACGCTCAATTGTCTTGGGCGCGTAGGCAAAAATAATTAACGATATAGCAACTTTTTTCTGCGACACGCTACGCGAACGCAAAATCCCAAATAATAATAGACCTTGTAGTTCCTGCCATGCCTCTATCAAATTCTGTTATTCGTCGTTATACGCCTCCCACTTGTACGCTAGAAGTCTTAGCGCAAAGCTCACCTTTGTCCCGTTGGATGGGAAAAACTGTCCTCAAGCAATTAAGCTTTGAGTTACGTTTTGACGATCCGCGATTACCAGAAGATCGCAGAGTGCCAATTCGGGGCGATCGCGACCAACTCGAAGCTTTGTGTGATGCAGTCACAATCTACGTCCAAGAATTCCTCCAACAGTCTCCAGAAAGCTTTTGGGTTACATTTTCAGGGCCGCAAGAGTCAAACAAAGTACTTGATGAGCCAGAAGAATCAAAAGATTTACATTCCGCTTCACTGTCTGCTAAAACATTAAAGTCCTTGACCTCCCAGATCCCAGGAGCAGAGATCCGCTTAGAACCGAATAGCTATTTAACTCACAACTTATTTCTTGGTTCCCTCGCTAACCAAGCATCTGGTCGTGTTATTCAACTGAGTTTGCTGCAACTTTTTGATTTGGCGAGCGCCTTAGATGAATACTCGGCTGATGTTATGGTATTGCCAACTCTCAGCAGTTCGAGTTCGAGTTCGAGTTTTCCTACTTGGGCACCTGTTGCCGCTGTCTTGGTCTTGGCTTTGGGTTTAACACCAGTTACCTGGCAATATGCTAACAACATCAGGCAAAAGCAACAGCAGACTGCCAAAACCATAGATCCAACAGAAGCAAATATTGCCCTAGAAAGCTCACCTTCGCTAAACTTTCCCACTCCTCAATCTGGACTCATCCCTCAAGATAATTTCCAATCATCATTGCCACCTCTAGGCTCCACTCCTGCGCTACCCACTTCTAGTTTGCCCCCAAAACCCCTAATATCCCCTAATTCCAACTTCTCCACTCAGTCTCAAATATCCCCTAATTCCAGTTTGCTTACGACTCCCCAATCCCCCAATTCCAATTTCTCTTCAACACCCCTACTATCTCCAAAAGATCCACTAACTCTACCTCAAACGAAGACTCCAACCCTTCCCACCAATCCCAGAAGCACAGCACTTACCAAAATCCCAGGACAGGAAACTACCATTCAACCAAAACTTGGACAAAACCCAGCGGGCTCAATTCCCCAAGCTGGAACTGCTTTGCCTCAGAGACAGAGTTTACCATCCAGTTCCCAAAATAATGATTCTTTAGAAATTTCTCCCGCAAACAAACCTTCCCCGGAACTACCATCTTCAAATACTCCTTCTAGAACAACTGAGAGTAATCCATTTATCGATGGATTAGGAGATGGGCGCAAAGTCCCTACGCCTCCAAATGTGGCAACTGGCACATTATTTGACACTCCTCAGATAACAGAAGCTAGAGAATATATAAGTAAGCGTTGGCAGCCACCTGCAAGATTGGGACAAACATTAGAATATAGTTTATTACTAGGTGTTGATGGCAAAATTGAACGAATTTTTCCCCTTAATAAGGCAGCAAGAGAATTCGTTGACAGCGCTGGGATGCCTGACATTGGAAAACCTTTTGTCTCTGCCAATAAAACTGGGCAAAATCTCAGAATTCGAGTTGTTCTTAGCCCTGATGGCAAAGTACAAACATTTCCTGAGTCTGAATAATTAATCAAGCTGCTTGATGCCAATTGCAAAACTGGTACATAGCTTGTACCAGTTTTTATTTGATCCAAGTGCTTTGGAACTAGCATTTTTGAGTCCAGTTACCAAACTGGTAATACTATTGTGGCTGAGCAGTGTACTAATCAATAAAATCACAGTTAAATCACTCAGATGAAAGGTAGGAAATATGCAAACAATTGGCCCTCAAAAAGACAGTGCAGCTTGGGTTATCCAAACCTGGGCAGCTTTTATGATTTCTATTTCTATGACTACCTTCGGTATTGTGAACTTGCCTGTGGATAGCTGGGTGAAAGGCTTTATGGGTATGGGTTTGGCTTTCTCTGTTGGCTCAACTTTTACTTTGGCAAAAACCACTAGAGATTTGCACGAAACTAGAAGATTAACCGCTAGGCTTGACGAGGCAAAAGTAGAGAAATTACTTTCACAACACGATCCTCTAAATCTAAAATGAAAGCAGTAATTATCTTAGATGTTCGCTAAAATTCGGTTAAAGTATTTTGAATTTAGGATTTTAAATAGTTGGTTCGGCTTGTTATTGCCACATTAGAAAAAATTAACTACATAACAAAAAACAAAAGGACTGGTAAACTCAGTCCTTTTTTATATTGATTTAATTTTTTTATCTTAATAACGAGACTTTTTGGTCTTTACCTTTTGCTTCCTACGCCGCCGTTCGCTAGCAGCAACCGCATGTTCCACCGGATAGCCTACTACAGGAATTACCTGAAATTTGCGTTCTTCCTCTAACTTTTTCAGATCAGTATAATCGACCCAGTGAATGCAATCAACTGGACAAGTGTCAATTGCTTCTTGGATGATTTCCTCCGCGTCACCATCTTGGCGAACCACGCGCGATCGCCCATAATCTGGTTCAATGTAAAAGGTGTTACGTGCAACATGAGCGCAGTGCTTACAACCAATACAGGTGATTTCGTCAACATAAACACCTTTTTGGCGCAACATACCACCCAATTCTGGTTCAAAACCAGAACGTTCAGGGGCATCCCGTAAGAAACCGCCTAATTCTGGTTCTAAACCGGAACGGTTGTCTTCTTGTTCTTCCGGCGACGGTAGAAAATCAGCCATTACGCACTCCAGCGCTGTACTACCAAACGAATCGAACCATCTTCATTTTTTTGTTGTTCAGCGACTTGAAAGCCAACACGAGTAGTTTCTTTCACAACTGTTTGGTAAGCATAACGCTGGCTTACCTGGCGTAAGAAACCGTCTACAGATAAATTTTGCTGCCAATATTGTAAGTCAGCCACCAATTCATATTCTTTGCCATTCCATCTAAAGCCGATGTCATAGCCATTTTCCTGCTCAATAGTAACTTCGGCAGGATGAGTTTGACCACGATAGCCACGTACCTCACGTGGGCCTGGTTTCCAGTCTATGCCCAATTCAGTCAGAGCGTCTTTCAAAGAATCAAGGTTACGGATTTGAGTCTTAATTTGGCTAAAGTGTGACATGGTGGTTGTGAATTAATAACACTAAACTACTGTGAAAACTTACCAATCGCTGTAAGTGGTTTGCGTATTCGCCAGGCTAGATTGCTGCACCTTAGCGGCGAAATATTCTGAGGTTGGCTCATGACTAAGTACTAGCCCCAACTGTGCCTCTATTGCTGCTGTAACCTCAGCGCAAGAAGCACCCACAATGCCAGTGACTTTCTCTTGTACCCGACCATCTGGATAAATTATGAACTCTAATGTCTCCATGCTCTTGGCAAACCACTATAGTACGCTTGAACTGTACTGCTCTAGCAAAAGGCTAAAATTATAGCCGTCGGAACTTTTTTACTTAGATATAAACAAACTTGCCATTTGTTAACTAATGTTCCATCTCTCAAAATATATATCTCAGAATCTTTACAAAAATTATTATTTTATGAGCGTACACGTCAGTTACTAGTTAGTGTCTCTTAACCTAATCAATTAGTCAAGTTCACAATTGAGCCTCTAGGAGAAGTAGCAAAAGTCCTAAAAACAAGCATTAGCAGTAGTATGGCCAGCAAGTGAATTTACAAAAATATAAATTTTATTGAAAAGCTTTATCATTATCATTAACTTGACCCTATTCACCCAATGATTACTTAGAAGGTAGATAAGTAGTGTTGGATGGAGTGCAGTGTAACCCAAAAGTAAGATTTTGGGGTATGCGATCGCATTAGAATTTATATCTACATACTTAGGTGTAATCCAACCCAGGCATCGCATTAGCTCTTTGATATAGTCGCTTTACCTTGCATCTAGTGTAAACAGATTTTTGGACTGCGATCGCCACAATATAGAGATAGTAAAAGTTTTTAACCTAAGCATGTTCTAGGTTTTCTGGCGTCAACTATACAGCAAGGCGATCACTTTAGAGTTTATACGTGTGATGCGTAGGCGTAGCCAGCCGTAGGCATCGCTTTTTGCACTAACGCTTATCCTGTAACCATTTCCGATACTGAATCAGGAAAAACGGCTCAAAATATAATAATAGTATTTTGAGTCATTTGTATCACTCTAGATGTTACAGCCTCACTGAAATATTAGATAGCTCACTCTGCAAACATCTCAGCCAAGGTATCAAGAACAGCTTTTTGTTCATGGTCACTAATTTGACCAAGCTGTTTGACCAATCTAGCTCTATCTACTGTGCGAATTTGATCAAGAACAATTTGCCCATCTTTACCTTGAAAATGAGAAGGTATGCGTGTGGGATACACTTGCCCCCTTGTAGTCATTGGAGCAACAATCACGGTAGCAATATGGCGGTTCATTTCGTTTGGCGAAATCACTACACAGGGGCGCATTTTCTGAATTTCACTACCAATCGTGGGATCGAGATTAACTAAGAAAACATCAAAACGCTTGACTACCATTCCCATTCAACCTGATCCCAGTCTGTTGCGCTTACGTCATCTAGCAGAACATCATCATGTTGTTCAGCCATTGCTGCAAAAGCTTCGTCCCACCCAACCCGTAATTCTGGTGCTGCGCGAACAATTAGGTGATCACAATAAACCTCAATTTCAACCTCTGTGTGAATACCACTTTGCTCTAATAGAGGTTTGGGAATACGAACACCTTGAGAATTACCGATTTTCACAATTTTAGTTCTAATAGCTGCGCCCATATTTAGATTACTTTGGAAATAATAGTAATTACATTGTAGACACAGCTTGAGCAATGATCAAATGCAGCGAATCAATTAAACTTTAAATTTCAATCTTGGGACATCAGAACCATTTTCTATAATCCAAGCACTGCGAATAGTCGTACTTTTATTTTGCTATTTGAGCGTGAAATCTAGTATGTAACGTTGTCTAAATTCATCACACCGCCCCAATTTAACCTCATGCGTTTTGACTATTTCTAAAAGAATGTGGCGCAATTCTTTAGCGTTGTCTGCTGTTATACCCAAGATTGATGAAAAGCGACGGGCTTTATGTTTTCCTTGATCATGCTCTGAATTTAGGCAATAGTCACGCAGGTTACGAATATCAACAACTGCATTTTCTGCATTTGGGATAAGATTAGTTGAATTATTCATAATTTTATAATTTTTAAAGTAGCTATAGATTCTGGGGAATATAAACATACAAAATGCCTGTGCAAATTAAGTTTTACAGCCAAGGGGATGTTTGCGCTTAAAATAGCATCCCAAATCACCAACGAAGACTTTTCAGTAAAAAAACGCATCGGTCAGCCAAAGAACCCAGGATAATGAATCATAATTAACCTCTATAGCTTTGAGTTATCAGCCATCAGCTACCAGTTACAAGCCGGAAGCTGAGATGCTGAATGCTAAGGGCTTTTGATTCAACTTAACTAATTGACTATGAATTCAGAACAAGTCAAAGGTTCTCTAAATTTTTCGCCAGTACTACGCGTGGGAATACTAGGTTTCGGCGGACTAGGACAAGCAGCCGCTAAGCTACTTGCTGGCAAACGGGAAATGATTTTAGTTGCAGCAGCAGATCAAAAAGGCTACGCTTACGCTGCTGATGGTTTAAATACTCAAGAATGCATTGCAACCTACCAGTCTCAAGGTTCAGTGGGTTATTTAGAGCCAGTTGGTAATTTAACAAATCACAGTATTCAGGATTTAATCGAAAGTACACAAGCTGTAGATGGCTATTTTCTAGCTTTACCCAACCTACCTAATGACTTTATACCTACTGTAGCTAAGCAGTTTATCAAATCCGGCTGGCGTGGAGTGTTAGTAGATGCGATTAAGCGCACTAGTGCTGTAGAACAACTACTAGCAATGAAAGAGGAACTGCAAGCAGCCGGAATTACCTACATGACAGGATGTGGGGCCACACCTGGATTGTTAACAGCAGCAGCAGCAATAGCCGCTCAAAGCTACGCGGAGATTCATAAAGTAGAAATTACTTTTGGCGTGGGAATTGCCAACTGGGAAGCTTACCGCGCCACTGTCCGCGAAGATATTGGTCACATGCCTGGTTACACAGTAGAAACTGCTAGAGCTATGACTGACGCAGAAGTAGAGGCACTATTAGATAAAACTAATGGCGTGTTGACCTTAGAAAATATGGAACACGCCGATGATGTGATGCTAGAAGTAGCGGGAATTTGCGATCGCGATCGCGTTACTGTTGGTGGTGTAGTCGATACTCGCAATGCCAAAAAACCACTCAGCACCAACGTTAAGGTAACAGGGCGCACTTTTGAAGGGAAGATTTCCACCCATACCTTTACTCTCGGAGATGAAACCAGTATGGCAGCCAATGTCTGCGGCCCTGCCTTTGGTTATCTCAAAGCTGGTAGACAATTGCACCAGCGCGGCATCTATGGAATATTCACTGCTGCCGAAATTATGCCCCAGTTTGTCAGCTAATAGTTAGGAGTTAAGAGTTGGGCTTGGAAACTTAAACTTGTATGTAACTTCAGAGTCTTTGAATTTGCAGAAAATTTCCAACTCCTAACTCCTCACCGTTAACTCTTTTCTTCTTCTAAGCTGGTGGAATTTCTGTAGACAAAGTATCTATCGGATTATCCTCAACTAACCATTGAGGTGTTTCAATGACAAATGGTAGTTCCGCTCCTATAAGACCTCGTTGAATGCGTTCTGATGTCTCAGCAAAAACTACGAACAAAGGATATACAGTATTAGCTCCTTCACTTAAAACGTGACTGTGGCGAGGAGGCATCAACCACTCATAATCTTTATCTAGGTAGACTTGAGTTTGTCGCCAGCGTCCTAACAAGTCAGAAAAGTCTTCATGAGGACGATGAATAAAGAGCAAAATTTCTGCTCCAGTTTTAATTTTCCATTCGGGGTCGCACATTAAAATTGCTACATCACAGCATAAAAAAGTTGCCTGTGGGGCTGTCGTTCCGGTGTTGCGGAGGCGAACAATTGGTAAAGGAATAGTGATAATACTTTCATCTGGACGGCGCAAACTGGGAATCATTTCCAAGTAAGGTCGGTGTTGCTTGAGTAAAGCGATCGCAGCTAGATGATTGCTATACTCTGCCAAGCTCGCTTCATAGTGAGATTTTTGCACAGGCATGGTTTTATCAATTATGAAGTATGAAGTTTAAAGGATGAAGTATAATATTTTGCTTTCTTCATCCTTTCTCTGCTCGTCACCTATCCCAACTTTTCAAACACCGCAAACATAGGCAGATACATCGCTAACAAAATAGTTCCAACCATTCCCCCTAGAACTACAATCATCACCGGTTCCAAAATACTGGTCATTGCTTTTACTGCCTGCTCGACTTCATCTTCATAGAAATCAGCAACTTTCATCAACATTGCATCTAATTCTCCAGTTTCTTCTCCGATACTAATCATCTGAATTGCCATAACTGGAAAAACGCTATCTTTTTGTAAAGCAATGCTAATCATACCTCCTTGTTGAATCTCCATGCGGGCTGCATCTATAGCATTGGCAATTACTTGGTTTCCTGATGTATCTCGGACAATTTCTAAGCAAGTTAAAATTGGTACACCTGAACGAGTTAAAGAACCAAAAGTTCGGCTAAAGCGGGCAACCGAAGACTTTTGAATTAAGTCACCAAATAATGGCATCTTGAGAGAAAGGCGATCAATTGTTTGGCGACCAACAGGAGTTTTATAGTACTGTGAATAGGCAATTTTCAATCCTACAAGAATAGCGATAAGTACGAAAACCTTCGGACTTCTCAAAAATTGGCTACAATCCATCAGGAATTGTGTTAAAAGTGGTAATTCAGTTCCAATTTCTGTAAAAATCTTTGCAAAAATGGGAATGAGAAAAATGGTCATACCAAGAAAGATAGCAACTGCTATACAACCCACAACCACTGGATAAGACAATGCTGATTTAATTTGGTTTTGTAAGCGGGCAACATCTTCTAACAACTTAGCTAAGCGATTCAATACTTCGTCTAGAACACCACCAACTTCGCCAGCTTGAATCATACTTACATATAATCCATCAAAGCAGTCAGGATGCTTCCGCATTGACTCTGAAAGATTCATTCCACTTTGAACATCGTTGCTAATATCAACAAGCGCTTGTTTCAGTTTAGGATTACTACACTGTTCAGAAAGTACCCCCAGACTTCTAACGATCGCAACTCCCGCATTCATCAAAACGGCAAATTGACGGGAAAAAACTGCTTTGTCTTTAACAGAAACCTTAACCAAAGAAGTCTGAAATTTTTTCAAATCAAAGCTTGCCTGAAAGCCTTGAAATTGTTTGATTTCTTGGACTACAAAACCTTGATCTCTAAGATTAGTACGGGCTTGCGTCAAGGATTCGGCAACAAATTTTTCTGTTCTGGATTTTCCTTGCGAGTCTCGAACACGGGCAACATAGGTTGGCATGGATTTAAAAATTCAAAATTCAAAATAGTCAAAGGTCAAGAGGAGCCAGCGCTGTGGTGTTAGCGTAGCGGTAGCGACTTAGGAGCGTCGGAAGTCCGGTCTTCTCCCAAGGGCGATGGGGGTTCTCCTTCAATCCCCACTCCGTGGATACCCCGAGTCCCCCAGGAGGAACTGCCGTTAGCGCAGCGGTAGCGACGTAGGAGCGTCAAGGGTTTCCCGCGCCACTTGCCACAACGGGGGGAACCCCCGCAAGGCAGTGGCTTGACTTGAGGCGACTGGCATTCAAGAGTTATTATTCTTTATCTGTTCCCTCATATCCCCTATCTTCTTCATCTTTGTGGTTACTTTAATGTGCTCTAGCAGCTCCATTAGCACCTGGTTTCGCACCTGCTGCCTGCGGTGTAGCAGTACCGATAAGACGTTGGATTTCATCTGGCTTAGAAGTCTTAGACATCGCTGCTTCAAAAGAGATTGTTCCGGCTTTGTAAAAATCGGCTAAAACCTTCTCCAGCGTTTGCATTCCTAATTTGCCGCCAGTCTGGATAGCAGAGTAAATTTGAGATGTTTTGCCTTCTCGAATCAAGTTAGAAATAGCGGGGGTAACGATCAGAATTTCTTGAGCCATCACTCGACCATACTCACCAGGCTTAGGATTTTTCTTTGGCACTAAGGTTTGGCTAAATACTGCTACTAGTGAGTTAGATAACTGCACCCGCACTTGGGTTTGTCTTTCATGCGGGAAAACGTCTATAATCCGGTCAACAGTTTGTGCAGCAGAACTGGTGTGCAGCGTACCAAATACCAAGTGTCCCGTTTCCGCTGCGGAAATCGCCAAGGAAATCGTTTCCAAATCGCGCATTTCCCCCACCAGAACAATATCTGGATCTTCTCGTAGAGCCGCTTTCAAGGCATTAGCAAAGCTCTTGGTATCTTCACCCAGTTGCCGCTGGTGAACTAAGCTTTTGATTGGTTCATAGACAAATTCAATTGGGTCTTCTACCGTTAAAATGTGTTCTGCCTTAGTGCGGTTAATCAAGTCGATCATTGCCGCTAGAGTAGTTGTTTTACCGGAACCTGTAGGGCCTGTCACCAAAATTAGCCCTCTGGGCTTATCTGACATTTCCCGCACAACATCTGGTAGACCTAATTTTTCGAAGTTAGGAATTTTTGAACTTAACGCCCGTAAGCAAGCAGCATAAGCACCACGCTCTTTATAGACATTGACCCGGAAACGAGCCAAACCTTTAACACCATAAGAACAATCCAACTCCCAGGTCTGTTCTAAGGTTTTACGCTGAGTGTTGTTGAGCATACTAAAAATTAGTCTTTGACACTGATCAGCTGTCAACACCTCCTCGCCAATAGGTGTGAGTTTGCCACTGATGCGGAAATAAGGAGGCAAGCCAGCGGATAAATGCATATCCGAGCCACCCATTTCAACCAACTGCTCCATCAGGTCTTCAATCATCATTTCCATAGTTCTGCTTCCTTTTGTTATTTGTTATTCGTCTTTTGTCCTTTGTTGGTTGTAACTACTAACCAATGACTAATGACTAATCCTGAAAACGAGATGTCATACAGTAAGGGCAATCTAGCCATTCTGGTTTTAATTCAGCATGACAAGTTCGACAGGTAAGACCACTTTTACGTTTGGCTTTTAACTCTGCTTCCAAACCCGTATCAGTAAACGTCACTCGATCTACTTCTTCCAGAGTGGTAGCACCTTGTTTCACTAAGTCCAGGCTATAAGCCAGCAAGGTTTTCATACCTTCTTCAACTGCAACTTCCTTAATGCGTTCTGTTGGTGCATCTTCGTTGATTAGGGTTTGCAGATTTTCAGTCACTCGCATGACTTCATAAACACCACAACGTCCCTTGTAGCCAGCACCATTACACGCTGGGCAAAGTTGATTTTTGGTTTTAGCTTCAGCGATCGCTTCTAATGTCAAACTGTTAGCTTTATAAAAGGTGACTCCCACATCTTGGGACGCTGATAGACCATAGCGAGCTAGTTCCTCAGTTGTAGGAGTGTAGGGAATACGACAATCAGAACATACACGCCGCACCAAACGTTGAGCCAAAACGCCAATCAAGGAACTGGAAACCATGAAAGGCTCAATACCCATTTCTCCCAAACGAGCGATCGCTCCTGGGGCATCATTGGTATGTAAGGTAGTTAATACTAAGTGACCAGTTAAGGCAGCCTCAATTGCTGTTTTCGCCGTTTCCTTATCTCGCGTCTCACCCACAAGTAGCACATCTGGGTCTTGCCGCAAGAAAGCCCGCAACGCGGTAGCAAAATCCAGTCCTTTTTCCCGAATCACCTGTACTTGAGTAATCCCTGGAAGGCTATACTCAATTGGGTCTTCTACAGTACTGATATTAATTCCTGGATCGTTCTTTTCTGATAATGCGGAATACAGCGAGGTTGTTTTACCAGAACCAGTTGGCCCAGTCACCAAAATTAGACCAAAGGGACGACTGACCATATCCTGGACAATCTGCAATGTCTCAGGATCAGTGATTAACTTATTCAATCCGAGTTGAGTGGAGGAGTTATCCAAAATCCGCAGCACTACCTTTTCACCGTAGCGACTGGGCAAGGTATTTACGCGAAAGTCAACTTTACGACCCTCAAACATCCGCCGGATACGTCCATCTTGGGGTAAACGCCGTTCGGCAATATCTAGATTGGAGATGATTTTAAATCGGGCTGTCACCGCCGGAATAATTTTTTTGGGTAAGGGATCAAAAGCTTCACGCAGTACCCCATCTTTACGGAAGCGAATGCGTAAGTTTTCTTCCTGTGGTTCAATGTGAATATCAGAAACCTTCTCATGCAAAGCTTTAGCTAGAATTCTGTTAACCAGATTGATGACTGGGGCATCCTCCGCACCCTTCATTGCTGCCCCTAAATCAGCCTCCATATCATCAGGAGCATCTTCTAAGTCGAGATTTCCAAGATTTTCTAAATCCTGATTGATATCTGTAAACTTTTCTTGTTCCAGGTGCTTTTGCCGAACAGCAAGTTCATCTAAATATTGGTTGATTAGCTGCTGGTAGTCTTCCTGTGTAATCACCATCCGCTGTAATGCCAAGCCTTGTGGGCGCAAGATGCGGTTTAGGTCATCGGAAGCCTCTAAATTATCTGGAGCAACCATCGCCACTAAAACTGAGGGTGGGGTTTGGTCTTCGTGTTTTGACAGTGGTACTAAACGATGGCGACGACAGATATCCACTGGGATCAGGGTCTCAATCAGGTTCCCCACCATTGTGTTGCCAACCTGGTTGACTTCCGGATCGAGGAATTCAACACCGTATAGGATTTTAAGTTCAAATAGCTGCTGTTTCTTGTATTGCCTGAGCAACTCAGGTGATAGTTGTTGCCCAGTGATTGACTCTAGTACTTCCGTCAAGGGTCTGCCAGACTTGCGGCTTTCAATTAATGCCTGCCTCATCTGTTCGCTATTGACATAGCCAGATTGTACTAGCTTGTTGCCAAAGGGCGAAAACTCTGTTCTGGTAGTTAGAGCGGTACTGCGCCGTTGTGGTGACGAGTAAGTCATAAATGAGCAATGAGTACGGGAAACCTCTGATTAAAGTATTCCCAGCCTGTGACACAGAATTCTCATTGACACTGATTAAATTCAATACTCACTTCTCAACACAAGTATTCCCTCAAGGGGAGCCACTGCCTTGCAAAGGAAAATCGCGTAGGCGGGTTCCCACGGCAGTCCGCTCAAGTCGGTAAACCCGTCCACGCGGCTGCTTACCCGTTGTAGCAAGTTGCGTCTCACGCCCGCCGTAGGATGCCCGTAGGGCTGTAGGACGAACAGAACTTCAGTACTTTTGGCCTTGGACTGCTCGAAGGAGTTCAATGGTTAAATTTTAAGTAGTAATTCGTTAAAAAACTGACTTATGACTAATGGAGGAGCGAACAACATTAAGCACCACTCTTCCAAAAGACTTACTCCTAGAGCTACCTAACTCTTCGGCTTACCACTCTAGGGGCGTCTACGCTAATGCGTTCGTCATTTGTCACAATAAGAGGACGGTGACATTACTCCAGGAAAATATCGGCAACAAAATCAGCCTCAATTGCAAGCTTTTAATGGCAATGGTTGTAATTTGTGGTGACACACTGCCGTAAAAAGTATCTGGGAAGATTAGACAATGATGGACGAAAATAAACAGGTAAACTATACAAGCCAGCAATTGGGTGAACCAATAGAGGTAAAGCAAGCAATGATGAGCGACTCCCCAGCCCAAATCAACTCCAACGAATCTGGCAGCGAGGTTAGTGAGCAAGTGGCAGCCCAAACTAATGTACCGGGAGATACAGCTACTCTCAATCAAGAAAATGGCGTCGCTGCGACTGAGAAAACAGAAGTAGAAACGGCAGCTTTAACAGGATTGACTCAACAAATTGAAGCTCTCAAAGCACAACTAGAGGAGCGTAGTACTCAATATATGCGGATTGCCGCAGATTTTGAGAATTACCGCAAACGCACAAGTAAAGAAAAAGAAGACCTAGAGGCGCTAGTGAAGCGGAATACGATTACTGAATTGCTGCCAGTGGTCGATAATTTTGAGCGGGCCCGATCGCACCTCAAACCGCAAAGCGATGGCGAGATGACAATTCACAAAAGTTACCAAGGTGTTTATAAACAATTAGTGGATAGCCTTAAGCGCCTCGGTGTGTCACCAATGCGTCCTGAAGGTCAAGAATTTGATCCCAACCTCCACGAAGCAGTAATGCGGGAACCTACGGATGAACATCCTGAAGGAACAGTGTTAGAAGAGTTAGTGCGCGGATATTTCTTAGGCGATCGCGTGCTACGCCATGCAATGGTCAAAGTAGCTGCTCCAAAGGAAGATACACCTCCTATGGAAGAAAATCAGTCGAGTCCAGCCAACAGTTAAGCTGTAGTTGCTCGCCTCGCTGACCATAAGTGCCTTGGTTCTGGCAAGGGCGAGCATCGTAACTGAGGCATAGGAAATGATGAAGAAGATGAGGGAAATCCAGAAGACACTAGAGAGCTTGGGACGTACGGTGACGCACAGAAAAAGACTCTCTGTGTCTTCTATCTCTATTTCCCCATTTTTAAGAAATTTTATCTTTTGCCTTCAGTTCGGAGCGAAAAAAGTTAGTCCGCCACATAATTACAGCATAAAGACTCAGTAAAAATACTGGCAAGTATGGGAAAAGTTATTGGGATCGACTTAGGCACTACTAATAGTTGCGTCGCAGTATTGGAAGGTGGTCAACCACTTGTGATCTCCAATTCTGAGGGTGGACGAACTACTCCTAGTATTGTGGGATTTGGGAAAGGCGGCGATCGCTTGGTCGGTCAACTGGCAAAGCGCCAAGCTGTAACCAATGCCGAAAACACAATCTACAGTATCAAACGATTCATCGGGCGACGTTGGGAAGACACCGAAACAGAGCGCGATCGCGTACCCTACAACTGTGTCAAAGGTCGAGACGATACTGTTGATGTCCAAATTCGCGGACGAAACTACACACCACAAGAGCTATCCGCCATGATCCTCCAGAAGCTCAAACAGGATGCGGAGAACTTCTTAGGTGAATCTGTTACTCAAGCAGTGATCACCGTGCCAGCCTATTTCACAGATGCTCAAAGACAGGCAACTAAAGATGCTGGGACAATTGCCGGACTAGAAGTCCTGCGGATCATCAATGAACCAACTGCCGCCGCTTTAGCTTTTGGGTTGGATAAACAAGAGCAAGAGCAGTTAATTTTAGTATTTGATCTCGGTGGTGGTACCTTCGACGTATCCATTCTTCAACTTGGAGATGGAGTTTTTGAAGTTAAGGCTACTTGTGGCAACAACCACTTAGGTGGAGACGACTTTGATAATGCGATCGTCCGCTGGATGGGTGAACGTTTCCAAGAACAAGAGCAACTCGACCTTTCCCCAGATAAAATGGCCCTGCAACGCCTACGAGAAGCAGCGGAAAAAGCCAAGATTGAACTTTCCAGCATGGCGAGTACTTCCATTAACTTGCCATTTATCACCGCCGATGAAACCGGCCCGAAGCATTTAGAAATGGAACTTAGCCGCTCTAAATTTGAGGAGTTGGCAGGGAATTTAATTGCAGCTACTATCGAACCGATGATCCAAGCGCTCAAAGACGCAGATCTCAAACCACAAGACATAGATCGGATTATTTTGGTAGGTGGTTCCACACGCATTCCCGCAGTCCAAAACGCGCTGATCAAGTTTTTCAATGGCAAAGCTCCTGATCGCTCTGTCAACCCTGACGAAGCTGTAGCACTGGGAGCTGCTATCCAAGCTGGGGTTCTGGGTGGCGAAGTTGATAATCTCCTACTCTTGGATGTCACCCCCCTGTCTTTAGGAATTGAAACTTTGGGTGAAGTGTTCACCAAAATCATTGAACGTAATACTACAATTCCTACGAGTAAGTCACAAGTCTTTTCTACAGCAGTTGACGGGCAAACCTCGGTAGAAATTCACGTCCTTCAAGGTGAACGAGCAATGGCACGGGATAACAAGAGTCTCGGCAAGTTTCTACTGGCAGGAATTCCCCCATCTCCTCGTGGCGTGCCCCAAATTGAAGTCTCTTTTGAAATCGATGTCAACGGTATTCTCAAAGTTTCTGCCCAAGATAAAGGCACAGGTAGAGAGCAGAGTATTCGGATTACCAATACAGGTGGGTTGAGTACTAACGAAGTTGAACGGATGCGGCAAGAAGCTGAATTGTTTGCTGAAGAAGACAAAAGACGTAAAGAATTGGTGGAACTTAAAAACCAAGGTGATAACCTGTTGTTCAGTTATGAATCCACCATAAAGGACAATAGTGACTTAATCGGCGAGCAGATGAAAGCCTTGGCAAGTGAAAAAGTTGCACAACTTCAAACTGCTATGACTGATTCCAGTATTTCTATAGCAGAATTTAAGCAGCGTTTAGAAGATTTTCAACAAACTCTGTTTGCAATTGGTGCCGATGTTTATAACCGCGCTAACAACCAAAGTGATGAGGTTGACGAGGCTCCAGCTAGTCTCTTTCCCTCAGAACCAGACCAACCGATGAACGGCACGTTAATACCACAATTTAATTTTGATTTTGACGAAGAAAATACCGCTCAGGCTGATTACGAAGCGATAGATTAACATAAGCTTCTAACGAAATAATTCTTTATGCCCTAAAATTAACAGTCTAGTTTCCTAGAAGTTCGACAAACCTCTCCCTGCCTTAAACAAAAGTTCAAGTCTGTCCCTCTCAGGCTCGGAGAGGGACAGTTTTGTGTAGTAAAACATCTTAAAGGTCTTTTTACTAGGCTAATTAGGAGAAAGTACATGACCCGTGGAACTAAAGTTAAATTAGGGACTTGGGACTGAAGGAGGCAATAGAGTACAGCTTATGGGGTACAGATTATTCTCTATCACCAGTCACCTCTGCTCTAACCTCAGTACCCATTTATACTCTGACTTGACGAGCTGTTTTTTTAGCAATTGCATTAGTCATCATTGATTTGCAGAGTTTTATATAGACGCTTTAATATATCTAAATATATTGATAATCAACTGAGCGAGGTTTCACAAGACCCCAGTGGTTTGTTAGATTGTAGAAGCGAATTGCCGTCGACTAGATGGTATCCCAGTACAAAGAGAAGTCTGCTCGTCTACTTACGAGAAGTCCGAGGGTCAACTTTTCCTTTCCCCACAGGATTTGCCAAAGCATCGAAACTTCAGGCAACTGTTGGGATTTCGGATGCAATCCAATGGATATGGGGGGTTTTCCACACCTGATAGTGCGGCTAGCTCTTCTAGTTAATGGGCGGGGTTTTCTCTCCTACGTAGCACAATTGTAAAAGAGACAGCCGACTCGGCAGTGATAAGTTTGAGCAAAGTTTGCTTCTGCTCTTAACTTCCCTAGCTTTTGTCGTCTCCTACGAGGAAAGCATCTGTTGCTAAAAATTTGCTGGTAATTTTTGTAAAAGGTAAAAGGTAAAATCAATTATTAATAAAAATTAACTTTCGCCTTCTGCCTTACTGAACTTCTGATGTCTTACGACAAACCCTCCGAGTGACGCTCTTATCCCCACGGGGAAGCAAGCTACGCGCAGTGTACTGCAGGTAATACTAGCTACCACAGCGCCATCACATTTGCCTCGGTCGGGTCTCTTTGCAGCGCTGCCTCACCGCCCTACGGGCGTCTATGGCAAAAGCCGCAGATCAGAGTTCTCTCTGCTTTCTTCCTTCTAACTTTTACCTTTGCTATATGGCCCGCGACTATTATGAAATTCTGGGTGTCTCCCGTGACGCCGACAAAGAAGAACTCAAACAAGCCTACCGCCGCTTAGCCCGAAAGTATCACCCAGACGTGAACAAAGAACCAGGAGCGGAAGAGCGCTTTAAAGAAATTAATCGCGCTTATGAGGTACTCTCAGAATCAGAAACCCGCGCTCGTTATGATCGCTTTGGCCCAGAGGGTGTGTCAAGTGGAGCTGGTGCAGGCTTCCAAGATATTGGCGACATGGGTGGCTTTGCCGATATTTTTGAAAGCATCTTTAGTGGCTTCGCTGGCGGTATGGGTGGTCCAACCCAACAAAGACGACGCAGTGGGCCTGTGCGGGGTGACGATCTGCGGCTAGACCTGAAGTTAGATTTTCGGGAAGCCGTGTTTGGCGGTGAAAAAGAAATTCGGATTTCGCATTTAGAAAATTGTGAAGTATGTAGCGGTTCGGGTGCTAAGCCTGGAACGCGCCCCAGGACTTGTTCGACTTGTGGTGGATCGGGTCAAGTACGTCGTGTCACCAGAACTCCCTTTGGTAGCTTTACCCAAGTCTCAACTTGTCCCACTTGTAATGGAACAGGGATGGTAATTGAAGATAAATGTGATGCGTGTGACGGTAAGGGCGCAAACCAAGTAACGAAAAAGCTCAAAATTACCATTCCTGCTGGTGTGGATAATGGTACACGCTTGCGAATTTCTAATGAAGGAGATGCTGGTCAACGCAGTGGCCCTCCTGGTGATTTGTACGTCTACTTGTTCGTGAACGAGGACGAAGAATTCCAACGAGATGGCATCAATATTCTCTCAGAAATCAAAATTAGCTACCTCCAGGCAATTCTAGGCTGCCGTTTAGAAGTAGATACGGTAGATGGGCCAGTGGAATTGATAATTCCTGCTGGAACTCAGCCAAATACGGTGATGAAGTTGGAAAATCGTGGCGTACCTCGCCTGGGGAATCCCGTAAGTCGGGGCGACCACATGCTGACGGTGTTAATTGATATTCCCAACAAGGTGACTCCAGATGAAAGGGAACTGTTGGAGAAGCTAGCTAAAATTAAGGGAGACCGTACTGGTAAAGGTGGTCTAGAAGGATTTTTGGGAAATTTGTTTAAGTGATGAAACCCTCCTCCCTTTCTATTCCTGATGCTCAACTCGATTTGCGCGGCACTCCTTGCCCAATTAATTTTGTGCGGACAAAACTACGTCTGGAGAAAATGCAGCCAGGAGGTTTGCTAGAAGTCTGGCTAGACCTGGGAGAGCCAATTGAGCAGGTTCCTGATAGTCTGACAATGGCAGGCTATCAGGTTGAACAAATTATAGACTGCACTAGTTATTTTTCTCTATTAGTACGCCGCCCACTTACTGAGCAATGAGAGGGGAAGATATTGCCGCAAATGGACAGTTATGGGGTACGGTGCTAGCCGTGCAGGCTAATTTTTACCAGGTACAGATGGATACAGGAGTGCGAGAGTGGAACAAAGGTACAGAAGAAGAATTCTCTTTGTCCCCCCTTCCTATTGTCCCCCCCTCTCCTTATCCTTTTCTTCTCTGTACTCGTAGAACACGCCTGAAAAAAATCGGACAACAGGTGATGGTGGGCGATCGCGTCGTTGTAGAAGAACCAGATTGGGCTGGAGGACGGGGGGCGATCGCTGAGGTTTTACCCCGCCAAAGCGAATTAGATCGTCCGGCGATCGCTAATGTTAACCAAATTCTGTTGGTTTTTGCTGTTGCCGATCCGCCTTTAGAACCTTATCAATTGAGTCGGTTTTTAATTAAGGCTGAGTCTACTGGCTTAGATGTGCTTTTATGCCTGAATAAAAGTGATTTAATTTCACCGCAGATGCAGCAACAAATCAGCGATCGCTTACTTGGTTGGGGCTATCAACCTTTATTTATTAGTGTCAAAAATAGTATAAATATTGACCAAGCAGCCAGTTATCTGAGCAATAAAATTACTGTAGTTGCTGGGCCTTCTGGCGTTGGGAAATCTAGCCTGATCAATGCGCTGATTTCTTCAGTTAACCTGCGAGTGGGAGAAGTTTCGGGCAAACTAGCTCGTGGTCGCCATACTACCCGCCATATAGAATTATTTACTTTGCCTAGTGGTGGCTTGCTAGCAGATACTCCCGGCTTTAATCAGCCTGATCTGGATTGTACACCAGAAGAATTAGTACATTATTTTCCAGAAGCCAGAAAGCGCTTAGCAGTTGCTAGCTGTCGGTTTAGCGATTGTCTGCATCGAGACGAGCCTGATTGTGCCGTGCGAGGAGACTGGGAGCGGTATCAGCATTATTTAGAATTTGTGACGGAAGCGATCGCCCTTCAAACTCAGCTTCACCAACAAGCCGATCCGGAATCTAACCTCAAGTTAAAAAGCAAAGGCAAAGGGCAAAGTCAATACGAACCCAAGCTGGAAAGTAAAAAATATCGCCGTGTTTCCCGGCGGACTCAACTGCAAGCATTACAAGATTTGTATCAGGACGAGGAGTAAAAGTTTTACTTAATGTAGAGCCATGTAGGCATACCAGACAAATAGCAGTTATCTCTTTTAAAGATTTATCTATTATTTAAGTTATGAGTCAGATCTGCCGACGGCAGTTACATCAGGGAAGAAGCCAACCCTCACAATTCTCAGTGCAACGCAATAGCTCCGTAGCACTGTATTCTGGTATGAAATGGGATAAATTGTGAATAAATCACTAATCATTATAACGATCTCCATAAAGTCTTAAAATATTGTTAATTTCTGCCAAACCTCTCGACCTTCAACTTACAAGTACCACCAAATCATTATGGCTATCGGCTACGTCGCTCTTGTACTCCATGCACACCTGCCCTTCGTTCGTCACCCAGAAAGCGACTATGTGCTTGAGGAAGAATGGCTTTATGAAGCCATCACCGAAACATACATTCCTTTACTGAAAGTATTTGAAGGCTTAAAGCGAGACGGCATCGACTTTAAAATCACGATGAGCATGACACCACCTTTAGTGTCAATGCTTCGTGACCCTTTGTTGCAAGAACGCTATGACGCACATTTAGCTCAACTCGAAGAACTGATAGAACTGGAGGCCGAGCGGAATACTCACAACGGACATATTCGTTATTTAGCCGAACATTACGCTACCGAGTTTAATGAAGCGCGTCAGTTATGGGAACGCTACAACGGGGATTTGGTAACAGCTTTTAAACAGTTCCAAGACACTAATAATTTAGAAATTATCACTTGCGGTGCTACCCACGGCTATTTGCCGCTGATGAAAATGTATCCGCAAGCTGTTTGGGCGCAAATTCAAGTAGCGTGCGAACACTATGAGCAAACCTTTGGACAAGCACCCAGAGGTATTTGGTTGCCTGAATGCGCCTACTATGAAGGTGTAGAGCGGATGCTAGCAGATGCCGGATTGCGCTACTTCCTCACCGATGGGCATGGCATTCTTTACGCCCGTCCTCGTCCGCGTTTTGGTACTTATGCCCCAATTTTTACAGAGACCGGTGTTGCAGCCTTTGGTCGAGATCATGAATCTTCTCAGCAGGTATGGTCTTCTGAAGTAGGCTATCCAGGTGCCGCAGAATATCGGGAATTTTACAAAGATTTGGGCTGGGAAGCAGAATATGAGTACATCAAGCCCTATATCATGCCCAACGGACAGCGTAAAAACACTGGTATTAAGTATCACAAAATTACTGGACGTGGCTTAGGACTTGCAGATAAAGCACTCTACGATCCTTATTGGGCAAGGGAAAAGGCAGCAGAACATGCCGATAACTTTATGTATAACCGAGAGCGGCAATCTGAGCATCTTTATGGTATAATGCAGCGCCCGCCAGTGATTGTTTCGCCCTACGATGCAGAGTTATTCGGACATTGGTGGTATGAAGGGCCTTGGTTTATAGATTACCTGTTCCGTAAGTCATGGTATGACCAAAAAACCTATGCAATGACCCATTTGGCAGACTATTTACGAGCAGAACCAACTCAGCAAGTCTGCCGTCCTTCCCAATCAAGCTGGGGTTTTAAGGGATTTCATGAGTATTGGTTGAACGAAACAAATGCGTGGATTTACCCCCATTTGCATAAGGCCGCAGAACGCATGATTGAAATTTCGCACTTGGAACCGGAAGATGAATTGGGGTGGAAAGCACTGAATCAAGCAGCGCGGGAACTTTTATTGGCACAATCTTCCGACTGGGCGTTTATTATGCGGACGGGAACGATGGTACCTTATGCAGTCAGACGGACGCGATCGCACCTGATGCGGTTCAATAAACTCTATGAAGACGTTAAAATTGGCAAAATCGACAGCGGTTGGCTGGAAAAAGTCGAGTTAATGGACAATATCTTCCCTGAAATTAACTACCGCGTCTACCGTCCATTGTCGTAGTATCGCTTGTAGACGCCATAGACATGACGCCAGTTGCTTAGCGTAGGTGGGCATTGCCCACCTTATATTAGAAGTGAGGAGTATCTATTTGACCAACAACAGAGCAAGCCTTAGCCTGTGTAGGGTTTGTCAAATGTTGTCAAATCTCTACAAAGACATACGCTTATTTCGATTTGACGACAAAACCAGACAGGTTTACATCTTAGCTGGAGATAATCTCCAAATCATCGTATTAAGTAATGGGATCTGAGATTTTATCAATGAACCAGAATTATGAGCAAATGAGTTTTACAGAGTTGAGAGCTTATGTCATTGAAAACCGCGAAGACATGGAAGCTCTACGTTTTCTAATGAGCAAACGTGATCCCAATTCCAAAGGTTATCCTATGCCTATGACAGAAGCCGATATGCAGGCACAGATGGAAATCATCAGGCGTAAGATTAATGGAGAGCTTTAGTTAGGATTGTTGCTCAGTAAATGCAGGTGAGCGATCGCTATAGTTTATATTTATGCCAGTATATTGGCTTAACCTTTTCAAATGATGCAAAATGCCAGTTAAGTTCTTGGCTTATAAGGGTAGCTTGACGGTGAAAGTAGCTCCTTGTCCAACGCCTGGACTAGTGGCTTGAATAGTGCCGCCATGTAATTCTACTAAATGACGGGCGATCGCTAAACCTAGTCCTAAACCACCTTGTTTGTGAGTAGAATTTCCCTGATGATAGCGTTCAAAAACATAGGGTAGTAACTCTGCGCTGATGCCGATACCTGTATCAGTTACTTGGATGATTGCTGAGTTGGAGTTTGATTCAGAACAAGCTGATAACTGCACTTCTACCCGTCCTTCTGGCGGAGTAAACTTAACGGCATTCGAGAGTATATTTCCCAGAACTTGCAGTAAACGGTTGATATCGCCGGAAATTGCTGGAATTGACCTGTCAAGTATGGACTCTAAACGAATATTCTTAGCATTTGCGGATGGGTAAACAGTTTTGATCGCTACTCCGATAATTGCCCCCAGATTGACTTGGCTGATCTCAAGCTGTAGCTTACCCCGGATGATGCGAGACATATCCAGCAGGTCTTCCAAAAGTTTTGCTTGAGATTTGGCATTGCTTTCGATGGTTTCGAGAGCGCGGGTCATATTCTCTGGATCAAGTTGCCGAGTCCGCAGTAGTTTTGCCCAGCCAAGAATGGCATTGAGTGGCGATCGCAGATCATGGGATACCATTGCAACAAACTCATCTTTAGTGCGATTAGCAGCCTCAGCTTCAGCGCGGGCGGTTTGCTCAAGTTGCAAAAGTACATGACGTTCAGCTTCTAACTGCTTGCGATCATCTATATCTGTACTTGTACCAAACCATTTCATGACACGTCCTTGCTCATTCTTGATCGGCAAACCTCTGGTTAAATGCCAGCGATATATGCCGTCAAACCTTCGATAACGCATTTCATGTTCGTAAAGTTCTCCTGTCTGCACAGATTCTACCCATGTCTGGATAGCTGGTTGAATATCCTCTGGATGTAAAACTTTTGTCCAACCAAACCCCAACGCTTCCTTAATTGGTTGTCCAGTAAATTCACACCATCGTTGATTGACATGCTCGTATTCACCGCTAGGATTGCAAATCCAGACGAGTTGTGGCATGGCATCAGATAAGTAGCGGTAGCGTTCCTCGCTTTGGCGCAAGGCGACTTCCGCATGTTTGCGATCACTAATATCCGTTGTACTGCCAACTGCCCTTACTGGTTGCCCATTAGCATCTCGTTTAATTATTCCTTGATCCAGCACATACCGATATTGCTGATCTTTGTGACACATTCTATATTCAACAACATAGTGGTTTTGATTGGCAGACATAGCCCGGAAGTATTTACCCAAGAGCTTTCTATCTTCAGGATGGATCTGCTCTCTCCACCATTGAGGAGTTGCTTGTGTCTCTTCCAAGGAGTAGCCCAAAATTCGACTTAGTCCCTCAGTTCTGTCAACCGTATTTTTTTCAACATCCCAGTCATAAATTAAACAATTAACCGCTGCTGCTGCCAATTGGAAACGCTCGTTGCTTAAGCGTAGCTGTTCCTCCATCTGCCTGCGTTCTGTGATATCAAAGGTTGTCCCAACTATCTGGTGAGATGAACCGTCAGTATTTCTGGTGAATACAGTATCTCGACTACAAAACCAGCGCCATTCCCCATTAGCGTGTCGCATCCGATACTCATTTTCGAGAATGTCACCATCCTTAGCTGAATCAAATCGTTTGAACGCGGCAAGGAATCGAGCTAAATCATCAGGATGCATTAAATTAGCAAGGAACTCTGTTCCCATATCTTGGATTTGTTGAGGAGTATAACCAAGCAGTTTAATAACCTGACCATTGAGGTAGATATTCCGCGCTTCTAGCAGGTCGTAAACGTACAAAATCCCCGGAGTTGTTTCGGCAATGCGTTCGATGAAATGTTGGCTCTCCTGCAATCGTTCCTCTGCTTGCTTTTTTTGAGTCACATCTCGCCAGGAAGCAACAAAGCCATCTTCCATTTTGGTGATGCGAATATCAACGGCTTTGGTTAACTGCTGCTTGCTATTACAGGATGTATAGGTCAGTGATTCTTTTGTTAAAGGCTGGCCTGTTTCCACAACTCGGCAACACTCATTAAACAAGCCACTTTCTCGAAGGCTAGGTAGGATTGTGCATAGCCTTTTGCTTTGCTGTTCCTCCTGACTCATTCGATTAAATTCACAAGCAGCAGCATTCACATAATCAACCTGAAAATCTACTATTTCACCCGTTTCATTCCGAATGGCTGAGTAAATGCCAAAACAGTCCAGCATATTCTCAACCGAAGTACGGAAACGCTCCTCGCTGCATAGCAGTTCTTGACGTAGCTGAGCATTTTTGATTGCCGAGTGCATAGTAGAGCGCAAACGTTCCGCCGTCGTCTGTCCCTTAACTAAATAGTCTTGAACACCACTTTTCATCGCCTGGACAGCCACAGCTTCGTTGCCATACCCCGTTAACATGATTACAGCAGGCATGGCTCCATGTGTCTGCTGTTTTAATTCCGCCATAAATTCCAGCCCGTCCAAGTCTGGCAGCAAAAAGTCTAATAAGATGCCATCAGGCTGAAACTGCCGACATAATACCAAGGCTCCTTCTCCCGATTCTTCTTCGAGGATTGTGTAGCTGTGTTCTTGGTCTTGCAGCAGATAGCGGCGATAAGCCTGGCGGTCTTCAGGGGAATCATCGATGATTAAAACGGTTAGCGGTTGTGCCATGACTACTTGCTAGCAGCATTAGGAAGAATCGCAATATCCAACCAATAAGTAATGAAGCTTTGAATCGTTTGTACTAGTCTGTTGATATCAATTGGTTTCAAAATATAACTAGCAACGCAGTAGCGATAACATATTTCAATATCTCTGGGGTTAGAAGAAGTAGTAAATACAACCACAGGAATAATTCTCAAGTCTTGGTCTTGCTTGATTTGCTCTAAGACTTCTCGCCCATCGGTTCCCGGTAAATTCAGGTCGAGCAAAATAATTGACGGACAAGGGAATTTTTGAGCATCGCTATAGGGGCCCTTGTGGTAAAGGAAATCCAATGCCTCATCGCCATCGGTACAGCGAAAGACAGGATTGGTCACGGCTTGTCGGCGCATAACTCGACGCAGAGCTTCAAAGTCTTCGTCGCTGTCTTCAATCACTAACAAAGGTTGGGCGGTTTTGCAAATCATGGGTTCAGTCCACTTCCTGCAATGTGAAATAGAAGGTACTACCTTGGCCATAGGTTGACTCCACCCAGATTTTACCGCTATGTCGTTCCACAATTTTTTTTGCAATAGTCAGCCCCGCCCCAGTACCTCCGCCATATTTGTTTGGCCCGTGCAGTCGTTTGAAGATACGGAAAATTGCATCAAAGTGTTTTTCTCGAATACCAATGCCGTTATCTCGCACGTAGAAGATGACTGGTGCTGTGGGATGGTCAATATAACCAATTTCAATCCATTTTTCGGCTTTGTCGTTGTACTTAATGGCGTTGGCAATCAGATTGTTGAAAACTTCACCCACTTGGACGCGATCGCAATACACTGATGGTAGCGGTCTAGGAATACAGATTTTTACCTGCATTTGCTCAATGCGGGCGCTCAACAAGTCTAAACTTCGACGTACAACACTATTAATATCGGTTTGCTGCATGGAAAGATCTACCCTTCCCAAGCGGGAAAAATGCAGCAGCGAATCGATTAAATCCTCCATCCGCTGGGTGAGGCGAATTAAAGTTCTTAACTTGTCCCTTCCCTCGTCGTTGAGAATTTCGCCGTAGTCTTCAATTAGAAAATTAGAATAATTGTGAATTCCCCGTAGGGGTTCTTTCAAATCATGAGAAGCAATATAAGCAAAAGCATCCAATTCGTTGTTACTACGTTCTAGTTCGATATTCAACTGCGTTAATTCATCTGCCTTCCGCAGCACTACGCCAATAATTGCACTTCTTAACTCCAGTGCTGCATTCACCTCACAAGATTTCCAGGGAAGAGATTTTAACCTGACTGTTTCTTTCCATAATTCAAAAGACTTGCGGGGTGATAAACGCAAATCTCCATTTGTTTTCACTTCTAAAGCTTTACTCGGATCGCCTCCCCAATTTACAGTTTGCACCACCTCTCGGCGAAACCACAAAACATAGTTTTTTTGAGTTTTGGAAAAAGAAAACGCCATTAAACCACTAGCTACATCCTGAAATGTTTCTGCCTTTGGATAAACTTGTGATAAGGCATCGGTATATAAAATTTCCTCTTGCAAATTTTGATAAATCCATTCCACCAAATGTTTAATATCCGGTTTTTCTGGAGTACTACCAACAGTAAAATATTCCCCTTCAAAAGATACTGCCGCTCCTTGGGCATTCACAAGATTAAGTAAATTTGGTTGATAGTTAATCAAACCCTGAATAAAGTTTGTTTCTGCCGACATATATTCCACTAACTTGCTATGGACAGATTTCAACTGGATTTTATATTCAGAATCTTCACTATCCTCTTTAGCACCCAGTTCTAAAGATGTCATTTGCCCCAAAAATTCACAGGCATTACGAATTTCATAGGGAAGAAATTTAGGTGATTGGTGATGGCAAGCAATCAGTCCCCAAAGTTTTTTGTTTTTCATGATGGAAATTGACATTGATGCGGTTACGCCCATATTGTGCAAATACTCAATGTGGCAAGGCGAAACACTCCGCAACACCGACCTGCTTAAATTCAAAGGCTGCTCAGTCAAAGGATTATTTGCAGGTATAATTGCCGCTGGTTCGTAGTTAGCATCTGGTATCAGCCTCAACCAGTTTTGGCTGAAGAGTTCTCTTGCTTGTGGAGGAATATCTAAAGCTGGGTAATGTAAACCCAAATAGGAAGTGAGATATTCTGGCTTATCGTCAGCAATAACTATGCCATTAGAATTATCATCAAATCGATAGACCATTACCCGATCAAAGCCAGTAATTTTTTTTACTTCTTTGACAAGAACTTGGCTAATTTCTGTGACAGATGATGCAACCTGCAATTTAGATATAGCTTGTTTAACTAAGTGATAAAATTTAAAGAATGCGTTACTTTTTTCTAAAAGTGCAGGCTCTAACTCTAGAATCAAAACTTGATCAATGCGATGAATAATACCATCAAAGTGTGTAGACTTATCTCCTGATTTGATTGTAAATTCAAGAGGGTTGGCAAATTGCAAATCTTCTTGTAATAAACAATCTTGCAAAAAATGGATTTGCTCAGGTTCAAGTAATTTACTTAAAGGTTGATTTAGCAATTCTTCTGGACTTATACTCAAAAAATGGGATATATTATTGCTACTTTGCAGGATAGTTAACTCTGGCTCTTTTAATGCTAAAAGGACTCCATGAGGTTGAATCGAACCCGGAATATGAATTGGCTCTAAGTCATAGTTTTTGATGTCAACTTGGAAAGGAATGATAATATCTTTAGCGTTCACGTCTTAGTACCTATGATTACAAGTATGTCTTGATTAGATATGGTTTCTGATTTAGTTAGGAAATTTTAGGTTTGATATATCTATGGAAATACGCCTAAAGTTAGATGTAATTAGATTTAAATAAAATTTTCTCATTAGTCTGCTTTTTTTCAAAGAGAAATTTATAAATATCAATGAATATAAATATACACAAAATTCAAAATAGGAATGAATTACAAATGCTAGCAAGCAATTAGCTGCAAATAGGATTACGGCTAGATAGATTGAGTGATTCGCTAGGTAAAATTGGCGCGATCGCAGTAAAATTGCCAATGGTATGTTACTTGAGAAAAATAACCAGAACATTCGCAATTATTCTCATTTTTACAACGTCAATGGAGATGTTATGGAACCTCCTCTCTCGCTTGCTGGCTTAAATATCCTTGTAGTTGATGATGATGATGATACTCGCTTTTATATTACTACCGTATTAGAAGCAGATGGAGCCACCGTCATGGCAGTTGCATCAGCAGCAGCAGCACGGCAAGTATTACCTGAATTGCAACCCGATGTATTGATTTCTGATATTGCTATGCCTGGTGAAGATGGCTACACTCTAATCCGCAAGGTAAGGGCGCAAAAGCCAGATAATGGTGGACAAGTCTTGGCTATTGCCTTAACAGCCTATGGCGATAGTGAGGATCGTATCCGCGCTTTAGAAGCTGGTTTTCATACTCATGTTTCTAAACCCATTGATCCAGAAGAACTAGTTGCGATCATTACTGGTTTGGTTGCTTCTTGTAATTGGTAATTGTTACCCTTGGAATTTATTTTTCCCAAGAACCACTTTCGCACTTCACTAATCGCTCAAGTGTATTAATATCTTTTTGATTCCTCGAAGTGCGGATTTGCTTTTCAACAGCGATGTTAATTAGTTCCATCTCCAGACGTTTGAGATCAGCCTGTTGTTCATCGGTTTGAATTTTTTGGCTATTTACACTATTCAAGCTTTGCAAAACAGGCTTTTGCTTGTCTAACTCAAACCTATTAACTAAAGAATTAACTACGTAGCTTTGTTCTGGACGAGCAGTCTGTAAAATCTGGCTAATTGATTGACTTAAAATTGTTTTTTCTGGTTTTACAGAAAATTTGTTTTGTAACCAAGCTTCAGAGGTAGATATTGGTAAATCTATCGATTTTTCATCGACTTTAGCGAACGCATGAGCTTCAGCATAAGCAATTCGTCCATCTTTATTATAGTCGGCGGAACTAACAGCTTTACCTGTGCGATCGCGGCCACTCAAACCAGCAAAAAAACTAGAACTATAATCTCGATAATCAGCTTCGTTTACCTCTGGTGTACAGCCTACTGAAGGGAGACTTTTAATCGTAGCAAAAAAACCACAACGTGTCTGAAGTGCGACAGGACGCTTGGGATCTCCTCCCTCGTAAATAAAATTAGCAAAAGAACCAGAAAAGCACTGAGCCATCATTGCAACAACAGGTGTTTTTGCAGACATTTTGTCCAACATTTGGGAAAACTGTCTCACACTCAACTGTTGCTTATTCCACAAGTAAAAAGAATTATTATCTAAATCTTGTTCATTCAGTCCTCCGTGTCCTGTGAAATATAAAAATGAAGTTTTAGGATTTTTCTGTTGTGCTAGCTGTTGGAAATAACGCTCTAAATTACTTAAAGTAATAGCACCTTTGAGGTAGGGAATATTTGGTCGTTTAAATTGCTGTCTTCCCTGCTGGTCAATATAGCGGATAGAAGCTTGTCCATCGTTACCATTAGCAAAGAAAATGGATGCAACTTGCTTTGGGTTGTATCCCATGAATTGCAGAGTGCGCTGAAAGAAAAGCACATTTTTCTCTAAAGCAATTTCGTTGAAAGAAGGCGCACCACCACCACCCACAACTAAAAATTTTGGTGCTGAGTGATTACTTTGACAAACATGAGACTGTTGTGGACTCGCCTCGCTAGAAAGTGGAACTACCATTAGCAAGCCACAGGTAAAACTGACTAATAAGCGGCGCATTTGGGAATTATACTGTGTTATTTATTCCATTACAGCACCTCCATAGCAATCCTAAATACATAGAACAACAAGATACTCGATTTCTATTGAAGAAATCGGGTATCTGAGCCTTGAAGAGGCTATTTCGCTCCAGCCTCAAAGCTAATATATTCAGACTTATATGCAGGTGGCTCGACGTGAATTAAAATCCTCACTGGACTAAAACGCTCTGATAGTCGGCTTTCTACTTCTTCGGTGATGTGGTGAGCAGTTTCAACATCTGGTGCATCTACTATTAAATGCATTTCTATGAAAACCTGGCGACCAAGAACGCCGCGAGAGGCGATATCATGACAGTTAACCACGCCAGGAACAGAAGTAGCGATCGCGTGTATTGCTTCTGGTGCGATCGCCATTTGATCCACCAACCAAGGCAAATTCTCTTTTAAAACTGACCAACCACTCCAAAATACCAACAAAGCAACGGGAAAGGCTAAAACTATATCCATCCATTGATAACCTAGCCAAACCCCGATCAAACCGCCAATTACAGATATTGTCACCCAAATATCGCTCATGGTATGTGTAGCGTCAGCAATTAAAATTGGGCTATTTACCCGCTTACCCACGCTACGCTCGTAAAACGCCACAAAAATATTTACACCCAGCACAACTAGTAATAACCACAATTCAGGTAGTGAAATTCTCACAGGTTCGCCACCTTGGATAATTCGTTCGATGGCTCCTTGTAGAATTTCAAAGCAGGCTATTCCTAAAAAAGCAGCAATTCCTAAAGCTCCTACAGCTTCAAATTTATGGTGTCCGTAGGGATGCTCGCGATCGGGTTGTGGAGAAGAAAACTTACTAGCAACCAATCCTAAAATATTATTTGCACTATCGGTAACACTATGCAAAGCATCAGCTAACAAGCTTAAAGAACCTGTCGAGTACCCCACAACTGCTTTTAAACTCATTACAAATAGATTAAGCAGTAGAGTGATAATCAAAACCTTTCGGACTTCGGTGCGGTTATCGTAAGTCATAGATAATTTATAACATCAAGTTCTATGACTTCTAATGTAAAACCCAAAACACAAATAAATACAAATAAAATGTATCAAAGTCTTACACAATAAAGATTAAAGCTCTCTACAACCTCTAAGTTTATCTAGATTTATTGAGATTATTTTTAACTAACAGCAGCTACAAGCTTGATATAGGTTGATAATGACTTTGCTAACAACAGCATATTTTTAGTATTAATAGTAAGGTAATTTTAATTAATTTTCTCTGTCTCTAAATGCTCCAGTAAGTTCACACCACCGTGTCAAAATTAGCCCCATGTAAAGGATTTTATTGAAACCAATGCTACCCAAAGAAAAACTATCATTTTCCTTTGGAATTCGTCTGTTTTATAACTCAGTAAGCAAATTCTGTATTTCCGGTTCCATACGTCCGTTGTCGTTTTGTTAGATAAACGCTTTTTGAGTTATCTCTACCTCTGGTCTGAAAACATCAGGCTTGACCACATATTTTGGTAATATTAGTAATTATCAAGAAGCTTTAATAAAAAACTGATGTCTTCAACTCCTTTAACACTCAATCTAATTGAAGGTTCTGTCTCCTTTAGTTTTTCAGCCCAAGCAGCACGGGAATTAAAAGCAGCAACAGATAAATTGATGGAGCGTTTAAAAGCTGTCGCCGCTAAACCCACTCCTGCCGGTGGTAAAGTTACTCCCCAGCCTCCCTTAGAATATCGTTATACGGGTGAGGTATTTTTAGAAGTTTTCTGCAATCCTAATATCTGGCCGACTCCCTTCGCTGCGAAAGTTCTACTTACCGTCCGCAATGTCAATATTCGCTTGACTACAGAAGCAGAGCTTACCCGCATCATTGAAGATATTAATCAATATTTAGATCAAGTAGGATAATCCGAAAAGTATTGGGATTCAGCCTTGAGGCGACGTGGATGGAAATACTCCTAAAAAAATGACCGGAGCAGTTCCATATTGAGAACAGCCCCGGACAGGGAATCTACATACTACACTCAAGTTGTAGAAACGGATATACAAGCAACTGGTTCCGATGCATTCGCCGTTCACCATAGGCGTTGGCGAAACCCAGGCTAATTTGAAAAATTGTATAAATTCAGGCTCTAATGCTTCTGCGTTTATGGAAGATGGAAGATTGTTGATCGGGCAATGCTAATAAAAACAGAGATTATCCCTCAGATCGGGTGTTGAATCTTTTATGCTGAAATCCAGACATCGAAAATAAACTCTCAACCCAAAATCTGAAATCAAAGATTGATTAGTCGTTATCCCATTCTTCACGACCAATCAGGTCGCCAATGCGATCGCGTAACAGAAAGTCACATTTCTCTAATTCACATTCAACACAAACCCACTCTCTGGCTGGAATGTATTGGCAGAGTGTATATATTGGCTGTTGTCGGCTGACCATTCCCTTTTGCACTAGTCGGCGTGCTTCGTCCTGGATCACGTCTAGAGAGTAGTAATTGATAGAGGGCACCGTATTGACACTCATGGTTTTTACTCACAAATTTACACGTAAATAGTGTTCCCGTCATCTATTGAGAACAAACATAGCA
The DNA here is from genome assembly GCF_014904695.1 of Nostoc sp. MG11. GTDB lineage: Bacteria > Cyanobacteriota > Cyanobacteriia > Cyanobacteriales > Nostocaceae > Komarekiella. The sequence continues at coordinate 146,526 of NZ_JACXXN010000006.1, read as the reverse complement.
AAGTTAGACTTGTGGCTAGGGTTTTGTAGTTTGCTATACGGAACTGTTTCCATTTTGACGCTACAGACCCTAAAATTATTTAAAGATATGTTAACAAAGTCAACGTTTCCTGACATTTTCCTAACATCTGCTTCACATTAAAAATGTCAGAGTAGTTAACTTAACCTGTCAGGCTGGCTGTGTGACTCCGATTCAACAGGTCTGAAATTGCTGTAGCTGGCTAAAAACATAATTTGGTGCGCGGCAATAATTCATCTGGCGATCGCTTAATATACCAAGTTAATCACCGTAAAACCCTATCCAGGGTTACTAGTGTTTGTTCAAAGGAAAACAAGTCAGAAATATGTGCCACGAGGTAAGGTATAAATTGTTGCAAAACATAATTTGTTGACGTAGACCACGAAAGCTTTTAGCCTAGCATCTGTTATCAATTTTTTCAATAATTACGTAACCCCTCAGTTAATTTCAACACTTTTATTACACAGAATCTCCTGGATAAACACTTATTTTGCATTATGAATTAGCGAAAATTCGCTTATATCAGGTAATATCCGAATCTTTTAGTAAAATATTTTACTACCAACTACGACAGTACTCACAGTATTTAGATATCTGTACAGAAGGGCCAGTGCGTCAACCACATAAAAAGTGCATTCCTTGGAGTAGAGAATAGACGCAAACCAAGACAAACAGTAAAGCGTATATATGCAACTACCAAAGCCTGAAATAGGTATAGTCAAATTAAAACAGACGCGATTTAATCACGTCTGTAAACTGTTTGGCGAATTTCTAGAGATTAATTGTTCTAAAGTTACATTGTTATTTAAGTTACTGATTCACGAGATTATTCATCATCTTGATTTGTACCTTCCTCTACAGCAGCCAAATCTTCTGGTGAACGCTCATGCTTGAGTTGGTTCAATAGCGATAGCACTTTATTACCCCGTTCAATGGAGCGGTCTTCGATAAAAACTACCTCTGGTGTCCGCCGTAGCCTCACCCGCGCACCAAGTTCACTGCGGACGTAACCCGTCGCCGATTTTAAGCCTGCCATTGTTTCTGCCTTGGCTTCGTCTGTACCATAGATGCTGACATAGATTTTGGCGTGTTGAAGATCACCAGAAACATCAACATCGGTAACACTCACCATTCCCGTAGCCACACGGTCATCCTTAATGCCATTGAGCAGCATTTGGCTAACTTCCCGTTTGATTAATTCAGCAACACGGGAAACTCGGCGATTTGTAGCCATAATAATTTCGCCTCCACACAGAGGTTGTGTAACATAATATAGATGCAAGTTGATTAGACAGTATTTGGCGATGCCTAGGTTGGGCAAAGACTACGCAACACTAAAAGCAACTGTCCGCGGGGCAAAGTCCTAGTCTAGATTGTACTCAAGCCCAGCATTGCACGTAAGGTGAAAGTAATGAATACCAGAGTGCTAATAAATAAACCTAAGATAGCAATCAAGGTGATGGGACGCTTTAACAGCGGCATCAATGGCTCAAAGGTGTTCAAAAACACACCTAAAAGCACAGTAATGAAGTAGCGGGGGTAGCGAAATACGTTATCCCAAAATCCATCAAACATCTGAATTTAAACTGCCTTGTTATATACTTACGTTTGTTTTCATGTGATTTATCCATTCAATTGTAATCTATGCGGCTGGAAAATTACCCAGTTAATATAAAATATGGTTCGTCAGCTATATTAGCTATATTTAGTAGCGATTATTTCAGTTAAATCGGAAGTAAATGGTAATTCAAATCCCAAAGGAGACTTGCCCGCGTCCATTTTTGAAGTGGGCAGGGGGTAAAAGTAGGTTAATTCAGCAATATATTCCTTATTTTCCCAAAAGCTATCAGACTTACTATGAGCCATTCTTAGGTGGTGGTGCTGTTTTTTTCTATCTCCAACCAACCACAGCGATTTTAACTGATATTAACGCCGAATTAATTACTACATATCGTTGTGTTAGGGATAACGTCGAGGAATTAATTTCTATTTTAAAAGAGCATAAAATCCGACATAATAGAGATTATTACTACAGTATGCGAGCTACCTTAAAGTTTACTAATTTAGAGAAAGCTGCTCGTCTAATTTATCTCAATAAAACTTGTTTTAATGGTCTTTACCGCGTCAACTCACAGGGAAAATTTAATGTGCCATTAGGTAGGTACGACAATCCCAATATCTGTCCTGAAGACTTACTGCGAGCAGCTTCCGTAGCACTTTCTGCATCTGAGATTAAACAAGCAGATTTTGCAGATATACTAAATTATGCAACAGGCAATGATGATTTTGTCTTCTGCGACCCACCTTATCATCCTATAAGTAGCACTAGTTATTTTACTGGTTATAGTCAGAATTCTTTTGATCAAAAAGACCAAGAATGTTTGAGAGATACTTGTGCTGAGCTAGCAAGTCGTGGTGTTAAAGTTATGGTGTGTAATTCTGATTGTGAATATATTAGAAAGTTGTACAAGCAAATTAATTTTAATATTTACTCTATAGTGGCAGCACGCTCAATAAATTCTAATACAAAAAAAAGGGGAATGATTTATGAGTTATTAATTACATCATATTAGAAATGCTTATTTGCCCAGGCAATAAATCTATCTAAACTATAAACTGCTAATAAATTCTGATTATATGTGACTTGTTTTCTTAACCATTTAATTGCGCCTTTTAATTGCGCCTTATCTCATTCCTTCACCTCCTATAACTACGATAGTAGGTGCTGGGTAAGAGTACTGAATATTCATACTTAAATAAGGAAATTTTTCATCAACAGAACCACCACTTTCTTGCCATTTGCACTCGATAATTAATCCCGATGGCATGATAGGTAAACCAACAATATAAAAGTCAACTTTCAGAGCAGTTTGATAAATCCCTGTTCCAATATAAACTTGCTTGGCGTAGCGTTTTGGTAACAAACTAGCAGTTAATAAAAATTCTTTTTGAATATAGTTACCTACTTGGAAATAATGATGCCCATTCAAGATTGCTTCTACATTACTTTCGAGAATTTTTCCTGCCTGATTTGCCCGTCCGCCTTGAGTCAGAGCCATCCTACTAAATCCTTCTGCCAAAAGTCCCACTTATCCTAGGATTCCACGGAAGCAGTAGCAAATGGTTAGCTGCTTAATATGAATTTTTGATTTTTGATGCGAAACGCTTGATTAATAACTATAAAATCAAAAATCTTTGGTACTCTTGTACTAAATAAATACAAATATATTAAGTATCAGGACTTAATTGAATAAAAGCTTGTAGTAAGGGCTTCAGCCTTTTAAAAGTTCACACAGAGCGATAAATCACTCACTACAAACAGAATTTTTACTTTACATTCTACTTAGTAATTTAGATAAGGAATGAGTTGTTAAACGATTGTGGATTAAATAAAGCGCGATTGATCTAATTTAGATTGACCTGGCTCGAACCGCTCTCCTGGATCAGAATCTAAAGCGGGAAATAATTAGAAAAGATTTTTTGTGGTCAAATAATGAGGAAAATCTGTAACAACTGGGATCAAGTTTAGGCAAATTCAATGATTTTGCCTTGGCTTAACCTGCTTGGACATCAGTATTACCGTTGCGAATAGCCCACGCTAGTTCTAATAGTTGAGTCCAGCGCTTTTGTAGCTGTTTGGGTGTGCATTTGATGACTTTGGCGATCGCCTGGTCATTTTGCCGGGCTGTTTTCAATTGTAAAATTTGCTGTTGCTGTTCTGTGAGTTGATTTACAAAAGCTTCCCATTGCTGAGAAGATAGACCTAACTTTTGTTCTAAACCCGCGCCTAACCATTGATGTACTAATTGCCAGTGGTGTTGCTTGGCAAACTTTTCTACATGGTATTTAAACCGCTGTTGCAGATAGTCGCGCTGACGGCTAGTTAAACCGAGAATTTGGTCAATTTCTGGTGCTGAGAGGTCTTGAAGTTTGAGGCTGAGGTAGTTCATACAGTCAGATTGACCTTGCGACTCCAGGTATTTCATTAATTCTGAGATGACGCGATCGCGTTCTGACTCTTCAGATGGATCAAAATTAGTTTGTGCAATCATTTGCGATCTCAGCTGTTGCACCGCCGAGTTACGCTGGTAAGATTCTGCTTCTTCACCCTTAGCAGACTCCACCGCCATTTCAATATCCACAGTGGTTTCTTGAGGTTGGCGACGAGCAAAACCTTGAGCACGTAAGATAATTAATTGCTGATTTGCACCACCTGGTAAATTGATGCGGCGTTTGGCATACTGCTCTGTAAATGCCATATATTCCGCCAATTGCAACTGAGTACGCGGTGTGTGATCATCAGGTAGTTCGTTTTCTCTACGGAAAGCTTTGATAGCTTCGATATAAAATGCTTGCAGAAAATCTTCAATTAGGTTGTAACGAGCCTCAAACCCCAACTCCGAGCCTGATATAGTTACGTGGCGGTAAACCATAGCACCTAAAGTGCTGTGTAACTCTACACGCCCTTGTTTTGAACCTAGTTGGTAGTAACGTAAGCACTTTTGCAGACGATGCCTTCCCAAGGTAATTTGCCAAGACTTAATTTGCCCAGATGTTTGGATACGAGAGCTTTTATCGCAAATGCGTTCTACTTCTTTGGCTATGCGCTTTGCTAAAGCTTCTACACACCTGGGTGCTGCTTTCACTTGATCTGGTATTTCCTGACACAGCAGTTCGATCAAGCTATTAGTGTTACTGGCTGATAATTCTTCGGTCGAAACGTGGTTTTCAAAAGTGGGTGTAGAGTTTGGTAGATTGACGACGTTAGCTTTCATAACTTTTGTAGGGAGTAGTATTGCACCGTAATTACAACGCAGACACAGCAAGTTTTGGCTGAAGAATCTTTTGGTATTCATCCATCAAGACTTGCTGCATGTACTGCTCACATATCAGGTTCATATATAAGACTGTAGTAAATCTGAAAAAGTTACAGGGATATCAATGTGTCGGTTTTTTCACAAGTTACTATATCGACACTGATACAGATGTATCCACGATTTTATCAAAGTTGTCAAATGCCTTGCTATGCCGACTTTTGTCGCCATTATGCTCTATACATTGCGTAGGACTAGGCGATCATAGACATCGCCTCGAAATATGACAATTTCAAAACTGGAGCCTTTTTATAAAATTTTCCGAAACTCAGGGATGCACCGATGAAGTATACTTTTTATACCCATGCTGCTGCTGCTTCCCAACCTAAACCTCGTCGTGTAATCATTGCTTCCTCTCCTGTCAAGTCCAAAATAGTAGACACTTCATAAGTAGGTTCCTCGCCAGTATCTACAATTACATCTACCAAGTTGTCCAAACGGTCAAATAGCTCCACCCGCGACAGAATAGGTTCTGGATCTACTCGATCTATCCCATCATCTGCCTCATCTGGTGGCAGGTGTGCTGAAGTCGAAATAATCGGATTGCCTAACGCTGCCAACAAAGCTAAACACGCATTATGATTTGGCACTCGAATCCCAGTAGTTTTTCGCTTGGGATTTTGCGCTAATCGCGGTACTAACTTGGTCGCTGGTAGCAAAAATGTGTATGGGCCAGGTATTAGGCGCTTCATAATCCGATAGGCTGTGTCACTTACGAAGGCATAAGTTGCCACATTTGAAAGCGAGGGACATAAAAATGTCAGTGGTTTATCATTCGCTAGCTGCTTAATTTGCCGCACTCGTTCTACCGCCGACTTAGCATTCAAATCACAACCAATCGCATAAACTGTATCAGTAGGATAAAGCATGACTGCGCCACTAGAGAGCGCCGACTTTATTTCCTCTATTCGACGAATTTGAGGATTGTCCGGATGAACGGGGAAAATTTTTGCCATAGAACGAGGATTGGGGAATTGGGCAAGGGGGAATGGAGAATGGGGAATGGGGGGAAGTAATTTAATGACTAATGACTAATGACTAATGACCATTGACAAATAACTATGAATAAAATAGCTTATCTTCAATGTCCGACTGGAATTTCTGGTGATATGTGCCTGGGAGCCTTGGTAAGTCTAGGGGTTCCTGTAGAGTATTTGGTTGAAAAAATTAATGGGTTGGGAATTGAACAGGAGTACCATTTAAGAACGGAACTTGTTCAACGTAATGGTCAGGAGGCGACTAAAGTTCATGTGGATTTAGCTCATCACCACGACCACGATCATGAACACAGTCACTATCATGGACGCCACCTGCCAGAAATAGAGCGGATGATTCTCCAAGCAGGGTTGCCATCACGGGCAGAAGCTTGGAGTTTGGCAGTATTCCGACAGCTAGCAGCAGCAGAAGGGGCAGTACATGGTATTGCCCCAGAAAAAGTTCATTTCCATGAAGTGGGTGCAGTAGATGCGATCGCGGATATCGTTGGTACTTGCCTAGGGTTGGATTGGTTGGGTATCGAAAGTAATAATGAAGGATTGCCCTTACTATACTGCTCAGCATTCCCGACAGGTGGCGGCACTGTTCGGGCAGCACATGGTCAGATGGCAGTACCAGTACCAGCTGTATTGAAGTTGTGGGAAATGCGGGGTTGTCCGGTTTATAGCAACGGCATTGAACGAGAACTGGTGACACCAACAGGAGCCGCGATCGCCACTACTTTGGCAAGAGATTTTGGTGCGCCACCGGCGATTACTATTAAACAAGTAGGACTGGGAGCAGGTTCCCTAAATTTAACCATCCCCAACATACTACGCCTTTGGTTGGGTGAAAGCACCAGTCTACAGTTTAATGTTACCGATTCTGAAGCTACTAGCCCTACTTTAGAAAGTATATCGGTTCTAGAAACTCAGATTGATGACTTAAATCCGCAGGCGATCGGTTATGTGTTTGAGGCATTGTTTACCGCTGGTGCGGTGGATGTTTTTACCCAACCGATAGGGATGAAAAAATCTCGTCCAGGGATTTTACTAACTGTAATTTGTCATCCAGAAAATTTAGTAAGTTGTGAAGCTGTTTTATTCCGCGAAACCACTACTTTAGGTATTCGGCGAACAACTGGTCAACGTGCCATCTTGCAACGAGAAATTCAACAAGTCGAAACTAAATATGGCAAAGTGCGTGTCAAAGTGGCGTGGAGGGGAAAATTACAAGAAAAACTGATTAATAATGTGCAGCCAGAGTATGAAGATTGTGCAGAATTAGCACTAAAACATAATATTCCCTGGCGAGAAATTCAGCGGTTGGCGCTGCATAGTTGGTATTTAGAAAATCAAAAATAGACTTTAGAAACACCTCTTTGGAAAAAACGTTATGCGGTTGTGAACTGAAGGTATTTCACAAAATCCTCATAACGTAGAATTTAGAATTTGTAGCAGCCTGAATAAGTTAAAAGAAAGAAACGATAAAGATTAGCTATTGAAAATTCATTGCTAGCAAGCAGTTTTCTTAAATAAGACCGCGCACACCGCGCACTGCTGTTGCCCAGCATTGGCTAGCAGATGGGAAAAGCATTAAGCCAATGCTGGATAAGAGTGATGCTAAGAAGTGGCTGCCTGAAACCTTTGTCAGCAGATTTTGGAGCAACTAAGAAAATGTTATTGCTTAATTTTTTCTTATTCGTGCTTACTTTTATAAGTAAAGTCCCGACAAGTATTTGAAGGACATTGCTGCAATTTTATCTTATCCGTTTGCTTCTCTCGTCCATTACAGAGAAGTCATCAGAAGTAAGACATAATTTTGAAATATCTTACGGCTGCGATTATATCTTACTCAGTCGTAGGCGATCGCACCCCTCGGCAAAATTAGTGATGTATTGGAATTTTAGGGTATTTTAACGAATATTTTGAAATAAAAACTCATAATACACAGCTTTACTGTAAATTTATCGATTATTTTCTCAAAAGCTGTGAGGATCAGTCATGTCTTGGGCAATCTAAAGATAACCTAGAATTTCTTGGTAGCGAACTATGTGATTAAGGAGCTAGCCCTTGATACAAGCCAACTCCAGCCTATCGGCATCTGACAGAGGAAATCATCCCTCGCGAAATTTACTGATTCGATTTATTATTGGCGGCACTACCCTTGTAGTCAGTATTTCTGCTTATTTCAGCTATCAAGCCGCTCGAAATATGATGCTCAAAGATTTGAGGCAGAGCGCTTTTTTAGAGGTACAGAGAGGAGGTGCTGAAATTGAGGAGTGGTTACACCTTCGCCAAGTGGAAGTACAAACCCTGGCGAATACTTCAACTGTACGCTCCTTAAACTGGTCTGTGGCAGAACCCTATTTAAAAGCAGAAGTCAAGCGGATTAATGAATTTTTCTTTTTCCAAATAGTTAACCCAGATGGTTCATTTTCTAATACGAAAGTTGGTCGATCAAATAAAAATATTCAGGATCGAGACTTCTTTCAAAAAGCAATTGCAGGAAAGAGCAACATTTCTGATCCCTTCATTAGCCGTTCTACAGGAATTCCTTTAATTGCGATCGCCACCCCGATATCGTCAAATTCTGCTAGCAGTAGTTCACCGATCGGAGTCTTTCACGGCAATGTGAGAGTCGATCACATTGCAGAGGTTGTCAACTCTCTGCGCTACGGCACGAACAGCTATGCTTTTGCCCTCAATTCTCAAGGACAAGCGATCGTCCACCCTAACTCGGCGTTAATGTCAACCGTAGAAAAACCTGCACCCAGCCTGCTGAAAATAGGCGATCGCAATTTAAATGCGATCGCCCAGAGGATGGTAAACAAACAACAGGGAATTGAGTTAATGGAAATTGACGGCACTAAAAAGTATGTAGCTTATCTGCCGTTGCAAGCCGCTAATTGGTCTGTGGCCTTGGTGATTCCCCGCCAAAATATCGAATCTCGATTGCAATTTCTCGATTTGATCGCCTTAATTGTCGGTGGACTGGCTATCACCATGATTACTGTCTTGTGGCAAGTGCAAGCATTTGAACAAGCTGAACTGAAAAAATCTAAAGCTGCGGCTGATACAGCCAACCATGCTAAAAGTGAATTTTTAGCCAACATGAGTCATGAACTGCGAACGCCCTTGAATGGCATTCTCGGTTGTGCTCAAATTTTGCTGCGTTCCCCAGCTTTACCTAATCAAGAGCAATATCACGTCAATATTATTGAACAATGCGGTTCTCATCTGCTGACTTTAATTAATGACATTTTGGATCTATCCAAAATTGAAGCGAAAAAGTTAGAACTGCATCCTTATGATGTGCATTTCCCTTCATTTATCCAAGGAATTGTCGAAATATGCCACATTCGGGCAAAACAAAAGGGCATTTTGTTTGTCTATAAACCCGCGATCAACTTGCCTACAGGGGTTCATGTTGATGTCAAAAGATTACGTCAGGTGCTATTGAATCTGCTAGGAAATGCCATCAAATTTACAGATGAAGGTCAGGTTACTTTCAATATTGAAGTAATCGATCAACCTCCCAGTGATGGGCAAACAGTGAAACATCGCCTTCGCTGTACCGTAGAAGACACCGGAATTGGCATAACTCCCGCAGAATTGAGCAAAATTTTCTTGCCATTTGAACAAGTAGGTGAGAAAAAGCGCCAAGCTGAAGGCACAGGGCTGGGTTTAGCTATTACTCGGCAGTTAGTACAGATGATGGGTAGCGATATTCATGTTAAGAGTCAGATCGGTCAGGGGAGTAGCTTTTGGTTTGAATTGGAGATTCCTGAAGCGACTGACTGGGTACAATCTGCGATGGCTGCATCAGAGAAACAAATCATTGGCTTTGAAGGTAGCCCCTACACCATCTTGATGGTTGACGATCGCTGGGAGAATCGCACAGTGATTACAAACTTACTACAACCACTGGGTTTTAATGTAGTTGAAGCCAGCAACGGTAAAGAAGGTTTAGAAAAAGCGATCACCCTCAAGCCAGACTTAATCATCACAGATTTGCTGATGCCAGAAATGGATGGGTTTGAATTAATTGAACACCTGCGTCACACTCCAGAAATTCAGAATGTCAAAATTATTGTCTCTTCCGCTAGTGTCTTTGAAGCTGATCAACACCGTAGTCTGCAAGCTGGAGGTAACGCCTTCTTGACCAAACCTATACAGGTAGATGAATTATTCCATCAACTAGAACAATACTTAAATTTGGTATGGATTTACAAGCAATCTCAGTCTGATGGAGAAAAGCCCAAAGAAGCAACAACAGCAAATAGCCAATCTGCTCAATTAACCCCTCCTTCCCCCCAAGTCTTACAGGAACTAGTCACCTTAGCCAGTAAAGGTAACTTCAATGCCATTATCAAATGGGCCGATCAACTGGAGGAAACAGACACAACCTTCGCACCATTTGCTAATGAACTACGGCAACTAGCAAGGCAATTTGATGAAGATTTAATTCTCAGTTTCTTGACTCAATATGCGGTGGAAACAGTATGAAAACGACTATTGGAGACCAAAAAAATTCTATCAATTACGCTCCTTCTAGGGGAATTGTTTTAGTCGTTGACGATAACCCTGCCAATTTACAAGTTTTATCCAGCTTTCTGGATCAGTCTAGCTTTGAAGTTTGGGCAGCACGCAGCGGTGAGAAAGCCCTTCAGCGATTGGAAAATGATAATTTACCTGATTTAATCTTGCTGGATGTAATGATGCCCGGTATAGATGGTTTTGAAACCTGTAAACACCTAAAAAGCAATCCTCGTGTCCAAGATATTCCGGTCATTTTTATGACAGCTCTCTCAGAAACCGCTGATAAAGTCAAAGGTTTACAATTGGGAGCCGTAGACTATATTACCAAACCTTTTCAGCATGAAGAAGTTTTAGTGCGGATAGAAAATCACCTAAAACTGAGAAATTTGACAAAAACCTTGATTGCTAAAAACGCCGAATTACAACAGACTCAAACTCAACTGATTCAAGTAGAAAAGGTAGCAGCTTTAGGTCAACTGACAGCAGGAATTGCTCATGAAGTTAATAATCCCATCAATTTTATAGCTGGCAACTTAAATTTTGTTGAACAGTATGTAAAGGAGGTAGTTAGTTTACTCTCTCTCTATCAACAATATCTGCCTGATCCACCAGATGAAATTCAAACCGCGATTCAAAAAAGCGATCTCAGCTTTTTGCTAAATGATTTATCTAAAATTATTCAATCCATGCAAGTCGGTACAAGTCGTGTTACAGAAATTGTGTCATCTTTGAACAATTTCTCGCGACATAGAGAAGCAGGCAAGAAATTAGCTAACTTGCATGAAGGGTTAGAAAGTACATTACCCATTCTTGGACATCGGTTTAAACCAAATGCTCATCGCCCAGATATACAACTAATCAAAGAATATGGAAATTTGCCACTCATTGAATGTTATCCTGGCGAAATGAATCAGGTTTTTATGAATTTAATTTGTAATGCGATCGATGCAATTGAAGAAACATATAAAAATAAAGACCTTGATACAATTTATCAACATCCTGGTGTGATTAAAATTAAAACTGAGGCAATTGGAGAGCAAGTTATTTTAAGAATTGCCGACAATGGCTCAGGTATAAATAAAGCAGAACAAACAAAAACATTTGATGCATTTTACACAATAAAACCTGTCGGTAAAGGAACAGGGCTTGGTCTATCTATTGCTTACCAAATTGTGGTTAATAATCATCACGGCAAACTCACATACCATTCCAAACCAGGTGAAGGCATAGAGTTTATCATTGAGCTACCCATTCGATAAATTAGAATTTGTAGTTCTTCAGTACTTTTTATGCCAAATTATTAATTACAACTATAAAATAATATTAAAAAGGGTATCAAAAAATTACTAAAAGTACTGCGAAGATCAGGGTAAGCGTGTCTCAAATGCTATTGATAAGCTAAGTGAGCACAAGTTCTTGGTACACGCGGATCTTTTATCTGGCTAAAAAAGGATTGCATCTGTTCTGTTAGCTCAGTCCATTGGTTATACTCAAAGCTCAAAGGTTTTGAGTTTGTATACGAGGAGATTTAAATCCTGATGTCATGAGACTAACCCTGCTCGCTCAATAGATGTTTTTAGAAGCCATCATACTACTTTATACTTGTCAACTCCAATTGAGATGCGCTTACCCTGGTTCCTTACCTACGCAAGCCAGTTCAAAAATCAAAGCGGATTGCTATAGATAATTTATCTGCGTTCATCTGTGGTTTAATTCTGTTATATATTGCTATACCAAAGGCAAAAGTATTTCAAATTCAGTGCCTAAACCCAACTGGGAACGAAAATTTAATTTACCACCATGTTTTGCCAGAATAATCCGATAGCTTACTGCTAAACTAGTCTCTTTACCAGCCTTTTTTTCCATAGAAAAAGACTCAATAATTTGTTGTTGTAACTCCTGAGACATTCCAGGGCCATTGTCAGCAATGTGAATTAACACCCATCGAGAATCTGGTGCATTTGGGTTACTTGCTGCCTGCGAAATAACTTCTGTAGTGATTTCAATTCGAGGTTTTGGGGCAGTTTTTGTATCTTCAAAATGCAATTGCTGGCGTACTGCTTCATTTAGTAAAGTATCTACAGCTTCACTTAAAATATTCATCAAAACCTGGTTTAGCTGACCCATAAAGCAATACACTGGAGGCAATTGACCATAATGTTTGACGATTTCGATTTCTCCTTGGAGACGGCTATTAATTAATAAAATAATACTATCTATACAGGCGTGTAAATCTACTGGTTTGGGATAAATTTCATCGATATGGCAGAAATTTTGTAAGCTGGTAACGAGCTTTTTTAATCTTTCTGCTCCAGTGCGGATACTAGCAAGCGATCGCGATAAATCTTGTTCGAGAAAATCAAATTCAATTTCTTCTTTAATCCCAAGAATTTCTGCGGAAGTTGATGATAACTCTTTGTCGTAAGCTGCTATTAGTTTGAGTAAGTCTTGGCTGTAGTTTGAAACATAAGTTAAGTTACCCCAAATAAAACCCACAGGGTCTAAAATTTCGTGTGCAACTCCATCAACTAAACGCCCCAAATTAGCCATTTTATCATTTTGAATTATTTGAACTTGGCTGCGTTCATACCGCACTAGATTTTCGATTCCTTGAATTTGCCAAGAGGTAATATTCAATTCCTGTACATCTAATAATCTGTAGACACCAGATGCCGTCTTGACTACAATTGGTTCTGCTAACATTTCTGGCGATCGCTTGAGGCTAAGTTGCATCGCAGTCAAAATCGGCGTTGTATCAGGAAGCAGCAAAATCGTTGTCCGCGTATAGCTATAGAGAACGCTTAACGATTCCTGAACAAACACTTCTTGTCCATGAGGGCGAATCAAAAATTCTAGTAGTCGTCGCCGCGAAATCATCCCCGTGAACTTTCCTTGTTCTACTAAGATTGCTCCTGGTAGCAGGGGATATCTTTCAAAAAAATTAGCGACTTCTGCACCAGTACAGTTGATTTCCACTTGGAAATTGTACATTGGCAGTTCTTCGAGGGTTGACTCTAAACCGAGATCGCGATCGTTACCCTCAGACAAAAATGGTGGTGAGATTTTGCAACTGAATTCTTCTGACACTAGACACCCTGATTTTTACAAAGACAGGTAAACAATAAATTAACACTTTAGCCTTTGCTAGTCTCTGCTCAATTGTAAAAAAGAGGGTTAACAGTCCTCACAAAGAAAGGAAAGTTGTGAAGAGAGCAGTAGTATGGGGCGTATACAACAATACCTGTGTAATTAAAAATTGTGACTATACAAACTAAGTCTGCTCCGAAGTCAAAACTCTAATTTCGCACTAGTAGGCTTTCTTCGCTTCATGAAATCATCGTAGCTTTGCACTTTTGCTTGCAACGACTATCCAAACACTCTTTCTTAGGTACAGCTATATACTAAACAGCCAAGTAGCAAAGCTGCTAAGGTAACTTTCCAGCAGTTCCCTTATAGAGACGAGAGTTATAAAACTAGGAAGAAATATTGTGTCTGTACATAAGTTGAGCGATTTTTGGACAAAATACTTATTAACAAGTATCGTATCTACTAAACTCCGTTCTTGCAGTTTTAGAGTTTTTGTAGTAGAACAACCAAAGCTCAAATCAGATTGTGCCAGAAATAAGCAGAATCGAGGATGGTAGTACCAACGATCCCCAAATATTGAATAACTGTGAATCCTTGATGAAAATACGGCTCGGTTAACATACTATCAAACAAATTACGGTAAGTATAAACATAGGTGATTAAACATTGTATAAGTAGCTAGCTACTTGCCGTCTACAATCGGAACTATTTCGGAAGTTAGACAATCTTATGAATAGTCATCGACAGTAAATATACTAGGTTAAATCCCTATTTAGGACGATGAAAGATTTATAACGCTTAAGCGTTACTTAAAAATAAACAGCAATTAGCTGTTCAAATGTTGTTTAATTATCCCTACCTGCTTTTGATCCCCATTTCGATAGAATGACTAGGCAGAACCCTAAAACTCAAAACCGCTTTTGACTGCGACGCCCATGAATCAACTGAACAATGGTTTTACGCTATTTTTAAGTCTGCTAGTCGAGGCGATGCCGTTTTTGCTGCTTGGGGTTTTATTCTCCAGTTTGCTGCTATTTTTTGTCGATGAGCGCAAATTGGTGGAAAAAATGCCCAAAAATCCACTGCTGGGTGCTTTATTCGGCAGCATGATCGGTATGTTATTTCCGGTGTGTGAGTGCGGCAATGTGCCAGTGGCGCGGCGGTTTTTGATGCAGGGAGTACCCACACCAGTGGCAATTGGCTTTTTATTAGCAGCACCGACAATTAACCCAATTGTGATTTGGTCAACTTGGACGGCGTTTCGAGATCAACCCGAAATAGTGGTGTTACGAGTCATATTTTCCCTATTAATCGCCACAACTATCGGTTTTGTTTTCAGTTTTCAAAAAGACTTAAGTCCTATCGTTCAACCTGCGATCGCTCGTTATCTGAAGTTTAATCCACCCTCAAAACCTCAACTCAAACACCGCAAGGGACGTTATCAAGTAGAACGTGAAGCAACAGCACCCAGTTTATTACAATCGGGGACTTATTTAATTGGAGAAAAAGCGGGTATACCTACGCGAATAGATAATGATTTAATACAGGCAACTGCTTCAGCTTATAGCCCCAATAAACCACTTGCAGATAAACTGCGTCTATTAGTAGATAATAGCATCCAAGAATTGCGGGAATTAGGCGCAGTAATGATTATAGGTAGTGCGATCGCTGCAGCTATTCAAGTGCTAGCTCCCCGCGAATTGATTCTCAGTCTGGGTGCTGGCCCCATTAGCTCAATTGTAGCAATGCTGATCTTAGCAGCAGTAGTGTCAATTTGTTCTACAGTCGATTCATTTTTTGCTCTGTCTTTCGCTTCGACTTTTAGCAGTGGTTCTTTATTAGCATTTCTGGTATTTGGGCCAATGATTGATATCAAATCTGTGGGCTTGATGTTATCAATTTTTAAGCCTAGAGCTATATTTTACCTATTTGCTTTAGCCGCTCAATTGACATTTTTGCTCACACTTTTTATTAACTTACATGTCATTTAAAAAATTAGTCATTTGTCCTTTGTTCGTAACTAACGACTAATGACCAATGACTGATGACCAATGACCAATGACCAATGACTAACCAAAACCGCAAATCTAAAATACCCAATAAATTACTCCCTTGGCTGGATGTGCTAGCAATTACAGCTTGGGGAATTTTGATGTTGAAATACTGGCTAACTGGCAAGCTGAATTTGTTGATTCACCCGAATTATTTTGGGTTGACAATAGTGGGTAGTGTCGGCTTAATCATTATTGGTTTCTTTAAAGCACAGGAACTTTGGCGGCGGCGCCGCCGTGATTTACCGCCAAGCGCTCAGCATACTACTTTATTTCCTCCTGGTTGGGGTAGTACTTTGCTGTTGACAACAGCGATTTTGGGTTTCATTATTACACCGCAAGTCTTTGCCAGTGACAAGGCACTCCAGCGCGATGTGACTGATTTATTAGGAACGGCACGCATCAAACCCCAAGCATTTCGGGCTACTGTTCGTCCAGAGGAGCGATCGCTAGTAGACTGGGTACGCACTGTCAACGTCTATCCTGAACCAGATGCATACACAGGGCAAAAAGTCAAAGTCCAAGGATTTGTAATGCATCCGCCAGATATAGGAAAAGAATATTTATTCTTGGCACGATTTGTCCTAACTTGCTGTGCAGCAGACGCTTACCCCATAGGATTGCCAGTCAAACTACAAACTAATCAAGAGCGTTACTCTCCTGATAATTGGCTAGAAGTAGAAGGTCAAATGGTGACAGAAAATCTGGCAGGAAAACGCCAACTGACCATTGCTGCTACCTCTTTAAAAAAGATACCTCAACCGAAAAATCCTTATAGTTATTAGTCATTTGTCCCTTGTCCCTTGTCCTTTGTTTATAACCAATGACCAATGACCAATGACCAATGACCAAATCCAAAACATTTATCCAACCACTAGATCGCATGGCGATCGCACTAATGCTACTGCTGAGTCTGCTGATTGGGTTCATGATCTTGCAAGGTGATGCAGTCACAGCTCGTGTCCGAAATTTTAGCTGGCAAAACCAACAAATTGGGGCAGAAGATATTTCCTTCAGCCTTAACTTTAGCCGCCCAATGGACACAAAAAGCGTAGAGGACAACTTGAAGATTGATCCGCCTCTAGCAGGTAAAGTAAGTTGGGCAGGGCGGCGGATGGTGTATACGTTGTTGACCCCAGCACCCTATGGCACAAATTATCAAGTGAAGTTGCAGGGGGCGAAAGATAAGTTTGTCCAACAAGAAGGTAAAAATAGGGTAATACAGCCTTTTACAGGTAGCTTCCGTACACGCGATCGCGTCATCCTTTACATCGGAGCCAATCAAGAAGAACAGGGGCAGTTAGTTCTCTACAACTTGACTCAAGAGCAAAAAAGAGTACTCACACCCAAAGACCTAGTTGTAATGGACTTCGAGCCATTTCCAAATGGTGAGAAAATTTTATTCTCAGCTCGCACCACAAATAACCAAGACTTACTTTCAGCTCAGTTGTACACAGTGACAACAGGCATTTCTGCAAAATCTGGAGAACAAGCAGAACCAGCCGCTAGAGTTGACCTGATTTTAGACAGTAAAGAATATCAAAACCTCAAATTTGATTTATCACCTGATGGAGAAACTATTGTCGTCCAGCGAGGAAACAGAGCTAATCCCGGTGACTTTGGGCTATGGTTCATGTCAGCAACTAGCAACAATTCTGGAGAAAAACCTACCCTAAAACGCCTGCAAAGCCAACCAGGGGGAGACTTTATGATCACGCCAGATAGTAAAGCTGTAGCAGTAGCCCAAGGACAGGGAGCGGCAATTTTACCGCTGCAAGGTGATGCAAACAAACCTCTGGATTTTCTGCCGCAGTTTGGCTTGGTACAGGCTTTCTCCAAAGATGGCTCTCAAGCTGCAATGGTAAAGTTTAATACAGATTACACGCGAGATTTGTTTTTAGTAACAAACCAAGGCGTGCAGAAACAATTATTAAAAACTACAGGCTCAATTATCAACTGTCAATTTGATACGGCTTCACCCACCCTCTATTGTTTGCTAACACAGCTAGTGTCAAAGGAACAATACATAGAACAGCCCTATGTAGTAGCGATTGACCTGAAAACCGCACAACAGAAGCCGCTACTAGTTCTGCCCCCCGAACAACGAAATGTGCAAATGAGTTTATCTCCTGACGGTTTGGGCTTGTTAGTTGATCAAGTAGTACCACAGCCAAACCCCACAGGAGCATTACCTGAAAACATGTTGAAAACAGATGATGGAGATGCGATCGCTACCAGTAGCTTGTGGTTAATGCCTCTATTACCCATCGCCGACGCCGCAACTGTAGAAATTAGGCCAGAACAATTGCCTTTAGTTGGATTTCGTCCTCGCTGGCTGTCCTGAAATAGTGCTGAGTTAAGAGTCAAGAGTCAATTGTAATTTTTCTTCCCCTCCGCTCCTTTGCCCCCAGATTTATTACTAGTGATGTAAGACGGTTTGCTAAATTTATGTACACGCTAAAGTTTATCTAGCGTGTAAATTTTTGTCTGACAATTGCATATCATGATTATTTACTAAAGTCAAGCAGGATCAGACCCCGCATTAGTATTTGAACTAGAAGCCCCTGTCATACCGAAGCTTGACGGGGTAGAGCCTCATAGTGTTATAACGGCATCAGTTCTAGATGCAAAATGGGGAACTCTAAATTAATGACTAATTACTCATGCTTGGGGAGAGTTAAACTTGGCATCTAGAGTAAACCCTCAACGGACACAGTTGATCAGCAATGCTAACGCCAGCACTGCTGAATATTTTTAAGCAGGTGGGTCAAGAGTGATGAATGAAGCTGACACCTCAAACCAAGGGGCTGTGATGGAATCCCTAAATTCTGCTAACTTGCCACAATCGGAGCAGGCGAGTTGTCCTTTTTACTCTGTTGTGCCTAATGAAAATATGGCGATTACAAAATTGCCACTCCTCAAGCCGGCCGAAGATACACATTACGAGACTGAAGTTCCACAGTTCTCACAAGATACCACTCAGCAAGACTGGGTTGCAGAGCCGGAAAAAGACAAACAAGTACTTATTGACTTGGAATTTCAAAAGCTGCTGGCGTTGAATGAAGAATTACGTACTGCTAACAATGGCTTGTATGAACAGGTGGAGCAGCTAAAAGACGATTTAGCTGAGTCTGAAAAGGTTTTGCAGTGGCAAAAAACCCGCTCCAGTGTCACTGAGTCGATGCTCAACCAACACACTCAGGAACTAGCCGCCGCCCAAGAACAAATAAAGTCCCTTTTCCAACAGTTAGAAACTGCTGTACAAACTGTTCAACACCAAGAGATTTTCGTTGAAACCTATAAAGCACAGTTACAAATTAGCCAACAACGTCTTGCTCAATTAGAGCGAGAATGTGCTTTGCTGCAAACTAACTACAGCGAACAGTCTCAGCAACTATTGCTAGCAGAAAATACTGGTCGAGAGCTACGTACTAGACTGATGCGACAGCAACGCCAGACCTTGCAATTTAAAGCAGCTCTGGAAAAATGTCTAGATACACCTGTCCCCAGTTATGACTCCCTAGACGATACGGCAAAACATCCTAAAGACATAACCAGCGGACAAGGCAGATTTTCGAGAAAAGCTCGGTCTTTGTTTCCCGACGCACAGCCAATTAAACCTTGGTCAGGAGAATCAGACTTGACTGCAAATCCAGATAGTCCTTGGAGTGAATCGTCAACACCAGCCTCATACCAAAGAAATAAACCCGCTCCAACTCCTCCCCCATCACCTTGGAACTGGTCAGTCAAGAAAGACACGCCGACACCAGCACAACCAGACCCTTCACCAAAACTTGATGATTCCCCAAATACATCAGAAGTTTCACCTTTAGGGTCATCAAACCTAGATGAGCAATTAGATAGTCTAATTCAAATGTTTTTCGCCTCTGGGACTGCATCTGCCTCACCGCCACCAGACAGCAATCAGGCTGGTACGCCTACCTGGGAATCCTTGGCAACAATTTTAGATGATGAGGATGAAGAACTAGAAACTACATCAAGACAGGAATTTCAGGAGCCAGTTGAGGAAGAAATAAATCCTCCTGCAACTACCTCTACTTCTTGGACAACAGATGTTGTAATTTCACCAGCCAATAACTTACCAGTTTCTTGCACTTCACCTCACACTGAGACGACTGCTGAAGAAACTGAAGACTACTGGTCACAGTTGGAATTATCGGCAATTAATTTATCCGAAAATTCATCAGATGACAACATCAATGATGGCAATTCGCCCTCACCGGTAGTTTATCCCCAACGTCCACCCAAGGGGCGCAAGTCATTAGCATCTGTGGAACTGCCGAATTTTCACCCAAATAGTCAATAGTCATTTGTCATTTGTCATTTGAATAGCTAATGACCAATTACTAATGACTCTGGACTAATTCATAATTCTCGCTTCTGATTTCTGAATTATTTCTGGAGTAACTTTTGCTACCTGATGAGGCGATCGCGGTTTACCACTAGCGATCGCATAATTAATAGTCAGCAGCCGCAACCACAATGCTGGATAGCGGGGTTGCAGCCAAGGATTGATCCGGTTCAGGAAGTGCGGGAACCATGCACTCAGCAAAGCACTGACGAGGGCATGACGACCGAAGTTAAAATAATTACCTAGCCACCTGAGCAAATCTCTTGGCCCAGCAAGTTCCCAAATCCACAGCAGCAAGGTAGGATTTTTACGAGCTGCCTTAAGTGCTAGGCGATTAAAAGTTAACCAATCACACCTATCTTTGATAAAATTATCTGCCACTTCTGGGGGTTCGTCTACTAACAACCCAAAGAAGGTATTGAGCATAGCATTAATCCGCTGGGGTGGTAAAAATTTTCCTGTCGGAACCATCATGCCTTTGGAAAATAGCCAAGTCACAGAAACATTGCTTTGATAAGCGCGAATTTGATTCAAGTGTCGGAAACTCAACAGGTCATGCTTGAGGGCAGTGTCCAACAGTGTTGTTAGGCGCTCTAAGTTGCGAACTAGGGAACCAAACCCAGTAAAAACCAGGGGAGACTGGAGTGATGCAGCATCACCGATCGCAATCAATCTATCAAAGGCAACTGTGCGATCGCTACTGTCTATACTAAAATGTCCCGGTATATAGCCAAATGTCGGCTTTTTCCACACCAATTTGTCCATATCGCATCTACGATACTCTGGCAAAATAGTGAAGAAGTCTTCGTACATCTCCAACAATGAACCGGGATTTTGCGGATTTACTTCGTGGTAATGAAATAAATAAATTGTCAGTTCTTCATCTGCTCCAGGAAACAATTCCCAAATCAACTGTCTTCCCCGCGAGATATCCCCGTGACTATAAAGAACATCTCCATACTGAGAATCCCACACTTCCGGCTCAAATCCGCCCTCAATTACTGCTCCTACTGTCGGACATACACTGTCAAAGGCACGACCACCGTTTAATTGCCAGGCAATTGGAGACGCAGATCCCATTGCATCTACTAACAGTCGTCCACTTAGTTGCTTCTCAGTTTGACTGGGTAAATGCTTAACTGTAACGATTACTTGTGATTTGTCAATATCTGCGCGGATAAACTCTGTTTCATCGGAGATTTCACCGCCTGCTGCTTGTAATTTTTGACCACACATCCGTAGCCACTTCTCGGAATCTAAGCCTAAATTTAGCACTGTGGGTGTGTGTAAGACAGGCGATCGCAGTTTGGATGGATTATTGGCATCAAAAAATTTATTGAATCCGTCTTTGTACTCTCTAGCAATGATAGTTTCTAACTCAGCGGGCGTTGCCAAACCCAGGTTAACTAAGCTTTGAATCTCATCGCGTGAAATATTCCATTCCCGATTCATCCGTCCAAAAGGCATTCGCTCCAGTAGCAAGACTCTATATCCCAGTTTTGCCATCACTGCCGCATGAATCACACCTAACGCGCCACCAATATAGATGATGTCGTAGGTGCAAGATGAGGAGGATGTTATTTTCCTATCCCCCCCCCGTTCGCGTAGCGTCTCCGACAGGAGAAGTTCTGAGCGGCGGAAGCCGCCGCTCAGACTTCTCTCTGCTCCCCCTGCTTCCCCTGCTCCCCCTGCTTCCCCTGCTCCCCCTGCTCCCCCTGCTCCCCCTGCTCCCCCTGCTCCCCCTGCTCCCCCTGCTCTTGTTCCTACTGATTGGGAAAACACAACTTGACGCGGCTCCTGGGGATTGCGTACCCCTTCACGCCATCTTTGTTCCCACCAATAGGCACGCTTTAGGTCATATTCACCATTGGGCATTTTCTGAAAATACTTAACTGTGAGGGGATAGACAGAGCTTAGTGCTGCAAAAATTGATTGTTGGGATAGATCAATCGCAGGCGGTTCTGGGTAGTGATGCGGAAAACGGCTTCTGATTTCTGTGGTCAGACGTTGCAGGATTTGCCCCTCTCCAGGAAAGTGTTGATCTGCCCAACGGAAGATTTTCAGATAGGTAGTTCGTTGCACTGACCAGACAAATACAGAAAGTTCACTAGGTAATTTTTTGGGAATAGCCTCACTAGCATTTGTAGTTCCAGCAGGTGTTCTCAGGCGAAAGCCTTCCGGGGTCAGCACCTTTTCCCCATTTCCTGGTTTAAAATCTGTTTGCAACCAGTTACGTACAGACGCCGTATCCGGAGTCGGAATTTCTAAATAAAGGATTTCTCTCATCTTTCCCTGACATCTCCGATCAATCTACTCACTAAGACAGATTTTACAAAGGCAGAAAGTACGCTAAACTCCGCCCTATTAGTTGCATAAAGATTCAGTGAAGAAATTTTAAGAGTTTGTCAAATTTATTGTTCATTTTTTATTTCTGTTAACCCACGCCATGAATTATCCCATTCCAGACAGCCCCCAAGAAATTGTTGCCCTGCGACAAAAGCCTATTGATGAAGAATTAGTTGCCGCTGCGATCGCTGGAGTCGTTAAAATTGTCCGCGCTCAGGGTCAATCCTTAGAAGAATTAACCGCTCAGGTGTTAGCGGATGACTCAATGCTGGATCGGCAACAACGACGCTGGCTGAGCAAATTGCTTGCCCAAGCCTGGGAAAATTTCTCTTAGAACATTGTGTAGAATGAAGTCCTTGTCGCAGGCATCGGCCATGTCTTTGCAGCATTAGCTTTTTATATCTGTGCCTATATTGTCGGTGGCGTGTTAGGTGTGGGAGTAACAATTATTATTTGTCTGGAATTGGCAATTGAGCCACTATCTTTGGATTCACGGTAAATAAGCCACTAATTTAACAATATCAGTACTGGGCACTAGTCACGAAAAAAGCAAAACGTAAAAGTAATTCCTTTTACCTTTTTTAACGTAAGTTCGACGAGTTAAAAATGGCACAACAAAAGCTTAGGCTGAAATTATAGCGTTTCTCGGTTACCTGCAACACGCTATTTTTCCCATACTACTGAATAACGCCACAACAGATGCTTTCTGACGATTGCTTCCGTTAACACTTCTGTATAAATTTGCTGTGCTTGAGATTGAGTTAAGTACTTGTCTGTACGACCGTGCTCTCTCCATGCTTCCACTGCTTCCAGTGTCGGTCTGATACGCCTATTTCTAAACACTTGGAATATCCAGCTAAGTGGGACAGCAATCACATCACTCAAGCTATCCCGTACAATCTCATGTTCTAGCAAGTCCAAAACTATTAACTTGCCACCCAGTTTCAATGTAGTTTTCAAATTGGGCAGTAAGCTCTCCAGTGGCAAATGGTGGAAGGTCGCAATAGAGGCGATCGCATCAAAATGATCAACTGGAAACTCCCACTGTAAGATGTCAGCTACTTGAAAATCGATATTCGTATAACACTCACACTGGCGCTTAGCACTTCTATCATTTTGGGAGATAAGTCTATCGCAATAACCCTGTTAGAGCGTTGAGCCAACAAACGAGAAAATGCCCCAGTACCGCAACCGATTTCAAGAATGTTTGCACAGTGGGTTGGTAGTTGTTTCAGCAGGAAACTATGATAATGACTGTTGTGATTCCATGTTGGCTGCTTCAGTAATGCAATTAGGTCAAAGTCAGTCTGTATCTTTTGAGTTAGCGTTTCCCTCATATTCCTGCCTCGTTTTCAGCAACATAACTACATTTATTCGATAAATTATTTCTACCTAGCTCCTCCTACATAGGTTGATTGAGCAGAAAATAGGAAAGATCGCACATAAACTGTTGCGCGATCGCTTCCCAATTCTCTTAGGTAAAAGAACTTAGATACCATCGATAGCTATGTGGTGTCTTTTGTCAACTTCAAGCTTTCACCGCAGCCTCCGCTTGGGAGTGCAACAACAAACCGTATTCCAAACCCTCAACCACAGCTTGATAGGAAGCCTCCAAAATATTGGTCGAAACCCCTACCGTAGTCCAGCGTTGATGACCATTACCTGATTCTACCAACACGCGGGTTTTTGCCGCCGTGCCCGTATGTCCGTTGAGAATCCGCACTTTGTAATCTGTCAATTCAAAAGTCGCTATTTGAGGGTAAAAGTTTACTAAAGCCTTACGTAAAGCTGCATCCAAAGCTGCCACCGGGCCGTTGCCTTCTGCCGCCTCCAGAATATTTTTACCGTCAACAGCTACTTTAACTGTGGCTAAGGCGTTGCTAGTTGCTTTTCCCTCAATCAAATCACAGTGGACTTGAAACCCTTTGATTTCAAAGAATTGCTGGCGACCCCCCAAAGCTTCGTGCATCAATAGTACAAAACTTGCCTCTGCTGCTTCAAATTGGAATCCTTCACTCTCCAAATCTTTGAGACGTTGAAGAATTTGCCTAGCCTCTGCCTTTTGCTGATCGAGTTCAATCCCAAAAGTGCGGGCTTTGGCTAGAACATTGCTGAGTCCAGACTGTTCAGAAATCACAATGCGGCGACGATTTCCGACTTGTTCTGGCTGAATATGTTCGTAAGTCAGGGGATTGCGTTCCACGGCTGATACATGAATACCACCTTTGTGAGCAAAAGCCGAACGTCCTACAAAGGGGGCGTGTTCATCAGGGGCAAGGTTCACTACTTCGCTGACAAAACGACTAGCTTCTGTAAGTTGCGTTAGCTGGTCTTCTGTGATACAACTGTAACCCAACTTCAGTTGTAAATTAGGAATTAACGAACAGAGGTTGGCATTACCGCAACGTTCACCGTAACCGTTGATTGTGCCTTGTACCATGTTTGCCCCTGCCATAACGGCGGCTATTGCGTTAGCAACTGCCATTTCCGAATCGTTATGAGTGTGAATTCCAATTTTGGGAATTGTCCTTTGTCCTTTGTCCTTGGTCATTAGTTCTTGACAAATGACACCAGTTGCTTCAACGGAGGGAACCTCCGCAACGCACTGGCTCACAAATGACAAATGACCATTGACATCTTGAACGATTTGGCTAATTTCATGAGGCAAAGTGCTGCCATTGGTATCACAGAGGACTAGCCATTCAGCACCAGATGCGATCGCCGCCTCTAATGTCTGTAAAGCATAATCTGGATTATGCTTGTAGCCATCAAACCAATGTTCGGCATCGTAGATAACGCGACGCCCTTGAGAACGGAGATACTCAATCGTGTCACGAATCATTGCCAAATTTTCTTCTAATGTCGTCTTGAGGCCTGTTGTGACATGTAAATCCCAAGACTTACCAAAAATCGTCACCCAGCGAGTTCCCGCAGCCAGAATAGCTTGTAGCATCGGTTCATCTGCGGCAGTCATGTTAGGGCGTCGAGTTGAACAAAAAGCAACAATTTCTGCTTGTTTGAGCGGATCTTCTTGGAGTTGCCAGAAAAATTGTACATCTTTAGGATTAGCGCCAGGCCAACCACCTTCAATGAAGGGAATTCCCAGTTGGTCGAGTCTCCGGGCAATGCGTAACTTATCTTCTATCGATACTGATAGCCCCTCGCGCTGAGTGCCATCCCGTAGTGTAGTGTCATAGAGCCAAAGTTGAGGTGAGGGATTTGTGGTCATAAAACTGGACCGACGAGACAACTTTCCAGGCAATGTGTCAATATACAACAAAAACCCAGTTTGGCAATCTAAAAATGCCTAAGGTTCTAGCTGAAGGTAAAACAATTGAATGCGAGGGCGTAATGCTTCCACTCGGACGCACTTGCTTTAAGCAAGTATCTAGCCGTCTTGCCTTCAGTTTGCACTTGAGCGAAAGACAGATTAGGTCATATACGGACGATATCGGAGCCAATTTACGAAACATTTTGCAGCAAAATGGTATTGACCTCTACAATAGCGGTGCTAAGGTAATAAACTGTCACATAATCGGCAGTTATGCTACCTGTGCGGTTAAGGTAGAAAGCGAAGTATCAGCCGCGAATTGGCGTGGCAAAGCGCGACAATGGTCTGTGGTTAAGCCACAAGACCTGATGAATGCGATTGCTTCGAGCACGCCAAGGGCGATCGCTTCTTTCTCATTCTCCTACAGCAGACCTGCGTTTAGCCTGTCAAATTCAGGTTTAGGCAATGTGAAAGTGACAAAATTTGATGGATTTTCCGGTTAAGGTTCTCAAATAGTGTGGACACCAGAAGGTTAAAAAGGAGCAAAACAAGATGGGTAGATGGACACCCTTAATTCTCATGGCTGGCGGCTTGGCGATTTTGCTTGGTACATTACTAGGCATCAATTTTCCTATGGGCGGACAACAAAGCGCTAACGCTCCCACTGACAAAAAAGCCAGAGTTCTTCCAGCTAATATCAATGTTAATAGTACTGCTGGCAGCAGGAATGAAGATACATCTCAAACAAATGAAAGTAGGGGCAGTGTTGCATCTGACAGAGATGAAAGCAGAACTAGCGTTGCTCAGAATAACGCGACCGATGAAACCGATACAACAGACACCCAATTCACAGATACTCAATCAACTGATGGAAATCAAAGCAACGAACCAATTCGAGCTTTATGGTAGCGGTTGCTAGGACAAAAAGCGGCTAGACAGAATATAGAAGTCTATAATGCTCATGAAATCTGTTTTTTTGTTTGTTTTTAACTGTCTAGCTTATTTTTACTGTACTGTACTAGTACAGCATGGTGGACACAAACCACTCATTCCAAATCAATGAACCGCTTGCGGTACAGGAATTATGAATTCCGCGTAGCGGTACTAGTCATTAGTTACAAGTTATGAGTTATCAGTCGTAAGTTATTAGTTATTGAGTTATTAGTTATGTACTAATAAGAAATGGCTAATGATAAATGACTAATGACTAATGACTAGTGAGATTGTAATTATTGGTGGTGGCGTTATTGGTTTAGCGATCGCCATTGAGCTAAAACTGCGCGGGACATATGTCACCGTGCTTTGTCGTGATTTCTCTGCCGCAGCTAGCCACGCCGCCGCTGGGATGTTAGCACCAGATGCGGAAAACATCCCGAATGGGGCAATGCATTCCTTGTGTTGGCGATCGCGTGCTTTATATCCCGACTGGACACATAAACTAGAAGAACTGACTGGCTTAAATACTGGCTACTGGCCCTGCGGTATCCTAGCACCCATCTTTGAAGAGAGCAGGGCAGCAGGGGAAGCTGGGGAAGAAAATACTCCCTTATCTGCCACTTCGCCCCTCTCTCCAGCTTACTGGTTAGACAAAGAAGCAATTCATCAATATCAGCCAGGATTGGGAGCAGAGGTAGCTGGTGGCTGGTGGTATCCTGAAGATGCACAAGTTAATAATCGAGCTTTAGCACATGTACTGTGGACAGCGGCCGAGTCCCTTGGTGTTGAACTCAAAGAAGGTATTACAGTAGAAGCAATTAGGCAACAACAGGGACAAGTTCTTGGTGTTCAAACCAATGCTGGACTAATCCGCGCTGCACACTATGTTTTAGCCACGGGTGCTTGGTCAAATGAATTATTACCACTACCTGTGCGTCCTAGAAAAGGACAAATGTTGAGTGTGCAAGTACCAGAATTTGTGCCGGAATTGCCCTTGCAGCGGGTTTTGTTTGGGCAGGATATTTACATTGTACCGAGACGCGATCGCGCAGCGTCTTTAAAAGAGAAGCGATCGCTCATCATTGGGGCAACGGTTGAAGATGTTGGCTTTACCCCCCACAATACCCCAGATGGTATTCAAACATTACTACAGGCAGCTATCCGCTTATATCCTCAATTACAGCATTATCCTATCCAGGAATTCTGGTGGGGATTTCGCCCAGCCACCCCCGATGAATTACCTATTATTGGTGCTAGCCATTGTAAAAATTTAACCTTTGCTACTGGTCATTACCGCAATGGAATTCTGCTTGCGCCCATAACAGCGGCATTAATAGCCGATTTAATCTGTCAGCAGAAGTCTGACCCTTTACTTTCTGATTTCCACTATTCGCGCTTTCACGCTCAGCCATCTACTCACACTTCCATGCTCACTCACTCTGCCAATTTCTCCAACGGGCATCGCCCTACCGTATCCTCGCAAAACTCGGAACTCAGTACTCAACAAGGGCTAGACGCCCCGCTACCGCTAACAAAAATCAGCACTCAGGACTCAGCACTAATTATTGCTGGCAAAACCTTCCAATCTCGCTTACTAACGGGAACAGGCAAATATCGCAGCATTGAGGAAATGCAACAAAGTGTCGTCGCTAGCGACTGCCAGATTGTCACTGTGGCTGTGCGACGGGTACAAACCAAAGCACCCGGACATGAAGGTTTAGCTGAAGCCCTAGATTGGACAAAAATCTGGATGTTACCTAATACCGCAGGTTGTCAAACAGCCGAAGAGGCGATTCGGGTTGCCCGTTTGGGGCGAGAAATGGCGAAATTGTTGGGGCAAGAAGATAATAACTTCGTCAAGTTAGAAGTGATACCTGATCTTAAGTATTTGCTCCCAGATCCGATTGGGACACTACAAGCAGCAGAACAACTAGTTAAAGAAGGCTTTGCGGTATTACCTTATATTAATGCTGACCCCATGCTAGCCAAGCGTTTAGAAGATGTAGGCTGTGCCACGGTAATGCCTTTAGCTTCGCCGATTGGTTCTGGACAAGGGCTGAAAACAACTGCCAACATCCAAATAATTATCGAAAATGCAACTGTGCCAGTGGTGGTAGATGCTGGTATTGCCTCGCCCTCCCAAGCCGCAGAGGCGATGGAATTGGGGGCAGATGCTTTGTTGATTAATAGTGCGATCGCCCT
This sequence comes from Nostoc sp. MG11, assembly GCF_014904695.1. GTDB lineage: Bacteria > Cyanobacteriota > Cyanobacteriia > Cyanobacteriales > Nostocaceae > Komarekiella. Next base: position 117,853 of record NZ_JACXXN010000006.1, on the reverse strand, counting down.
TGCCCAAAACCCAGCAGCAATGGCTCGCGCCATGAATTTGGCAACAGTCGCCGGCCGTCTAGCATACCTTGCCGGCAGAATGCCCATCAAAGACTACGCCAGCCCTAGTTCACCTCTAACTGGGACAATTACTAGTTAGGGATTGGGGAATGAGGATTGGGAGGAATTATTAGACTTCTTGCAAAAGTCAGGGTAAAGGTTGAGGGGTAAAGGGTAAAGGGACTTACAACCCTTCCCCTTTAACCTTTACCCTTTACCCGAAGGTGCAAAAATATATTTTTGCAAGAGGTCTATTGAAGAAGTCTCTACCTTGTCTCCTTTCAATGCCTAATGACCAATGTAACGATTTATCTCCTACTTAGAAGGCAAAATATAAAGTTTATGTAACATTAAATGAAGGATAAGACAGGATAAAGGACTTAATTCATGCCCTATACAAATGAAGAAGGCGGTCTTCTGAATAATTTTGCCCGCGAACCGAAGATTTATCAAGCAGAACCTCCCACTGATGGACAAAAGCGAACCTACATTTTCCTTGGTGTCGCTGCTACAGTTTTGGTTGGTAGTTTGATTGTGGTAGCCTTCTTTGTTTCTAACAGTTGAGCATAAACTATTTTAATAAAACTTCATCGTTTTGGTTTTTCAGGTTCCGATTTTAGTAGGAGCCTGCTTTTTTATTTTTTGTTAAAATTGAATTAGACGTTAAGTATAATTATATACTTTTTAATTCTACCAAATCTTAAAAGCTTGATTTATCCTGAGCAGAACCTACATTCACTTTTAGTCTGCTTGGATGCGCCCAGAAGAGGGATATACATTGTGTCTTGGCTCTTTAGCCGCCATGAGCGTGAATGATACTGCACACAACGATAATTTTGCTTGGAATCGGCAAGTATACCACCGCCTAAAGCTTGCTCTAAGTCTTGGCTTGCGGCGACAACTCTTTTTAGCAGTGTGTGATGATTTACACTTGAGAAATCAAGTTGCGGCTCGTTTGCACTCTACATTGGCTTATCCTGTTGGACAAGTGCTATATCAGCCATCAGATACACAAGAAAATAGCACTCCAGCCTATCCGCGATTAGTCACGTTGCGTTTAAATCTAAACGATCCTAATCCGATAGTTCAGATAAATCAATGGTTGGCTAATTATCCACCACCAATTGTTGGGGCATCAAAAGATAGTCCAGGGAAGTCCTTGCCAATACCAGGATTTCAGATTGTAGGGGTAGAGCAGCTAACCAAGCAGCCAGTGGCAATACAGCGTTTATTTTTGCACTATCTCCGCTTAAGCCAACAATATTTCTCTACCCAAGAGTCCAGCCGATTTTTAGACTCTAATCTGCTGTTGTGGATACCGCGTCCTTGGTTGTCAGCTATTCAGCAATCAGCGCCACAGTTTTGGCGTTGCCGTACTGGCGTATTTACGTTTGCTGGAGAACCGACACCAACGACGCACAATTCAGGTTATCCAGAACGTTTTTCTAATTCGAGAAGTTTGGATTTAGGAAATCTTGAGCAACCGATTCCAGATGAATCAGTCACCCCAGTAGAACTCAGAACAGCAACTACTGAGATGAAGTTTGAGGAAAATTACGATTTGCAGACAGAGGCACAAGCAAATCACCCACACAAAACCCAAGAAACTGCGTCGCCAATAGTAGATTTATTGAACACTGTGCCACAGCCACAGGAATTTACTACTAGATCTGCCAGTGGGAGTAATGAGCAATCGCTGTCGTCTTTATCTTACATTAGCAGTGAGTTAACGGAGTTAGTAATAGCAACAATTAATACGAAGATTACTCAAGACACAGAAGATTACTGGCAACCGCAGCAAATTTTGTTAGAGATTGAAGCATTACACTCACAGCAAGCTTCGGGAGAGTTACTGGCAGAAGCTTATCATCGTTTGGGTAGCTTATATCGCCTTCGCATTGAGCAAGGACAGTCAACTCTCGAAAATCTCATGGTGGCAATTATTGCCTATCAGGAGGCAATTAGCTACGACGAAACTTCAAGTCAACTACCAGATATCTTGAATGACTTGGGTACACTCTACTGGATGCTATACCGCACACCACCCAATTTGGAAGAGGGACAAACTTATATAGAGCAGGCAATAGAATTTTATCAGTTGGCATTAAAGCTGATCTCGCCAGAGACACATCCAGAAACTTACGCTCGTGTGCAAAATAATCTAGGGACAGCTTATGGTGATTTAGCGCGTTTTTCTAACCAATCTGAAAATTGGCAGCAAGCAGTTTCAGCTTACAGCGAAGCACTCCGCTATCGGACAGCTGACATGGATTCATTAAAGTATGCGGCTTGTCAGAATAATTTGGGTACTGCTTACTGGCATTTAGGGCAATATAATCAGCCGATTGTGCATTTAAAGAAAGCGATCGCAGCTTACAATCAGGCACTCATACACTACAGCCCTGAACAAGAACCACTTAAGTATGGCATGATTCAAAATAACATCGGTACTGCTTGCTGGAATCTGGCACAATACGAACAACCAGCGGAAAATCTCCAGCTAGCTATTGATGTCTATAGTGAAGCTCTCAAGTATCGCACTCCAGCACAGGTTCCTAGCGCCTGTGCCGCGACACAAAATAATCTAGGTACTGCCTACTGGCATTTAGCAAACCTATCTCAAACAACTAAAGAAGTACGGCAAAAGTATCTGCAACTATGTATTAGTGCTTACGAAGAAGCTATTGCTCTGGCTTACTCACTTAATGATACTTCTTTGAATTTTGATTTGCTAGCTACTCACAATAATCTGGGACTAGCCCATTATCAGCTAGTAGTAGATAATTCTTTCAATGGGGATAAGACGACGCGTTCTCAACACCTAGAAGCATCATTAGATAACCATTTGCAAGCTTTAAATGGATTAAACAAACAACCAGAAGTCTATCAAACAACTTTTGCTTATGTGGTAAAAACTATTCGTGCTTTCCATAATGAGTTAGGAATACAAGGACAAAATCTGGCTTTATCTAAAGTTCCTAGTCAGTTATTACCAGAAATTTTGTCCAAGTTGTAGTTCTATCAACATTCAACTTTATTACTCTAGAATTTTTGTATCACGGCATCTTTTTGCATTTAAGGCGATTTGAATTGAAGAAGCGATCGCTTAGTCAGTTTTTAGTTATGAATATATTAAGATTTTAACAATCTCCTGCTGGAAGTGACGACGATAATTAAGGAAAGTAGCCACAGTATAGGTAATTGAAGCTAAAAACCAATGACTACAAACACACATTTTAACGCTAGAGTTAACAACGGAAAAATTGAAATACCTGTTGAGTATAAAAACAAAATACGCAACATTTCAGATAAAATTGAAGCTATTAACCAATTTGAATAAGGTGCGTAATTGCTTTGATTGGAGCAAGTTTAACACAATAAAGCTTGTTAAGATTGAAATAATGAAGTATGGCGATCGCTTTTTTGCTTGCGTTCTGCATAAGTAGTTGATAACAAGCCTATAAAATCATAAATAATATGCTAACTTTTCTGTGTTTCTTGAATTTTGCATGAGTTAATTTATTAGCTAAAATATTAGCAGCATAACTAAAGTAAAAGGCGTTAGTAACAATAACATAAACGTTTTACCACTTAATGGGAAAGGTCAGATAATAGAAAATATGGACGCAGTTATTTCTGGTTTCTCAATTTAATAATCCCACATAGTGAGGCAACAACCATGCAAAATATCACTAGAATTACCCGCAATACAGAAGTGATGGGCGGTAAACCCTGCATTCGAGGAATGCGTGTCACTGTTGGTACTATTGTTGGGTTAATGGCATCTGGACACAGTAATAACGATATTCTCAAGGCATATCCCTACCTGGAAGAAGCTGATATTTATGAGGCGCTTGCCTATGCTGCATGGCCAGTTGAAGAAATTGAAGTGCCTCTAAGAAGTGCATGAAAATTTTGATTGATTATGAACCTTTCCCCTGATTGGGTTGCGGTTTTTGAGAGGTACAGTATTTTATCTGTCCACTGGTCTACCATTGGCAACCCCCGTGAGAAGGATTCAATAATTATGGAGTGGGCAAGATTAATGGTTATATCGTTTTTACCCACGATTTAGATTTCGGCTCCTTGTTAGCTGCAACAAGTGCTGATAGCCCTAGTGTAATTCAAGTTCGCACCCAGGATATTTTGCCGAACAGTATCGAAAATCTAGTGATTTCAGCTCTAAATCAGTTTGAGTCTTTACTAGAGTCAGGCGCATTGATCACGATTGACCAAGCTCAATCGAGGGTGCGTATTTTACCAATTAGACGTGAATAGCGGGTAGCTTTGATTCTGGCATTTATTGCTTGTTAGTAACAACAATATAAGCATTTGCCACAAATATCACGACATTCGTTACCAACATTACGACTTTCATTGCTAACATTACGACGTTCGTGACCAACATTACGACTTTCGTCATCAACATTACGATGTTTGTGACCAACATTACGACGTTTGTGACCAACATTACGACGTTCGTAACAAATGGGCAAGCTGTCATTACTGACCGCACGACATTTGTAACGTCGCTGCTGCAAAAGTACTTAAATTATTCTTGTGAAGAGGATTTCCTCTAAGCTTCGCATTGCACGAGTAGAAAACTTGGAGTAATGCCAAGCTTGATAGAAATCGGGGTAAGGCATATTCTGGGCGCATTCCCAAAAGACACCATAGCAATTATAACCACTTAAAGCTTTGATTACCTCAAAGCGATGCTTATTATACTGTAAAATTATCCTTAAGCTATGTGCTGCCTGCTTACGGGTGGAGTCATTCACAGTTTTTGATTGCAGCAGTTGCACCAAGGCAGCGATCGCAGTCACAATAGCCGTCAGCGTCACAGGTTCCATAAATTCACTACAAATAAATAGTGTCAAAATGTTATGTGTATAGTTTATTCGCAAAGTTACTTATGCCGAAAGCAATTTGGAATGGAACTGTTTTAGCCGAGAGCGATAATACCGTAGTTGTAGAAGGCAACCATTATTTTCCTGCTGATGCAATTAACAAGCAGTACTTTCAGGAAACTAACACCCATACCACTTGTCCTTGGAAAGGTGTCGCTAGTTACTACAGCATCGATGTTGATGGTCAAGTCAACAAAGACGCTGCTTGGTACTATCCCAGCGCTAAAGAAAAGGCTAAGAATATTGAGGGCTATGTTGCCTTCTGGAAAGGTGTAAAAGTTGAAGCTTAATAAAAGACTCTGGAAGTATTTCATTTCCAGAGAATTAACTCAGAATTTACGACAATAATCAAACTAAATATATGATGGCTGACATAAATCAAACATCATATATTTAGTAAGGTTATGATAGAAAATCCTTAGTTTGCCTGATAAGTTTTGACCAACTATTAAGTGTAAGTTTCCTAAAAATTGGTATTAATAAAATACCTTCTATTCCCTAGCAATGACTATATCATTGGACTTGATGACTGCATAGGCTTCTGTTCCTTCAGACAGTTCTAATTCCTCTGCTGACACTCTGGTGATCATCGAGGTTAACTCAACTTTGTGAACAATCTCTAGCGTTACCTCAGTATTAACTGCTCCTGTAATCACTCGTTTAACAACTCCCTTCAGCACATTACGGGAGCTAACTTTTAACAGTTTCTTTTGACTATTAATTTTTATATCAGGAGCGTCAACATTCTCCTTGATCTTCTGCTTGGTTGGTATTGGTGCTGGTGTTGAAGAGTGATCATTCAGACCGCGTACTAGTTCTCGAAGGATCTCAGTTTTTGTACGCTGAGACTGCTGGCAGAATTCTTCTAGTATTTTCCGCTCCTCTTCTGATGTTTGAAATGTAACCCATCCTTGTTCTTTTCTTGGCATATTTTTACCAATTGAATTGGTATATATTTCTGATCTTGGTATGATTTTACCAAGTGTCAATCCTCCAAAGCAGAATCTATCTGAGGCTATATGGCAGGGAACAGGGAATAGGGAACAGAGGACAGGCTTGAAAATTTTTTAGGAAAAAGACACTTACTACCTGACACAAAATCCCCGGTTGAATTTAATTAGATGTCGCTCCGGCTACAGTACAAATTATTTCATCCATTGTTCGTAGTAATTCTTGCTCGTTATAAGGTTTAGAGAAGTAGGCTCGCGCACCTAGTTGCATTGCCAGTTGCCGATGTTTATTACTGCTACGAGAGGTCAGCATGGCAACGGGAATATTTCTCATATCAACGTCTGTATTTACACGATCTAGAAAGCCATAACCATCAAGGCGAGGCATTTCAATATCACAAATCACGGCCTGGACTTGCAAACCACTCTGAAGTTTTTCTAAAGCATCTTGACCGTCTTTAGCTTGTTCTACTTGATACCCCCCTTTTTCCAAAGTCAGGGCTAAGAAGCGACGAACATTAATCGAGTCATCTACGATCAAAATTGTGCCTTTCTGATTAGCAGGGGTTGCTGGTACTTTTTCGTCCTCAAACATGAGGAACGCTGTTTTTAACCTGGCTGACGGCAACTGATTGCTTCTAGGGGTACGCTGATTAGTAGCAATCCAATACAGCAACTCGTTGGTATTAACTAGGGCTACTACTCGACCATCGCCGAGAATCGTACAATTGCTAAAGCCTTCAGGTAGAGGTATGTTTCCCTCGACTTGACGGATGGCAACTTCCTGTTCACCCCAGCAACGGTCTACTTGTATGGCGACTGGCTGATTATTGCTTTTGACTACTAACACGCTGCTAGCATTAATCGCTGGCGGAGTTTCTAGTTCTGGGCTATCGTAACGCGGGCAATTAAACTCTAAGTAGCGGCCAAGGCGAATCAGCGGTAGCATAGTTCCTTGCCAATTCAAAACTTCACTACCCGCCATTGGGAAAACTCGGTCGTTTTGAAATAAGAATATTTCCGAAATGACATCTGTAGGAAATGCCAAGAGTATTCTGTTGATTTCTACCAACAAAACTCGTGCTACGGAAAGTGTAAACGGTACTGATAGGGTAAAGGTCGTGCCGATACCCCACTCTGTATCAACTTTGACATCTCCACGAATCAGTTTGAGGTTGTTGCGAACTATATCCATCCCGACACCGCGACCAGATAATGCTGTAACTTGGTCGGAAGTGCTAAAACCTGGTTCAAAAATTAGTGATAACAGTTCTTCATCGCTAGCACTAGCGAGTAGAGAAGCATCTAATCCCATTGCTAGGGCGCGAGCGCGAATTTTCTCTAAAGAAATGCCCCGACCATCATCACGCATAGTGATAAGGGTGCGATTACTGTGGTGAGTGGCTTTAATTTCAATCAATCCTTGTTCTGGTTTACCCAAGGTGCAGCGTGTCGCAGGTTCTTCGATACCATGATCGAAGGCATTCCTTAACAGGTGCATTAAAGGCTCATTCAAAGCCTCCAAAATGCTGCGTTCAATTAGGGTGTTGCCACCTTCAAGTTTTAATTGTACATTTTTCCCATACTCTACATTTAGCTCGCGCAAGGCTCTAGGAAAACGTTCGACTAAATCGGACAGCGGACGCATTCGGATGTGATTGAGTTTTGTCTGTAACTGTTTCGATGTTTTATTAAGTTTGCGAGCAATCTGATCTGTATCGTCAACGCTCAGTTGAATATCAGTTGTGACTTCCTGTACCTGAACAATGGTTTCCATGACTTCCTGTGATAACAGGTTTAAGTCGTTGTAGCGATCCATTTCTAAGGTATCAAATCCTCTTTTTATGCCTTGTGTTTGATAGTTATCTTCAGATATCGAGTTAGGTTCTATATTATTAGATGACATACCGGATGGCATCACAGTTTGAGTCGCCATTTTGTCGTATGCTGTACGAAGTTCTTGATTTTCTCGTTCGAGAACTTGTACTCGCTGATTCAGGTGACGTACTAGCTTGCGTAATCTTTCTAAATGCGAGTTCAATCCATTACGTTGGACAATCAGTTCTCCAAATAAATCATTAATTTGCTCAAGTTGTTTGCTGGGAACTCTGACGTTATTTTCTTGAAGTTCACGCTCTTTGCCAACACCAACTGACTCATTTTTGCGTTCAACAAATTCCGAATCTGTAGCAACTTCTCCAGCAACTATTGTGCTTGGTGGGATGTTGACAGCAGCCACGTCATTAGCAATATCTGTATCCAAAAAAGTGAAATTGGTAGCAATTGGTTCATTTACTAGCCAATTCTCTTCAGTTTGCTCTGGTTGTAAATTATCCGTTGAGATTATTTCTATATCGTGGAGATTGGTGTCAGTTACATCTGTGGCGAGGAACTGAGCTATTGTTTCTGCTGTTGAGAATGACTCAGATTGAGTGTATGTATTTGCCACTCCACCGAATTCAATTTCTGTAGGCAGATTATCTAATTGATTTGTCAGAACTAAAGCTTGCGATCGCCGCCACGCTTCTAATGCTAATTGGGCAATTTCGGGAATGCGATCGGAGGTTACTGCTTCTAAATGCTGCGTTACTGACTCACACAGCTGGGTAAAAGCTGGTAACTGGAGCATTTCCCCCAAACCGCCTAATTCCGCTGCCATGATCACAACTTCTTCGTGCAAACCAGGCTGCTCGCTATCGCCCAATATAGATTCCAAACGCTGTAAACAGCCTTCTACCTCTGTTTCAAATAGCAAGGGGATGATATCTTGTCCATCCTCTGGTGAAAGCATGGTCGTGGCGTCTTCAGGAGTGGGGTCGCCTAGGCGATCGTGCAGCTCATCAAAAATGGGGTAACAAAAGGTGGCCAACCACTGTTCTTCAACAGTATTTCCTTCTGAGAGCAAGTCCACTATTTGACGCAGCCAGTCAACTCCAGATAACAGTAAACTTTGCAACTGAGTGTCAATTTCTAGGGAGTTTTTTCGGGTTTTTAAAACTTTAAAAGAATCTTCTAAACGATGAGCTAAATCACTCAGTGCCCGAAATCCCATCATGCCCGCACCACCTTTAATGGAGTGAGCAGCTCGGAGTGCAGCATTGATTTTATCCAAATCGATGCGGTTACTGGTGTCGATTTCCAGTAATACCCCTTCTAATGTATTCAAGTAATCAGTTGCTTCTTCCAGAAATTGCATCTGGATTTCTAATTCTTTGTCCTGTGACATGGTTTTTGTCCTTAGTCATTGGTCATTAGTCATTGGTCATTAGTCATTGGTCATTAGTCACTAGCAAATAACGAAGGACAAAGGACAAAGGACAAATGACACATAACTTACTTAACTGACTTTAAATGTACCAACTGTCTCCTGCAACTCTTGAGAGATCTCGACAGTTTGTTGCAGAGATTCAGAAACCTGGCGAGAAGAATCGCTGGTGCGTTGTGATACAGCAGAGAGGTCTTTCATTAATTGTCTGACAGTTTGGGATGTTTGTACCTGAGATGTGGTTGCAGTAGAAATTGACTGTACTAAAGAGTCGATTTGACGTGATACATCCAAAATCTGACCTAGACTTTGCTTTGCCTCCTCCACAATTCGAGTACCTTCTACTACTTGGGTAGTGCCTAGTTCCATTGCTTGCACCACTTCACTGGTTTCTCGTTGGATATTACCAACAATTTGTTCAATTTCTTGGGTTGCAGCTGCACTTCGGACTGCAAGTTCACCGACTTCTTCTGCAACTACGGCAAAACCTTGACCTTCTTCACCCGCACGTGCTGCTTCAATACCGGCGTTGATGGCGAGTAAGTTGGTTTGGATCGCGATTTGGTTAATCAAAGATACCACGCGGGAAATCTGTTGAGAAGATTCTCCCAAACGCTTGACTTTCTTGGCAGTTTCACCAATGGTTTCCCGCAGAGACAGGATATTTTGTACTGTCAAATCCATTGCGTATCCACTCTTGGTGGCAGTTTGGGTAGCATGGTTAGCAATGGTAGCAGCTTGTTGAGCGTTTTCGGCTACGACTTGCATAGACTGCGTCATTTGGTCAACAGCATCTAGAGTATGGTTGATTTCGGCAGCTTGGGTGAGTGCTTCCTCTGCTAGTTGGCGGATGGCTACTTCATTAGAGCCAACTGCACCATTCACCTGAGTAGCAGCTTGTTTAACTTGGGTAACAATATCCCGGAGACTTTCGACAATGGAGTTGAAAAAGTCGGCAACAGTGCCTATTTCTCCAGCGGTTACGTCTGCACGCACTGTTAGGTCGCCTCTGGCTGCACCTTCTACATCGTTGAGCAGTTCTAAAAGTTGCTGTTGTAGTGCTTCTTTTTGTTGCCGTTCCTGATCTGAGCCTTGTTCTGCCGTTGTCTTGGCTTGTTCTATCTTTTCAAGCAGTTTGGCTTGTTCTAAGGCGTAGCCGACTTGAGTTGCTATTTGTTGAAACAAGTCAATTTCCGGCTGTTGCCAAATCCTAGGAATTTCGCAATGATGAGCAATTAGTAAGCCTAGGAGTTGTTCTTGAGCAAAAATCGGTATGCTCAAAATACCTTTGACGGCAAATTTATCCAACAGTTGAATGTAACTATCGGCATTTTTCAGGCTTTGGTCTTGATGAATATTGGCGATTGCCTGCACTCGATGATCTTGATGCGCTTCTACGTAGCGTTCTTGAAAATAGGGGTCGTCGATTTGTACTCCAAGCATTTTCGGCCAATTACCAGTTACCGATTCTGCAACAACGATGCCATCCCAAGTATCTGGATTCAAGTTATAGATGATTACCCGGTCTGTATTCAGCGCTTGCTGCACTTCTTTGACTGCTGCTTGATAAATATCTTCGGTTTTCAGAATTCTCCGAATTCGCAGGGTAATATCTGCAAGTAACTTTGCTCCTTCAATATCTAGTTCTTGTTCTTTAACTAAGACCTGCAATTGTTCAGCCATCTGGTTAATCTTTGCATTCAATACTCCTAATTCGTCTTCTGTTTCTATCACCAGACGGGTATTGAATTTACCTTTACTTAGCTCTGTCAATGCCGCAGTCGCATTCAGAATTGGCTGCGTGGTACGCTTGGCTAACCAAGATGCGATCGCTCCCACAATCAAGGCTGTTAATGCTGTCCCAATTGCGATAATCCACAATAATTGTTTTTGAGGCTCAAATGCAATTGCTGTATCTGTAGATAAAAGCACTTGCCAATTTAAATCTGGCAAGCCATCGAGCTTTCTAAATGGCACATAACTTACTAGTTCTTGCTTGTTGTAAGTTTTAGGAACTGCTGTGAAACTATCTACCTTTTTGTCCACTAGCAGTTTAGCTATAGGATACTCAGCCTTTGCCTGTTTACCCAAGAATTGCTTTTGTGAACTCAGAAAAACTTTTCCCGAAGCATCAACTAGAGAGTATTGATGTCGGGTTGCGTAGTTTTCAATTACCTCGTTTAAAGATTTTAGGGGCATACGCGCTCTTACCACGCCGATGCTTTGACCTGTAACTTTATCTTTAACGGGTGCAGCTATGTAAATGCTGATGACACCTGTACTTTTTGAAGCTTCAGCCTTACTGATAACAGGAGCGTCTTTTTGCAGAGCATCTTGAAAATAGTTACGGTCTTTGTGATTATCCAGAGTTTCGCCTGTGGATTGGACAATCGAGTTGCCTTGAAGATCAAAAAAGGCAACACTGTCATAAGCTTTATAAGCTTCGACAATGCCATCTAGAACTGCTTGCTTTTCTTGAGTAGTTGTGCTGACGCTAGCTTGAGGATTTGTCAACACTGGCGAATTCGAGAGGACTTGAATATCTCCATAGCGTTCCAACATGAAACGGTTGACTTTATCGCTTAAGCCAGCTGCTTCAGCTTCTTGAGATTGAGTAATTTGCTTAGTAATCGATTTGTTGACAAAACTGTAGGCGATCGCGCCTATGCCCAATACTGGTAGTATACCGATTGCGATCGCCAAAATTGTCGCTTTCGTATCCAAGCTAAGCCTTTTAAAATAGGCATCTGCTTGGTTGCGTGGAGAATTATGAGAAATTTCCGTAGTTGGGTTATTCGTTAGTTGCACTCTACCATTAATAACTTTTTGAGATGAAATCATTGATGCCCGATTTTGAGCATCACCACTCTTAGCCGTGTCAGTTTTATTAAACATAAAGGATTTCCCCTAAGTATGTGAATAAGAACACTAAAAATCTTTTTAGTAGTAGACCCTAATCACTGCGGAGAATGGAAGACTGCACAATCGCCTGTGCATCTAATACCAATAATATTTCTTTCTGTTGCACAACACAGCCACGTAAATAAGGAACTAAACTAGATGCAACCTGTCCCACAGGAGAATGAACATCATCAGATAAGAACTTAGTTGTACCTTTGATTTCTTGCACAACTAAGCCCAACAGCAGCGATTCCACTCTGATAACAATTGCATTGTACTGCCGTAGTCTATTATCTAGGGATTGTAAATTTAGCATTCTTGGCAGATCAATTACCCAAATTATCCGACTCCGCCAATTCATTAATCCTAGTATACAGGCGGGCATATTTGGCATCGAGGTTACAGACTCAACAGGCACAATAATCGCTTCTTGCGTATACTTCATCGATAAAACAGCAGCAGTCTGCTGATTTAGTTGAAACTTCAGATAGCCATCTCCCGAATTATTGTAGGTTTGTTTCGAGGAAAGTGTAATTTTTGAACTAGTCATTGATTCAAATTACCACTGATTTAATAGTATGCAGGAGATGGTCACGAGTGTAAGGTTTTGTTATATAAGCATCAGCACCTTGTTTCATCGCCCAAAATCGGTCAATCTCCTGATTTTTAGAACTGCAAATCACAATCGGCACTTTTTCAGTAATTGGGTTTCTTCTCAAAGAGCGACACAATTCAAATCCACTCATTTCAGGCATAACCACATCGGTAACAATCACATCGGGCTTTTGTGACGCAGCTTTTTCTAAAGCTTCTTTTGCACCAGTAGCTTTAATTACGTTGTAACCACTCTCTTTGAGATAATGGCTCATTAGTTCCAATTCGCTGGGAGAATCTTCTACAATTAGAATTGTGCCAAGTAAAATCAGGCTCACTACTAAATCTCCTAAAAACTAACTTAAAACTATTAAATTTGATTATTTTTATTTACTATTACTACTAAATTAACCAATGTATTTAAAAACCATTTTTAGTAAATCTGATTGTGTAAAAGGTTTAGTCAAATAGCCTGATGATCTGACCATTTTGGCTTTTGCCCTGTCGATAAATCCTGTTCTGCCAGTCACCATAATAATGGGCGTATTTTTAAAAGCTGAATGTTTTCGTAATAATGAACATAGCTCATATCCATCTAAACTTGGCATTTCCACATCTAGTAAAATCAGGTCTGGTTTACTCCGAAGAATTTGCATTAAAGCTTTCACTGGATCATTGATCATCACAACCGAGAATGTGTTTTCATCCAAAAAATGTTTGATAGAATTCAAGACTGTTTGGCTATCATCAATGCAGGCAATTGTATAGAGGGTCTTGCCAATAGATGATTGAGTAGTTTTATTATTCTTATTATCAGGAAGATCAAAATTAATTTTTTTAGGCAATTGTTGCCCAAGTTTTATTTGCAGTTGTGGCTGAACTTGAGGCGGCTGCGTTGTAGGCGAAACTTGGGAACTCCCAGCCGCAGGAATTGATGACTGGATATTTTGCCGAGTTCGTAGCTGCTTTTGACAATGTTCAACTAGTAGCCGCAAATCTAGGCGACAGAACTTTGGTAGTTCATTCAAGGAGTCTTCAGGATTAAATTCATAGCTCCCTTCTTTTAAGCACAGAAATGACTCCAGCACTTCTTTCGCCAATTCATCTATCAGGTTTCCTGCTTGCACAGAGGTGATGTAATTCTGATTAACTAACCAAGAAATAGCTTGATAATCTGCATTCACTATCGATTGATTTTCATTCTGATTTTCAAACCTCAGCCGCATCTGCACGCGAGTAGCGCTGTTGAGAGCGGGAATTTGCTGGCTCAAGCGTCGCAAGTGACTATCAAGCCGCTCAAACAGTTTATCTGAATAGGAGGCATAAGTAAGTTTACCGTCCTCTAGATAGATTGACCAAGAAACTGTCCCGGTAAATACCCGTAAACAACCTGTAGCATGTCGGCTGGTTAATTGTGCCAACAGAGATAGCGGATGTAGTTTCTGGAACAACCTGTAGCTACCTATAGGAGTTGTGCTCATTTTACTTCAGCTAAATTCGATATGTGTAAGCTTAATTCGTGCAGTAGCTTTCTTCCACAATTAAAATTAAATATGAAGTTAAATTTTCGTATCATAAACATACAGAAGTTCATATCCAGTTTTGTGGTAAGAGTCCACAGCAGAATTATTTTCAGATTTTCAAATCTCAGTAAACTCATAAGTTGCTGTTATTTTACTTACCACTACTGAGATTAATAAACACGTTTAGAGAATAATGCACAAAAATGTCAAGACTAGATGAAGCCACTTTCCATTGAGTGACCCCTATCTGACTACAGGAATAATACTGATTTTATTGACATTAATATAGTTAAGTCCCAGTATTTACTCGTAAGCGAATACTAGGACTTAATTCAGATAAACTTTCAGACAATCTAAGTAAAATTATTTAGAATATATGAATTTTGATAATAAATTTCTTCAGTTTTGACTGTTGTTACTGTCTATTTTAGTTCTGTCAAGGTGATAATCTCTACAATTTTGATGAAGTCAGTCATTATTGATTAGTACTATTTGATACAAGGTATAATTTGTATTTATTTAAATCAAGAGGTTTGCAAATATAATTCAAAGCTAGTATTGCTTTTACCGTTTATGCGGGCAATTTTCCTAGTATATTACCGTAATTAAATTAAGACTATTTATACTTTTAACAAATGTTCAGTGTTACTGAGATTGACATTTTGCGTTTTCAGCATCTTTGTATATTTTATTTAATTGAGTACTGAGATTTAAAAGCATTGGGCATCGCTTCATCTCGATGTATTGTGACACTAGGTCGCACAAAACATTAGACCAATCTAAATTATGCCCGTTTGTAACATCAATTTGGATACGTAAATTCTAAATTTTCTACGCCCAGTTAGGATATGGCAATCTCTCAAAAGTGCGGATGAAAGGACTTGAACCTTCACTCCTTTCGGAACTAGAACCTAAATCTAGCGCGTCTGCCAATTCCGCCACATCCGCATCAGTTTACTATAGTACCATAAAAAATTGTTTATGGGAATAGGTATTAGGGAATGGGGAAGAAACCCCATGCCCAATGCCAAGGCCCCATGCTTACATAACTGCAACACGAGGCAGACGATGCTTGAAACCACAAAGAATTTCCCAAGAAATAGTATTTAATTGTTCAGCCCAATCGTCCGCTGAGATTTGTTCGTTTCCCTGTTCTCCCAGTAAAGTGACAACTTCTCCTTCTTGGACGTTGGGTATGGCACTTACATCCAGCATCAGCTGATCCATTGTAATTGTCCCGATCTGTGACACTCGTTGACCACGAATTAACACCTGCATTTTATTGGAAAGGTTTCGAGGGACACCATCAGCATAACCAATTCCCACGACGGCGAGGCGAAGTTCACGCGGGGCAATAAATTGATGGTTATAGCTGACACCGGTTCCTGGGGAAATTGTTTTTACTTGAGTGATTCGCGCATTAAGTTGTAAAACTGGCTTCAGGTCGATCACATTTTGTAAATGAGGTGCTGGGTAGAGTCCGTAAATCGCTAAACCTGCTCTGATAATATCGTAGTGCAATGTTCGATCTGTGAGAGCTGCCGCTGAGTTTGCCAAGTGCAAACAGGGTGGTTGTATTCCCATTGCCTTGATGTGAGCGATCGCTTCCTCAAATCGGCTATGCTGTTCTTTCATGACTGTGGTGTCAAAACTATCGGCTGTTGCCAAATGAGAATAGACGCTGGCAATAGAAAGATGTGGTAACCGTTGCACCAACTGCACAAACTCACCCGCTTCTTGCCAGTTAGTTCCCAACCTAGACATTCCCGTGTCTAATTTAATATGTACAGGTACGGGTGAATCATAGTTCATCTCTTCTAGGATGTTGGAAAATACCAAAGCTTGTTTGGGGCTGCACAATGTTGGCTGAAGTTTCCAGTGAGCGATCGCATGAATTTGCTCTGGTGTATGGGTTGCCCCTAAAATCAAAATTGGAGCTTTAATCCCGCCTTCTCGCAATTGAATAGCCTCTGGAACTGTAGCCACTCCTAACAAACTTGCTCCAGATTGTAGTACTGTCTGGGCAACTGTTACGGCTCCATGCCCATAGGCATCAGCTTTCACCACTGCCATTAGCTGAGTCCGCGGCGATAAAAACTGTACTAGCTGCTGTACATTGTACGACAACGCCCCCAAATCAATTTCTACCCAAGCTCGTTGTGAGAACCACGCATAAGTGTCGCATTGCTGATTAGAAACTACACCAGGGGTTTGCTTGCGGCTTAACATTTTCACTAACTCCTATCACACCACTGCTAAACATCCAGAATATCTATTGACGCTCTGAGAAGCGATATCAGATTAAACAGGAAGTTTACCGTTCATCCGGGAATTGATACAAGATGCTTATAGCGGTTTTTAGTTACTTGCAATGCACTTTCCCTTGGATAGTCAGAAGTCAGGTTGGCTCCTAGTATTCCCGGATAGTAGCAACTGCTGTCCATAATTATTCCTCTACGAATATTTCCTGACTCACTGCTACAAACCCCCTGGACAACGAGTAGAATCGGAATTGCAATCCGATATTCAAATCTCATCCCTTTGTGGATAAGTTCTCCTGACTCTTATCTCTTGTCTCCCAAATTTAATTCTTGAATTATCTCGGAAGTATAATTTATTCTTCTCTCTCTGGCAGAGTATATTTGTGTTAATATATGTAAAACTAATACCCTGAGCGCAGATCAATGGGGAAGGTTTTAGTCTTAAACGCTTCTTACGAACCGCTCAACATAACGAGCTGGCGTCGCGCTACGGTTCTGTTAATCAAGGGCAAAGCAGAACGCGTGGAACATAACGGTAAATTCCTGTACTCGGATTTCCCGCTGCCAACTGTGATCCGTTTGCGTCACTATGTGCGCGTTCCCTATAAGGAAATTCCCCTGACCCGCCGAAATATACTGCACCGTGACGGTCACACGTGTCAATATTGCGGTTACACAGGGGATGAATTGACCCTAGACCATGTGATACCGCGATCGCGCGGCGGGGGTGACACTTGGGAGAACATTGTTACAGCTTGTGTCCGTTGCAATGTTAAAAAAGGCAACCGCACGCCCCACGAAGCCCATATGCCTTTGCGTCATCCCCCCCGTCAACCTTACAGCAGCCTCTATTTCGAGGTTAGTAAACATCTCAAGAGTGGACTGCACCAAGAATGGCAAAAGTATGTTATTGGTCTTTGACATGAAGCAATTTAGCCCCAGAAGCGCAGAAGAATAGTCATCTGTTGATCTCTTTGCTTGTTTGTTGCCATAGCTGTCTATCCTTTTGGAGGGCAGCTAAACTTTTACTGAATGCATTTGACCTTGATCGCTTGTTCCCTGCGTAAGAATTGTCTGAGGCTTGTGAGGTAAGTTTTCAGGCATTAGGAGATAAAGTAATTTGCACAAATTTCAGCGATCAAGGTAACAGCCTATTATTTTACCTCATGAAAGTGAAAAATAACTGAAATGCGCTTTAATTTATTCAAAATGATGTAGATACGAAAAAAGCGTATTTCGTTAAAAACAATTGTTAATTGCTCATTAATCACAAGGATGAGAATATTGACATAATAAAAGGCTGTCAAATAAAAAATTGAGTACAAAGTGCGAGGTGGTTAGTATACCTTAAGTGAGATAAATTTTGAGGTTAGCGAGCAACTTTAAACAAAAATTCAGTTTATTCAAACTATAGAAGAGAAAAAAATTTGTGTTCCAGATACAGTCAGAGATATACGAAGTCATTATTTGTAGAACTGACATACGTTCTGGATGGATTTAGTTGATTGATAAGTGTGGTAGCACTGCTACTAACAAAAAATATACTTAGGTATATAGTGCAATGATTTTATATTTTTGCGAAAATTATAATATATGACTAAATCAGTAAATTGTTAATTTTAGTATTTTTTAATGAATCAACGGAGCCTTACACTTCAAACAACGTTTCCTATGTACTTGAATTCTCCTGTTACTCAGTTTGATAGTTTTTCATTAACCACAGAGCCAAACTCAGATGAACCTGAAATAGAGAAACCAGTGGAACTTCCACTTACCCGCCCGTCTTTACCGTTATCGACAGGTGAAGGTGGCACTTATCCAGCGCAGCGTGGTAATTCTCTGGCAAATCAGAAATCAGAAGAACTGCAAAAAACCCTCTTGGCGCACCGACACGATCGCCAATTGGTAATCCTGCAAGATTTCCCTGATCCAGATGCTCTATCCTCTGCTTGGACTTATCAGTTAATTGCTCAGCAATACGATATCAAATGTGAAATCATTTATGCAGGCGCTTTAAGCCACCAAGAGAATATTGCCTTGGTGAGACTGACTAATTTGCCTGTTCAACGCTGGACACTGCAAACCTTGAAAAGTAAAGATTTGTCATCTTATCAAGGTTTTGTACTAATTGATAATCAGGGAACTACTTCTCAGCTATTATCAGCGGTACAGCAGGCTGGAATTCCTTTAGTAGCGCTGATCGACCATCACAGCTTACAGGGAGAACTCAACTCAGAGTTTGAGGATGTTCGTCCTTATGTACGAGCCACAGCAACAATTTTTACTCAATACTTACAATCGGGATTACTGGCTCTAGATAGCAGCATAAATCAACATGTCAAATGTGCTACTGCCTTGATGCATGGCTTGCGATCAGATACAAATCGGCTAATGCAAGCGCAAGAAGAGGATTTTATGGCAGCTGCATATCTAAGTCGATTTTATGACGCCCAACTGCTCAACGCGATTTTACAAGCAAATCGTTCCAAGCGGGTAATGGATGTGATCGAGCGATCGCTTAAAAATCGCATCGTCCAAAATAACTTTTCTATTGCTGGTGTGGGTTACTTACGCTACGACGACAGAGACGCCATTCCACAAGCTGCTGATTTTCTCGTCACCGAAGAAAACGTCCACACTGCTGTAGTTTACGGCATTGTTCACGATGAAGATGAAGAACTGGAAATAGTCATCGGCTCCTTAAGAACCACCAAACTCACCCTTGACCCTGATGAATTCATCAAAGAAGCCTTTGGCCAAGATAGCACTGGGCGCTTTTTTGGCGGTGGACGGACAAGCGCAGGTGGCTTTGAAATCCCAATGGGCTTCTTATCTGGCAGTAATGAAAATTCTGCTTATGCGAAAATGAAATGGGAAGTCTTTGACGCTCAAATTAAGCAAAAGCTGCTGAGGTTAGTAAATCCCAAAGACAACCCAATTCAGTCGGAGTAGAGGGACAAGGAGATATTGATACTGGTCGCGGTGTTCTTGAAGCAGCAACCTGTTTGCAAAATTTGAAAGCCAGTTCTGCCTTGGCAATTAGCATAGTCACACAAATGGAACTAATGATTGGTTGTGCTAACAAAGCAGAACTACAAATACTAGAAAATTTCCTCAAGCACTTTTACATCATCAAGATTGACCAGGCTGTGTCAGACAGAGCAGTTGATTTATTGCGGTCTTATCGCTTAAGTCATGGCTTGCTCATTGCTGATAGTCTCATTGCAGCTACAGCAATAGTGTGCAATTACCCGTTCATTACAAAAAAGCAACGGGATTACAGGTTTATTCAAGGTTTAAACCTATTGCCATATTCATAACACTTAAAACACCCAATACTGTGCTGCACCGAACGGATGCAGATCAACGAATACGTAATGATGATTAGGGTTAGGATATGTTAATTCACATCAAGCATAACTACTAACTCAGCACGCGCTACGCCACGCTGCGATCGCAAAATTCAGAGTATGGAACTTTACTTAATTCGTCATGGCATCGCCGAAGACAGACAAGCTGGTATCAAGGATGAACAGCGAAGTCTGACCAAAGAAGGGTTACAAAAAACCGAGAAAGTTGCCCAGCGAATGAAAAAACTGGGTTTGCAATTTGATTTGATTGTCACTAGTCCTCTAGTACGTGCTCACCAAACTGCTGAAATTCTTATAGCACAAAGACTCAGTTCCGAGTTAGAGGAATCGACTCACCTTGCCCCTGATGGGCAAATTTCCGGTTGGTTGGCTGACTGGCTAGAACCCAGAAATTTTTCCCAAAATACCCAACTTGCTTTAGTAGGACATGAACCTTGTTTGAGCAATTGGGCGGAAATTCTTCTTTGGGGGGAGGTCAAGGCCAGTCTAGTCTTGAAAAAAGCAGGTATGATTGGGATAAAACTACCAGAAACAGGCTCGGTTTTGGGTCGTAGTCAGATGTTCTGGTTGACACCACCCAAGTACCTGCTGTAACAGTTTTTCAACCTTTCTCTAAGGATTGTTGTTAGCTCGGCTACTGTTATGGCAAAAATAATTTTCTGGTAAATTAGCTAGTCGGATATTTCACAAAGCAAATGGTGTTGCCATGATGGTGTGCGAATACAAGCCTGGTCTAGAAGGCATTCCCGCCGCTCAATCGAGTATTAGCTATGTTGATGGGCAAAAGGGAATACTAGAATATCGTGGCATTCGGATTGAGGAACTAGCAGAAAAAAGTACATTCCTGGAAACTGCTTATCTCTTAATCTGGGGCGAACTGCCAAGCAAGGAAGAACTGGAAGCATTTGAGCATGAAGTTCGTTACCACAGGCGGATAAAATACCGCATTCGGGACATGATGAAATGCTTTCCAGAAAGCGGTCATCCAATGGATGCCTTACAAGCTTCTGCTGCCGCTTTAGGCTTATTTTATTCGCTCCGGGATTTACATAATCCTGCCTACATTCGAGATTCGGTGGTTCGCTTGATAGCAACCATTCCCACAATGGTGGCGGCCTTCCAGTTGATGCGAAAAGGCAATGACCCCGTACGTCCCCGTGATGACTTAGACTACTCCGCCAACTTCCTATACATGCTCAATGAGCAAGAACCCGACCCCTTGGCAGCACGGATTTTTGACATTTGTTTGATACTTCATGTCGAACACACGATGAACGCTTCCACCTTCAGCGCTAGGGTGACAGCTTCCACTTTGACTGACCCCTACGCTGTCGTTGCTAGTGCAGTGGGAACTTTGGGAGGGCCCCTGCATGGTGGAGCCAATGAAGAAGTAATTCAGATGTTGGAAAACATTGGCTCTGTAGAGAATGTGCGTCCCTACATCCAAGATTGTCTGGAACGCAAAGCTAAGATTATGGGCTTCGGACATCGTGTCTACAAAGTAAAAGACCCACGAGCCACGATTTTGCAAAAATTGGCAGAACAGTTGTTTGAGAAATTTGGGCACGACAAGTTCTATGACATTGCCCAAGAGATGGAACGAGTGGTAGAGGAAAAACTCGCCTCCAAAGGGATTTATCCCAATGTTGACTTTTACTCTGGTTTGGTGTATAGAAAAATGGGGATTCCCACAGACTTGTTTACACCAATATTTGCGATCGCCCGTGTTGCAGGTTGGCTAGCCCACTGGAAAGAACAACTAGCAGAAAACCGAATTTTCCGTCCTACACAGATTTACAACGGTCGGCACGAAATTCCTTATACACCAATTGAGCAACGTTAACTAGCAGTTTGATTGCCATTCATACTAACCTCAGTTCACAGGAAGCACAAAAATCAAAAGCAGATAACCGTTACTGAAATGGCAGCGGAAGTTTTGTGTTGACATGCTAAGGGAATGAAAAGATGAAAAGAGGGGGAGACAAGAGTAATTGTTCACTCACTCCCCCTACTCCTCCTCAAAATAAACGGCTTTGTTCGCTAATCTCAATGCCAACCATAAGTAGAAGTTCTCATATCGCTTCAGGGTGGTCAAACCATCCAAGGATATACTAGGCATGGGAATTAGCAACAAATCTTCAATCAAGTATCGTCTGAGCAGAGATTATAAATCGGTGAATTTACAGGTATTAATTGAACTAATAGTTGTAACTCACCATGACTCGATGACTTAAAGAGCGGAAACATGAACTCAGGAATTGACCTCCAAGGAACTTTTATTGAATCCCTCAAGGATTTAGGAATACCAGCAGGAACAGCCAAAGCGATTTGGATGCCACTGCCAATGATACTGATGCTAATTGGAGCAACAGTAGGGGTTTTGGTCGCCACTTGGCTAGAGCGAAAAATTTCCGCCGCCGCGCAGCAACGGATTGGCCCAGAATACCAGGGGCCTTTTGGGTTGTTGGTGCCTGTAGCGGATGGTCTAAAGTTGGTCTTTAAAGAAGATATAGTTCCAGCCAAATCAGACCCCTGGCTATTTACCCTCGGCCCAATTATTGTTGTGATTCCGGTGTTTCTGTCGTTTCTGATTATACCCTTTGGACAGAATATCGTAATTAGCAATGTGGGCATGGGTGTGTTTTTGTGGATTGCCTTGTCTAGCATTCAACCTATTGGCTTATTGATGGCTGGCTATGCATCTAATAACAAATACTCCCTTTTAGGAGGCTTACGAGCAGCAGCACAGTCGATTAGTTATGAAATTCCTTTGGCGCTGGCGGTACTTGCGATCGCTATGATGTCTAACAGCCTCAGCACCGTTGACATTGTTAATCAACAATCAGGCTACGGTATCCTAGGCTGGAACATTTGGCGTCAACCAGCCGGGTTCGTGATTTTTTGGATAGCAGTCTTAGCTGAATGCGAACGATTGCCTTTTGACCTACCGGAAGCAGAAGAAGAACTGGTAGCAGGCTATCAGACTGAATACGCTGGGATGAAATTCGGTCTATTCTACCTAGGTTCCTACGTTAACTTGATACTTTCTTCCCTATTGGTAGCAGTTTTGTACCTAGGCGGTTGGGACTTTCCCATTCCCCTCAACCTCATAGCTAGTTGGCTGGGAATCAGTGAAGCAAATCCCGTATTGCAGATAGTCACTGCTTCTTTGGGTATTACCATGACCGTACTCAAAGCCTATTTACTGGTATTTGTCGCCATCTTGTTGCGCTGGACAGTGCCACGGGTGCGGATTGATCAATTGTTAGATTTAGGATGGAAGTTTTTGTTGCCTGTTGGTTTAGCTAATCTCCTATTAACAGCAGCTCTGAAACTAGCCTTTCCTTTCGCCTTCGGCGGATAGTTATTAGTCATTAGTCATTAATCATTTGCAAAGGACAAAGGATAAATGACAAAGGACAAATAACGCTGATAGCTTAAATAGAAAGAGTGAGACACAATGCTAAAGTTCCTGAAGCAAGTTGGTGATTACGCCAAAGAAACCGTGCAAGCTGCGCGTTACATTGGTCAGGGTTTGTCTGTCACCTTCGACCACATGCGGCGGCGCCCAATTACCGTACAGTACCCTTACGAAAAACTGATTCCTGGCGAGCGGTTTCGCGGTAGGATTCACTTTGAGTTTGATAAGTGCATCTCCTGCGAAGTCTGTGTTCGAGTTTGTCCAATTAACCTGCCTGTAGTGGATTGGGAATTCGACAAAGCGAGTAAAAAGAAAAAGCTCAACCATTACAGCATTGACTTTGGAGTTTGTATTTTTTGCGGTAACTGTGTGGAATATTGCCCCACTAACTGTCTCTCCATGACAGAAGAATACGAGCTTTCCACTTATGATCGCCATGAATTGAACTATGACAGCGTAGCACTAGGTCGTCTGCCCTACAAGGTAACAGATGACCCAATGGTAACGCCACTGCGTGAACTAGTTTACCTGCCCAAGGGCGTACTCGAACCTCACGGTCTGCCTGCGGATGCGCCTCGTGCAGGTGCGCGTCCAGAAGACCTTGTAGAACAAATGGAAAAATAAATGTCAAAAGTCCAAAGTCAAGAGTCCAAATATTGACCCTTGACCCTTGACTATTGAACGCCAGTCGCCTCAAGTCGGGAAACCCTTTCGGCAGTTCCTCCTGGGGGACTCGGGGCCCCCACGGAGTGGGGATTGGGGGAGAACCCCCATCGCCCTTGGCGTCTCCGCTTGGGAGAAGACTGGACTGTCTCACCACGGCGCTGGATCCCCTTGACCAATGACTATTGAGGACAAAAAACAGTGAATTTAGCGGAAGGAGTACAGATTGTATCTTTTGGCGTGCTGGCTACGATGATGATTGGGGCAGCTATTGGCGTGGTGCTGTTTGCCAACATTGTCTATTCCGCTTTCATGCTGGGAGGTGTGTTCATCAGCATAGCGGGACTGTACCTATTGCTGAATGCTGACTTTGTTGCAACCGCACAAATACTAATTTATGTTGGGGCGGTTAACGTGCTGATTCTGTTTGCCATTATGTTGGTGAACAAACGGCAGAATTTTGTGCCGTTTCCCAACTCTTGGGTGCGGAAAGTACTAACGGCCATAGTCAGTCTAGGGTTGTTTGCTCTTTTGAGTACGATGGTACTGGCGACCCCTTGGGCTTACTCAACTGCTCCTGTAGCTAGTGAAAGTTCTATAGTTTTAATTGGTGAACATTTCTTCACTGACTTTTTACTACCTTTTGAACTGGCTTCCATTTTGCTGCTGATAGCGATGGTAGGAGCAATAATTTTAGCGCGTCGCGAGTATTTGCCAGACCAAGCTACATCATCCGAACAGCGGCAAACCGTTTTGACTTTGCCAGAACGTCCTAGAGAACTGATATCCACAAGCACCAGTACTGGAAGTGATACTGATACCTTTCGTGGTGGTTCTCGTCGCGAATAGGGAACTGGGGGCTGAGATTAGGGACTGGGGATAAATAACTACTACCTTTTGCCTCCTGCCTCCTGAATTTTGACAACTGACAACTGACAACTGACATAAGATTCATGCAACTCCAGTACTTTTTATTACTAGCAGCCGCTCTATTCTGCATTGGCATCTATGGCTTAATTACCAGCCGTAACGCCGTACGGGTGTTGATGTCAATTGAGTTACTGCTCAATGCTGTTAATCTGAATTTAATGGCATTTTCCAATTTCCTTGACTCAACATTAATTAAAGGTCAGGTTTTCACCGTGTTTGTGATCACCGTGGCAGCGGCCGAGGCGGCGGTAGGTTTAGCGATCGTGCTTGCAATTTATCGCAACCGCGATACCGTCGATATGGAGCAGTTTAATCTCCTGAAGTGGTAATAGTGCGTGCAACTAAAGCAGGTAATCATTGCTTATAAAGCGCGAGACGCCCAGAGTAAACGCTGGGCTGAAATCTGTGCTAAACAACTAGAAAATCGCGAGTGCCAAGTTTTGATGGGGCCTAGCGGGCCAAAAGACAATCCATATCCAGTGTTTTTGGCTTCGGCGGGTCAACCAATCGATCTAGCTTTGGTACTCGGTGGTGATGGTACTGTATTAACTAGTGCCAGACATTTAGCCCCAGCTGGCATCCCCATTCTGGGAGTGAATGTAGGAGGTCATCTGGGGTTTTTAACTGAATCAGTTGAAGAATTTCAGGATACAGAGCAAGTTTGGGATCGGCTGTTGGAGGATCGCTATGCTATCCAGCGGCGGATGATGTTGCAAGCAGCGGTGTATGAGGGTCATGGTTCCAATTTGGAACCAGTGAGTGAGCGTTATCTCGCTTTGAATGAATTTTGTGTCAAACCCGCTTCCGCTGACCGAATGATTACCTCAATTCTTGAAATGGAAATTGATGGTGAGGTAGTCGATCAATACGTAGGAGACGGGTTAATTATTTCCACTCCTACAGGTTCCACTGGTTACACCGTTTCTGCCAATGGCCCAATTATGCACGATGGTATGGAGGCAATTACCATCACTCCCATTTGTGCAATGAGTCTTTCTAGTCGCCCTCTGGTTTTGCCCCCTGGTTCTGTGGTCAGTATTTGGCCTTTGGGGGATTACGATTTGAGTACTAAACTGTGGACAGATGGCGTGTTAGGAACTTCAATTTGGCCAGGACACCGCGTTGATGTACGGATGGCAGAGTGTCGGGCTAAATTTATTATTTTACGGGAGAACAATTCGTATTATCAGACGTTGCGAGAGAAGTTACTCTGGGCAGGTACAAGGGTTCGCTACAGTAATAATCATCGAAATTAATTGAGTAGCTCAAGAGTGCATTTGCCGCAGATCGTCTGTAATGCTCCCGAAGGAGTCGCAAAATTATTCCAGCCCTCGGATTTATCCGGGGGCTTTCTTACCCTATCGTGACTTTCTTCGCATAGCGTATATAAAAGAAAAATTTTGTATCTTATTGCCAGATCTTTTCAGCAGTCAAGCTCATAATAAAAACACCCTACACCTTATCCAAGAAAGCAAGCAGAAATTGTGGGTAATAAACCGGACATAATATCGAGGGAGGATTTAGCAAAAAACGCTCTCTGGAGAATCTTTTCTCGAAAACTATCCTAATCATGCTTCGGCACATTAATACATAATGTGATCTGCTAAATCCTCATAGAAAATTCTCACAATTTAAGTAGGAAGACAGATGGAATCTGGACGCAACATCAATTACCCACTAAGTCCTACTACCCCCTTCGCAGATTTTCCCGTTCTTCAAACCGAAAATTATATCCTACGGCTTGCCTCAACTGATGAAGAATTAGAATCCATTTTCCAATTGCGCTTTGAAGTTTTTAATCAGGAACTAGGCCTAGGGTTTTCTACTTCTAACCTTACCCAAATAGAGCAAGACAATTTTGATGCGGTTTGCCATCATTTAATACTCATTTCCAAACAGACTGGTAAAACGATAGGAACTTATCGGATGCAAACCTATGCAATGGCTTCTCAAGGGCTGGGATTTGATGCTGCTGACATATTTAATCTCAATGCGATTCCTGACTCTGTGCTTCAGGCATCTGTAGAAGTTGGGTATGCATGTATAGCTAAAGAGTACCGCAATATTCAAGCGCTTTTATTACTCTGGCAAGGGCTAGCAAATTATCTCATCCAGAGTAGAAATCAGTACTTTTTTGGCTGTGCATCATTACTCACACAATGCCCTTTGCAAGCTGCTTGTGCTTTTGATTATTTTCGGCAGAATCAGTTGATGCATCCAAGTATTTTAGTTTATCCAAATTCACAATTTTGTCTAGAACTTACTCAACAATGTCAAGATGCATGTAATGTGGAGCTTCCTAATATTTTGCAGGCATATTTAAATATTGGAGCTAAAATATGCAGCTTTCCAGCCATTGATCGACAGTTTAAGACTATTGATTTTTTAACTATATCTAATGTTGCAGACTTTGCCAGATGGCGTTACCCAATTTTGTAAAAATGATCTTTTGCCATCACTACTGTAAGTCGGGGTTACACGACCCAAGTCTGCTTACAGAGAGTAGATAAAAGAGAGATATTTAAAGCGGTTTTGATATAAAAGTTATAAGTTATTACTCAATATTTTTTAACTAAGACACAAACAAACTCAGTCTCAAGTTCTGCCCAATATTTGTGATGTAAAATGAGCATAATTTCCTAAGTGTTTAGCAATAACTTGGAAACCTGGGCAGGAGTTGAAGGGTGGCAAGTACGCTATTGAGACAGAGTTAGGGCGGGGGCGCTTTGGCATTACCTATCTAGCTAGGGATAGAGATGGCAATGGTCATGTGATCAAAACTCTCAACGATCAGGTGCTTAATGACCCCTTAGAATTTGAGCGGTGGCAAGACAATTTTGCGGGAGAAGCCTTCAAATTAGCTCAGTTCACTGATATCTATTCTTTAGCAGCAACGCTGTATGTTTTACTAATGGGAGAACTGCCTGCTAGTGCTAAAGAGCGCAAGTTTGCCAATGCTCGTTTAGTTCCACCCAAGGAAATTAATTCTGGGATTAGCGATCGCACCAGCAGAGCAATTATTGCAGGAATGGAGTTAGAAGTGGTGTATCTAATATTTCTCGGTCACGCCGCACTTGCATTGGTTGAGGGCTGACAATCAGCAAGCAAAGTAGGAGCAAAGTTAAAGGGATTGTCTGTGGCTGCTGACAAAACTTGCAATTTGAAGCAGTTTTGCGGGATTTGATACAACCTTAGCCAATTCTTTTCAGAGTTAATAGAGAAGAGGTGTTCATCCCCAATCTCCCAAATCAAATGACCCTCAATGTACAGTTAGTTGATGTCTTACACCTGTCACAACAACCGCCTGGGAATTTATGGTGCTGTGGCATAATTAACCGCAGGGTTTAACCCCTCACCCCAAAAACCTTGATTTTAGACTATTCATCTGTAACAGCACAAATGCGTTATAACGCACTGAAATCAAGACAGATTGTGACTGACGGGTCATACTCCCCCATCTATCCGCCCACAATATCCTTCAAGTTATGGGCTGGTGCTAATGGAGAATGCTGCAAGCTATGAGGTTGGCGATGTTTAACGAATAAGCTCCACTTGACGTTTTAGCGATCATCGCACTTCATCCAGTCTGCTTTACTGGATTATTTTGGACAACTTTTTGGGAAACCTAGTTATGCGCCATCTCAAACTTGGCCCGAGTTGGTTGCGTTTTTTAGTTGTGTTTTTGTTGGTGATGAGTATATTGTTTCGCTTTGTTAATCTTGATAGCAAAGTTTATTCGCATGATGAAACTCATAGCTCATTACGAATTTCTGGCTACACAACAACTCAAGTAAAACAGCAAATTTTTAACGGTCTGATCATTGCCAGAGAAAGCTTTGCTAAGTTTCAAGGTGTAAATCAGGAAAAAAACTTAAATGACACAATTATGACTTTGGTAACGGCAGATTCTCAGCATCCACCACTTTATTATCTAATAGCTCGATTGTGGATGGGAATCTTTGGCAACTCGGTGATAGCTATTAGAAGTTTGTCTGTCTTGATTAGCTTTTTGGTTTTTCCTTGCGTTTATTGGTTATGCCAAGAATTATTTAATGTGCCGTTATTAGTATCTGGCATAGCGATCGCACTTATGGCAATCTCTCCAATTCACCTAGTCTATGCCCAGGAAGCACAAGAATATATTCTCTGGTTAGTCACCATATTGCTATCTAGTGCTGCACTGCTGCAAGCAATAAATCTGGAATCAAAAGATAAAGACGAATTAGCAAAAGAACAGCAACGATCAGATCGCTTCGCCACCTGGAGCATTTATTCAGTAACTTTAGCGCTGAGTTTTTACACATTTTTGTGGAGTGGATTTGTGGCAGTTGCTCATGGAACATATGTAATTATTACTAACAGATTCCAATTGACTGAAACTGTTAGAGCTTATTTGCTAGCATCCCTGGTGAGTTTTTTAGCCTTCATGCCTTGGATGACAGTTGTAATAGCTGACTTTTTCCAATTTTTAATTTCAGCAGAGGTGACAACTAAAGATTTATCTTTAGTGCCTGTATTGCCCTTTTTAGTAATGCAATTAAGCCGGATTTTTTTTGATTTGAATTTAGCTTGGGAAAATCCTTTCAGCTATTTAATTGCATCATTGTTTTTAGTTTTGGTGGGATATGCAATTTATGTTATTTGTCAGACAACTAACCAAAAAACTTGGTTGTTTATTGTGACATTGATAGTAGTGCCAGCACTACCCCTAATGCTACCTGATTTATTTTCTGGGAGCATTCGAGCCGCTTCTGAACCATATTTAATACCAGCTTATTTAGGTATTCAAGTAGCTGTTGCTTACTTGATAGCTACGCAACTATATAATGGCAGCGAGTCACGCCGGAGAAACTGGCAAATAATCATAGGGCTACTGATTATTTGTGGTATAATTTCTTCGAGGGTAAGTTCCCAGGCAAAAACTTGGTGGAATAAAGGTGTGAGCTACGGGAATCCCCAAGTTGCCCAAATTATTAATCAGACTGCTAGCCCATTGTTAATTAGTGATGCTTCTGGCATTAATTATGGGAATGTCTTTTCCTTAAGTTATCTTTTGGAACCTAAAGTACGATTTCTGTTGGTACAAGACCAAAAAGTTCCCAAGATTCCTGATAAGTTTACTGATATATTTTTACTCAATCCTTCATATGATTGGCGTCAAATAATCGAAAAAAGATACGACTCGAAGACGGAGATTGTTTATAGTGATAATTATTATTCAGTCTGGAAACTAATTAAACCTCGCAGCTTGCGCCGACGCGATATCCCACGTAAGAATAAATTATCTACTGCTTGACAGTGTGATACACAATGTGAGAGAAACTTAAACTCTGGAGACTTATTTGTGAAACCTGGTTATGCGGCATCCCAAACTTTCTCCGAGTTGGTTACGATTTTTTATCGTCGTAATATTAGTACTTGGCGTTTTTTTCCGGTTCTTTAATCTGGATCATAAAATTTATTGGCATGATGAAGTCTACACTTCCTTCCGAGCCGCTGGATTCACAGGTCAAGAAATTGGTGAAGAAATTTTTCAAAACCAGGTTATTTCACCACAGGAATTACAGAAGTATCAGCGTCTAAAACCAGGAAGCACTCCAGTAGATACAATCAAATCTTTAGCAGTTGAAGACCCGCAACATCCACCGCTATACTTCTTGATGGCTCGTTTCTGGATGCAGGCATTCGGCAGTTCTAGTACAGCATCGCGGACTTTGCCAGCTTTATTGAGTCTGCTAGCGTTAGTGTCGATGTACGCTCTTGGACGAGAGCTTTTTACCTCCCGAATAGCAGCTTTGTTAGCGACAGCGCTTTTAGCTCTATCTCCGTTTGATATCTTATTTGCTCAGATTGCAAGACAGTACAGTTTTCTGACAGTATGCATCATTGCCAGTAGTTTTTTCTTGCTTAGGGCGTTGCGCTTGCCAACTTGGTATAACTGGGGACTTTATGCACTGGCAATTACACTCGGCTTGTATAGCCAACCATTTTTTGGGCTGACTTTGAGTGGTCATATAGTTTACATGCTGTTAGCGCATCTTTTGGCTAAAAATCCCAAGATGAGGGCAGAAGATTCCCAGAATTTGCCTGGAAATCAAAACAGATTTGCAATTTCTAATTTAATATTTTTCGGACTAGCGATCGCCACCTCACTGATTCTCTACAGCCCGTGGTTATTTGTGTTGAAAAGCAATTACCAGCGGATTTTGGACACTACAAGCTGGGTTAAAGGCGGTGACGTTCTTTACCGCGTAAAGCTGTGGATTCTAAGTTTTACTGCCCTATTTTTAGATTTAGATTTTGGTTTTAACAATATCTGGACTTATATACCCAGGTTGCTAATTCTGCTGCTGATTGCTGCGGCTATCTACCAATGTCGTTACACCAGTCGGAAAACCTGGTTATTTATCCTAACTGCGATTTTTGTGCCTTTTTTGATATTGGCTGTGTCAGATTTTGTTTTAGAAACGCAGCGGTCTGCGGTTAGCCGCTATTTAATTTCTTGTTTTCCTGGAGTGCAGCTAGCTGTAGGTTATTTTCTGGCAACTAAAATACTGAATAGACAACGCTTCTGGCGGGGTGTCATGGTGGTACTAATTACATGTAGTGTCGTATCCTGTACAGTTAGCGCTTTTTCTAATACTTGGTGGAGCAATATCCCTAGCCATTTTAATGCTGAAATGGCACGGCGAGTTAATGCGGTTTCTTCCCCGGTTTTACTTAGCGATGGTGGCTATGACGGGACTAATTTAGGAGACTTACTGTCTTTGAGCTATTTACTAGATGATGATGTGCAATTGGTACTGTTTGGTCAGCCTCCTAAGCTAGAAGCATTAGATTTAAAGTCTTTACTTTCAGGAAATTCTGAAACATTCTTGTTCCGTCCTTCGCCACAACTCGTCCAGGCTATTGAGTCGAAATATGGTCAACTAGTGCAGGTAGTTCCGACTGGGGGACTTTGGCAACTAAAAAGGCTATGAGTTCTAATACACCTAGTAGTGCTATGGTCTGCACCTATAGCTATAGTTTATTTTGCTAAACTAAGTGCAAATAAAATCAGGATTGACGGAGCCATGAGTGCTACGACAACTCGACCTCTAACCCTAGAAGAGTTTCTGAAGCTCCCAGAAACTCAACCAGCTAGTGAATATATTAATGGAGAAATTATTCCCAAACCAATGCCAAAAGGGAGATATAGCCGTTTGCAAGGAAAATTGTGTGCGGTAGTAAATCAAGTTGTAGAATTGCCAAAGATTGCATACGCATTTCCAGAACTACGGTGTAGTTTTGGAGGACGCTCAATATTACCAGATGTGGCTATATTCAACTGGGAACGCATACCATTTACTGTCGATGAGCAAGTACCGGATAACTTTGAACTGCCACCAGATTGGACAATTGAGATTCTCTCACCAGAACAAAAACCGAACAAAGTGATTGGTAACATTCTCCAGTGTTTGAAGTATGGTAGCCGCTTGGGGTGGTTTCTTAATCCTGATGACCTGAGTATTTTGGTATTTTTGCCAGAGCAATAACCAGAGTTACTTCAAGGTGAAGATTATTTACCAGTTTTAGAAAAAGTTGAACTGACACTAACTGTTAATCAAGTTTATGGATGGTTAAAAATGGGTGGTTAAAAATGCTGGCATTTGTCAGCTATCTATCACTAGAAACTATTTAATCGAATATCCTGAAAAATATCAGAAACCTGCCATCCTGAGTTACCAATACCATTTGTTCCACTAGCTAAGTAAGGACTTTTCTTAAAGCGAGCGCTTACTTTTTAACCCATTTGTAGTTAGACTTTAGAAACTGCGATCGCACTTACATCGGCTTTTCGATCAAACAAAATTCGTGGTTTCAGCAAGATTTTCAACAGTAACAAAAATGAGCCAAATTCTCTTGGTGTATTCTGGCATTTCCACTGTCCTGGACGACAAAATAACATTTCTATCAAGTGGCGATGTTGATTCAAATTCACTGATTCAAACCGGACGCGCACTGTGGGAAATTCATTATTAAACCCTGTACGCACAATCTCACCAGCTAAATGAAGATTTTCCTCAACAATTTCGATGTTTACTAGCTGATTTGCAAATAAATTTCCGCAGGGTAGCTGAGTCAGAGCAACTTCAGTGCCTACTTCCGAAATCATTGTAGTCACACCCCATAAATTTTGTTTACCAATTTTTAACCGCACCACTCGCCGCAAATCAAACCATTCATAAACATCTTTTCTAGGAGCATCTAGCAAAATCAACAAAGCAATGCCAATCATGAACAAATTATAAGTACTCCACAACCAACCTAAGCCTACACCTTTAATTCCTTGAGCAACTTCTGGCGGTAATGAGGTAGCCGACATTTCTTGAACCATACTAAGACCAAGATTACGCCACAAGCTAATAGCAGTAGCGATAAATATAATAATTAAAGGTAAAGCTAAATTCCAGTTGAAAATATAGCGATCGCTTGCTATTCCTTTAGGTGTGACTTTAAACCCTTTCGAGAAAGGATTTAGCATAACTTTGATTACAGTCAGAGCTAAAGGACAACATAGTAATAGAGAGTAAACATCTGATAATAAGGCTGAACGCGATTGGTGATTTAACCAACTAAAGACTGTAAAGCTTACCAAATAACAAGGTAAGATGAAATACATTATTTCCGCTAAAGTTGCTCGAAGCGGAATCACACCTAAAAACGAATAAGCTAACGGCATCAGAAGGAAATAAACGCGAGATATCGGGCTAAACCAACTTAATAATCCCTCGAAATGAGCTAATCTTTGAAAGATATTTAATCCAGGAATAGTTAAAGGATTAGATTTAATAAAAAATGCTTGTAGTGTACCCTGTCCCCACCTTAATCGTTGAACCGCATAAGCAGCAATATTTTCTGCTGCTAAACCAGCGCTTAATTTTTCATTTAAATAAATTAATTGGTAGCCTTGAGCAGTTATCCGAATTCCCGTGAAATAATCTTCGCTTAATGACTCAGTTACAAAACCCCCAGTTTCTTCTAAAGCACTGCGACGAACAACGAAGGAAGTACCAGCACAAATCACGCTACCTGTAACATCACGTATTGGTTGAATTAGCCGATAAAATACTTCTTCGTCTGAGGTAATAACATTTTCTAATCCGAGATTATGGGCTACGGGGTCAGCGTTGTAGAAGCTTTGAGGCGTCTGTACAAGGGCGACTTTATCATTTTGAAATAAGCCAACAGTGCGAGTGAGAAAGTTTTTTGTTGGGACAAAATCGGCATCAAAAACTACAATTAACTCACCCTGAGTTTTGGCGATCGCATGATTCAAATTTCCAGCTTTGGCATAACTATTATCGGGTCGTATTACATATTTACATCCTAATTCTTTAGCTAAACTTTTGACTTCTGGACGTTTAGTATCATCCAAAAGATAAATGTTTTTATTGGCATACTCCAGGGCTTGACAACCAATAATCGTGCGGCGCAAAATAAACGTTGGTTCATTGTAAGTCGGTATTAAAATATCCACAGATGGAACAAAGCTACCATGAATAACAGCTAATGATTTTTCGTCTGCTTCACGGTGTCGGTCTTTGACATTCAACATGAAAAATAGTTGGATAATATTACCCACGAGCAATGTCATTTCCATGAAGAATAACCCTAGACTAAACACCCCATTTAGTGGGTCTACAACATTTAGAGTAGAGAGCGATCGCCAAAGAACGTAACGTAAAGTGAGAATAATTAAAATTCCCACTACTAGCCGTCGCGACCAAACACGAGGCTGAGGCGAAATTTTCATCACTAAAAATACTGTTAATAAAAGTACCACAGTCGGTGCAAGTAAATATTCGACCTCCACCCTTGGCACTTCTAACCACGTTGGTGGCTGCTGTTGTAAAGTATTAATTTGAGAAAAAATTTCCGTAATTCTGCCTTCACCAGCAAACCATGCTGTGACGAAGATACCAGATAAGAAAACGATACCCAATAAAATCAGCGTTGCTGTTCTAAATTGAAAAATTCTCTTGGAAACAAGAGATTGAGAGGATTTATAGCTTAGCTTTGATACTCTTATTTCGCGCTTCTGCACCTAAAACTCTCCTGAAAAACCAAGAATTTTGTCTGATTATTGTGACGTAATTATTGAAAAAATGTTACAAAAAATTAACTATAATATTTTACATTATAAAAGTGCAAGACTTGTGCTTTTTAATACATAAGCTTGCTGTTTGCGCCAGTCATGATCTTTTGTAAAATGGTTAGCTGTTTACTTTTAATAAATCAGCCAAAAATAACGATAATTAAGAGTAATACACAAAAAAAAATTGAGCCAATAGCTGAACTAACTTACTAAAAATTTATACAAATAAGAGTTGCTGCTCACATCTAAAATAAATGTCATATCTAAACCATTACATTTTTCATAGTGTTAGGAATTGACCGACATTCCTTTATGCTACAGAGCAAGCAGATTTATCTGTGGGATAAATCCAAAATCTAAAATCCAAAATCTAAAATTGAGTGACTTTCCAGTATTCTAAAATCAATTATTCATTTCGCGGTTTATTCTCAACCAATTCTCAGGTTAAATTAATTTTAGTGATGGCACGAGGCTTTAAATTATCTTTAGAGATGAATTTAAGGATACCAAAGCTATGAGATTTCAGCATTTAGCTATTCTTGGGATCGTTGCCGTTATAAATATCAGCTGTACAAGCAAAGAAACTTCAAATCTGCCCAATATTCAAGCGCAATCTACAACAACCTTAGCTAGTGCAGCGGTAGGAACTGGAACCTTTAAAGCCGGGGAACATCCAACTACAGGAAAAGTTAGCATTGTCACCGAACAAGGAAAACGCTATCTTGAGTTTGATCAAAGTTTCAAAACTAATAAAGGCCCAGACTTATTTGTAATTCTGTATCGTTCTGATGCACCGCCAGTATATGGTATTAAAGAGAAAGATTATGTAAGCATTAGCCGCTTACAAAAGACAAGTGGTTCTCAACGCTATGCTTTGCCTGAAAATGTCAAGCTGACAGATTTTCGCTCAGTAGCGGTATGGTGTCGTCAATTTAATGCTAATTTTGGTTATGCTTCTTTGCCTAAATAGTTTGATTAACGGGTAATAGCTAATTAACAAGTAAGAAATTTCTCAATTTAGGTTGTATGCAATTAACAGATTTTTTGGGACTTATACATCCGGCGATCGCAGTTATTTTTGTGTTTCCCCTCATTGGTATGGTGGTTAATTTCGCTTGGCAAACACGTCAACGCCGCTTGCAAAACTTAGCTGGAAATAAAAGCAAAATTCCCCCAATAGTTGGTTCAGAACATAGAGATTTAGGAAAATGGCTAACAAGTGCAGTTGTGGGATTAACTTTACTAGGTTTAGCTTATCCAATTGGCAAAAATATTCTGAATAATCAATTATGGAGTAAAGTACCTTTCCAAGTTGTTTTTATCTTATTGATGTTTGCTGCAACTATTATTTGTTTGGTATTACTTTATCGAGCAAATCAGAAAGTATGGCGAGCAGTTTTTGCAACTTTAACAGGTGCAGGCTTAGTAATTTTGGGCTGTCAGGATGGAGTATTTCGCCGTACAAATGAGTGGTATTGGTCACATTATTATATTGGCCTTAGCGCAGCATTGTTGATGATTTTTTCATTAGCAATTGTTCAAGATATCTATCAGGATAAGTCTCATCGCTGGCGCACCATCCATACAATTTTAAATTGCATTGCCTTGTTATTATTTATCGGGCAAGGTATGACAGGTACACGAGATTTATTAGAAATTCCCCTAGGTTGGCAAGAATCTCATATTTATCAGTGTGATTACGTTAATAAAACTTGTCCGACACTAAACCCCCAAGCACCAAAGTAAATCTCATCAAACTTACTTCAGATAAATCAGCAGATTTAATCCTGGAATTGTGCGGGAAAGAGTCCACAAAACTAAGGTAATATAAATAACACCCAAACTCCACTGATACCAAGCAAGTGCAGAGATAATACCAGGTAGGTGTTCGTCTCGTAAGCGAATGTCATTAAAACCTAATCGCAATAGGTTGTTGAGGCTAAAATCATAGTAGTTGAGCCAATTCCAGCGACGATTCCATAATAATGGCATATATCGTTCGCGGAAAGTCTCATTTCTAGGAATAACTGGTAAGCGTCCAATTAACAATCGTAACTGTCGAAATGTTCCATCTTCTGTAAAGTAGGAAACGTTCATTAAGTCGTGATAACGACCTTGTTGATAAAGTTTGAATAATAAAGCTATTGGTATAGGAATAATGATAATTAAAAGACAACCTAGTGTCAGCCAAGGTTGTTCAGCATTACGAAAGATAGCTAATAAACTAAATAGTGTTAACAGGCTAAAACTAACTAACATTGAAGTGGTTTCGTAGTATGTGGGAATAATTGGTATAGGATGCAAGCGGCGGTAGCGATCCACTAGCCAAAATAGCAAGCCAAAACAGGCGATCGCTAATCCCCCCACACCAAAAACTAACCAAAAATCTGTACCATAGCCACTCAACAGCAACAATACACTTAATGTCAACCAACTCCAAGCTTGCAATAACCACGCACCTGGAGAAAGGGGTTCACTAACAACTAAGCGATCGCTCAGCTGCATGTATTTCTCTAAATCAATGTCTGCTAAAGTTAGTAACTCGCTGCGACTGCGAAACGATTTTATCCGACGGCGGTAGGCGATCGCTTCTGCTTGAGTTTTGGAAAAACCCAGATTAATCAAACTTGCAGGAGTTGCACTATTAATATTTGTAGCCATCAAACTGCGGCTTAACTGTGTTAATCGCAGCTGTTGTTTTGTGTATTCCAGTTGATTTGCATCAGTAACTTGCTGCTGCTGACGGAAATTTTGCCCCAAATTACGCAAAACGTTTTGATTACCTTGCAAAGTAGGTATGGAAAACATCTTACCAATCTGACCGGGATTGCCTAAAATTTTCGCTTGATTAGAGTTAAAAGTTAAACCAGGTACACTTAAAAAAGCTGCCGTGGCAAACCTCGCATCGCTAAAGTCTGCTTGGTTGAGAATACTAGCCCCACGCAGATTTACAGGTTCGTTAAATTCCGCTTCCCGAAAGCTCACAGCTTGCTCAAAAGTTGCTTCTGTTAGTAGCAACTGATTGAAACTAGCTTTAGTAAACTGTGCTTGATCAGAAAAACGTACATCAGAAAAATCTGCATTATCTTGCCACTGCCCACTACTAAATTTAGCCAATTGTTTAAAACTTGCTTGATTAAAGTTAGCAGTATTTACAAATATGCTACCTTGAAAATTAGCGGTTTCCTGAAATTGGGTTTGTTTAAAATTAGCTTTGTCAAAAAAAACACTGCTTTGAAAATTGCTTGCTTGCCGGAAGTTAGCACTCATAAAGCTAACAGGACGGCTGAA
Organism: Nostoc sp. MG11; assembly: GCF_014904695.1. Taxonomy (GTDB): domain Bacteria; phylum Cyanobacteriota; class Cyanobacteriia; order Cyanobacteriales; family Nostocaceae; genus Komarekiella. The sequence goes on along the minus strand of NZ_JACXXN010000006.1, from coordinate 79,596 downwards.
TCTGGTTTCAGTCCAGTTAGTGGGTTGGAGAAAGGTGGCATTTTGAGCATCCACAGACTGAAGAAAGAATGTATTGAGAAACTTCACTTCTCCATTAAAGCGAGTTTGCACCAATGTTAAAACCCCACGAAAGACGGTGATTTCACTAGCTGGAGTTAGCTGAGTTCCTAAAAGCGATCGACAATCTTTTGAATTGGGTAAAGCAATCGCAAGTGACTGCAAACATACAAAACGCAAGCGTTCCAGTTCTTTTTGTTCAGTTGCAGTGAAAATAGGGGCAATCGCTTGAGCGTAGAGGGGTGTTCTTAAACCCAAATCGCTACCCACAAAATCCCCTTGAATCAAAGAATAGCTGAGGTCTAAACCTAAAGGTTTTGCACCCAATTCTTTTCGCAGCGTTTGGTAAAAAGCATCACGAAAGCTGCCATTTTCTGGACGCAAATCGATCACCATTTGCCGCAAATCCACTGTCAAACTGCCTTCACGAAGCATCGGTGTACGCAGCCGCTCTTGCAATAATTCCAGAGTTAAGGGTGTGCGTTCTAGTTGTACCTGTGCTGCCCAAGCTGGTAGAGGTAGAAAAAGGAGAATTAATAAAACGCAGAGGCTAAACGCCAAGGTACACAAAGGCTTTTCGCTGCGTTCCTCTGTCTTGAAAAGTTTCCTACGCCGGGAAACCCGGCTTTCCTTCGGAACGCTTATGCGAACGAGGAACTTTTCGTTGCGCTTCTCTTCGCGTTCCTCTGCGTTTAAAAAATAACTTATGCAAATTGCTCGCTCATTCATCACTAATCAGCAGAACAATTTTACCTGTAATAGACCCAGTTTCAAGTAATTGGTGTGCTTTCGCCGCTTCTTTTAGAGGAAACTTGTGACTAACGTGGATTTTTAACCTGCCCTGATCAATCCAGTTAGCAGACTGTTCGAGAATTTCTGCGTGGTGCTGAAGGCTCTCCTTCAATCCTAGCAACGCTGGTGTCAACATTAATTCTAAACCAATGCGGAGATTACGCATTCTGGCATTTTTCCAAACAGTATTGGCATCTGGTTCGAGAATCGTCACGATATCGCCATACACTCGCACCGCTGGGAAAGTTTTATGAAAAGTTTCTCCACCTACAGTGTCAAAAGCCAAGTCTACGCCTTCGCCATTAGTCCAATCTAAAGCCGCTTGCACAAAGTCAGTTTGTTTATAAAAAATTACATGGTCAGCACCGAGTTGTTTGACAAAATTAGCCTTTTCCTCAGAACTCACGGTAGTAGATACACTAGCACCTTTGAGCTTAGCCAATTGAATTGCTACATGACCAACACCACCAGCACCCGCATGAATCAAAACCCGTTCCCCAGGTTCCAATCGTCCGCGTTCATACAAAGCTTCCCAAGCGGTAATTAACACCAAAGGCGCTGCTGCCGCTTCTGCAAAGGAGATGGAAGCAGGTTTCCGCGCCACAAACCGCTCATCGACAACGGTATATTCGGCATAATTACCTTGGTGTGCGCCTAAGCCACCTAGGCAAAAATATACTTCATCTCCTGGGCGAAAACGCTGGACACCAGCCCCTACTGCTTCAACAACACCCGCACCATCACATCCTAAAATTGCAGGCATTTGATCGGGGTAGAAAGTACCTCGGCTACGAAGTTTAGTATCAATGGGGTTAATTCCAGCCGCAACCAAGCGTATTAAAAGTTCAGTATTCCCTACAGGAACACCAGGGTTTGGTACTTCCTGTAATTGCAAAACTTCAGGACTGCCAGCTGCCGTCATCAAGACTGCTTTCACGACTCTTTCCTCCTGGTAGATGCACGCTCATTTGCAACTTTAGCGTAGGTACTACCCCGAACACAAAACAAGCAACCCGTTGTGTATGGGGTTTTAAACCCCTTTTAGTAGGATAAAATGCCGTACCCCTGGCAGCCAGATGAGTAGAAATGATGGCGATCGCTCCTAAAGCATCGGCATTGCTAGCATATTTAATCAGCAAAAAGGCATATTCCTTTACTAAAACTTCATATTCAATAAGCAAAAGGGCATTTGACTTACTAAAAAAGCCATTTGACTTACTCAAAATGACGTTTAACTTGCTCATTTTGGTGTTTTCCGCAAGCAAAATAAGCTTTTACCTACTCAAAATGACGTTTGACTTACTCATTTTGGTGTTTTCCGCAAGCAAAATAAGCTTTTACCTACTCAAAATGACGTTTGACGTACTCATTTTGGTGTTTTCCGCAAGCATTTAGGCATTTGGCTTACTCAAAATGACGTTTGACTTATTCATTTTGCTGTAGCGTTGACCTAAAAGCTAGCGATGTCTGTCTTGAAAAGTTCAGAGACGCTCGCGGACTCGCTACCGCTGCGCTAACGGCGGAAACCGCCGCTCCGACGCCAGTTGCTTTCCGACGCAAGGCGACAGGAACGCACTGGCTCGACTTTTCGCTACGACGGGCTACGCCTACGCCATCGGTTTATACCAATTACCTAAAATAAAACTACAGATGGAAACCTCAAAACCCAGATGAAATATGACTTTCATAATTATGAATTATGAATTATGAATGTGTACATAGTACCTACTTCTGAGGCCAGCGCCAATTGTAGCGATTCCATTCGTAGATTCCTTGAATTTCGTACTCAGCGCCGTTGTAGAAGCGGACGACGCAATTAGTAGAGAAATCATCACCATTGCTAATTTCCTCAACTTGAATCACCATACAGGGAAACCATTCACGCTTACAGGGGCCATCCTCTTGCACCCATTCCCATAACGCATTTGAAACTTCAATGCGATCGCCTAGTCTCAACTTCAATGCATCCTCAAAATAAGAATACTTATCAAAATGGTATGACTCAACACGATTTAGCCACTGCAAACCATAGCGCTGGCGGATAAATTGTACTGTTCCAGAGTCATTTTCCATTAACCAGTCGTTAAGTAATTGCACTTTCCAGGTGCGGTTGCGTAGTTCTTCATCCTTAACAAACTGTAAAAATGCTTCTAATTCCTCTGAGTTAAGTTCGTCTAAGGGATTAGCAATATCTGACGCCCCAGATTTAGAATTTCCCTGAATTTGCTCGACTACTTGCAGTAATATCTGTTTCTGCGTATCAGTGAGAGGACAGCCTACTGCATCACAACTATTGAAGGCTGCTTGCAAGACTGTTTCAATCTCATCTGGAGTCATAAGTTAATAACAATTGAGGGTTTGTTTACCTAATTATTACAAAGGTTAAATTAAAGTCTCCAATCTTCTAGTAGTGAAATTCAGGTAAGCTGGGGTTAAAAACAGTCTCGTTCGTGATGCGCTGGTGATACAGACTATCGGATAGCACCGATTTGCTGTTTCCGCGTCGTAAGCTGACCCTTGGACTTCTCACACTCATGCTGAGTTAGTTGCAGTGCTTTCCTTTGTACAAAGTTTAATTACTTTTATTTACCACCATTTTGAGATATGGAAAAGAAAAACAGCATAGTATCCTTATTGAATTCCCTAGCTTTGGTTAGATCGAACTACTCACAACTCAGGAAACAGTACTCATTACCACTAAAGGTCGTCTTTATTTCCTGCTTGATCACCTTTTTATCGTGGGTGATTACTCCCCCAGCCCAAGCGCTGACACAGATTAAACTATCTGATATTTCTTATAAAGAATGCCCACCAGAACTAGCACAAGGGGCAGTTATTAGTAGCGGTTCTGCGTCTGCCAATTGCTTTATTGTCATTGGCAAAGCGGAAAATGGCACTAATAAAACAGTTTACGACGCAGACATTTTTGGACGCATCTATGATGCAAACAATGACTCGGTGATGCAAAACCGCACTCGCTTGGGTTCTATTGCCGAAGTGCCACCAGGTACTAGCGATTTTGAATTGAGAATTTCTGTGCCTGCTAATCAGCCGTTACCCTTAAAGCTGAAGCAGTTTAAGGCAGCTGGGTTCAGCGGACAAGTCCGGCGTTAATAGACAAAATAAATGAGTCTGGACTAAACTAGCCCAGACTTAAGAATGTTTTACTTAAATTGCAATAAACTGCAAATTTTGTGTTGTCTACACAGCTTGCAAACCGCCACCTACTATTTGAAGCAGTATAATAGCTAACATCGGCGAAAAATCCATGCCACCTAATGGAGGAATAATTGAGCGGAACAGATTTAGATAGGGATCGGTTATCTGGCTCAGAGTGGTAAATGGTTGGTTGTACCAGTTGATAGTGGGGAACCAGGTCAATAAAACCCGAATAATTAGCAGAACAGTATAAATCTGGATGAAAGTAGCCAGAGTGTTGACCAGTAATTGTAATTCCATAGATAGCTTGGTTTCCTGCTAGGTGTCAAAAGTGGTCTTGTTATTGATTTTAATTTAGCCCATGTCATAGTGTATGCAGATTACGCATTTACCACACTTGACACTTTCACCATGCCTAAACAAACTTCAAGAGTCTTTAGTGACGGATCGGTCATTAATTGCCTGTGGTGAGCCACCATTCACATTCCCCAGTTGCTTTCGCACTTCATCAATTGTGGAATTAAGCTGAGCAATTTTATCTTCTAGCGATCGCCGGGCCGTTTCCATTGCCATACCCTCACTTTCTACAGCTCTCATCTGACGTCGTTTCGCTGATATTTTCTTAGCTTCGACTTGGCTATCTGTAAGTTCTGTGTCCTCCTCACCTGTCAATTCCAGATCACGTCGAGAAGCAATCAGTGCCCCGACGACGCCACCAAAGACACCTCCGACAAATGCTCCTGCGACAAAACCACTGGCAAAACCATCTCGCTGACTCATATCTTTACCACCTTCAACAAACTTTGCAACTGTTACATATAGTTAAGCTATTTTTCTGCCTTAGCTGCATACTAGCTTAAGTCCCAAAGATGCGATCGCCTGCATCTCCCAATCCCGGTACAATATATCCCTTGCTGTTGAGTTTTTCGTCGATAGCAGCCGTATAAATAATTAAACCTGGATAAGCAGCACTGAGTTTTTGCAAAGCTGGCGGAGCCGCCACCACGCAAACAATCCGCGTTAAAGCTGGATCAATACCTCGTTGTGTCAATTCTGTCATTGCAGTCATTATCGATCCTCCTGTCGCCAACATCGGATCGGTAATTAACACCCTTGTTTGAGGATCAAATTTTTCTGGCAATTTATTCAAGTAACATGAGGGTTCCAGCGTCTCTTCGTCTCGGACTAAGCCAAGATGGTAAATCGATGCTAAAGGCAATAAAGTCTGCGCTCCCTCTAGCAATCCTAGCCCAGCCCGCAAAATCGGCACTACTACCACAGGCATCTGTGGATCAATCAAAGTTGCCGGACAAGAATCCAACGGACTCTGCACCATTGTCTCTTGCGTTGGCAACCAATCTCGCGCAGCTTCATAAGTCAGCCATCTTCCCAACTCAGTCATCGCACTGCGGAATAATACTGAAGGTGTGGCAGCATCACGGGCTACTGCCAGCCAGTGCTTTATCAGCGGATGGGGTGGAACATAAACACGCAGTTGTAGCGTCATAGCCAGAACTAGGCGACTTTTTATTGTACAAGAACTGAAACATCATAATACTCTTTCCTGCCTCCGACTGACAGCTAAAATCAACATACTAAAAATTATTGATAAAGTTTTTCATTAGCAGTTGACATCTATTCTCAATCAAGGCTATATTGTTATACAGTGTTCTCCTCTCTTTAAGGATCGGCAGACGGGATTAGCCAGCGGTAGCAGGCTCGTCCCTCTTTTTTTGTCAGGAGTCAAGGGTCAAGCGTCAAAATAGGTTACTCTTGACTGTGAACTTTTGACTTTGAACTTTGCAAAGTTGACATGCAAGATATTGACGTAATTGTAATTGGCTCAGGCATTGGCGGATTAGTGACAGCAACTCAGCTAGCAGCAAAGGGCGCTAAAGTGCTGGTACTAGAACGTTATCTGATCCCCGGTGGCAGCGCTGGTTATTTTGAACGCCAAGGTTATCGATTTGATGTTGGGGCGTCGATGATTTTTGGGCTAGGACATAACGGCACTACCAACTTACTCACCCGCGCCTTGGACGCTGTGAATGTTAGCCAGCAAACAATCGTCGATCCTGTGCAGATTCACTATCATCTACCTCAAGGTCTAGACCTGAAAGTTGACCGGGTTTATGAAAAGTTTTTGCAAAATCTTGCTGCTTATTTTCGTCATGAAGAACAGGGGATTCGTCGCTTTTATGACGAATGCTGGAAGGTTTTTAATTGCCTCAACAGCATGGATTTGCTGTCGCTGGAAGAACCTCGGTATTTAATGCGGGTATTTTTCCAGCATCCCTTGGCATGTCTCGGTTTAGTCAAGTATCTGCCCCAAAACGTTGGCGATGTGGCGCGACGCTACATCAAAGACCCCCAATTATTGAAATTTATCGATATGGAATGTTATTGCTGGTCGGTGTTTCCAGCTAACATGACACCAATGATTAATGCTGGAATGGTCTTCTCTGACAGGCATTATGGCGGAGTTAATTACCCCAAAGGCGGCGTGGGACAAATTGCCCAAAAACTAGTTGAAGGTTTCGAGAAAGCTGGGGGTATGATTCAGTACCAAGCCAGGGTTACAAAAATTCTCACAGAACAAGGAAAAGCCGTGGGTGTGCAACTGGCTAATGGTAAAGTATATCGGGGTAAACGCATAGTCTCTAATGCTACACGCTGGGATACTTTTGAACAATTACTACCAGTAAAGGAAATACCCCATAATGAGAAAAAATGGCAACAAAATTATCAAAAATCACCGAGCTTTTTGAGCTTGCACATAGGGGTGAAAGCGGAAGTGTTACCTAGGGGGACAGAGTGCCATCATATTTTGCTGGAAGATTGGGAGAAGATGGCAGCAGTGGAAGGCACAATTTTTGTTTCGATTCCCACATTGCTTGACCCAGATTTGGCACCAGCCGGATATCACATCATTCATGCTTTCACGCCTCACTGGATTGATGATTGGCAAAGGCTTTCTCTGGGTGAGTACGAGGCGAAGAAAGAAGAGGCGGCTTGGCGAATTATTGACCGATTAGAAAAGATTTTTCCCGGTTTAGATGCCGGATTAGATTACCTGGAGGTGGGAACACCACGCACCCATCGCCGCTTTTTGGGTCGTGAGGATGGCACTTATGGGCCAATCCCTCGGCGCAAGTTGCGGGGGTTATTAGGGATGCCGTTTAATCGCACCGCTGTTCCAGGACTTTATTGTGTGGGGGATAGTACTTTCCCAGGTCAAGGATTGAATGCGGTAGCTTTTTCTGGGTTTGCCTGCGCTCATCGCATTGCCGTGGATTTGGGATTGTGATATTTTCCCAAATTAGTTGAATATTTCTCAAAGTTCTCATAATAACTTGCAAGCGATCGCTTTTTCGCCTAAGTGCATGATTCCGAAAAATTTTAGGATTGTGCTTTAATGGTGAGCGCCTTTTGTTTTTTGATGAATCCTCCTCACACAGCAAGTTACCATTGATGCGACTTACACCCAAAGCAAATATTGTGAAAGTAAGCTGGTTTCTACCCAGCTTTTTAAGTGTGTTCCTACTTGGGTCTAACGTCCAAGCTGTTGCGAAGTTTCAAGAAATTAGCTCGGTTCAACCCAGTACTGCCCCAACAGTTGATGATAAAAGTTTATTTGCTGATGTGGTTCCCTTACATTCACCAATGAAAGTGCTGGAACCTCAAATTAAAGCTTTAATGGCTCGCTACAGTTTTCTGAAAACAGGAATGTTTTTCCTGGATTTGGATACTGGGAATTATCTAGATGTTGGGGGCGATCGCATTTTCCCAGCTGCTAGTACAATCAAGCTACCAATTCTCATTGCCTTTTTTCAGGATTTAGATGCTGGTAAAGTCACCCTAAATGAAAAACTAACTATGCGGCGCGACTTAGTTACCAATGGCTCTGGGACAATGCAGTATGAGCGAGTTGGTAAGAAGTACACAGCTTTGGAAACCGTCACTAAGATGGTTACTATCAGTGATAATACTGCCACCAACATGATTATTGATCGCTTGGGTGGAGCAGCACGACTCAATCAGCGTTTCCGTAGTTGGGGACTGAAAGACACAGTAATTCGGCGTCTTTTGGCTGATTTGCGAGGAACCAACACTACAAGCTCTCAAGACATGGCGCGGACGCTGGCTTTGTTAGTCAATAACAAGCTAGTTTCCCCGCAGAGCCGGGAGCAAGCCTTAGATATTTTGTATCACACCGTCACTAATACACTGCTTCCCGCAGGTTTGGGTAAAGGTGCAGTGATTGCCAACAAAACTGGAGATATCGGTTTTCTCATTGGCGACGCTGGATTTATTACTATGCCCAATGGCAAACGCTACTTAGCAGCCATCTTTGTCAGGCGTCCATATAAGGACTCCAGAGGAAGAGACTTTATTCGTCAAGTTTCCCAGCTAGTCTACAATTACCTGAATCAGCCGAACCCAGTCGCTACTGTTGATTCTCCCAACAGTGCTACGAGGTAAAACGCTTTAAGACAACATTTGAAAAGTTATGTTCGCCTAAAGTTTGGATTCGGAGGAAGCCGGCGCACTCTACGGGTTCTTGCTTACTACATACTTTTCGCAGTGTCTTGGTGGTTAAAAAAACTGACTTTTCAACCACTAAGGCACTAAGACACTAAGGTGAAAAGGCTAATGATTAAACCTAGCTCCTCGTCGTTGTAAATCTTGGCGTTGCAACTGTGTTAATCCGATTCCTGCTCCAAATTCGCACTCATCTACTAGCGTATCTAACCAAATAGTCTCATTCAGAGTTGCACATCTTAAATCTGCATTTCTTAAGTTAGCTCTTGTAAAATTGACAAATAAGAGATCTGCGTTAGCTAAACTGCTGCCTTGCAAATTAGCTTCTGATAAATTCCCCTTGATGAAATTTACTCCATCTAAAATTAAACCAGATAAATCTGCTCTTATCAGATTAGGAAATTTTAGTTTATTTGGATATTGTAAAAACTGGATTGTACAAATTATATTTGCTTCATTTAAGCGGATTTTAGTTAAGAATTCATAACGAGCTATGCCTAATTGCTTGAGTATTTGTAGACGCTGGGAGGGACTTTGTTTTAAAAATTTGATGGCTGTAGAGCGTAAGTCTTGAGTAGAAGAATTTAGCATTATTATCAGATGGTAATACTTTTGATGTGACAAATTTTAAGCAGAAGCTACTAGTAAATAACTTTGCCCCTTGCTGAACATTAAGACTTGATGAGTACGAAAGTAATATTTCACTATTTGCAAAAGTTGATAACAAAATTTGCTGGTAAGCAAGACGTTGATAAGAGTTCTGAAATGCAATAACAATTGGATGTTTGTGTACTTAAGTATAATTTATACATTTTTTTGAAATTTAACTAGTTTTTGTAACACAACCAAAATTGTTTACAACACAACCATTGAAAGAGTGAATTCATCTAACAACTTACGATGAGAAAACCTCTGTCTAAGGAAAGATTTGGCTGATAAGCCAGATGAAGTAAAAATAGTAAGCTAAATCTCGTACAGATTGTATTCTATGAAACTAAATTATTTTACGAAACGGCTTTCGACTGTAGGACGCTGGATAGCTACAACTCTATTTTGTGTATCAGCGATCGCCTTCGTTTGGCAAGGTGCGTTTTTCTCAAACACCTCAGCAATGGCTGAGCCTGCTGTAACCTTGATCGCATCAGCAGACGCAGGCAATCAAGTTAAAGGCAAAGCCAGTGAAGATGCTGGACGAGCCAAGAACTTTATCCGAGATACAGCAGATAAAGTTGAGAGCACTGCAAAGAAAAATGCCGCTAAAGTTGATCAAGCAACAGACAGTGGTAGTTTTGTTGAACGCAAAGCAAAAAGAGATGCCGCTCGAATTGAGAAAAGAGCAGAGGAAGATGCAGCTCGCACACAGAAAGCAGTAGACAACACAAAGAATGTTGTTGAACGTACTGTTGATAGCATCAAGGATGCTTTTGGCAACTAAATAGAGCTAGCTTGGACTGGGATTGGGGACTCTTAAGAGGGGGAAAAGGTTAAAGGTTAAGGGGTAAAGGGTAAAGAGATGGTTTTTCCCTTTTCCCCTTACCCTTTTCCCATACCCAATGTCCCTTGTAGGATGATGAAAGACGCCGCTTTGAATAAATTAAAAACTCCACAGGTACATTTTGCTCGGTATGATATTTAATCTGCAAGCATTTACCGAGTAAAAACTAGCTATGACTCAGAACTACCGCATTACCTTACTCTCTGGCGATGGCATTGGCCCTGAAATTATGGCAGTGGCGGTAGATGTGCTGAAAGTTGTAGGGAAGCAGTTTGATATTCAGTTTGAATTCCAAGAAGCCCTCATCGGCGGTGCAGCAATAGACGCTACAGGTGAACCTTTACCAGCTGTGACGCTAGATACCTGCCGCAATAGTGATGCTGTATTACTCGCTGCTATTGGTGGTTATAAGTGGGATTCTTTACCATCTCACTTACGCCCAGAAGCAGGTTTATTGGGACTACGCGCCGGATTGGGACTATTTGCCAATTTGCGCCCAGCAAAAATTTTGCCTCAGTTAATTGACGCCTCAACTTTGAAACGCGAAGTTGTGGAAGGCGTGGATATTATGGTAGTGCGCGAACTCACTGGTGGAATTTACTTTGGTAAACCCAAGGGAATTTTTGCCACGGAAACTGGTGAGAAGCGCGGTGTGAACACAATGGTTTACACAGAGTCGGAAATTGAACGCATTGGGCGAGTGGCGTTTGAAGCAGCGCGAAAACGTGGTGGTAAACTCTGTTCGGTGGATAAAGCGAATGTATTAGAAGTATCTCAGTTGTGGCGCGATCGCATCACCCAACTTTCTCAAGAATATCCAGATATCGAACTTTCTCATCTATACGTCGATAATGCTGCTATGCAACTAGTACGCGCTCCCAAGCAGTTCGATACCATCGTTACAGGAAATTTGTTTGGCGATATTCTCTCTGATGCTGCTGCCATGCTCACAGGTAGTATTGGGATGTTACCCTCTGCTAGTTTGGGTGCTTCTGGGCCTGGCGTGTTTGAACCTGTCCACGGTTCCGCCCCAGATATTGCAGGACAGGATAAGGCAAATCCTCTAGCACAGGTTTTGAGTGCGGCGATGATGTTACGCTACGGTTTAGACCAGCCAAAAGCGGCAGATCACATTGAACAAGCCGTATTCCAAGTTTTAGAACAAGGCGATCGCACAGGCGATATAATCTCTCCAGGAAAAAATCTTTTAGGTTGCCGCGCGATGGGCCATGCACTGATTAAGGCTCTTGGAGAAAAATAATTTTGTAGTTTAAACCGGGCGATTTGGCAACCTTGGCTAGAAGTTTCGGGTAGACTATAGGGAAATCTAGCAATTATATAGCAGTCGATAGTGTACGCATTACGACAAGGACAAACAAATTTTACTGCCCCTAAGAATCAGCCTCCTTTGATTGATCCCGCTGTAATCAGAGCCGCTGGGCAAATTTACTATACCCACTGTGAGGTTCATCCCGAAATAGCTGGGCAACCTTCAGGTGTAGCAATTAATCGTGTAACTCATCGAGGTAAGGTAATTTTTACTAACCAACCAGTTCTCTTACCTCAAGAGTGCTTTGTACCATTGAATCAAATTGAGTCACACATGTATTAGTCATTGCTCATTGGTCATTAGTCATTGGTCATTAGTCATTAGTCAAGATTGATTAACTTCTCGACAAAGGACAAAAGATAAACGACAAATGACACAGGACAAATGACAAAGGACTATATGAACATTTTGATGGTCGTCTCGGCGAGTGTCATTGTTTTTACATTAGGTGCATCTATTGGCAGCTTTATCAATGTTGTTGTTTATCGGCTACCTGCTGGGTTGTCGATTCTTTGGCCTCCTTCTCGCTGTCCCCATTGCTTAAACCAGCTAAAAGCCTACGATAATGTTCCAGTACTGGGATGGGTATGGTTAAAAGGGCGATGTCGATATTGCAAAAGCAAGATTTCTGTCCGTTATCCAGTGGTAGAAGCGATAACTGGCATAGTATTTTTACTTGTATTTTTTATATTTAAAGTTTCAATTTTAACTATAAGCTATTGGGCTTTTTGCAGTTGGTTATTGGCATTATCGCTCATAGACTTAGATACGATGACCTTACCCAATGCACTTACTCAGTCTGGTTTGGTAGTAGGGGTTATATTTCAAATGATGGTTGGTTTTTTACCAGAGGCTAGTTGGGAAGCATTGATAAATCACCTGATGAAGGCAATAGTTGGTGCAATATTGGGCTTATGGCTGTTTGATGCGATCGCAATAATTGGCTCAATTGCTTTTGGTAAAGCGGCGATGGGTGCAGGTGACGCCAAGTTAGCTGCGATGATGGGAGCTTGGTTAGGATGGAAGTATTTGCTCCTGGCTAGTTTTGTTGCCTGTGCGCTGGGAGCGTTAGCGGGTGGCGGTGCAATGATGCGATCGCGACAGTTGGGACAAAAAATACCTTTTGGGCCTTTTCTAGCTTTAGGATCTGTAATTACTCTATTTGGCGGCGAAGCTATTTTGTCTAGCTATCTGAGGCTATTTTTTCCAGCATCTTGAACAACACACAGACTGGATACTAGGGGAATTTCTCAAAAAGTTGAAATGTGTTGAAATTCGGTGAGAAACCTCATCCCCATTCCTCATCACTTATTATCCGCTCGTGATTGTAACCTGCATTACCCCATCTGTCCTTCAGATTTTGATAATATCAGGCTGTGACTTGTATTACCCTCTTAACGACGATTACCCGTTGGCAAGCACAGCTAATGCAACAGATGCTCATTGCTCATGACTCAGCAACACGAATGATTAATTTGGGTGCAAAGGGTACAGCATCCTATTTGGAGGTTGGTATTCTCATGGCTTTGTCAGTACGTTTACATAACAAGTCCTCTAGAAGACGAGCAAGAGACTTGTATTGGCATGAGTATTTTCGTTAAGCTGGCAACCAAAGATGCAAAATAAGGTCTGAATTGCTTACAAACGTAATTTGACGATGTAGTCAAGACTAAATGAGTGAGACGCACTCAAAAAGCGCGTCTTTACAAGAGTCAAGAGTCCAATTTAATTGGACTTTAGGCTTTTTACCTTAGACTCCTCATAGCGGCTTGACCTATTTTCTACCACATAATCCCTTGAATAAAATAAAAATGGCGAACAACGAAGAATCACGCGGTTTAAAGTCTCTATTTGATTGGTTTGCAAATCGACGTAAATCAGGATCTACCAGCCTCGAACGCCAAGAACGTGAAATTGCTGATGGATTATGGCATAAATGCTCAAAATGTAGTGTATTAGCTTATACAAAAGATCTGAGAGCGAATCAGATGGTTTGTGTCGAATGTGGTCATCATAATCGGGTGGACAGCGATGAACGCATCCGTCAATTGATTGACCACAATACCTGGAGAGCGATGGATGAGCATTTACGTCCAAGCGATCCGCTGCAATTTCGCGATCGCAAACTATACAGCGATCGCCTACGAGAAACCCAAGAGAAAATTGGCTTATTAGACGCTGTTAAGACAGGTTTGGGTCAAATAAATGGCTTGCCCATTGCTCTTGGAGTAATGGACTTCCGCTTCATGGGTGGTAGCATGGGTTCAGTCGTGGGGGAAAAACTCACCCGCCTAATTGAGCAAGCCACTCAACGGCGTTATCCTGTTGTAATTATTTGCACCTCCGGTGGTGCCAGAATGCAAGAAGGAATGCTTTCTTTGATGCAGATGGCGAAAATCTCCGCAGCCTTACAACGCCATCAAGATGCGAGACTATTGTACATACCCGTTTTGACAAATCCCACCACAGGCGGCGTTACCGCTAGTTTTGCGATGTTGGGTGATCTCATCCTCGCAGAACCAAAAGCAACCATCGGTTTTGCCGGTCGGCGAGTGATTGAGCAAACCCTGCGGGAAAAACTGCCCGATGATTTTCAGACAGCAGAAGATTTACTTAAACACGGTTTTGTCGATGATATCGTACCCCGTACCCAGTTAAAGAATACATTAGCGCAGCTAATTTCCTTGCACCAGCCTGCACCAACTGCACCACACATGGTGTTGTGGGAAACAATGTCCTTGAGTTCTACCGCCGCTGAGTAGAGCAGAGGGGCAGAGGGGCAGAGGGGCAGGGGGGCAGAAGAACACGAGGAGAATGAATACTGACCCTTGACTCTTCTATCTTCTCGCCCTCATCCCCCTGGCTCTTGGACAAACATGAGTGGAATAAGCGCTGCTAGTCGAAATAGACTAGAGAGAGCAAATAATCCTAGTAAGCCTCCAGATTCGGCAAATTGGACGATGAAGCCACCTATAGTTGTGCCTAAAGCACCACTTGCCCCAGCAACGGCGGCTGCGATCGCAAAATAGATAGACTGATTTTTAATTGGTGCAATCCCCAGCTGCATATTGTTATTGCACAAGTCAATTGCTGCCCCAGTACCGCCACAGAAGATGTGTAATAGTGGCAACCATACCCAGAGATCAAGGCGATTAGCACCAATCCCCAGCCACAGCAATGGTGTAACTGCAACCAAAATACCAACGAAAATCAGGATGGGACGATTACCTATCTTGTCTGCTAATTTGCCCCACAGGATGAGCATCAGCAGATTCGCCCCTGCTTGCAGGCTACTATAGACAGTCACCCAACTTACATCAATATCCAGCGTGTCCAGCATGTAAAGATTAAAAAAAGGAGCGCTGAGATTAATAGCAAGCATCCACAAGCCCGAATAAAGCAGGAACATCAAAAAGTTAGTGTTTTGCCAGATGTCGCTATTTAACTGGTTTTGGGAAGTAGGCGGCTGTGGTAAACAGATTGATTCAGATATCTCACAAGATTCATTTTTTTTAGCGTTTGACTGAATCTCACTTTGAGGTAACTTAGCAACATAAGTGTTTTGCGATCGCGGATTCACATCCACCTGGAAATACTGACAGCCTATTCCCACAATCCCGAACACGATACCTACCAGTAGAACGACTCCATAACCTTGTAGAGTTCCTCCGTACCAGTGTGATACAGCTAGACCTGCCAAAGGTAAGCAGACTAAATTAGTTAAGCTAGCGGCACTGTTACGTAACCCGAAATACCGACCTCGCAATCGCCGAGGGACTATCATCGCCACCCAACTTAGCCAAGCTGCGCTTCCTAGACCTCCCAAAAGATGGGTGAACAAGACAATCAAAAGCGTCAATATCACCAATTGATGATTATTAACTCCACCCCAGCTTGTGGCTAAAATGCCAATTACTAGAATTAGCCACAGTGGTCGAGAGATTCCATGAGTCAAAAGAGAATACTGAAAGCGGCTGGTAGTGGTCTCAGAGAAGTAAGCACCCAACGGCTGAATTAGATTCGCAATCATGGGGATAGAGGATAGCATCCCAAATACCACTGGACTGGCGTCCAACTCCACCAAGAAATTAGAAAGCAAAATCCCGCCAGTAGTCAAGGAGAAAATTGCTGACAAAACAGCATCCCCAGTGGAGGCTCTCAAGCTGGTGCGAATCGCATCCTTAGAAATTGGGAGGCTGGGTTGTGAGGTAGGATAAAGTGCTGTGGGTGGTGAGGCAATCTGGGAAATTTCTAAAGTTAAAGGCGTAGCAGTTTCAGCTGGAACAGAATTCATACACTATCGTCTACGGGTGAAGCATTCTAGCAAGAGTCTAGGTGCTAAGAGTAAATCTTTTTATCAGCATTGTTGATAATTCTTAGTCATTTTAGCTTGTGTTTTTCAATAAAATTTTAGAGAAGTCAAATATTATTTATTAGCTACAAAAGATATTAAGTTAGGTGAGAGAAACCGTCATTCGTCCGTGAGCAAAAGAAGTTTATTTAACTTTTTGGGATTAATAATAGCGATCGCTATCACTATTATTGGTTATCACAACCTACAAACACTAAGCAAACCGTCAGCACCTACAGCAATCAACATCAAACTCAGTGGTTGGGGAGGCTCTCCTGTTGAACAAAAGCTCTTGAGACAAGTACTGCAAGACTTTGAGGTGCAGCACCCCACTATCAGAGTTAAGTATGAGGTGATTTCTGACCAATACATGGATGTAATCAAAACGCGTTTGGTTGGGGAAGCCGCGCCTGATGTTTTTTATCTCGATGCTCTTGAAGCTCCTTTCTTGATGAGTCAAAATGTCTTAGAACCGCTAGATGCTTACATTACCCCAGAATTTGACCTAGCAGACTTTGAGAATACTCTACTTGATAGTTTCAAATACCAGAACCAAATTTACGGTCTTCCTAAAGACTATTCTACTCTTGCCTTGTTTTATAACAAAAAAGCATTCGCTGCTGCTGGCTTGAGTAATCCGCCAACTACTTGGGATGAATTACGTACTTATTCCCAAAAGTTGACAGGCAAACTTAATAAATACGGCTTTGGCGAAATTCCAGAATTGGCACGTCAAGCTTACAAAATCACAGCCTTTGGTGGGCATGTCGTTGACCAAAAGGGTTATGCTACCTTCGCTAGTACAGCAGGTGTGCAGGGTTTACAGCTAGTAGTAGACCAGTATCAAAAAGACCGCTCCTCGGCACAAAAATCTGATGTAGGCACAAACTCAGGTAGTGAGATGTTTGGCCAAGAAAAAGTGGCAATGGTCATTGAAGGCAACTGGGCAATTCCCTATTTAACCGAAACCTTTCCCAAATTAGAGTTTGCTACCGCAGAAATACCAAGTATAAATAACAAAAAAGGCACAATGGTATTTACTGTTGCCTATGTGATGAACAAGCAAGCGCAGCATAAAGCCGAAGCCTGGGAGTTGATTTCTTATCTCACCGGTAAAGAAGGGATGCAGAAGTGGACAGGAAAAGGATTTGCACTGCCAACACGTAAATCAGTAGCAGAGAAATTGGGTTATGACCAAGACTCATTGCGATCGCCATTAGTAGCGGGAGTTAACTACGCTACACCGTGGCAGGTAGGCAAGTATCCAGCGGCGATTGTAAATAACTTTGATAACCAGTTTGTTAGCGCTTTGCTAGGGCAACAACCATTAAAGCAGGCAATGCTGCGGGCGCAGAATGAAGCTAATAAGCAAATTAAAGCAATGGAGTAATGCATAGTCTGAGTAAGCAATCTTTCTTGCCTCTACCAAATCACTTCTGAGTAGAAATTTGCTATTTCTTTATCCGCTGTAATTATTGCAGCTTGATTGCTTCTAGCTAGTGCTACAACGACTCGATCTGCTGGATCTCGATGACCCCATTCTAAATTGACACTTTCTATCCAAATATTTTCATCAATGGGTACAATCTGAACGGCACTAGACTTTTTTAGCGTTACTACGTAATCGTTAAGATTGACTCCTAAATCTAGTTTTTGATTTTTGATTTTTATAGCAATTTCCCATACAGCTATAGACGGAACAAGACCATTTTTATCCCTTTCCATGTAGTTGCACGCTTCTTTGGCTTGTTCAGAAAGTCTGGCTGGATCTAAACTCCACCAGATCAGGGCACAAGTGTCAAGGACTATCTTCACAATTGTGTCCATTCCTCAGTGGTTGGTGTAGTTAAATCCTCAAAGTACTTCACTTGACCACGCATCTCCCCAAATAACTCTTCTGTTGAAGGTGCTTGTGCGTATTTGGAAATTTTCACGACTGGCTTACCGCGATCAGTAACTACAATTTCTTCTCCCTCTGACTCTACAAGTCTTAAAAACTCAAGAAGCTGAGCTTTGAGTTGACTTTTAGAAATTGATTTCATAATAACCGTAGTTATGACTATAGTCATATTTTAAAAGGCATAGCATAAACTATTGCTCAATATTTATCAGCTATGACCAAGACTCATTGCGATCGCCATTAGTAGCGGGAGTTAACTACGCTACACCGTGGCAGGTAGGCAAGTATCCAGCGGCGATTGTAAATAACTTTGATAACCAGTTTGTTAGTGCTTTGCTAGGACAACAACCATTAAAGCAGGCAATGCTGCGGGCGCAGAATGAAGCTAATAAGCAAATTAAAGCAATGGAGTAGCTAAAGGGTAAACTACTCACTCTCTCGAAATTATCTCAGGCGATGTCTGAGAATAAGCCGCTTTGCGTCTACGCTTGACAAGTTTCTTAGGTAAATTCTAGTAATAAATTTACCATAGCCGTTGGTTTCGACTTCTCTGCGAGACGCTACGCGAACGCTCAACCAACTGAGTGGTCGAAAGTTGAGCGACTCGTGCCGAGCTTGTCCTGAGCGTAGTCGTTGGCGTAGCCTCCCATAGGGAAAGGCGGAGCCGAGGTAAGTCGAAACTCGTCAACATAAGTATTTTGGCATTGCTGAATTGAAGTATGAAATTTAAAAACTTAACATCTTAAACTCTAACTCTTACTCTCTGCGCCTCTGCGTCTCTGCGTGTTAGCAAAGCGGGGCGTAGCCCGGTAAATTCATACCTGGATTCAGCAACGCCAGTATTTTTTCATCAGAAATCACCTTAGTTTTGCTAAAGCGTTCATTGCAAACCTTCAATACTCATAGGTAAATATTCAAGTGTTTATGGCAAATGTTTGAATGTTCCTTATGAATGTCGTAATGTTGGTCATCAATATGACGATGTTGACCATCAATATTACGATGTTGGTCATCAATATTACGATGTTAGTCATCAACATTACAATGTTAGTCATCAACATCATTATGTTGACCCAATTATTTATAAGATTGCAATTTGGAATTTCCTGAAGGGCTGCGCTTGGTGAATAAACCAACACCTAATGCACCAAACGCTACTAGTGTACCCAATACAGAAGTCGGTTTGCGGAGGTTCAATTGTGTTTGAAATTAGCAGACGGCGGAGTAACCCCAGGTGGAACATAGCAGAAGACTTGGCTGGGTACATATTCATGATGCCCACCATTTTAGTTTTGGGGACTTTTGTAGTTTTACCTATTCTCTACGCCGTTTTTCTTTCCCTGCAAAAAGTCCAACTTCTTGGCGGTATCGAGTACGAATTCATCGGTTTGCGGAACTTCACGCGTTTAGTTGAAGATGAACGGGTTTTGATTGCTTTAAGAAATACAGCAGAATATGTAGCAATTGTTGTACCAACTCAAACTATTCTGGCTTTAATTCTGGCAGTAACTCTCAACTCTGGGATTCGTGGCAAAAATTGGTGGCGCATACTTTATTTTTTGCCAACAGTCACGTCTTCAGCAGTACTGACGCTCATTTTCATGTGGATTTATAACACCGATGGGCTACTAAACAATTTTCTCGCTTCTATAGGACTACCTACTTATAACTGGTTGGGCGACCCAGCAGTTGCCCTCAAAGGCATTATGCTGATGAATATATGGTCAACCGCGCCGTTTTACATGGTGATTTATTTGGCAGCGTTGCAAGATATTCCGCAAACACTTTACGAGGCGGCAGAACTTGATGGAGCTAATGAGTGGCAAAAGTTTATCCGCATCACTATTCCTTTGCTCCAGCCTGTAACATTCTTTGTAGTAGCAATAGGGGTAATTGGCACTTTTCAACTATTTGACCAATCTTATATCTTCTCTGGCGGTACTGGCGGGCCAAACAACGCTACTTTGACTGTGGTGCTGTTAATTTACCAAGCTGTGTTTCGGAATTTGCAGATGGGATATGCTGCTGCGATCGCCTTTTTACTAGCGGCAGTTATTATTACTATTACTTTGATTCAGCAGCGACTTTTTGGAGGCGATAGGATTTGACTAAAATCTCTGGCTCGTCCTGGCTCAAAGTACTATTATACGTATTACTGACACTCTATGCTCTGATTACTCTGATTCCCTTTCTTTGGGCACTTTCAGC
Source organism: Nostoc sp. MG11 (assembly GCF_014904695.1). Classification (GTDB taxonomy): domain Bacteria; phylum Cyanobacteriota; class Cyanobacteriia; order Cyanobacteriales; family Nostocaceae; genus Komarekiella. The sequence goes on along the minus strand of NZ_JACXXN010000006.1, from coordinate 59,762 downwards.
ATCATTTAAGTCGCTTACAGAAATTGTTAGCGGTGAACCCAATTTTTTCCCCAAAAATTTTACTCTCGATAACTACAGGCAAATCTTCCTGCAAGAACCGTTATTTTGGCGCTGGTTATTCAACAGTGTGGTAATTGCTGTCAGCGTCACTATTTTAAATTTGTTGTTAAATTCAATGGCGGGTTATGCCTTGGCGAGACTGCGCTTTGTGGGCAAACGCTTTTGGCTTTTCCTAATCTTGGCAGTGCTGGCAGTGCCGGCGCAAATCACGCTGATTCCGACATTTTTGATTTTAAAAGCGATCGGCTGGCTGAATTCCTATCAGGGCATGATTGTGCCTAGCATGGTTAATGCCACTTTTATCTTTATGATGCGGCAGTTTTTTGTTAATTTTCCTAGAGAACTAGAAGAAGCCGCTCAACTGGATGGCTTAAACACCTTTGGGATTTTCCGACATATTGTCTTACCTTTAGCAAAACCAGCACTGGCAGCACAAGCAGTTTTTGTGTTCATGGGGAGTTGGAATAATTTTTTGCTGCCGATAGTTATCCTATTTGATCCAGAAATGTTTACCCTACCTTTGGGGCTGAACACCTTCAAGGGTCAATACATCAGCTATTGGAATTACATAATGGCAGCTTCTATGGTGTTCACCTTGCCAGCTTTAGGCATTTACGCCTTTTTCAACCGCTACTTTATTCAAAGCGTGACGTTTACCGGGGGGAAAGGTTAATAGGTGTTGGGCATTGGGTATTGGGTATTAGTTATTAATATTCTCCTTTATTCCCTATATTCCCCTTATCTCCACCTTGCTTCTATGCTTCATGCCCTATGCTCCATTCCCCAAACCGTATTTTAGGCAACAAATTGCACTCTTAACGTGATATTGGTATTACAGCGACTCAATCTCTATCTGTCAGTTAACAAACATTATGGGTTTTGCAGACCTATCGATCGCAGAGATAGCAGCAGACTACAGTATTCCTGTGGAAAAGGTGTTTTCTCTGTGCGACCAACTAGGAATTGCCTATAAACACCAAAAGACCCGTTTGGCGTTAGAGGATGCAAAGGCAATTATTTCGCAAATATTGTCTGAGATACACCCAAAAGGGACTAGCGACTCGGTGGGCGATACCGGAGTCACCTAAAGGGCTATTTTAGACTTTGGCTAATCGCTAATGACAAAAGACAATGAGCCATTAGTAATTAGCAGCATGGAGGGAGATTGAGAATCGCTGTATTAGCTGTGTTGAGCGTCAAAATCTTTAAGGGGAAACATGTTTAGAAGACTAATTGGCGTTGTTGTGGCTACTGTTTTACTCACGTTTCAGTTGATTGTCGGTAGCGCGACAGCAGTGGAACTAGACGAAGCTATCCGAACAGTGCCATTAAATGATCAGGGAGATACCGTCGTACTCAGCCTAAAACAAGTCAAAGAAGGCAAACGCTTATTTAATTACGCTTGCGCCCAATGTCATGCTGGGGGAGTTACCAAGACAAACCAAAACGTGGGACTCACTCCAGACGACCTGGCACTGGCAACACCAAACCGTAACAATATTGAAGGCTTGGTGGATTACCTGAAAAATCCCACTACTTACGACGGGGAAGAAGAGATTTCGGAAATACACCCCAGCATGAAGAGTGCAGATATTTTCACAGAAATGCGAAATCTGACGGATGATGACTTGGAGGCAATCGCTGGTCATATTCTCTTGCAACCAAAAATTGTTGGCACTAAATGGGGAGGAGGTAAAATATATTACTAAATCTCCAATAATAAATCGCCATACTGTGTGATGTAGGGGCGGGGCAATTCTGCCCTTACTGTCCGGGAAGTCCTGAGTTCTAAGTCCTGAGACTTGAGCGTATTCAAGGAAGACTTTCAGACTTTCGTTATGTCCCGGTTTCGATTCTTGACTTTTTCTCTGGAATCAGGACTGAGAACTCAGAATTTTAACATCCTCAATGAAATAAAATTTCCTACATTTAGGCGATCGCTCCATAATATACTTACTAGCTTCTGATGCTGTGTCGATTTTTGGCTCGTTTCCTAGTTTTAATCTTTGCTTTTGCAGTTTATTTCAGCTATAGCTTACCTGCTCAAGCTGCTAATATTGACCCCTATATAGTCCGATATTTGCATGTTACTGAGCCAATTGCTTTAGAACTGGATGAACAGGGCAATACTCGTCTGTTTTCACCACAAGAATTATCTGCGGGCAAAAAACTGTTTGAAACCAACTGCCTTAATTGTCATGTTGGCGGCGCAACTTTGCCAGATCCGCTAGTGTCTCTATCTCTGAACACACTTAAGGATGCTAATCCCCCTCGCGATCGCATTAATACTCTTGTTAGCTTTATGCGCCAACCCATGACCTACGATGGTAGTGAACAAACTTATTGGTGCCGTCAGATGCCTCCTAGCTTGTTATCACAACAGCAGGTGGAAAGTTTAGCTGCTTTCGTACTCACAGCAGCACAAAAGGCTCCTGGTTGGGGCACAGAAAATTTTTGAAAAGCCTATGAGTACTTCTAAACAATAATAAAAATACTTTTTTATTCTTTAACTCTTTTTACAGCCTTTTTGGTGTATGGCAGTCTAGTACTTATTACCGATTGCATGATTTTTTGCTATTGATTGCTCCCCATTATTGAAAAAAAAAATTGCATCTACGACAGATTGTCATATTTGGTGTTGATTTTATTTAAAATAAAAAAGAGAAAATAAAACTATTTGTTAGGAGAGAGCCATGAAATCGATTGCGGCAAGCTGGCGACGCTTTAGTTTAGCTGTGTTGACAATCCTTTTAGTTGTTAGTAGCTTCGCTGTTTTTACTCCCAGCGCTGCGGCTGAAACATATAAGGTAAAATTGGGTAGTGATAAAGGAATGCTGGCATTTGAACCTGCCAAGTTGACCGTTAAGCCAGGCGACACAATTGAATGGGTGAACAACAAAGTTCCTCCCCACAACGTTGTATTTGATGCTGCTAAAAACCCAAATAAGAGCGCTGATTTAGCCAAAGGTCTGTCTCACAAACAGTTGATGATGAGTCCTGGTCAAACCGAAAAGACTACCATCCCCGCAGACGCACCAGCTGGGGAATACACCTTCTACTGTGAACCTCACCGTGGTGCTGGTATGGTTGGCAAAATCACTGTTGAAGGCTAGACATAGTACTTTTGGCATCAGATGATTTTCCTTGCTTGTTAGCATTAGCGAAAAGCAAAACGCCATAGTCTTAAGGTGGCAGACAAAATGGATAAAGGAGGCTGGGTAATATGAATTGGGTACTGAAGAAGAAATCCACCTATGAAGAACGGGATTTTAACCTTCTTTAAGATGAAGAATTACGCTCACCAGAGGCGGGTTTTTAGCCAAATCTTCCCAGTCTCCAATGCTTAATGAAGGGCGGTAATGAGTCCTATCCCTGGCTAAAATGCTAAACGCCGCGTGGTGATAGAAGGGATTAGTCGTTACCGCCAATTTTGAGCAAATTTGCCTAAATTATGAATTAATCGCGTTTATACTCTATAGAGACTAGAGCATCATGATGTAAAGTACACATAGCAGTTGGCAACTGTAGTTGCTGAGGCTTGTTACAAGGAGAATTTCTTGAGAATATTTTTATTAATCTTGCTGTTAGCGATCGCTCTGTCCAGATTAACATTCGTCCGTCCAGCATTAGCTGCTGAAACATCCAATGGTGCCAAAATCTTTGATGCGAACTGCGCTTCTTGCCATATAGGTGGTGGTAACATCCTCATTAACCACAAAACCTTAAAAAAAGAAGCATTGTCAAAGTACCTCGCAAATTATGATAGCGACTCAACCAAGGCAATTATCTACCAAGTGCAGAATGGTAAAAATGCCATGCCTGCTTTCAAAAGCAAATTAAGCTCTCAAGAAATTTTAGAGGTAGCCACTTACGTTTCCCAACAAGCAAAGCAAGGTTGGTAAGTAACTAGAAGATTTATTTGTCCGCATATAATGAAATCCCTTTGGTTTTCCAGAGGGTTTTTCTGTTAGAACTTACGGACGGACAATCTTAAACTTTATGTACTCCGCGCATCCCATCAGAGCAAGCTTAAAAAAGTGGAAACCTCAAATTTTCCCTTTATAAAGAGGAATATCTTCTGCATAAATCTGAATTCGGTATCAAATAATCATGATTTTTTTAGAATGAATGATAAATCTTAAATTTTTATCATTCATCATTTTTCGCTTATACCTAATCCAAAACTGCCAACGTATTTTTATTTCTCTTGAGCAGATTTTTCTCTTTTTTCCTTCAACTGACGCAACTGTTCTAACAGCTTTTGATCAGACTCAGCAGAGAGTGCAGATTGATTGTTATTCACTGTTGGCACAGATAATGGTTTGAGCGTAGCTGCTGATGATGACGCTGGTTGATTGGTTCTATTTCGCAGTTCCAATAATGGTTTTGGCTTAGCTGCTGGTTGATTATTTCTGTTTCGTAATTCCAGCAATGGTTTGGGATTGCCTGTGGGTAAGGGTGCTAGCTGGTTATTTCTGTTTCGCAATTCCGATAATGGTTTAGGAGTAGTTACCGATGATGGCGTAGGCTGGTTGTTCCTGATTCGCAGTTCAGGTAATGGTTTGGGATTAGATGCTGGTAAGGGCGCTAACTGGTTGTTTCTATTTTGCAGTTCTAACAGAGGTTTAGGAGTAGCTTGAGTAGTCCCAGTAGTATTGCTGTTATTTTGGAAACTCAGGCTAAACGGGTAAGAACTAGTTTTCTTTTCTCCTTTGGGGGTTTGCGTGTTGAAATATTCTCTAGCTTTTAATTGCAGTTCAGGAGAGACTGACTTATTTTGGAACTTGATATCTAAGACCTTGCCATCGGGATCTACTACTAATACACCCAAGACAGTACCTTGCAGATTCGGTTTATCTGTAGGGATTGTGTCACGGATGACTGCTTTTTCTTCCGCATTAGGGTATTCTTGCCGGACTATTTTTCTCAAGTCTTCATAAGAGTTTACCTGAGCGATCGCTTGTTCGATCGCTTTTGAGGGTAACTCAGGCGTATTCGGCATAGTTCCCGGCTGCAATTGCGGCAAGCTTTGTCCTGCTAGGGCTAAGTTGTCTGCACCTTGTAGAGGTTGTCCTATGGGAGCTACTGGTTGCTGGTTTTGAGCAATTTGAGATACATCACCCGACGGCATGGTTGGCGGGGTCGTATTTACTGGCGTTGCTGTATTAGAGGCAGTCTCAGAAAGGTTGGGATATTGGGTATTTCGCAGAATATCATCAGGTATTTTCTGCGACTGCAATTCTGGTAACTTGTTTACAGGCAGCGGCTTAGATGCTTCGTATTTGATGTCACTATCACTCAAACGAGGAACTGCTGATGAGGAAAATTTTCCACTGGCATTGAACCCAGCGGCGTTAAATCCCAAGTTTGCTCTGGGAACCATCCGCACTGACTGCTTTGTGGGCAATGAGGAGACGCGATAGTTGTTAAGTGATTGAGGTAGTGGTGGCAGTGTGAACTGGCTAGAGGCAGCGGGTGGCAGTGGAGGTAATACAGTCTGAGCACTAAAATTCGGAGGCGAAACTTGCCCCATTTGGGGAAGTTGCTGTTGTAGGGCCACTTGGGGTGTGTTGGGATTCTGTGGCAGACGTGCTTGGTCGGTTGAGCTTAATTCCAAGAGTCCAACTGTTTTTGCTGCTTCTCTAGGTTTGCTAGAGTCCACAGGCATTAATGGCACAATTAACGCAATAGCACCGTGGATGCCAATAGAGGCAATAGCTGCTATCCCAATTGGCTGGCTTAAGATATCTGGTATATTTTTTAGCAGGGAGACGTAAGACATAGCTGTTATCGTTCACTCGGCTCGGTTGCAGTTGAATAGTGATCTTATCTTTCAAACTATATTGCTGTAGATTCTTCCCTTCACAAATAATAACTTCTTACGCTTGGCACTCAAAACAGCAAGATTGGCATTATTTGAAGCATTCAATTTTTATAATGATGCAATATTATAATTTAAAGTTGCACTTGCTAGCGAGAGATGTTAAAAATTACTACTTTTGATTTTTATGAATTGCCCGAAAAATCAGAGATTAAGCAGTTGGCAGTTTAGGCGATCGCAAAATTCCTGTATGTATAACTACAATCTACTCAATTTTTTGTTTTACTTTACTTTTTTTAGTTAAACCTGACGCTTCTGTAACAGTTGTCACAATTGAATCGTAGACTGAAAGACTTTCGATAATATTACCACATCCGCAGACTCTAAAACTGTTTCCAGCTTTTCCAATTTGTTGAGTATTCCATGAATAAACGCCATTATTAGGTATTCAGGTATTTGTAAAAAAAAATCTCAAATCAGACTTTTCTTTGAACATGCCTGACTCGACATTTTCGCTACGTGCTTGCATCCAAAATCTAAAATGCCATTACCGATAGTTATTTTACCTGGGTATTTAGAAAGCGCGATCGCCTACCGCCAACTAGAACAATCACTACAACAGTTGGGTTTTCCTACGGTTACAGTACCCCTGCGACGACGTGATTGGCTACCCACTCTCGGCGGAAGACCAGTAACACCGATTCTGTGGCAACTTGATCGGACTGTAAAGCAGATATTGCAGCAATACAACGCTACTCAAATTAACTTGATTGGTCACTCAGCCGGGGGGTGGATATCTCGCATCTACATGGGAGAAAAGCCTTATTCAGCACGCGGTGAGCTTAATCCATCCCTATGGGAAGCGCATTCCCTAGTTGCGACCCTCGTCACCTTGGGTACACCCCACACTAGCCAAGAACGCTGGACGCGCTGGAATCTGGATTTTGTCACCAATAACTACCCTGGAGCTTTCTACAAAAACGTTCGTTACGTTTGTGTAGCTGGCAAAACTATTTTTGGGGAAAGGCGGCGCGGTAGCTGGTTAGCTTACAGTAGTTACCAATTAACCTGTGGCAAGGGTAACACTTGGGGCGATGGGATCACGCCCATTGAAGCTGCTCACCTAGAGGGGGCAGAAAATCTTGTTATTGAAGGTGTAAGGCATTCTCCCAGAAACCCTGGTATTTGGTATGGTTCACCAGAACCGTTAAAAGCTTGGGTACAGTATTTAGTTTAAAAAAATTTATCAGACTCTTAAAAAAGTAAAATATCTTAATTTTTCTTAGCTAAAATTGTAATTAAGAATAAATACTCACTTAAGCCAGGAGAGCTTAGCTATGCAAAGCACTCAATTCGATATAATTTTGCGGCGACTGGCGACGACATTAGCAGTCGTAATTCTTACTCTGTGTTTAATTTATCTCTCTACCGGAGTTTTACTTTCTTTTGATTACGAACCTACAGCAGGCGGTGCTTATAATTCTTTGAGAAGAATTAATACGGAAGTGCCTTATGGCTGGCTGTTCCATAGAGCACATGATATTTCTGGTAATGCAGTAATTGTCGTTGCTCTAATTCAAATTGTAGTGATGTTTTTAGGTCGGCAATTTCGCAAGAGTTGGCTGGCTGCTTGGATTAGTGGAATTTTGTTTACCCTGAGTGCGATCGCGCTAGATTGGAGTGCGATGCTTTTAGACTGGACTCAAGAAGGATACTGGCGTTTTAGCATTGAGCTAGGAACCATCGAAGCAATTCCTTTTATCGGTGGGCAACTGCGAGACATCCTGACTGGCGGTGGAGCTATTAGCACTGTTACCATCCAACACCTTTACACCATACACAGTTATCTGATCTCGGTGGCTACCCTAATTCTTGCTGTAGTACATTTATCTGCTTTACTGTGGCAGGAAAAGCAAATGTATCAACCGAAATCTGAATTCGGTAATTTACAACAACCACCAGAAGGCAAGTTTATCCCTTCCGAAAGTTAAGAAAAAGAAGTGCTAAGTCAAGAGACAGGAGTCAGCAAGCAGGTAGAGGAGTAACGGCTTTTAGATTGTTCAATCCAAAATCCAAAATCTAAAATCTAAAATTCTTCTGCTCCCCTTGCTCCTTTTCTCATCCTCCAGGAACCTCACTAGTTGAAAGTTGAGATAATTGGGCTAGGGTGACTTCCTCAACCTCTGGTAACTTTTCTAAAGAGAGGCGAGTAGACTGGGTAGCGCCAGATAAGCGTTTTAAAAGCTTAGGTCTGGGGTCATACAATAGATAAATAATGCGATCGCCAGCTTCCCACTCTTGATTTGCTGGCATTACTTGTAGGCGTTCTTCTCGCTCTAGCAATAACGGTATCAACACCTTAGTCCGAATCATTTCTTGGATGCGATCGCTTTGATTAGAAAATTCTGACTCAACCAATGTAGTTGTCCCCAGCTTAACTCGCCCATCACTCAGATATTCATTCCAAGTCTTAATTGCTAAATCTGGGATGAAGGCTTGGTTAACTTTATTCTCGTTGGCTGAACTAGTAGCTTGCGGATCACGAGGAAAAACTGCTAATACACGCGGCGGATTAAACTCTTCTGCTGCACGTTGAGCCAAGACAAAATTCACTTCGCCATTCTTAGTCATAGCCAGAAAAGTTCCCACAGAGGCAAGTCCCGCCTCTTCCAAAACATCCGCATTCAGAGCACTGCTGGCAATAACCCGGAGATTTTGGGCTTCAGCTTGCTCAAAACAGTCTGGATCAGTATCAATCATCACTACGTTTTCTCCCCGCTCTTGAAAGAATCGCGCAATCAAAAGACTCAGGGGATTACAACCAACAATTACCGCCCCAGTTGCATCTTTGGATGTGATTTTTAAGCACTGAGCAATCCATCCAGCTGTTAGCCCTTGGCAGACAACTGTCATGATAATTGTGAGAAAGACTAAAGCTTTGATGGCATCACCGCCGTTGAAGCCATGCTGTGTTAGCAAAATTGCAAATAAAGAAGCAACAGAAGCAGCAACAATTCCTCTGGGAGCAACCCAACTCAAAAACAGTTTTTGTCGCCAGTTGAGATCACTGTTCCAAGTACATAAAAGGATGTTAATCGGACGAACGACGAACATCAGTACCAGAACGGTGAATAAACTACCCCAACCCAAGGCAAACACACTGGCAATAGACAAGTCAGCTGCTAGGAGGATGAATAGCACTGAAACACTGAGAATTGTCAACTGACCTTTGAAGTTTCTCAATAAACGTTCTTCTGGCACCGAAGAATTGGCAAATACCGCTCCTGCGACTACTGTTGTCATTACTCCTGCTTCACTGCGGATTGTCTGAGCTAAAGCAAACAGACTCCAGAGTACCGCTAGCACCACTAGATTTTTGAGTTCAATTGACAGAAAATTGGCGCGTTTAAAAATCAAGCTCATCAGATAACCGCCAGCACCACCAATTGCCCCACCAATACCAAGACGCAAAAGCAAACCGATGATGGCATTGATTGGGTCAGCATCGCCGTTCAGAATTGTATCTAGAACAACGAAGGCAAGGATAGCTCCTACTGGGTCAATTAAAACCCCTTCCCCTTCCAAAAGAGTCGCTACTTGTCGATCTACGCTGATTTGTTTGAGCAGGGGACTAATGACGGTTGGGCCTGTAACTACGACTATGGAAGCGTAGAGAAAAGCTATGTTCCAAGGAAATTCACCCAGCCAGTGAGCTGCCATGCTACCGCCAAGTAGTGTAATCAGTGTTCCTAGAGTCACGAGCAATTGCAGGCTGAGTGAGACTCTACCCAACTCTCGTAGATCCAAATTGAGTCCGCCCTCAAACAAAATTATTGCCGTCGCTAGGGAGACAATAACTTCTAGTCCAGTGCCTAGCAAATGCGGGTGCAACAGCCCCATACCATCAGAGCCAAGTAAAATGCCCAACAGCAGTAACAAGACGATGCTGGGTACCCGGAGGTATGCAGCCACTACCTGGGCGCTAATGCCTGCAAGGACAGTGATCACCATTTGTAGGGTGATTTCAAAAGATGCTTCCATGTTGTAGATTTTGAGCGATATATTTCAAAATCTTTTGTAAAGAATCACACATATTAACTCTTAAGGGTACAACATCATACCTTTTATTCCTTGCCAATTCAGAGATCTTGTCATATTGAGTTCTCCATAAGACAGCATTTGCAACTGATTAGTTGCACAAGGTGTTCTTTGAATTAAGAACAAACTTAGGCTGTTTGAAAATTCTCCGTGCTTCATGCAGAGAAGGATGTCGGTTGTTTGGTTTATGTTCCGCTTAGCGACAAGGACAAGTTTTGAGTAAGAGTTTGTAGACGTTTTTGCTTGCATTCATAGCTACTACCAAACTTTTTTAGCAAAACCTGTTGACATCAGCAGGGAAATTCGTTAATTTATAAAAGGTCTGAGTCCAATGCCCCCATCGTCTAGAGGCCTAGGACACCTCCCTTTCACGGAGGTAACGGGGATTCGAATTCCCCTGGGGGTACTTAAGGTAAAAAGCAAGAATATCCTTGGTTGTGTTAATCAACCTATCGCTTCATATGAATCTGAATGATATGAAGGTATTAAGGTTCTTTGCTGGCTAGTTCTCCTACACGTTGGTGAATCGCTAGCATGTTTAACTGCAAATCCTTGCTTAAGCGATTTTCAATGATTGCTACTGGCATGGTGAGTTTAGGCCAAACTTGAATTGTGTAGCAAAGATTTGTTCCTATGTACTCACCGAAGGAATAAGGCTCTAAACACCAGCTACCAGAAAAGCCTTTGAAATCTCCCTCTACCATGCGGAAATTAATTTCTTTAGGGAAGTATTCTTCCAGATCCAAAACGACACGCGCACAAAAGTTGAAATTTAGTAAGCGCCCAGAGCCTATTTGCTCCACTCTAATGCCACCGTTGGGATGCTCAATTAGACGGCTCTTGGCAAGGTTGGGGATAAAGTCAGCCAAGGCTTCATAATCTGTCAAAACCTTCCAAATTTGTTCTACTGGTTGGGGAATTTGGATTGTAGCACTGATTCGCCTTTGTCGCTCTGCTATCTTCTCGACTTGGACTTCAACTTTAGCTGGCACAACTGTATCAGCAAGCAAATCACCTTCTAGGTTGGTGTCATCACTAGAGGACTGGAAATCAAAGTCTTCTGTTGTGTTATGTTCTTTAGTCACTTTCAGAATATGGTTTGCTTTCAGAAAATTGGGGCAGAGTCAGGGTAAAGCAAATTTCGCTCAGTTGAGAATCTGAGATTGAAGCACTCTTAACAGTGATCGCTCCATTTAAATGCTGCACTAAAGACTTAACTAAAGCAAGCCCCAAGCCAGTCCCCGGAGTCCAGCGCCCTTTACCGCGACGGAACTTATCAAATATATATGTCGCTTCTTCTTCGGAAATGGCACGTCCTGTATTCGTCACTTTAATAATAACTTGATCAATCAGTTGATCAACTTGGTGAGAGGCTTGCAAGTGGACGAGAGTATCATGCTCCGAGTATTTACAGACATTAGTTAATAACTCTTGGAGGATACGGTCAAAACTTTCTAGTTCGGTTTGCAGTGTTAACGGCTCTTGTGGCAACTCTACAGAAATTTTTAATCCTTTCTCTGCAAGTTTTCGCTCAAAAGAGACTGCTATATCCTTGACTCTGTTATTTAAATCAATAGTTTCTAATTGTGGAGCTTCTTGATGAGACTCTAGTTTTTGGAGTGTCAGCAAGTCATTAATTAAGTTGATTTCCTTTGTACATTCTTGTTCTAAGATGTCCAAATACCTAACCTGACGCTCTGGTGCTATTCCTGGCAGACGTAAGTTACGAATTGACATTAGCATGTTTGTCAGAGGATAGCGTAAGCGATCGCTCATGTTACTCAAGAATTCATCTTTAAGTTCATTGAGTTTCCGCAGTTGCTCAACATATTGCCGCGTTCTTTCATGCAATTTTGCCTGAAGTTCTAGACTGCTTTGTAGTTTTGCTGTTCGCTCATCTACCAAAGTCTGAACTTGCCGCAATGTCTGTGACTGAATTATGGCATTGCTGACTTGGGCGCAAACCATTTCCACAAGATTTAATTCTGCTGATTGCCAATTGCGAGCAACCGTTTGCTGTAGCACTAAAAATCCTAAAACTTTGGCCTGACTTTCTAATGGCATTAACAATGCCGTAGGCAATTCTTCTATAGCAAATAATGAGGCGGCTGGATAGGTATCGTTTTGCTCTGTATAGTCATCAATGATTACTGGTTTTCCAGAGTCTATGAACACACGCTGGCATAAACCACACTCTGAGAGCAAGAAGGACTTATCTAAAACATCTGGTTTACTAGTACCGGAAATTTGTGTTGCTCTATTCCATTCAGCATGTACGGTAGCTTTTGCTCTAGGAACTTGTTTTTTGGGTCGAGTCCTAAACAGTGGATCTGTATATTTGAGTAGTATAAGCAAACCGCGATCTGCTTGTAGAGATTCAGCGGTAGAGGCGATTACTAACTGGAGCATTTGATTCAACTCCAAATTACTCCGACTCAATAGAGTTAATTGCTTGATCAAGCTTTGATGCTGGTCGCTTTTTTGTAGGTACTGCTGTTGATGAGCAATCAACTGAGCTTGTGCTACTCGAGAAAAAGCGATCGCGCAAGACGACTCCAGTGTTTTGAGTAACTGCTTTTCTGATTCACTCCAATCATAGGATTGAAATTTAATCAGACTAATCACCCCATTATTATTGCCACCAAGCCGGGTAGGAATTGCCAAAACCGCTTTTATCGGTAGTGGTAAATATTGACACCCGATTACCAAACTGTTCTGAATAATTGAAATATCCTCAATAGTCAATGGTTCAGCAGCACATTGCACTACTGGCGAGTCCATAAGCAACTGTTCCATCGAGAATATCTCGTTTGGGTGTGGCAACCCTAGATACTCATCAGCACACCAATTAGCAGTAGTCGCTTCGCTAGTAGATTCCTCACTCGTCACTGGAACCAAGCAACAGCAATCTACCTGGAAGACAACTCCTAGCAATTGGGCTATCTCTTGCAGCATCAATGTAGTCGCTGAGCTATTGGCGATGATTTGGTTAATCTTTTGTACCAACTGGTGGGCTGGTTCTTCCTGATGCTGCATCAGCTTGATTTGGTATGGTTGTAGTTGATCTACGTCATCTGGGGATTGTGGCGGCGATAAAGGCTTTTTCATTCCTGGCACGCCCTTGGATAATGGCCCCATTGTTTTTGCACCCAACCTCTTGGCATATTCTTTACTAATAGTGGTGTTGTTGCACCCTGATGATTTGCAAATTTTGTACGAATACTTTCTCTCACCTGTTATAGCCTCTTTCTATGTCAGATGACCAAGTTTGTGGTGTATTAAACAAATCTCTACATAGGTAATAAGATACTTAGAATATCCTAAAATGCCTCAGCCAGGTTATACTTGGCTTCCTGATGTTGAGGTAATTTACTCACTTTGGCTTAGAATATCCTGTCTGTAAGTATACATAAACCGTAATTTCTCTGGAATTAGGGCAATATCTCTAGAAAAACTCACCGCGTTAATACTGAAGTATCTATAAAAATTTTGTAATATTTTTTATCATCCGCACGTTGAACAAGCTACTCTTATATCCGTTCAACTTTCAAGAAAATATTGTTAAGGCAAAGCTTCAGGAAAATTTTGACAGTTCTTCGAGGATAATAGCTAAGGATTTATCGGGGTATTTTTGCCTAACTTCTATTCTTTATAATCATTTTGATATATGTTAAATGTTGTTAAATATTATGTTCAGAGAGCCAGGAATCGTCTAGTAGCTGGTTGCTTTACAATTTAACTACTATATATATGAGATAAATTTTACAAACAAAATTCTGAATGCAGTCCAGTTACCCTCAGTAGTAACTGGACTGCATTCTCCTGAAGATAAGACTATCCAGCCAAACTCTCGACACTGAGAGGAACCATGTCCCCATTCCTCGTCAGTCCTAACAACATCGGTTGTTGGGGTTGAATTAATTGACCTGTAAGTACGCAGCGTTCTTCTTGCTGAGCTGTGGCAGCTATGCTAGCTCGAATGTCGGCTCGCGAAAATCGAGGCTTCCACTCACCTGATTTTTGCTGTACATAATTCCAGAGGATATCTCGGATCAGAGCTTGATATCCCTGATTGCCTGCTATTTCTTTGAGTTTATCTTTGAGTTCTCGCTCTAGGCGAATGCTGGTAACTTCCATGTCAGTAGTTGGGGTGCGCGCGATCGTATGCATGACTTTTTCTCCTTAAAGGTATAGACAGGATAGTAATACAAGTGTAGTATGTTTAAAGGAATGTTCAATAGGTGAAATTTTCTGTGAAATCCATTTACCCCATCTCTACTACCTTACGTGCTACTAACTGCCGAGCCGGTTGGGAATTAGCCGTTGTGGAAGTGGAGTATTTATTTATGGGCGATGGTAGCCGAAATCATGGGCAAATCACAGAGGGTAATAATGATTTTAGATATCTCAGCATTGGTGTGCTGAATGCAAAACTACAACTAGATGAAGGAAGTGGGAGGTACAGGCATAGAAATACTGTACCGATATAAGACCAGAAAATTTTCCGGTCAATTTCTAACCCCCGCTTCACCTAAACAAGAAGCGGGGGTTTTTTTATGAGGAGTGAAGCTGTGACGATATCTTCTCTACGAGATGCGCCAAAGCGAACGAGACGCTGTGCGGTGGTGCAAAGCACCTACCTAACGGCGATCGCAACGCAAATGTTAGAGCAATCTGTGGTGGTTTCTCAAAATTACTTGCCACTATGCCAAGTCAATATTAAGCGGGCGATGATGCTGTTAGTCACAAACAAATCCCAAGCACTAAGTTTTGTGATCCAAGGCGGATGGCTTCACTCTCCCAGCTTGGTTATTGAAGCGCCGAAACACATTCGCTTAACGATCGCTACTAATGAGCGAATGTGGAAAGTTTGGCGGCGAAACAATCACAGTTGCCAATATTTTACCGTTAGCGCAGCTTGGCGCGATCGCGCTACACAGTTCTGGATAGATGTGCAAGCAGACCTGGAATAACAGGAGAGCATAAGGAATGCTGAAATTAACTTACACCGATAGGAGCTTTTATTTAGAGTGTCTCACTCTATCACTGGAAGAATGGGTAGCGCAGCGAGTGATTTTGGCAATGCGAGTCGGTCAATGTCTATGCGTTGAACCTAGTACCGCTTCCTTTTTGCTTCCTATTGATTTACCAGGAGTAGAAGTACTAAAGACTGAGGTGAAGCGCGATGACAGAGAAATCATTACTCTGTGTGCCTGTGATACTGAGTGTATGGAGGTCACTCTGCGGGGTTCTTGGCTATCAGATGGTTCTGAGGATGCTGTGGGTGTGTTTGTCACTACTATCAGCGATCGCGCTGAGTTCTTTTTGCACAAACTTTGGCAGGAATCTCAAGAAAGCAGCGCTTCTGTCATGAGCGAGTAAACGAAATAGGAGGATTAGTATAATTTTTTACTAAGAATCGGCGGTAAAGAAGCCCATTTTCTTCTATGGATGGGAAGAATCACCGCCGACTGAGACTATAATAACTCAGATTAAACAATCGATAGCGCAGCTAAATTACCATTAAAACCAGTAATTTCAATGATGCCGTCACTTGTGGCAGAGAATCCATTACTAGCATCATTAATAGCCAAGAACGTCCGTTGAATAGCACCCGTACCTAGCTTAAATGTTGCTGCCTGATTGGCAACAAAAGTGGTTGTGTTCAATAAGCCTTGGATGTCAGACTCTACCAGGGTACTAATATTACCAAGCCGAGCAAGACTGGCAGCATTCACTGCATTGGGTGCATCAATGACATCTACACCAATCTTTAGGTCAGTGATTACATCAAAGTTGGATAGTAACGAATCGCTTAAGTACTCAAATATAAACTGATCACGACCACTACCACCAGTCAGGATATCAGCACCAGCACCACCAATGAGGGTATCATCACCCTTGCCACTTATAAGTTGGTCATTGCCAGGAAATCCCGATAGTTGGTCGTTACCGTTGTCACCAAAAAGTTGGTCATTGCCATCAAATCCTACGAGATCATCATTACCTTTACCACCGTAGAGAGAGTCATCGCCAGCTAATCCCAACAGTTCATCGTTACCGTTGCCACCAAAGATTTGATCGTTACCAGCATCACCGATTAATTCATCGTTACCACTGCCACCGTTGAGGATCAAACCTTGTACTAGTTGATCGTTAAAGGTCTTGGATGTAAGTTGACCGTTGCCATTATAAATGTAGCTAACAAACGCATCAGTGACGCCATCGTTATTGTTATCAATCTGCTCAGATGTCAGCTTGCCATTGGCATCATAGCTGTAAGTGGTAACGGCGTCTGTTATGCCATCGTTATTGTTATCAATCTGCTCAGATGTCAGCTTGCCATTGGCATCATAGCTGTAAGTGGTAACGGCGTCTGTGATGCCATCATTATTGTTGTCGCTCTGCTCAGATGTCAGCTTGCCATTGGCATTGTAATTGTAAATAATAACCGCATCAGTTATGCCATCGTTATTATTGTCATAAGTTGCAGATGTGCGATCGTAAGTATAGTTGTAAACAAATTCAAAAATGCCGTCGCCATCGTTGTCATAACTCTCAGATATTTTGTTGCCGTTGGCATTGTAAGTAGCAGTATAGATAGATTCAAGGATGCCGTCGTCATGATCATCACGGCTCTCAGATATTTTGTTGCCGTTGGCATCGTAAGTAGCGACGTAGATACTGTCAGCAATGCCGTCCCCATGATCATCACGGCTCTCAGATATTTTGTTGCCGTTGGCATCATAGATAGTAGTATAGACATAGTCAAGGATGCCATCGCTATTGTTGTCATACCTTTGAGATGTTTTGTTGCCGCTAGCATTGTAGGTAGCAGTATAAACATACTCAAAGATGCCGTCACCATTTTCGTCACGGCTCTCGAATGTTAATCTGTCGTTGGCATCGTAGGTAGCGGTGTAGGCATATTCAAAGATGCTGTCGCCATTGTTGTCATAGTTTTCGGATGTCTTTTTGCTGTTGGCATCATAGGTAGCAGTGTAAACGTACTCAAGGATGCTGTCGCCATTGTCGTCACGGCTCTCGAATATCTTGTTCTTATTGGCATCGTAGGCATAAGTGTAAACACTGTTAGGAATACCGTCGCCATTGTTGTCATAGCTTTGAGATGTCTTGTTGCCGTTGGTATCGTAAGTATAAGTGTAGACACTGTACGCAATGCCGTCGCCATCGTTGTCATAACTCTCCGATGTCTTGTTGCCATTGGCATCGTAGGTAGCGATGTTGATACTGTCAGCAATGCCATCGCCATTATCGTCACGGCTCTCGGTTATCTTGTTGCCATTGGCATCGTAAGTATAGGTGTAGACGCTCTCCGCAATGCGATCGCCATTGTTGTCATAACTCTCGGATGTCTTGTTGCTGTTGGCATCGTAGGTAGCGGTGTAGATATATTCAATTGTGCGATCGCTAAAAACAGAGCTTTCGGATATCTTATTGCCATTGGCATCATAGACAGATGTAATAACCTTGTCAACTGTGCCGTCGCCATAGACATCAATGCTTTCAGATGTGCGGTTACCGTTAACATCATAAGCAAAGGTAAAAATAGTTATATCCTCAGATTCTTCGCCATTAATTCTTCTAGAAATTAGCCTGCCGTTGATATCGTACACATAACGGCTAGCGCTATAGGTATACTGATTAAAAAATTCTTCAAAAATCAAGTTACCGTTGGCATCGTAGGTTTGAGTGCGACCAAATGTAGCGTAGTCAGCGCTTCCTGGGTACATCCTATAGAATGTTTCTCTGCCGTTGACATCGTAGATGTAAGTTTCGGCATATTCAATCGTGCCGTCGCTGTAGTAGTATTCTGAGTTTTTGGTACTTACATTGCCATTAGCATCGTAACTACCAGCCTCGACATAGAAAAGATTACCTTCATTATTGTATACATAGCTTTTGTAAGTAGTCACGCTGCCGTTGGCATCGTAGGTATAAGTTTCCACAGGTTTAACTGTATCGTCGTTACCAGACTTATAGCTTTGAGATATTAGATTATATCTGTAGGTGATGACCGAGTCCGTTATTTCATCACTGTTATTGTCAATCTTCTCGGATATGACGTTTCCATTTTTGTCGTAAGTATATGTTGTAGCTGATGTCATTAATTTTATCTAGATGTACTGACCCCAGGTATTGTAGCCGGTGCTAAATTACTCTGCCTACCAATTAATTTATTGCAATAAATCAGCCGACTATAGAACTAGATATAAATCCTGGGGCCCTTGGCTTGCTAAAATTATGTTAAGTTGATCTACCTAGGGAATGATTTTGTTGTAAATATAAATAGCAGCAACTTCATTCCACAGACCGATTCAAGCATTAATGCCTTCAAAGTAGAAATATATAGGCGAACCATAAATGAAGAATCTGGTCAACGCAATGTATTCATCAAATAGTGGGTAGAGTATTTACTCATTACCCATTAATGAATGGATGCAGAATACAAAGACAATTTCTTTCGTAAAGTTCGGTTGAACAAGAACTTTAAGATGGAAGCACATCTATGAATTCGACTGGTCAAATCGACTATGTGAAGGCGTGAGTTTCCCTCTCCAAGTAAAAGTTCTGCGTTGTTAAAGCTGTTATTGAGGATTCCAAATGAAGATTATTGCTTCTGTTCTATCTATCTTACATCCAGTACGCTTTCTAGTTGTGGCTTTTACCTGCGCCTTACTATTTTTATCTAGTGCTTTTCCTGCTTTTGCGATCGATAGCTATCAAAGTGACCCTACCGAAGCTACTACACAACTACTTGAAACTCAGAGCGAAACTGACGAAGTAGCAAAATCACCACCACCAGGACTGAAAGAGGTTCAAAAGAAGTCAAACGAAGGACTCAATGAGGTTCAGGGAGCTGCTGATATTGACAAGATGAAGCGTCCCAGCAATTCACAGAGTTCAACCTCAGTAGAAGAAAACGTAAAGAACTTTTTGGAAAAAGTTACAGGTAAGTAACAAAACGAATAAGTTGAGCATGTATCAGTAATAATGGGTAATTGCGTAGAAGCAGTTACCCATTATTTATTAGTAATATTTAAGCTTGCACCTTCTTAAGGTATAGGCATAATTATAAATCTAGGACTTAATTTAAATTAACAATCTTTCCTTGGGTTGATGTGTATTATGTCTTGAATTTGAGAACTTAGTAAATAAGTTCGCTTAGGGATGGAAAATAATGCGTGCGATAAACATTGGTTTGACAGAAGAACAGCGTCAAGGTGTGATTAATCTGTTGAATCAAGATTTGGCAGATGCCTATCTACTGTTGGTAAAAACCAAAAAGTACCACTGGGATGTAGTCGGGCCTCAGTTCCGCTCTTTGCATCAGCTTTGGGAAGAACACTACGAAAAGCTGACTCTCAATATTGATGCACTGGCAGAGCGGATTCGGGCTTTAGGCGGTTATCCAGTTGGCTCAATGGAGGGATTTCTCAAGATTGCTACCCTCAAGGAACATGCTGGTAGTGTTCCTACAGCAACGGGGATGGTATCTAATCTGGTAGAGGATCACGAGCAGGTTATTCGCAACTTAAGGGATCATGTGGATCAGTCTGATGATAAGTTCCACGATCAGGGAACCGCTGACTTTTTGACTGGACTGATGGAAGAACATGAAGAAATAGCTTGGATGCTGCGTTCATTTATTGAAGGACAGGCGCTCGAAGGAGACGGTACACAGCCTGCAACACAAACTAAAACTCCTGTAGGTGTGTAGCTATTAATAGACACAGGCAAAAATATACAGTCTAAGTAGAGGGTGCTGTGTAGCCAGTTGAGGGAGGATTAATTCCTCCCTCAATACTGGTGTTGAGATATTAATCTCCCGCATCTGTTTATTCAGTTTGTCTACTGCAAAGATAACATAATACAAGGAGTATTCAAGTGCCAGAAACGTATAAAGCAGAACGTACTATCTCTGCTGCATTTAAAGAACAAAAGCAAATTGATGATGTGATTCGACGTTTATTAGACAGGGGTGTGCCGAGAGATCATATTTCGGTTATGGGCAGAAACTTCCAGTCTGAAACTCGAATTTCTGGCTTTATTACTAAAAAAGATGTGATTCTGGGAGGCTTGAGAACAGGGGCGATATTTGGTTCGTTGTTTGGCTCTTTCCTGAGTTTACTTACAGGTGTAGGCGTACTATTTATTCCCTTTGTCGGTTCAATAGTTGCAGCAGGCCCTATTAGTGCAGTGCTGCTAGGAGCTGCAAGTGGAGCGATCGCAGGTAGCGCTGGTGCAGGTTTAGTATCAGTTCTGACTACTTTGGGTATGCCAGAAGATAAAGCCGCAATTTACCAAACCCGCTTACAAGCTGGTGAGTTCTTATTGATGGCAGAAGTTCCGAGCGATCGCGCTGGAGAATTTCAATTACTGTTAGAAAGTGCTGGTGGTGAAGAAATTCACACAATTGAGAAAACTTTGGCTCGTCCTTGTGCTGGTACATGCAACAGTCCAGAAGATTTGTCTCCTGAAGTTCGATCTCATCTTTCTGATGAAGCTCAGCGTACATTCATTGAGCGGTATAACGCTGTCTTTAATGAGAAAAATGATGAGTTTACGGCTGAAAACGCTGCTTGGGAAGCAGTTCACCAGCAATTTGATGAAGATGAGAACGGCGTTTGGTCAAAAGCTAAGGCCAACGTATAAACTATTGAACGTTAGCAATTATAGATTTTTGGGTGTTGTTGGTAATTGGTAACTATTAATGGGTAATGGAGTAAAATCCATTACCCATTGTCTATTTTATCTGCGATTCCAAATTCTAATTAAGGCAATTTGTAGCTAGCAACACGTAGAGTTAACTGACCTTGGTGAGGATTCTGACTAAATACAAATGCGCCTTCCTCCATTTCACCGCTAGATAAAAAGTCAATCTGTTGCTCTCCTGATTCTGCAACTTTGCCGTTAATCAGTAACTCAGCCATAATCTGAACTGACTCAGCTGTGTCTCCTCCAGTGTTAACGACTTCAAAAGGAACATAAAATTGCCCATCAATTTCCCGAATAGTTTCTTTATTGGTGACAGAAAGTATCGGTGGTTGATTCTTGTCGTTTAGCCAAGTGTAGCCTACCAAGCTAACAACCACTGCGAGGATAAATGAAGCAGCGCTGAATGTCACCCATTCGGCAACTGAACGCTCTGGTTTCTGCTGTTCGGTTTTAATCATATCGCTAACCTTCCTGCTGCACCACCAATAGTTGCAGGTAATCCCAATACCAAGGTGTGATCTAACCACATTGTCCAGGGGTCGCTAAAAGTCAGTTTTTGAAAGAACCACAGCATAAAAGCGGCTGCTAGCAACGAAACTAAGTACGACATTATGGTTTCACTCGATGGTCGTTGGAAGACTCCCTGTTGCTGCATCCGCTTTTGCTGGTCTGAAAAGCCTGCCTGAAATACAATGCCATAAGAGATTAGCAGAGATGTGGCGATCATTGCCAACTGCCAAGGTGGCGAAGTTGCGGCTGCTAGCATGGGAACTTCATCTGTTGGAGCAATGCTAAATGCAATTATGGCTGCACCAATTAGGGTTGCACCCACATCGGCGAAGGTGGCGTGTAACTCATCTTTTGTTGAACTGTTTCCCTGACGGGTTGTTTGTTCTTCTCCATTACTGCTACTAATATTTCCCAAAAATTGGTTTGCTAATGCCACACCGAAAGTGAAAGGTACACTTTCAAAGATAATTTTACCTACGATTCCCCTGACAGAAGTTTCAAATGTCAATTCTCGCAACAGCAACAGCACAAAGGCAGAACAAGCTAGTCCGATCGCCATTGCTTCTACAGTGTCTATTACTGCTTGATAAGGTCGCCAGTTATGTCTGCGTTTACGAAAACCTTCTGTTTGGTTGAGTAACAAAATTATGGTAAAGGTCAATGCGATCGCCATCATCATTAATTGTGGTTTTGCCTGTGTCCCAATCCACCAGACTTCCATTGTATAAAGCAACGGGATGCCAAATAAAAAGCCTCCACAAGCACCGCGAATGATGTCATTTATCTCACTCTTCCAAACATTTTTATTACGTTTTTTTACCACTCCTATACTTCCTTATATTTAGAATTCGCTTAGATTTAGATAAATATAGTTAAGATAAATCAACTTGCACAGAAATGAGATATCGCATCTATATACTTCTATCTAAGAGCTAATCCTAAACTATTTATGTCATCCTTAGCAAAATGCAGTGTAGCGTTTGTGTAGCTCAGAATGACAAGTAACAATAACTTGGCATGAGAATACTTTCATATTCCACATTTATACTTGGTTTACTCTAAGTTATAAAATTTAATTTATCTACTTACAAAAGTCAAAAACAATACAACAAAGTACTATATACATAATTTAGTAATACTTTGACTAACTACAAGATATAAATACAAAATGTAAGCACTGAAAAAAGAATCAAGGCTACTGCTAAAAATATTAACTATAACTTAAAGAAAGCTCTAGACTAGTCTACAATGCAAATAACAATTTTACTGAGAATTGAGGACTGATAATCTAAAATAATTTACTCCACTATGTTTTTAGTAAGTGGAGTTTTTGTCTTCGATTGAAGAGTGAAAAGGTGTAGTGATTAATAACTCGGCTTTAACCATGATTTTTCTGGCAATTCAACTAATAACTAGCACGTCCAGCAAACAAGTTCCATAAAAATATAGCAACTATTGCACCAATAATAGCAACAATTACACCAGGGATACTAAGGGCTGCTGCGGTGAGTTGTAGTCTTCCTGTCTCTAAAAGAGTAACTATAGTACCCCCTATCAAAGCACCGATGATACCTAAAATCATGGTTGTAAGAATTCCGCCTCCCTGACGACCAGGATAAATAGCTTTAGCTATGGCTCCAGCAATCAGACCCAGAATTATCCAAGCAATAATGTTCATAAATTTAATCTACAAAGACTTTATATCTAGCCTATTAATTACAATACTATTTTCCTTCTATCGGAAGATATAGCTATTAAACATTAATAAATTTAGCCCCCTTTCTCAAACTCTGAGATACAACCTTATAGACACTCTTCCTAGTTAGTAGCGATGGTCTATTGCTTCGGTTGTGAGGACTTCGATCATCGTTACTTAAAAAATCTATGTTATTACATATAACAGTAAAATCTCTACCAACATTGAGTTTGCTTGATTACATACTATATTAAAGTCTGTATAAAACTCAGCAAAGCTATCTACTTAAAAACCTCTAGAGACTTAAATCATTTGTAGATATTCAGTTGATTCAATACCAATACTATCTGCTTGATGGCGCAGATATTTGCTGAGATATTTGCTAATTTTGAATAAACGAGAACTATCCATAATGCCAGTCTCTTGAACCTTACTCGTCGTCAGGTATCATTACCAAGTTTTTTTGATAGTTTCACATTCCATAGGAGATTAACAAAATTTGTTTCACTATCAAGGCTAATGCAACTCCAATCATTACGATGAGTGTTAACTTACCACCAGGAACAAGTGGTTGATTCACACTATTTAAGTTTTCCTGCTCTTGACGTTGCTTCCAACTCATCAACGCCGGAATAATCCCGCCTAAAACTGAAACACTGAATGTTCCAGTGTAGTCTAGGGCAGCAAAGAAGATGCTGGGATTAAGCGTCCCAAGACTCATAGGAGGGAAAAGAACCAGTGAATACAGAGGTAGGCGACTAGAAGATTCACCTTGGGTAATTAGAGAAATATCTTTGAAGAAATCTAACAACCCGTACACAAATCCAATAAATGAGGTGACGATCGCAAACTCTGAGAAAATCGATACTAGTACTCCTAACCATTCTCCTGCACCACCAGCTCGCAAAATTTGCAGTGGATCAAAAACGGTTCTGCCATCAGAAATACCTTGTAATACATCGGAACTGACACTTCCCAAAATCACAGCATTCCACGCCAAGAACATGATGAGGGGAATCGCAGAACCAATGACGATGGAATTACGAATCTTGCGGACATCTCCTTCTAGTTGGGTCACAACTACAGGCACAACGTTATGGTAAAACAGGGCGACACACATGACTGAAACGGCGCTACCAAGGGCACTCCAGTTCTGAAATAAAAATTGGGCACTTTTAACTTGCCCTCCTCCCAGCAGTAACAGTCCTAAGAATGAAACAATCACAATCCCGACAAAGGCGCTGTTTAATTTCTCAATAAACTTTTCTCGCCCAAGATACATGATGCCGCCAAATAGGAGAGTGAAAGTCGTTGTCCCCACCCACATAGGCAAAACGTTCTGCACACCCCAGACTTTTGCAACCGCAGAGATTAAAATTTCCCCACCCTGCGTAATATATGCCACTAACAGAGCATAGTGCATGAATAGATAAGCGCCGCCAGCAATTCGTGCTCCCAGCTTACCAAGAGTCTTCTGAACAATTACCAACAAACCTACACTCTGTCGCCCCTCTAGATGCATTGCATTCAAGGTTACTTCTGCAATTAACAAACCTGAGACTAAAGCGTAAAGCCAAACAGCAATCAGTAGGGCTGTGGATGGCAAAATCCCAGATGGCAAAGTAACCGCAGGTAGGGCGAGAATACCAGCCCCAACCGTAGTTCCCGCAATCAGAGCAGTACTCCCCAATACACTACCCGGTTGATGGTTGAGCTTATTTCCATCAAATTCGAGGTGAGAAAACAACCGAGTGACTTGCTCTTGATTTGATTTGAGAACAGTCTTCATAAGGGTAATACTAAAACATACACGCCCAGGCCAAGTATACAATGTTAACATCTGTAAAGATTTAAGCAAAAACCCTTGACTTACTGCTCTTTCAGCTAAATTTTAGGATTAACAGAATGATTGCTCACTTCATAATTAATACAACTTTCTGAGTGGGGGTGTAATTTGGTAACACGAGATTAAGCTTTGCTTGGTTGAGATGCAGATGACGTTCTAGCACAGCAGAGATTACATCCCGAAAATCAGTAGCGATCGCTAAGTCTCTGCTTTGGTAAAGTTGAGCTGTTGATAGACCAGGCCATTCCCCATAAACTTTACCGCCACGAACTTGACCACCCAAAACCCACATCACATTGCCATGTCCGTGGTCAGTGCCACCACTACTATTTTGCTGCACTGTGCGGCCAAACTCGGACATCACTATAATTGCCGTGTTTTGGTAAACGGGCCCCAAACCTTTGACCAGCGCCGTCAAACCTTCTCCCAATTTTCCTAAGTTCTGGGCTAACTGTCCTTGAGTGCCACCCTGATTGACATGGGTATCCCAACCACCCAAAGCTACAAAGCCTAACTCAATTCTGGGGTCTTTGACCATCAGTTGTGCTAATCGTTGGGCATCGCTAGTAAACCCGCTGGGTAAAGGCGCACCATTATTGGCCATTGCCATTTCGCTATCTAGGTTACTCATTAAAGCCTGACGCGCCATCCGTCCTTGCCGATAAGTTTGACTCAGGGCATCATTACCGCTATAAAGTTGGTCAAAAGCCGCTCCGACTTGAGGATGATCTATTGACAGAGGCTTACTAGCATTTTTACCTCTTGCTAAATTAGCTACAGCCATCCGACCAGAAAAAATCAAGGGTATTGTCTCCCCCAGACTCACTGCTTGTATGGGTGTCTTGTTGGAAATCACCCCCAGTAAACGATTCATCCAACCATCCTGAGTACGTTTTTCACCAGGCGTAGCACTTTCTATGTATTGTTGAGCATCAAAGTGAGAGCGAGTCGGGTCTGGAGAACCGCAAGCATGAACAAATGCCAGACTACCTTGCTGCCAAAAGGGCATCAAAGGAGCCAATACTGGATGCAACCCAAAGCGACCATCTAAATCTAGGACTCCCCCGTTCTTACCTGGTTGGGGAATAGCAATTTGCGGTCGGGCTTGATAGTAAGCTGTCTCTGAGTAGGGAACCACTACATTTAAGCCATCCACGGCCCCACGCAAAAAGATTACAATCAAGCGCTGCTGTTTACTGTTCTGGGTAGAAGATTTAGCTACCCAAGCATTGCTTCCTATGGCTGTGATTGCGGAAGCTGAAAAAATTCCACTTTGGATGAGAAAGTCGCGTCTTTTCATAATTGTTAGCGGCGCATAAATTCTGGACTGCCCAAAATTAAAGCTGTACGGATTTGAGGAGAACTGGAGGCGATCGCACTTTGAGTTGTTTCTGAAAAAGAATTGCCCAATGTATTACTTAGTTGTCTAGCATCTACAGTCACAATGGGAGGTCTTTGCCGTGTTCTAATTCCCTGCTGTTCTGGCGTTCCTTTCTCCACCTCCATCTTTGTTAGTGAGCCAGATTGCGGTAAATTTGCAGTGGTGATCGCAATAACAAAGCTGAGGCGGCGAGCGATGGCGTCAGGATTTAACCATGCATCTTCGGTGTTTTTATAACCATTTGGTGTCTGACAACGGTAGAGGGGCATTGCCAACTGTTTGAGAAAGTCGATTATTGATATTGGTCTGACGTGCTTCACGTTGATATCTGTCGCCCGCACCACTGAGATAGCGTATTGATATGGCGTTTTGAACTTGGTGTTAAAGTTTTTCGTGTCCCAGAACTCTCGGCTGTGAAAGAGAGTATTGAGAACCTGGCGAATATTGCCATCGGTGGCGAGGTAGCGCTGTGCTAACTGGTTTACCAAAGCACTGGGGGGGCGATCGCTAACAAAATATTGAGCTAACTTGTAGCT
This sequence comes from Nostoc sp. MG11, assembly GCF_014904695.1. Taxonomy (GTDB): domain Bacteria; phylum Cyanobacteriota; class Cyanobacteriia; order Cyanobacteriales; family Nostocaceae; genus Komarekiella. Next base: position 33,074 of record NZ_JACXXN010000006.1, on the reverse strand, counting down.
AATATGACGTGCGGTAGCAGGACTGCGAGCCAATATATCTAGAGCTTGCTCTCCCTCGGCTTCACCACTGCCTTTAATGGTGTGTTTTAAGAAAACTTTGTCACTAAAATCATGACGCTTTGGGTTGAAGAAAAATCCTGAACCATTCTTCGTCTGCTGTTCAGGACGACTTAATCCCCAGCCACTCAAAATCCGCGCTAGAGCAATTACATCTTGCTGAGTATAGCCTCCATCCACACCTAGGGTGTGTAGCTCCATTAATTCACGAGCATAGTTCTCGTTCAAACCTTGGATATTACCACGAGCATCAGGACGACTAGCGGCACTATTTCGGAAGTTGTCCAAATAATACAGCATCGCCGGATGGTGAGCTGTTGCTCCCAACAGATCACGAAAGCGACCCAAGACATGAGGTCTGATAGCCGCTTGTTCGTAGGCTCCCACCCACAAACCATTGTGTCCTTTACCAGCATCCACATTGAAGTGGTTAAACCAAAAGTCCGCCATCACTTCCTGGAGTTGTCGGGAACTGCTAGTTGCTCGTAATAACCGTGCTTGAATTGCCTCATTTAGCACCTGTCTAGCATGTCTGTCAGCGACTTTAATTTGTTCGGAGCTGGGTTTTTGTTCCGGGGAAGGAGCTTTTCCATACGCCAAGAGTTCCACCGGATTTAGGCGTAAAGTTTCTAGCTGAGAGATTTGGCTAGTGAGGCTTGGCGGCTCAGAAATAGAGTTGGGTGAGAGTTGTTCTTGGATGTAACGCTCTACACCCATAGACTCCACTCTTTGCATATCTCCAGGGCGAGGCCCAAAGCTAAGGCGATTGACTATATGTATTACTTTTGGGTCAATTGATGTAGGAGTTGCGTTGCTGGGGTCAATTCCTCCCAGTAAGATCAATAGCGATAACACCCAGTGTTTAGGTTTCACAGTCATAGGGCTAATGTTACTGTGGTGGAGGATTTTTTTTTACATGCGATCGGCAAACTTTAGATATCATAACTAATACCTTAAGCTTTTCTATCCATCCGTGTCATTACTTATATTTATGAGACTGTATGGATAGAAAAAGGTTCAAATGCGTACTCTCAGTCAGGAAAATAATTTACCAACTTGTGCCAAATCTACATTCCCACCGCTGATGATTACACCAATCCTTGCGTGTGGTGCTTTAACTACACCTTCTAATAAAGCTGCTGCTGCTAATGCGCCAGTGGGTTCTACTACAATTTTGAGGCGTTCCCACAAAAAAAACATGGTGCTAATAATCGCTTCTTCCGAAACTGTCACCATATCATCGACGTAATGCAGCACTAAGGGAAAGGTAATCTTACCAAGGCTGGGAGTACGAACACCATCGGCGATAGTATCAGGATTTTTGACGGTTTGTAGAGTTTTGCTGTGAAAAGAGCGGGTAGCATCGTCAGCTAGCTCTGGTTCTACGCCAATTACTTTACAATTGGGTAAAAGTGCTTTGGTAGCGATCGCACAACCGGAAATTAATCCGCCACCACCACAACAAACTAACAGCAAGTCCAGTTGACCAACTTCTGCAATTAGTTCTAAAGCCGTTGTCCCCTGTCCCGCTACTACATGCGGATGATCGTAAGGGGGAATAAGTGTGAGAGCGCGAGCGTGTGCTAGATTTTGAGCTAATTCTTCCCGGTTTGTTTCTTGGCGATTGTACAAAATCACCTCAGCACCGTAGCTACGAGTAGCAGTCTGCTTGACTGCGGGAGCATCGTCAGGCATGACAATTGTAGTGGGAATATTTAGCAGCTTTCCAGCTAAGGCGATCGCTTGGGCATGATTCCCCGATGAGTAGGTAATCACGCCTTTTTGTTTTTGTGCTGCGGATAGTTGCAAGAGTGCATTGTATGCACCTCTAAATTTGAATGCTCCTGTGCGTTGAAAATTTTCGCACTTAAAAAACACCTGGCTATTGGTGCGATCGTTGACTATTCTGGAAGTTAGCACAGGTGTGCAATGAGCAATACCCAAGAGCCGCTCTTGCGCTGCTTGCACATCGGTTATGGTGACGGAGTTATGCTGAGGCATTGATGGCAGTATTGTCACTCAAAGACTAATTATACTTCTCAATGCTGGCTTCCATACGTAGATGCAGAGCATCTTTTCATTAGATATCGCCTTCAAAACTCCAATTTTTTAGCTCAGAACTCGGAACATCGAGCTTGGAACTCGGAACATCGAGTTCTGAACTCGGAACATCGAGCTTGGAACTCGGAACATCGAGCTTGGAACTCGGAACATCGAGCTTGGAACTCGGAACATCGAGCTTGGAACTCGGAACATTGAGCTTGGAACTCGGAACATCGAGCTTTAATTTCCAAAATTCAAGCTCAAAACTTTAACTTTTAACTTTTCAAGCAGAATTGCCGAGACAATAACATGAACATGAAAGTTATTATTTTAAACTTTCGTCGCTAACAGTTGTACTGCTCATTTGTTCTCGTAAAACTGCAACTTGAGAAAGCATGATTTTCTCCATCGCACCAGTTTCCATCACTCCCATCCAGCGAATCATCGACGAGATAAATAGTTCTTTGAGGTACGCGAAGGAAAAGCCATCTGTCAGTACAACCATCTGACTCAAAACCTCGTCAGATAAGCGCATTGTAGTTTTCAGTTTATTGTTCCACAAAGCGATATAAGCTTCTCTTTCGAGAATCTCTGGTAATTCAAAGTGATACTTGCGGTCAAAACGGCTGGGGCGATCGCAAATTGCAGCATCTAAACGCTCTGGATGATTAGTACTGGCAATGGTGACAATCCCCTGGTTCAAGGCGAAGCCATCAAGTTCATTCAAGAAGAAAGAACGATTTTCGTCAGTCAACAGAGAATCGATATCTTCTAATATCAAAATACAAGGCGCAGACTGCCGTGCTTGTTTGAATACTCTCCGCATATTTTCACTATCAGTAGCATATTCAGACTTGAAACTTTTTACATACAAACAAGGCTGCTGCATTTGATTAATCAATGCTTTGATCGTGTGAGTTTTGCCATTTCCCGGTGAGCCAATTAGCAAAATACCGCGCTTCCAAGGAACACCATAATCTGCGTAAGTTTCTCGGCAGGCAAAGAAATTTATTAGGTCATCTTGAATATCTTGTTTGAGATTACCATGCAATATCAGATTCTCAAAATTTGCACCTTTGATAGATTGAAAAAGGTCTGGGTTTTTATCCCAGTAACCATCTTCAAAAACTAAAACTTCGTCACGAATTTCTGAGTTCCATTCACAAACAGCAGCAAAAAATTGTTCAGCTAATTCTTTGGTATCAGCCAAAATCCAGTGATAGCGAGTTTTACAATAACCCTCATGCCAACTCATTAAAAGTACATCGAATTTATTTCCTTGCCATGTCACTTCAAAGCTGGCATTTTCTGTATAGTTATAAATTTCGTTATCCATTCCATTCCAACCAGTGATAATCTGATTGTGGATATAAGCGTCATATTGAATATGACAGAGGTTTGCTTTAGCATAGCTCTCTAAATTAAACGAAGAGTCACTACCTTCTAGTAGTACTTTCTGAGGATAAATTGCTGCTAACTCTTGACTGACGTGGTAGGCGATCGCACTATTAGGTAAGCTCAGTGCTTCTATAATCAATTGTTGGATTTTCACAGTGATTTAGTCTCTTGGGTGGTAGGAATGTAGGAATCCTGACATTAGCAATTAGCTACAATACATCTCAAACAGATTCCAGATAATCAATTAAAAATTACAGAATTCTTAAGCAGTAACCTCTACCGCTCATGTTCACATTCATAATCTATCTCCCCTGTGAAAAGCCTCTATTTATCCACATCTACAGTTTTATTTCCAAACATCGACTTTACGCTACAGGTTAATTTTATACAAATCGCTGCATAAACTCATACATTAAATCTACCCTGCCCTTACGTAACATCGCTGGGTCTAATCTTTCGGTAGTGTTACAAGTCATCAAGATAGCCAAACGCTGCTTTATCTGAATCCCAGAATCATCAATTACACTTTGATACAAAGTCCCATCCAGCAAACTCAGAATATGTTCCGTTTTGTTATTGTATTGAGCTACTTCAGAAGCGCGATTTTGTGCTAAATTATCAGCTTCATTAATCACAATACAAATACGCTCTAAATAAGTTGGTGGTACAAAGTTAGCGATCGCATCATGATCTAGAATAAAGATTACATATCCTAAAGGTACAAGAATTTCTTTTGCTACTGCCTGCGTCCATGCAGTTTTACCTGTACCTGGTTCACCATGTACAACAACTGCTAACTGGTTTTGATTAAGAACTGCTTGCTGTACTAAGTCAGTAAAGTCCTGAATATCCGTCGGGAATGTCCGAATAGGAAATTGACTATGAACTTTGCCTACACGACTTTGATATCCACTCAGCATTATTGCTAAGTCGTAAGTTGCTTTGTTAATTAATGGCGTGATATTTGTCGCCATTAAAGTATACTGTCGCCGTCCGCGATCATAGGGGTCAATTTGTAGCCAAATGTCATATTTAGACCAGTAAGCATAAACAGTATTAATAACATCTAGACGTTCCCAGCTAATAAATCTATTTACAGGAAAATAAAAATCTCTTTCTGAATAATACTGGGTAATAATATCAGGACGTTCCAATAGCTGTAAAACTCGCAAGATAGTAATTTCTTGCAGTCGGTTAAGAACGTAATCAATGGGAATACTACTACGGCTGACAAATTGTACAATAGGTGTTTCTGTTGTTAAAACATCTTTGTATCGATGATCTGGCGACAGAGGATCAGGTGTGATATAGCTCCAAAATTTTTCAATTTCGTAGCGTGTGTTATCAGATACAATATTCAATAAATTAGCCCACCAAGCATAATTAGTGCGTCCTAAAGTATCAGCAACGGTACTTGCTAAATTCAAACCTTTTTGGCTTAATTCTTGCGTGTCATTGTACAATAGCTGCCATAAAAATCCCCAGTCTAATTCTCGATGAAATGGTCGCCAACCGCTAGCAAGTAAGCTCTGACGGTTGTTATTTGCAGGAGTGCCTTCATTGCTTCTAAAATAATCAAAACCCATATTTTTAGTTTTGCAGCGTTAACAGAGTTATTTTTTCTGACGCAAGGGATTCTCAAAAGTTTTCTTGTAATATAAACTACTTGCGTGCAAGTCGCCATTATAAAAGTATCTATCTATTAAAATCTGAACTTTTAAGACACGCAAGCAGGTGAATAGTAATATTTTTTACATTTAAATACGTGAGAATGAGTGGTCAATACCTTAATATTCTGTTACGGCTGGCAAAAAAATAGAACGTTATGGCTAACTCAAATCTTTGAATTTTACATAACTTTATATGTCCACTCACTCCTAGGATTTAAATAATTAATAATCAAACTAGACGAACTCTTTTGCTCACTTATAGCTAGAGAGTTAGATAGAGGTTTAAGTCCTCTTGTAGTATATTGTAATACAAAAAAAGTTTGAGTCAAGTTTTTTAATTGTTTTGGTTAAAAACTGAGATAAAAATATTTAAGGAACTGATTTATTACTTTACACTTTGTTTCAATATATTTTGATCTCATTAGCGACTTGATAAACTAAAAATAGTTATTTGCTAAAATCAGGGATTTCAAGGCAATGACAGGAATAATTTGGTTTTTGATTTTCTGCTTTCTTTGGCTAATTGGTTTAACCCTTTTGGCAGAAGTTTGGTTTTATGAAGAAGAACAAGAGTTTTAATGGCGAATGGTAGCTTGTGCGATCGCCAATGTGTTTGAATATATTACTTTTGAATTATAAAACTTCGAGATGCCTGATATGAGAAGCCTATTGAAGGACTGGGGGATTTTTTCAAGATATTAAATCACAAATCATTAAGCAATTTGGCCCAAAATAAAAAAGTAAACGTAAAATAACTCAATTAAATACCATAGACATTTAGTAAAAATGACCTATGGATAGCCGCTACAGTTTTACGTCATTAGACCTTTTGCATAAATGCCTAAATTGTCATGTTGAGCGGAGCGAAACATCTCGGTGATTCTTTCCTGCGGAACTAAGGCGTAGCTTGGCTTTTGCGTAGGGGTATACTCCACTACGTTCTGGTCAGAATACACCTACTCATAATTAACAAATTTCTCCAGGCATCTAACAAATATTTCCACACCCATTGCCAACGCAGTTTCATCAAAATCGAACCGGGGATGATGATGAGGATAAGCTAAGTCTTTGTCCGGGTTAGCAGAACCTAAAAAGAAATAACAACCAGGAACTTCTTGTAAGAAGAAAGACATATCCTCGCCGCCCATAGTTTGACATTCCGGCACAATACCCACAGGAGTTTCTATCACTTCTTCTGCCACCGATCGCACCAGTTCCGCCATACCAGCATCATTAATTACAGGTGGATAAAGTGACGAATATTCTAATTCATAACCTGCACCATGACTGTGGCAAATTCCTGTAATAATCTGCTCGATTCGCTGTTTGAAAAAGCCTTCAAAAGCAGGATTAAAATACCTGACAGTGCCACTCATTCTCGCTGTATCAGCAATTACATTGCGTCTCGTTCCAGCATGAAGTTCGCCAACTGTCACCACAGCTGAATCAATGGGATTAACATTACGAGCGACAATGGTTTGCAGGGCATTAACGATTTGGGCAGCAACGACAACAGAATCAACAGTTTGATGGGGTATAGCACCATGTCCACCTTTGCCCAGAATGGTGCAGTCAAATAACTCTACAGCTGCCATCAACGCCCCGCTGCGGACACCCACTGTTCCCAAGGGCAAATTATTCCACAAGTGCAAACCGATAATTGCATCTACATCAGGATTTTTGAGTACCCCAGCTTCAATCATCGGTTTTGCACCTCCTGGCCCTTCTTCTGCTGGCTGGAAGATAATTTTCACCGTGCCGGCAAAGTCTTCACGATGCTGATTAAGATAGTAAGCTGTGCCGAGTGCGATCGCTGTATGTCCGTCATGTCCACAAGCGTGCATTACTCCATCATGCTGCGATCGGTAGGGAACTTCGTTAAGTTCTTGAATTGGCAAAGCATCCATATCTGCCCGAATCGCCAAAACTGGCAATTTTGGATTTTGAGAGAAGTCTGAGCGGAGGCTTCCTCCGTTGGCGCAGCCCGCCGCAGGCATCAGAACTTCGGAGATTTTGGATTTTGGATTAGATTGTGGATCTAGTTTGTTACCTTTAATGATGGCAACAATTCCAGTCTGAGCTATACCCGTTTGATGCTCAATTCCCCATTCTTGCAACTTGCGCGAGACAAACTCAGCAGTCAGTTTTTCTTGAAAACCTAACTCTGGTTGTTGATGCAATCGCCGCCGCCACTCTACTAACTGTGGTTGCAATGAACGGATTGAGAGCCGGATGCGAGATAGATCAACAGAAGCGGGGTTGGGAAAAGTAGAAACCATTATAAAAACAACCTAGGTGAACACTGCTAAATTAGGTTATTTTCCTAGTTTAATCTTTCAGAAAGTGTCAAGTATTTCTAAATCTAAATCTGATGCTATTTGGGCAAGTTTATCCAAATCAGTTGGGTTATCTAGATAGGGTAAGCAGCCTAAAACAGGCGTGTTAGTTAGTGATTGAATCAAGTCTGGTGGTGTCCAGTCGGCTATTTCGGCATCGGAACGGGGTTGTATGCAGTTAAGGACAATGCCTTTGAGATTGACGCGTGATTGTCTAGCTAATGCCACATTCGCTACTGCTTGGGCGATCGCTCCTAATCTGACTGGCACTACTAACACTGTTGGTAAACGCCATTGTCCCGCCAAATCAGCTATTGTTAGTTCCTCGGTTACTGGTGAGCCTAACCCTCCCAAAGCTTCTACGAGAAGGAAATCGTGACGTTTTTGCAGCCCTGATAAAGTTTGCCACACCACTGCTAAATCAACTTGACGGTTTTCTTTTGCTGCGGCTATGGGAGGCGCTAGCGGCGCTTGAAAGTACAAAGGTGTAATTTCTTCAGCAGATTGCTCTAGCGAAAATAGCTTTTGATATAATTCGCGATCGCCCACTCCCGATTGAATCGGTTTCATAATTCCCCAGCGACGCTGCGGGTAATATTTTCGCCAATAGGCTGCCAAAGCTGTGGTTAAAACAGTTTTGCCAGCCTCCGTATCAGTTGCAGTAATCAGTAGTGTGTTCAACATTAATTTCTTTGATCAGGAAACGGTTGGGGAGTTACATCCGCAGGCGGGAAAGTTTGTTCTGCGCCAGTTGTAGGAGTTGGTGTAGGTATCTCAGTAAAAATTGGCGTCGGTGTCTCTATGGGTGTTGGTGTCTCTATGGGAGTTGGTGTAGGTGTCTCAGTAAAAATTGGCGTGGGTATCTCTATGGGCGTTGATGTCTCTGTCGGCGTTGGTTGAACTGGTTTTTCTAATGCCACATTGAGGTTATAGTTGCTTTCGGCAACTCCCGTATCTAGAGTTAGCTGAATAGTGTATCTACCACTAACTGGTAATGTTCCGTCATAGGATGTTACTTGCTGGGAGCTACTATCAATTGGTTGCTGATTGGGATCTAATACTGTTAGTAAAATACCGCTTCCTTGCTCAATAAATGTTGTTAACTTAGCTCCCTCTTGCCCAAAAAATGTGTATTGGATGATTTGATTTGCTTTTAGGGTATCTTCAACCGTAGTTATGTTAGATGCTCCCAGCCTGAGACGCTTATTAGATATGACAGGTTCATCATTAGTCGGTGTAGGTGTAGATGTGAATGTCGTACCACCTGAAATCACTGGTGAAGGGAAAGTTTGTGGTGGTGCTGTTTGTGAGGGAGCATTTGATTGACTGCGGATAGAACTGACCAGCGCCCAAGAACCAAATCCCGCTAATATTACCACAGCACTGCCAATAGCCCCGATCGCCAGTGGATTATCTAAGACTGAGCTTGCACGGCTGGGTGGAATCACAGGATCGGGTTTATTTGACGCAGCTGGTGGTGATACTGGGTTGGGGGCGCGACCAACAGCCATTGTTTGCAAGTTGGATACATCGGGAGTCGAGACACTGGATTGATTCGCTTGCAATGCTTGGATTACACTAGTGGCACTTTGGTAGCGATCGCTCGGCAGATGATTCAACATGCGATTTAACACCAGAGCAAATTGCGGATTCACTCTTACCCAGCGTTGCCAATTCCAAGTTAGTTGATTTTGATCAAATAAAGCATTTGGTTCTTTACCAGTCAGCAAAACTATCGCTGTGACTGCTAGTGCATACAAGTCACTACTAGGATAAGCTCGCCCTGTTTGCATTTGCTCACTGGGAGAATAGCCTAGTTTTCCTACAGTAGTAACTGGCGATGTGCTATCTGGGGATTGCAATCGTGTTGCTAGTTCTTTTACCACCCCAAAGTCAATTAACACTGGTTTAGCGTCGCTATCTCGCAAAATAATATTTTCTGGCGAGATATCTCGGTGAATAATTCCTCTACTGTGAATATGCTCTAAAACTGGCAACAGAGAGCGCATCAACTGTAATACTTCGGTTTCTGTGAAAGTTTGATTAATAGCTTGGCGCTCAGTCAACAAATCTCGATACGTCTTCCCTGCAACGTAGTCCTGCACTAAACATAAGCGCTGGTCTTGCTCAAATCTTTCTCGGAATTTCGGCACTTGAGGATGTTCTATTTGATACAAAATTGCCGCTTCTCTATGAAAAAGCTCTTGCGCTTTTTCCCAAGCAGAAGCTTCCGTTACCGTTGAGAGTAACTCTTTGATGGCGCAAAGTTCGTTAAAGCGCCTCTGATCTTCCGCCAGATAAGTTCTACCAAATCCTCCCTGTCCGAGAATTTGAATTATTCGATAACGATTTTGCAGGACAGTGCCAATTGTAATGGGTGGTTGCATGATCAATTGGTTAAGTGTAATAGCAACTGAGGAGTAACTTACTTAAAGTATGAAGTATAAACTTTCAAAGCTGAATTACTTAGAATAAAATACACTGGCTATAAACAACTGGCGTCAGCAGTCTTCCATAGAGGTTGGAACTTACATACAAAGACATACTTAACTTGATTTTCACGCTCTGCCCTCAGTAAGAATGTGTGAAAAAAGTGAGAAAGTCAACAATAGCAGGTATAAAATTGCTTTATTGATTTTATGTAGTTTACTGACGACAAAGAAGTCCCAGCGACAGCGGTATGGCTTGCCACGTAGTGCTTTGCCGTCCGCATTTAGCCATAACCAACACACAGGAAGGTTTGACAAATGCGGATGCTCTGAAAATTTATTGTATGAATTAGAACTTCTAAACAAGTCTGTCAGCTTATTTATTTGCCGCTAGTATCATAGAATAATCAGCTACTTTTATGTCCTTGCTCACAGGTGTTTTACCAATACGGTTTGTATAAGCACTGTTCCACATTTATTGTGGTCTGGGTAAAGGGCAAGGGTGAAAAGTGAATTCAAACATTTCCCTTTTTCCCTTTCCCCTTTCGCCGAATCGTATTGGGTGTTTTACTGTCTGAGAACCAACTTAAAGATTACTTAAGCTGTGAATAGTTCCCTCTCGGTTATAAATGAAGTAATTAGAAGCAGCAATTTTCCATACCCATCTTTGAAAGATTGAGATTATTTACCTCAAGCAGAAAAAAATTTGAAATATACATCTAGTGGACGTACTTAATGTCAGTTAAGCTATCAATGGTTTGTTTGCCATAGGGACTAGAGAATTAGTGAATAATAATTTTATGGAGAAATGTTTAAAGTTTGTATAAAAGCTTCAATAAACCTCACAAATGATTTTTTAGGCTATTTTTCGGTTAAATCTACTAAATCTCTGATGGTAATATTGCCATGAATGCACATCGAGGATCTGCTGTGCTCAGCTCTGCAACTTTCAAAGTGCAACCAGCAGCAACAGGACTGACTGATAATCATCGCCTGCGGCTATTTTCTGGCTCTGCAAATATACAACTGTCTCAAGAAGTCGCTCGTTATCTGGGTATGGACTTGGGGCCAATGATCCGCAAAAGATTTGCGGATGGAGAACTCTATGTTCAAATCCAGGAGTCGATCCGTGGTTGTGATGTTTATTTAATCCAGCCATGTTGTCAACCCGTGAACGATCACTTAATGGAATTATTAATTATGGTTGACGCTTGTCGTCGAGCTTCCGCGCGACAGGTGACGGCAGTAATTCCCTATTATGGTTATGCCCGCGCTGACCGAAAAACGGCAGGACGAGAGTCAATAACTGCTAAGCTGGTTGCTAACCTGATCACAGAAGCAGGTGCTAACCGAGTTTTAGCAATGGATTTGCACTCGGCTCAAATTCAGGGCTATTTCGATATACCCTTTGACCACGTTTACGGTTCGCCAGTATTGCTAGATTATCTAGCAAGCAAAGAACTGCCTGACCTTGTGGTTGTTTCGCCTGATGTCGGCGGTGTCGCACGGGCTAGGGCATTTGCGAAAAAGCTGGGTGATGCGCCATTGGCAATTATTGACAAACGTCGCCAGGCACACAATGTTGCTGAGGTGTTAAACGTCATCGGCGATGTTAAGGGCAAAACGGCAGTGTTAGTGGACGACATGATCGACACTGGGGGAACAATTGCCGAAGGGGCGCGATTGCTACGTGAGGAGGGAGCAAGTCAAGTATATGCGTGTGCAACTCATGCAGTGTTCTCTCCACCTGCAATTGAGAGATTGTCTAGTGGCTTGTTTGAGGAAGTCGTTGTCACCAATACAATCCCGATCACAGAAAATAATCACTTTCCACAACTAGTGGTGCTTTCTGTCGCTAATTTGCTTGGAGAAACCATTTGGCGGATTCACGAAGATACCTCAGTCAGTAGTATGTTCCGCTAACAAGCAGAAGACTGTCATTATTGTTACAGTCTTGTATGAACAAGTATGAGGTGTGAAGTATGAAATTTTTCAGCCTTCATACTTCATTTTTTATGAGATGCTAACGTTTCTACCTCAGAAACCACCCGTTCTAATTCTGCAACGATCGCAGCATTTCCAGTCTTTTTAAAGGCATCCACAAGCGCTCGATAATACCAAAGAGTACCTTCTCTACCTCCCTTAAAACGTTCCCAAAGTGATTCGCCCAACACGCGATAATCTTTGAGAATCGATTGAGCATTGTAAAGTTTATCGGCTAACGATACAAGTAGTACTGATGGAGAAGCATTAGGTATATGAGCAATGTATGCTTCCTTACGCTTTCGCCAAGGGGGTTTAGGTATTGCGTCGGCGTCAGTGCAGCCATCCACAATTTCTGTCACCTTGTCGTCAAAACGACGGCGAATTTCTTCGCGTGTTGCAGCACCGCCTTGATCTTCTACAGCATCGTGCAAAAGAGCCGCGATGGCTTCATCTTCGTTTGCTCCGTATTCTAAAGTAATACTGGCAACGCCTAACAAATGGGCAATGTATGGAACACCTGAACCTTTACGAACTTGGTTGGCGTGGAGTTGTGTAGCGTAGACAAGGGCTGCGGTAAAGCGTTCTGAAAGCATTGTATTCAAAGAATTATCTTGCGTACGTAGATACATAGCTGCTTGTCGTCAGACATCGCATTTTAACTAAAAAATTATGCGATCGCACTGCTTTTAGTATAATTTTGAGGGCAAACAACAGAGGCGAGATTTTGATTAGCGTAAAGTTTGACAATTTATCAAACTATTTAATTTAAACAAATAGCAGTAAAAGTTTACTTTCAAATAGCCATCTGTCATTTGTAATTGAGTAAATTAAACTTTTTAAAAATAAGCAAATTATGAAATATTAAACTTTTATAAGTACAATATATAAAAATTGTCTTGGCACTCTAATTTATGCAGATTTTTATCAATTAATTAGATGTGCTAGACCATTGTGGATATTTCCATAGCTCAGGATGTAATTAGGAAACAACATGGGATTACTAAGAGTTCTTTTAGCATTGACAGTTGTAGTAGCTCACTCAAACGCTATTTTTGGATTGATTTTTACACAAGGAGTAGTCGCTGTTCAGACTTTTTTTATCATCTCTGGGTTTTACATGACGATGATTTTAGAGAAAAAGTATATTGGTAAAGGTAGCTATAAATTATTTCTTTCAAATAGATTACTTCGACTTTATCCTATTTACTGGGTGGTACTAATTATCACAATAATCGTAAATTTAGTTGCAGTTTTTGTCATAGATAAGCCTGTGACTCTTTCTTATTATATTAATTATTTCTCTCAGATGAACTTTGGCACATTCTTGTTTACAGTCATTACGAATATCATCCTGCTTGGACAAGACGTTGTTATGTTCTTAGGGTTAAACACTGAAACTGGAAAAATGTTTTTTACAAGTGATTATTTCAAGACTGACCCGGAATTTTGGAGATTTTTATTTATACCCCAGGCATGGACTTTAGGCATTGAACTATCATTTTATTTAATTGCTCCATTTCTTGTCCGTAGAAAGACCTCGACAATATTAACATTGATATCTATTAGCTTGTTGCTTAGAGTCTACATATATTTTTATCTGGGATTGACTAATGATCCGTGGATTCATAGATTCTTTCCTACAGAACTAGCTTTATTTCTTCTGGGAACTATTTCTTATAGAATCTATTCAAAAATAGCAAATAAAAAAAATAGAAAGATAGAATTATCAATTACAGTAGTATTTCTTTTGGCTACTATTTTCTACCAGTTTATTCCAGATTTTTATAAGATGTGGAGTTTTTACATATTCTCATGCTTATCAATACCATTTATTTTTAAAGTTACAAAAGATTCAAAGTTTGATATGCGTTTAGGAGAGTTTTCGTATCCTATTTACATTGTTCATAGGATTGTTATTCAGGTGCTCACACCAATTACTGATCGCTTGAGAATTGATGACTACAGAGGTGAATTGGCGACAGTGTTATCATTTTTAGCCGCATTTCTATTAATAAAATATGTCTCAGATCCAATTGAAAAAATTCGTCAGTTAAGATTTAAAAATGCTAAAAAGACTATGGTTTAAGAATAAAACCATAGGACTCCTATTTGATTTTTGAAATACACGTAGGGTGAGCTTTGCTCAGCATATCCAGGTTTTGGTGGGCAAAGCCCATGCTACTTAAATTTCATCATTCATCAAATAGGATTGCCATATCATTATGATACATGCGTAAATTTTGTTAAATTTCTGGTATGCCCAATCTATAACTGGGGGAAATTATTAAATTTGGCTTATCAAAAAAAAGCTAGAGTCTTTACAGAAGCAACATCCCAAAGCTAAACAGGCAATTCGGTCTCTCTTAAGTTTTCTGAACCGAGAGAGTTTGCAAAAACTCTCTGGAATTGTGACGATTACGCTAGAATTGTTAAAGGTTCTTTACAGAGTTTGCTGATCATCCCCAATTCTGTTAGAAAAGCCTAGCATTTAAATGTAAATGTAAATCTCAAAACCCCTTCTAGAGTTCACCAAAAGCTTCTATGACGCTCCCAATTCGTAACGTCGCCATTATTGCCCACGTTGACCACGGCAAAACCACCTTGGTTGATGCACTTCTCAAACAATCCGGTATTTTCCGCGAAGGCGAAGACGTTCCGGATTGTGTCATGGACTCCAACGCTCTAGAACGGGAGCGGGGGATTACTATTCTGTCCAAAAATACAGCGGTTCGCTACAAAGAGACGCTGATCAACATTGTCGATACTCCTGGACACGCGGACTTCGGCGGCGAAGTTGAACGCGTACTCGGCATGGTTGATGGGTGTCTTCTAATTGTTGATGCCAATGAAGGCCCCATGCCTCAAACGCGCTTCGTGCTGAAAAAAGCGTTGGAAAAAGGATTGCGCCCTATTGTTGTTGTCAACAAAATCGACCGTGGTCAAGCTGACCCCCACGTTGCTGTTGATAAAGTTTTGGATCTGTTCTTAGAATTAGGAGCAGATGAAGACCAGTGTGATTTTACCTATTTGTTTGCCTCCGGTATGGGAGGTTATGCTAAGGAAAGCCTGGAAGCAGAATCGGTAGATATGCAACCCCTGTTTAATGCGATTCTGCAACATGTTCCACCACCTGTAGGCGACAGTAACAAGCCTCTGCAATTGCAAGTCACAACCCTCGACTATTCTGAATATCTGGGACGGATTATCATCGGCAGAATCCATAACGGTACTATCCGCACAGGACAGCAAGCTGCTTTGATAACAGAAAATGGCAGCATTGTCAAAGGTAAAATCAGCAAGTTGATGGGTTTTGAGGGGTTAAAGCGGGTGGAAATGGAAGAAGCAACCGCAGGTTATATTGTTGCGGTGGCTGGTTTCGCTGACGCTTATATTGGGGAAACAATAACTGATCCGAATGAACCCCAAGCTTTACCACTAATTAAAGTGGACGAACCAACCTTACAAATGACCTTTTGGGTGAATGATTCACCCTTTGCTGGTCAAGAAGGAAAATTAGTGACTTCACGGCAAGTGCGCGATCGCCTATTCCGTGAGCTAGAAACCAACGTCGCCCTACGCGTCGAAGAAACCGATTCACCTGATAAATTCCTGGTTTCTGGTCGTGGTGAACTACACTTGGGTATCTTAATCGAAACCATGCGCCGGGAAGGCTTTGAGTTTCAAGTATCTCAGCCACAAGTAATTTACCGAGAAGTCAATGGACAACCTTGTGAACCCTTTGAACTCTTAGTACTAGACGTTCCTGCTGATGCTGTTGGTAGCTGTATCGAACGTCTGGGACAACGCAAAGGCGAAATGCAAGATATGCAGCCAGGTGGTAGCGATCGCACCCAGCTAGAGTTTGTCATTCCCGCCCGTGGCTTAATTGGCTTCCGGGGTGAATTCATGCGGATGACTCGTGGTGAAGGCATCATGAACCACAGCTTCTTAGACTACCGTCAACTCAGTGGTGATATTGAAGCTCGTAATAAAGGCGTTTTAATCTCCTTTGAAGAGGGCGTCTCTACCTTCTACGCCATGAAGAACGCCGAAGATAGAGGCTCATTCTTTATTACTCCCGGTACTAAAGTTTACAGAGGTATGATTGTAGGAGAACACAATCGTCCCCAAGACTTGGAATTGAATGTCTGCAAGACCAAGCAGTTAACCAACCACCGCGCCGCTGGTGGCGATGAACTAGTACAACTGCAAGCACCAATAGACATGAGCTTAGAGCGTGCTTTGGAATACATTGGCCCCGATGAATTAGTGGAAGTTACACCTAAATCAATTCGTCTGCGGAAGATGTCGAAAAAGTTGGCGAAACGGTAAGTAAAATTATTTAGTCAATTTTGAAAGCCCGCTGATGCGGGCTTTTTGATTTGTTAGTTACAGATACCTATCTAATTAGGATTCGGCTTGCTATGAAAGATTAGGTGACTAGATGTAATCTTCTGTAAAATAATTTGATACCGGACGTTTGTGTAAGTAGCGAAGGATGAACGATAATGGTCGGTTCTAATAGTTCATTGAACATGGCACAAATCTCCCCAGATGTTAAAGTTACAGAGCAACAAGTCAGTGAAGAAGAGTTGCAACCTTTAATACAAGGATTTCAACTGCAATACACACATCTTCATGGACAGCTTTATCAAGGTAATTCAATTGATTGGCTTGCATCGCTTGATACTGAAAGCGTTGATCTAGTTTTTGCTGACCCACCTTATAACATTAAGAAAGCTGACTGGGACAACTTTGAGAACCAAGAGAAATATATTGAGTGGTCAATTCAATGGATTAGTCAAGTTTCACGTATCCTAAAGTCAACTGGCTCTTTTTATATTTGTGGTTTTTCCGAAATCTTGGCTGATTTAAAGCATCCAGCATCAAAATATTTCAAAAATTGTCGTTGGTTAATTTGGCACTATAAAAACAAGGCTAACTTAGGTAGTGATTGGGGACGTTCCCATGAAAGTATCATTCATTTTCGTAAATCTGATGCCGTTAAATTAAGTATTGACGATGTGCGGATTCCTTATGGAGCACATACATTAAAATATCCATCTCATCCGCAAGCAAAGACAAGCGCCTACGGAAAAGGAGCAATCAAGAAACACAATAACTGGACACCTAACCCAAAAGGTGCGAAGCCTAAAGACGTAATAGAGATTCCTACTACTTGTAATGGGATGGGTGAAACAACGCCTCATCCAACTCAAAAGCCAGAAGAATTATTGAGAAAATTTGTTCTTGCATCATCCAATGAAGGAGATTTGGTCATTGACCCATTTTCGGGTTCAGGAACAACTCTTGTGGTTGCAGAGCAACTTAACCGTCGCTGGATGGGATGTGATCTAAATATTGAGTACAACTGTTGGGCAACAAGACGATTAGAAAATGTCCGTCGCATGACAAAAGAAGAATGGATAGCCTTTGATCGTAAAAATGCAGAACGAAGGGATTCTATCCGATGAGTCTAGAGAGTTTGGTAAATCATGCAGTAGACAAAGAACGTTTTCAGACTATTCAAAATTACATTACCTTTTGCAGGAATTATCTACAATTTATAGCCACGGGCTTACAAGCCAAAATTGTTTCACAAAATGAACATCATTACCAGTTTTATCAATACCAGGATGATGGTTATTACAACATTACTCGCCCAATAAATACTCACTTAATGTATGAGGTAGAAACATTTGATATTGCTTCTAATCAGTTTTTACAAGCCCTTGAACAGTTGCGAGAGAGACAGTTACCTGATGACTCATTGAGGCAGGTTGTCATCTGTACCATCTATACAGTTCAGCAAGCTATTGGCGCTACCCTCGATGCATTACCCTCTGGAAAGTCTAACCAAGCTCGTAAAGTAAATGGGGATCTTTTCGAGCGTCTAATTCGTCTTTTGATTGCATCTCTCAACTTAGATTGCGTTTCTGGAACAGTACAAGTTCCAATTAGAGACGAGAGCGGAGCAATCTTGTTTCATACTAGCTATCAGCATGACTTGTTGATTAGTCAAGACGACGAACTCAAGATAATTGGCTCAGTTAAAACTTCGAGTAAAGACCGTATTGATAAAATTTTTGTAGATAAGTTCTTATACAACAAGCTAACTAGCACTGCTTTGCCTCACATTGCAATTTTCTTGAACGATGTGCAGAGAAAGAAAGCAAAGCAGCAAAATCGTTATGGCATTAGTGCAACATTTTTGCCAGGACACTTCAAAGCTTACACTATAAAACTAAATCTACTTGACGGTGTATATTACTGCGATATTCGTCCGAATATGATTACGGATGGATTGCTTTCACAACAAATCCAGACCATTGACAATTTATTTTATCGTGATATTTGGCAGTTACTAAGTAGTCATGGGCAGTCTCTAGAAGAAGTTGAAATTGAGGAAGGTGAGAACGAGGAAAGCGAATAATAGTGAAGTTTATTGCGATCTAACAATTAGATACCGATCAGAGCGCATTTGATAAGTGAAAAGCGATCGCTCAAAACTAGTTAAGGCTTCAGCCTATACTAAAAAGTAAGACTAGAACAATCTTGATCTCAAAATCTACTGGTTTCAATAGATGACCCGATTCCGCTCGCAACTGAATGTAAATTAAAAACCTAATTATGAAAAATATTGGGTTGACACCAGGAAAAATTACAGTTCCAGAAAGCAAGACTCTGGAAGAGTTTTTCAAACTTCCATACATTGAGGAGTCACCAGCTTGGGAATATATTAACGGCGAGGCAATTCAAAAACCAATGGGAGGAGGTAAACACAGCTTATTGCAAAAACGTTTAGTTGCAGTAATTGATGCGTTGGGAAGTAACTACGAAGCTTTTCCTGAATTGCGCTGTACCTGTGGTAATCGTTCAGTAGTTCCTGATGTAGTTGTTATTTCTACCAATCAACTACCACTGGATGAAAGCGGTGATATTATCAGCAGCGGTATTGATTTTGCACCCGCTTGGGTAATAGAAATTCTTTCACCGTCTCAAAGCCAAACTAAAGTAACTGGCAATCTTTTACACTGTTTGAGAAATGGCAATCAGCTAGGATGGTTGATTGATCAAAGTGAACGCTCTATTTTAGTTTATCAGCCTAATTCTTTGCCAGATTTGTTAGCAGGCAAAGATATATTACCAGTATTAGAAGATATGAATTTGACACTCTCTGTTGATGAAATTTTTGCTTGGTTACAGCGTAAAAATTGACATTATTCCTTCGGCTTAATAAGAAAAGGCAGGGTGAGTTTTTTGACTTAAAATGGTGGAAAATCTGAATAGAGGTTTTCTATGAGCATCAGTCTCACACCCGATCAAGAACGCTTTATTCAAACCAAGCTCCAGGCTGGGAAATATCGCTCCGCAGAGGAAGCCCTTGAAATGGCCCTACGGTTGCTGGATGAATATGATCGCGCTAATGCTGAATGGGTTGAGGATGTGCGAGAAAAAATTGATGCAGCGATTTTAGCTTCAGACCATACGCCACCTATTGATGGAGAAACGTTCGTAAACCAAATTTTAGAGCGATTTCGACAAGGACATCAAGCGCAAGCATGAGTCGCTACGTCATCAACATTCTTGCCAGCCGAGATCTCAATGAAATTGCCGACTACTTTGCCGAAACTAATCTTGAAGCAGGAGAGCGATTTTTCAGTGAATTCAACCGCAAGTGCCAACAACTTGTTACCTTTCCAAACAGTGGTAAAAGTTACGCGGAAATTCGTCCAGACCTCCGAGAATTGTCCTTGGAAGGCTACATCGTTTTCTACAAAGTGCTAGATGATGGTATTGAAATTCTGCGGGTTGTGAGTGGTCGTCGCAACTTTCCGTCTCTTTTGAGGAATCCAATTAAAAGCCTTTTTGGTAAACCCTTGAGACACTGTGAATTTCAGTCGGTGTTGGGCTAGAAAGGAAACTATGAAAATCATCAAACCCATCACTAACTGGTTAGAAACCCGCGCTTGTGCTCCTGCATATAGCGGTTGGGTATTGGCAGGAACCGCTATTTGTTTTTTTGGAGCAGCTATTAATACGATGGCTGGCTGGTTGTACGTTATCAGTGGTGTGAGTTTTGCTCTTTTGGGTGTAGCAGCGTTTTTACCACCGCGATCGCTCAGAGGTCTATCCATCAGACGTCTTCCTATCCAGCCAGTGTCAGCAGGTGACGAATTGACTGTGGAATTAGAAATCTGCAATCAGTTACAACAGCCTGTGAGCTTATTGCAAGTTGAGGATATATTACCTTTCGTCTTAGGAAAACCGATACAACAAGCAATAGAGACAATTCCTAGCCAAGGAAGTTATCGCTGGATATACTACCAACCTACCCAGCGTCGGAGCGTCTATCGTTGGCACACAGTTGAACTCGCTACTGGTGCGCCTTTGGGATTGTTCTGGTGTCGTCGTCAGCGGGAGTGTGCCGCGATCGCGATTGTTTATCCCACGGTGTTACCCCTTGCTACCTGCCCTCTAGTGGATGAAATGGGTCAAGAAGTAAGCAAGAAAGGTGATCCTCGTGGTAGACCCTTGCAGACAGCAACAGCAGGGTTAGTGCGATCGCTACGTCCTTATCGTTTAGGAGATCCCACCCGCCTAATCCATTGGCGTAGCAGCGCCCGCTATGGAGAATTAAGAGTACGGGAGTTAGAGATGATTACAGGTGGACAAGAGATAATTATTGCCCTTGACAGTGCCGTTAATTGGGAAGAACAGAATTTTGAGCAAGCAGTAATTACCGCAGCATCATTGTACTTTTATGCACAGCGTCAGCAAATGCCAGTGCAACTGTGGACATCATTGACAGGTTTAATCAAAGGCAAACATGTTGTTTTAGAAACCTTAGCAGCAGCCACAGTTCTAGAAGACGCCAACACAAAAGTTCCTGAAACCTACCCCTTGATTTGGCTAACTCAAAATCCCCTAAGCCTTTCTTCTCTTCCTCAAGGTAGCCGTTGGCTTTTGTGGCAAAATATTTCTTCCCCACCAGAACAAGTAATAATCAACTGGGATTATCCTGGCATCATCCTACAGAGTGATCAAGCTCTACAAACCCAGCTACAAAAAACATTACGTTGATTATTAATTCAAATTTTATGTCGTATTCAAGTTAAGCTTTTGTGATTTCCTCAATTTTGTTTGATCCCCACAGACCAGACATACAAGCCTTTGAGCAGAAGAAGGACAATTTAAACAGACAAGGTTGGGGAAATACCCCCAGTAATCCGCCAGTGAGGCTGAGGTACAATGCAAAGAAATATTTAAATTATGAGCGGCAAATCAAAATGATCACATCAGGAGTTAACACAAAATCCAGCGATAAAAGCCTAGAGGCAATGCGGCATTTTTCCGAACAATACGCCAAGCGGACTGGAACGTACTTCTGTGCTGAACCTTCTGTTACAGCAGTTGTAATTGAAGGACTAGCCAAACATAAAGATGAACTGGGTGCGCCTTTGTGTCCCTGTCGCCACTACGAAGATAAAGAAGCTGAAGTCCACGCCACGTATTGGAACTGTCCCTGTGTGCCAATGAGAGAACGCAAAGAGTGCCACTGTATGTTGTTCCTCACCCCTGACAACGAGTTTGCTGGAGAAAACCAAGAAATCTCTCTCGAAACAATTAAAGAAGTCCGAGACAGTATGGGATGAGCCAAACCATCCCCCAAGAGTTTTGGCAAGCCGTAGAACTGTTCAATTCTGGGCAGTTCTATGCCTGTCATGATACTTTAGAGGCTCTATGGATTGAAGCCAGCGAACCAGAAAAAACTTTTTATCAAGGTATTCTGCAAATTGCTGTGGCGCTGTATCATCTGGGTAATCGTAACTGGCGAGGTGCAGTAATTTTGCTGGGAGAAGGTAGTAATCGCCTGCGGCGTTACCCATCTAGTTACAGTGGCGTTGATGTAGATGAGCTATTGAGTCAAAGTGCAGCGTTGTGGAAAACATTACAACAAATAGGAGCAGACAAGATTACCGCTGGTGATTTAAGTGAAAATCAAACCTTATCTTTGCCTAAAATTTTACTAATTTCTGAATAGTAAAGTTTACTTAAATGATTCGGATCAGTGCTTGGGGATAAACTTTTCACGAATGGTTCTAAGTGTTACACCAGTAGGGTGCATTACGTTGTTCAAGAGCGCACCCCACTGGCATAACACTTAAGCTTAACCAAGAATTATTGGATGAGCGATGCCCAACCAATGACGATTATCTGTCTACAGACCCCATGATCACATCAATACTGCCGAGAATGACTACGATATCTGCAACTTTCATCCCTCGCAGTAAATGAGGGAGAATCTGAAGGTTGTTGAAATCAGCAGGGCGAATCTTCCACCGTAAAGGGAAGACGTTATCATCACCAACCAGATAAATTCCCAGTTCACCTTTACCGCTTTCTACACGGGAGTAGATTTCACCCTTGGGAATCTTAAAGGAGGGGGAAACTTTCTTACCGATGAATTGGTAATCAAATGCATCCCATTCTGATTTTTTCCCTGCTGCTAAACGCTTAGCTTCCAAGTTTTCGTAAGGGCCACCGGGTAGTCCTTTGATGGCTTGGTAAATAATCTTCACAGATTCGCGCATTTCCCGCATTCGCACTACGTAACGAGCAAAGCAATCACCAGCAGTTTCCCACTGCACATCCCAGTCGAAGTCGTCGTAGCACTCGTAGTGGTCAACTTTCCGCAGATCCCACTTCACTCCAGAAGCGCGTAACATCGGGCCAGAAAGCCCCCAGTTAATCGCTTCTTCGCGAGTGATAGTACCAATACCCTCAACACGCCGCCGGAAGATGGGGTTATCGGTCACTAAGCGTTCGTACTCATCAACTTTGGGTATCAAGTAGTCGCAGAATTCTAAGCACTTATCTACCCAACCATAGGGCAAATCAGCTGCCACACCGCCAACGCGGAAATAGTTGTTATTCACCATCCGATAACCAGTGGCGGCTTCCCATAAATCATAAATCATCTCCCGTTCCCGGAATTGGTAGAAAAAGGGAGTTTGAGCACCTACGTCAGCTAAGAACGGGCCAAACCACAGTAAGTGGTTAGCAATACGGTTCAACTCCAGCATGATGACGCGGATGTAGCTAGCACGTTTGGGAACAGCGACACCTGCCAGTTGTTCTGGGGCGTTGACGGTGACGGCTTCATTAAACATTCCCGCAGCATAGTCCCACCGACTAACGTAGGGGACGTACATAATTGTGGTGCGGTTCTCAGCGATTTTTTCCATTCCCCGGTGCAGATAGCCGATGACTGGTTCACAGTCAACGACATCCTCGCCATCCAGGGTCATAATTAGCCGCAGAACCCCGTGCATTGAGGGATGGTGTGGCCCCATATTTAGCACCATAGGTTCAGTGCGGGTTTCTAGTCTGGCCATAGATTTAGTGTTCTCCGTTCGTGAAAATTTTGAATTGAACCGTCAAGATGCCAACCAGACCCGATTTGTCGTGTCTGCCAATCTAAAGTGAAAGCTGTAGAAGCAATACTTTTAGAGTAAACTGCCCTTGGTAGGTGTTCTTGGCGTCTACATGTATTGCCCATACAGGGGTATGTTGGAGAGAGGGCGACAGAGAAGGGATTTTTCTTGATGTTTCATTTTGTTGCACTTCTTCAATTATTATATGGAAGCTCGATTTCAGGGACTTGAGGCGCAGGAATTTTTTCATGTGCCTGTGTTGAGTCAGGAGGTAGTTGCAGGTTTGGCGGTGCGTCCAGGCGGGCATTATTTAGATGCGACGGTAGGCGGTGGCGGTCACAGTCGCCTCATCTTAGAAGCTGCTGCGGATGTGCGGGTAACGGCAATTGACCAAGATGAGGATGCTTTAGCGGCGGCGCAGAAGTACTTGGCTGAGTATGGAGAACGTGTACAATTTATTCTCACTAACTTTGCTGCTTACCATTTTTCTTCTAACACTTTTGACGGTATCCTCGCTGATTTGGGGGTAAGTTCTTACCATTTAGATCAGCCAGAACGGGGTTTCAGCTTTCGCCAGGCCGCGAATCTAGATATGCGAATGGATAGGCGACAAGCACTAACCGCAGATGATGTAATTAATACTTGGGATGAAGCCCAATTAGCAGATATTTTCTTTAAATACGGCGAGGAACGACTATCGCGGCGCATTGCTAGACGCATTGTCGAAAGACGACCCTTTCAAACGACTGTTGAGTTGGCAGAGGCGATCGCTTCTTCTGTCCCGCCTAAATACCGTTATGGTAGAATTCACCCTGCTACTCGCGTTTTTCAAGCTCTGCGAATTGTCGTCAACGACGAGTTAAATTCTTTAGAAAATTTTCTGGATAAAGCAGCAAACGCGCTTGTCCCTGGTGGCAAAATTGCGATTATCAGTTTTCACAGTCTGGAAGACCGCCCGGTGAAACATGGTTTAAGAAATTCACCTTTGTTAAAGGTCTTGACAAAAAAGCCAATTATTGCACAAAAAGACGAGATTGAGAGAAATCCGCGATCGCGATCAGCCAAACTGAGGATAGCAGAAAGGCTGCTGTAACTGCAATGCAGCGTCCAAGCTTTCAATTACTTGGGTATTAATTTGATTAATCCCAATTTTTAATAGCACCGTTGCAGTCTAAAGCTTTAATGACGGTGTGATACCTTTGTTGTACGTCTTTGCGGTCTTGTTCTTGTGATAGCCCCTCATGACTATCTTGCAAAATCTTCTCAGCATGATGTCGTAGGGCTTTACAGTATTTACTATTATTTGTATAGATGGCAATATTAGCTATAGTTTCTAACAACCTAATAGTTACTCCTGCATCCGACTTTCCATACTGCCGAATTTGGTTAAAAGCACGGTCAACCAATCCTTGAAAATCTACTCCTTCGGCAATTATGCGTAATCTGTTCTTGTTATCGTAGCGGTAGGATGAAGGGAAATCTCTTTGAACTAAGTGGCACAATCCAGCGCTAATTCGGTCAATACAGCGAATAGCAGTAAATGGATCATTTATTCCAGGGGAAATGGCACGCAGAGCAATTTCTACTAATTGATCAATTGGAAACTCTACATCCTGTTGCTCTGTACGTTCTTTACCCAAAATAAAGGCATCATTGATTTGTTTGGTAAGTTTTTTATTTACTTTTTCACCAGGAAAAACTAAGACTAAATCGCCACCTTGAACCAAAAATTTTCCCGGTCGAGTCTGAAGGCGTACTAGCAAATTATGTTTACAAGCAATTTCTATCAATTCTTCATCATCGATCGCTTGTAAATAACCAGTGCCATTAGCTCGAATTGGTAAAGCTTCTTCTTCAAAAGACATTGGAATTTCTTCAACTCCAAGGCTATCTTCTGATTCACCACACCCAATTTTTTCTGGAAATAGCCGCTCAATTGCTGAATGTAAATCTTCACTAACATTTTGGATTACATGAGATGCCTGAATTATTGTTGAAGCATGATGGATAAAATAAATCAATACACCAATACTAATAATTGCCAGTAAAGTGCCGACTGTAACCGAAAGTTGTGGTACAAACTGTTCGTATCCATCTCCTTCTCCATGAATCGTCCGCAGTACGAGTAAGCAGTAGATGAACGTACCGATGAATGTACCAAGTACAATTTGATTACCCGTATCCTGCATAAAATTACGCAGTAGGCGGGGGCCAAAGTTGGAAGCAGCAAGCTGAAGCGCCACGATTGTAATTGAAAAAGCTGTAGCAGCAACGCTGATCATAGAACCTGCAACAGTTCCCAGTAGCGATCGCGCTCCATCTGCTCCACCAGTGTATATCCACCAATAATCAATTTCCACCTTGTCTGTGCGGTCAAGACTTAGCATAACGAAAGCTAAAGCAGTAGCTACTACCGCCATGACTGCTGGTATAAACCAGTAACTTGAGTGGATCTGATCCCAAAGTTTGCTTAATTTGACGTTTCTCATTGTTCGTTAATTTTAGAATCTACCTTATTGTTGCCATCTTGTGAGAAACGCTCTTGAGCAAGTAAAAGAAGTGAATCGCTGATCCGGCGAGGCTTTGGTACTTCACCTTTACCAGATCGGTCTGGTCGTGGAACAGAATTTGTTGTGTTGGGAAGGGCAAATCGATGCCGTTTGCAACGAGCTTTTTCTTAATTGCTGTAATCACCTTGTCCCGTGATTGCAAATCGTCTATTCGTCGTGGTGGATGAATCCACCAACGCACACGGATGTTTACACTGCTTCCGGCTAGTTCCATTACCAGTACATCAGGAGCCGGATCTTTTAAAACTTCATTTACACTAAGCATTGCGTCTAGCATTAACTGCTTGGCTACATCAACGTCGTCGCCGTAGCCAATGCCGACATCGTACTCTAATCGACGGTTATCAAAAGCAGTGTTGACAGTTACAGCATTGGTAAACAACTCAGAGTTAGGAATCACAATCCGCCGCCCGTCGTAGGTTCTAATTGTCGTCGCGCGTGTCTCAATATTTTCTACAGTCCCCTCAAAACCTTTAAAAACAATTTGGTTGCCAATCGGTTGAGACGGCAACGATGGTATCCAAGGTAGTCGGCTATGACTCAGGTAAAAAAATCAGGGGCGTAAGCGGCACATATTGATTGATACCTTGGGCTTACTAACTATTATTTTCTAGGATTTTATGGGCAACAAGCAATGTCTGGCGACAAGTGGCTCTACAACATGCTATTGATTATCTTTTAAAAAGTGCGATCGCAGATGCATTAGCAGCTAGTATTATCATCAAAACTGCGATCGCAGTTCCCTTTTGCAAAGATGGTGAGATAACACGTAGGCGATCACAGCAGCTATTGAAAATAGAAAATACAAGTTCTGCGGATTTTGCTGAACCAAAATGCAACTTCAGTAGGGCAAGCTAACTCTAGAATCATCGCAAAGGAGTATACCTATGTCCTACAGAAAACGTACATACCGCATTCTCGAAAAAGCTGAGTTAAGACTTGCCAAACTCAACGCAATTGATTCAACTATGCATTTTGGAGATGCTGTGAACTTAAAAAAGTTAACACAATTAATTGAGGAGTTACACACTAAGATTGATGCTTATAATAAAGCTTTAGAAGCAATTAAGTCTTCTCTAGCTGAGATTAAAGAGTTAGAAAAAACCTTAAGTGATTTTTCTGAAATGATGCTGTTAGGAGTTGCCACTAAATACGGTAAAGACAGCTGCGAGTATACTATGGCGGGTGGTGTTCGCAAAAGCGATCGCATCCGTAAAAGTAGGTTGACCCGTTTGAAGGCTAACGCAAAGAAAGCATCTGCTAAGAACGCTCAAACTGCTTAGTAAACAAAAGACTGGGGAAAGAAGAAGCAGGATTGACATTCTCATACGTCCTTGCGCTTATTGTTGTCTAGAAATCTTGCATAGAGTCGAGATCACACCTAGACTGCTGATGAGGCAGGTTCAATGGGGCGTTTAAATACCACCCATTTCCTGACCATTAATTGCCAATTACTACCTAATCCCTGGAGGGCAGAATGTTTATCTGCGTCATTGCAGACTACGGTACAGGAGATCCAGCATTTACTGAAGTCACGCAACGTCTACTTCTTGCTTTTCCCCATGCCCAAATTCATTTACTTTCGGTTCCGCCATTTAGTACCTTAGCAACAGGTTTCTGGATTGCCCAATTGGGGCTGAACCCAGGCCCTAGCGAGCGGCTGATTTATCATAATTGTGCGCCTCGCCAGGATGATCTACAAGCCCGACGAGACAATGAGGGTGAAGGCCTAACCTATGCTCTTTTACCCAATGGAGTAAAAGTAGTAGGTGTCTTTGCAGGCTATACCCTCTCCTTTATCAAAGACCATACTAAGGAGTTGCGAGTGGTCAATGTTTCTCGTGGTGGTTCGCAGTTTCGCTCACGGGATGTGTTTCCTGTGGCGGCGGCGGCCATCATGGGTGAAGATTTCAGCCTTCTAGGAGATAGCCTTAACAGTAAACAAATCCCGGATGTTCCACCAAACCGAATTGCCTGGATTGATGGCTACGGCAACATCAAAACAACTATTGGGGCGCATACGCTGAACTTGGAGCCAGAAACCAAGATCGTAATTCGGATTGGAGATGTGGTCAGTGATGCAGTGTATTCTGATGGCAGCTTCAAGGTTCCTGAAGGAACTCTGGCCTTTTCTCCTGGTAGTTCCGGTTGGTCAGTTGGTGACTCAACACAGCCATTGCGCTTCTTAGAACTCTTTCTGCGAGGAGGGAGTGCTTGGGAGCGCTTTGGCCGTCCCCGTGTGAATCAGCAGGTAACTCGAATTACCTAATTTCGGGATAACCCTGCACTGGCGATAGTCATCAAAAAACTGCTGGCAAAATTTCTGCAGTGGGGGGTTACGTATCTGTATGGGTTGCTGGTTGATTGTGAGGAGTAGCGATGCTGTTTGCAATGGTTTTAATCAACAGGGGTGGTCAAGAAATATTAGGTAATGGGCATTTTCACTCTCTTTATATATTAAATGCCTTAAATATCTAGTACTAAAAAATTAACTGCTTAAATGTCTCAACTGTCTCAAAATTTGCTTAAATGTCTTAACTGTCCTTGCGTTTTCGCTCTGATACTGAGAATATTTGAAGGCATCTATACTAATAGTAATTCAGCAATTTTTCAAGGATTTTAATAGGTAGATACTAATTAAAAACCTGGACAAAAATTGTTGTGTTTATAGATAGCATTCGCTAAATAATAAATTCTCAGAAACATCAAAGAGGTAATTTATGAGCAAAATCAAAGAAGTACTACCTGCTTCAGAATTTCTGAAAAAGAACTTAGGTATTTCCGAAATTCCACTTGAAGCATACCTTAACTATGGATATGCACTGCTCGCTATTTCTGGAGCTGATGGAGAGGTTTCAGAAGCCGAACTTAATTGGTTACTAAATCATCAGCGCATGGCTGGCGCTCCTGAAGAAGTAATAGAAAAATACAAAACATTTGAATACAAAAAGGCTGATTTAGAAAACCTGCTGACCAAGATTACAGTTGATGTTTCTACTTGGTCAAAATCAAGGTCATTGTTGTATCATGCAATTCAAATGGCTCGTGCTGATAATAATTACTCAATTGAGGAGCAAAAAGCTGTAAAAAAAGCAGCTAAACTGCTGAAGGTTGAAGATGATATTGCACTTGCTCTCAATAAGTTGATAGAAACAGAAGAGGCAGTAACCGCATTACGTAAGGCGCTACTACAAACTGAGGTTTTAGCTTAATCAAAGAACTTTAGTATTGCTAAAAAATATTGGTTATTTGTTCGCCTTTAGCGTACCGAAGCCATACGCACTTTCGGTTAGCTAATGAGGTGTCAGCTATCCAGATTTGGCAAAAGCAGAGGAGCAAGCCTCCGTAGGAGCGTCAAGGGTTTACCGCACAGCAATTGTGCGGGGGGGAACCCCCGCAAGGCAGTGGCTTGAGGCAACTGGGTTCAAGAGTCAAGAGCCAATAATTTTTCCCTTGTACTCCTCTGCTTTCCTAGTTCCCCAATACCCAATTAGAAGTTGAAAGTGGTTCTGACTGTACCAATGATTGCATCGTCGCCGTTGCCAGTAGCTTGACCAGGATTTGTCAACCAAATCACCCCTGGGGTAATAGAGATGTTGTCGGTGACGCGATACTTATAGAAACCTTCAAAGTGGTATGGTTTATCGCTATCAACAGTTCCTAGGTATGGTTGGACGCCTGCGAAGATTCCTAAGACGTTGCCTCTCTTACCGAAGTCGGGTAGGGCTACCCCAAGTCCATAACTCCAAACTTCACCATCATCACCAGCACCAAAGCCTGTGATGTCACTGTAAAGTACAAAGCCACTAATTGACAGTTTTTCACTAGGTTTGAAAGCTGCCTCTAAACCAAAGGAATTACTGACATAAGGATTGCCACCAATATTACCAGCGACAAAGTTGGCTTGTGAAGTACCAACTACAGGACTAGCTCCGCCTGCGTTGAATAGAGGAGTGCCTGCACCATGATAACCGTGGACGTAGGTTGCTGCTAAGGTCAGGCGATCGCCAACGTTCAGATTTAACTGTCCTAAAGCAGCATAGTTACCCTCAAATAAACCTGAACCAGGGCTAGGATTATTTGCTTCAGATGCCAAGTAACCGAAGGTTAACGAAGGTTTGAAGGTACCACCGCCACCAAAGGCTAAGTTAAAGCCGACACCAGCACCGCCACCGATCCGATAGATTGGGCTTTCAGAAGCAAAGGTAGACAAAGCACCGTTACCACCGTCAAAATCCTCAAAGTATGGGTTGACAGTCGGAACGTAATCGCTATGAATACCCCCAGTCGCCGCAAGGTATACTTGGGAGTTGCCGATAGGGAAGTAATAAGACAACCAGTCTATGAAAGCACTGTTGTCAAGACTAGGCGAGAGGTTAAAAGTTTGAAGACCCTCGGCTGTACCATTTGGTAAAGCTAAAGGATTTGCATTACCAGCAGCAATCCGAGTGTGCAGGGTATCTCTACCAGTGAAGCTAGATTGCAGGTCTAAACGTACCCTATTTTGAAAAACAGTGTTGTTGTCATCGCCGCTGCCAAAGTTGTCAGTAATAGCGAAAATTGCTTCACCAACCAGCTTAGTTGTAGTAGAAAACTGATTTGCTTCTAGTTCAGCAGTACGTGCTTCTAAAGAATCGACTCGCCCACGCAGAGTTGCTAATTCTGCTGAGAATTCTTCTTGCAAACGTTGCAGAGTTGCCAAATCTTGCTTGGTGACTAAATCAGCAGTTGCAGTAGCAATCAGTTCATTAACCCGATCTAAACAAGCATTTAAACCTGCGGCAAACTCATAACGAGTCATTGCTCGATTGCCACGGTACGTACCATTGGGATATCCTGCAATACAGCCGTAGCGTTCCACTAAGGATTGCAATGCTTGGAATGCCCAGTCAGTGGGCTGTACGTCCGAAAACTGAGAAACTGATGTCACCTGAGACAGTGAATTTTGGTTTTTGGCTTCACTGCTGTAGCGGTTAACTTGTTCTAAAACGTTGTTTTCATCAGTCTTTGCTTGAGCAACCAATTGCTGATTAACTTTTGCTTGCTCTGTTTTGATGAATGTAGAAGCATTAGCAGCTATGGGTGCATTTACTTGACCAACTTCTAACTTTGTATTGTTAGAAGAGTCTAGCACTTGAGCAGCCATTGCTCTAGCGGAAACCAACACCGTCACTCCTAAAACTACTGGACTTAGTACCAGAGTTTTCCACAATAGTTGAGACATTTCTTGCTTTTACTTTCCTAAATAAAGTCCCAGAATTATTATCTTCAAGGAAAAGAAATTGAGCATTGATTGCTCAGTTGGAAATGTAATTTGGAATATAGTACACTAGACCATCTTTGATGTAAAGACTTGCCGAGAGCTTGTTTGCGAACCGGAGGTTTTTGCTTGTCTTTTGCTAGTTAGTTATTCTGTTTTCTAGTTTTTAACTGCTTAATTATTGACCCTAATTTGCAGTAGCTCCTCTTTGTTTTTCTAAAAGAAGCAAATTTCAATCAAAATAGGTCATATTTTGAGAAATTCATGCAATTGGCTAATAACATCATCGATAATTCTGGAGAGTTTTGTTTTGGATGAAAAGACTTAGCTTCAAAGCCGTAAAATCTTCTTGATCCGAAAAACTGTAGAGCAAGCAATAGAAGTAGTAGCGATCGCTTTCCTATATCTTTATTTCCCAACTCGATCTAAAGCTAGATTCAGTTGCAAAACATTAACCCCAGGCTTACCAAAGATTCCTAGAAAACGATCATCGGTGTTTTGGACAATCAAATTTTTCATTTGATTAAGCTCAATTCCTCTCGCCTTTGCTACTCTTGCAACTTGCACTCTGGCGGCTTCAGGAGTGATGTGAGGGTCAAGGCTAGAACCAGAGGTGTAAACGAGATCCGCAATTGGTTGCACACTTGCTGTTTTCAGACGATTAAGATCGCCCTCAACCCGTTTGCTAGGGTCGGGGTTATCTTTACCTTTGATGCGTTCCAGCAATGCTGGATTACTAGGAGCTAAGTTACTAGCACCAGAAACCCCAGTTTGTAAAACGCCAGCATCATCTTTTTTGGGGTTGGCTGTGCTGTAGCTGGTGGTGCTGGGACGACTGTTAAAATAGCGATCGCTCACAAAAGGCTGACCAATTAGAGCAGAACCCACAACTTGACCTGTATTATTTTTCAGCAAACTACCATTAGTTACTAAATCAATTAGCTTGGTGGGGTCAGAGTCTAAATCCAGTATTTTGGCAGCTTGCGTACCAGAGTTCATCGCCAAACCCACATTTGCTTGAGCTAAAGCAGGTGCATTGTTACAAATCGGCAGCAGAATCCGCATAATTGCGCGAATCAGGTCTACGTAAAAGTTACCTAAAGGTCTCCCGTTAACCCTCGAATAAAAGCGATCGCTACGTTAACTGAACCATATTACCTATTAGGGTATACTTAACCTGATACTCTCATAACATGAAAAAACCGTAGCTGGACTACTACGGTTAACTCAGTGAACTACTGAACTCTAGCTTGCTATGAAAAGCTGGAAGTCTTACAAATTAAGCTCTTTTCCTATTTTGTAATCTCTATTCTCTCTGAGACTACACTCTAACTCCTCTAAATACATTCGTCATTACTAGTCTGGGATAGTTAGTCTAGTTAAATATTTATCAATCTTATCCGTATTAACTACAAGGCTTTGTTTGTAAGCGATCGCTTAACCAAATAAGCTGAGAAAGCCTGATAAACTGAGCATGTAGAAAATCTAGCAAGGTCATATAACAACCTGTATAACTCTATTCATTGCATACAATTGAGAAAAAGAAGTTTATCATTTTAACCGTGAAAATACGCAACTAATCAACCAATAAGATACTTATGCAGTAATCTAAACTAGAAGCAAAGTAAAATTAGTCCTAATCAGTCAAAAATAAATTTCAGTAATTTACCGGAGATAAAAGTTTTGATCTGCCTTTGAGACTTGCTCGTGTCGCTGCCTAATACCAATGCGAGCATCTTCATCCACTATCAGGTCAAAATAGCCTTGGTGAAAAGGTAAAATCAGAACTTATACCATTTCACCAAAAAAATGATAAAGATAGTTAAGTCAGAAATATGAGCAGAAGTTCATGGCTGGAGTCACCAAAGTAAAAATAGAAGAGTCAGC
>NZ_JACXXN010000069.1 GCF_014904695.1 Nostoc sp. MG11 | reverse complement strand
CGTGGACACCTGGCTCCTTTGAAAACATCCAAAAATCCGGAAACTATTATTCGGTTTTAGTACCCGCAGCCAGTGCAGCGCTCATTACCCTCCCAAAGCTAGGAGGTACAGAATAGCCGATAATTGACCCCGCCGTTGCTGCCTCTTGGGGGAACTCGTACCAATCGGGAAATCCTTGTAACTTCGCCGCTCCCGCAATTGACAAAGATTTGACCGTACCATCGGGCAACCAGATATCAAGGGAACTCTTAACAGTTTTTCCTATTTCCTGTTCCCTCCGGGAGTTAGAGACCCCTACTTCTATAAGTAGCAAGTTTCAAATGGGGTATAAATCCTCACTTGAAACACTAGCGTTGCCTGTTGCCCGTTAAGAGTTCCCTGTTCCCTTCTTTAATGATTGATAGTTGATGAAGAATGCTTAAATTTCTATGCCTTGTTTTTTAGTTTGAGCTAAAACTTGCTCAATTTTGGTATTAGTTTTTTCAAACAATTGCAATACTTCAGGCGAAACTTGATTAGTTTTTAGCTTACCTGATTGAATATCGAGAACTACATTTCCATTTTTGTGAGCGATCGCCAAGTCTTTTTGCTCAGTATTAAAAGAGATATCATAAACTTGACCTTGAACTTTGGTGAAACCATCTTGCCCAGGTTCACCTAAAACCATGCCAACTCTCTGAGCGATTTGGGTAAGTCTGCTAATAGAGCGGTACTCTTGTGTATCTTGGTTCATTGCCGTCAATGCCTTATCTGATAATTGTTGACCTGTTTTAAACCCATTGGTCACCTCCACAATGCGTTGCTTGTACTCCTCTGACTTGCCTAACTTGTCAGCAGTGTTGTACCAATCCCTCAAATCATCAATACTAACTACTGGGCGGTTTGTCACACCTTTTGGTTCGGTTTTTACACTATTAGTAATTGGGGGTGTGGTAGGAGTAGTCGGGAGTAGTGAAGTCACAGGTTGGTCAGCAACAATAGGTGTGGTTTGAGTGCCAGGTCTAGTAGTTTGCCAAGGAAACTTTGCATGGTGGCAAGCAGGGGGAGCTGGGGAGGCTGGGGAGGCTGGGGAGGAAAGAGAGTTATTGTTCATTAATTCTTCTCCCCCTGCTCCCTCTGCTCCCCCTGCTCCCCCCGCTCCGTCTACACGGCAAAATTGGGTTGGTGAACTACTAGGTGAGAGCAATGCTGGTTGTTCAGGAGGTTTGAGATGTTGAGGTCGTGTGGCAAGAGAGTAAACGAGTTGTTGATACTCACTAGTAGACTCAATCACAGCACCAAATTTTTTAGTCATGTTCTCCAAAGTTTTGGGAGGGATGGAACTGCTGACTAAGTTAAACACCGCTAATCCTTTTTGGGTTTCCTTAATCACATCTTCGGGTGGAACTTGAGAGAATTCAACATATTGAAGAGTTAGCCATTTGCTTACCGTCTCGACTTTGTGATTGTCAACCGCCAAGCCCATAAGTCCTTGTGCTTTGTGTTCAGGTGTGGCAACAAGTATAGTTGGACGCTCCTTAATTTTTTGGAGTATCGGCGCATTACTATCGATCATGAACTGTTGAAGGGGGTCGATTTCCGATTGACCAAAAGCTTGAAACTCCTTAGTCCAGTTTTGAGGATATTCAACGGTGGAGGGGTCGATTTGGGCGCAAATAACAGAAAAATTACTTTGAAGAATAGCGGGTGCTGGTGTAAGTTCACCGTTTTTAAGTAGTCCCAATTGCCGAAGTGCGTCTTTGTCCTTTTTGAAGTGCAACACACCGAGTGGCTCACCATTTAAAAATACAGCTTCTCTGGTTTTTGAAGGTGGCATAGCAATAGTTATTTGTTGATAATGAGGGTCATTGAATGTCTGACCTTTAAAATCATAAAAGTTAATTTTATTAATTTTGAGTAAATTTCCGTTGAGAGATTCGCCCAGCACAAAGGCTTGATCTCCAGTATCGGAGATTGAAGTAAGTTTTAACTTCAAGGGATTACCATTTTTGAGGTAATTAAAACTTTTCAGCTGCTCGACAGAATCACTGTCTAACTCACCTAAAGTTTTGCCATCAAGTTTGATTTTGACGGTTTTGTCA
Source organism: Nostoc sp. MG11 (assembly GCF_014904695.1). Classification (GTDB taxonomy): domain Bacteria; phylum Cyanobacteriota; class Cyanobacteriia; order Cyanobacteriales; family Nostocaceae; genus Komarekiella. The sequence continues at coordinate 15,879 of NZ_JACXXN010000069.1, read as the reverse complement.
GGAACCTTCTCAGTCCCAAACTCTAAATTGACAGGTTCGCAGTTAAAAACTTGTCCAGCGTATGAGAAGTTCTTGAGTTCGCGGATGGTAATCTCAATTGGTTCCTTCCCAGGCAAGCCAATAATGGCCTTAGCGGTAGCGGGTTCTATACCAACCATACTTGCTTGTGCCTTCGTGCCAATAGGCAACATCCCAGTTCTGGTTTCGAGCATGGCGAATTCCTTATATTCACCGTCGCTGTCCTGGACAAACATTAGTCTGGAAACATGGCGTTCATGCCCTGGTGGGTGGTGGCTAGCCCTGATTTCTATGGGGTGTTTTTCATCTGGGTTCCATTGTCTGCCTAGAAATTGATTTGCTTGATTATTGAGGGTGACTAGTTTTATATCAGTGAATTGCAGTTGGTCTAGGCGGGACACAATTTCGTTGGGGAAAGCAGCGAAGGCGAAATTAGAGACTTTTTTGGCGATCGCAGTCGGATCTATATTTTCTTTTCGAGCAACTTCGAGTTCATCCTGGCGCGATGCAGAAATGTTCCAGGCGGCAGCGGCAGCTTGAAGTATTTGTGATTCTGGAATAGAAGCCCGGAATGCTTCAGCTGATTGGTAAGCTTTTTGGAACATCAATTTGGTCTGTCCTCTGGTTAGTTCTGGCTTGAGTTCTACTAAGGTTGCTGTCTGTGTGGACATTCCAGGCTTTAGGTTGTGATCACTTACGGATTGTTGGCTAACAGTCCCCAAATGACGGTACGCGGGTTTTCCATCCTCCCCGATTTCACCATCAATCTGTGCGACTGCTAGTAGTCTATGGGGATTTGCGCTACTCCTCCATTTTTGGGGGATTTCATCTAAACGGATGTTGAGCGTCTGGGCTTGCCAAATACCCGGATGCCCGTAGCGAGTGAGGTTTGTGATTTCGAGTTGCGCCCCTTGTGGGGTTTCAATGATCGCATAAGGGCCTTTCTCCGTCTCGCGTCGTCGCTCTAAACGAACAGCTTCGTTAAATTTTGTATCAAATTCGTGTTTGGCTCTTATCGCACTAAATCTTTGCTGTGGTGTAAACTCGACTCCATTGAACAAGTCTTGAAACTGGACAATAGGGCGGGATTCCAGTTGTGATTGCTGAAAATATTTATTAGTTTGGTTAATTAATAATTCAACAGGAGAATAGCCTGTGGGGGTAATCCCTTCGTTTAAATAGGCTGTCCTTAATTTCTTGTCTTTAATATAGTTGATATCTCTGTGTAGATAGCGCTTGTTCTCCTTAATTAAGTCCATCTCAGGAGTTTTGGCGCTTTTAAATAAGTCAACAGCAATTTGGTTTTGGTAACACCCCTCTTCAATCATGAGTCGATACATCTGGCGGTTGACATTCATTGCCTGATGAATGATTTCTGGAGTTTTATTTGGTGTTTGAACCAGAGCAACAAACTCCTTCATATAGGGTTTATATTCTTCTCTAATCAGCTTGGGGCGCTCAGAATTTTCTTGCTCAAAGAGCGTTTGGTAATGAGTTGATACTTGGTCTAGATAATTTGACTGCTGCTTAAGCGTTCCATAAGTTTTTAAAATTTCGATTTCCGATTCTAACGCCTCCAAGGCTGTTACATGATTATTAATAACTCCCACGCTGATGCGATCGCTCATGTGAATAGCGATTTCTTCAAAGGCGGGTTGGGTTCCATCTACGCTGTAAAACGACTGCTTTTTCAGCTTAACTGTAGGGGCATAGGCGTTTTCGGGTTGGTTTCTGTATTCAGCTTCGGCTGTGAAATTTGGATACTTACTTGCGAGTGCCACGCCGATACAGTCACCATCGAAATCTCGTGCTTGGCGTTCGGATTCTGTCTCGGCTGGTGCGACAACATTTGGTTCAAGTCTTGCAAGCAAGCGTTTGTGGTCTTCATCATTGACTACGATAATACCCTTGAGGTTTTGGTCATCTGGCCCCAGACGGTCTTCAACGTGTTTGTTTGTGGAGATGCATAGACCATTAGAATTGAGGAAGGGAGAGCGAAAGTTGAGGATTTTTTCTCCTTCATCCAACCAAGGAACACAGATTTCACCATTTTTCAACTCCTTGGATGGAATAATCATTCCCCGGTCAAAGGTGAGGGTTTTGCCGAGTGCAATATCTCTCCACTCACTTTGTACAAATCGACTTAGTTCTTGCTTGACTTTCTCCGTTTCTAAAACCTGATGATGACCAAGTAAATCAGCTTTAATAAGCTTGTACATTAACAGGTCATCTTTTTGAGAGTCCTGGCTTAAATCATCTGTGTTTAAATCCTCGTCTACCTGAGAGTCGGTAGCAGAAGTTCCTGCTGAAATTTCTGAGATTTTTGGAGTAGGAAGTCCTTGCTCTGTATCAGCTTTCTTTTGCTCATCTAATTCCTTGCGCTTTTCGTATTGCTCACAGTAAAATTGCGCTACTTTGCGAGGGTCATCTTGAATAGAGGCTAGTTTTTGAGCTTGGTTTTCTAATTCTTCTGCAAAGTCTTTAATGCCTTGAGGGAAAGATGCTAGTAGTTGAGAAATAGCTGTCTGACCTCGCTGAGATTGCGACTTTTCAGCTAGCCAGATCGTTTGTTTGTATAGCCCCGGCTCGATTTGAGGTTTAGTTGGGCCATCAGGATTATCTTTGTCTGTCCCTTTGAAGCTACTTATAGGAAGGATCAGGTCTATTTTGGGCTTGTTACTGGGATCTGCATAGATTATTTTATCTAGCTTGTGTGGACGTAGTGTTCCTTTACCGAAACGGTATTTAGTGTCCTCACCGTCAGTTTCTTGCCAGCCAAAACGATGCTGTATAACTCGATAACTTTTGTCTTGTTGTTCTTCTCTGTTGGTGAGTTGGTCGTAGAGTTCAGTTGAAATCTGCCCATAACAATCACCTACCAATTTCCAAGCATCTTCCTTGTTTAGTAATCCACCATTTTCACCTGTGTTATCATCTACCATCAGAATATTTAGTTGTTCATTAATTGCGTTTTTACAATCACCCAGAAAAATGGAACCGTAAGCACCACGGTCTTTTCTGTCTGGACAGAGTTTTTCAATTACCTCTAGACATTCTGACGGGCCATATAGGAGTCGTGTTTTTGACGATAACAAAAGACTATGACCTTCTGGATGATTTTTTAAATCTAATGGTGTGCTGTGTTCATCAATATGTCCAAAAGAGAATTCTTGGTTTGGGAAGAAAGATTCTAGTAACGTATTATCTAGTTTTTCAGTTAAAATTGAGTTGGGATTTGTCGGATCATTATCTGCATGAATCCATTGATTGAGTCTAGTGTCAAAGTGTTTGAAGGTTAGTGCCATAATTCTAGTTTTTCTTAAATTAACCAATAAAAATGAGGTTTTATATGTCAAGAATTAAGCGTTGGTTTAATGCGAACAAAGGAAAATTTGATTTAGATGGAACCCTGAAAAACGAAGCCAGGGAAAAAATGTTGCATAGAGGAATAAGTCATGCAGCAATCGATGACTATGTTCTGAGAATGCAAGAAGAATACGACCATCTAAAACACTTAGACGAAACTGAACCAGAACCGTGGCCAATCTACACAGCCTATGATTTCTTTACGGCAGAAGAAAAACAGCAGTTCAATCCAGATGGATCTCTAAAACCCGAATACGTGGAAGCCGCCATAAAAAGAGGCACTAGCTTAAAATGGCTAGAAGAGATGGAGCGCCGCAAGAAAATTGATGTAGATAACTACAATCGGGTATCTGCCCAATATGCAGAACAAGGTATCAACTTTGGTGAGGAAGAGATGAAAGAGAGAATGGCTTCCAGCAGAACTTATGTGCAACGCCGCAAGCAGATGGAAATAGACTTGCGGAACTTTGAGGATGATGACAGTCTACCTTTCGATAAAGACACCTCCTTTTAGAGTGGTTGCAGAAGCATTTGGTGTGTAAGTTTAACCAAACAATTGAGGAATAGAAAACTTACGTTCTATTCTTAATTTCCTGATACCCAGATCTTCTTGGCTAAGGAGATGCTGATTGCTTTGAACAGCTAGGAAAGTAGTTAGACGATTCCAATCCTCATGATTGCATTTGTCCAATTTGTGCAAACTATTGACCAGAGAAATTGAGATGTCTGTTGGCAAGGAGGTAAGACAAAATTCATTAGTAGTGACTATCAAAGGTTTGAAATAAGGCAAGGTAGAATATCACCGAAAAGAAGGGATCTTGAAGCAGGGGAAGCCGGAGAGGCTGGGAGGAAAGAGTTGATAAACAATCAGTTATTTCCCCCCTGGCTCCCCAGATCAAAGAGCTTGGGTCGGCAAACTAGTGGTACGGCTTCTTTTCCCACTCGGCTAAGCTATTGCAATCACTTGAATCAACAATCATCTGAGGTAATTGTGCGCGTCCTTCAAGGTAGGCAGTTACTTTTTTGATTTCTTGTTGAGTCTGTTTTTTTGAGAGCTTTTCAAATTTCACGGTTGCTGTTGGAGGAGACAGGCTATTTTCTTTGTCTATGGGCCCAACATAGAAACGACCCATGTTGTAAAAATCTTCGGCTTTGGGAACTCCTGTCATTAAACAGCCTTTGGACTTGATGAATAAGTGGTAGTTAATGCCGCCGATGTGAGTGCGGGACTTCTCAAACTTAGATTCGCTAATCGGGCCCCACAAGAGCATAGACGAGTCTTTACACTCAGCTTTGACAACCTGAAGGTTGACTATCTCAGCAAAATCACACACTTTCCAGCTGACTTTGTATAAGTCGGGTGGATCTTGAGATTGGGCATCAGCACTGGGTGATTGACAGGATGCGATGAGTAAGCTGGCAGCTAGAGAAAAAGCGATATGTTTCTTGTGAGGCATAAATTTCAAATAGGTTTCAAGCTAGTTTATTCCAAAAATTGACTTGCTCAGAAGAAGTAGTTTTTGAAAGTTTAGTACGAGATTGCTTAGAAGGCTCATTGAGCGAACGAGTGTCTTTTGGATCGGGTTCAACAGCAGCGAAATCTATTGAGGTAATATATCCAAAAGCTAGCCCTTGAGCAATAGCCTGTGCGCGTGATGTAACTTGCAGCTTTTGGAAAAGCGTGTGCAGTCGGCTTTTAACTGTGGTTTTATCAATATATAAGGTGAGGGCGATTTGTACATTTGATAAACCGCAGGCAACAAGATTTAAGGCGATTTGTTCAGCAGGAGTCAAGACATTTCCAAAGATTTTCCCTTTTGTTTTGGTTAGATTCCTGCGCTTGCAAGGGAGATTCTGAAATACGGTCTTATTCAACTTCGGGTCAATCCACCTCCCAAGCTCGTAAGTTTGGATAATTGCTTCGATAATTATGGATGGTTCATTTCGCTTGAGCAGATAGGAGTTAGCACCAGAGTCTAGAGCTAAAGAGGCAACAATCTCTGATGCGTGGGTTGCAAAGACAATAACTTGATTTGTACTGGCTTTAATTTCTTGCTTAATTTTTTTTAAAACTCCTAGTCCTGTAATTCCTGAGAGAGATAAATCTAGCAAAATGACGTCGGGATTGAGGACTTTAATCATTTCTATGGCCTCTAATCCAGATGCGGATGTACCACAGACTTCTATTCGAGTATCTGTAGACAGAGCTGCTACCAAGCCCATCCTGACGATTGCTTCATCTTCCACTATTAAAAGACGCATAGAAGAGATTTTCTTGTACTCTTTGTATTTAGATTTTATAACATAATTACTACTGCTTTTTGATATACCAATCAAGGGTACTGATGAGGTGAATAATTATTGATCAAGAGGTTTAATCAGAATCTTGTCTCCTTCTTTGAGATTAATCTTTAAAGCAGTACCAGCCTTCAGTTCCAAGACTTGATCAGCGATCGCCCCGTAGTAAAAAGGGCAGGGATACTGAGAACATGGTGGAGCATTTGTGACAACAGTTTTGATAACTCCATTGTGAAGATAAATAATATCCAATGGAACTTTAACTTTATGCATCCAAAAGCGAACTTTAGTAAATGTTCGTCCTAATTTAAATAGCATCCCGCGCTCGCTTGGTAATTGAGTGCGGTATTTAAGTCCTTTAGCAAGTTGATCAGAAGTAGCAGCAACTTCAAGATAGAAAGTATGATTATTGTGTGTAAACTTGTGCGTGATCGGAAGAAGTAGAGGGCGTGACTGGAAGTAGGCTCCTGTTAAGGTAAACAGAATAATTGCGCCTCCAGATAGTAATGCCGATAGTCTCAGTAACTTGAATTTGGCAGTATAAGAATTTGGTTTTGTAGTTCGATTTGCAGTAAGCATATTTAGTCAAACATATTGATGTTGCCCAGACTATAGATAGAGGAATCATCAGAGCTTGAAGGTAGCCCCTGAACAGTTGCTTTATTTCGCATGGCTTCTACCTTGTCCGCTTCTCTAATAGCCAGAGGATTTATGCTCTCTCGCGCTTTTAGTAGAGAAGAAAGCGTAATCTCTAGAGGCACAGATGCAACCGATGAAATTGGCTTATCTGTGGGAAACATTTGACAGAAAGTTGAGGCTGCTGCTCGTTCGACAATTGTTTGAATTTCTGCACCAACACAACGATAAGTTTCTTTAAGAAGGCGACTCCATTCCTCATGAGTGAATGAGTCGCCATCTTTAAAACGTTTGTCAAACCGGGAAAGGTGAATTTTGAAAATCAGATGCCTTTCACCGTTATTAGGCAAATCAACTTTAAATATGTCATCAAAGCGTCCACATCGAGTCAGTTCCGGCGGCAACCATTCTAAACGGTTAGCAGAGGCAATAACTACTACATCACTAGTGCGCTCTTGCATCCAAGTTAACAATATCCCTGCCAATCTTTTAGATAGGTCATCGTCACCAGCAAAACCTTTGTCAAAGTCGTCGAGATAAAGAATTACATCATTGATTCGGTCAGCGCGAGCCAACAGCTTTTTCAACTTGTGTTCGGCTTGATTACCAAAACTACGAAAGCTTCCCCACTCTAGAATGATTAATGGTACACCCAACTGTTGAGAACAGGCTTTAGCGGAGTGAGTTTTACCAGTTCCCGGCGGCCCAACTAATAAAACACCTTTAGGCAATCTCAAGTTGTAAGCTTTAGCAAGTGGTGTGGTCAATCGCTTATATCTTTTGAATGCAGACTGCATCAACTCCAGTCCACCAATTTCAACGTTGGGTGGTGGTAGAAAGTCAATACTATAAGTGCGCTTAAACAGAGAAGTTTTGTATTCAAGGATTTTCGGAAGTATCTGCTCAACAAGACATAACCCAGAACATAAGGCAAAAGCGGCTTCGACATCAGCTAGATACATCCCAGAACAAGCATTAGTCAATTCTTCTAGTTCAGATTCCTTAGCGTCGAAATTGCATAGAGATTTTGCTATATGTGTATAAATTTCCCATTCTTGGGGAAAGCCTTGAACTATGACTGGAATCTCCGGCGCAATGTCGGGAGTGAGCGTAGCATTTGCCCCAAGCAGGATAGCTGTTTTATCTAAGTTGAAGTTGTTAAGTTTGAGGTTAATCAGCGCTGATTTTATCCATGATGAAGTGAGGAAGAAATCAGGGTCAGGGTTTGGTTCATTAATCCAGGGGAAAATCCCTTCTATAATCAGGATACCTTTTAACTCAGTCTGTTTCCAAAAGCGGAGAATCTCAAAATAATGTTCTGTGTTAGTTTTGGGCAACAGTGCTTGATAGTGGAATGATTGAGATAATTGCAAGCGATCGCCTGAGTTAGATAGAGAGAATAAGCAATCATCTTCCATCGCCCAGAGATAGCAATTCATCTCTCTGTTCAAGCACTCTTGGGCGATACTAGTTAACAGCCTTCGTCTTTCTTGAAGGGGAGACTCTAAAGCAATTAGAGGATTGTTTGCTTCTCTCAAGCTGAATACCTGGTCGATAATTTCCATAAGTAAAAGTTAGACTACACTAAGCAATTAAACTTAAACAAAATAGCTAAAAGTATGCCAAAACCTTTTTTTCCGTTATTATTTATTCCTGATGCCATCATAGATAAAGTTTTTCTTCCCAAAGTGCGCCCATCCAAATCAAATGAAAATCCGAAGTTGGGTGCAAGCGAAGTTGAATTTGGTGCTTTATTGAAGTTTCACTTTGGTTCATGCGTCTACCCTCAAATAGAGTTATTACCACCAGGGCATGAGCGCCCTTACAGTGCCGACTTCTTGATAATTGAGCCAACAACAGGATTACATATTGATCTGGAAATAGACGAACCCTTTAGTTTTACTACGAAAGAAGCAACCCATGCCGTGGGGATGGACGACTATAGGAATAAATGTTTTGTCGAGGCGAATTGGATAGTACTGCGCTTTGCAGAGGAACAAGTCAAAAGCCAGCCCGTAAGATGCTTACGAATGCTAGCAAACGTGATTGCAAAGTATACTCTCAATCATCAATGGCAGGATTCTTTTGTCGATGCAAGTCCAGTTACTCCTATGTGGCAATGGACTGCTGGTAAGTCCAAGAAGTTGTCAAAAGGGAACTATCGAAACAAGTACCTTAATCCAAGTAACTAATTTGTTTTCTTAACTACTTTTGATGCTCGGTCACAGGTGGTAAGTTAGCAGACGATAAACTCCACTTTAAAGTACTACCTGTAAAGATTGTCAGACCCAAGATAGCGAAGGCGGTAATGCAGACTCTTTGCAGAGAGCTAAAAGCAGATTGCTCATTTGCTTGCTGCATAGATAATTTGTGTGCCGCCTTCGATTGCTCAATTAGAGCTTTATGTCGCTCTTGGAGAATTGTGGTGTACTGGAGATAAAACAAGGCACTAATACACTGCGTTGTATCCTGACCCGCTTCGGCTTTCTGACACAAAAAAGCCTCAAGACGTTGTTTTCGCAGTTCAGGCGTAGGTAAATCTGCATTATCTAATGTTGGAATAGAGAATTTGTCCACGGTCTACCTGTTGTTGTACAAGAGGACATACACAGATTAACTCGCAGACCAAATCAAAAAAAACATACAAAAGTATGTAATTAAAGTTCTAAATCAAATTGTTGTTGACGTTGTTGTACTATTTGTCTGCTTGGTGAGGAGTCTGCCTCGAATGGACTAGTGTAGTCAGTAAATATTTCCTGAGACAGAGATCGCCCATCACCATCAGTGTCACTACTTAATATATAGGCAATTACATCATTCGGCATTCCTTGAAGAGAAGCACTGGCTAAGAACGATTTGGTAAATTCAGGCGAAGCATCACTTTCATCCAAGACTAGTAGAACCCGATCTGCATCTGAATAAGTCATTTTCTGAATGTGTTGAATACCCGCATCAATAAGGATGCTATCAAAGAATTCTTGTTTGCTTGAGAAATCCTGATTTTGGGCGAACTCATTGAGTTTATCTATAGTATCCATCAAGCGCCCTCCTTCATTGCTAGGAATCCTTTGCGTGTCCATGCGTCATTATCGTTTCTTGCTTCTGTCGAGGGTACTACAATGACGGAAGGCTGATTGCGTTCATACGAAAAGTTCTTGTCCAACATCTTGAGATAAGACTGGTGGGAAGTCCAGACATCAGCCAAGCGATCGCCTAGTCCCTGGTCATCAATTTTAGACGGAATTTCTACACCACCATTCCAGACGACCGGGATTTTCTCTTTATTAAAGTGCTCAGTCAGTTCTTTTTTGACAAAGGTAGCAGTTCCCCCACAGATGAGGATTTCATCGAGTAAGGCAATATTGCGAATCCATCTTAGTAAGGCCCGACAGTACTCGTCTTTGACTACTGGCAAGACTTCACGAAACAGTTTCAAGTCAGACTGGATTGCGTCTTCTTTCGACTTACGAGAGAGCGCACGCAACTCATCAAAATTCCCCTTAGATGCTTCAACTAGTGCTGGAACAATGCGTAAGTCATCTTTAGACAATCCAACAGCAGTCCTCTCTACAAACTGTTGTACCATCCAACTCATACCTAACTCAGTTGATTCTGCCTTTCCCGAATAATCCTTTTCAGAGAGTAAAAAACTGGCATTACGATAACCAAGCATGATCATGCCAACATTTTTTTGAGCGTATAAATCACCGAGTGATTGCTCCCTATAATCCATGATGCCAGAACCTTCCGGCGAGACAAAAAAATGTCGAAGCTTTGGTTTTAACTTACCAGTGGGAGTATTTATCCCCTGTTTTAGAGCTTCTCGTAGCTGTGCCCCTAATGATTGCCCATCATTTGATTCGCCAGGAGGTAATAGCAGTTGAGCAACGAAAGGCTCACTTCCAGACAGATTGAACTTGCACATCGCTAACCACAACATTCCTAGCATTTTAGGAACTGCATGTTGATATTTTAATTCTTTGAGGGCAGCTGTGCCCATAAAGACGCTTCTGGCGATATCACCTAGCACATAATATTTACCGTTAACTCCAACCCATGCAGTGTTCGGCGATAAAGTCTTATCAGCGAAATGGTGTTCTATGGAAGAGGCAGATACATCAGCAATCTCTGGCGACATAGCAATCAGAATCGGAGTGCTGTCAGGGTAAAGTTGAGCAATTGTTTTTGATTTGCTTCCTCCTAAATCAAATGATATGACTAGCTTTGGTAATTCGTTTTTGGTTATTTTACTCAATTTAGCTTCCTCCAAATCTCTTCAAGTTTTTCGACATCTGCTCTGTTAACTCTAAATCCAGAAAATCATCCTCATCTTCATCCTTATCTTTATTCTCATCAGTCTCATCCTCATCTTCAGCAGTCTTATGTTCGATAGCTAATTCTTCACGCTTTATCTGTGGTGATTGCTGTGGAAGGGACTGGGCTTGCCCCATCGGTATGATTAGAGAGTGAGCAGCACCAGGATTTTCAATACCACAGATTTGACGAATAATGCTTATTTGCGATTCTAATTGAGCGATCGCCCAGATGCCCGTTTGTTTTAACCCACTACCTGTTTCTCCTTGAGAAAAGATAGATAGTGGTAGCCAGTAGCTTCTAAGGCTAGACATTACTATCTCAGTAAAATCTGTATCTAAGTTTAAAGGACGAGACTTCATATAAGTAATCATCTTACCATCTGGACTTTCAGATAGTTTTTGAATCGAGATTCTCTCGGTTTTTGATTCGCCCATATTGACTTATTTATTGCTTAAATCAATATTATCCTTTATACGTTTAATTAGCAGTCAATAAGCGCAATTAACTGTTTATTTACGCAAACAGAGGTACAAAAAGATTAACGTCTTACATATTTAGCCTTACAAGATTACGTTAAATTAACGTAATTACGCGCTAAATTAACACATAACTATTTTGTTTAACCAAGTAAAAAATGGGGTTTATTATATTATCCGTACTTACTACAGGTTTTTAATATATGCCCTATGCGATCGCTAGAATTAAGAAATTGAAGCGAGTTAACATAGCAGGTAGCGCTTCTCATACTTCTCGTGAAAGAGACACGCCCAATGCTGACCCGACCAAAGAAAATGTTAGGTTTATTGGAGAAGATAAGCAACAAAAGCTAGAGGATTTAGTGCTTGCCAAAATTACAGAGCATCCACAAACAAGGAAGATTCGCAAAGATGCTGTGTATTGTGTTGAGTTTCTCCTGACTGCCTCACCTGAATATTTTCGTCCTGACAACCCCATAGATGCAGGAGCATACGATTCTAATAAGTTAAACGCTTGGTTACAATCCTCACACGAATGGCTAATTGAAAACTACGGCTCACGCATCATCCGAGCCGACCTACATCTTGACGAAGTAACCCCACACATTCACGCTTACTTTGTTCCACTGGATGAGTCAGGTCAATTGAGATGTTACAAATTCTTTGGCGATAGAAAAAAGATGCACGAGTTTCAGAACTCGTATTTTGAAGCTACACAAGAGCTAGGGTTAGAGCGTGGGCTTAAAGGCAGCAGAGCAACACACAATGACATCAAGGATTTCTACAGCATTGTAGAAAGGGGTGTGAGTCTAGACTTAGACATGACATTGCAAACCAAAGCCAAGGCTGCTGATAGAGATAGAGCCAAGCGTGCTGCATTAGAGATGGAAGCAACAGCCAAAGCTGTAGCCAAAGAAAACGAAGAACTAGTACGCAGGGTCAATCACCTAGAGCAAGAGAATTTGAAATTGAAGCAGGAGAATCAGAAGCTACGGCAGCAGTCACAAGACTTACCTTTAACCGAAGTGGCATGGCATTTAGGGAGAAAATCAGATCGTGTGATAGAGGGTGAAACTTCTTTAGAGATGGTAATGAGAGCGGCGAAGTGTAATATTCGGCAGGCGATCGCATGGGTAAACAACAAGTTTGGCGAACCAGGAATGATGCAGGCTGTGACTTTTCAAGCTAAGAAGCAGGCAAAAGAGATAGTCCAAAACGAGCCAGTACCGAAGATAGAGACACAGAAAAACTTAGATCTGGAAATGTAGCTTAATAGCATACTTTTGTATGCTGTTTTTTTAGGATGAAGACTTTAATATGGTTGTGACTTTGAATATGAATTAAACAAATGATCAAAGAATCAAAAGAATATTCACGCAGGCTAGTGATTGTGACGGGTGACAAAGGGGGTGTTGGCAAGTCCACCTTTGCTAGAGGATTGGTACAAGCTTACTTAGATACACATCAAGATTTCGTCGCTTTTGATGCGGATATGTCTAATCCGCAGATTAAGCGATTCTACGAGAATGAGTGTACTGTGTTCCCTCTAGACATATTTACAAGAGGAGAAGCTGACCTATTCCTAGAAGACCTGAAGAATTTAATTGAGCCAGTCAAAAATCAAGATGGAGAAATTCAGTCTTCGGGTAAATCGTTGTTCCTGCTGGAGTTGCCCCCACAATCGATGAAAATGTTTCGAGAATTCGCTTGTGAGATGAATTTCTTTGAGGTTGCCGAGCAGAATCTTGATTTACGAGTGACGATGGCAACGGTGATTAGCAGGACAAGAGATTCGGTTAACCAATTACTTCACCTGTACGATTTCTGCAAAGGGCAAGTAGACTATGTGATCGTGAAAAATTTGTTTTTTGGAAAACCAGACGGCTTTGAGCGTTACAACACCTCACCATCGATCAAGGAGATTAAAGAAAAAGGCATAGGATTACCTGAGATATCTATGGCAGACTTAATAGCCCATGCTTATGACTATTTAGACCTAAATAATTTCTCTTTCTCCAAAGGAATATTGCAAGACGAGAGGATATCGGTCAAAGGTAGGGTTGGTGCATGGATGAAGAATTTCAAGACTTCTATAAACCCAGTCAAAGATGTATTAGGGTTAAAAGATGTCACGTTCTAAGCGGTTGATAATGCTTGTAGGCGATGCGCGAGTAGGCAAGTCTACAATTACCAAATTATTAATCGAGTTGTTGTGTAGTCAAAGTAGACGAATAAAAGTGTTCAATCATGACAGCCAAGGCAAGTTGTCATCTCACTATTCGCTTGTCTCGATTGAGAGTTTAGACTTTTTGGATGGTGGCACAGACAAAATGCTAGACGATCTCAGTGACTTAGAATTAGATGCCATCTTTATTGATATGCCTGGGCAATATCTAGAACAGATATTTAAGTACATTGTTGAGGCTGATTTATTCTCTATTCTGGAATCACATAAATGGAGATTAACATTCTTGCAGCCAATTTCACATCGGCTGTACTGTTTAGATTATTTAGAAAATCTGATTGTATTTAGTGGTAGTAAAGCAGATTATGTTGTTGTAAAAAACTTGTATTTTGATGATCGTTTTGTAGATTACCACAAATTAATGCAACGTCGATTGTCAAGATGGGGAGGAATATCCCTAGAGCTTGGTGCATTACATCGTAATATTTATCAGGTACTAGAAAGGGCGGGGAAACCATACTCACAAGTCTGGGGAGATCCATCTATAAATGTGCTTTACCGGAGCTACATTTACAGATGGATTGAGAATTTTAACAAGTCTGTATTGAATGATTGTAATGTTAGTAAATATTTAGGATTGTCAAATGGTAGCGACAACGGACGGCTTGCAAGGACTGACAGCAGAACAGAGGATGCAAGCATTAGTAGCGACAACCAAATTAGGGATCTCCCCGGACGATCCGCTTTTTGAGACAATGGCGGTAATGGGAGACTTCCTTGAGGAGCTTGGGGAGAAAACGAAAAATACATTCTCGACATGGGAAGATATCTCCAAAAAGCATGAAATATCAGTAGCAGAGGCTATCAAAAAGACACTTGCTAAAGAGGTGCATCAAATAAAAACCAAAACAATAGCGCTACCAATTGAACCGCCACAGGTAGGTAAGTTTAGATTTGGCTTTTATCCAATCACCTTTATGCTAGGAGGTTTTATGGCGGTAGGAGCGTTACTTGGTTCCTTGGTGACATCTAATGTGATCAAAGAGAATTCTGCTGTTACATCTACTGATTTACAACTTCTAGAGTGGGCTAAGTCGCCAGAGGGGAAGCTATCTAAACAAGTGATTACATCAAACAAAGCAGCAATCAAAAATTGCTATCAAGAGGGAGAGACTACTTGCTCAATCACCATTCGGGCTAAAAAGTAATTTCTTGGTGAATTAGTGTAGGGAACTAGGGAAAAAACTACTTCCCTACTTAACAAATGAGAGATAAGATGCGAGTTTTACTCCAGAAGCGATAGACTAGGGAAAATTCCTTAAGGAAACTTAAATGGCACGGACAAACGGGGTGAAAGCTGAAACAACTGCACAGGAATTATCTACAGTTACAGATATTGAAGAGACAGTAACAATTGAAGCTGTAACTGAACCAGCAGAGGATGCCCAAGATATTGACGACATCTTAACCTCGCTAAAAACCTTACTTAGCACAGTAGAAAAACTTCAAAAAGTTCGGCAAGAAGTAGGGGATATCAAGCCTTTAATTGGACGAATGCTAGATGGAGAACTAGTTGCTAATGAAGAACTTGAGCAACTCAAAACGGGGGTAAGCGGTCTAACTCGCTTAGTTCGCGCTTATAGTGACCATGAAGTAGCATTGGCTAAAGCACAGCCCGCTAGAAAATTGCTAGATCAAGTACTCAAACAGAGTTAGCCCTTGTGAGACGTGAGGTTTGAAATCAGTCTTTTGTAATTCTTATCATTAGCGAGAGTTTTCTACAATAATTCCACAGGTTTTCCACAGGAATATCAGTAGCTTTCCACAGATGTGAGACAAAGCAACAGGTTCTTACGTCTGACGAGGTATTACTTATTGAGCTTGGCAAAAAATTACAAGCACTGAGTTTATATGAAGGAGAGTAACAAAAACTTACTCTTAAATCCGATGGCTTCGTTAACATCTATTTTTTATACCAAGCTTTTTAACATTTTGCAGCATTGACAAACCGACCTGCACTTTTGCAGAATGATGCGATGCGACTTGCCTTTTTAGTCTATTTAACAGTTCAGCTCATCTGTATAAAATTACCTGATGTATTAGCGTAAATTGTTAGGCAGGCGAAAAGCGGAGGCACTAAAGCGACGGCATTGCCTGAGTGCTTGATTGCCTCAGTTTTTTGTGTGCTTGTGACTATCAAGTTAAGCGACTTGTCCCTTTTGATTGACCTCATAAGAGGAAAATCTGATGAACGCAACGGTTAGCATCTTGACAGAAATTCCCGTAACACTGGATGAATCTTTGAAAGACTACTTAGAAAAACATCCCGATTGGGATGCACATAGAGTCTTGAAGGCGGCGCTATCATTATTTTTGTTGCAACATGGAGATAGCGATCGCCGTGTCGCTCAAGTTTATTTAGAAGCATTATTTCACCGCTAAAGAACTCAGTTTCAAAAACAAAGCCTTGCTATGAGACGAGACAATAGACCTCTTGCAAAAGTCAGTTAAACAGATTCGGTTTTGGGCAGACGAAGTTCATAGTTGTACAAACCAGCTATTAGATTAAACCTTAAGCCAAAT
>NZ_JACXXN010000068.1 GCF_014904695.1 Nostoc sp. MG11 | reverse complement strand
AGTTAATTTTATTGCAGACATCTTCGGAGTTGTTGCATAAATAATCTTAGTTCTAGAGAATTTTATCACTTCAAACCTTTTTTGCAACACAACCCGAGAAATTACACCGATTCCCTACATTGGTCAGTTAGGAATTTTTGAAGTGCCTTTGGAGTTAGTCGAGGGGGCAATCGCCTTATGAAATCAGTACTCTCGCTTTTCTCTGGTATCGGCGGACTATGCCATCACGGTATCTCTTGTGCTGGTTTATCCCATAAATTCCAAGTCCAGCAATTTGTTGAAATCTCCCCCTATTCACAATCAATACTGCGTCATGAACAACCAGACATCCCCATTCATCCAGACATCCGAACCTACCACTCCCACCCAGGACAATTCGACATTATTTGTGGAGGACTGCCTTGCCAGGGTACAAGTAACGCCGGAAATCGACAGGGACTACTCGACCACAGATCTGCACTCTGGACAGAACAATTCCGAATTATCAACCAGTGTAGACCAGCGATCGCTCTCATCGAAAACCCCACGGGTTTACTCCATCGCGGACTTGCCCAGATTATCCAAGACCTTGACCAAATCGGGTACGTGGGCGAATGGAACTGTATCTCTGCACAAGCAGTTGGACTTTCCCATCATAGAAAACGAATCTTCATTATTGCCTACCCCAATGGCTTATTCCACCAAATCGTCCCGACCGCCTGGGCAAACCAAATTAGAAATCAAATTACGTCACTACGGGAGTCTCATGAAGTCCGAAGCTATAAATCCGGCATTCTTGCGGTGGCTGATGGGATTTCCGTCGGGGTGCTAAAGGGCATTAAAGGCAATTACGATGCTCGTCGTGCTTACGGGTTGAGTTGTTCCCCACGACAAGCAGCGATCGCATGGAAGCGAATTGATTATTTGTTCAGTTTGTTGTCAAATCAGGAGGCAGTTACATGATTAACCTTATTCATACCCTAGAAGAGTGCTGGTATCTTTCGCCACCGTGGAGCAAAGAAATCCCGCCTCTGTCTGTTGGGCTGTTGGAAAGAGTTTACGTCACTACCACAAAATCATTCGGCTACTGCTGCGGTGTTGAATGGTTGCAGGATGATTGGAGCTATGCTGTTGCCCTTAATGATGAAATGGTTTATACATCAGCATTACAACTTCGTGGCACAGGAAAACTGCAATCAGGCATAGACAAGCCCGTATTCACATTAGGACAAAGAGTAGTATTTCGCTGTAATCAAGATGTCAGCAAACTTCGTATTGTCCAAGGCATTCATTTGATAGACGACTTCTGGACTTACACCGTTGAGTGGGCATCTCCATCGCTGACCGAATGCGATGGCAAGCTAATTACATCAGGCGAGCGTAGGGCTTGGGTTACAGATACCGACTTAGTGAGTGTGTAGTATGGCTATCTATACGTCGTACTACACTGGGACTATTAAGGGTGAGGCTGTTTCCATCTCGCTCTATCCACCTAAAAGATTCCAGGGCAGGCATCTACCATTATTTGCCCCGACTCCTGAACTGCTCAAATGGTGGAAATCATCGACTAAAGATGCTTCGGCGCAACAGGAGTACAAGCAACAGTTCCGCAATATTCTCGACTCCCGACAACAGCTGATTGATCTGTGGGTACGCAAACAGCAACAATCGAGCGCAGATCTCACCCTGTGCTGTTTTGAGAAATCTGGGGATTTCTGCCACCGGCATCAAGTGGGCGAAGAAGTAGTACAGACGTATCTACCAGAATATTGGGGCGGGGAAATTGGTACTTCTCAAAGACCTCTGTTGACTATAATTCCAGGCGGTAAAACAATCTATCCACCACAGGTCAAGAGTCTAATCGAAAAATGCCACGAGTCGGGCTATCCAGTGAGATGCGATCGCCTGTCTTGTGGGTATTATCAGGTATCGTTAGGGGATGAGGAATTGGGCGTGTGGTCGGAGTTGGGTTTAATGGGGGTGCTGTCGGGATTGCGACATGAGTTTTACTGCGAGTGGCTGCTGACAACTCTTGCTACTGCTGCCATAAGTGAAGTTTCAGTTACACAAGCGGTTACACGAAAGCCGTAATCCTCTGAACTGATTATGAAGCTGGGTAAACTGGACGATAACAAGAAAGTGGAACAATTAAGCTTGATATAAAAAAAGTGCAAGCTGTTATAGCCACAACTTTCAAGAAAAAACTTTGTTTAAAACATAAATGAACAACGCTATCAAAGAGATGAAAATTTGCGTCGGATACATCAAATTGGTCGCCAGCTTTTGGTCGCAAGAAAGCAGATATCATCGACGTTCTTTGTCCCAAACAGCTATGTTTCGACTCAAAATTATTTTTGGGGGTAAGCGAAGACGATGCTTTTTTGACAATCAAGCTGCTCTTGTTATTCCTGCATGCTGCACTTAATCGCATGATTCAGTTAGGCAAACCAGATAGCTACAAAGTGGAAAAATAATCATTAACTCTGCTAAGACTTGGTATGTCTTTTTTCTGTTTCATGCAACAAAGCCCTTCCCAACCAAAAGTATTCAAGTTATTTTTGCGTGGCTCCTTAGTTTTGACTGTGCAACCCCGACATCCTCACACCCTTACACCCTCTAATCCAGCCAGATTAGGGGTTCGCGCTTTTCAACCGTGTCATTCGTGTAAAGATGGATAAGGATAGATGATGAGAAAAATTAAAAATCATGCTTTGTACCCCGAAAGAAAAATTAGAAGACATCATTGACAATGGTTTAAAAATGGATATATTTGCAGTAGAACAATCAATATCTTTGTATAAGTTTATTAGTAATCAAAAAGAGGCATTAAACAAAGAACGTTTGGGACACTTGTTTGGAACAATACAACTACTTTTAGCAAAAGATTCCGTTCTTTCTCTTAATAAAATCTATGAATCGAATCTTAAATATGATTTAAAGAGTATTCCTGCTGCTATTAAACTAATAGAAGAAAATCTTGATAAATTTGAAATAAAATATAGACAAGAATTAGAAGAAAAACTAATTACATTGAATCTTGAAAGAAAGGCTCTATGGAATCTTGAAAGAAAGGATCTAATGTGTTTGACTGATTCAGAGCTTACAAAAATCGTTTGTAAAGAACTTAATGAGAGAATGCCGTCTAAAGAAGAAATGAAAGATATTAAATGTGTAAGGGATAAACAGTTGGCTCATAATGAGTCTATTGATGATACAAAAGTACCTTCAATATATTGGGAATTTTTAGAAAAATTATTAGAAAATGCACAAACTATAGTTATAGTACTTGGAAAACACTACACAGGTAAATATTATGAAATCAATGGAAAGTATGTTTTATCTTCTGATGCATCAGAAATAAGCCGTTCACTATCTAGGCTTTTAAATAAAGCTGGCATTGTTAGTTAGAAGTGTTTTTCACAATTGTTCGCAAAAAACAACGACGGCTAACCCAGGCTAGTAAATTTAGCTAGCTGGTCTTTAAATTGATATTTTGAGCCATCAGGTAAGATTGTTCGCTCATTTAAAATTGCTCCTTTTAATTTGGCACCTTTGAGTTCGACACCTGTCAGATTGGCATCTTCGAGATTGGCATTTTCAAAATTAGCATCTTCGATGTATCTCTGTTCATCGGCATAAACACCGTACTCGATTACGGCATTTTCGAGGTTGGCACCTTTGAGATTGGCATTTGTGAAGTTGGCACTTGTAAGGTAGGCACCTTTGAGGTTAGCATTTTCGAGGTTAGCACTTGTGAGATTAGCATCTTCAAGAGATGCCCCTTCGAGGAAGGCACTTGTGAGGTTGGCATTTGTGAAGTTGGCACTTGTAAGGTAGGCATCTTTGAGGAAGGCCTTTGTGAAGTTAGCATTTGTGAAGTGGGCATCTCTTAATTTCGTACCTTCGAGGTCAGCACTGGTGAGATTAGCACCCTCCAGGAAAGTGCCATTCAATTCAGCACCTTTGAGGTTGGTGTTTTCCAGGAGAGCACCTCTGAGGTTGGCATCTTTGAGGTTGACAACAAATAGGTTGGTACCTCTGAAGTTGGCATCTCTAAGGTCGGCATTTTCGAGGTTGGCACTTGTGAGATTAGCATCTTCTAGGTTGGCACCTCTAAGGTTGGCATTTTCGAGGTTGGCTCCTTCAAGATTGGTTCCTTCAAGGTTGGCTTTTTCAAGGTTAGCAGTGCTCAAGAGCGGCTTATCTAGAAGTTCTATATCTGATAAAAATTCAAAAAGAATTATAGTTCGTTTTTTATCTTCCCTTAACCTTCGTAGAATAGATAATGTTCTCGCGCGTGCTATGTCTAGAGCAACCTCTATTTGAGAGTATTGCGTGTCTGACTGTTTTAAATTTAGATTGAGCAATAATTTTAATTGTTTATCAATTAGTAGTTCTGACATACTATCAACGTAAGCTTGTAAAATTTCCTCTCGGAAATTATCATGTGCAATATTTTTTTCATTCTCAACCTCTTTTTCGGATCGCCTTTGTTCGCTACGTTCAAACTGGAACAATACAAATGGGATTGCAAGAATAGCAGCCAGATTCAACCAATCCCAAAGTTTTTTTGCTGATTCAAAATGTTCTGTTTCTATTTTTTTAAAACTAATAATTTTTCCATTTGTTATTGTTTTTTCTATACTTTTTGATTTAGATGAATCCTCTCCGAAACCGCTCCAATTAAACCGATAAAGAATAGGGATACTCACAAAAACTATTAATAGCAATAGACGGAACGTTGGTTTAATA
Organism: Nostoc sp. MG11; assembly: GCF_014904695.1. Taxonomy (GTDB): domain Bacteria; phylum Cyanobacteriota; class Cyanobacteriia; order Cyanobacteriales; family Nostocaceae; genus Komarekiella. Next base: position 13,886 of record NZ_JACXXN010000068.1, on the reverse strand, counting down.
GATAAAAATTTCAAAATATTTTTACTCATTTTGATTGCTTTGGTATAAAGCTAAAAGGGAAATATAATTCTCGCGGTCTTTGGAGGTGCTAATGGTGTAGCAAAGTTGAACAATTCTGATTAATCGGTCAATATCTTCGCTAAATTACGAGGGTGAGTTGATGATGCTTTAATCATTAACTCCCCTTTTCTCTAAGGTTTAGCAAAAACCATAAGTCCTAAAAATTCCTTTAAGGTTTCCCACAATGTTTTTTTACGTATTGACCGTAGTATAAGGGTTTGAGATTCCCATCTCCCTTTCAGCGAAACGCCTATATATGGGTACTTTTGCCAGTGCAAGCCAAAATTTTTGTAGGCTCTTATTTTTGCAAAGGTATTGATAGTAAGCTGTTCCATGTTCCATATCTAACCGGCAATTAGAATATGTAAGGATTCAGGTGTTTAAAACTGTCTCGGAGACTGGGTTTCAAACACCTGAATCCTTACGATTTTTGTAGTAAGTTTTTATTCATGCATAGTAACGATTACAGCACCTTTGAAAGCAAAATATGTAGTAAGCTACTTTTGATACTCATCTCTCAACCAGTCTAACCCAGTTCGCAACGCCGCAGAAGCGCAGAAGCACTGTAGTAAATCTTTTGTTCCCCATAGATTTCACCCATACGGCTGATTATACGGAATTGCCAGCATTTTTCGGGTGTGTAAAAAACTATCAAGATACTGCCCTTGATACAAATAACCTCATCAACCTTGATTTGTGACATTTGGCGGGATATCCGCATGGATAACTTTTGCGAGTAGATAAAATTTGTTTTGTAGTAACATTTAGCACTGTGATACATCAATTACCAAAGGAATAAAAGCCTGGAACACGTTGCATACAAATTGAATTGAGTTTTGATAGTTGGTATACCTGTAGTATCATTCTTAATTGGATGATGCAAGGAGATGTTAATGTGTTGACTACATTTTGGTGATTGATTTTACTAAAATGTAGTTTTGCCTTGTATCTAATAGCAATAATACAAACATGCTTTGCAGCATAGTGTTAAAAGAAGCAAATAGGGATTGAGCCGCTGAAGAGTGAAAAGTCAGAGCAAGCATTTTCTCTATCACTAGAATGATGAATATCTTTGAAATCACAAACATCATGTGACTTGAAAAGGTATAAAACATCAAATAGGAGACTGTTGTGGCTGAACAATTCAAAATAGGCGATAAGGTTGAATGGAAAGCTCTACAAGGCATGAAAACTGGCGAAGTAGTACAAAAGCTCACTTTACCGACAAACTTGAGAGGAAACCATATCGCTGCAACTGTGGATAACCCAGAGTATGTAGTCAAAAGTGATCAGACAGGAAACGAAGCTGCTCACAAGCCGGATACCCTCAAGAAAGTAGAAGAGTAATGCTCAGGTATAAGTCACAAGTTTATTTGTAAATACTATCTAATGGTGGGCAATTGTCAGATACTCCTTAAAAAGTAGTACTCCCATTCTTAAATAGTGGCAATTGAATCACTTGTGATTGTCTTATGTTATCCAGATTAGACAAGGAAATGCCCAGTAATCTAATACTGCGATTCTCCAGATCAATCGACTCAAACAGTGTTTTGGCTATCTCAAAAATCATATCCAGTTCACTGATGGGAGCAAGCATTGTCTTACTGCGGGTTAACTGGCGATAATCGGAGAACTTGACTTTCAACGTTAATGTGCGCCCCCGTGTTTCATGCTGCTCTAACCGCTGCTCCACAAAAGAGGCAATCTGTTCGTGTTCTTGCAACATCTGACCGACATCGCTTAAGTCCTGTGCAAATGAGGTTTCTGCACCTATGGATTTCCGAACCCGATTTGGCTCAACTGGCCGGTCATCTTCCGCTCTGGCAATTTTGTAGTAATAATGACTAGCTTTCCCAAAGTGGTGTGTTAGCTCTGAGAGTGATCGCCCCTTTAAGTCTGCACCACTATGAATACCCAGTGAGTGCATTCTAGTCGCTGTCACCTCTCCAATACCGTGAAACTTTTCAATCGACAGCTGCTCTACAAAGGCAATTGCTTGCTCTGGTAAAATAACCGTTAGTCCGTTGGGTTTATTCTGTCCTGATGCCATTTTTGCAAGGAACTTATTAATGGATACACCCGCAGTTGCCGTTAACTTTGTTTCTTTTAAAATTGCTGTTTTGATTAATCTTGCGATAGTAGAAGCGTACGGGATGTTTTGCTTATTTTCAGTAACATCTAGATATGCTTCATCTAACGCAACCCCTTCCACCAAATCACTGTAGCGTTTGAATTGGGCGTGGATTGCAGCGGAAATCTCTCGATAGATATCAAATCTTGGTCTGACAAAGATTAGTCCAGGACAACGAGTGATCGCAACTACTGAAGGCATCGCAGAGTGAATACCAAATTTTCTGGCTTCATAGCTGGCTGCTGCTACCACGCCTCGTTGGTTCGGACTACCACCGACTACTAGCGGTTTGCCTCGGTAGCTAGGGTTGTCCCGCTGTTCTACTGATGCGTAGAAAGCGTCCATATCTACGTGAATAATCTTGCTTATCTGGTTGCCCATTAAACCAACAGAAAATTTCTAACAGCGATCGCTTTTCTCAAAACAAGCTTCGTTAACAGGGGACGGGAGCGTTAAGCATACTACTACGCAAGAAAACAAGATGCTATACTAACAATTTTATAGTGCTAATGTACTATAAAATTTGAGAATTCTGTCCATTCAATTCCACTACAAGCAGCCGCATGGAATTGTCATAGTAGAAAGCGAACGCTTACGTTGATTCATTTATTACAAATGTATTTGCTTATGGTGTAAGTAAAGCCAAGCAAAAGTTCTCAACCGCAATTGTTAACAATATTGTTATATAGTTCTTGATTATATTTATGTATTCTTCACCGAAAAATCGAAATTACTAATTAAGCTATAGATATACAGACGATAACTATATTGAACTCTATAAACTAGTCGTAGCTAACGCCTTTACAGAGATCTCTGGAGGCATTTTAGCATTTAATTATATTGCTATTATTTGCGTAATTAAATGTCTTACTTATTCATTAACTAACTTGTAGTCCCAGGTATAAAACCCAATTTGATCAGGCACTCTAGTGAATCGTCCTGTCCGATGACCAAACAATTCGCAATTCGCAATGGGCTAACGCCCCGCTCCGAAGATCGCAATTCGCAATTGTTTTTAACTGCGAATTGCGAATTGGAAATTGCGAATTGCCAATATTCGCCCCAGGTCAAGAGTCTAATCGAAAAATGCCACGAGCCCGGCTTTCCAGTAAGATGCGTTCCCGCTTCGGGTTGCCGTAGGCATCGCCTAGAGTGCGGGTACTACCGGGTATCTCTGCATGGTAAAGATTTGGGCGAATGGTCAGAGTTGGGATTGCTGGGGGTACTTTCAGGGTTGCAACAGGAGTTCTATCGGGGGCGGCGGCTGCCGGGGTTGGCGGCGGCGATGTCAGACTGACGGTGGAGTGTCTTTTGGGGGCGAGGGGTGGGCGGTTGAGTTTAATTGGGAAAGCAAACTTTCAGGTACGTTTCTTGCTGTATTTAATCTTTCCACATTATCCCAGGTTGTATCTTCATCCCAAATAATATTACTAAGATTAGCGCCATCGAGGTGAGCGCCCAAGAGGTTAGTGCGTGAGAGATTAGCGACATCAAGGTTAGCGCCATCGAGGTTAGCGCGTGAGAGGTTAGCGTCATAAAGGTTAGCGTCATAAAGGTTAGCTTCATCAAGATTAGCGCCATTGAGGTTAGCGCGTGAGAGGTTAGCACCATTGAGGTTAGCGTGTGAGAGGTTAGCGCCATCGAGGTTAGCGCGTGAGAGGTTAGCGCCAAAGAGGTCAGCGCCATCGAGGTTAGCGCGTGAGAGGTCAGCGCCAAAGAGGTCAGCGCCAAAGAGGTCAGCGCCAAAGAGGTCAGCGCCAGCGAGGTGAGCACCATCGAGGTTAGCGCGTGAGAGGTGAGCGCCAAAGAGGTCAGCGCGAGAGAGGTCAGCGCGAGAGAGGTTAGCGCGAGAGAGGTTAGCGCGAGAGAGGTTAGCGCGAGAGAGGTTAGCGCCAAAGAGGTCAGCGGCAGAAAGGAAATAACCAATAGTTGATGAAAAAGTACTTAAATCAACGCTGTTGCTGTAACTTATGATACGCAGTAATCGTTCGGGATCAAAATTATCGCTGTCTGCCTCGCCACAGGGAAGAAAAGCAACTTTGTCCTTTAGTTCATCTTGAGTCTGAGCATAACGATGTAACTCTAACAGAAGAATCATTACATTCAGACCTGTATATATATCAACTTGTCGCTGACCTAAGTTCCTACCTCCCCGTTTTTCTAGATTTCGCGCTTTTTGTTGAGGCAATGTTGTTCCTTCATGTAAATCTATAAATCCTCCTTGACACCAATCTAGATAAAATTTGTTTAATCGCTGTAAAAGTTCTTGAGGTTTAAATTCACTGCTAGCCCTTAATAAGGCCATCAAATACTCTATAATTTCTGGTGTTAATCCACCATATCCAAGTAAGTCATAAATTTCCCCACACAATTCTTGATCATTAACATTAAAGGGTTTACCTCGTTTACCTAGTTCAGTCCAATCCTCAATGCTTCGTTTGAGGCGTTCAGCACAGAGAAATTCACTAAAACTTTTATGAAAAAATTCAACACCACCGCTATCATTTGATTTGATGTAAAAAGCACCTAATGCAGTTTTTAGTGCTTCTCCTCCTAGTTTTTCCTCAGCTTTAGCGATGAGTTCTTTTGCCTCATAATCTTGTTCTAGACGTGATTTTACCATTTCCATAGAAGCGCTTTCTCCCCCTGACTGCACTACACATACTGCTGCTTCTGCTAATATTCGCCGTAATGCTTCTGGGTTTTGTCCGGTAAGTTCTTTATTTAAATCTGGGTAACGACGATCAGACCGTTGTTCGGTTAATACCCATTTTAATGCTTGCTCGTAGACTAATATTTTAGCTGCTGTACCAGTAGCTTGCTTGAACTCGTTAATATCTAATTCATTGTCACGATGCATTGCTGTCAGTAGATACAGCAAAAGTGGCTCTTTTGCTAATTCCTTTACTTGCTCTGGGCAAGAAGATTGGTTATCTTGCAAAAACTGTTGAAATTTCGTTGTTTCATCCGTCGGAAATTGCCTACGCCAATTATCAAACCATTGGGCTTGTAATTCAATATTCATTTCGGCAATTTCTACCCGTTCCAGGTTGGGGGGTAAGTCCTCAATGCCATGTAAGGCCATTGCTCGACCTGTGATTATTACTTGGTGCCTTTTAGCATAATCTTCTTGAAAAGACCCTATTTGTCTAATAAAGCTTTTTACACTCGAATTATTACTACGCTCAATTCGTAGTTCATCAAAACCATCTAGAATAAATAAGAATTTTGTATCATTATCAATCAACCAATCATTTTTTAAAGCGAAATAATACTGTTGTAGCCTAGAGCTTAGAGTTTCTTTTAAACTTGGCTGAAATTCTTCTATATCTCGTAAACGAATTAAAATAGGTATCCATCTCTGATATAAGTCTCGGCGCACTAAATCAGCAAATATTCGACAAAAAATGCTTTTACCTCTTCCAGTCCCTCCTTGAATAAATATTACTTTTTTTTGGGCGTTAGAGTTTGTATCTAAAATAATGCTTTTAACCCAATCTTCCAAACTGAATGTCTTAGATTCTTTATCAATTTTGCCATTGTTATCTACTTTCATGGCATTAGGTTTGACATAAATATCGCTATATGTAAAAGTCTCCTTAAACACTGTCTCCTGGGGCTTTGGCTCAATTTTTTCTTTAAGATAATCTTGAATACTCTTATATTTTTTAATTTCTTCTGTTCCTCCATTTTTATACAAATCAGCTAGAGGTTGGGCAGAATCACCAGCTAATGCTAACGCTTTCAAAAAGTAGATTTTAGTATTACGAGCCACTGATTCAGTGAACTCTTGAGCCTCTGGTTGAGATAGTCCTACTAGTTCTAATTTAGTTAATAGTACTTCGTTGAAGCGTTCAGCCAAGCTAGACTGAGAAAAAGATGATATTACACTGTTAGTAATCTCATCCGTTAATTCAAATTTCTCTAATTTTTTTAGTGCTTTATCTAATGCTTGATTACTATCAGCATAACTATTCCACCTACCCAATACATATTTGTTATTACCTAAAACCTGTGCAAAACTTTCTAGATACGCTGCTTGACTAATAATGACTACGCAGTCTTCTAGTGTTGGCTCAGTATGGGTCTTTTCACGATAAAACTTTATAAGTGCGATCGCAAAAGGTACAAAAGGCAAGCCTGCACTTATAACTTGCACCTCTGCCGAACACAATACATCTAACAGAGGCTTTGATTCTTTTATCAAACCCATTAAAAAACTTATACTCTTGCCTTGTTCTTGCAGGGTCTTGGCTAATTCTAGAAATGCTTTACCAAACTCTGCTGTTTTCTCTACATTCTCTGTTAAGATAAATTCTTTAGCAGGAGCGATCAACTTTTTCGATAATTCTGATAAGGAGTTGAGCATAAGTTTAAACTTGTCCAATTACAAATGATTCATGATCCCTAAAGTTTGCCCTAGCCAGCTTTTGCTCGCAGAAATCTAAAGGCATAATTTAGCTGCTAAATATAAAGGTTTATGCTTGCTACACTTAGAGTATCTGTTTTTACGGGCTGTAGCGCAATATTGCTGTTACGGTGGGTAAACAACGCACTACACGAGAATTGCAATTGCTGCCAACGGGTGCTTGATTCAAGGGGAGCCACCTATACAATGAAAAACTGCCCTGGGGCATGAAGTCCAGAGCAGTGCTTGAAAAAAGGAAAATTAAATACCGGGACTTTTAAGCGTTGTCCCTTGGTTTACATATAGTGGCTTTGTTATGTAATATTCTTCAGCTAGAGTTTTCTGTTTTATGCAAAAGTAACCAAAAATTTTGAAACTCCCATCACATAAGAGTTAAACGCCAGCATCAACACCACCCTCAATGTAAGCAAGTTAAATGCGTGACAACGATTGGTTTACATTCGCCACTCTGCGGCATACCATCATCACCCCGAACAACTCCTCCACACAGGAACAATTATATGCGATGGCGTACCCGCCCACCATAGGTGATCGCTCAAAGAGAGTAAAGTGCGCTCAAGGCTGTCGTGAAGTACCGCAGACTACTGCAATGGCGGCGATCGCATATACGCACTCATCACTGTTCATCCCGCAACCACTCCAACCCAGTTTCAAACGCCGCATCAGCACTGTAGTATATTTTTTGTTCTCCGAATATTCCACCTGTCCGGCTGATGATGCGGAACTGCCAGCACTGCCCTGGTGTGTAAAAGACCATCAGGACACTGCCTTTGATACAAAGCACAGTATCAACTTTAAGGGAGAACATTTGTTACTCTAGAATGCTGTATCTGCAATTGTCCTCGATTTTGCAGACTAGGAACACAAATTTTCAATATTCCTCCAGCCTACGGTTGAAGTAGCGGTTGCTCAGACTGCTGAGTATTGCATTGAGCTAACTTACTGCTAACAAGTAAATAACTCATTCCTATCAATGCAAAACCAACTACAGCAGCAGCAGCAACAATACTCCAAGGTTGACCAAATAACTTTCGTTTGGAGGCTATTCCTAATTGTTCCTGTATATATTTGATAGTTAGAACAAAAGACTTGTGGCTGATTTCATGCCAAATTGTAATAGTTCCGCGTTCATCACTTTTTAAGTAAGCACACAAATGACCAGGGCTTGTTTTATCTTCTTCAATCAGAAGCGAATAACCATCAACTAGTTTGGTTATTAAAGTTTTGCGGCTTCCTAGCCGACGTATATTTGGTTGCAACCCATTTGATTTTAAGATATTAACTGCATCTTCCATTTCTATAGCATTTCTTTCTAATAGCATTTTGCACCTTTAGACCATTTGAACGAAAGCTTTTAAAATCTTATATTGATAATTTTCATCCTCAACCATGTTTGAAGTCGGAGTCACATTCCAAACAGTTTGAATAATATCATCAATACTTTTACCCTCTTTTTTCAATTTCTTCACTTGCTCTTTATCTTTATCAATAGATTCCTTAACAGCAACACCATTCTGAATTACTTCTTTTAACCAACTCCAATTATCACTCTTAATCCACCAGTCTATTGTTTGAGCCACGAAAGCAAAATTTTTTGGATAATATATATTTACATTGCCTTCATTTTTGGCTGCTTTTTCACCAGCATTTACTCTATAAGCACCGGACATCATATTCTTAACCTTATTAGTAAATGTAGTAATTATCCAAAAAACGCTTAGACCGTAAGATTCAACCAACCATTCTCTAATGGAAATTTTTTGATTTTCATCAAACAATTTTGAAACTTTTGAGGCATACTCTTCCCAAAAAGGTATTTGCCTTACCATTTCGCCTAAGTGAGCTAATCGCTTATTAATTAAGGTACACACTTGGAAATTTAACCACTCTCCTAAACTTTCATAGAGTTCTTCTGCCGCCAGATCATCACAAAAACTGTAGAACTCATGAAGCTGTTCTACATCTGCAAGGTGTAAACCTTTATGTTCAATAGGTGTTATGCCAGCAAGCTGAATCTTATCTTGAGTTATTAAAATTATGTTGTAGTCAGCACTATTAGATATTTTCTTATTGGTATTTGAAGGGATATTAGTTAATAAAATTTCTACAATATCTTCTAAAACAACTCTGCCATTAGCTCCTTCCCTTTGGGAGAAAACACGTACTATATGCTCTTGACGAACAAATACATTATGGTAAATGTTCTTATTCTCAACTAATTCCATATTTAACTTTCCCCATTGGTAATGTTTATACTTGCTCAAAAATCATGTGTAAGTATTGATTTGGCTGCCTATTTCCACTCTTCGCTTGTAGCTTTATTCACTACTAAATCCTCAAGCTTAGCCAACAATTTCAAAAAGATCGCATCAATTAATTTTTAAAAATTGCTAGCTAACAATAGAGAATGCTTTATGCTTATTCTTACTCTGGACTACCCAATACTTCAGCAAATAACATTGGGATAGTAAGCTGTACCCCTGCTTCGTGAGTACGGATAGGAATTCCTGATTTTTTAGATATCCATTTGATCCAATTCTTCAAAGTCTGTGAGCGGCGATTGCTAGTATCTGCTTCTTGAAATACTTCTGGGAAGGTAAGTTCTTTAACCACTTTATCGTTTAAAACTAGTCCATTATTCAGTTGAGATTCCTTTAAAGAAACTGCATCAATAATTCACCAAATAGGAGGATAACTTAGCATAGCTTCTATGAGGAATCTGACTTGTAAATCTTTATTAGGTGCTTCAGCTATCAATCTACCTTTTTGAGTTAATTCAGTCAGCCGCTTATTACCTTGACGCGTTACATGAATAAGTTTAAGGGCTATTAAAGCATGTTTTACATACTGTCCATGTCGAGAAATATATTCATCTTTCTTTCCTCTATGCCCTAGTTCGTAACCTAATTCGTATGAATTTGTTATCCCTTGATGAATTAGAGAAATAGCTTCTATTATTTTCTGGGGTTTATCATACTGAGGAATAGAATCTATACAATTTTTGTCATCCCAATCATCCTCAATCACAAATCTTTGCCTGAAAATATCTGCCGCTTTCATTTTTATATCAATTAGTAATACTTTCTTCTGCTCAAGGCAAGGCTTGTAAAATATATTGCAATACAATCCAGAAATTTCGTTAGTATTAATATCGTAAAAATTTGTTTTACTCAAATGTCCATCTTGTTTAAGTATTTCCAAAAAATGATTAATTTCATGGCAAACTTCAGGAGGATAATATTCTTCTAGATTTTTAATTTTCTTCTGAAGTTCTGGGGTAGATGCTATTTCAAACATTATTAATTCTCCTCTGTTAAACTTGCAATTTCAATAAGACCACTATGTATAGCGAGTAGTTTACCTGCAACTTCTGATACTGGAATTGAAAGATAGGTAATCAAGCGAGGGCTAACAAACGCAACCGCCCTACGCGTGTGATAGGTCACATAAATACAGTCAACATCAACTTGTAAACGCTCCCAGCATTCCGTTAAATGTAACCGGAAATCTGATAATGACATCTCTTCACTTTTGTTGATGGCATTATCCTCTAGGGCTTTTTCCAAATCTTTCAACGGAACTAAAAATCCAACTACTTGCCCGTAGTAAGTAGCAGCAATTCTTTTCATTCCTAATTGCACCTGACGCTTGAACTTAGGTAGGCTCTCTCTCAGGTCTGACAATGGAAGCTGCTTGAAAGAACTCACTAGGCTTTCCTCTCGCTCTATAGTACAAATATACTGACATAAACTCGTAAAACAACTATATTAGACAAATTAGCATTGTGCAACAATTTTAGCAAGTTGAAGTTGTTTTACATTTTTACGCTGTAAGCACTATCATATCAAACTTACAGCATATTAATTGATGAGCCTTAGTCATAACAGCATCGTCACCTAAGGCGTAACCTCATGTTTTGTTTAGGCTCGGTGTTGCTGCCACAGGTTTACGGGAATGGCTCTATCCAACCTCTGCTGTGGGAGGTGGAAGCATGACTGTGTGTGTATACTTCATACTACGCGGGTGCAATCAAGGGTGATGCTGTCTCTATCTCCCTATATCCGCCCCCGCATGGAAAGGCAAGTATTTACCCTTATTCGCCTCAACTCCCCAATTGCTCAAATGACTGATAATCCGAAATTGCCAGCATTTTCCGAGTGTGTAAAAAACTATCAGGATACTGTCCTTGATACAGATAACTTCATCAACCTTGATTTCGGACATTTGGTACTTTGATGATTGTGATGCGAATGGCACTAAGTTTAGTTATTTGTTGAGGTGATCTGGGGAAGCGGGGGGTGCTGGGGTAGACAAGAAAACAAGTGTATTCAAGGCTGTTGCAGTAGTAAGAGTTACTAAGAATTTCTCCTTACTCCCCCAGCTTCCCCAGCCTCCCCAGCTTTACAAGCGTGCCATTCGATTGTGATGCAGTCTCTACATTTTTATATAATTCCCAAATCACCTGATTAATAATAATTTCTACTGCGATCACTTAATTTGGCTACTCCCTTATAAATTACTTAGCAAAGCAGTCGTATTTTCCGCAGAGTTGCTGTATTCTATTGATTCTGTGTGATTTTTCAGTACTCAACTAGATCTCAGTTTTTATGGACAAGAAACTCATCAAAAAATCTGAAAAGCTTACCCTCAGACAGATGAAGGAAATAGAGCAAGCAGAAGACCAACTTCTTCAAGCTGATAGTGTTAATTTTTCACCTCCTATAGTTGAGGAAAAACCAATAATCATTCCAGAACTACGAGAACCTGACTATATTCCATTTCTTGATAACCCTCCAGTACAATCTGTGGGCAATTCCGGCTGGCAGGTTTCTGATATCTGGCGAGATATGCGTGTAGATGGTTTTTGTGATTAAGTAGCGTTTAGTTGAGAGCGATCACTTCAACGTGTAGTGGTAACTACGCTTAAACGAAAGGTTGGCTTATGTCTAGTATTAATTTGGAGTCCCAGGTATAAAACCCAATTTGGTCAGGCACTCTAGAGAATCGTCCGGTCCGATGACCCCGCGATAATTCATTCAGCACCTTGTTCTTGACCTCTCTAGCATCAGCTGCATTCAGTTCTCCATAAATTCCGGTAATTACTTCTGAAATACCGAAAACTTTACCTGCATTCTGTTCTAAAAAAGTAGATAAGGCATCAATTAAGAATTGTCCTTCATATACTTTGAGCATTGATATCTCTTTGGGCTGCGGCGGCTTGACTGGTTTTTTGTTTTTGCTCTTTGCTTGAGGTGATGAACTCTTTTTAGAAACAGAAGAAAGCAAACTTAAAGAAAGGGTAAAATATCCAGGTTGTCCTGGAACACTGAACCATTTATTACTTTCCTTACCCTGAGTCAGCGAAGATTGAACTCTACTTTTCACCACCTTAAACACATCAGGCTCTAACTCTCTGTAGAGCGATCGCACTATAAAATCTATGTGAACACTTGTGCCAATCTCTTCTGCCAACACCTGCTCAATCGCTTCTGGGCGACTTAGAGACTGATATTGAGGCAGCATGGGAATTTCTACCCCGTGGAGCGATGCCTTTGGCAACGTTAAGGACGAACGCTCCTGAGTTGATGTGTCTAGTAACGGGAATATCGGAGACTCTGATGGTTCAGGGGACATTACTGTGTTAGATTCTTCAGACTTGAAATCATCCAATTGCAACAGTTCCAGAGGGTTAGGTTCTTCGGGTTCATTATCAGAGTTATCACTCAGAAATAATAACGAATTTTCTTCTTCAGCAGCGGTAGATTTTTCATAGGCTACCTCCAAGGAGGAAGACCAATTAGACAGCAAAGCTTCAACATGAGTGAGACTATCTTTGGACTGGGTATATAACCTTTCATACTCTTTTACAAGAGGTGCGTAATAATCCCGCAATTTTAAAAGGGCTTCTAAGGCGTTTTGGGGAGGTGATAATGGCAAGAGAGTATTCATAAAAATTAAAGATAATCACAGCTAATACAGTCATACAGTTATGATATGAAATTTAGCATTTAGAGACTTGATCATTTTCTTTAAAGAGATCTTGCCTCAGAACTCCCGCCTTCAGTTCTCGCTGCCTTTATTGCTAAGTCGGAGGTGATATTAATCATTGGTAATATGGAAAATGAGACTGTTATTTGTCGCCCGATTGCTTTGTCTAACCCTTATCCCTTGAGCATTAACTCTTCGCGTCTAGTGGAGTTAACCATTTTCACTAAATGCTGATTTAAGTAACTTTGGGCAGAGATATACAAGCTTTCCCAGATTTCTTTATTACGGCAGATTTTTGCACCGACTGTATTCCCGGCTGTTTTCTCTGAGATTAAATATTTGCGGAAATTGTTGCTCCATAGGTGTTGTAGAAAATCTTCGGCGAATTCCTCGAATGGCAGAATACAGTTGTAGTCTTTGTCTAGGAATACTCTGTAAGATGCAACTATCGGTAGCGCTAGTTCGGCTGGCGCTCCAAATCCGAACGAGTACTTACTGTCCGGTAGCAGGGTAGTTTTTCTAGTATCAATTGAGGCTAAGTCATTCATACCTTTTCTTCTGGGATTGGTGATATGTGATTGGATAATTTCATATAACCTCTGTTCTATCCACAGCCCTTGTGACAGTAGTGGCAGAAGAGTTGTGAACCTTTCTCGCTCTTTATCTGTGATCTGACTTGGGGTGCTACTAACTGGTGGGTGTTTGGTTCTTGTTCTACTGTCCGGGTTATATTTATTCCTGTCCAGGCAGTTAATCAGCTTCAGTAGGTGGCTGACATTACACTGAGCATTTTTCGGAACGCCGCTTTGATTCTGGTAATAGGCGATGCGGAATTTTGTATCAAGCTCTCGCTCTAGGTGAACCAAGTACTGCTTGATGAATTTGTAATCACCCCTGGCGTTCACCTTGGAGCGCGAATCCACAGGTGATGTTGTATTTGACGCCAAGGCTATGTCTTTGGCTTCATCTTCCAGCAGTCCAATGTGGATTGTAACTTTTACTCTAGCTTGGTCTAAGTTGTACTTATAGTTCCTAGCTTGCTCGAAAGCTAAAACTGTGTGTCCGCCATTAATGATGCCATCGCTACCACCCTCTGATGCTTCTTGTATCTCTAACTCCAGTGAAGTTTTATTTTTCTTGGGCTTCACTTGCGAGGCTGACAATACTATTCCACTGTGGCAGGAAAAGAACTTTTGGGGTTCGGTCGTTAATGAGTCGAAGATTTGCTTGTATGTCGCGCTTTTGCGGTTAGGTTCTCGGATGTTGGGTTCTAGTGGC
>NZ_JACXXN010000067.1 GCF_014904695.1 Nostoc sp. MG11 | reverse complement strand
CTGTGATTGACTTTTTTGCACAAGCACTGCTGGCTAATTCTAATAATTATCTGTCTCGCCCATCTCTGCTTCCTAAATATTAGACCTGAATCCTTACGTTTTTGGGAAGTCTGTTCTCTAAGTGCCAGTAGCCAACCAATCCTGTTTCATTTCCCTGAAGTCGATGATTCATATAAGCATAATTTTACTCTTTGCTGCGAACGGTATTCCAGATGTGGAAATCATCTATCTTGCCTCTGAAATGTAAGTCACCCTACTTGGATCAGCAAACCACTACTTTTAGTCCCATACGTTCTAACAGCATTGATAAAACTAGAGAAATGCTTAGAAGTAAACAAAAACATAACAATTTCACTATAATAATCTCCAAAAAATTAAAGTTTACTTCAATAAATAAACGTAAGCTTAATGAAGAAAGTAGCTGATAGAGAATACCATTAATACAAAAAATGCCTAAACTATATTTTGACAAAACTGATACTAGATTTTTAATCAATGGGTTTACTTGATCCTCCTTAATAGATGCAAAACATATAAACATAACTAATACACTTAACATACAAGAAAACATAGCATAATCAAATGGTGGTATATCCCCTTCTAAGACGACAAAAGCATAGTAAGCTTCAACTCCTTGTAAAACAGCATAAATTCCCAAAATTATTACTTTTGTATAAATGTGTAATAGAGATGATAATTTTACAATTGATGACCATTTTTTATAGCAGTATATACCCAAAACCATATAGATAAACCAGTAAATGAATAAAGGTCTATGTATAAACTTTAGGATAAAAACTATTTGGTTAAATTTTGAACTCCAATGAATAGTATATATCCATATATAAACACTAGACTGAATCATAATTGCTATAAAAACATTGATTTGTTTAGAAAACCAAGGTCTAAAGATAGCAAAAAATGGTATAAACTGTAATAGAATTAATAAATAATAACCACCAGTAAATATTTCCCCATTTAAAATACCACCAGATACTTCAATCCAGGAAGATTTATTAATTAATTTTAGTAATGCTGTAATGCTAAACCAAAACATTGTTGGTATTAGAATACGTACTAGACGCTTTTGAACTACTGATAAAGTAGAAACCTTGTGCTTTGATAATGCTTTCTCAAACAACAAAAAATAAATTACTAAAAAAACTGGAACACAAAATCTTAAAGGAGAAAATAGAACCTCCATATACAATTGACTATTTACATAAGTAATTTTTGGTACAAGAGTTGAATGAAAAGAAACTACTGCTATAATACTAATCGCCTTGAGTAAATCAAGAGAGAAAAGCCGATCTATGTTTTGATAAGTTGATATTTCAGATTGCAATAATTGATGAAATAGTTTTTTTTGCATTAGTTAATACTTAAATAAATCTTTAAGATTTTTGATCAAATGATTAAAATTACAACTCTCAACTTTTGTATAAATTTATTAGCCAATAGGAGCTACTAGTTTCAACAGTTCTTCATTATTAATATTGATAGTAATTATAATATTACTCCATTTTTCCACAGTAGTCTAATTGTACTAAATAACATATTCGGAATACGTCCAAAAGAAAATACTGTTAGTAAAATAAAATAAGAAAAAACTAGAACAATTGGTTGTGTAGATATAGTTATATATTGATGAGGTAAAGGCGATACTACAGCTAGTATTAACGAGATACTAATAGCCAAAGTTGGCATAGCAGTAGGTTTTATAAAAAATGCAATATTCCACCTAGTAATATAATAAGTTGCCAACCAAAACCAAATAGTTGCACCAACTCCCAGTACTAAAGCAACAGCGATCGCAACTCCTTTTACACCTCCTAAGCTGACCCCAACAAAATAAGATAAAACTGCAAGTGGAACTAACGCCCAATTGATGAAAGCATTTGTTATTGGTTTATCTAAAGCCAGTAATGTATTACCCAAAATCGCCATGAATCCCCTGGCATAAGCAAAAATCAAAAGAATCTGGAATAAGCTAACACTCTCTATCCAAGCTTGACCGTACATTAATGGAATAAACCAAGGTGCAATGACAAAACCTATGCCGTAAACAGGAGCAAAAATAATAGCATATAGTTCTAAAACGTGTGAAATAAATAGTTTTTTACCTATATTATCTCTCTGCGACATTACAGAAAGAATTACCCGGTTAACTTGAGATAAAATATAAACAGGTGTCATTGCTAGTTGGTAAGCTAAGTTATAGTAACCGAGTGCTTGTTGTCCCAGTAATTTACCGATAATTACGTTATCACTCATCGTATTCATTTGAACTGCAAAACTAGTAAAAACTATACCAGTAATGAATTTTTTTACTTCATTAACAGCAGTTTTATCTAGCCTATAGCTGTAGGTAAAAGGGTATCTGCTAAAATACTTTTTGAGTAGACTATCAACCAATGTCATAGCGACTTCTCCTACCACAAAAGACCATACTCCCCAACCAATGACAGCACAAACAGTAGTAGTTCCTACTCGTGTAAAACTTGCTAGACCATCACAAATAGCTAGTTCTCGAAACTTCATTTGGCGTTGCATTACAGAGGCATGAGAACCAGCACCGGCGCCAACAAGAAAAATTAATGCAGCAAAAGCTGTAAGTGGGAAAAGTATAGGTATACCAAAAAATATTGAAAGTGGAAAGCTTGCAAGAGACTGAACTATAAATAAACCAATGGATATGTTGATACCCATGCTGTAAACAGTATTGACAATTTTTTTATCATTTAAACCTCGTTGTACAAGAACTTGAGCAATTGCAGCATCTCGAAAAATGACAGAAAAATTACTCAAGATTAATACCATTGCCCAAATACCAAAGTCATTAGGTGATAACAAGCGAGCTAGAATGATTTGAGAAAGTAACTGAGCTACTTTTCCAACTACAACACTCGTACTCATCCATACACTAGATTTAAGTATTATCGTTGAGTTAGTTGCAGTCATAAAAACTTTATTGAAAATGGTTAGATTGTAAAACAGATATCTCCGACCCGAATATAAGCCGAATTAAATGCTGTACTTAGTTTGTATCTGCTCAGGCAATTGTCTCAAAAATCTTGTTATTCTAACTTGAAAATACTTAGGATTTTTAGGTACACGTTTAGCTATATAACTTAGTAAGGCAATCTGATAGCCAAACTTATATTTAATTACAGAAAAGATACCAGGCTTTACCTGACTGGCTGTACTTTTGTTTAGATCTTTTAGCTTTGATACTTCACGATAATATACGGGATGCTCTGCCCAAACACAGGCAAAGTGTACAAGAGCAGGAGACACTACCTTATTGTATTTTTGAAAAGTAGATTTACCTGTAATAACATCTACATCTAGAGAACCGCGAAGACCGATAGGAGTTCGCATCATGTTACCATTATCTTGAAACAGACTTTGATTGTGCAACATCATAGCTATAGCAATAATACGTTCATCGTTAGGACCATCGCCACGAAATTCAGAAATACCTAGCTTTTTCCAGTCACGTGAAAATTCTATTGCTGTTTCAAAAACTGCCTTGGCAGTATTTGTTTGCTCAAAGTAATAGAGACCTCCATTAAATTTAGGTAATTTTTTCAAAGCAAATCTATTGAGTACGTAATCTACATCCATGAACGTATCTTTATCACCTGCTTGAAGATATATATCACCTGTGACACTAAAACTTCTACCCTTAAAATCATCAAAAATAAAGTTGATATCTCTGACTGCTATGCAATCACTATCAATATAGAGTGTACGTTTAAATGGAGAATAATCATAAAGATGAAGTTTTTGTATTACATTTGAACCGTATTCTTTTTTGCAATTGATAACGTAATCGAAAAGCTCGAATAATTCTCTATCATTTTGACTGTCGGTAACAATAGCACGCAGAATATTTGGTGAATGAAGACGCAGAGAACGCGCCAGTGATTTTGCCATTTCGATATAATAAGATGCTCCGTAAGCATAAGTAATAACACCATGGTCTGAAATAGTCATTGTTTTTTCCTGAAATATCAGTATCCGAACTTGGCGTTGCTAAAACATGAATTGTCCTAAATGTGGCTCTCATCATACCCGTAAGAATGAGATAAAAAGAGGTAAACAAAATCACATTTTTTGTAATTGTCGTCGCCAGTTTATTCAAGATTATGAACCATCAAAAACTTATAGCAATGAGATAAAAGAAGAATGTATTCGGATGTATCTCAATGGTATAGGTTTTCGAGCTATTGAAAGAGTTAAAGGAGTCCACCATACGACAATTATTGCTTGGGTAAAACAACTGAGTCGAAATTTACCAGATGCACCACCAATCGAGGAAATTCTGGAAGTTGGAGAACTCGATGAATTAGAAACTTTTGTTTGCTCAAAAAAACAAAATTTGGCTATGGACAGCAGTAAATCATTTTCTATCTTGGTATTTTGGCTTGGGTGTTGGGAGATCATAGTGCAGAAACTTTTAAGCCTCTATGGGAGGTAGTTTGCTGCTGGCATTGCTATTTTTATATCACTGATGGATGGAAAGTTTATCCTCAGTTTACTGATCCAGGTGATCAAATCGTGAGTAAGATTTATATGACTAGAGTGGAAGGTGAAAACACCCGTTTACGTCATTATTTAGCACGACTGCATCGAAAAACACTGTATTATTCTAAGTCCGTAGAAATACTGAAATACTCTATTCGATTATTACTTTACTACTTGAAGTATCGTTTTATCCTGGTGTTTGATTAATTCACATTCAGCAACGCCCCGAACTTTTATTTTCTAGTTGAATGAAAAAATTACGTTTTGGAAATTTCTACAGCCAATATTCAATAACTTCATGCAGTAATCTGGTAAAGCATTCGATGCAAAGTATTACGGGTCGCTAGTTCTTTACCTTTTTTACCAAGCCGTTGACGAAGCGTCTCATCCGTACATAAATACCGCATATTTGCCAAAATTTCCTCTGGATAGTAGGGGTCTGCTAATAAACCGTTTTCTCCGTGAAAAACTGCGTCTACTACACCTCCTATCCGTGAAGCGATAACAGGTTTACCAAAGTAACCCGCTTCTAGGTAAACAATTCCAAAACCTTCAATACTTCTGCTTTTGGTATCCAGAAAAGTGAGCATTGAGAATAAATCGCACGCTGCATAATAGCCACCTAATTCTTCATCAATCACAAATCCAGCAAAAATAACCTGTGAGGTAACACCCAAGTTTTCAGCTAACTTCCTAAGTTCAGACTCCATATGACCCTGACCGCAGATTAGGTAGTAAACATCAATCCCTTCAGCTAACAAGGCAGGCAAATTTTGAATAACCCGATCAAAGCCCTTGCGTTTCACCAATCGTCCTACAGACAATATAACAATCGCCTCTTGAGGAATTTGATGCTTCTGACGTATTTGTGAGCGGAGAAGATTTTGCTGATTGAGATTTAGCTGCCCAAATTTTTCTAGTCTGACAGTTGGGTGAATAATATGTATGGGACGCTTAATTTGAAAATGCTCTTTTAAATAATTTTGAGTGAAGTTGCTGTTGCACACAATTATTTTAGCACGCTGGAGTGTCCACTCAAATAACCATCGTAAGACAGGATTTTTTTGTGGGCAAAGTACATCATCACCGTGGAGGTAAATAAAACACTTTACAGGCAACAAATAACTTAGCAGTAGGAGTGCAGGAAAGTCGTAGCCGTGACACCACTCGATATAATGATATTGGTAACGTTGATACAGTCGGATAGCTAGTACCATAGACCAAAACATATTCAGAATTTGTTTGAAAATAGCTCCAAACCTACCAAAACTTCCAAGAATTGGCATTGGCCATCGGTATATTGGAAATGCTTGCATCTGGTCAAATTCTCTATCGCTTTCACACTTAGAAGAAAGAACAATTACACTTTCAGGATCTTGCAAACAGCGATTGTAGGCATATTCTTGAATGCCACCTATATCAGGGAAGAAGACACGAGAGATGACTAGGATATTTGGCTTATGAAATTGTTTATCCATAACCTTGTTGTTAGGTTGCAGTAGTGTAACCTAGGCAGTGCCCAGCTTACACTACTGAAGATTTTTTACAAATGATTTATGATTATTATATATTTATTTTGTACATAAATAGATATCTTCTCTGTCTGGTAAACAGTATTTTATAATCTTTTCCTCTCCCAATTGCTTTACATAGTCTATAACTTCAACTGTAAAACCAGCTTTTTTCAACCTATCTTTATAATCGAGTCCATAAACTCTCACATGATCATCCTTACCAAAGAAGTATTCTCTGTCTTTAGGAGATGTAATACTGAAATCTTCAAATGTTGTTTCTCGTTCATAATCAAGCGGTACTTGTAAGATTGCCCAACCACCAGGCTTGAGTATTCTAAATAACTCAAACATTGCTTTCTGGTCTTCAGGGATATGTTCTAAAACATGGCTACACAAAATAACGTCATAGGAATTATCTGGTTTTTGAATGTTTTTAATGTCCATTTCAAGTGTTGCAAACGGAGAATTTAAGCCAGCACCAGTGTATTGAATTGATGGTAGAGAATTTAATCCTTTCCAGAAGAAAAATTCTGGACAAATATGAAGTAATTTCAACTTTTCAAAGAATAAATTAGTTTGATTCTTCAAATACAACCATAGTAAACGATGTCGTTCAAAGGAATTACATTTAGGACATACTGCATTTTGCCTTTTATTCACACCTCCGCTCTGAAGTTTACGAAATGTTCCTCCGCAACAAGGGCAAGTATATTGCTCACCTGCGTACCAAATTGACTGTAGTTCTCCAGTAAATTGCATAACAGTAGGCAGAGTCGGTTTGGGAAGGATTTTTTTAGCTAAGTCTCGGATATACGACATAATTTTGGTTATAAATTAGGTTTCAACAGGAGTACTAGATATATCGCTATGTTTGTATGCAACACATCCCATATTTAAAAAGAAATAGCGCGGTAGAAAAGGTTGTAATAAATCACTTACAGCTAAGACTACTAAATTCATTAACACTCGCAATATGACAAATATGCCTTTTAATAAAAAACTAGTTTTTTCTGTAGGTGCAAATATTTGTCCCCATACTGTTGCCATAACTTCAAGCTCATTACCATTTAATTGAAGAACGTTTGGTGCTTTAAAACCAAGTTTCGGGAACCAATACTCTATATAAAACGGGGTGAGTCGAATGAAATCATAGGGAACTTCATGCAAGCCAAAGTTGAAAGGAGTTGTGATGATAATTGCTCCCGAAGGTTTGAGCAATCGAGATAGCTCTAATAGTGCTTTTTGAGGATCAAAACAATGTTCTAAGACTTCAGTACAAATAATGACATCAAAACTTTTGGAAGGTAAGGGAATTGACGAAATATCTGCGATAATATCAACGCTATTTTTACTATTCTGGACTACATCTACACTCGTATAATTTCCTCCGCAAGATTTGATCAGGCTGCGAAGTGGCTGTCCCCCACAACCAACATCTGCAACTTTCATCCCAGGTTTAATTATTGAAGTGAGGTGAGTATATGTGAACATCTTTATATGACGCAATACAAAGAAATGTCCGTGATGAAGTGGTATTTTTAAAGCATCTCTACGTTGGATTAATTCCCTAGAATCAAATTTCGACATAATATTGAATTATTCTCCTATATAGTGTTAAGTGACTTAAATAAAATTAGAATTGAGTTAACACACCCTTTCTAATTCTTTTTGTTTACTAGTTAGAGAAATTAATCCGCTAATTTCCATCATTGTTTGTGTATACTTTTCTATAGTACAATTTTGCTCAACCCAACTTTTTGCTTTAACTAAAACCTTTGGTGTATTAGCATCATTGGTAACGCGAATAATTGTCTGGGCAGCAGCTAACGCGTCATTTGAATCAACCATCCAATCAGGAGCAAATTGACTGAGAATTTCACCAATACCACCCGTACAACTACCTACTATGGGGACACCACAGGCAATTGCTTCCACTACTATGCGTCCAAAAGGTTCTCTGGGAGCAAGGGTAACAACAATGTCTGCAAAACTGTAGTAATCTTCTATTGCAAACGTTGGAGGCAAGATCGTGAAGTAATCGGCAATGTCTGCGTCTTTAGCACTTTTGAGCAACTCCTGAGTATAGATTTGGGCAGGAGATACATCATGCCCAATAATTACGCAGTGGAAGTAATGACCACTCGCACGTAATTGCCCTAATACCGGAATTAGCGATCGCAAATTTTTGTCATTCATCCCCCCTGGCTGATTGAGTCGTGATGGAGTCAAAATAATCTTTGCCCCAGATTTGAGAATAGGTTGTAGCTCTGATGGCGGATTTGATATTACTTGCCGCTGAAAACGTGTCAGATCGACTGGTTGATACATAATTGCGCGAATATCTGACCGAAACTGACGAACATGTTTGGCCGTGAAATGGGAGTTGCAAATACCAACTGGCGCAAGACAAACAAAGGTAAGTTTTCGCAACAAGTAGCCCACATAATTATATGAAAGTGATAAATCATGAAAAAAGTAAAAAACTGGACGACCGTTTAAACGAAGACGTGGGCTAGCCCGCAGAAGGACTAGTTGCAAAAGACGGTGATTACAGTTGTCTAATAACAATGGGTAGTCTGAAGGTTGTTGATTTACCCATTGCAGTGCTTTTGTACAAAATTCTACTTGGTTATTTGCTGAGATTGATTTTACGCAAGCCCTTTGCCCAGCTTGGTGTAAATACTTCTCTATTAATGAATCGGCTCGCACTAGAACCCATAATGATTCTGCTGCATTTAATTGCTCAAATCCTTTAATCAATAACGAAAGTGTGACTACTGTTCCTCCCAATACATCACAATCGCCAGGCAAAATCAATAATTTACGCATAATAAACTAAAGTTAATGTTTGATAAATCCGAAAAATTAAATTGGTATAAACTAGAAAGAGTAAAAACCTAAACTATATGATATTGATACTCTTTAGTTTCTGATTTGCTTTTAGTTGATTCGTGTTAGGAACTTGTAGTATTGTACACAACAAAGGAATAAATAGTTCTGGCCCCATAAACTCTGTTACGGTAGAAGCTAAACTTAAGTAAAGTAGCATCATAAAAGAACAAATTGGTCTGTCGTGCCTTGTTTGATAAAGTTTCCCTAAAAACGATATATAAAAGATAAGAAAAGTTCCAGTACCTAGTAATCCAGATTTATAAAACAAAGTTCCTAAGATAAAGCTTTCAGTGCCAATTCTGGCAAATTCATACCCTGGCGTAACTGATGGTCCATTAACTCCATGCCCAAACAGTGGTTCTTCAATAAATCGTTCCCAAGTTCGTTCATATATTAATTGACGCCCTTCAGTTGATTCTTTACGAAGATTACTAGTCGCTTCTACCGAATTGGTGTATGTTTCAGTAACATAATCAGTGCCTTGAGGTATTGAAAATGTGGCAAAAATAGTGATTGAAAATAGTATTAGAATAAATGTAATTCCACGTTCTTTACCACTTACAATTAACCAACGTACAACAAAGACAATTGATAAGGCTATCCACGCATTACGAGTTTGAGCAATCAGAATCAGAAGTACGCAAATCAATGCTAAGCCTAAGGAAATATAACGATTTTTAAGCTCTAAAAAAATTAATCCGGCAAAACCAATTGCAAACGATGAAACTGTAGGATGAGGAAAGAAAAAGGTATGACGTGCTAATCCAGCGAAACTTTTATCATCTGGATAATAAGGAACTAAAAAACCGCCAACACTAGTAAGTTGATTAGGATTATATGCTGCTTTATCTGTAAAGAGTGCGTAAAGTGTTCTAGGTGGAGTGTAATATGGCTCCGATAAGACAAAATGAAAAAACGCCCACCAAAGCACCATCAAACAGATAACAATGGAAAAACCCCAAGCCACAACTTGTAAACGTATGCGAATTTTATGACTCTGAATGTACCAAAGTAATAGGCCAGCGCTGCCAAAATCAAACAATGGATCTAATAATAGGCGAAGAGTAACCTCTGTAGAATTTGTGCCTCTGGAAATCACTGTGTAAATTGCAAACAATAAAATTGCAATTACTTCTAAACTTGGTTTTGATAAGCGTATAGTTTTGTGATTCCACAATTCGTATATCGCTATTCCAATTACACAAAAAAGAAGCATCATTCCCCAGCTAATTATCCACCATAGAGGGATCAAAATAATTCCTAGACATACAACTTTTTCCGCGTGGCTCAACACCTGCCATCGAATCAAAATACCGCCGAATAATTGTTGACTGGAACTATTTGTCCTTGATGAAAATGCGTTAAGATGTACGTTTTGTTTCATGCTTTAACCTGCTGAACATCCTGTTTGTAAACGTACTTTTCTCCCCCTTGCTCGACTCCATTCAACGCAAAACCGATGATTTGAGCATTGTGGCGCACGAGTTGTTCCAAACTTTCTTGGAGCATGTTGCGATCGCTCACTCCCAATTTCACAACTAACAACACGTTAGCCAGTGTTTTTGCCATCAAAGGTGTTTCTCCCGTCGAGTTCACAGCAGCAGTATCAACAATCACATAATCATAGTTGCCCAACTTTTGAAATGTATTCACGTACTCTTCAAATTTTCCTCGTGCCACAAATTCCATCACCTTACTTGTTGGTATCGAAGGTGCTGGTAGAAAATCCAACTTTGAACTTACAGGTATTGGCGAAGGTAAAGCATTTGTTTCCTGTAGTAAAGCATACCCAAAATACTTGCTCAGTTTTGCTTTATGGAAATCGCCATCCACTACCAATACTCGGAAACCCAATACTGATAATGCTGTTGCAAGTCCAATTGTGACTGTAGTTTTGCCCTCGCTAGAGATAGAACTGCTAACCATCAAACGGCGCTTTTCTAAAGACATCAAACTAAGAGTTGAAGCCAAGCGTTGAAATCCGATTTCCGATACCGATTCTAATTTCAACCCCATAGTTGAAGCTTCGAGAGTCGGAATTCTTGCGAGAATTGGCAACTCAATCTCTTGTAAATCCTTCACTTTCAGCAGCGAGTTACGAGACTCTAAATATGTAACAGCTGCAAAGCTACCAAGAACTGATGATAAAAGCGCACCAAGGGCAACTAAAGAGAGTTTGGGACTTGTCGGTTTGGGATCAACAGTTGGTGAATCGAGAATTTGCACGTTGGGATAAGAACTAAAAGCACTGATTTTCGCTTGTTCCAACTGAGCCACAATACCTTTGTAAATGCCTTCAGCAATTTCATATTGGCGTTGCAAATCCAAGAGTTCTCCTTGTTTGGTGGAAATAGAACTCAATTCAGTGTTCAAATTCTGCACTTGCTCCTGAATTTGTTTAGCTTGTTGTTCTAGTCCTTGACTATCACTATCAGCTTGAATCAAATCTACAATCAAATTCATTGTCGGTTCTTGGAAGTTATTACCACCAAAGCTAGTATCAATTCCTTCAAAATTAGGAAGTAGTAAATTTAGCTGTTGGTTAAGTGCAGCATTTAATGAATATTGCTTTTCTCGCAACGACTGGACACTAGGATGTTCTTCAGTAAAATCACCTTTTTTAAATGCAAATTCTGTGTCAACTTCCAACAATTTTTGTCGTAGTGCTTGATACTCTTTGTTTTGACTCAAACGTAAAGAGTTAATCGCCTGTTGTGGAGTCATGCCCAATCTTTTGCTCAAAATTTGCGACCGAGTTATTGCAGCTTTTGCTTGAGAGCCTATCTCTGTTTGTATAGTTCTCAAACTTTTAATCGCTTCTATTAAATTTCTAGTCTGTTGCTCATCGCTAACCAATCCTGTAGATGTTTTGAATTGTCCCAGTTTATCCTTGGCTAGTCGCAGATCGCTTTCCGCTTTTTGAAATTGCATTTGACTGAACTGCTGTCGAGTATCAGAAGTTCCTTGACGAAGTTCATTCAAACGGTGCTGATAACTTAAAAGTAGTCTTTCTGACCTTTTTATTGTCAGTTCAGGGAGGGAACCTGTAACTTCTAAGTGAATAGTTGTAGATTGATCTACAGGTTTAACTTTAAACAATTTTTTGTAAATTCCTAAACTGCGGAATTTATCTTTCTCAGGGTCAGCTAACCAAACAGGACGAATAACATCATCGCTAGTCATGATCGAAGTCTGTACTTGTAATGGATTGAGTTCATTAGTAAAAGCAACTCCTTGGTCTTTGATTTGTCCCAGGATACCCAAACTTGCATCCAAGTTATTTGTGGTATCTGGCAAAATTAGTTGAGTATTAGCTGTCCAAATACGTGGTGACAACATAGCTATGCTAAATGCCCCACCAAGGGTGATACTGTGTAAAACAACAAGGGGAAGCCAATACCTTTGTAAAATTGCAAATATCTTCACAACTTTCAACCTCAATAACTAGAAATACAAAAAATATTTAGTTACTCAACTGAGCAGCTGTCTTCTTCGGAGGATATTGCATTAAAAGATAATCAGTCAGCCTGGGAGTATTAAATATCTTTTGCTGAAAATGAGGAGGTGGTTCTAACACTGCTTTTGCCAACTCATCCAGAGACAGAAAATTTTTGATACCTAACTCAGCAACAGCTTTAGCAAATAATAATTGATGGTCATCAACATGTTCACTATAGCGTTTAAGCCTTGGTAAAAGAATAAAAGGTGTCCCTTGTGCTGCAAGCATTCTTGTAGATCCTTGTCCAGCGTGAGAGATAACCAAGCGAGAATAATTCACTAACTTGACTAGCTCATCTGAACTAACTGTTGGCTCTAAAGTGACTTGAGAATGTCCTTGTAATACAGAAACATCACTGTAACCATATTGCAAAAATACAGACTCAGAAATCACGCCGCGTTCTATCAAGATTTTTAACCACAATACAGCACGATCAAATGGAAACGAAACTGTTCCTAGTGTCATTAAAATCATGATGCATATCCTTTAAAAATTGCTCTAGGGTATTTCTGGCATAAATCTGGCCATTGAACATAAAACTCATCGCATACCAAGTAAACTAAGTTTCCTGAAACACTCAGTTCTTGAGCGCGAGAAATACTTTCAATGTAAATGAATCGGATTCCAATAAGTTTAGCTATGAATGCAAAATTGATAGCTATACTAGCTCCCGTTGAGATAATAACATCGGGTTTTTCTAAATAGACAACTTTTAAGATTTTAGGAATATTAGCTATGATAGCCAACACATCTCTTGGTGCTTGATAAGGCACCCAATGCACTCTTTCAGTCTTTTCAAGTATTTCTGTATCTCTTTTATGGTCAGTGACCCATACTCTTTCATGCAGCGACCAAAAAGACTTTAAACTTGTCATGGTTGCAAAGTGACCACCAGAAGTGCATACTAACATCAATTTCATCTTGTTTACCTAATTTATTCAAAAGATAATCTGAATTAAAGCAAAAATTTCCAATTTACACATTTACTTAGCTTGCTATTGCAAAACTGAGTACACATCATCATTAGTTAGATAGAGTTTATGGACTCAACATAATTTCCAAGTTTTAAACAAACCAGCAACATTACTTTATGAATAAAATAATGATCATAGCAGTCATAAATTCAGGAAACTGCTGTTAGTATGCACCTGTTTTTTGCAGGACAACCTTTACTGTCTTTAGCAAAATTTTCAAATCTAGCCATAGAGACCAATTTTCAATATAAGTGATATCTAATTTCACTCCATCTTCAAAGTTATCAATATTGGAACGACCAGAAACCTGCCACAACCCAGTGATACCGGGCAGAACTTCTTGTCGAATATAATGGTTTTTTTGAAACCTTTCTACATCTCTGATAGAGTGAGGGCGGGGACCTACTAGACTCATTTCACCTAGTAGAACATTAAATAGTTGTGGTAATTCATCCAAACTGTAAAGACGCAGGAACTTACCAATTCTTGTGATGCGAGGATCGTCTTTCAATTTAAACAGAATACCATCCTTGATCTCATTCTTTGCTTCTAGGGTTTCTAGCAACTTCTCTGCATTTGTATTCATTGTCCGAAATTTCCATATTTTGAACTGTTTACAATGCAGACCAATTCTGTTCTGTCTGAAAAAAACTGGACCAGGAGAATCTAGCTTAATTAGCAGAGCAATTATCAGATATAGAGGTGACAGAAGCAATAGCAAAATAATTGTACAGAAAACATCAAAGCACCTTTTTACCCAGAAATCGCCACCTGCGATAATTGGCGCTGGAATTGTTAGACAAGGAACTTCACCAATCATCCACAATATAGACTTAGATGGCACAACTTCTCTCTCTGTTGGTAAAATCCGCAGAGTAATACCAGCACTTAGGAAATACCAAGAAATATATAAACGTTTCTTGATTGCATTCCAAGAAACAAAAACTTCAAATATATCTTGGTTGTAAAGAAATTCCAGCATTGCTTCTCGGTTATGTCTATCTAAGGAACTAGCTTCAGTTACACCAAGGAGCTTGTAACAATTTTCTTTTTCGATTAACTTAATACTACTCTCTTTTTCTTCTGCATCTGTGATCAGAAAAACTGGATAACGAATTACTCCTAATTTACAAAGTTTTCTAGTAACAGCATCCACTAGGAAACGAGAAGTACAGATAAAGACTAGAGATAGTAACCAGAATAGTAAAAAAGTTGAACGTGAGACATAAAGATTGGATTCATAGAAAAACGCAATCAATAAGAGGAATAAGTTTGATAGAGAAACAGTTGTAATCAAGCGACCATAATTGCAACAATAAATTCGTACATTATATAATCTTTGGAATGCAATCATACCTAATTCAATTGTAAGAATTAGTAGTTCAAATGATGTTTGTACTGTCCAAGGTAACTCTGACAGAGTTTTATAAAATGCTGCGAATCTCCATGCCAAAATCAGAGATGTAGCATCTAACAAAATAAGTGCTGCTACCCGGAATAATCTAAAAGCTAATACTCTTTTTCTGATTGTGCCTTTAGCCGATCTTAAGTCAGATTTGAAATCTATTAATGGTAGAGAACTAATTGTTACCATTTTTCTTCTCCATTGCTCCTATGTATTTGCTGTATTTTTGATTGAGCAGATGATAATTCAGCCAATAGGGAGTAACAAAACCAAGCTAATCCATGTTTTGTTATTGAGTAATACTATAGTGAACCTAAATTATTCACGAGAAAACACCATCTCTCCAGATTGTGTTTTGCCTTATTGCACTTCTTATAGGGATAAATTTTTTGACAGAACTAATGTCTTCTTCGTTATACTTTTGGTTCTCAGCTTTCGTTTTCTTCAGGTAATACGTGGCGAAACCCAATTTGATACATTAACTCCTTAAAACTCCATCTATGCACATTTTCATTGAGACTCAAAGAGGCTATGACCAAAAAACTTTGTTTGAGATTATAGTCAGAGGTACTAGTAATCAATATAGTACCTAAAATACTACCAAGGGTTTAGATGATGCCCAGGGTAAACGCATCTAAAGTACTCTTGATCGCAACCAACATTAAGAACCAACGAAAAAATTAGGATTGATGGTTTAATTTTCTTTCTAAGACTCAATGCGATCGCTAAATTTGTGTCAATAAGCGGTAATTAATGCGACTAACTTAGGGTCTATTGAGAATATAATCTTCTTGTTGACATGATGCGTTTGCCCTGAGATGATGCCCTTTATGGTAATGACGTCAGATATAGTCAAGCCATTGGGCAAATAAAATTATATATGTCGACATTGTAGTCTTCAGTTTGTAAAAGATTTGTGAGTTAATCTTTTTATCTATAGGACTACCCAGTAAAGCTATATACATATCTGGTGAATGGGGGTAGTAATCAATTTCCTCAACTTGATATTGATAAACTTGGGAACCGTGGCGCAAAATAATGCAGTCACCGGATTTGATCGCTTTTCCTATTCCAGTCATGTACCCTCCCTTTCCTTCATTTAGCCGATCAAATACATAGTCTCTTCCCAAAACTAATTTGCTGTAGTCGTGTGTTTCATTCTTCATTTTCATTATCTCGCTGAAACGCATCTTACGACAAATGATCTGTTCTAAACTTATCTATGGCAAATGTCTTTACCTCTGTATAAACTCAAATACTTGAAAGTCGTTTAGACAACAAAAAATCCTTATGATGTCCAATTAAGACTCATAACAAACGCACGTAATTTCACCTAACCTTTGCTGGATAGGATCTTGATTAGAAAAATAGTCTCTATTCCCTATCTATGCAGTGGTGGATTCAACGGAAGTGAAAGTTTGTTGGCAAGGGAAGTGGAAAATTTGTATACATGGTGTGAGGAAAAGATGTACATGGCCTAATGACATCTACGGAGCTGCGACACTAGAAGTAGTTGATGTAAAATGCAGAGTATAAATGTTGTTTAAACCAAACATTTAGGCTCTCCGTTTTAATGCGATCACTAAAAAGCAGGCCTAAGGATTTAGCTCAAAATAGGCGTTTTACCAATAGAGTTGTTGCTAAATAAGCTAAAAAATCCGTAAAACCCACTCACACTCAACATTTCACTCAACTTGATTTAGAGTAGTTAAAACGTAAACAGTAGAAGGGTTTGAGCTACTTTAGGCGTTATTAAGCGACAAGTCTAATGTGGTGGTCTCAATAATATGATCCAGTTAGGCAAACCGGAAAGCTACAAAGTCGAAGACTAATTACCACTCTGTCAAAGTAAGGTTTTGTCTTTTTCTCGTTCATGCAACAAAGTCTACCACTATGTCTAATGAATTGTGCGTATACCCAAAGGACTAAAAAATTTCATATTTTGTAAATTTTAGTGTAAAAATATACTATTATCAGCTTTTAATCTTTTGGGGAGCATCCCACTTTTTTAAAGGTTGTTTCCTTGGGACAAGACAAAATACCCTGAAAGCACTACAAGATAAAGAATGTGGTAATTTATGGTAAAACAAAAAGAATCCTCATTCGCAACAAGCTTTATTTAATGATAATATTAGCCGAATTATATGAAACACACTTCAAGCGGGAACTTGGAGTGCTGAATATTTATTACTAAAAATCCTATTCCCCTTCTCTGCATCCCATGAAAAGTCAAGTCTATAGAACCGTTAGAGTCCAACTATAAAAGACTTGTCGGGAAATAAGCGAAAATAGAGTTTTAGTGACGGGACAAGACGATACTGGACATTGAACGAGCGCTGAAGCAAGATAGGTTGTTGCGAGCACTGACCGGATTGAACCGGAAAGCTTTTGACACGCTGTTAGAAACCTTTAGCCTCATATCTTGCACCTGATAAAAACAATCAGTATTAACCGAAGACAAAAAAATAAAAGTAACATCTAAATAAATAGAGATTATTTTTAGATACTGATGCAATGAGCTACATTGATTAACAGGACATTTACGAGTGACATATACAAAAACAGGAATAGTGTCATCTGCATAGAGATATTTTTATATGTTCGTAAAAAATGAGAAAAAAGGGCGTAGAAAACATAAATAACAGCAAGAAATATGGAAATCATTCTTGCCCACGCCCATACCCTAATGTATACAATTCTGGCATTGATGCCTAGTCGTTATCAACGAGACAACTTGGAAGCAATGTTAGGGCGATTTCTAGCAGCAGATGGAAAACCTTTGTCACACTACAGCAAATCCAAATCTGAAAGTACTTTAAGTAGATTTTTGAATACCTACAAATGGCCCACTCGCAAGCTAATTCGTCATGTTCGCCAACAGGCAATTGAGCAAGTTAATAGTCATTTTCCATTGGGAAGAAAGACATTTCTACAAGTAATAATTGACCTGATAACTTTAGAAAAATGTGGTCAATTTAAAGCATTTAAAAATCTAATAACCGTCTACAATGGCAAACGGGGCTTACATATAGTAGTCTTATACTTAGTAGTTGGGCAATGGCGTATACCTTGGAATTTTCGTGTCTGGAGAGGCAAAGGTACAGCGAGCCCAGCCCAAATGGCATTATGAATAGTGCGTAACTTACCAAAAGATTTGACCAAAAAATTTCAGGTGAAAATTCTTGCTGATACAGCTTTTGGGACTAAGGATTTTATCAACAGTATTCGGAAACTCAAATATCATGCTGTCGTTGGTATTGGTTGTAATCGCAAGTTGGTTAATGGTTATCAAGTTCAATTTTTACATCGTCGAGGGCAACAAGTTCAACTCGTTGGGTTAGATTTTCCTGTTACCCTTTCCTGGTATTATTTCAAACCCAATAATGGTCAATTTGTTAAAAGATATGTTATCTCTACACAACCTCTTAAACCTAGTACTATTTCCTGGTGGGGTAAACGCCGTTGGAAAATCGAAGGTTGGTTTAAAACTGCTAAGCATCGCTTTGGTTTAGATAAATTTGGACAAGGTACTCTTTGAGGAATTTATCGTTGGTTAGTCTTGTCTATTACTGCCTATTTGTTAGCATATTGGACATATCTTGCGTCCTGTTTACCTGATTCTTTAGACTGGAGTCAAGCTGCTTTTCTTGCTCTCTCCACTTTTTTGCCTCATTTAGTCTTGTCTTTATTACTACTGGATATTGAACGGCTCCGACCTCTAGCGCTTAGTCATGGAATTGACATTCATATTTCCAGGTGCAAGATCTGAGTTAGCCCCGTTTATGAAAAAACATGTCAGACTCAGCCTCGTCAACGAGCCGTCGGTAGAGGGCGTAAAGCCCGATTGCTAAGTGTTCAACACAAGCTGTTCTTCATCTTATTCTACTTCAAGTGTTATCCAACGTTTGATCTTGCTGGCTTGATCTTCGATATACATCGCTCCCAAGCCCACGAGTGGATGCATCGTCTACAGCCAATTTTGGAGAAAACCCTGAGTGAGAAGCTAGTCTTACCAGAGCGGAAATTGGACAGTATTGAGGCATTTTTGCAGCGGTTTCCAGAGGTCAAACGGATGGTACAGAATGACCGATTGCTCGTCCTCAAGACCCCTCAGAGCAACAATTGAACTACTCAGGGAAGAAGAAACGCCATACCCGTAAGCATCTGGCTGCGGTTGATGAAACTAAGAGGGTACTAGTTTTGAGTTGCTCACGCGAAGGCAAACTGCATGACAAACGATTTCACGATGAAGATGACATTGCTGGAAGTGTACCGGACGAGATTCCAATTGAAGTCGATTTAGGCTTTTTAGGCTTGCAAAAAAAGTATGACAACATACATTTACCGCACAAAAAACCGAGAGGAGGAGCATTGAGTGAGGTGCAAAAGTAGGAGAATCGCAGCTTGAGCCAATCACGAGTCGTTTGTGAAAATGCCTTTGCTGGAGTCAAGCGTTACTACCCAGTCAGTGTTTTTTATCGCAATCGAGTTGAAGATTTTGACGACCACTTGATGCTTACAGCCGCAGGTTTATGGAACTTTTACTTGATGGCTGCTTAAAAATCGCTCAGATGTAAAGCAACATTGGTTTCACTCAGCTTTTATTTCCCGACAACTCTAAATAAAGAGACACTTTAAAAAGGCAAAATGACAAGATGCCGAGCAATGACGCCAGTTCGCTCAAGTTGGTAGAACCGCCCACGGCGTAGGCTTCCCAATGCCCTAAGCGGCGGAGCAGTTATCTCTCTCCACTCACAAGGGGATTGAGTTTCCCGCCACTTTCAAAAAATGCAAGAATACTTTTATACAACGTACTGGTTTAACCTCTACCTTAATAAGTATTTGAGAATTTCATAAAATCCCCTATGTTGTTAATAATGGTTTAGTTGCTTTGGCTTCAGCACCCGTCAACTTACGACTGGAGTTGATGGGATATGGATAAATCTTATACATAGGGACTTGCAGAGGTATCAAATACTAGCTATCAAAGAACTATAATCACATCCCACTTAGGCAAAGTATCGAATGGCACTAAGAAAAGCTGTAAGGTCTTCAGGATAAGGATTACAGCTTTTAATGCCAAAGAGTGGAGTCATGGACTATGTAGTTGCGCTCGCTGA
>NZ_JACXXN010000066.1 GCF_014904695.1 Nostoc sp. MG11 | reverse complement strand
TATTCAGCACACAGTTCGTTACACCGAACTTGCATCTACTAAATTTCAGGGTCTTTGGGATGATTAATGCTCATCTACCCCAAAATTTTTCGCTCTCCCTCTAATGCCGCTTTTTCATAAACAGCAAATCGTCTAATCCCATGTTGAAATAGTGGTATTCCCTCTGCCTCTAATGCTTCCCGTGCTTGCTGTTCTGTTAAGCGGGGGGCTGGGGGAATAATTGTAAGCAACACACGATAAGCGATCGCTGCCCAATGATTTGAGAGTGCCTACAGTCTGCAACAATGCATCCATTGCCAAAGCATCAGGAGTAGTAGGCAGGATTAATAGATTGCACCCGTCAGCAAGTGCTTCTAAATCTTCTTGACTGGGTCGGGCTGCTGTGTCAATGACCACATGAACAAAATTATGGCTGTTCATAGGAGCTTGTAGTAAATCTACAACTTTAAAGGGTAATGCTCCTCGCTTTGCCCATCCTGTAGCACTGTGGTTTGGGTCGCCATCAACTAGCAAAGTGCTGCCATGCTGAGATAGAAAGTAAGCAATATGGATGGCGCTTGTCGTTTTTGCTACGCCACCCTTGAAACTAGCTAGGGTGATAATCACTCCATGTACTCCAATAAATGCTGCTAGTTTACCCTCAAAATAACGAAAATTTGTATTTATTAATTTATAAAATGTTAACTTGGCAAGAATACAAAATTTCGCCAATTCAAAATTATAAAAATTTAAAAGTGGTGATCATTAGCTTGGACAAACTACACCTGAACAAAAGACAGTTTGATTTTATCCCTAATTCTCAAGTTGATTAGCTCTCTTCAGATGGTCTACTGGTTAGTACAGTCTGTATGAGTCACTTAAATTGGCAATAATACAAATTGCTAGCAATACAATAATGCACATTTTCGATAATTCGCATTTTCGCCAATTCAAAATAAAAAGAGCATACCTTAACACCATCATTTCACGACTGCACAGGCGATCGCCGCTAAAGAGTAGAGGGAAAAATGCTTTCTAAAACCACGAAGTAAGAAACGCTTTGACTGAATTTCTTACTTTAGTTGCCACAAGCCGCGCCAGATCAATGCTTTTGAAAGCCAATGCTGTGAACTGTTCTTGCGTAGCCGAAGCTTTTCTTACTTTTTTGATAAGTTACATAGACTTAAATGTGATTTGAACAGATCAGCTTGGAAAGCCCCAAAGCACTCTCTAGTAGAGTGCTTTCACTTTTTAACTAGTATTTTTTCGGAATCGCCTTTTTTACATTTGTAGATTTGTGTGAGAATTACCTACATAACATCAATGTAAAAAATGCACATTAGCATCACGGATGACTTGAAGAAGCGGTTCCATGCCACCTGTGTCATGCGGGGTAAGAAAATGAGCCAAGTAGTAATTGAGCTAATCGAGCAACGCAAAGCTGCAATTTCACCCTGAAGCATTTGAATCGATTTTGCTCCGGCTAACTCTGCTTCGTCATCATCAGCATCACGACCAATAAAGAACGTCGCCAGAGTTGCAGTGACATAGCCAAATACAGCAAATGCATATAACGCTAGGAAAAAACAAAGCACCCGACCTTCAGGCGTTTTGGGCCAATACTCAGAACCCATCGTTGTTATTAACATTGCTGTCCACCATAAAGCAGTGCCGTAGTTGTGCAGTCCAGATACATCAGCAATTTCGTTTTCAAATGCATACATCCCTGCTGCTCCTATTAAAGTCACTATCACTGTCAACGCCACAACATAACCGAACCCTCGACGGCTAATACTGGCTGCCAAACCCGCATCCCTCGGTTAGTACGAGTCATAACTCGCAACAGCTGTAGTCCTCGTACACTTCTTGCTGTTCGTAGTATCTTGACAAATCGGATAATCCGAAAAGTACGCAACGCTGGCAATCCTAAAGAGATAACTGTTAGCCAGTTGTTTTTGATACAAGAAAGTTTATGAGGAGCGATCGCTAGTTTCAGGAGAAAATCTAATATAAAAATGATCCAGATAGTAATGCTTAAAGCTTCCAGTAAAGGGTTTAATCCCAAGATAATTTCAACAATGAATAACGCTAGCCACCCAAAGCCCAGCACCAACATTGGGGTTTCTAACCAATCTTCTAACTGTTGCAAGACTTCGCTGCGTTCTTTTTCTAGGGCTTGTTTTTCTAAAAACTTAGAACTACTCATAACATCAATTTGTAATTAATTCTGAATTTGAGAGAATTATTATTGGCTAGTAACAGTGGTTTCTACCACGCTGACATCAACTAAAAGTGTTACGTTAAAGTCCTGTTTTAATATCGATTCATCTGTATTTACGTCAAATTGTGTAATATTTGTACCGTTATAAGATTTGACAATGTTGATAATTGCTGTTTCATTTCTCCGTAGGACTTGGATAAGGAGTTGACGCATTTTCACCTCTTGCTAACCATCTTGTTTTTTCAGGCGATAACTCTACTATCCAAAGAAATATTTTTGGAAAAATATATCTCATACTTATTAACGTTATTTTGATTTATTCCTTAGTGTGAGGGAATTGGTATAACAGAAAATTTGATGATTTTATCGCTTGAGATTTATTCTAAATCTAAAAAGTGGAAAAAACGTGGAAAACCTGCCTATATTTATCCTCTCTCACTCAAGCTTTTAATTTTTCTTGCCTATATTGAAGATTTTGATATTAGGATAAGCCGTTACTCAAACACTAAAAACTCTGCTATTTTGATTAATACCTTAGATACACCTAAAGGAATAAGTATACTCAGCCTCTAGTAAGATTGTTTGCTGTGGTAGAAATTTCTCCACTAAATCTCCACTATTTACTAATAACTATTGAAGTATTAGAAAAATGAATTATTGAAAAAGTAGGAGGCATGGGGCATGACTCAGTTAACTAAATTAGTGTCAGCAGGTGCATCTTTACTAACTTTAAATTTAACAGTACTTGCAGTTGGAGCATTAGATACTTATGCTCAATCTTCTCCTGTAACTAGCTTTAGTGATGTTCAACCTAATTACTGGGCACAGCCATTTATTCGAGGTTTGGCTGCAAGAAATATTGTAACTGGATATCCGGATGGTACATTTCGCCCAGAACAGCTAGTAGACCGAGATGAGTTTGCGGCTATCATTCGTCAAGCTTTTGATCGACCAGCAATTCGTCAGATAGAAAGTGGTGCTGTATATAAAGATATTCCTGCTAACTATTGGGCTACTCGTCCTATTGAAGAAGCATATCAACAAGGTTTTATGTCGGGTTATCCTGGTGGTTACTTTCGTCCCAATCAATCGGTTTCTAAGGTTGATGCGATAGTTGCTTTAAACAAAGGTTTGAATTTAACTACTAGTGCATCAGCAGTTACGCAGAGAGTAGTTCCTCAAAAAAACATGCGAAAAGCTGCAAAAAGACGTATTTTCATGCCGTTTGGATTTACTGCTTTGATGCAGCCTTTATTAATATCAAAAGCCCAAGCTGTACCAGTTAATGCTGTAACTTCTTCCACAACTGATAAACAGGCGGCGATTCGTAATCGTCCTGCATCATTTATTATCACTAACACTTACGCAGATGCCAATAAGATTCCACAATATGCAGTTGGAGACGTAGCAGCAGCAACTAAAAAAAATATAATTGTGAATTATCCAAATCCCAAAGTTCTTAATCCAAGTAAACCTGCCACTAGAGCAGAGGTTTCGGCTTTAGTTTATCAAACTTTAGTTTCCCAAGGGAAAATAGAACCAGTTGCGATTAATTCACCTGCTAATCAGTATATTGTTCGTACTCCTGTCAATAACCAAAATACTCAGTAAATAAATTTGATTTGCTTTTAATCTAAGCTAAGATTATGAGCGAGTTTGACTGATTTCAAGTCGAACAATATAGTTAAAAATAAAAGTTCTCCATGTCAAAAGTTAAATTGATTTGGAGAACTTTTGGTGTATATGAGGTTAATTTCAGTAATATTAGTCTAACAATCAGTTGTGGAGATAAGAGAAAGATATCAGGCAGAAATCGGTTAGTTTTCTAAAGCTGCTTTAAGCGATAGCCCAGTCCATGAACTGTCTCAATAAAATCATCAGGCGCACCTGCGTCTTTAAGTTTATATCGTAAACTCTTGATGTGAGACTTAACAGTTTCTTCACTAGGCGGGTCATCAAGTGACCAAATACGCTCAATAATTCCGGCTCGACTTAGCACTCGCCGACCGCTAGAAACCATTAATTCTAGCAGAGCAAATTCTTTGGGCGTTAGCTGTAAGGCTTGGTCAGCATAAGTAACTTCATAAGTACTAGGATTTAAACGCAGACTACCCCAACTCAGGTCTAGGAAAGATGTTGCAGCACTATTGCGGCGTAACAGTGCGCGAACACGAGCCATTAGCTCTGGCATTTCAAAAGGTTTTACCATATAGTCGTCTGCCCCAGCATCTAACCCAGTAACTTTGTCGGCAAGGGTGTCGCGGGCTGTTAACATGAGAACAGGCAGTGTACGGTTACGCGATAAGCTGCGCCCTACTGTAGGCGATCGCAAACGTTGGCAAAAACTCACACCATCCAACTTGGGTAAGGTAATATCTAACACCACTAGATCGTATTCCAACCCCTTAATACAATCCCACGCTTGTTCTCCATCTTGGGCTATATCTACCACATATTGGCGATCGCTCAAGGCTTCCATCAGCATCTCTGCTAGCTGAACATCATCTTCAACTACCAAAATCCGCATTTTTTAGAATATTTATTACTCTATACTTTCAATTTAATTTAGGACGAGGAAACTTAGAAGGAGGCTGGAACTTTTCTACTGGTACACCCTCAAGTGCCTTCTGCATAAAATCACGCCAGATAGGAGCCACCATACCTCCACCAGTCGCGTGGTTAGATAGTTGTCGGTTGTCGTCCCTCCCTACCCAGATAGCAGTCGTTAACTGCGGTACAGTACCAATAAACCAAATATCCTTTTCTGAGGAGGTTGTACCCGTCTTTCCTGCAACTGGACGGCCGATAGCTGCACCTGTACCAGTTCCTCGTTCACTACCGTTTGCATCACGTCTAAAGTTGCGGCTGATGCCCAAGGGTCTAGCACTAGCTGAGGTTTAGGAGTATTATCTACTAACACATTGTCACTACCGTCAGTGATTCGTGCAATAATGGTTGGAGGCGATTGCCAGCCGTAATTAGCAATAGTCGCATAAGCACTAGCCATTTCTAGCGGTGTGACACCAATTGCACCCAAGGGCAAAGAACTTACGGGAACCATTGGACTCATAATTCCCAAGGTACGGCAAGTTTCAATTACTTTATTCATACCCACAGCTTTACCAAGCTTAATTGCAGGAATATTACGGGACAAAGCTAGAGCAGTGCGAACTGATATTGCTCCCATAAAGCTACTGTCGTAGTTTCGTGGATAATACCAACCATTACCATCACGGTAACTAACTGGAGTATCTAGAATCGTTGTACGTGGTGTAAATTTACCACTAGCAAAGGCAGTATAGTAAACAAACGGCTTAAAAGAAGATCCTGGCTGACGTTGCGCTTGAGTTGCGCGGTTAAATTCGCTAGTTTTTGCATCTACACCACCCACTAATGCTTTGACAAAGTGCGTGCGAGGATCGATTGCTACTAAAGCCATTTGATTATTGTTTAATCCTTGACGTTCAAGAGTTCGATGCCACTTCTTGACAGTTTTTTCTGCCATCATTTGGAAGTTGGTATCTACTGTAGTTTGTACTCGCATTCCGCCTTTGAGCAGGGTTTCACGCCCAAACTTTTTAATCAGTTCTTGTGCTACGGCATTAGTAACATAAGGCAAAGCACTACCTTGAAATGACTTAATTTCACCAAGTTTAATTTTTTGTTTGAGGGCATCATTATACTCTTGCTGACTAATCCAATTTAATTCCAACAACCGCCCTAGTACTTCTTTTTGTTTTTGTTTTGCCAGCTTCATGCTCACAAATGGGCTAAAATCTTCTGGAGCTTGAATTAAACCTGCCATCATTGCTGATTCGCCCAAAGTCAAATTTTCTGCTGATTTGTTAAAGTAAGTGCGTGCTGCTGTTTGAACACCATAGTTATTGTGACCCCAGTAAACTTGATTGAGGTACATTTCTAATATTTCGTCTTTACTAAGAACTTGCTCTAACCGAATTGCTAATACTGCTTCTGCTATTTTTCGAGTAAAAGCACGTTTTTGAGATAAGAAAATATTTTTCACCAACTGCATGGTGATTGTAGAACCACCCTCTCGCACTTCCCCAGCTTCCCAGTTAGCTAACGCACCACGTCCAATACCACTAAGATTAATACCGTGATGCTCGTAGAAGCGGCTGTCTTCGCTGGCTAATACGGCTCGTTTCAAATTAGGAGAAATTTGAGCTAAAGGCACTACTCGTCGATTAGCTTCTCCATGTATACGTGCTAAAAGTTTGCCTTTAATGTCATAGATATAAGTTGTTTCTGAGGGTACAAAGTTTCGTAGTTGTCTAACATCTGGTAGATTACGGAAACTAATGGCTAAACCAACTAGTTCCCCAGCCAGAACAGAACTTGATATCATGGTTGTTGATAGAAGTATGCCACCAGTTACTTGACCAACTCCTTTCAAAAACTCAAAACTAGGTAAAGTCTGAATTTGCGATTGTTTTTCTGCAAAAGTTTTAAATGAAGACACGACAACTGTAATTCCTCAAATTGTAAAGATAACTGCAATTGATTTTTAAAACTAGAATATGAACTATTTAAAAAACAAAGTGATTTGCTAATTGCAAGAACAAATAATTTTTTATAATAATTTACACTCGATTTGGTAATGCCATTTAAACTATGATTAAATAGAAAATAAAAATATGTAATTTTAGTCTCTTGATGTATTTTAAAACTTACAAGTTAAAATTTCGGTTAAAAATCAGGTAGAAATCGGTTAGTAATAAAAGTAATCGTGAACTCAGCTTTGATTGGAAAAGTCTTTACTAGAATGTCAGGTTTTAGATAAAATATCGATTTTAAACCATTAATTGATTTATTTTTTCTATGAAATGGTCGCTAGAAGGAAAATGGATTGCCTCTGGCTTTGGCTTGTGCTTATTATTAATGAGTATAGTTAGTCTTATTTCTTACCAAAACGCTACTCAGTTAATTACAAGTAGCAATAAAGTGAAGAACACAAATGAGGTAATGAAAAACATTACCGATATATTCGCTACACTAACTGATGCAGAAGCCGGACGCAGAGGCTATATTTTGTACGGAGAGCAATTAGAACTCCAACGTTACTATCAGGCAATGCAAAGCCTGGATATCAAAGTCAAAAAGTTACAGCAACAACTCGCTGATGATTCCTATCAACAGCAGCAACTCATGAAGCTAAAATTTCTCATTGCTCAAAGAATTGAACTATCTAAACAGTCGATAAACCTCAAAGAAGTAGGTAAGTCAAGCTTTGCTATTCAAGCACCTCTAGTTACTCAAAGCAATCAAAATCGCAGTCAAATCCGCGAAATACTTACCCGAATGCAAACAAGGGAAGAACAGTTACTACAAATCTCTGTCAGACATTCTCAGGAGAATATCCGCAATCGGATGTTAATTGAATTCCTTGGTACTTTTATAAGTTTTGCCATTTTATTAGGCGTTTATGCCCTGCTTTATCAACAATTAATTAAGCGCCAACAAGCAGAAACTATTCAACAAACTCTAGCTCAAGAAAAAGAACTGAGTGAATTGAAGTTGCGCTTTTTTTCAATGGTATCCCATGAATTTCGTACACCATTGAGTATTATTTTAGGGTCGGCTCAACTATTGGCTCAAAGTAATCAGCAGTGGACAGAAGAGAAAAAACTCAAAAATCTGCATCGAATTCAATCATCAGCTAGGTCAATGAACCATTTACTAACTGATATTTTAACCTTGACTAGGGCAGAAGCTGGTAAATTAGAATTTCAACCGAAACTAATGGATTTGGAAGCATTTTGCATTAATTTGATAGAAGATATTCAATCTTGTAATCAACAACAGCATACTATTAAGTTTATTAGTAAAGGTAACTGTACTCATGCTAAGTTAGACGAAAAATTTTTGTATTCAATTTTGAGTAATTTACTCTCAAATGCAATGAAATATTCAGCTCTAGAAGAAAGTATTTTTTTGACTCTTAGTTGTAAGTCAAACGCAATATTTTTCCAAGTTAAAGATAATGGTATAGGAATTCCTTCAGAATTTTGGCAGCATTTATTTGAGCCTTTTCATCGTGCTAATAATGTCGGCAAGATTGTTGGTAGTGGACTAGGGCTGGCAGTGGTGAAAAAGTGTCTAGAAATACATCATGGAGAAATTTATGTAGATAGTGAAGTAGGAAGCGGAACAAGTTTCACGGTCAAGTTTCCCCAAGAGGGAACACTAACAGTCAAAACTAAATTAAGTAGCCATTCTTAATATTTGTCTATATTTTTATTAGAATTAGATATACTGCAACTGTGTAATATAATTGTTTACCTATCTAAAGATTTATTACCAAGGCTGGCAACAACTGCAATTAACTCGGCTGGTCTGACTGGTTTAGCAACGTGTAGCTGAAAACCTGCTGCCAAAGCCTTTCTGTAATCTTCTATCCTGGCATATCCCGTCAGTGCTACAGCAGGGATGTGTTCGCCCATTTCTGGCTCTATTTCCCTAATTTTACGGATAAGTGTGTAGCCGTCTTCATCTGGCATCCCGATATCGCTCACTAACACATCTGGTCTAAATTGTTCGAGCGTCTCAAGTGCCTCGCCTCCCGAACCAACGGCAATGACTTCTGCTCCGCACTCTTCCAAAACTGTGCTAATCCACTTTCGCGTGTCTGCCTCGTCATCTACCACTAGCACGCGTAAGCCGTCAAGCTTCGGAGGATTATCTAATCGTTTTGCATTTTCCCCAACTGTTGGTGACTGTATCTGGTCTGCATCGTTTGTTTGAGTGTTTAGGCGCGAGGGAACAGCTCTAATTGGCAGCTTGAGTGTGAATGTTGCCCCTTGCCCTATTCCCTGGCTCTCTACATCGATAGTGCCACCGTGTAATTCTACCAAATGACGGGCGATCGCCAGCCCTAAACCTAATCCTTTATTTGATCGGGTACTCGTGCTGTCTGCCTGACGAAAGCGCTCAAAAACATAAGGCAGAAAATCTGGACTGATACCCTTACCTGTGTCGCTCACCTCTATGAGTACTGAGTAGGGATTTGATTTAGCAATGGTTGACAGCCTTACCTCAACTCGTCCACCATCAGGTGTAAACTTAATTGCATTAGATAGCAGATTTAATACTACTTGTTGCAAGCGGTCTGAGTCGCCCCAAATCGGTTCTACCGAAGTATCAAACATCGGCTCAATTTGAATAGTTTTGTCATCTGCCGATGGCTGTAGAACTTCTATCGCCGCTGCAATTACTTCCATTAGGTCAACTGAGGCAAAATTCAGTGAGAGATTTCCCTGAACAATGCGCGAAATATCAAGCAGGTCTTCAATTAGTTGCATCTGCAAATTGGCATTGCGCTCAATTGTCTCAATCGCATCTCTCACCCTCGCTTCATCTAGCTCACCTGTTTGCAACATTCCAGCCCATCCCAGAATTGCGGTCATGGGGGTGCGTAATTCATGAGAAACTATTGCTAAGAAATCATCTTTTGAGCGGTTTGCTGCTTCTGCTTCCGCGCGTGCGGCTTGTTCGCGCAGTAGTAGTTGCTCGCGTTCTTCTTCAGATTGTTTACGCTCGGTTAGGTCTTGCAGGATTTTGGCGAAGCCGTGCATATTTCCGTACCGTAGGGGGATGATAACACCATTTGCCCAAAATCGCGTACCATCTTTACGGAGATGCCAGCGATTGTCTCTAGATACACCTTTGGCTACAACTGTCCTCAATGCTGCTGAGGGTATGCCCTGCTCAATTTCTTGGGGTATAAAAATACACGAAAAATGCCGACCAATAATTTCTGATTCCTGATAGCCTAAAATGCGTTCTGCTCCAATATTCCAACTGATAATCAAACCGTTTGCATCCAGCATAAAAATTGCGTATTCCCTCACTCCTTCCACAAACAAACGGTAACGTTCTTCGCTTTGACGTAGGCGTTCGTAGTTGTGCTGCGCTTGGCGTGCATTGATTTCGGCTTGCTGTTGGGCAGAACGCAACATCTGGTTTAGTATGCTGATTAACATTGACACTAAGACAAACTGAACCAGCCCCACTGCATTGAACCCAGTAACAGCTAGCGAATAAATTGGAGGTAAAAAAAAGTAGGCGCAGACTAAAGCAGATAGAACAGTTGCTAGCATTCCCGGTTTCAAGCCGCCATACCAAGAACTAATCATGACAGCGGCAAAAAATAGCGGGTAAACACTCAGTTTATGCAGCAGCCATAGCAAGTTTGTCAGTAGCAGTGCTAGGAAAACCGTTAAGATAGCAACGCCATAGCGTTTTAGCTGCGATCGCCTAAAATTTAGCATATTGTAGTGTTGGTATCAGCATGAAAACGCTTTTGTGATAAGTCTGGCGGTAGAGAAGCAAATTTTTCAGAGGTATCTTTTTGGAATCCTCCACTTCTACACGAGTTTTCCACTTTCAAGCCTTAACTTTAAAGATAAATCTAAAAAACATGGTAGTCCTAAACAACTAAGAACGCATTGTATTGGTAGATAGAAATACCAACAAGACAATAACGATGACAGCCAAGCAAATTTTAGTTATTGATGATGAAGATGACATCCGTAAATTGATTCAGACCTGC
Source organism: Nostoc sp. MG11 (assembly GCF_014904695.1). Classification (GTDB taxonomy): domain Bacteria; phylum Cyanobacteriota; class Cyanobacteriia; order Cyanobacteriales; family Nostocaceae; genus Komarekiella. The sequence continues at coordinate 10,411 of NZ_JACXXN010000066.1, read as the reverse complement.
CTAGAAATTATGGGAGGCTGGCAGGTATTGACCGCTAAGAGTGGTAATGAGGGGTTGCTGTTAGCTCAGACTGCTCAACCGGATGCCATCCTTCTAGATGTAATGATGCCCGATCTAGACGGAACAAGTACATTTCAATTGCTACAAGTAAATACAAAAACTAAGCACATTCCTGTAATTTTGCTGACAGCTAGGGGGCGCGGTAAAGACCAGCATTTGTTTGCTCGATTAGATGTCAAAGGTGTAATTAGTAAACCCTTTAATCCTAAAAAATTAGCTGCTCAAGTAGCAGCAGCCTTAAACCAATAAATAATAACTAAGAGTGTGTATTATGTTGAAGAAATTAGATTTTTTCTCACAACCACCGACCAAACAAGAATTTGCCGCTACTTTTCGCATAGCAGGTCGGGTGAGCTTCTGGGTACAGTTAGTACTAGGTGGTATTTCTGGCATCGCTTTGTTGTTTGCGTCCTTTAGCCGTAACCTTACTGCTCAAACGAATAATCCAGGCATTGGTTTCGGTATATTTTTAGCTATTGTTGCCATATTATTGCTGTGCTTTCGGGTCTACTGGGCTTTCCGTTATAGGCGTTTAGCTAGACGTTTGCAAGCACCAAATCCAGAAAACCATCCCAGGAAGGAGGACGTAATTCAAGTTTTACGGATTGGATTAATAGTCAGTTTGATAGGGTTATTAATTTCTTTTGTCGGATCTGAAACGACAGTTGCAGTAGTACTGGCGAAATCTCTAGCCCAACCCCAAGGAGTGGCAGTTTACAACCCGGAAAATGTCATTCGTTCGCTAGATATTTTTGTAATACTGGCAAACGTTAATATGATTGGCGCTCACTTTTTTGGTGGAGTTACTTCTCTGGGGTTGTTGGAGTGGGTAGAGCAATAGTAGCTGCACGATCGCTCTTTTCCAATTTGGTGATTCATAGAGACTACTATCCTCTGATGGGAGGTACTTAATTATTTTAATCATCCTTGAGTTGTGCAACCCTAAATCTCAAGTAGTACTTTGAAAAATATTTTCAAGTCTTCCACTAGTTTTCCACTATTAGGATTTAGATTCAAACTATAGCAAGTTATTCATGACTCCTTTAAACAGTTGAACGGCTCAACTTTTTCTGAAACTTCACATTCAAGTCAGATTGAAAAAAACTTGTTTGAAGAGTCATTTTCAACCCCAACAAACCAAACTTCTGAATTTTTGCTCAATCATTTAGACATCGACTAATAAGAGGCAATATGACATTAACTGGACTCAAACATGCTATTGGTGTATTTCCTAATCATCAAGAAGCAGAACAGGCACTCAGGGAACTGATAGACGCTGGCTTTTCTTTTGATCAAGTTTCTGTAATAGCCAAAGATGCAGATGGCAAGCTCAGAGGTGCAGATATGACTAACCCAGATGGAAACTTAGCTAGTGAAGGCGCTAAAACTGGTGCGATCGCAGGTGGTGCAGCAGGAGGTTTAGTTGGTTTATTTGAAGGACTAGCAGTGCTGGCAATTCCCGGAGTTGGCCCCGGTCTAGCATTGGGAACTGTATTAGCAAATACCCTTCTAGGAGGTGGTATTGGCGCAGCAACAGGTGGTCTTTTTGGTGGTTTAATTGGTTGGGGAATTCCTGAAGACGAAGCCAGATTTTATAACGACCGAGTGTCGCAAGGAGATTATCTCGTAATAGTTGAAGCCACAGAAAGCGAAATTCGTCGTGCCGAAGCTATTCTTAACAATCGAGGTATTCGCCAGTGGCGTGTTTACGATGCACCAAGGAATGTTGGTCATTCTCAGATGAATGTAATCAGCCGTCAGCCAGGAATTGATTAATTGAGCTTGCTTATCCGTGACTTGGGGTATAGCGTCTTTGGTAAGTATTAAGCCAACTATAGGAATCTTATTTGATTTTTGGAAAAACTCCATACACATCTATTCTTTATGACTTGCCTACATAAGTGATTTCAGGAATCAAATCGGATTGCTATATCCTTTTTTTTGACATTAGCACTAAATATTTTTGGAGAATGATATGGCTCTGTTAAAACTCACAGATACTCTTCCAAATTACCGTGAAATATTTGGCGAAGATAACATTATTAGTTTTAGTATTTATTCAATTATTAATGGTGAAAAAAATGGCACTATTAACGACATTTTACTTGATGAAAATGAAGGGAAGTTCCGATATTTGATTATTGACTTGGGCTTCTGGATTTTCAGCAAACAAGTGCTGCTACCAATTGGACTTTCTCAGATTAATTTCTCAGAAGAACGAGCTTACACCACGAGTATTACTCAAGAGCAGGCAGAAAATTTGCCTAGATTTAATCATGACCTGAAAATTGATCGTAACTATGAAGAACAGGTAAGAAATGTTTACAGTATCACTCCTGCTAGTAGTTCTTTCGTCAACCCGGTAGTACCTTTCATACCAATTGGGCCAATGACAATCAATCAAGTTGCTATTTTAAATGAGCCAATGGGAGATACTATGCCTAATGTTTCTGAAGAGGAAGCTAACGAGGCTGGCGCTACCTATAATTACCATCACTATCCAGATTTGTATGAACTAAGTGACACAGACCATCCAAGGCTCAAACTGTACGAAGGACGGCTATTTGCAAATAAAAAGATATTAAGACAACAGAAGTAGCGATTGGCAAAAACTATGCCTCAACTACCTTTTCTACCTTGTGATTATTCCGATAAAATTCCCTGTGGTTATGTTAATGCTACTAATCGAGTTCAGATTGTTCGGATAACCAATATTCCAAATTGGTACTTGGAGCGGGTTGTTTTTCCAGGTCAACGTCTCTTATTTAAAGCGCTACCAGATGCTAATTTGGAAATTTATACAAGCGCTGAGGTGACTGCACTTATATCAGATACAATTCGTTGTTGTCATCTACAAATTCAAGACTTTAATTAACTTTTAAATCAGCTATTAGTCTCAAAAATGAATTATTTCAGATATCAAACTTAACTCAGATGTATGCATATTTTTGATTAAAAAATGGAAAAATTTATGAGTCAAAAAAATCAAACAAGCAAAAAAAAGACTGGGTTATTAGCAAGTATTTTTGGCAGTTTATTAATCGGTCTGCCAGCTATACCCCTCGCTGCATCAGCAGCCCTTTCTGTACTTAATCCCTGTCCTCACATTTTCTACGAAGAACCACATAATAATCGAGTTTTGGTTCCAGAGGGATGCCCACCTAATGCTGCAACTCTCCGATTAAAAGAACAGGGGGGAGTTGTGGTACAGCCAGGGGATATACCTGTTAATCGCCAAACAATACCAGCTCCAGAAACCCGACAAGACCCCATTGCAACTATCACACCAACAGCAGGCACAGTCGATGTGAAATTAAAAAATAACACTAACGCTGGTATTTCTTATCAAGCAATTGGTCATACACAGCCTCGATTTCTCGCAGGTGGACAAGAGTTTATTTTACGAGACTTACCAACGCCTGTCAGTATTACCTTGGTTCGTCAAGATGGTGGATTAATAAAAGTTATGCCCATGTCTACTTCTGAAGGGATACTCGCAGTCTCGTTAGATGAAACAACCAACTTCGATAATAATCAAGGTGTATTGAGAATTCAAAAGGATGGTCAAGTCTTTTTAAATTAATGTGGTTAACTGCATTAATTTTGAGAGCGTTAAAACGCTTATGATAACAAATTCAGACTTTTGTTGTCGTCCATTATCAAGTTCGGTTGAAAACTCATCACTAAGACTAACGCAAAAACTTTGGGAGTTTTGAGTAATAAGTCATCAACTGAACTTGACACAAATCAATCTGAATGGAGAGTTGGAAATGATTAACTTTCTTAAAACTAAGCAAAGTTCTAAAAAAGCTATTGCTCTAGCACTTTTTGCAATACTGCTTCCGGCTTGTACTAATAACTTAGAGCGGGAAGCCGCAGTACCAGAAACTAATGTTACTACAGAGGAAGTCGTAGACAATACAAACCAACTAATCGGTAAAACTGTAACAGTTAGAAGTACACCCATCAGAAAAATCGGCCCATCAACTTTTACAATTAGCGATAAACAGTTTTTTGGCGCTGAACCGATTTTAGTTGTAAATGCCTCAGGTAAAGTTTTTAATTTACCTACTGACCCAAATACACCAATTCAAGCAACAGGTCAAGTTCGTAAGTTTGTGATCGCAGACATTAATCGAGATTACAAGTTGGGTTTAGGTCCAAACTTGTACAAAGAGTACGAAAATCAACCTGCAATTATCGCTCAATCACTTGCACTTGCTCCTAAACCAGGTGAAATTACCACAAACCCCCAACTCTATTACGGTAAAGTCATAGCGGTAACGGGTGAAGTGGAAAATATTAGAAATGCAAACTTACTCACCCTTGATGAAGATAAGTTATTTGGCGGACAAGACTTGTTAGTTATACGCCCCAAGACTCCCAAAGCAACTGTCAATGAAGGAGAGACGGTGGCTGTAACAGGTGTGTTACGTCCGTTTGTTGTCGCTGAAATAGAACGAGAATATGACCTGACATGGGATTTGACTTTACAGAAGCAGCTAGAAGCAGAGTACAGAAATAAACCTGTATTGGTTGCAAATGAAGTTTACCCTTCAGCAATTCCGCAATAGCAGAATCAAGGCTAAGCTGTTCCACATAAAAATTGCATAATTCGGGCGGGCAAGATGCCCACCGCACAACACAAGAGTTTGATTAAATCTAGATATGTAAATTAGATGTGTTTTAGCCTACTTAGAACTAACTTGAAAACAACAGAGAGATTATGCTTTTCCTTATGCGGGTGTTCAATTGCACCTCCACGGATTTGAGCGGCAGCAAGTTTGGATAGACGGCAATGAAGTTGTTCATCAGGGACGACGTTTAAATGTAGAGCGATTTGAGCAGATTCGCTGGCAGAGGGAGTGTTCGCCAATTCTGAACACCGTAGTTAACTTGAATAAGCTGATGTTAAATTCTTTCTTTTTCATTTTCTCTCGTTTCTCTCGTCGCTGGTTGTATTTGTTGCTGTCAGTTTTGGTAGCGCTTGGCATTTGTATCGGTTCGCCTCAAAAGACGCAGGCAATTTCATGGTTTGATATTTTGATTCAAGGAGTCCAAATATTTCAGTTATCCAATATTTCCGATCAAGAAGAAGTTCAGTTAGGCAAGGAAATTAATCAGCAGTTAGTTAACAGTAAGATTCAGCTTTATCTCAATCAAAATGTGAATCGCTATGTCAATCAGATTGGTCAAAAGTTGGCAGCAAATAGCACTCGTTCTGATATTCCTTATACATTTCAGGTAGTTAAAAATGAGAGTGTAAACGCCTTTGCTACAATGGGAGGCTATGTCTATGTCACCACTGGCTTGTTAAAAGCCGCAGATAATGAAGCTCAATTAGCTAGTGTTATCGCTCACGAAATTGGTCATATTGCTAGCCGACATTCAATAGAACAAATGCGAGAAACAGCGATCGCTCGTGGTGTTGCCACTGCGGCCGGATTAGAACGCAATACCGCAGTTCAGATTGGTGTGGATTTGGCATTACGCCGTCCTAATAGTCGAGAGGATGAATTTGAAGCCGATCGAAGAGGACTGAGAACTTTAGGACGTGCTGGTTATGCTCAATCTGCGATGGTTGCTTTTATGCAAAAGTTACTCCAACAGCGATCGCTACCAACATTTTTGAGTACCCATCCCGCAACAAACGAGCGAATTACTGCTTTAAAAGATGAAATTAATTCTCAAAAAGGTTATGGAGGTGGCGGTTTAAATAACGCTGCATATGAGGCGAAAATTCAACCTTTGAGTTAGTTATCAGTAAATTTATTAAAAAATACAAAAATTAAAATAGGCTGAAATAATTCCAGAATAATTTGAAATTTAGGAGGTACAAATTCATGCAGATCAAAAGCCAACATCAAGGGTTAGTATTTCTCATGCTTCTAGCTTTATTTCTCTCTAGTTGTACTCCAAAACCAACAGTAACAGCCAACTCAAAACCAATAATAGTAACAAACAGCAGTCACAAAATATGGTAAAGATACCAGAGTCACCACACGGTTGGGAAAACTTAAACTTGTTTTTCCTAGCTTTCGCCAACTGGCAGCTGGGTTAGTACCGCAAATTCCCCAAAATGTGCGGTATCAAGAAATACTACCTTGGCTGGGTTTTATGCTAGCAGGAGCAGCTGGGTTAATGTGGTATTCCTACTGGGTAGAAGCTAGAGGATACGGTGCTGCTAGTGTTAAGGGACAAGAGAGGATAGACCCCAAGCAACTCAACCAACAGGAAAAAAAGAAACTGCGCGGTTGGTTAAATTTGATGACCATATCCTATACCTTAGCTGTGGTTGGTGCGCTGTTGGCGGCATTATCTTTCTTGATTCTTGGTAGCGAGTTGCTGCGTCCGCAGGGACTTGTACCACAAGAAAATCAGGTAGCAGAAACTCTAGGAAGCTTGCTAGGCGACCTTTGGGGGCCGTTTGGCTTTTGGTTTATGGTGGCGATTGTTTTTATTACCTTTTGTAGTATCGTACTTTCAGTAGAAGATGGTTTTGGACGGATGTTTGCTGATGGTACGCAAATTATTCTGCAAGGATTTGGTGTGCGGGGACGCTGGACGAATGAAAAGTTTTTGCAACGTTTCTATATTGTACTGCTACTGACAGTTTTACCGATCACTATTTATCTGTTCTTCGGTCAACCTGTCGGCCTGCTACAAACCGCAGGCGCAATTGAAGCGGCTCATATTCCCATTGTTACTGGGCTTACTCTCTTCCTCAACCAGCGAATGCTACCAAAGGAACTACGACCATCAAAGATAATTTTCGCTGGGACTGCGATCGCGGGAATATTTTTCGCCGTATTCGCAGTTATTTATCTGTTGCAACTAATTGGAGTCATAGGTGCAGGTTCTAACTGAAGAGAAGGGCATAAAAAATGACACAACAGCAAACTCAACCCGCAGCTTTTGGACAACCAGGACAAGAACCTCGTTGGACTCAAGGTAATAAAGATGGGGTAGGAACTGCTTACGCCATCTCCAGTCGCGTTTGGTTCACCCTTTCCAATGGCATTCTCAATGAAGTTTACTACCCTACCATTGACCGTCCCCAAATCCGGAATCTGCAATATTTGATTACTGATGGCTCTAGCTTTTTCCATGAAGAACAGCGTCATCTCCATACCAAAACTGAACGTATCGCCCCCCACGTTCTCGGATACCGCATTACCAACTCCCATCCGGAAGAACGCTACACTATTATCAAGGAAATCATTACTAACCCCCGAGATTCATGCATTCTGCAACACACGCATCTTACGGGTAATCCACAGGTATTAGCAAAACTCCGGCTCTACGTGCTGTGTGTGCCGCAGTTGGGTATTGGCGGCTGGAATGATAGCGCTAGAGTAGTAGAAGTAGCAGGAGTAAAAATTTTAACGGCTCAACAAGATAATAACTGGTTGGCAATGGCAGCAACCGTTCCCTTCATGCGTACCTCTTGTGGCTATGTTGGTGAAAGCGACGGTTGGACAGACTTAGCAGATAATTTCCAGATGGACTGGGAGTTTCAGGAAGCTCAAAGAGGGAATATTGCCCTGACAGCCGAAATCGATTCAAGTCAGGAATTCACGTTAGGGCTGGCATTCGCTAGCCACCTCCACGATGCGGTGACAACCCTTTTGCTATCCTTGGATATTCCTTTTGAAGAACAGAAAGCCCGCTACATCAACCAGTGGAACAGTGCCTGTGAAGACCGCCTACCACTAGAACAAGTTTCAGGTGATGGAGGTAATCTTTATCACAGTAGCTTTAGCGTTCTACTAGCACACGAAGACAAAATCTATCCCGGTGCAATGATTGCTTCGCTGTCAATTCCTTGGGGTGATGCCCACGGCGATGAACAACAAGGAGGCTACCATTTAGTTTGGCCCCGCGACATGGTAAATAGCGTTACAGCATTGCTTGCAGCCGGACACAAGGCAACTGCCTTAGAAGCATTAATTTACCTAGCTGCCAGCCAGCAGCAAGATGGTGGTTTTGCTCAGAACTTTTGGATAAATGGCGAACCCTACTGGATAGGAATTCAGCTTGACGAAGTAGCCTCCCCAATTCTGCTAGCGTGGCAACTTTATCGGCACAACGCCTTACGTCAATTTGACCCCTACCCGATGGTGATGCAGGCAACTAAGTACTTAATCAATTACGGCCCCGCTACCCAGCAAGAACGGTGGGAAGAAGCTAGCGGTTATTCGCCTTCAACCCTTGCCTCAACTATTGCAGCTCTTATCTGTGCGGCAACCTTTGCCCGCGAACGAGGAGATCAGAGTACTGCTGAGTTCATTGAAGAGTACGCCGATTTCCTGGAAAGTCACTTAGAAGCCTGGACGGTAACAACTGAAGGCACTTTGGTTCCTGAAATTAAACGGCATTACATTCGGATTAATCCGGTAGATATTCATAACCCCCACCCAAATGAAGACCCGAATCAGGAAATGCTGGCTATTGCCAACTGTCCTCCTGGTAGTCAGTGGCAATTTCCAGCAAAAGAAATTGTCGATGCAGGTTTTCTGGAATTGGTGCGCTACGGCGTTCGCAAGCCTGACGATCCTTTAATTGTCGATTCTCTTAAAGTCGTGGATGCAGTGCTTAAGGTAGACACTCCCTTTGGTTCTTGCTGGCATCGTTACAATCACGACGGCTACGGACAACGAGAAGATGGCGGCCCTTTCTTGCATCACGGCAAAGGACGAGCCTGGCCTTTATTGACAGGAGAAAGGGGACATTATGAGCTAGCTGTAGGGCATGATGTACAACCTTTTATCCAAGCGATGGAAGGCTTTGCTTCAGACACGGGATTGTTACCAGAACAAATTTGGGATGAACCAGACCATCCAGACTCTCATTTGTATTTTGGAAAACCCACAGGTTCAGCAATGCCTTAGCATGGGCGCACGCAGAGTATGTGAAGCTACTACGTTCTGTTCGAGATGGTAAGGTATTTGATTGGATTCCAGAAGTAGCAAACCGTTATCTGGAGAATTCTAAACCAACTCAGTTTCTAGAAATTTGGAAATTCAACCGTCAAATTCGCACCTTGAAGGCGGGATATACGCTGCGAATTCAAGCGTTAGCTCCCTTTTGCTTGCACTGGTCAAATAATAACTGGCAGACGGTACAAAATACTAACTCAACAGCAACTGCAATTGATATTGAATTCGTAGATATTACTATTTCCCCTAGCCAACAATCGCCCATTAACTTTACATTTTTCTGGACTAATTCACAAAACTGGGAAAACCGCAACTATCAAGTAACCGTGGTTAGTTAATAGTAAAATTCTCTACTTTGTCTTTCTCTATGTCAGCGAAAGAATGCACGACTACGGGGTAAAAATTAACTTAACAAGATTGGAATGCGATCGCTAGTTGTGAATGAATCAGATACGCTAAATGCCTGACTTCAACTACAAGAAGTATATAAAAACTACGGAGAATCTTTTATGGTAAAAATTGGCTATCATGCTTCCCACGAACAATTCAAACCCAGCGAGCTGCTAAAGTACGTGCAAATGGCAGAACAGGCAGGCTTTACCCTTGCCCTTTCCTCTGACCATTTCCACCCTTGGAGTGAAGATCAAGGACAAAGCGGTTTTGCTTGGTCTTGGCTTGGTGCAGCCATGCAGGCAACACCTGCACTTAGCTATCGTGTTGTTTGCGCTCCCGGACACCGATATCACCCTGCTATCATTGCTCAAGCAGCAGCAACTTTGGCACAAATGTTTCCCAATCGCTTCTGGCTGACAGTTGGTAGCGGTCAGGCGCTCAACGAACATATTACTGGAGAACATTGGCCTTGCAAAAGCGATCGCAATGCTCGTCTCAAAGAATGTGTCGATATTATCCGCGCACTTTGGGCAGGAGAAACTATGACTCATCACGGTCTAGTCTGTGTTGAAGAAGCAAAGCTTTATACACGTCCTGAAACACTACCTTTAATCATTGGCGCTGCCATTACCGTTGAAACCGCAGAATGGTTGGGCAGTTGGGCAGACGGACTGATTACAATTTCGCGTCCACCAGAGAAGTTAAAAAAAGTCGTAGATGCTTTCCTTAGAGGCGGAGGGGAAGGCAAGCCGATGATATTGAAAGTGCAGCTTTCCTATGAGCGCGACGAGCAAACAGCACTCCAAACAGCTTATCAGCAATGGCGCAATAATCTCTTTAAGAATATCGTGATGGCAGAACTGCGAACTCCTCGACAGTTTGATGCAGCTGGAGAGTTTGTCCAGCCAAAAGAGTTATACGAACCAATACCTTAGCCAATTTAAGAGGGTTCAACGCCTGTGGAAACGGGATGAATACGTCCTAAAGAAGTAAGCTTGGCAAAAATCTGGGTTAATAAA
>NZ_JACXXN010000065.1 GCF_014904695.1 Nostoc sp. MG11 | reverse complement strand
ACTAACAAAATAGTTATGGAAATCATACTAACTACATCTGAAATACGGGCGATTCTCCAGGGATGTCAGCAGAGTTTACGGCTTGTTCAAAGCACAATCGAGTATCGCGGCATTGAGTCTTCAGAGTATTTTTCAACCTCAAATGATGTGGTGCTGAATGATGCTGTAAATGCTCTGTTTGAGGTGATTGGGGCGATTGATGAAGTAGAACAGATCAGTCAATACAAGGAAGTAATTATAAATGATTGAACCAAAAACACTTGTCAAAGGAAAGCTTTACGAGTTCCGTGGTGTGCAACTCCGATACAGCCATCAGTCCCAATGTGCTGTGCAAGCCCGATATGTATTCACGAACTCCAAGGGCCAGCATCGGGAGTTGGGAGCGCAAATTATTAAACGAGAATTGCATAGCGTTGAAGAGTTTGCGGAGAATTAACGAACCGGAAGGAAGCAAATACCCCAACAATCGAGGTATTAACCTAAACATACAAAGGAGTTACAACATGCGGTTATCTGTAGACAACGATTTTCAGCACAGAGAATTGTCCTTGACCAAAGCATTACGGCAGGTACAGCAGTTAAAATCCAAACTCGCTGAGTTAGAGCAGCAACATCTCTGTTATGTGCATTCTCAACAAGAACTGATTCCAGCGATCACGGAAATTTGTGTTTCTTCAGCGCAGGAAATCGAGGCCCTTCGCATTCTGATATACAAGGGTGAGGCGGAATGTCGGCGGTATTTGCGATCGCTGTTGGTGAATCAGAAAAGAGTTAGCTGAATATGCTAATAGCATTGATATTAGCAGTACCTAAGTTAGCATTAATACTCTTTTAGTACCAATTTCGCTGCTCAGAAGTTTGATGTAGGTTGTAGCGGGAACTTCCGTTATACTCAGGCGCTTACCAGACAAATGCTCTAGCAAGCCACGTCTTGGAGTATTTCTAAAAGCTTGTCTAAATTCACCGGAGCGGGTTTTCATCGTATGATCCCCTTATTATCTGAATATATGCGCCGTTACCTTAGTAGCTGTCACTACTGGGCAACGACGACTTCCAACCTGTAACCGTAAAGGTATTGAGCCGAGATACAAGTAAAAACCTGCAAGATGGTCTGGAAACTCTTACTATATATAAGGTTCACGCATTTTTAAGTAAAATTGGCAGGAGAGCGCAAATCTTAGGTATGTATCGCTACAAGAACTGGAGTATTTATTAATTTTATTTACAGGTTTTACAGGTTGAACGATGAATATCTTTCGCCATAAATTCTCTGAAACTCCTACAGGCAAGGAATTACAGCCCCAAGCATGAGCCTCCTACCACACAGTATTTATTAAACTCTTGGGTAGGCGGAAAGCAATTATTGACCCTCAGACTGCAAGTATGTTCAGGCAAAATCCTATTTTCGCCTCAAAAACGCTAAAAATTATATACAGCAAGGCTTTTCAGACCATCTTGCAGGTTTTTACTCATATCTCGGCTCAATACCTAGGGGCATTAATCAAAACATTCAATAATTAGCTAGATACGCCTTGCGGAAGTTGTTGGGTGTCACTTGGTTGTGTAAACTCTGTGAAATTGCTGTATTGATATCAAATTTGATAGCACTGATGTCAGCTACTTATGCATTATCAAGAAGGGGAAAAAACGAACTAGCAAAAAGTGCTGCTTGAGTGCGATCCCGTAAGTTCAATCGATTTAAAATACTAGTAACGTGGTTTTTCACAGTCCTTTCTGAAATGTAAAGTGCTTGTGCAATTTCACGATTGCTCGTACCAGAAGCAATTAATCGCAACACTTCCCGTTCTCTAGGCGACAGTTCTGCCAATTCGAGTGGAATGGCTGATCTAACGGAATGAGTAGCACTTTGGTGCGCCAGTGTTTTCTCAAAAAGTCCAGGGCCAAGATGAGTGTAACCTCGGTAAACTGCTCGAATAGCGATCGCTAGATCCTCCAAAGGGGTATCTTTGAGCAAATACCCCTTTGCCCCAAAGCGCATTGCTTGGAAAACATATTCATCATCATCGAAGGTAGTCAAAATCAAAATCTGCGTTCCTCCAAAACGTAAGCAAATTTGCTGTGTTGCCGCAACGCCATCCATTACAGGCATCCGCACATCCAGCAAAACTACATCCGGTTGTAGGGACGTTCCTTGCAGATACTCAATCATATCCAGTGCCTGTTGGCCATTTTCAGCCTCTCCGACAACCTCTAGGTCTGGTTTAGACTCTAGCAAGCTCTTAAGTCCTTGGCGAATGATAATCTGGTCGTCTACCAGCAACAAGCGAATCATGGCAGAAATTTCCCAAGTGGAATATAAACAGTTACACGGCAACCCATTCCTACTTGACTGGCTAACCTAAAGTTACCTCCCAAGGCTACCGTTCTTTCTCGCATTCCCTGTAAACCAAAACCTGTTGTATTCTGTTCTGGATTGAAGCCTCTACCATTATCTTCTATGAACAGATGTAAGTATTCAAGTGTCGTTCGCAAATTAAGGGTTACTTGCGTCGCATGACTGTGTTTGGAAATATTCGTTAAGGCTTCTTGGACAATGCGATAAATAGCAGTTTTAATTTCAGCCGTCATCGGGTGTCTAAGGCAAATTGTGCTGTCTAAGGTGATATTTGTCCTAGTGCCAAAGTTTTCAATTAAAGTGACAAGGGCTGATTCTAAGTTTTTTTCTTGCAAAGGATCAGAACGCAAGGTTGAAATTGATTGGCGAATTTCTTTCAAAGCTACTGCTGCTAGTTGCTTGGCTTCACTTACAAATGCTTGGGTTTTGTCTGGGTTAGAGTGACAAAACAATAAAGCATTTTCCAATTGAATACTTTGCGCTGTCAATGCATGACCCAAGGAATCATGAATCTCACGGGCGATGCGGTTACGCTCCTGTAAAGTCGCTTGGTCTTCTATTCGTAAAGCGTATTGGTGTAGCTGGTTGTGGGCAAATGTTAGTTGTTGCCGACTTTGGCGTTCTGTGAGTAATGCATTTACCAGCATTAACACAAATACCAACATCAATCCAAATAAAAATGCTGTGTTGATATTACTAATAATTAACCAAATTTTAATTTGGGCAACACTTAAAGGTTTGGTTTGTGTAAGTTCCTGTTGAATAGCAGAAATATCGTTGGCAGACATCACAAGTGATAGCAAGAAGGAAACAAAGACCAATCCACTTGCTATTAGCCGTTCCACTGGTGGAAAAATCAGACAGCTGCGGAGGACGACAATTAAATAAGGAGGTAGAAAATATACTTGCCAATCACTTAAAGCATTTAGTAGCCAAATGATTCCCAATTCCAGCGCCGTATAAAGCCATTTGCTGATGGTTGTGCCTTTTGGCAACCACAACCCCATTAACCCGAATCCGAAAATGCACAGTATCTTCAATAACCCAAAAGACGAAGAAGGCTGTGATTGCTCCGATAAGTCTCCCAACAGTGTTTTTAAGTAGGGAATTTCCTCCCACGGTAGCTCACCCATAATGGTGACAATCAGCAAAATCCACTCTAGGTAGAGCAGTAACCGAAAAGGATGGGTTTTGATTTGCAGTAGACGGTTCACGGCGTTGATACTTTGACAAAAGGTGTTAGTTCACACTGTATGCTATCGAAGATATCTAAAGCTTAGTACTAAAGTCCTATTTATTACAGGACTTTAGTCGCAATAGCTTTTGGGAATTTAGATCCATGTGGAATATATCACTCAAATTCTAAAATTTAAACATCCAAATAAACAGATTATTTAGTTATTAGTCGTGAGGTATTAAAATGCAAACTTTATCATTGAATCGCATGAAGAAATTCAATCCTTGGATTTTTGGCATCTTGATAGCCGGAACTTTAGGAAGTGTGGCGACAGTTTACTGGAAAACGCAAGAAACTTCCCCCCAGCCAGATTTAACTAGTCAAACTGTTTTAGTCCAAACTAAAGATTGGGTAGCGCAAATTCAAGCTAATGGGGTGGTGCAAGCATTACAAAAAATTAATCTCAACCCGGAAGATTCTGGACGCATTACTAAATTGTATGTCAACGAAGGCGATCGCGTCCAAAAAGGACAAATTATTGCCCGTATGAATAGTGAAAGATTACAAGCACAGGTAAATCAGTATCAAGCATCACTAGATAAAGCTGTGGCTGATTTAAAACAAAAGGTATCTGGCACTCGGCAAGAGGAAATTGCTGAATCACGAGCCAGAGTTGCTACCGCAGAAGCATCCGTAGCTGCATCTCAAACTCGATTGAATCGAGCGATCGCAGAAATGCAACGCAATCAAGTGTTGGTACAAGCGGGTGCTATTTCCCGCAATGCCTTTGAAGAGTTTGTCGCTAAAGAACAAGAAGCTAGAGCTAACTTGGAAGCAGAACGAGCAAGGCTTAAGGAACAACGGGAAAGTTTGAATAAAGCCAAAAATGGCTTACGTCCTGAAGAAATTACCCAAGGTGAAGCCGAGGTAGCACAGGCCAAAGCTCAGTTAGCTTTTTATCAAAGTCAGTTGAATAATGCTGTCATCCGTGCGCCGTTTGCAGGAATTATTACCCGTCGCTTTGCCCAAGAAGGGGATTTTGTTACACCCACCACATCAGCTTCTACTACTGAAGGCGCAACCTCAGCCTCAATTGCCGAACTTTCTAGTGGTTTAGAAATTGAAGCCAGGATTCCTGAAGCTAGCATTGCTAAAATCAATCGCGGTCAGTTGGTAGATATTCAAACAGACACTTATTCTAATGAAACCTTTAAAGGAAAAGTAAATTTGATTGCACCAAGAGCAGTACAAGAAAACAATGTTACTTCTTTTCGTGTGAAAGTAGCTCTATCTAGTGGGCAAGACAAGCTGAAATCTGGAATGAATGTGCGCCTCATATTCCACAGTCAGACTATTAAGAATGCTCTAGTAATTCCTCTAGCGGCTGTAGCAACTCAGCCTAATGGTCAGACCGGGGTATATATTCCTGATACCCAAAATGCTGCTCGTTTCCAACCCGTGAAAGTCCGCGCCACTAGTGGCGATCAAGTGCAAATTTTATCAGGTCTTCAGAAAGGCGATCGCGTGTTAATATCTCCCCCCAGTACAGAGAAAATCGAGGGTGTAGATAAAGTTGAATTTTAGAATAGGGTACTGGGTATAGAACAGAAGATTGTTCGATTTGTACTGAGATTTTTTAAAATCACACAGGATTTCTATAGTTTTAATCACGAATTATTATGAATTTACTAGAAAGTACACAAATGGCAGTTAAAACTTTGACTGCAAATAAGCTCCGCAGTACTTTGACTATGCTTGGGATTATTATTGGCAATGCCTCTGTGATTACAATGGTCGCTATTGGGCAAGGGGCGCAAAACTTTACGCAAGAAAAGCTGGAGTCTCTCGGGCCAAATCAACTATCGGTATTTGCTGGTGGCGATAATATAGAGGGTGTAAACTCAGAGATACTATCGCTGGTATTAGCAGATGCTCAAGCGATCGCAACTATGGCTCCGGCCGTCCAAGAAGTTGCACCGCAAATTAGCAGCAACTTGCAATTATCACGTCAGGGACGCATCAGTAAAGTTAATGTCACAGGTACAACCCCAGGAATTCTTTATGTTCGCAATCTCCGGGTACGTCAAGGTCGTTTTTTTGACCCAATTGAGTTAAAGCAAAATTCTCAGGTGGTGATTTTGGGGCCAGTAGTTGCTCGTAAACTTTTTGGTAATGAAAATCCCATCGGTCAATCAATGCAGATGAATAACTTGAGTTTTCAAGTAATTGGAGTGATGGAGGCAAAAGGTGCATTTATGGGGAATAACCCTGATGATATAGCCTACGTGCCAATTACTACTATGGCAGACCAGCTAGTCGGCAGGCGATCGCCTAATGGTATTCCCGTCGACTACTTAGATCTGTCAGCAAAAAATCAAGATAGCATTCGCGCAGCAGCATTTCAAACAATTAATATTTTGACACGCAGACGGGGCAGAAAAGATTTTACAGTCGCCGCCAATAAGTCAGTCCAAGACCTAATTAATCAAGTGACGATGACTTTAAGTTTAGTATTAGCAGCGATCGCAGGTATATCTTTATTAGTTGGTGGAATTGGCATCATGAATATCATGCTAGTTTCTGTCACCGAACGTACCCAAGAAATTGGATTACGCAAAGCAATAGGCGCAACAGAAAAGGCAATTCTTACCCAATTCTTAATTGAAGCGATTATCCTGTCCGTAGCAGGCGGCTTAGTAGGAACAGGTATTGGCGTTAGTGGCGCACTCATAGTTGCTATTTTCACCCCTTTACAACCATCCGTACCAATAGGAGCAATATTTTTAGCAGCAAGTGTTTCCGGTTCTATTGGTCTAATTTTTGGCGTAGCACCAGCCAGACAAGCAGCCCGACTCGATCCCATCGCCGCATTAAGAGGGATTTAAGTCAACGGTCAGTTGTTAGTAGTTATTCTTTCCTACTTCTTTTACTGTGAGCCAAATCATCTCACCAATCGGTATTAATTACTAATTACCATGATTATTAACCTAGAAAACATCACCAAAATTTACGGTTCAGGGGAAACAACAGTCCATGCACTAGCAGGTGTGAACTTGACTGTAGCCCCAGGAGAATACTGTGCCATTATGGGCGCTTCCGGTTCTGGTAAGTCTACGATGATGAACGTAATTGGCTGTCTAGATCGCCCCACTGATGGCAGCTACTATTTAGATGGGGTCGATGTAGCTCATTTAGGATCTGAAGATTTAGCTTACATCCGCAACCGCAAATTAGGCTTTATCTTTCAGCAGTTTCACCTCTTACCCCAATTAACTGCGCTAGAGAATGTAATGTTACCAATGCTATATGCAGGGATTCCGCCGCAAGAACGGCGAGATTCGGCAACAGAGGCGCTAATGCGCGTAGGATTAGAAAAACGCCTGCACAATAAACCTCATCAGCTATCGGGTGGTCAACAACAAAGAGTAGCGATCGCTCGTGCCATTGTCAATAATCCCGTTCTCCTGCTTGCAGACGAACCCACCGGGGCATTAGATTCTCACACCACCAAAGAAATCCTTCATATCTTCACGAAATTAAACGCTAGTGGAATGACAGTAGTCATGGTGACTCATGAGTCAGAGGTAGCTCGTTGCACCCGTCGTGTCATCTGGTTCAAAGATGGACAAGTGATTCATCCCTATTTAGTGCCAGAAAATTTAAGCCATCTCATTACGGGTTAAATAAAAACTATCTCGTCTATTGAGTGTCTAAATAATTAAGTAACGTATTCTGAAGACATTTATCAATCATACTTTTAATTATTATTAGTTCTACTTCCTTATTGACACTATCTGAATATAACTAGATTGACTAACTTTTGTTTTAATTGAAAATTAAACATAAGAATTCTCTCGTTGTAACTTAAAACGAAGAAATATCCTATTTCACCTTAATTTTTTCCATTGAGCTTGAGGTGATTTACTTTTATATTAATAGTGTGGTTGATGAAATCAACTACAAATGGAAACAAAAATTAAGGAGAACAAACACATGACTACTAAACAATACTCTAAGCCACAATTGCTGCAAATTGGTGATGCAGTTCAAGCAACATTGTTGGTCGGCCGTGGAATAAGACGTGACAACCGCTTCTGGAAGACTTACCACTGGCGGCGTCTTTTCTAGTTACCACGCTGTACTAAAATCTCTCACAATAATTAAGAAGTGTTGATTCGAGCAACACTTCTTAATTATTTTAGAGACAAACTTTTTGGAGAACAAAAATATGTCTATGTTAATAATATTATAAACTACAATTGCAGCAATTGGGTGATAGATTTAAGAATAATATACCAACAGACTGGAGTATTTGGCGATCACTACAGCATACGAAGCAATAATTGGGCGAATATAATTCGCTACTACACAAACAAAGTCCACCTACGTGGACTTTGTGGAATAGGTGCAAAATATTCAGTGACGTTGCCTTATGCAAATACTTGAGGATTCCTGTAGTTTGCTAGACTGTAAACAAAGCTTTGAATTGTTCAACATAATGCGATTCATGGAACGGTTTTCCATCTATTTCTACCCATGCGTGAGCGCGAAACGGTTCTGTTGCTACACCCACACACCAAGTAGAAGATAAACCTTTACTCAACGCAAGGATTACAAAAGCTAATGAAGCTTCTAGACAAGCTACTCTTCCTGAAAATAAAAAGCTAGATTTATGCACTGTTGCCCAAATCAAATCAGCTTCACCAATGTCTATTTGATGTGAGCACAAGTGCTTGAGTGATGTGATAATGCTACATATTTTTTCCATTGAAAGCAAGCGTAAAATTGTATAGGCAATTGTCACAGCAGCAAGTCCTTTCAAGCGATCTACTAAATTTACTTTTACACTAATTGGATTTAATGCGGTTTCTACATCCATGTCGTTTCTCCAAATTTTAGAATCATAAAGTTACTGTATATTTGATCTAACATCACTTTGTTTTATTGGGCGTAACAAATTCAATCAATTTGGCTTTCAACAAATCATTAACTAGTTCGCCAAAATCCTTTTTAATCACTTCAGGAGAATGCCCATATAATTCAGACATTTTTTTTATTGCCTGTTCATAAGAACCTGTTTGTACAAAAATTTTCCAAAAATCTGCCGCGCTATCATTCAACGCATAGTAAGTATTTTTACGTAAATCTAATAGCACAGCACTATTTTCAAAAAATGTTGTATTCACATTAGATACTACCTGAATTCCTTCCATTTAATTATGCTCCTTGTTGTCATAACTTAGTTGGATAACCTAAAAACTTCTAGTTTAAATTCTCTTGAATATAAAGAGTAATTCTTAGTGTTACCCATTGCCAAATCCCTCCCCGAAAGGGCATAGAGATTTTAATTATAAATTTGCTGGAAGTGGGCTTGTTTGTCTATTGACAATAGTATTATTTTCCCAAAAATTATTACTAACATTAGTATCTATAACATTACGTAACCATAGTTCCATTGCTAGTGTTTGACTAAAAGCTGAAAAACCAGTATTGACGAGTCCCATATTAAATTGTGTAACTGCGGTACGGAAATCTTTAATATCTATCAAACCCATATCAGCTAATACAGAAGTTTGCAATAGTTCATTGATAAAAGCTAGGTTTTGCCTAAGACCAACAAACTCATCAGATGTATAATCACCTTTAGTTTTCCGTGTAAAAACACTCGGCGGTAAATCATATTGAAGTGCTGTTGAAAGGAGGGGTTTAAATGTCCACGGATTTGTGCGCTCCTCTGATCTGACAGAAAGACAAGCATCAACTACTAAGGAATCAAGATAGGGAAATTCTACATTAACGTCGTAATTTTCAGCTAACTGTTGTAAACCCAGAGTACAAAATCCATTAAATTGAATTAAACTTATAGCTTGATGTTGCTCAGGAGAGTTGCCAAGAGGCATTGCTTCTGCTGCCCATTTGTGTAATTCTGCTGCAACTGAGTCTACTAAATTTCTTGTATACCAACTAACAACATCTGGTGCAGAATCCCATCCCAGACCCTCACCATCTGATATAAAACGTACAAGTGATTGGGGCGATTGCTTCTTATGTGTAAGTTTTTTAGCTTGTTGAAGTAAGGATTGACGATAGGAAGTAAAACTAAGTTTTATAGCGCTAGTTATCAAGGGTATTGGGGATGAGCGGTATAGTCGAGACCAGCCATAAGTATCTTGAATAAATGTTTTTATTCGACCTTGATTTATGAGATTTGATAAATAAGTGTTAGGAGCAGAAATTACTACATCTCCACCCTCTCCATTCATGTGAAGTTGAGAGCCTTTTGATTTAATAATTTTCATCGCATAGCTGATTGCACCAATACAAAGTATGGCTGTTACTGGTGAATCTATTAAGGGAATTGAATCTAAATGGCTATAATCCGCAGGTAGCTCATCGTTCTCTATCATTACAGGAGAAATGTTAGGGTAAAGACTAGCTGCGTGTTGAGCGTATTTCAAATCTTCTGATTCAAGATTTGAATCAGTTTTGAGAGTAATTGTATGTAAATTCTGTCCTTTCTTTTCTAAGTTTTTTGCTGCTAATAACGCCAAACTAGTAGAATCAAAACCACCACTCAAGTCACTAGTGACATTACTATACAAATTTACTCTACCTTCTACAGCAGTTATTAATTGTTCGCGCAACTGCTCCGCACCCTGAGAAAGGCTAATGTATTCTTGTGGGCCATGCCAATATTGTTTACATTTTGGGATGCCGTTAGATATGTGTAGATAGTGACCGGGTAACACAGTTTGCACATTACAAAAAGGAGAACGATTCTGCGCTTGGCGTGGTTCTGCGATACCCACTAAAAAGTTAGCAATCCAAATAGGATCTACTTCTGCCTTAATTAATTGTTGTAGGACAATCCCTAAAGAGGAGTAAACAACACCAGAATTGTAAGCTGTGTAAAACGCAGGTCGCAAACCAGCTACATCTGTAAACACATAAGTGTCGGCCTTTTCCTGCACAATTAAGTTATAGTTTCCTGGTAATCTCATCAGACGACTGTAGTCGTGACTTCTGACAGCGTTATGAAATAATTCGACTAAACTCTTATATGGTTCTAAACAAGTACCAACTATAGCCAAGCGAACAGGGCCATCAAACAAAGTGATGATTTGTTGTTTTGCCCAAGTTCCACAGACCCAAAAGGGATTTTCGCCTTGCCAAAGATTTTGCCCATCTTGAGGTTTAGGCAGATTTTGAAAAGAAGTATTATTGGTTGATGAGAAGCCACAAAACCAACGTTTCATATATTTTGCTTGCTCTTACTAGTTGGATTAGTTAATGTTGAGTAAATTCTTTGTTAGGGATAATTCCTTAGGAAATTCATGTAGATAAAATGCTATTGCTAAAGTTTTATTTGTTGCACATATTCATAAATTTACAGGTTTTATACACTAAATCTCAATGGAAAATCTTAAGATCCAATGGGACATTTCTGCGCTTTTTCTAAGTTTTAAACAATATCAACTAACTTGATAGCCATATTGTTCTACCTGCATATTCCAAAGCCCAGCATACTCACCCCTACATCGCAATAGTTCCTCATGAGTACCTTGTTCAATTAGTCGTCCACCCTTGAGAACTAAGATGCGGTCAGCCATACGTACTGATGCCAAGCGGTGAGTAATCAGCAAAGTAGTCTTACCCTGGGCTAATTCGACAAAGCGGCGGTAGACTTCGTATTCACTACGGGGGTCAAGGGCTGCTGTTGGTTCATCAAGAATGAGTAGTTGGGCTTCTTCTCGCATGAACGCGCGGGCGATCGCTAATTTTTGCCACTCTCCTCCAGAAAGTTCTGTACCACCGAATTGTTTGCCTAAAGGAGTAAGTTCACCTTGGGGAAATTTTTCTAGCAATTTTTCTATACCAGCTTTCTGCACTGCTTTTCTAAAGCGTTCTGGATCATCCAGTGCTTTGATATCTCCCAACGCTATGTTCTCTCCTACCGTCAATGCATAGTGGCTAAAATCTTGAAATACTGCGGCGATATTCTCTCGCCATCCATCCAAATCTAATTCTCGTAAATCTATACCATCGACCAGAATAGCCCCCTCTGTAGGGTCATATAACCGCGTTAGCAGCTTTACTAGCGTGGTTTTACCTGCACCATTTTCCCCTACCAAAGCTACGGTTTCTCCAGGTTCCAAGGTAAAGCAAACATCTACCACAGCAGACCGATTGTCTGGATAGCAAAAGTGTACTTTGTTAAAAGTGATGCCCGATCGCATGGGAACAGGTACTGGTTTACCCGGAATGCACACAGGCATTATTGGTTGGCTCTCCAAGAAACCAAAAAACTGCTGCATATAGAGCAGGGTCTCAAAGGTAGTTAAGGAGACACTGATACACTGTTCCAGATTCTGTTGGAGGTAAGCCAGTGATTGCACGAAAAGAAGTACACTTCCTGGGCTAATTTCCCCTCTAAAAGCCTGCTGCACCACCCAATAAAAGGCAAAGCCATTCCCCAAAGCACTCATCACAGACAAACGTGCTGCCCAAAAAGCTTGTTTCCCTCGCAAATGGCGCATAGTTTGATGCAAAGACTGAAATTCTTTAACATATCGATTAATAAACAAGGAACCAAGCTTAAACAACCGCACTTCCTTGGCGTAGGTGTCAGTAAGTATCACTGACGAGCAGTACTGCATCCGCCGAGCTTCTGGACTTTTCTCATACATGGCTCCCCAAATGATCATTTCATACTGGAAGGAAACATAAATTTGGGGTAGAGTTGTAAAAATAATCACACATGGAATCCAAAACCCAAGTGGAATCAACAGTACTACCATAGTTACCAAAGTGAACAAACTGCTGCCTCCCTGAGCCAAATTACCAATAAAATTCATTGGCTGGTAGTTTACTTGTTCCTGGAGAATCCGTAGCTCATCATAAAACTTTTGGTCTTCAAAACGGTTCAGGTCGGGAAAAGTGTCAGCTTTACGCATCAAAAGCAAGTTAATGTGAGCCGTTAGCTTTTCGCCTAAATTTCCCTGAATTGCTGACATCCAAGGTCGCAAGAGAACCTCCAGCAGCAAAGCCCCTACCCATGCTGCTACCAAGCTAGCGAGGAGTACAGAGCTAATTTCTTTCCCTTGGTTTAAAGCTGTTGCGACTGTATCTACCACTTGCTTGGTAATCCAGACGCTGATTGCGGGGACAGTTCCCTGCAACAACACACCAGTGATCATCAAGATTGTTTCTCTTGGTGCTGCTGTCCACAAAAATGGTAGAGAACGGCAGAAAGTTTTTGTGTAGCTACGTACAACGTCCAGCACTTCTTTAAACATAAGAGTTGTTGCGAAATAACTTAATGTATATGCAACGGGAACAACCTAATTAGCCAGAGAACAACCCAATTATGGGCGATCACTCAGGTCAACAAAATATGTATGCGTTAAAGCATTAAGCTTAAATGCTGCTACACCCCATTTCAATGGAAAATTTTGCTGTAAAGTAGGACATTCTTAATTTATTCCGTTTTGCTAAAGGGCAATCTAGCTGAGGCGCATATTTCTCCACATTTTTGGAGTTGTATTATAGATTTGGCGAAACTGGCGGATGAAATGACCTGAATCTGGATAGCCTACTGCCGCAGCAATCTGATTTACGGCCCAGTCAGTCTTTAGAAGCAAGGAGCGTGCTTCTGCCATCCGGCGTTCGACAATCCAGCAGTGCACCGTCTGTCCTGTCTGACATCGCACTAGGCTGGTTAAGTAAGTCGGAGAGTAACCAACTACCTTTGCTACATCACAGAGGGTAATCGGCTGATGATAATTAGCTTCAATGAAGTCGAAGACCTCTTTGAGTTTGGGTACGAACGGCAAGATCGATTTTGGGGTTACCGAGAGAGTCGCAGTGTCAGCACATGGTAGTTCTGAGTTTCGCTGGGATTGTGTAGCGAGCCACTGCTGGAGAGTGGCTTGTTTTTCCAAGCAGGCTGCGAGCGCTTTCAACAATTCTTCTACTGTGGAGGGCTTGATAAAATAGTCATTAGCTTCCAACTTTATGCCTTGAAGAACCTCAGCTTTACTAGTCTTGGTAGTGAGGAAGCTGATAGCAATAACACCATGAGCAGTGGAATCTAGAGTTGCCTGAAGCAAAGAAAGAGACTTTTCTAGTTCTGTCTGTGTCCGCTGGTGCGAAGTTTTCTCAGGGCATAATTGCTCATTAGTGTGATTTAACTCAGTCAAAAGCTCTTGCACTTTTGACTCTAGTACTGCATTAGTTCTCTGTAAAGCTAATGAAGTCTGCTGGCGATCGCTAATCTGGTTGCTAGAAACCATCGTTCAACTCCTTGCAATTACTAAATAAGCTTTTAAAGTTCAGTCTCTATCCCCAAAAGTGCCAGTAGCATTGTTCAATTCACGCGACTCTTGCCGAACTCTTTCTGTCATTGCCGCTTCCTGCAAAGTCATAAAAGCATTTAAATCTTTTAAGTCATATTCTGTTTTGAGTAGTTGTCGCAATTTTGTTTTTGCTCAAACAGTTAGAGGATGTTTGAAAAGTATCAGGTTGTATCAAGATCCCCCCTTGCCCCCTCTTGAAAAGCTACAGTGTATACACAAGTCTCTCAGTCAGCAATTGACGATTTCTGGCACAGCCCCCCAAAAACCTCAAGAAATGTTCTGCGGGAGCAAAACCTGTCCCCTTAGCAAAGAGAGGTATGTCCGTCAGGACTACGGCAAAAACCCTGGCTTTTTGGCTAAAACTTTTTCGATGTCACTGAAAATCAGTGACATCGAAAAAGTAAAACTACCGTCCCACAAAGGTTTCAGCATCAGCTTGAGCGTTGCCAAAAAATGGATAAAGTCGAGCTTAGATAACCAATTTTTATAGCCTGCTGAACAACTTTACGAATTAGCACCATACTCCAACTCATCTGATTTAATACAACTTCTAAACAAACCAACTATTGCTCCATATGTTTCTCTTGCTAGTGCGACTTCTTTTCTGCAAATACCATAGAACTTACGCATTGACAAAATCTATATTTGTATTGCGCTCAATGATGGTAATATTTCCGGCATTTCCTTGTACAGAAGTTGAGCCAGTAACATTAGCGCTTGCATAGCAAACGGTACAAAAGCTGACGCCGAAAGCGATAGTCACTAAAGCACCCCAGCGAGTAAAACCCAAACCTGACATTGTAAGCCTCCACCAATAGCAGCAGTTATGAAAACTACCGAATAAGCCAAACTGGTAACAAGTTTCGGAATCGTTTTCTGAGTTAAGCCTCTAATCCTATATCAATGGAAAATTAGATAACTATGAAAAGTACAATACTTTTAGCAACTTGCCTGGAATCATCCCTCTTATCCGCTCTAGGAGATGATTTTAAGGAGTAGTCAGTGAAATTATAAAGTTTTCATATTTTTTTGATTCTTGCCTGATATAAGAGTAAGGTCTTATAAAGCAGTGCTTATAACTGTGCTGCTGTGTTGGGTCTACTGTATTATTCTTTGGTAAAAGCTTTTATGGATGATCCGGATGAGCGCCTACGCCAATTGATAGCAGCATATCAACAGTTATCAGTTATCAGTGATCATTTATCAGTGAAACCGTGATAACTTTTGACTGTTGACTGTTCACTGATTCAGTCGTGGTCAAATCCCCGCACTGAAAATGTGATAACTGATAACTGTTGACTGTTCACTGATTTAACACCCAGACGGCAGCCGGGAATGGCGAAAAGCTATGAGCCGACTTCTGATTTTAATTCAGGGACTACCAAATTTAGAAAAGAACTCTTGCATAGACTACCCCGATTACTTCTCAGATGCTTTCAATATATTGTTAAAGAGCCAATTCTACAGCATTACAACTTAGAAAACTGACAGAATCAGACGAGTAACAGGGTGCGTGCAATGTTAGGAGTAACTCAAGATTGGTGGTGTTGGGGTTGTAGTTTAGCAATGGGAGGCCTATTAATTGCTTCTTCACCAGAGTACGTTTTTGCTCAAATTACCCCGGATGGCACTTTGCCTAATAATTCTATTGTTATACCTGATGGTAGCACTCTCAATATCACTGGAGGAACGCAAGCAGGAAGTAATTTGTTTCACAGCTTTAGCGGGTTTTCTGTTCCTGATGGCGGTACTGCCTTCTTTAATAATACTGTAGATATTCAAAATATCATTAGTCGAGTAACAGGTGGGTCAGTTTCTAATGTTGATGGGATAATTCGCGCTAACGGCACAACTAATTTGTTTTTAATAAATCCAAATGGGATTATTTTTGGTCAGAATGCGCGGTTAAATATTGGTGGTTCGTTTATTGGTAGTACCGCCAGTAGCTTAAGATTTGGAGATGGCTTTGAGTTTAGTACCACAAATTTTCAATCTGCACCTTTGTTGACTATTAGTGTGCCTACTGGTTTGCAATATGGAGCAAGTCCAAGCTCAATTCAAGTTAAAGGCAATGGTCAAGGTGTAAGGTCAACAGCCCAACTGATTGATACACAAGATGCGCTGCGTGTAGCATCTAGCCAAGCTTTAGCGTTAGTAGGCGGTGATATTTACTTAGAGGGAGGTACGCTAAAGACGGCAGGCGGACGGATAGAATTGGGCAGCGTTGTGGGAGAAGGCCAAGTTAGCCTCATCCCCAACGATAAAGGTTTTGCCTTGGGCTATGATACAATTCAAAAATTTGGAAACATTGAATTATCCCAACAAGCAACAGTTGATGCTTCGGGTTCCGGAGGCGGTGATGTACATCTAGTAGGAAAGCGCGTAACTCTTAAAGATGGTTCTCAGATAGAAGCTAGTACTTTGGGAGAGCAATCGGGAGGAACAATAAACATAACTGCTTTAGAATTCCTAGAAGTAATTAGTAACTCAGAGGATGGTCGATTTCCTAGTGGTTTGTTTACTCAAGTCTACCCTGGATCTCAAGGTAATAGTGGCAATTTGACTATTAACACTCAAACCTTGCTTGTACAGAATGGAGCAAGGGTAAACGCTGATACGTTTGGTACAGGTAATGGTGGCAATTTGACCATTAACACTCAAACCTTGCTTGTACAGAATGGAGCAAGGGTAAGCACTGGTACGTTTGGTACAGGTAATGGTGGCAATTTAGCAGTCAATGCTAATACTGTGGAACTGATTAGTGTAAATAGTGTTGATGGTTCTGTCAGTAGCTTGTCTGCTCAAGCTAGCCGAGACGCAACCGGGAAGGCAGGTAACTTAATTATTGATACTCAAACCTTGCGAGTACTTGATGGAGCACAGTTAAACGTTGGTACATCTGGTGCTGGTAACGGTGGTAATTTAACAGTAAATGCTGATAGCGTGGAACTAATTGGCGTTAATCCAGTTATTAGTGGCTTTTCCAGTGGCTTATTTGCTCAAGCTGAGGCAAATGCAACTGGAAATGGTGGCAATTTGACCATTGACACTCAAACCTTGCTAGTACGTGATGGAGCAAGGGTAAGCACTGGTACGTTTGGTACAGGTAATGGTGGCAATTTAACAGTAAATGCTAATACTATGGAGATAATTGGTGTAGATAGTGTTGATGGTTCTCCCAGCGAATTGACTACTCGATCTGATGCTGATGCAACCGGAAGTGCAGGTGATTTGATCATTAACACTCAAACCTTGCGAGTACTTAATGGATCACTGGTAGCCGCAAACACGCTTGGGGCAGGAAAAGGTGGAAGTTTAACAGTAAATGCTGATACTGTAGAACTGATGGGAGCGACACCAGATGGTCAATTTTCTAGCGTCTTATCTACTTCAGCAGCTACAGGTGCTGGAGGAGACTTAACTCTGAAAACTCGGCATCTAATCATTCGAGATGGGTCACGGATACAATCAGGAGCATTTGGTGTTGGGCAGGGGGGTAACTTAGCAGTAACCGCCTCTGAGTCAGTGGAACTAAGTGGTACTTTAGCATCTGATAGTCGGTTTGCTAGTGGTTTAATTGCTTCTGTTCAGCCTGGAGGCACAGGTGCTGGGGGGAATTTAACCCTGCAAACTAGGCGACTAAGTGTTCAAGATGGAGCAGCCGTATCTACTGGTACTTTTGGCGAAGGTTCGTCAGGTATTTTATCAGTAAACGCTTCAGAGTCGATAGAACTGAAGGGCACTTCAGTCGATGGTCGGAGTGCCAGTCGTTTGTCGTCTCGAAGCTTAGGGGGCGGCGATGCTAGAAATTTAACAATTCAAACTGGGCAGTTGAGTGTTCGAGATGGGGGTGCAGTAAATGTCAGTAGTGAAAGAAGAGGAAATGTAGGTTCACTTGTAGTCAATGCTAACTCTATCAATCTGGATAGAGGAAAACTTGTAGGTACAACAGCATCAGGTAGGGGTGGGGATATTAGTTTACAAGTGAAGGACTTAGTCCTCATGCGTAACGATAGCACTATCACCACCACCGCCGGCACCGCACAGCAACCCGGAGATGGCGGTAACATTAATATCAACACTCCCAACGGCTTCATCATCGCTGTCCCCAATGAAAACAGCGACATCACCGCTAACGCATTTAGTGGCAATGGTGGCAAAATAGCGATTAACACTACTGGTATTTATGGTATTGCTCCACTAAGCCGAGAAGACCTCCAGCGCCTAAGCCCTGATTTAGACCCAAGTCAGGTTTCCACAAGTGACATCACCGCCATTTCACAAACGAACCCAACACTTAGCGGTACTATAGAACTTAACACACTTGGTATCGACCCCAACAGTGGCTTGATTGAGTTGCCAACAGTACCAGTTGACACCCAGGTAGCCCAAGGCTGCTATAGTCCAGGTTACGCCCAAAACCGATTTGTGATCACTGGACGCGGCGGTTTACCAGCTAATCCCAAAGACATTCTCACTCCTGATGCGCCACAAATAGATTGGGTGTCTCTTAAACCTAGTAACAACAACCGTTCCTTACCACCTATTACTAATAAACCAACAACCTCCACTCCTAAACGCATTGTTGAAGCCACAGGTGCAGTGCTAAACGCCAAAGGACAAATAGTCCTCACTGCTAATTCATCTAACACTACTCCTCATACTTTCAGACAAAACCCAACTCAGTGTTACGGTAGCTAAATTTACTCAATCTTTTGCTGTATCCTGTTTGCTCATGTTATTCAGTAGCCTGGCAACAGGACAAAGATGGTGGAATGGCGCAGCCTCCAAGTGACGGCTACGATTGACGTAATCGACTCGTTGCTAATGTGTTTTACGACAATGGCACAGAATTTATCAAATTCACCAAAGGCAAGGAAATGTTGGTAAAGACGGCATGGCGTTGGGCTTGGGAACGAGTGCTGGAGTATGCCAACAGTTGAAGTGCGATCGCCTTGAGCCACTACATGAATGGCTAATCGCTACCCGTTTCAATCAACCAACGATCCGGCACAATTGCAATCTTACACGATTGAGTATGAAGAATGTTAATTACGGACAGTCACACGCTTTCCTGTGAATGTAAATCTAAACGGTTCACCTTCACCCACTGGCACATTATTATCCAAAGGATTTGCACTCAAGTTAAAGGTGCGAATTTCAAATGTTCCTTCCACTGTTTGACTTACAGGATTAAATGTTGCACGATAATCGGCTCTACCAGTAATCACAGGGCCTGTGCTTTGTGGAGCCGGAAAATTGAAGTTGAATGCTGTTGCAATAAATTCTCCTGATTGGCTGCACTTCCAAACACCTTGTCCATCAGTGAAACGATTGTTAGGGAAAGATTGAGCAGCCTTTGGCACACCTTGAGTTCCACCTTGATTTGAGTCGATAGAAAAAAAGTTGCCATCAAGGGTCAGCGTAATCACTCTTCGCCCAACAAATTCACCATTCAGGAAAGTAGATAGAATATATGTCCCGGCGACAAATCTGCGGCAAGTTACTTGCTTAGAATCAGTCAAGTCTTTTATGGGTTGAGCCTTTACTAGACTTGGGGAAAAGCTTAGTGCTGATAAAGCTAATATGGTGAAAGTTTTACGGATTACCATAGCTCACCCTCATTTGTTGATGTGATCAGCATTGAGTCAATGGTGAAGTTTCTTAGAACATACCTTTAATGAAAGCACTTTGATTAGATGCTCATTTATCAAATCAGAATTAGGACTGTACTAAGCAATGTTACAAGCACTAATCAATTAAAAAATATGGTTCTTCAATACTTATTACAAGTATTGTTAATAATTTGACATACTTTAAATTAGCTGATCTGCTACCCCTCCGGTTCAATCAACACCCCATCCATAATCGCAATCCCCCACTGTGGAAACTTCACCAGCAATTTCTTAATCATTATCACAAGTGCCGGGTCATCACTCCAGCATTCCTGCAAGAACTCAAAACCCGGATTCTGCCCCGAATTTCCCGCAACTTTGAGTTTCTGCATCCGCTCTGGTCGCAGATTTGACCGCGCTACAATCGCCTCATGCGACCATTTTTCAGCATTTGGCACAGGTGCGACGGAACAAGTACCTTCATGAACTGCTTTGACTTCTACACCTGAAACCGAATTTTCAACTAACAACGAAGCGGAATTACTTTGTTCTACTTGCCCCTGTGTTTGATTAGCGATTGCCTTTGGCACTGCCCCTTGGGCAATCGCAGAATTTAAAGATTTTTCATTTTGTGCAACAGGCGCGGCGGAAAATGTGCCTTCTCTACGAGACGCTGCGCGAACATGACAGTTTTTTGGTTCAACACCACAATCCAGGTTTTCTCCTAGCAACAAAGCAGACTGACCCTGTACAGCATCCACAAGCGTCAGCGTTGGCGCAGCCTCTCGTAGAGATGTGCAGTCCGTTACCACAGGTAACTCTTTTTCTTCTTCCACGCTTTCGATAATCTGAGGCGACGCGCCACCTATTGGCGCGATCGCCGTCTCCTCACAGTGCGTATTTTCGTTTTGCGTGGAAGAATTACTTCTCACAAACTCTTCACTAGAGTTTGTGAGAAGTTTCTGAGGTGTTCGTGAGGGATTCTGAAACCCTTGCTCTGACTGGGTTTGTTCTGAGATAGATGCTCTGTACAAAGCACGCATTTCTTTAGAGGCAGCATCTTTCTCTAAATTCTCAGAATTTGGTGCTTGTTTTTCAGCATCTGTTTTTTGTGAGGCAGAATCTATTTGCTCGCAAAACTCCTTCATTCTGCTGCCATGCAAATTCCTAATCATCCAACCAACGGTTTCTCGACCGTCCTGAATCGATTTATCCGGCTTGAAAATGAATAGTCCACTGTAGGAGAGAATTTTCTTTGCAGAGATGAAAGTACTGTAACCCATCTCAGCAGAAAGGGGCATCCACCGAGAACCATAGGGGTCAGCCGTACAGCACTCCTGCCACAATTGTGTTACTGATGGCTTTTGTTTCGATGCCCACAGCATATCTTCGTTGGCAATCGGATCAGAGCAACATCAAGCTGATAGGCACTCAGGGATAGCTAGGCCTAGTACCCTGGCTATCCCTGAGTGCCACTAATTACTGAACTTGAATACTTTCTCAATCAACTATGCTTGCACCACAAAATCAGATGGAGTTACTGTTGGAGAACCAGTAAGAGTGGCAAATTGACCACCACCGCCAAAACCAGGTAATAGTCCATTTTGGTTGTAGAACAAATCACCAGTTGCCGTGTTGTAGATAATGGCAGCAGTATTAGTGCCATTCAAAAGGTTGTTCACAAGGTCAACACCCAGCACGTCAAGATTAACTGTGGCAAAATCATTAGCAGCAAGACTACCAGCAGCGCTAGTGAGTGCGGTGAATGTAGTTTTGTCTAACAGAATCTTGTCACCTTCTGTGCTACTAAAATTAATAATGGTATCAACACCAAGATCAGATGTGGCAAACTGTCTACGGGAGTTGAATACAAACTGGTCGCTGCCGATACTACCTGTGAGCGTATCGTTGCCAGCACCACCAACAAGACTATCGTTGCCCCCTCTACCGAGAAGTATATCATTGCCCCCATAGCCATAAATGACCTCACCATCATCAGTACCGACTAGCTCATTATTATTAGCGGTTCCGATAATAGTAGTGTTAAGTAGGACAGGAACCAGGTTGTTGCGAAAGTCTGTTACTGCTAAGTCCTGCTGACCATCATTGTTGAAGTCCCCCACAGCAACAGAACTAACGAATGTTCCCACAGTGAGTGTGGTTGCTGCATCAAAGCTGCCATCGCCATTTCCTAACACCACGCTAACATTGCCTAGTTCTGTTGATGTACCAGTTCCAATATTTTGCGACACTGCTAAGTCAGAGAAGCCATCATTGTTAAAGTCTCCTACATTGATGCCAGTTATGAAACCATTACCACCATCAACGTTAAGAAGTTGATTAAAATTTCCATTCCCATTGCCTAACAACAGCCGAATATTACCACGGTCTGCCACTACTAAATCTTGGTTAGCATCATTGTTGAAATCTCCTACGGTAATAAATTGAGGAGAATTAAAGCCTGGGAGACTATTGGTCGCAGTTAAATTGAAGCTGCCATCTCCATTGCTCAGTGCTACTCTAACAGAATCACGAAGATCGTCTGTTGCTGCTAAGTCAGATAATCCGTCGTTATTGAAGTCTGCTGTGACAAGAGCGCTAGGATATGACGTTATTTGGGTGTTAATGGCAGGCTGAAAACTTCCATTGCCGTTACCAAACTTGACGCTGACATTACCAGGTATAATATTACGGCTGGTCTGTTCATTTGCTATGGCTATATCAAGCTTACCATCTCCATTGAAGTCTCCTAAAGTAACATCTCTCTGCATTATTCCTCCGGTAACTTCAGTCTGAAACCTGGGCTGAACACTACCATTTCCATCCCCAAACCGGATCAATACGTTGTCGATTGAAAGATCAATCTCAAAATTGTCGCTTGCTACAATAATATCCAGCTTGCCGTCACTATTTAAGTCCCCTAAAGCAATTGAACCATCTTCAATAGCTTCACCGTTACTCCTGGCTGTAACGGTAGAGAAAGGCTGGAAGCTACCATCTGCATTGCCCAGCACCAGACTTCCAAAAGGCTCTGAACTACTCACTGTGAAGAAATCAAGCTTCCCATCGTTGTTAAAATCCCCTACAGCAATGTCATCAGGGTTTCCGTTCCGTACTTGAACTCTTTGAGAAACTTTGAAAGAAACAGCAAACACCCCACAGTACGCCTCCATGACCTTGAGCGAGAATGCGACTTGTTTTACTACTTCCCCAATTTGTGTATCCAAAAGCCAATTACCACCTGCTTTTGCATTACCCACTTTCTGAGTAGAAGCGGCAATATTAGCCTGAGTAAGCTGGTGTAATTTAGCGATAAATTCAGCTCCAGCATCACCAGCTGCCACATTACAGCCGTATAGTAGGATATCCTTACTTGCCCAAGCAGACAGTTGAGTATCGTAAGCATTAATAGTCTTCAAACTCAGTTCACTGCTGCCCAAGTACAAGCATCCAGGCGCACCGTGAGCCACAATGTGAATTGCTCTGATGTCAGTGCGTCCTTGCAGTGCAGTAGTGATTTGACTGACACCATCAATTTGGGGGTCAAGGACAATCACTTGCGCCTCTGCAATGACACCATCAACTAGGGTTTGAATGTCGTCAACATTAGCATCAACGAAGACAATGGAATGAAGAGTGCTGTTATGTCGGTCATTCAACAGTTTAGTTTGTAGATGAGGCAATTTCATATTTAGAAGACCAATTGAGGAAAAGTTTGCTTATGTCTAGCTTGAATAATACGCCTATCAACTTGATAAATCAACTATTATGCCGTACTTTTACTTAGGAAAGCTGAATTAAATAAATACATCTAACACAATAAGCTTTCAAAACAAATGATTTATCTTTTGGCACGATTGAATTTTTATTAGGACATTTCAACCCGACTCAAAAACCTTAACTTTTCACCTATGCAAGTTCTTCTTCTTTGCTCTCAAAAGGTACTTTCAACCTTTGTTCTTCAGTAGTGCAAAAGCTTCATCAGGTGAAAATAGTCAAGCCAAGCGCTACTACAGACAAGAGCAATTTAACTACTCAACCTTCTCTTGAGTAGGCCTAAATAGAAGGTTCGTGTCACCAAGTGCAGCCTATGTCTATAAGCCTTATACAGCAACAGTTACAGAGATTAGTACAAGATTTAAACGTGTTCGGAAAAAGATAAGTTGCACAAATAATTTTTCTAGCGCAGAGACAGTAAAATAACTTTGCCTAAAACGGAACTTGGAGTATCTGGAAGTATTTGTTTAAAAGTATTATTACTCCGTCTCGAAACTAAAAAACATTGCCTAAAAGGAGACAAATTAGGCAATGTTTGGTGAGTCCTAGAATGTTTGTCCTGCCTGCTTTTTAGCCTTAGCGTTAGTTTCTGTACGATTGCTACCAGAACGCCCAAGAGAAGTTGCCACAACGGGAGAGGAGTGCGGTATCGGGGTTTCCTCAACAGGAGCAACTCCGGGAGGAGTTGACGCAAGGCACTTCTCTTCTTGTGAGCAAAACAAAATTAAAATATTCTTACTAAAACTCCATCCCTTCATGGGTGGACTATTTACCAATTCTAAATACTAACTAC
>NZ_JACXXN010000064.1 GCF_014904695.1 Nostoc sp. MG11 | reverse complement strand
TGGCTTAAGGTTTTTTACCTTTTCGTACGTCATAGATGTCAAGAATGCTCTAACCTACTTGTCCCACCCTCATGGGACTTTTGCAAGAGGTCTAATGAAAGTTGCAAATGTGGTGAAACCATACTGTTAGGATAGGATACTCATTTTATAGTACAATAGTACTGTAAATGTTGAACTCGTCGAAGGTTCAATTAAAACACA
The DNA here is from genome assembly GCF_014904695.1 of Nostoc sp. MG11. GTDB lineage: Bacteria > Cyanobacteriota > Cyanobacteriia > Cyanobacteriales > Nostocaceae > Komarekiella. The sequence continues at coordinate 24,362 of NZ_JACXXN010000064.1, read as the reverse complement.
CCATAATGCTTCTGGGTAACTCTTCCAGAAGCATTTTTGTTTAATACTTGAACAAGCGTAGATCACAAAGACTTGTCGCAGACATCGCTAATATTATCGAGGTTTAGTTGTAGGTAGAGAGCGAATAAGTTCCCGAATTACATCAGTTGCAGGTCTGCCTGTTTGCTGACAATATTTTTTCAATTCTTTGACTTCGGTAGATGTCAGATTTATAGTCATGCGTTTAACGGCCCATTTCTTGTTCATGCTGTGTCCGGTAAATTGTGAAGAATAGCTAACCAATTTCAACCCCTTTGTCTTGAGGTTTGTGTTGCTTTTGTTGCTGCGGTTGAGATTCTCTGATTAGTTGTTGCTGTTGCTGCTGCCTATTAAATTCAAGTATGCGCTGCTGTTCTTGTTGTGTGAGGTTATTGTGTACTACTTCGTAGTCTGTATTGCCTGGAGCTTTGTATGCCTCAACAGCTAATGCAGGAGTTCCTTTGCTACGTTCAAGGGTTATAGTTGACGCTTTACCCTCTTTCTCGACAGATGCTTTATAAGTTTGTCCTTGGTAGACACGGATAGTTTTATCTGAGTTATGGGAAACAGGTAAATCAACTCCCCTTTGTGCAATTGAGGCGATCGCTTCGAGTGTAGATTTATCTAGTCCATCTTTTTTGAGTGAGGTTGGCTCAGGTTCAGGTTTGGCTTGCTCCTTTGACTGCTCAACGTTACGAGACTTACTTAAGAGATTTTTCAGATCTTCTTGAGCAAGCTTTTGCTCCTGTGGAGTAGGTTGGGTAAAAGACAGCCCTTCTTTTTGAGCCTCTTTCATCATATCTTTGACCATCTTCGCCATTTGGAATGAGGAAATTTTTTGTGGGTCAGGATTAATATTATTAATAATATCAGGAGCAGAGGGACGTGGAGCTACTTGTGTAGACTGGGGTGGTTGATTATCTTTAATTTCAATCATAGTTTTATCCTTTTTAAATGCATCTGATATAGTCTGTATTCCTTCTGGGGACAAAGAGCCAAGGAACTCAGACATTTTTTCATAGTCTTGGAGGGGAGGGAGATTTTGCCCAGAATCAAGCGCCGAGGCAACTCTTAAGAAGTCTTGCCTTAATTGCTCTGGCAAAGCAGGAGAAACTTGAGCTGTAAACGGGGCATTGCTTTCATCTGTGACATAGCTGAGCAAAGGGGTCTTTTGGTCAGAGTGCGAATAAAGACTGTATAAAGGTGAGATTACTCCCTGGATGTTAACTTGTCCTTTAGTAATTACAAAATTTTCACCTTTATATGTTTCGCTAGGTGAAGCATTCTTTTTATAAATTTGGGTTTTATAAGCAGTAAAAATCTTATTAGCAGCAAAGGCAATCTTTTTGTGAGTTTCGTTTTGGAAACTTTCGCGCCTTTCATTTTTAACACTATTATCCTCAGTTACTCTAACTTTAGGATTAATGCTACTGTTTGGTTGATTTACAATAGAATGAGTAAGATTAATATTAATATATTTTTTGTCTTTGATAATTGGCTTAATGCTGCTATTGGGTTCGTTATTAATCACAGGAGATTTATCCTTGATCAAGCTATTTAATTTAGCTTGCGTTCCTTGTGGCTCTAAAGAACCAAGAAAACTTGATAGCTTTTGTGGGTCGTCACGAGGGGGAAGTTGTTGACCCTTATTCAGAGCATCTGCTACCCTGAGAAAGTCTTGCTTTTCAGATGTGAATGAATTCCTAAAGTCGGCAGATAAGCGAATATCAGGCGTGCTAGATTCAAAGCTAAAGTACGCTAGTTGCTCTTTTTGATATCCCAAAGAATTATTTTTATGTAGAGAGTAAGAGCTAACGTCACCCCAATCACGAATTTCTTGCGTTGATTTGACGATTGTAAAACTTTCTGCTCTATAAATACTTTGGCTGTAATCTCCTTGCCTTTGCATCTGCCCGTATTCATCAACAATATTTTTAGCACAATAGGCAATATGTTCATTATTCTGGACAATGGGTTTTGTGTCTAGCCAAGGATCTGGAATAGTTTCGTTAATTCCAGTTTCTCCTAGCTCTGGAGAAAAGTTGTGAGAATTGACATTGATATGAGTTTGGTTATCCTGAGTGTCAAGTTTTAAGGCTTGACCGTTTTTCAAGAAAATTGTTTTTTGGCGGTTGAGCTTGTTAGATTCTTGTAATTCCTTCCACTTTTCTAGGGGCAAGGCTGATTGATTGATTTGGTGATAAGCAGATGGGGCACGAGAAACAATTAAATCATCCACCCCTTTCTCTGTACCAGGGACAGTAATCACACTAACCTTTACACCCTTTTGTTCTAAAAGCTCTCCAGTTTGACTAATCGCTTGGTTGATACTGCGTATAGTTTTGGGGCGTGTGTCATAATCAAAACAGATTTTAATTTCCCGTCCCTCGGTTGCGAAGATGGCAAACTCCTCACGCAATTGCGGAGGAATATCATTCTTCTGTTCATCATGAACGCGGTATCCGGCATTGATTCCAGGCAAACCAATCGCCGCATCTCCTTGGCTTAAGATACTTGCTGCCTTCTTGGCTCCTTCGGTGACAACGACTGGAATATTATGCTTCCAAACAGAGTACCAAAAGCCACTAGTGCGATCGCTATCACTAGGACTAACACCTGCCTTTTGGTAGACTTGATTAGCAATTTCTTCGGTTGGTTCAAGTAAGAAAACAGCTAAAGGTTCCTTGAAAGGATGCTCATACTTAATTTTTTTATCAGGTTTGTTTGGATCAGTTCTAGGTTCGTTGGGTTTACAACATCCCCAAAGCTTGATGTCTGGTTGTTGCCCTGATTCCAATCCGGGAAAAGACCGAGCATCGACCCCACCTTCGCCCCACCATCCCCCTGCATCTAAGTGAGCAAAGGTTTCCAAAGTTTTACGATTGAGTTGACCCGTATTAATTCGTTCTAAGTTGTCACTGTATAAGACATGGCTCCAGGCTTCATTTTCTTGTGCTCCGTGGTCGTAGCGTAATGTTTTGAAGTTTTTAGCGGCAATATCAGGATGGATGTAGCTGTCTTTAACAAGTTCTGTCCAGTGCTTTTCATCTAGATGTTGTGGAGGAGTTACATCAGTATCAAAGATATTCCCGCGGGGTATTTCTTTAGGTGGTGGGTCAGGGAGACTTTGGATTGCCTTTTCTAAGTAATCTGTGTCATCAAAATCAAGATTGTCAATTTGAAGTTGCTCATCAGAGGGTGTTTTTTGCGTTGCTTCTAATTCTGCTTGTTGCCTTAAACGTTCAGCGTAAGCTTCTAGCAAAGGCATTATACCTTTCTGCCAAATAATGCCGATACTTGTGACAGCGCTATGTGTCAAAGTCACGTAAGACGAAACTAGATTTAAAGAACGCTCATCAAACACGATTGTCTAACCATTCGTTTAGTTGAACAACTTTCTTACTACGATATTCTTCAACAGCTTGGTGGAGGAAATTGTACTGTTTTCGAGTAGGATTCAAACCTTTGATGTGAATGAATTGAGTGCTGCTAATAACTCGATTAAAGATAGCGTCTATTTCCACTACATCATCTCTATTTTCAATAAAAACTATATGCTGTAAATCATCCCAGCCAAGAGAGCGTATATACTGAGAAGTGATTAGTTTGCAACATTCATTGCAAAATTCAGTGTAAACAACCCCTGAAGTTTGCTTGAGGACAATATTGACATGAATACCACGCTTTTTAAGTAGAGGTCTATGTTTCGTTTGTGTATAGAAAGTGTTGACAATTTTTAAAGAGCGAGCAGTAATATCTATTAAGTGTCCGTCAAGCCTTTGTTTGGCTTCATCAAGTTGGTAAATAATATCGAAGTTAGCGATCGCTGATTCCTTGATTTGAATATCCACGTCGAACCTCAAAACAGTGCTTTGACATCATCAGCCGATAATGGCTGCACTCCAGCTTCGACAGGCTGCTGAGGAATAGGGAATTTTTTATCTACTTCTCTAATTCGTGCCTCTAAGTCTGATTGTGTTAGTGTTTTTTGAGTACTCCTACGAGCAACTTGATTAATTATCTTTTTCCAATTTTGTTGATTGTAATTATCAATATCTTCTAGAGCTTTAGGAATTTTTACTGTTTTGAGTATGGGGACAGATCCTTCTTTGGAATTAGCGTAAGCCGGGTTGACAAGCACACATTTGCCTGGAGGTAATTTTAAAAACTGTGCTGACTCGAATAACTTCTTGGTTTTTTCCTGTTCGCTAGTAGTCATAGTAGACTTTCCACCTCCACTGGAGCGGCTTTTGTGCTTGTAGCGAATTTCTTCAGAGCCTAGTGACTCAGAGAATAAGTTTGCTGACTCATTTTCGCCAGGGTTAAAAATGAATTTAGTTCCACATGCACCTAATATTGCTCTGGCGATTTCTTTGCCGTAACTCTTCTCAATTTGCCCCATGTTTTGCCAACCCAAGATGCCACAAAACCCCTCACTTCGAGATTCGTTGAGCCACTTAAATAGGTCGGGCAAGTAAATTGAGGGCAGTTCATCCAACGCCACCACTAAGGGGTCTTGCCTTTTCTTAGCAATATTTTTGGCTACAGTCATGTGCAGAATACTAGTCATCAAAGGGCCAACAGCATCTCTGCGCTCTCTGTCCAGTCCGAAGATGATCATCTGCTTGCCTTCAATTTCCAAAGGAAGAGTCGTCTTACCGATGAAGCAGCCGAGAGTGTTTTTGGCAATGAATCGGGTGAACATTAACGATGCTGTGGCAGTGATACCTGCAACTGTTTTTTCACTATTCGCGGAACTAAACAACTGCCCAAAGGCAATCTTAACCCAGGGATTTAAGTTAGCAGCCATCAGTCGCTCGACCATTTTCTCACTAGAGAGAATAGAAGCAGAGGTCAAGATATCAGCATAATCACCAAACTCCTTGGTCAACATTAAGATTGCTTGGGTTAACTGATCTCCTGATGGCCCAAAAAAACCATCTTCATTTGAGTTAGTGAGAATCCGAAAGTTTTTATTAATTACTGTTGCCAACTGTCTGGCTGTTTCAGCATCAGACGAATCTCGCAAGAAATCGAGGGGGTTGCAGACTTCTGATTCAGCAAACCCCGGAGCAAAAACGTGAACGTCGTACCCTAAAGTTCTGGCATATGCTGCAATTTTGGCTTGCGATGGATACTTAAAGTCATAGAGGATCATCGGAAATCCTTGTTCAATTGCTGCAAAAAGCATAGGATTGATGGCACTATAAGTTTTACCGCTTCCCGGCGCACCAATTGCCACTGTTCCTCGCTGTACATCGGGAACGTAAAGAGTAAAGTCTAAGCTACGTTTACCAATCCACAAAGAAGCACTGTCACACTTGGGAGATGCGATTTGTTTAAGTGCTTTCTTCTTAGCAGTGGAAACTTCTTTTTTTCCTCCCCAATAGCTAGTTGCAATTCTTTTATTTTTAGAATTGCCTAGTAGCAGGTTTAAAGCAATGTAGGCGAGAGCTGCTCCTGAGAGTGCCAGTCCAGTAGGGCTAACTAGATGGTGAGTGTACTGCCCAACAGCATCTTGGGGATCTTGTATTTGTTGAATTATCTGCTTGTAAGACATAATTGAGTAATACAATGCTTAAGCATGATTGAAAGGGAAATAATAAGCCGGACTAGGTATAATGGGATGCTGGAAGCTAATCGGATCGCCAAAAATAATTGGGTCTTTCTCGCGATACTTGATAAAAGGAACAGGCCCAATAAAATAAGGCGAACAAGTACGACCAACAAAGGGGATAGTTTTGCAAATCCTGAAAAACATTGCGGTTTGGACAGATCCTTCTGCTTCATTGATTTCCCAAACTACTTGTTTGAAAGCCGTTCCAAAAGGATTTCGCCCGGTAGGTTCTTTTCCTGCGTTAAGCGCTTTTAGAATTCCAAAGCCACCTCTAACTTGTTGAGATTTACCAGATATCCACTGCATACCGGTAGTTGTGCCGGGGCCAGCAGCTTCAAAGTGAGCACAATTAGGTTGCAGACATGGAACGTTGAAACCTTCTTGAAAACTGCCTGAGATGGAACGAGAGCGATTGGCTTCTAAATCTCCTAAAGGTAGGTCTACTTTACCCACAAAGGAAGTATTAACAGATGGGATGCCTGGAAAATTATTCCATCCCAGAGATGATAGTCCCGGAATACCATCAATGCGGCTATCTTGCCAATTCCTAAATTTTTTGAGTGGTGCATCGATAAGTCCAGGAATGGAAGTCAACTGATAATTATCGAGATTAACATTCTTACCAAATGTAGCCTTGCTAAGGCGATAATCTCTGATAACGTCTTTGACTTGCCTATTGCCTCCACTGAAACCTGTTACTTTAGAAACGAGTTGCCTAATAGGTGGTATGGTGCTGACATATTTGTTGCCAAGATTAGGGATAGCAGCGTTCAAATCAGCCAATGTCTGCCATTCAAGGAGTTGAAAGTTAGACAACTGGTATGAACCGAGGTCAAGGTTGCTCACATTGGAGATACCACTAATTGTGAGATCTTCGATTCGGAATTCCGAATCTTCAAAGTCGCCAAGCTCTAAAAATTCGGCTATGCTTTGTCCAGATTGCCAAGCCCTTGTTTCGTTACCTCTGTTGCCTTGGTAAGTAACACTGCCGCTGTCTTGAACAACCATGTCGATGAAACGTATCCTCGACCAATCAGGGATAAATCCTGTACCATCATCAACATAAGGAACTTGCGCTGAGGCTTTGGGTAATATGAAACCGATCGCCTGATTGAGAATTCCATATTTCCAAAAACTATGGACGAATAACCCTCCTAAGAGTCCGGCTAGTATTAGATATCTCAGGAGGTCTTGTTGGTTCTTGGCTTGGGTTGATCTGTCTGATATAGGGTTTGACATCTGGTTGCTCTACGATTGAGATTTGGCTGTACTTAGGTTTTCCGTTAGATGGGGCAACTTGAAAATGGTAAGATTTGCGTTCGCCTCCTGATGCTTCGGTAATGATTGTTAAGTGAGTAGCCCAAGTTTTAGGCAGCCCGGAAACATCGAGTCTTTTGATTCGCCGCAAGTGAATCAGTCCCGCACCAGAGCTTTGACAGTTTTTGTTAATTCCCTCCAAGCAGCCATCAGTGTCAATCAAGATTTGGGAGGGGTCGTCAATCCAGACTCGCTTGACTACCTCGTTGACTTGATAAAATGAAATGCTTACTCCGTGACCATCCCACACATGTATTGTTTGTAGAGTGGCAGTAGCACCACTTACCTGAGACTGTCTGAAAGTGCGGACAACGGGTGCAGCAGATACCGTTAATGGAGTTAGGCTAAAGTAGCCAACGATAAGCCAAGTCCAAGTAGTAGTCCACCAAGCAAACTTTGCATGGTGGCAAGCAGGGGGGGCTGGGGAGGCTCTTGAGGCTCTTGAGGCTCTTGAGGCAAGGGAGGAAAGAGAATTATTTTTCAGCAATTCTTCTCCCCCTGCTCCCCCTGCTCCCCCCGCTCCCCCTGCTCGACCTACATGGCAAAATTGGGTTGGTAAACCAGTAGCGATTTTACCTAGGTTCATGGCAACTCCAAAGTGCGATTGACTATAAATGTCACTTTAGTGTTCTTGGGGACGTACCAGACGTCAGGGCGATCAATGATTTCATCGGTAGATTTCTTGGCACGTTCACTTAAGATTTCGCCTACAGAACCAAAAGCTCCTTCAAGTATTGCGCCTCCCAGATTGCGATTGCCCCCACTGGTGCGAGTGCTTCGGTATTCTCTGTCTCTAATATCTTCGGTGCTATCTGGCTGATTAATGATTTCACCAACTTTGCTCAATCCGCTAACCAGCCCCAGTGTTAAGTCATATTGAGCAATTTCGCCACCCTTATCATTAAAGGGACGAGCAATCAAAGGAGTTCCACCAGCGCCCAAAACTGTAATTGCTCCTTTGCTAATTGGATATTCAGCATCATCCCTAATTATTGAAGTTACTTGAGCTTTGGCGTAACTAGAATCATCTACAGTAATTAACTCAATTGCCAGTAAACTACCTTTCAAGACAGCTATTCTTCCATAGTTATCGCGTAAATCCTGCTCTAATTGAGCCACATAGCGTCTGCTATCGCCGTCTCGATTGTCCTGCCCTTGTCTAATATTAGATGACTGTTCTTTGACAAGTGGTGTAATTAATACTCCATCAGCTAATTGTCCAGTGACGAGATAGCGTACTCTTGCCTCAAAAGTTTCATTATTGACACTAGCGATTTTATTGCCAGTTGGAGTTTTGGTTTTCTGCCAAAGAGGGCGAATCTTTTCTATGCCAGTTGAGGTTGGTTGTTCTGAATTAGTCGAGGGCAAATCTTCAGGTAGATTTTTCTCTGTTGGTATAGTTTTTCTTTTAAGAATAGCTTCATCCTCGTATGCTGGAATCGGTTGTTTATCTGAATTTGCAGCATAAGCTATTTGCCCGAAAGAACCTATACTTCGTAAGCGAGCAAGTTCAGAAAGTGGATCTGCTGCTTGTGTGCGAGTAGGGGTAAGGGTTCTTATTCTCGGCAAACTGCGTTCCCTGGAAAATGCCGGAGGAGGAACGTAAGCTGCTCTTGGCGAAGCGGTTGGCGTGGATGGACGTGAAGCAGATGCGCTCGAAGCTTGACTAATTCTCGGTACTGGGGAAGCAACTGGTGCTTTAGGCTTTGTCGGAGAATTCTTCGGTTTTTGATTTGTCTTACTTAACTTAGCAAGTTCATCTTCTTGGCTAGAAAGAGCTAATTGAGCGTAAACATCGCCGTCTTTGTCTTCTGCTCGAAGCAGTCCTGGATCAAGCTCATTATTTTTTTGCTCAGCAACAGCAGGTTGATTGTTATTAGATGTAGCACGGTTGAAAATTCCATTTAACATCAAGAAGAAAACCAGAAATCCCAAGCCAATAGGGAGTGCAATTAAAACTAGTTTTGACCAAGGAGAAGTAACCGCTGTCTGCTTACTTATTGCCTGCGAAATATCTACATCTGGCTCTGATGTCAAATTTTCTTCTTCTGGTTCATCCAAATTTAAAATTTCATTTACTGAAGAGGATTTATCCTCAGTAACAATTAGATTATTTTCCATTTTTTCGTGAAAGATCTAAATCAACAATTTGTGTAATTTCTAATCCAGAACTTCGAGATGTATAAACTTTAGATGCCAAATCTGTAGGCTGAGACGATGGCAGCAAAGGCGTTATGGCTTCAACAGTAATCCGTTTATTAAAAGGAATTCCTTTGCCAGCATTGTCAGCTCGCGTAAAAGTAATTAAAGTTGCAACGACATCTACTTGCCATTTCCCCTCTCCAATTTGGCGAGGTTCAGAAATAAATCGCGGTACAAAAGATACTTGAGCATTTGCATTAAAGATTTCGCTTGGCGTCATCTGTGCTAGTTTACGTAGAAATGCTGCTCGAAAGTTGGCTTTCTCAGAAAGAGCAAAGGCCGCTTCAAAAGCCTTGGTTGTGACTTTTGTAGTACTTGAAAGTCCTTGAACTTCTACACCAGTATCAGCCTTGGTTGCTACCTCACCTTGCTCATTAGAAGTTTGAACAAGTCCATCCCAGTTGAACATTTTAATAAATGTCTCAGCAATAAATTTTTTAATAACTTCGTTAGAACGTTCATTAGAATTAACTGATTTACCAAAAGCTGTTTCTCCTGATGCTAGTTGTACAAGAGTGGGGGCTTGATTGCTAAATCTTTTAATTGCTCCATAGTTGAGGATTTGGATTAAAAGTGAAATAGTTGCTATTGAGCAACCAGCGATCGCTACTAGTCCTACTTTAGTAGAAGTATACGAGCCATAACTCAACAGCGATTTTTGCGTACTGGCGTCCTTCATTGTTTCAACCCTTGATAGTTCTAGTTGCTCTACTTAATCCTTGAGTCACAGCAAAATTAATAGCGTTATTGGCGAGAGATATATACATATCACTTGCCTTGTTGAGTTGTTGAAGAATTGCAATTCCGCCTCCAGCCGCCAATCCGGTAGCCAGAAATGGCGCAACCAATCCAATAAAAAATAAGAAAAACAAGGGTTGATCTGCTCTCGATTGAGAAATCAATTGTCCAGCAAGTCCGACAATAATGTTGAAGCAGAGTTTGTTGAATCCAACTGTGAAAAACCCAATAAACCAAGTAACTATTGACTTAGCTCCATAAGGAAGTAAAGAACCACCAAGGGCGATTGGCCCAATTAAAGCTGTTACCAATAGTGTTAATTCTAATCCCCACTGATAAGCTCCACTAAGTCCTAAAAGGATAATCGACACGATTGTGATAATTTGAGAGCCAATTATTGCTGAAAATGGAGAGAAAATAACTTGCAATGGGTTTGCCCCTGATTGAATTGCATCAATTGGAGCACTAATAATTCTGTCAATTCTTTGAATTAACCAAGAGAACGGGCCACTGCTACCTATGAAATATTCGGGATATTGAGATTGAAGTCTGTCTTTTGCTGATTTTAAGCAATCGACACTCTCTTGAGGTGTGCGAGAGTCTGTCTGACATTCTTGAATTTCTCTGCCTATTACCGAACGAGCAGATGTTACCCCTACTGCTTTTTCAAATGCAGTTCTCAGTGTTAGCCCTGCCACTGTCGATGACAACACGTAATTATTTACATTGTTTACATAATCCCGCATTCCCAAAGTACTTTTGCCCAATAGTGCGCCGTTATTTGACAGAAAAAGAACTACTATCATCGGCCAAATGAAAGAGGTAAATGCACGCTGTTCCTCCCCTGCTACCATCTGCTTTGTCCATTCCACAATGAAAAATATCAAAGTGGCGATCGCAAATAACTTGCCAACATCGCAGATACTAAAATACAAAGGGCCTGTAATCACCTGTCCCCAAAGCTGATTAAATCCGGTGGCAACGTTTGTTGCCATGTCTGTTGCTTGCTGTACCAGGTCTGCGCCTGCAAAAGCGCCTTGAGCGAATAAATACATAATTATTCAGGAGATTTTTTAATAGAAGGATCTAGTACCGAAATTCCAGTTAATTCAATAGAAAGTGAAGTCAGTCCGATATCCTTGATCCGTTCTTTCTCCTGTTCGCCCAAAGAGTTTTCAGCAATTTGGCTCAGCATTAGATTAGAATGAGCCGTGTCTTGCCTAGCAGGCAGTGTATCAGTACGCTGTTGTGCCAGCATTGATACTATCTGAGCGTTTTGCCCTGCCATGATTCTGAGTATTTCTTGTGATGAATCTACGTACTGTGCCTGATCTGCAAAATCTCTGGCTGACTGGGCTGCTTGTTCAGTGGTTTCAATTTTTTCTTTAGTTTCTGACTGTCCCTGTTTTCCAGTCAGTGCAGATATGGCAGATCTTGTGAGTTCTACCTCTAGTTTTTGAGCGTAACGATTAGCTTCTGATTGAGAGCGACTTTCTCTGAGTCTGGTTCTTAATCTTTGACTACTACCAACTGGATCTGAAGAACCCATATCTCCCTGTTCTTCTTGCATTGAAGCCAAAGCATCTTTTTTAATATTTTCCCAAGCATCATTAATTGCTTGCTGGGCAATCGTATTACCATTTTGATTTTCGGATTGCAGACTAGTTACAATATCGCTCAAGAACTGATTTAAACTCAAAGCCGAACCAGGAGCAGCGATCGCTACACTAGTAATTACAATTGTGATAGTGCCTACAACTATCTTGCTTTTATCTATTTTCATGCTACTTTCTCCAAGCTATTATTAACAGTTTTTCTCAGAACAGAATTCAGGAATCAGGAGTCAGAATTCAGAATTAAATTCTGTACGACTGGCAGATGAATAAATGGGTTTAAGCCAAGAGCTAAATTTTCGATTTAGCGGTCAACAAGAAAGTGGAGGGTCTGAATCCCCCACTTTCTTGTTCTGACTCCTGGATTCTGATTTCTGAATTCTTCAATAACGTTTTTGCTTCTAGCGAAAGTTCTTCGCCGCGAATCATTCTGATATAATCCTGGCTGAATCTAAATAAGCCTAGAATAGGATTGTGTTTGTATTTATTCAAGAACAGCGTACGAAGTTCTTGTTCATCAGGATTATTGGCCACCGCCGCCAACAGGCAATAAGCAGGGTAGTAACGACAGAAAGTGAACTTGCCATTATCATCAAGAAGCCACTGAGAATAAATGCCTTCTTTAGCTGGGTAAAATGACTCCTTGCTGTTTTTACTGATAATCTCATGTGGATATTGAAATCTCTGTATGAACGGAGCGACAGCGGAAGTTTGAATTCTGCCGACTAAGCGAGTTGTGATATTTGCAAATATCTTTGATGCAGCTTTACTCTGAAATATACTTTCTGGTTCTTGGGCCGAAAGTATGACTCTAATCCCAGATTTCGCACCATTAGCGCAAAGCCTACCAATCAAATCAGCAATCGATTCAAATTGAAACAAAATTGGTGCTTCATCCAAGAAAAATATACTAGCTTTAGAAGATAATGCTCTGCGAAGTGCAGCGGCGTAGGCACTTAACGCTAATATAGCTGCGTCGCTTTCACTAGATAAATTACGTAAGGCAAACACCAAAAGTTTAGCATCAGCTCTAAAAGTAGATGGTTTTGAAATCGATTGCCCAATTCGGCTAGCCAACCAAGATTTCAGCCGAATTTCAATCTGCCCTAAAGCTTCTTTCACCTCCTCACTATTACTTGCTAGGGAATCAAGATTGATGTATCCAGCCGTACAAAACTTGCAGAAATCTTTTAATGTTGGAGTATCATCCCACTCTGGAGTTCCTAAGCCGCATTTGATAGATGCTTGATAGCGCAGTCGGATTTGGTCGTCCTTAAAGAATGTCTGCAAAGCTAAAGAAATAATCGATTCAATATTAGACACCATTGAGGGATTTAATTTCCCAGTACTTGTACCACAGATCATTGTCATTAGCACTGATTTTAAAAACTCTTGAAAATCTAATAACCTTTCTTTTTGCAAATCCTCGCTCATTCCCCGAAGATTTGGCAATTCAAATAGATTATTTGACTCTTTAGAGATGTCAAAGTAAGCTCCATCGCTTCCAAGTAGATTTGTATAATCAGTAAAAGTTGAAGTGCCGTCTGGTTTAGGGTAATCTAGAGCGACAACTGGAATATTTTTGGCGATCGCATTGGTTAAAATTCCGGCAACAAGTACAGATTTCCCAGAACGAGTTGCTCCAAGCACAGCCATGTTCTTATGTTGATTGTACAAATCAAGATGAACTGGAGTACCACCTTCGGAGGCAATTAATTCAAACCCGCTTCTATCTCCTGTAGCAGTGCGAATTAATGGCATGATGCCAGGGGCTTCAGAGCTAAAGTAAGTCAATCGACGCTCAAATGGATTTGACAATAAGCGCTCCCATACGAAAGGGCAACATTGAAGCCATACTTTCCAGGCAATTTCTGTTTCTCTACTGACTACGGCTGGACGTAAAAAGCAGTTAGAAATATATCGAGTTGCATCGGCTAATTCTTGTGTAGTATTGCGATGTACTAAGAAAGCTACATCTGTGTTAACAACTGTGCTACCTTTGTACAATGTTTTTTGAGCTTCTACTGATTCTTCTATATTGAGATTTGCTCCAACATCAATGCTATCCTTTTCGACTGACAATTTACTAGACATAATTGATTGTTTGGTCAGCAATTGTAAAGTTGAGCGAGTTATCCCCTGAGACACTTTTGATATTTGACAAAAAATTTCTGTGTCCGAAACTTTCTCTCGACTCATCACATCCCAAAGATATCGCAATTGGCTGTATTCATTTAACCAACCCCCTGGTTTTTCGCTAAAAGTCAAAGCACCGATATATTTGTCTTGAATTTTTACCCACTGTCTATCAAAGAAGGGAATTGAATTCTCATTCTCCAATATATGATGCTTGATATGAAAATCACTAGTTTGATGTTCTATCAATTCTTGGTCGTTTAGTTTCAGGGGATTAGGAATAGATGTTTGTTCTGTGCTATTAAACTGTCGCCAGACAACGCTCCAAATTTCTTCTGCACTTAAAGCTTTAGCATTCAGCCCCATTTTATTGCTAATTATTTGCTCCCAATAGCTAAATCCTTCCACAAAAGAATTTATCAAAATATTTTCAATTCTTTTATTATTAATTTGATGAATTTCCCCGGTAAATCCGTGCCAGGCTGTTAAGAGTTTTTTAATTATGACTTCCGCAAAATCTGATGCACTTTCATCATCGCTTGTCACAGTAAAAGTACACCAAATTCGGAGAAACTTATTTTTGCGAATCCCTTTCTCTGTTAGTTCCTTAACTCGAAGTCTTTCGCTGCCTACAAGTAATTGTATTTGCTCTATCTCACAATTGTTTTGTACCCTTTTAAGTTCAGATTGCCTTTCAAAATCATTGGTGAATGAGCCAAAGTGAATTGTTATAAGTTCTCTGTCGGGGATTTCCTTGAGTCCTCCTTCTATAGCGTCAAATATTGGCATGATTTGTTCACTCATCATGCTAGGGTGAATCCCTATACAATCAAAGCAATATTTAATTTGAATATCCTCCCCTTTTTTAAGAATTAATGCTCCAATTCCATCTCTGCCACGTAAGCTAATATCACAAATACCTGCTAGATTTATGATGTCTTCAAGAGGAGTTAACCTTTTAGCAAAAGCAATCTGCTTGGAATCTAAAGGTTTATTTCCTATTTTCTCTTTTGGTTTTTTAAGTTTAGAGGTTTTTTTCATCAGAACCTCTTTTTTCTTGCTGAGTCAATGGTAAAAAACGCATATATCCTCTACTGATCCGGGGGACTCCAATAAATTTACTAATAAAATTTTTGTTAGAAGATACTATCCACCAAGTAGAACAGCCCCAACCAAAAGCCATTGAAGTTGCTAACCATCCAGCGCCTAAAATATAGTAAAAAATTAGTACTGATACAATCAGGATTCCTATCCAAGGAAAGAATTGATCTGTAGGGATTGGGCCTATGCTCGGTTTCTTGCCCAAGCTCCTGTTTACGGTTCGGAATTTTTTCTCTTCTGGCATGAGCGTTGAAAAGGATTTGCACGAAGCTGAGCTTTTGGATTGCAACTACTAGGAATAGGAATGCAGAGGGAGCGGCTAATCCTCTGCTCCCATACTCTCAAAAAGGCATCAGGTAATCACTGTAGTTAATACATCAGCAATAAAAACACCTAGAAGAACCATCATTGGCATTTTGGCGGCGGACTGCCAATCGTCTCCATCTCTTGCAGCTTTCACTAGTACGACTATCGAAACACCTATATATACTAAGAAAAACATTCTTAAGGTGTTGAAAATTGCCGTCACCATTGCTGCTGTATCAGCGTTGTTTGCGCCTGCAAAACCTGTATTCTTAATCCAGTTTTCTGCTTCTAGGAAGAACTGAGCACTTGCTGGTTGCGCCATGTAATCCAGAACAAACACAGTACTTAAAAGTCCGAGCATCATCAAATAAGGATTGACACCCCATCTTTTCTCAATCTTGTCAATTTTAGTCAACAAAGCCTTTGCTTGATTTGGGAAGATCACAACTAAAGCTCCTGCTATTATCACAGCCCCCAAAAGAGTGCCGTGAACAGACATCTGAGCAATCATTGATGCTCCCGCCAGCAGCATCAAAACTATAGTCCCATTTTCATCTGCTGTTCTGCTGGCAGGTCTACCCATAGTGGAACAACCACCCTCTATTCCGACTCTTTCGTATGTACGCATAGTTAATTTGCAACTTCTAGGTTATACGACAATAGACTTCTCAATTTAAGAAAGCATGTGAAAAGAAGCATATTTATGCTTCTTGTTCCTCCTTTTTACTTAACCGAACGATATTAAGTTCTACGACCAGTATGCTTCTAGGACGCTAGAAAAAAAACGTACAAAAGTTTGTAATTTTGCATCTAAGGGGTCAAGCAAAAATAAGTTGGTCAGGCTTGGCACGCGCCGCCTCCATCAGAGATTGTGAATGAATTGATAAATATAAGCCTGATCAACTTATGAGAGTGGGGGTGTTAACTGTATGTTGTCCCCTCGATTAATCAACTTGATTGAAAACTGCCTGATTTTTAAAAGGGCAATGCGTCAAAAAAGTCCACTGGATTAAAGTATTTTCACTTCTATACCTTCAGCATCACGTTACGGTTTTTAGGTATTTAGTTGATTAATCCAGCAAATAGCCTCAAAATAAACAGAGCATTAAGACTGGTGCTACAAAATGCTGACTCTCAAGTTAACCGTCCACACCAACCCTATCCAGGAATGCACTATAGATCAAATCCCCTACAACATTGGTAGTGATACCGACAATGACCTGGTAATTAATGATTTATCCGTAGATAGCTTCCATGCCAGAATTATTTGTCAGCAAGACCAATATTTGTTAGTTGACTTGGGCAGCAGCAGTGGTACGCGTATAGGCAACATTCAAATACAGCCATCAAAACCACAATTACTTGTTGATGAAAGCTTAGTGCAAATCGGCGTTGTTATCCTTGAGGTCAGATTCACCCAAATACACAATTCCCGAACTCTAATCTTTGCACCCGCAGCCAAAACTGAACTACTTACTGGAACGCCACCTCTTCATTCAACTCAACAAAGCTTGAGGCTAGATGCTGTTCAATTACATAAATCTACTAGCCCGCTATTTGGAACAACCTTGCTTAGCGACATTTCCTTGTCGATCTTGCCTAAAGAATTTGTCGTGATTGCTGGGGTGAGTGGGGGTGGCAAATCCACACTAATGGATGCACTCAACGGACAACGCCACGCCACCAGTGGGAAGGTTCTGATCAACGGAGTCAACCTCTACCGCCATTTCAATACTTTCAAGAAGAGTATTGGTTACGTTCCCCAAGATGATATCGTTCATTCCGAGTTGACGGTAGCAGAGGCACTCAACTACGTTGCTCAGTTGCGCCTACCTAATGCCACCTTACAGCAAAGACAGCAACGCCTACAGGAAGTTCTTGAACAACTTCAACTTACTCAAAGAAAACATGTCCCGATCCAGCGGCTCAGTGGTGGGCAGCGCAAACGGGTAAGCATTGGAGTGGAGTTAATCACTAAGCCTGGATTATTCTTTTTAGACGAGGCTACTTCTGGATTAGACCCCGGCACTGAACTCCAGATTATGAATTTGTTACGTCAACTCGCAAATGATGGTAGCACTATCATACTCATCACCCATGCCACCAAAAATGTAGCAATCGCCGATCTAGTTGTATTTCTGGCAAAGGGCGGCAGACTTGCCTACTTTGGACACCCTAAATTGGCATTTGATTACTTTAAAGTCTTAGATTTCGATGCCATTTATGACAAAGTAGAGCGTCAACTTTCGCCACAGCAATGGCAGGAGCGTTTCAAAGTTTCCGCTTTTTATGCCAAGTACATTACTAATCGCCATTCGACCATCCCCAATGTTAAAATCCCACCTGTGCCAGTCAAACCAAGCTTTTGGCAACAGTGGGGGGTGTTGTGCGAGCGCAATTTGGCTATTCTGCTCAAAAATCGGATGAGTTTGGCATTGATGTTAGCTGGAGCGCCAATTCTCGGTTCGCTGAACTTCGCTTTGTGGAAGTCTGATTTATTCAGTACCGAAACTGGAAATGCGAATCAAGCTATCACAATGCTATTCGTTGCGGTGATTATGGCGGTGATGGCAGGCTCATTAGCTACAATGCCAGAAATTGCTAAGGAGACTGCTATTTATCGCCGCGAACGCAGCGCTGGGCTTGGAGTCTTGCCATATCTGGCTTCTAAGCTTCAATTGGCATTTCTGTTAGCACTGTATCAGTCAGCTGTGCTTTCGATTTGTACTGCTGCTGCTGTCTCTATCCCCGTTGATAAGGGCACTTTTGCCCTAATGTACATTACTTTGTTCTTAGCGTCTTTTGGTAGCATGGTCTTGGGTTTGCTAGCTAGTGCGATCGCCCCGTCTCAAAGTGTCGCTCCACTGCTAACAATCCTGGTGCTGGTTCCACAGGTAATTTTTGGTGGTGGAATTCTGCCTGCCAGTGAATTTAAAGATGCTGGTAAATTAATTAACTATGTAATGCTCACCAAATACCCTTTTGAGTCGCTGGTATCTCTGAGCGCCTTTGGTGCAGATGTGGCTCTAGACCCCTGCTGGACAAAAACTCAACGTCAGCGTAAAGCACTTAATGAACGAGAGACTACTGTGTGTGATTGTTACGGCAAGAATGTTTTCCAACAATGCAAATTTCCTGGGCTACTTAAGGTACAGCGAGATGATTCTTACCCTGTCAACGTGGCGAAAGCTCGTTTGCTGATTGAGGGCGTTCACAAAAATTATGGTGAGATGTTCAATGTTAACGTGATTGAATCTTGGGTAAAAATGTTATTGGTAATTGGGGGCATCACGACGCTCTTGCTTCTTGCTCAAGTAGCAAAAGGTTGATAGTTGATTTGGGCTTATTCTAGAAATACCTTCTTCAGCGCATGAGTAAAATAGCGACCAATGCTTGATTATTGGACGGCGAGTGCTGCATTTTTCCTAGTAATGTTCGGAATCCAGGAGTGGGTGCTGCAATTTCACCTGGGTTATCTCGGCCGCTATTGGGCAATGATGAGCGCCGCTAGCTTATTCCTTGGCTTTCTGCTCTCTGGGTTGGTTTGTGTGCCACTAATAATTAACCTCAGAGTAGATCCATTCACTTTCCCAGGTAATGTTATTCTTTGTGCCATCGCTGCTATCTTCTTTGGTGCGTTTCTTACCCTGGGGCAATGGTTGATACTGCGGCAGACTGATCTGACACCGAGGATTTTTGCGCTCATTAATGCAGTAGTTGGAATCCTAATTTTCTTTCTACTGGTGTGGTTCAATGAGCCTAGTTTGGAGTTGAGTGGTGGGCCCATTGCAGGTTGGAAAACTGCCCTCATCTTTTTAGCTGGTGGTGTAGTTACCGGAGCAGCCACAGGCAAGGCTTTGGATTTCTACTGTAAACGGGTCGAGCAGCGGCTAATCTCTATTGAGAGGGAAAGAGTAGAGAAAGAAACCCAACACAGAGAGAGGCTTAAGAAAGAACGGTTAGAGAGAGAAAAGCTAGAACAAGAAATCCTAGAAGCAGAAATGGCGGAAAAGAAAAGGATACAGAGAGAGGCGGCACTGGAAGAAGAACGAAAATGGTATGAGGAACATGGTGATGAGGATTATGAATCTTATGAGGATGAGGAGGATTACAAAGATGAAGATGAGAAAGAATAACCTTTTTAATTATGAGCGATCAAATTTTTAACTACGACAATTTTAAGAAAATGGCCGATCTATGGCTTGACAGAAATAAACGCCAGCAAGCACAAGATTTTTTTCAACCTTTGAGTGAAAAAATCTTGTCTTCTGCATTATCTCTAACTTGATATTCTTTTAGAAAGAACTCTTAACCCAGGCAAAAGCTCCATATACCATTTCACGATATGCCTGATACAAATGATTGGTCTCTAATTCTTTCCCCCTGCTCCCTGCTCCCTGCTGCCTATTTGTATCAATTTTAAAGTGAAATGGTATTACTACCCTCATAGTAAAGGTATCGCCGTAGTTGATAGTACTTTTTTTGCGTTTATAATGGCGATTTCATCACAGTTAGGGCACTTAATTTTAGTCAGAACCACTAAATAGAATTATTCCAGCTTTCTCCGAATTTCTTTAGCTTTGGCTTCTAATACAGACAGTAAATCTCTTAATTGTTCCTGCTTAACATTTTCAACCTTAGTTGCCGAGACATCTCGAATTAGAGAACTTATCTGGCGAGTTGTTTTGCCTTTTTTTTCAGAATCATATTCAGCAATAATTTCAGCAACTAGTGAACGAGTTTGAGTCACTGTTAGCTTTTCTTGCAAAACTTGAAACGTAGCGCTTTCTCGAATCTTTTTTGCATTAAATTCCTCGTTTTTTAAGTTTTTGGAGTTTAGCTTTTGAAGGGAGCGAGCATGGTTAGCACCAAGTCCTAATTCTCGAATGGCAATTTTTAAGTCTTCTGAAAGCCGTAAGCAAGGAAAGACATTTGCATCTATTGATGCTGGATTTTGTTGAAAACGTAGTAATAAAAGAAAGATACTTTGCTCAGTTTCGTCTAGGTCAAATTGTTTGATGCCTTCTAACTGTTCTTTTCTAGTTATACTAACCAGTCCGGTTAATTGAGGCAAAAGTTTTTTTGAATTTAATCTGGCTATTACTCTTCTGACAGCCCTAACCACTTCTTCCTGTTCAATGTCAAGAGCTAACTTAACTTGTTGAATTAAACCTTCAGCTAAATCTAGCTCGTTTAAGCTTTCTCGATGAAGGCAAGTTAATAAGGTACGCGCATGTAATTCATCTTCTGAAAGTTCTTTTGGAAGTATTACTGCATCCAGTACTTCAATTTCTGGTTGTAAATATTCTGTAACTGCTCTCCATCTCCGTTCTCCGTCAAAGATAAGATTACCTGGCAGTAAGATAATTGGCTCTTGTTGCCCCTCCTCTCTAATTGAAACAGCTATGCTGCGAATGCTATCTGATGTAAACGTTTGTCTTGCCTGCCTGGGATTAGGTCTAACTTGACTGTAGTGGACTTGAAAAATACCAGATTCTTTTAAATGTTCTCGCAAGTCTTCAATAGTTTGATTGAGGCGACTACGTTCTTCTTCAGCCAGTCTTCCATGTAACTGTTCATTTTTTAACCTCGTAATTTCTGCTTGTAAATCTTCTACTCGTTCTTCAAGCTCAAATATCTGCTGTGAACCAGCGGCTCCGGTAAACATTCCAAGCACACTTGGTTGGTTAGATTTTGTCATTTATTGACCTCTTATTACCTTAAGTTCTTGAACTAGTGCGTCAACAATGGGCAAAAAATCTCCTCTAGCCTCTTTGCCGGGTCTGTAAATTCCTAAAGGTAAACCTCTTCCAGAAGCATTAAGAATATCTGCTGACTCTCGAATCGGGCTAAAGTACTGAATTCCTAGGTTTTTACAAACTAAAGGAAGTTCCTCAACAATACTTCTATGCGCTCCCCAATCACTTTTCCAACGAGTGGGAACTATACCTAAGATTTTTGGAATCGGTTTCAATCTCAGTCGCTTGCAGTTGTAGTAGTACCACTCAATCATGGCAGCAGCGCTTTGAGAAGCTTTGTATTCAGGTTGAATTGGAATTAATACGTGGCTAGAAGCTGCAAGAGCAGTAAGTGGTAAAGGCTCTAATGTTGCAGGGCAATCAATAATTACAAAATCGTGAGATAAGGGGTAATCACTTAGCCGATCTGCAAGAATATAAGCTCCACGTAAATCTTTTGAGATTTCTCGAATTGTTTCGTGCAGATCTTTTCCACCTTTACAAACCTGAATTCTATCAATCTTCCCTTGCCAGGCTGTAACTAAAGGCCAGTTGCCCTTAAAGCCTGGGTCATAAACATTAGCCATCGTCCCTAGTGCTTTAACTTCTCCTAACCCACAAAATAATGTCAATGATTCGTTAGGATCGATGTCTAGTAGTGCAACTGAGTAGCCACGAACACCTAGCTCATAAGCAAGATTGTATGAAATAGTACTTTTAGCTACTCCTCCCGCGTTTGTTTCAATTGAAAGCGTTAAATTAGCTGGCATGATTGTTTCTCGTTCTTAAATAATCACATTCCACACTCTCAGTCCTGAGATAACGTTATATCAGTTTTGTCCAAGGAATTTTGAGATAATGTTATATCAGTTTTCTCAAATTTACTTGCTTAGTTTAGTGAAAGTGTGTGCCGGAATCGTAGTTTCCTTAAAAAGATTAGTAAAGCCTATACAAGATGGATTTATTTGACCAACATTTCACTCAAGTAATCGAAACGGAAGCGCCACTTGCTGCTCGAATGCGTCCGCGAACACTCGATGAATTCGTTGGTCAAGACCATATTATTGGACAGGGACGCCTGCTGCGTCGTGCTATTAGTTTAGATCAACTGTCTTCATTAATTTTTTACGGCCCACCTGGTACAGGCAAGACTACTCTTGCGCGTGTTATTGCCAATACCACTCGCGCTCATTTTATTGCTATCAACGCTGTACTTTCGGGAGTAAAAGAAATCCGAGCGGCGATTGAAACGGCTCAACAACAACGCAAGTTCCATAACCAACGGACTATCCTTTTTGTTGATGAAGTTCACCGTTTTAACAAGTCCCAACAAGATGCATTATTGCCTTGGGTAGAAAATGGTACTGTCATTTTAATCGGTGCTACTACAGAAAATCCTTACTTTGAAGTAAATAAAGCACTTGTCAGTCGTTCACGCATTTTCCAGCTAAAGCAATTAAAGAATGAAGACTTGTATCGTATTGCTGAGCAAACACTGACTGATTCTGAACGTGGTTATGGCAAGCTGACAATACAGATTGAAACAGAGGCTTTGGCTCACCTGGTCAATGTTGCTAATGGTGATGCTCGCTCACTGCTTAATGCTTTAGAGTTAGCAATAGAAACGACACCAGTAGATACCACAGGTGTGATTCATATTCCACTAGCAGTGGCAGAAGAATCAATTCAGCAACGTGCTGTTTTATATGATAAAGAAGGTGATGCCCACTTTGATGCTATTAGTGCCTTTATTAAAAGCTTACGTGGCTCTGACCCAGATGCAGCATTGTACTGGCTAGCAAAAATGGTTTATGCAGGTGAAGACCCGCGCTTCATCTTCCGCCGAATGTTGATTCTCGCTAGCGAGGATGTGGGACTGGCTGACCCTCAAGCAATTGTACTTGTCAACGCTTGTGCTCAAACGTTTGACCGTGTGGGGATGCCGGAGGGGCGTTATCACTTAGCGCAAGCAGCACTCTATTTAGCAACTGCACCAAAATCAAACAGCGTCATGGGCTTTTTTGATGCTTTGGCTACGATTGAGCAAGAACGAGAGGCGGAAGTTCCTAATCACTTGAAAGATGCCAGTCGTGATCAAAAAGGTTTTGGACATGGAGCAGGCTATCTTTATCCTCATGCTTATCGCGATCATTGGATAGAACAGCAATATCTCCCTGCTAGCTTACAAGGGCAAGTATTTTATCAACCATCAGCACAAGGTTTTGAGGAGAAAGTTAGTACGCAGGTTGCACGCCAACGTGAAGCTCAACTTGCTGCTTTTGTAGAAGGCATAGGTGTTGCTCCCTTGGAAACGCTAACTTATGGAACTACCGACCAAGCTAGTGAGCGTTGGTTACAACGCACACTTTCTCAAGTAGGCACACAGTTAACTGCGGTACGCGAACACACTTTCGCCTTAGCCCAACTACAGCGTCATCATCTAGTACTAGACTTAAATGCAGGGAGTGGTCTACTTACCTGGGAAGCAGTACGTCAAGTTCCAGAGGGTGGAGTTTATGCTTGTGTCCGCACTCGCTCTAATGCTGATGCTTTACTCGAACAAGCAGCAACACTCAGAGAACTAATGCGTCCAATGGTTCTAACTGCATCAATAACTGAACTACCTGCTGTGTTGGCTGCTCAGGCAACGCATGTACAATTTGACTGTATTATTGGACGCAATGCACTACTGTCTGAACCTAATAAAGCGAGTGTTGCTCAAGTTTTAGCTAAATTACTGCCTCTGTCAGGAAAGCTTGTACTAGCAGAGACAGTGCCGCGTCAGACACAAAGACTTTACCGTTTACTTGAATCGCAAAGACTGGATACAAAATTGTACGAACGGTTGATAATAGCGGAAGAGTCTATCTACGCCAACCAGTCAGATCAAATGCTCAACTGGGATGCTGATGATTTACGGAGCGCCTTTGAGGCCGCGGGTTTGGTGGTAAAAGTGCTTCTTGAGAAAAATTTAACACAAATGCACATTACGCCAGCATTTCTCAATCGTTTGTTTACTGCTGGTACTAATCGACCCAGTTACGTAGACCATCTGAGTATCAATCTAACATTAGAGGAAGTACAAGCTCTAAAAGAATTATTCACTCGCTACTTGCTCAATCAAACTGTTAGCTGGGAAAGCACTATTGCTTTTGTTCAGGCTGGTTCCCCAGTAGAATCGAGTCAATATCATCTCAAACAAAGGTAGTAGCACTCACAAATAAGGTTGAAGGAATTTACCAATAAACACACCCAAGTTCACTCTTTTTTATACAAGCAATGTTTGACAATATTTGTCATATCAATCATGCTGATTTCATCTCATAACTGTATGACTGTATTAGCTGTGATTGTCTTTAATTTTTATGAATACTCCCTTGCCTTTAGAGCCTCCCCAAAACGCCTTAGAAGCCCTTTTAAAATTGCGGGATTATTACGCACCGATAGTTGAAGAGTATGAAAAGATATATAGGCAAGCTAAAGATAGTCTCACTCATGTTGAAGCTTTGCTGTCTAATTGGTCTTCCTCCTTGGAGGTAGCCTATGAAAAATCTACCGCTGCTGAAGAAGAAAATT
>NZ_JACXXN010000063.1 GCF_014904695.1 Nostoc sp. MG11 | reverse complement strand
TTCTCGGTCTATATCTTGAGGCAGGTTTTGGTTCATATTTGTGATACTCCCCCTGAAGTGTCCTCTTGTCAATACTCTGCCACCTGAATCCTTACGTAAAAATTTATGTCTTGATTCCATTGCACCTGCTTAATGTAAGTTTTCAAATCTACAGTAGTCGCTAACGTTTGGTGTAACATCTCAATCACCTCAGACTGAGCTGGTTGTAGAATCTTCATCTTTTTGTAGTTATCCTAGTGGTTATAGGTCATTAGTTTCCGAAAACTATGGATCGAGTCATAAGTGCCATTAAAAAAGCGCTTGTGCGTCGTAATATCACTACTTAATTTGTAGTTAGATATGCTCATAATATGAGTCATAAATAGGGTTTTCAATACCTAAACCTCGCCTTTAATTGCCTAATCCTCCAAACAAGATTTTATGAATTGATGAAGTTGCGCTATGCTGATTGAGACAATCCTCAAATGAGTTGAAGAACTAGCATGGCGATTGAGATCGTTAACCACCGCGCACTCGACAATGAGTGTGAAAAATTGGCGGCATTAATAACTCGGCACACCAATGATCAGGGGAATGGTTCTCATCCAACCGCGATTAACAAGCTGGAATTTAGACGAGAATCTTTTGTTTCCACACCACTACACCATGTCTGCGAACCTCTCTTGGTCATTATCGTTCAAGGCAAAAAAACAGTATTGTTAGGGGAAGAAACCTATCCTTATGGTGTAGCTCAATATCTGGTGATCTCAGTCGATCTGCCACTGAGCGCATTTGTTGTCGAGGCGACTCCAGAACAGCCCTATTTAGCCTTTAAACTGAAATTAGACTTACGCCAACTGTGTGATATTCTCGCAGAGACTCAGGCGATCGCTAGTAACAAAGAAAACTCTGTCAAAGGCTTATTCGTCAGCAATGCTGATGCACCGTTGCTCGATTGCGCGCTCAAACTAACCCGGCTCTTGGATACGCCGCAGGATATCCCGATCCTAGCACCGATGATTGTCCGCGAAATCTACTATCGACTTCTGATGGGTGAACAAGGCGAAGCAGTGCGCCAAATTGCCACATCGGGTAGCACGATGCAGCGCATCGCTGAAGCCATCAAACTCATTAAGGCTAATTTTACAAAACTGATGCGGGTTGAGGATCTCGCTCGGCACGCCAGTATGTCTGCTTCCTCTTTCCATTACCACTTCAAAGCAGTGACCTCAATGAGTCCGTTGCAATATCAAAAGCAATTGAGACTATTAGAAGCGCGTCGCCTGATGCTTACTGAAGATTCCGATGCGTCCAGTGCTGCTTATCGGGTAGGGTATGAAAGTGCCTCACAGTTCAGCCGTGAATATTCCCGTCTGTTTGGTGCGCCTCCAATCGGGGATATTAAACGTTCGCGCATAGTTCGAGCAATGTGACGAATTACGTTAGCGACGGAAGAGCGTCATTAGTAATTACGAATTGGAGCAAAGCAACTTGACAATCCTCAAATTATCACTCCCAGTTCGCTCATTACTCAGTCAAATTGCCTTTTATCTAATTCCAGTTCAGCTGCCTTTTTTACTAGAGAATTTGGTGCAGGCCGTACCTTCTCAAAGTGGGATGGCGATCGCTTTTTGTACATTGTTTAGTGCGATCGCCTATCGATCAGCAATTGTTTCGATTGTTATAGCACTTTTTCCTCATTCAATCATCTTCTTTTGGGCATTGTAGAACATTTTCTTATGGTTTGTAAATCTCAAACTGGAGGATTAGGCAATCAACGGCGAGTTTTGTGTATTTAAAACTCTTGCTATTAGCCATAGGACAAACACATCCGAATAAGAAAATTCACCCTGGTTTCTAGCTCTTTGAAAACACTATAAATTTAGAGAAATACTAATATGACCCACTGATACCATGTAATGCCTTGATGACCAACTACTGCAATCTAGCCGCATATCATCGAGCAAGTAGACCTCATTTAGTTGTAGGGATAGCTATATTAAATGTCAATTAACTTGGCCAGTTGAGAGTAAACGATCAATATGCTTAATTGGCGGTGCGCCAAACATCCTAGCGTATTCACGGCTGAACTGTGAGGGACTTTCGTAGCCCACCCGATCAGCAGCATTTGCCGCAGTAGATTTTTCGACCATCATCAGGCGACGCGCTTCTAATAGTCTCAATTGCTTCTGATAGTTCAACGGACTCATCGATGTCACTTGCTTAAAATGGTGATGAAACGAGGAAGGAGACATTCTGGCTTGCTTTGCTAGATCCTCCACGCGCAGCGGTTCGGTAAAATCAGTCTTAATCCGTGTGAGCACCGATGCAATACGATGCATATTGCTACCCGATGTCGCAATCTGACGAACGGCTTCACTTTGTTCGCCGATCAAAAGCCGATAATGAATCTCGCGAACGATCATGGGTGCCAGAATCCGGATGTCTCGCGGTGTATCCAACAGCCGTGTCAGTCTGAGGGCGCAATCAAGCAACGAAACCTCAGCAGTGCTGACGAAGAAACCTCTGACAGAAGTTTCTTTGTTATTCACCCGCATATTGGGTTCGGCGGCAATAATGTCATAGAGTTGAAGCGGATCGAGATTCAACTTAAATGCTAAATACGGTTGCTCTGCTGTCGCCTCAACAATAAATCCGCTAATCGGCAAATCGATCGAAATAACCAGATATTGAGCCGCGCCATAATAATAGGTTTCCTCACCCAGCAAGGCTGCTTTTTTGCCCTGAACGACGATCACGAGCATCGGTTCAACGACTCCATGTAGCGAGGTCGCAACAGAAGACTCCCGCGCAAAATCTAGTTGATCGATCTCCGTTGGATGAAGCCCATCGGCTTTGCCACTGGTATGGCGAGTTATGAGTGCCGCTAGTTTTCTGCATCGATCAGCAATTGTTTCGATTGTCACAGCGTTTTTGCCTCATTCAATCATCGTCCTTTGGGCATTGTAGAACATTTTCTTACGGTCTTAAAATCTCAATCTGGAGGATTAGGCAATAAATGGGGAGGTTTGTGTATTTAAAACTCTTGCTATTAGTCATAAGGTGAATACATCCGAATCAAGTGTTCAGAGGCTAAAGCAATAACTGAAATCGCGTTGGTCATTGCGTCTAGCCGTTGCGCGTTCGTCTGTAATGGCGCGAGGCGGTCACCCATGCCGCAAATTGTTTCCCGGTCACGCTTCCGGCACTACTGAAATAAAAATAAAAAGGCTCATCTATGAAAGTTCTAGTAACAGGTTCGCTCGGAAACATCAGCAAGCCACTGACAAAGGAGTTAGTGCAAAAAGGTCATACGGTGACGGTTATCAGCAGCAAGCCCGAAAATCAAAAAGACATTGAAGCTCTGGGTGCCACCGCAGCCATCGGCTCACTGGAAGACGTTGGTTTTCTTACAGCCACTTTTACTGGTGCAGATGCTGCGTATTGTATGATTCCGCCAAACAACTACTTCGATCAGAACCTTGACCTATTGGCGTATTATCAAAGAATCGCCAATAACTATGCCCAAGCCGTTCAACAGTCGGGCGTGAAGCGTGTGGTTTACCTCAGTAGCGTTGGTGCTCATTTAGAGAAAGGTTCAGGTATCATTATCGGTCATCATAGAGGAGAAGGTATCATGAATAATCTGTCAGATGTTGCCATCACGTTCATGCGCCCCGTTGCTTTCTACTACAATTTATATGGCTATGTAGAAATGATACAAAACCAGGGCGTTATTGCGGCAAACTACGGTGCAGATGACAAGGATGTATGGGTTTCCCCCATAGATATTGCTGCTGCCATTGCTGAAGAACTTGAAACACCGCTTATTGGCAGCAAAGTGCGGTATGTAGCAAGTGAGGAACTTACGGGCAACGAAACTGCCGCTATTTTAGGTGCAGCGATTGGAAAGCCTGATTTGAAATGGATTATTATTCCTAGTGAACAAATGCAAAGTGGTTTAGAAGCGGCAGGGATCAACCCAAATATTGCGGCAGGTTTGGTTGAAATGTATGCTGGGGTTCATAGCGGCATATTTTTAGAGGATTATTACCGCAATAAACCAACCGTTATGGGAAAAGTAAAGATGACAGATTTTGCAAAGGAATTTGCTGCTGCTTTTCAAAAAGGTTGATTGTCTTTAAATAATTGTTCTTGCAAGCGATGTTTATTCATGATCGGGGTGCAAGATGAGCGTGACTGGTTTAAAAGTCTTAAACAGCCGCCTAACAAACCGCTTCCTAGAGTATGGGCATTATCCGAACTATGCTGGCAATGGCTGAATATACGGATGGACAGTATTCCTGTGTATAAGAACTGATATCGCACGGACTATTGGCATCGCCTCACATTTATGAGGGATTAACAATCAAGGGAGATACAACGTGGGTAGTTCTCTAACCGACTAAACAGGTGGACTTCATCAGATCAATAATTCTTTGAAATCACTAACAAGGAAACAGCTATGAAGGTACTTGAAAATAAAGTTGCCTTAGTTACGGGCGGAACTTCGGGAATTGGTAAAGTAACTGCCTTAGCAATGGGTGTCGCAGGTGCAAAGGTGGTGTTTTCGGGCAGACGAGAGCAAGAAGGTGAAGACACCGCTAATTTAATTCGTCAGTCTGGTGTTGAATGCTTATTCGTGCGATCGGACGTATTGAATGAAACAAATGTCCAGACACTGATTCAGAAAACAGTCGAAAAGTATGGCAGACTGGATCTTGCCTTCAACAACGCTGGCATCGAATCACCGATAAAGCCACTACATGAACATTAAATCGAACACTTCGACAACCTGATGGCGATCAACGTGCGGGGATGTTCTTGTGTTCTGATGCTGCCAGCTACATCACTGGTCAGTCACTAGTAATTGATGGCGGATACACAGCAACTTAATTTGGTCACACCAACGCTTTCAACACAAGGTAGAGGCTTTGCCAACGCGCACGAGGACATAGGTTTAGTTGCATTGATGATCGCATTTGTTATCTAGATTTAGGAGCCGTACATGACTCATTTTGGACTACTCTGTGTTGCCATGACTGGTCATCTCAATCCAATGACCACATTGGGACACGAACTTAAACGGCGTGGTCATCGCGTTACCCTATTCGGAGTTCTCGACGCTCAACCCAAAACCTTAGCGGCCGGACTGGAATTCTGGGCAATTGGCGAGGAAGAATTTGCCACTGGAGCATCAGACGCATCTTTTGCCAAAATGGGGAAATTGAGTGGGTTAGCTGGCTCTAAATATACCATCTCTCTGTTCCAGCAATTGACAGCAATGCTGCTGCGGGAGGCTCCACAAGCGATCGCAGCCGCAGGTGTTGAGGTACTACTTGTAGATCAAACTTCATATGGCGGCAGTACGGTTGCAGATTTTTTGAAGTTGCCCTTTATCAGCGTGTGCTGCGCCCTGATGCTCAATCAAGAACCGGGTGTTCCACCGATTATTACAAATTGGTCTTATAACCCAGCTTGGTGGGCGAAACTCCGCAACCAATACGCTAATAAGTTGATGTGGCGCATTAGTCAGTCGATCCTAGAAGTAGTCACTGAGTATCGTCGAGAATGGAAGTTGCCCCCCCACTTTCATCCAGATGATGCTTTTTCTCAACTTGCCCAGATCTGCCAACAACCTGCTGAATTTGAATTTCCTCGGCAGCATTTGCCTCAGTGCTTCCATTTCAATGGGCCTTATCACGATCCTGCGAGTCGAAAATCTACTCCTTTCCCGTTTGAAAAGTTAACCGGGAAGCCGCTGATTTACGCCTCAATGGGAACTTTGCAAAACCGCCTGAGGAGCAGGGTGTTTGAAACTATTGCTCAGGCGTGTGTGGGGTTGGATGCTCAGTTAGTCATTGCTTTGGGTGGCGGCAGTAGTCCAGAGTCTCTGCCGGAGTTACCCGGTATCCCTCTCATTGTGGGCTATGCGCCTCAGTTAGAATTGCTGCAACGAGCGACTTTGACCATCACTCATGCGGGCATGAATACCGCTCTAGAATCTTTGAGTAATGGGGTGCCGATGGTGGCGATTCCCATTACTCACGAGCAACCAGGGGTGGCAACGCGGATTGCTTGGACAGGTACAGGAGAAGTGGTACCCCTCGCTAAATTAAGCGCATCAAGACTACGTGAAGCGGTTGAGCGGGTGTTAACTGAAGATAGTTATAAAGAGAATGCCGTGAGGTTACAAGCGGCGATTCGCCGTGCTGGGGGAGTGAGTCGAGCGGCGGATATTGTAGAGCAGGTGGCGCAGACAGGTCAGCCAGTATTGGCTCAACAATAGCAATAATGATATTAAACTACCTTGCTCACCGAGACTCAACCTTAATTTTGCTTTGCTATCGTCACGGATTGCGAGTGGTAGAGGTGGCATCTTTGCGCTGGGAGCAAACCAGTTTCAAGGTCTTTGGGATGATTAATGTTTAACGCTCCTGCTTCTTTGTTGCCCATCTCCCCCGAAAAAAATCGCTCTCCTATTAACTACTGTCGAAAATAAGGATATACTGACTGCGCCATTTCTATAGCTTTTAAAAGATGGACACTATCAAGTACACGCTTAATGAAAGCCAGATGCCTACTGCTTGGTATAACATCCAAGCAGATTTACCCGCTCCTATGCCAGCAGTACTGAACCCCGGTACGAGAGCGCTAATTACGGGGGCTGACCTGGAACCGCTTTTTCCCGAAGAATTAATTAAACAAGAAGTTAGTATCGAACGCTGGATTGAAATTCCAGACGAAGTGCGAGCAATTTACCGACAGTGGCGACCAACTCCACTGTACCGAGCGCGGCGGCTAGAAAAAGCTCTTGATACTCCTGCAAAAATTTATTACAAATACGAAGGCACTAGTCCGGCTGGGAGTCATAAACCGAACACTGCGATTCCCCAAGCTTATTACAACAAGATTGCGGGTACAAAACGCTTAATTACGGAAACTGGTGCGGGGCAATGGGGTTCTTCACTAGCTGTAGCTGGTGCTTTTTTTGGTTTGGAAGTAGTGGTTTATATGGTGAAAGTTAGCTATCACCAAAAACCCTATCGCCGTGCGTTTATGGAATCCTATGGTGCATCGGTAATCGCAAGCCCTAGTAATGAAACCGAATCAGGACGCAAAATTCTTAAAGAAAATCCCGATAGCACTGGCAGTTTGGGTATCGCTATTAGCGAAGCTGTAGAAGTTGCCGTACAGGACGACCAGACAAAATACGCGCTCGGCAGCGTGCTAAATCACGTATTACTGCATCAAACTGTAATTGGTATTGAAGCACTCGCACAGTTCGAGCAAGCAGGTGATTATCCCGATATTATTGTTGGTTGTACGGGTGGTGGTAGTAACTTTGCTGGCATCGCTTTCCCGTTTATGGGTAAAAAGCTACGAGGCGAGGGCGCGGATATCAAATTTGTTGCCACAGAACCAGTAGCTTGCCCAACATTGACCCAGGGTAAATACGCTTATGACTTTGGTGATACGGCACATCTCACACCCTTAGTAAAAATGCATACCCTTGGTAGCTCTTTTATCCCCCAAGGCATTCATGCAGGGGGGTTACGGTATCATGGTATGGCACCACTTCTCAGTCATGTTGTTGATTTAGGTTTGATTGAGCCAAAAGCTTATGGACAACTTGACTGTTTTGCAGCTGGTCTTACCTTTGCCCGCGCTGAAGGGATTTTGCCTGCTCCTGAAGCCAATCATGCAGTGAAGGGTGCGATTGATGAGGCATTGCGCTGCAAAGAAGAAGGTACTAGTAAGACTATTCTATTCAACTTGTGCGGTCACGGTCACTTCGATATGCAAGCGTATATGGATTACCAAGCCGGATTATTGCGCGATACTGAATACAGCAATCAAGAAATTGCAATGGCACTGGCTGGGTTGCCTGTAGTTAGTGAAGTTTGACTACATAGCAGATCGTGGTCGTGGTGGGTTAGCTGTAGGGAACAAGACTAAAGTTAAAGTTGAAGTTGGTTTTTAGAACTGGGGATTGCAGTTGAATAAGTTGAATAATGCGTAGACGCTCTTAGCGGCTTGTCGTAGACATCGCTCATTAAATGTTTAAATACTGCATTACACATATTAATGCTAGTCGCCAAGGAGACTGTGCTGGTTGTCCCCGACGAACTGCTGACCGACTTGCGCGATAAGTTCCTGAATTGTTACAATCACTGGTTGTCCTGCGCCACTCGACAACTTGTCGATGACTTGATTGCTCTGTTCACGGCGGCTCTGGTCTTCTGGTTAAGTCTGCTGTGGCACGACAATTACAAGCTCACGTCCACTTTTGGGGAAGCGAAGTTGCGATCGCGAATTCCTCTCACACAAGCACTGAATTTCGGAGTGGGTTGAAAATCTCGATCACCAAAAGTGAACATGATCCCAATTGTATTGACCGAATTCAGTAAAAATATCTGATTGGGATAAGAGCGTTATCTGAAATGCTCAAGATGATTGATTATTGATATAGCTCAATCGAGACTACCAATTGACGAAACATGGCGGCAAATTAGTAACACTAAAAATCGCTATGCTAAAGGAGTTTCAATCTTATGTTCTCTATTAAAGTTAACGACCAGTATCCCTTTGAGTTTGAAACTGTACAGGTTGATGAACAAGGGCAGGTTGTGGAACGAAAGCAGGGTCGGGCATTTGCCTTTCGTGAACCCTTGGCAGATGAAATTGGGTTGGAAATGGTAGCGATACCCGGCGGTAACTTTATGATGGGTTCGCCAGATTCAGAACACGAGCGAGATGAAGACGAAAGTCCTCAACACCAAGTAACCATACAACCATTTTTTATGGGGAAATATCCAGTCACCGAAGCGCAATGGCAGTCGATCGCAAATACTTTACCAGTAGAGCGAGAACTAGACCCTAATCCCTCTGGATTCCAAGACGATAATCTACCCGTAGGATCAGTGACTTGGGAGGAAGCTATTGAATTCTGTCAACGCTTATCGCGCGAGACAGGACGAGATTATCGACTACCGACGGAGGCAGAATGGGAATATGCTTGTCGGGCTGGAACTGAAACCCCTTTTTATTTTGGGAAGACAATTACTACCGATTTAGCCAATTACCGAGGGACTGATGCTGGAAATGCAAATGAGCAATGGTTCTTTTCGGGTTCCTACGATCGAGGTCCAAAAGGTATCTACCGTGACGACATAACCCCAGTAGATGCTTTTCCACCGAATGCCTTTGGCTTGTCCGATATGCATGGGAATCTGTTGCAATGGTGTTTAGATCTTTGGCATGGTAACTATGAAGGCGCACCCGCTGACGGAAGTGCTTGGATATCTAAGGGTGATGATAATGCAGTTGGGCGGGGCGGTTGTTGTAATAGCTTTCCGCGTCGTTGCCGTTCTGCGAGTCGCCACCTCCGTCCCCCCGACATCCGCTACGGCGATATCGGTTTTCGCGTTGTTTGTGAGATTTCCAGGACTCTGTAATCCTTTACCCTATTCCTCTTTAGACACCTTAGATTGAGGTAGGACCGCTGAACCAATGCCATCGGTATCGCTGATCGGCTTGCGGACGCAAAACTATCGGTGCCTCTATGCTTGACGCTTCAACCACGACCTCCGCCCCAGCCTCGCGGAGCAAATTAGCGGCATGTTCAGCAACCTCGCCGCTGACCCCAGCCACTAAGACGCAGGGAGCGTGGTCGCGGAGGTAGACAGACACTAGTGCAGAATCGAATGCCCCAAGATTGGTAACAAGACGGATCGCTTTAACACATGGGGCTTCCTTCGACCCGATCGAGATGACACGAATCTGGAACTTTGACATGATCTTTTCCTGAAGCGCTCTGACGCTGAATAAACCGCTTCATCCCTTGTAAGGATTTGGCTAAATCAACCGACTCTCTGCAATTGGTGTGCAGAGAGTAATTGTGTAATATTTATGCTACCTTCTGAAGTGCGGAATGTGGGTTATAATTCTGTGTTCAACACTTCTGGTATTTTTGCTAAACATCGGAATAGTCAGCGATCAAGCTAACGCTATTTATAGGCGATCGCAGCACTACAAGGGCCTACTAGATGCAGCACTTCGTAACGCTTGAATCCAGCTTCTTGACACCAATTCCAAAAGTCAGCACCCGTAAAATCAAAGCCATCGCCAGTTTCAAGCAAGATCGTCAACGATGACATTAGTCCAAAAGTATTTTCGCGGCGATCGTCATCAATGATGTTTTCGATCGCTATAAAAGCACCGTGTTCGGATAATGCTTCATAAGCTAGGCGAATCAGATGCTTCTTCTTTTCAAGATTCCAATCGTGTAGAATCAGCCCCATCGTAATTACATCTGCTTTGGGTAATGCTTCATTAAAAAAGTCCCCAGAGATAACTCGAATTCGGTCGGTCAATCCGGCTCGAGCGATCGCCTTTTTAGCAATCAGTTCGAGTGGCGGCAGATCGAAAGTCAGGCATTGGATGTGTGGGTGTTGTTTAGCCACCAGCTCACACAGCAATCCCGCCGAACCACCAACATCACACAGCGTTTGATAATTAGAAAAATCGAACTTGGCGGCAAAGGCTTGAGAATGCCCCCGCGAGAAACTCGATATCCCATTGACATACTGTTCTAGTAGAGCAGGATCTGCATAGAGTGTCTCGAACAAAGGCTTTTGACCGTGATTAGTCTCGTTCTGCGGTTTACCTGTCTTGAGTGCTGGCTCCAGATCGTTCCAGAATTTAAAAAAGCGATCGTTAGACATTTCGAGGATACCGCCCATGTATCCAGGTTGGTTTTTATCTAAAAATTGGGCAGTGGCTTCAGTATTACGATAACGTCCGCTCGTACCACTGCCTTCTCGGTATAAGAAGCCTAGCGCGACCAGACAATCAAAAAAGTCGTAAATTCCGCGTGGGTGAAAATCGAGCGCGGCTCCTAACTCTGCACCTGTCATCGATCGATTCTCCACAGCAGAGCCTAGTCCAACGCCTAGAATCGTAAACACTTCTAGCTTAGTGGCGGTGAGTAGTACCTTAGAACTCAAAAAACCAAAGCCAATTTCGAGAATACGAGATGGATCGGCTGTATTACTCATAATCTAATTATCCTGTATGAGTGTTGTTGGCATTGATATTTGCGTTTATATCGATGGCTGTCAGTGGAAGGATAATATGGAACTTCACACGAGTTGCTGTGAATCGCAAAAGCGGGAGGCTTATGTGCCACAGTTAGACATTCTTGGTGTTGTCTAGAGGTGTGATCAGCACTTTACCTAAAGCTGACAGACGATCGACGGCTACGAACTTTTCAACAAGAAGGGAACAGGGAACAGGGAACAGGGAGGAACGAACTGTTTCCTGTTGGCTTCTAAGCTTGCAGCAGAGGGTCTGAGTCCCCCACTATATTGAAAATTAGTGGAGCGCGTTGGTGGGGGGCTTTAGACCCCCACCATACGCAGTCCCTGTTAAGAGTTGTCCGTTACGGTTTCAATATCTCCGTTCGGTATTTTGGAGCGAGGGCTTCGGATTTCGCCATGAACTCCGCCTGTGCAGCCTCGTCGAGCTTTGGGGGTGCTGTCGTCCGGGTAGCGACAGGAATGCCGATTTCCATGAAGAACTCGTCCTGTCCGGCTGGCGAACAGACGCATAGTAACCGCGCGGGTTGCTCCGAGGCATTGTGGAACTGATGCGGTGCATTGGACGGGATGTTCAGGGTATCGCCAGTTCGCGCGATCGATTTCTCGCCGCGAAAAGTCACCTCCACTTCACCCTCTAGAATGGTAAACGACTCCTCGAAATCATGGCGATGGGGAGGAGGACCACCTCCTGGGGGGACATACATATCGATCAGGCAATAGCGACCATCGGTATCGGCACCCGTTACCAGAATCGTGTAGGTATCTCCCACTACTCCGAGGTGAAGCAAGTTCCGATCTTCGTTCGGTCGCACGACCTTTGCATTGCGTTGCAGATCGTCGGACGGCATTGATGAGATGGGTTGAGAAGTAATTGAGTGAGTGTTCATTGGGTTGTTCCTGTTATTAGTATTTGGATATTCGGAGTTATTTCGAGCTTGAAGTCATTGTTTGGAAACTTTGTTGGTCATCGCCACGATCTGGCGCACGATTTCGTCCGGGCATTCTTCGGGAATGAAGTGCCCACAATTTGGGAGAACGTTCTGATCAACAGTCTCGGCGACCATGCTCACCATCTCGCCGACTTTGCCACCCATTCCCTTTTCGCCGCCGAGTGCCACGACGGGTACTTTAATCTTGTTGCCCTCTGCCAGCGGTGCTGTCTGTTCGATGGTGACAAATGCCGCCCGGTAGACACCCATCGCGCCGAGTACGCCTTCTCGACTGGAGAAAGTTCGCAGAATTTCATCTACAGTTTCCGGCTCAATGGAGTTGCGATCAAATGTGGCGCGCTCGTAGAACCAAGTCAAAAAGGCACGCTCGTTACCGACGACCAGACGTTCGGGCACGTCGGGTGCGAGTGGGAGAATCCACCACCACATCGAGCCTTCTTTCATCGCTTCAGGCGTATAGGCGATAATCTTGGTAAGGATCTCGGATAGCATTACGGGTGCCTCAATGTATAGCAGTCCCGCGATCTCCTCTGGGCGATCGCTAGCCCAAATAAGAGCTGGCGGCGCGCCCATATCGTGAGCGACCAGCGTAAGTGGCCGCCCTGCCCCAAAGCCGATCTTCAAGACAAGGGCGCGGAACTCCTCGGCGAGGGCGCGGGCATCATAGCCCTTGGTTCCGACTGGCTTGTCGGAGTCCCCGTAGCCGCGCATATCTGGTACGAGTACTGCATACCCAGCTTGTGCTAGTGCAGACATTACCTTCCGCCATGCGTAGCCAGTACTAAGAAAGCCGTGCCAGAGTAGAACGGGTTGACCGTTAGGGTCACCGCCGATTTTGTAGTGGATGTTGACTCCATCAATGTTGATCGTCTCGCTGACAAAACCCGGTGTTAGGACATTTGATCGGTTGGATATCATAAAACTGCTGTGATGAATTCACTCGTTACCGTGTGTAACGAATATGTAATAGCAAATCTTAAAAGTTGAGTTAAACAGCCAAAGTCTGCTTCTAGTCGGGTCGATGCTCCACACTAGACAAAGTTGTTGCCACCATCGACGTTAATCGTCTGACCTGTGATAAATGCTGCATCATCTGAAGCAAGAAATAGTACCGTCCCAACCAGATCTGCGGCAGTTTCTCGTCGCTTTATTGCTCTTGCCTGTGCCTGCTGGTCGAGTATGCTGGCCGGAAAAAGCGCGAGGATCGGTGGTGTGTCCGTTAGTCCCGGAGTAATCGCATTGACAGTGATGTTGTATTCTCCGAGTACATTCGCCAGCGATCTGGTGAACCCAATTACGCCTGCCTTTGCCGTCACGTAGTGGCATTGGTCGGGCGTTCCGGCAAAAATACTTCCAGAACTCGTATTAATAATCCTTCCGGCTTTACTCTGTTTGAGTGACGGCAGAATCGCCCGCGTGACTAAGAAGGGGCCATCGAGATTGATCGCACAAACTTCGCGCCACTCGGCATACGAAATATTCTCAAATGGAGTGGCAGGGAATTTCCCCGCATTATTAACTAGAATATCGACTGTACCCCACGTCTGTTCTACCTTAGCGGAGAGACTGTAGCAACTTTCTTCGCTACTGACATCTGCCTCGATCGCTAGCAACGCATCTGGCGAGCTGAGATCGACTACCAATTGATTGAGTGCGTCTGTCCGGTTATCGACTGCACACACGTTTGCGCCCTCAGACAGGAAGCGGCGCACGATCGCACTACCAATACCGCCAGCAGCACCCGTCACAATTACAAACTTATTTGAGAATCGCATCTTTGAACCCCTTGCTGTTTAGCTCAGAAACCAGTGCATCAGCGACTTCAGCATTCTGGCGATAGTTGATGGCAACTGTCGCCCCTTCGCTTGCCAGTCGGGTGGCGTTAGCGTTCGCGCAGCGTCTCGTAGAGAAGCTTAACGAAGTTATCGCTTTCCCAATACCTCGACTTGCCCCAGTTACAACTGCAATTCTCCCGTTTAATTTCATAATCTTCGTGCGAGAAACAGCGTCCCTTGTGGGTGCGGCGGGATAGCAGGGCTGTTTCGGGGGGGTGAGCCCCCGAAACAGCCAAATAATCTTTGCTTTCTACAGATAATATGCTCTATATATGAATGTATAATATCTGTATGCAAAGAACCATTCGCCTGCAACTTCAGCCAGACAACCAAGCAAGTCAAGCTCTCTCTCAAACGATTGAGCAGTACACTTGGTCGTTTAATGCTGTCTGTGAGTACGGATGGGAAAACAACTTGGCAAATGGGGTAGAGCTGCATAAAGCAACCTACTACGAACATCGCGCTATTACTAATCTGCCTTCTCAGTTGGTTTGCGCCGCTAGGGTTAAGGGAACTGAAGCCCTGAAATCGGCTAAAGTCCTCAAGAAAAAAGGCGCGTCTGTTAACTGTCCAGTGTCTAAGCATTGCCCAATTCGATACGATGCTCGGTCTTATACAATCTGGTTTGACCGTCAGGAAGTGACGATCCTCGCCATTGGGGGACGGATAAAGCTGTCCTTCGAGGTGACTGAGCATTACCGTCAATACCTGATCTGGAAAAACACCAGCGCTGACCTAATTTGCGACCGTAAAGGACGCTGGTGGTTGCACATTGTCATGGAGACGGATACTCCGAAGGCTGACCCGACAACTCAGGTTGTTGGAGTAGATTTGGGTATCGCCACCCCTGCCGTTGATAGCAATAGGAATAAATATGGCTCTGACCATTGGAAACAGGTAGAAGATAGAACATTTGAGTTGCGTCGTAGACTCCAATCTAAAGGCACAAAAAGCGCCAAGCGGCATTTGAAAAAGCTGTCTGGTCGTCAGAAACGTTTCAGAAAAGATTGTGACCATGTACTGAGTAAGCTCTTGGTTCAATCTGTCGAGTCTGGTGCAACGTTGGTTTTTGAAGACCTCACGAATATTCGCGGTAGAGCCAAGATGAAAAGGGCTACTCGTCGTAGACTGCATGGATGGGGTTTTGCTCAATTTCAAGCATTTGTCACCTACAAAGCTGAAGCTAAAGGCGTAAAAATCGGGTTTGTTGACCCACGTTACACCTCCCAAAAATGCAGCCAATGCGGACATATTGAGCGAGGTAATCGCCCCACTCAGTCTGAGTTTCGGTGTAAAAAGTGCGGATTTGAGTGCCATGCTGACTACAACGCCTCGATAAATATTCGTGATGACTTTCTCAAACTTAGGGCGTCAGTCAATGCGCCTATTGTTTCAGCCGATAACTTCGGCTAGGAACAAGCCGCATCCCCTCGTGGGTGCGGTTGTTGACTTCAAACCTGTTTTCTTTCAGTAAACGCTTTGATGTCCAAACTCTAAGTCATTACCTTATTTATCCGTTTGACAGAGCAGCGGATGCGATTTCATCTGGTTTGGCAGCAAGTTCCTCGAAGTAAGCTCGCAGCGTCCGAGGCTCGCGATCAAGAATGGCTCGGAGGATCAGTGAGTTTCCCACCAGACCGTGGTGGTCGTACCAGTCAAACATCGATTGCATCGGCGATGTCTGCTTTTTGTCGCCAGTGTCTTTGGAGAGATCCGCAGGCTTTTCTGGGTTGACCTTAACCGCCTCGATCTTCTTTCCCAGCACCTCGCCCATCAGCGCCGCCACGTCTTTTCCAGTAAGATGGCCCTCGGCACACAGCTCGAAGGTTCCGTAGTTGAGCCTGTCTTCCATTAGCGCAATTGCCGCGACCTCAGCCACGTCGCGATAGTCAACCCTGCTGAAGCGGGTCTCGATCGACCAGGGTTGTTGAAAGACCGCGCCTTTCGCTATATCTGCAAGCTGAGCCGCCGTGACATTTTGGAAGAACATAGCCGGGTGCAGAAACGTAAACTCCATGTCGGAGGCAATGATCGCTTCCTCGATCGGTACCTTGTCGATATGGTGAACCATTGCGCCGATAATGGGGTGAATCAGGGACGAGAAAACAAACCGGCGTACACCAGCCTGCTTTGCAGCATTCACCACGCTTTTGCTAACCTCGACTTCATTGGGCATAGCGGCTGGCGAGATGTAGAAAACCGAGTCCACACCCTTGAGCGCCGCGTCCAGGCTCGCCCGGTCGGTTATGTCACCAATAGCAACCTCCGCCGCGCCGTTTTTGATCACTTGGTAGCTCTGCTCTGTATGCCGAATCAGCCCGCGGACTTTTGCGCCTCGTTTGGCGAGTTCAGGCACAACGAGACTGGCGAAATGTCCTGCGGCACCGACGGCGAGAATCGTGGGAGTCGTGTCTAATGTTAGTGCTGACATATTGTTTATTCCTTTTAAGTCGCTGCCACTTTCGTCTCGATACCAGATCCGACTGCGGTTGGCTTTGTCCAGTTGCGATTAGCTCCGCCAAACTCCGAAGAATCGCGCAAGTAGGATTCAAAGTCACTCGGTGCGGAAAAATCGCGTTTCAACTCTGCAAAGTTTGCGATGTAGCCGACCTTCTCAAACCAGCGATACATGATAGTTACTTCTTCCCCGGCTTGCTGCTCGAAGGCTTCAAACGGAATTTGTTGGTAGTTGACAGATTTGCCCAAGACATGGCTGAACGCGGCAGCAATTTCTGTCATAGTCATGTCCACACTGGCAACTTCAATTTCGCGCTTCATGAAGTTTGCGGGTCGCTCAAACACCTCAGCAACCATTGCCCCGTAGTCTTTTTCAGAAAGCTGCTGCAATTTCGTTTCGGGACTTAGCGGCTGGAAAAGCGTTCCGTTT
This sequence comes from Nostoc sp. MG11, assembly GCF_014904695.1. Classification (GTDB taxonomy): domain Bacteria; phylum Cyanobacteriota; class Cyanobacteriia; order Cyanobacteriales; family Nostocaceae; genus Komarekiella. Next base: position 8,130 of record NZ_JACXXN010000063.1, on the reverse strand, counting down.
TCAACCATCGATCGCATCATGTTGTAATTGTAAAAAAAGAACACCGGACGCAAAATCGTGTAGGGTAGCTCGATTGATCGAACATACTCTTCGACTTGGAACTTGCTGTCGAAATGCGGAATACCAGTGTTGCGTTCGGCGCTCCCTACCGAACTGTAGACAAAATGCTCAATTCCCGCCGATGAAGCTGCATCTGCTATAGCCTTGCCGTGACGGATTTCTACTTCCGCGCCTTCTCTGAAGTCCTGCATTGAGAAAACGCCGTAAACGCCTTGCAAGGCGCGATCAAGTGAAGTGCGATCGTTGAAATCTGCTTGTACAAGTTCTGCACCCGCAAGTTGTAGAGCCTGGGCGGTAGGCTTATTTTGATCGCGAACCATTGCACGAACCTTAAATTTGCCGCGCTGGAGAAGCTGATGGGCGATCGCACCACCTTGATTGCCCGTTGCTCCGGTAACTAAGACCAGTTGTTCTGCACTAGGGTTATGTGTCATGACTATTCCTGTCCTGTTTATATTCTCGGTTTCAACTTATCTAGACAATAACTTGTACTAGAAGATAGAAAAAGTAGTTAAAATTCAAAACACTTATGCAAAATATTCAAAGACACGGTTGCCCCAATGGATAAGCTGAAAAGCCTGATGATTTTTATGCGCTCCGCTCAATGTGGCAGCTTTTCCGAGGCAGCAAGGCAGTTAGGTATGGCTCCCTCCGCCGTGAGTCGAGCTGTACTGCGCTTAGAAGATGACTTAGGCGTGCGTTTGCTTGGGCGGACGACTCGCAGCTTGACGCTGACCGAAGATGGCAACCGATTTTATCAACGCGTTCAGCAAATTCTCAACGATTTGGAAGAAGCCGAACTCGAAGTCAAACGATCGCAATCTTTACCTACCGGAACCTTGCGAATTGATCTGAGTTTTGCGTTTGGCAAACTACATATCGCTCCGGCTCTGTTGCAATTTGCCACACAATATCCTGAGTTAAAGCTGAATGTTTCCTTTAACGATCGCTTAATCGATCTCGTTGAAGAAGGTATTGACGCGACGGTGCGAATTGGACTGAGCAGCGATAGCAGTTTGATTATGCACTACCTAGCAACTGCACGGTATATCACCTGTGCCTCACCGCAGTATCTTGCTCAGAATGGTATGCCCACAACGCCCACAGAGCTATTGCAGCATCGCACTGTCAACTTTATCTATCCCCAGAGCCGACAAGAGCCGACCTGGAAGTTTGAACAAGACGGCAAGGAGATCGACCTTGCTGTGAACAGTTATCTGCGATTTGATAACTCGGAAGTTATTTTAGAGGCGGTGATTCAAGGAGCGGGTGTGGTTCAACTGCCTAAATTCATTGCCGCAAACGCGATCGCGCTCGGACACCTGCAACCGATTCTTCAATCCTATGCACCTCAAGTTGGATTACCGATCGCGGTGCTGTATCCGCAGAAACGCTATCTCTCGGCTAAAGTTCGCGTTTTTGTTGAGTTTATGACAGCGTTGATAGCTGTATTAAAACGAGCCGATGTTGTAGATTGAATCACCTGCCGCTCTGCTAAGTTGTGTCGCAAATACTTTTTCGGTTTGCTCAGTTGCGTAGATGTTATGTGCTTATTTGCTCCATTCATCCCATACCGCTCGCACCACTTTTGCGATCACTTCTTCGCGGATCGCAGTATCAGCCGTCGAATCTGAAACAAAGACTGCGATCGCCAAATGTCGCCCATTCGGAAGCGTCACGAGTCCCACATCATTGGTTGCAGCCGTTACTCCGTTTACAGTAGCTGAAGTTCCAGTTTTGTGTGCCACAACTGTCCCATCAGGCAATCGTCCTTTGAGGCGCTTTAAACCTGTAGATGTCTCTGTCATCCATCGCTGAAGTAACGCTTGACTAGATTTTGAAAGCCCTTTTCCTTCATGGAAAGAACGTAATAAAACGACGGTTGCATCAGGCGTTGCATCGTTACGATACTGGACTGCTACGTCTTGCGCTAGCTCCTTCTCCGTGTTCGCAACAATAATGTCATTTACACCCAGACGACGCACGTAGTTCGTGACAATCTTAGGTTCACCGACGAGTCGTAGCAGCACGTCACACGCTGTATTATCACTTTCAGAAACCATGTACTTCAATAGTTCATCCAGTCTTAATTCCACTCCTGGCGATTTTTCGTCTAGAATCCGACTACCCTGGACGATATCGCTTATTTCAACCCGAATCTTCTGGTCTAGCTTTAGTTCTCCTTGATCGACTTTCGCCAGAACAGACATGGCGATCGGGAACTTGTAAACGCTTTGCATCGGAAACCGCTGATTTCCATTCAGAGTCACTGATTCTCCGGTTTCTAGCACCGTAGCTGTAACCCCAACACGCCCTTGAGCAGCCTGAGAAATCTGTTCAATCTGACCGCTTAATTCAGTTCTGGGATTGGTGCTAGATGTTGTGTTCTTATTCAGTACATTGGGTTGGCTGCTTAAGATGTTTTCTCTGTTACTAGCGTTAATGTTTGTGCAACTAACAGTCATCAAAAATAAGCAAATTGTGCAAAGCCTAGATTTTTTAATCGTTCTTTGAATCATGTACCTTGAACGGAAGTTGTGAACAGTCTACAGCTACGATAGCTAATTGTAGAAATTTCGGACTTTACGAGATTTTAATGAACTACCTCATCCGCCTACGCTCTTTGAAACGTTCTTTAGTCAGGATCATCATGGAAACCCTATTCGCTCTTGACTTCGCTGGTATCCTTCAGGGAACATAGAATTCCTGAAGAAAGACTTAAAACGCGCTGGCAGTCGGACGAACAATGATTTCATTGACATCAACATCCTCCGGTTGAGCCACCGCATATAAGACGGCTCTGGCGATCGCATCCGGTGTTAGCGCAGTTTTGCGGAGTTCTTGCAAAAAGCCTTTTGATGCCTGATCTGAGATATCAGAACCCAGTTCAGTTTCCACTACGCCAGGAGAGATGATCGTCACGCGGATGTTTTTCGACTCCTGCCGCAGACCGTCCGATATTGCCCAAACCGCATATTTTGTCGCAGAATAAACGGCGCTTGTGGGTCCTACCCAATGGGCAGCGATCGAGGCGGTATTGATAAACTGGCCGCCGCCTTGTGCTTCCATGATGGGCAGTCCCGCAGCAATGCCATTCAGAACACCATTGATATTGACGTTAATCATCTTGTCCCACTCGTCAACTTTTAGTGCGCTCATCAGGGACAGAGGCATCACGCCTGCATTGTTGAAAATGACATCAATGCGAGCGAATTTCTCTTTAGCAAAGTGAATGAATGCTTTCATATCCTGGCGATCAGTGACATCCACGGCTTTGAATTCGGCGATCCCACCAGATGAGCAGATATTTTTCACAATCTTTTCTAGCTTTTCTGTACGGCGTGCGCCCAAAACAACTTTTGCCCCGTTTTGAGCCAACAACTTGGCGCAGGCTTCACCAATGCCGCTACTGGCTCCCGTGATGGCAATCACTTTGTTTTCCACATTTAACATAGTTGTTTTTCCGACTGTTGAATTGAGTTTGAATTAAATCGACTGACCGCCGGAGACTTCAATTCTCTGAGCATTCACCCATTTGTTGTCTTCAGATAGGAGTGATGCGATCGCGCCGCCAATATCATCAGGAAGACCGACTCGCCCCAATGCGGTTTGTGAGGCGAGGAATTGATTGATGTCGGGATTATCCCGCACTGCACCACCGCTGAAATCAGTTGCGATCGCGCCAGGAGCGACTGTATTGACGGCGATTTGTCTGGCTCCCAGTTCTTTTGCCAGGTAGCGAGTTAATACCTCGATCGCACCCTTCATCATTCCATAGGCAGCATAACCAGGTAGTGCAAAACGAGCCAGACCCGATGAAAGATTGACAATCCGTCCGCCATCATTCATGAATGGGAGCAGTTTTTGGGTGAGAAAGAAAACGCCCTTGACGTGAATATTCATCAAATGATCAAAATCTTCCTCGGTCGTGTCGGCAAACGATGCATACACACCCGTCCCAGCATTATTAACGAGAAAGTCAAAGCGATCAGTCTGCCATCGATCCTGAAGTGACTGCTGAATTTGTCCGACAAAACCGTCAAAGGTTTTCATGTCTGCTGCATCCAGTTGCAGTGCTATAGCTTTAGCGCCAAGCTGTTCAATTTCTGCAACGACGTTTTTTGCTTCCTCGGCGTTGCGATGGTAAGTGACGATGACATCAACCCCTTTTTTAGCCAGATTCAAAGCGGTACTTTTGCCCAGTCCTCGGCTCGCTCCGGTTACCAATGCGATTTTGGTCATTGTCTTGTCCTTCTATTGAGTTGTTTGAATACATTCATCGTATGTGTGCAAACAGGGATTCTCAATACACAAACCTCGTCGTTTATTGCCTAATCCTCCAGATTGCGATCCTGGGCTGGTTAGGGTCTAACACGCTAGTTAAATAGGAATGCCATGTTTTTCCTGACCGCACTTCAATCAAACATAAAGTGATAGATGGAGTCTTTTTTGTGCCAGAACCCAGATGTATTTTTCTATCCCTGATTCCATAGCTATCTGTAAATACCTGTTCTACCTTGATTGCTGCTCCTTTTTTTATTCTCGTAATAAAATCAACTTTCTTCTCGATTAATTGATGCCAAAAATTAAATTGATAAAACCCTCTATCCAATAAGAATAAAGTCTTTGAAGTGACTAAATTGAGGATATTTTCTTCCAGTTTAGTGTCAGCCGCCTTGGGATTTTCTTCAAACCAAATCTCTACAGGTAATCTGGTCATTAAATCAATGATTGTACTCATCTTTCCTGCTAATTGTCTTCTTTGAGTCTCTTCTAAGCTGTGTAATTTCCTAAACAATGCCTCCAATGTTGAGCCATCTACTATCCAAATTTTCTCGAATTTTAATAATGTAAATTGAATACTTTCTGGTAATTGACGTTTATTTCTACTGTGCCAAGCTGTTCTCAAACTAGGCAATAAATCTTTAAATACTTTTTCAAATAATTCCGATGGAAATGTCAAAAATCTCTGTGATACAGCTTGCTGACTAACTTTTGTGGGATTAAAACACAGAAAACCGTCTCCGGCTAACATTCTTGTCAGTTCTCTTACTCCTGCTACGTCTCTCCACAACAGGGTTAACACCGCTGCCATCATTAACGGTAAATTTAGTATCCGTTCTCTGAATCCTAATTTTCGGTAGTAATTTTCTTGATTTGTAATGGCTGGTGTCAGTAATCTTTCTAATTGCTCGGCTATTACTTCGTCTTCCACCAGTGGTCGTTGTTTCTTTTTACCGTGGTCTCGATTGGTTTTTCAGCTGGTGGTCATGGCTGGTCACAATCGCTCAATCACTTGTCTAGAGTGAGTTTTACACAATTCTTGACCACTGCAAATACCACGCTTGACAATTTCTCCTTTTCCTTAACTTGTCACCAATGATCGCCGATCAATGTCGAGAACTAGCTGTTTTGATTAACTGCTGCACCGATGGCAAGGGGGATGGTTTTCACCAAACGAGTATTGCGCCGCTGGGATTTGGTCGTGAATCTTTGACTGGCAGGATGCTGCATGGAGTCAGCACTCCGATGCTGGCGATCGTGGTTCAGGGTAAAAAAGGTGCGGCGCTGGGTGAGGAAATCTATCGGTATGGTGAGGCGCAATATTTGGTCGTTTCAGTCGATCAACCGATTACCGGCTTTATTATCGAAGCGACCCCCGATCGCCCCTTTTTAGGATTCAAGCTGGATCTTGATCCGCGCGAACTTTGTAAGATTATTGCTATCCATCCCACTGAGATCGCGGATAAAAAAGAAACTTCGGTTCGAGGCTTTTTCGTCAGCACCGCCGACGTATCATTGCTCGATTGTGCGCTGCGACTGACCCGGCTATTGGATACACCCCAGGATATTCCGATCCTGGCTCCGATGATGATTCGCGAAATCTACTACCGCTTGTTAATCGGCGAACAAAGTGAAGCAGTTCGTCAGATTGCGACATCGGGTAGCAACATGCAGCGAATTGCACCAGTGATTCAAACCATCAAGGGGGATTTTGCCAAACCAATGCGCGTTGCCGATCTCGCTGAGCAAGCCAGTATGTCGCCTTCCTCTTTCCATAACCATTTTAAGCAAGTGACATCCCATTTTCTTTTGCCATGTCTGTTGCTGTACCGTCTGGTGCGATCGCTAGCAGCGCATCTGGCGTACCGAGATCGACGACCAATCAATCGGGGTTCCCATACTGGTTTACTGGTTATCGATTGCGAGAATGGCTGAACAGCGCGAAGTGGGCGCATAGCTTCTCCCCGCGCTAGCATCGACTCGTTAAGCATAGCTGTCTCAGCGTAGAACAGCTTTTGCATCTATAAGCCGAGCGCTGGCCATCTGGTCGAAGAGGTTACTTAGAGTCTTCGTAGATAGTCGCTCCCGCACTGCGGAGTTCATCCAGGAACCATTTGCTATCCGAGAGTAGTTCGGGTAGGTAAAGCCCAGGGCGGGCAGGAGAACGGTCGTTCAGTCCCAATACCGACGCGAGAGAAAGAACGACGCTCAGACCCGTGAGTGAGGCTGTGCCGTACTTGAACTCCAGCATCGATCGCGAACGCTTCGCTCGACCATCGGCCTCGCCCTCGATCTCGACGACGATCTCGGTCGCCGCCTCACCGCCCCGGCGGCGGCTGGACGATTCACCATTCACCAGGTCGAAGCGTACATCCGGCGCCCCAGTGGCGGCATGGAGACTCGCGGTATCGAACGTGGAAAATGCGGTGGCATCGAGCGATCGACCATCGACTGATTCGACCTTGCCCTTTGCGGCGTCGCCGGACAGCCATACGCGCCGCCCACCCTCGAATACCAGAGCGGCGGGAGCAGCCCCGTGCACCCGCTCCATGTCTTCGAGCGCCGCTGGACCGACTGGATCCTTCTCGTCGACGATTGCGCCGAGCCTGATGGATTGGACGCTCTCGAAGCCTTTGGCGCTGTTCAGTGCCAGAAACACGGCCGCACCGGCCATCCAGTGACTGGCGAGCACGACGGGTGCTGCGATCGCACGATGCGCGAACATCGCCAACTCGGGGCCAAGTTCGGTGAAGCCAGTGTTGATGTTCAGGTAAGGGACGCCCAAGTCCTGCGCGTAGCTCAGTCCTTTGAGTCCGGCTTCGGGAGCCAACATGACCACAGCAGCTACGGCGACGTCGTCACCGAGGCCCAAGCGGGGCTTTTCGATATCTATGGCAACGGCTTCGGCAGCTCCCACCTCCTGGGCGATTTCGCCTGCCGCTTGCAGGTTTCGTCCTCCGACGAGCACTCGAACGCTGGGGTGCCTCTCGCGGAACCACCTGACGGCAGTGCGCCCTACGAAGCCCGCTCCTCCGGCGAAAAGTACCTGTCCTAAAGCCACCTTATTTTCAAGCATCATAATTTTTACCTCTTGTTATAAAACTAGTTGCATTTACTTGAGTGTAATGATTTCCAACACTCAATTTCTTCTAGATTCCTATGGTGCTTCTTTCAGCGATAGTGAACCTATTTCGATGTCATTCCAGAAAATTGTTTAGAAACTATCTATTCAGAACTGCGATCGCAAAAAGAGATCTGCCAAGGCAGATCGCGGTTTAGCCCACTGTGATTCCACCATCGATCGCTAAAGGTTGTCCAGTGATATAGCTAGCAGCATCAGAGCAGAGAAAGACAACTGCTTGAGTGACTTCTTCTGCTTGAGCAATGCGACCCATCGGCACCATAGCTGTAAGATCGTCAGCCGTGATGCCCGCTTTCTTCAACATACGATCAAAACCCTCAGTCGCAATGCTTCCAGGATTCACCGCATTAATCCGAATGCCCTGCTTGGCAGGGTGTGGTCAAAACCAGTTGGTAGAAAACAGGAGGATCTGAGCAAGCCCAGGTTATGCGGTTCAACACAGTGTGAACTTTAGACAAACCTGTAACCCATATTTAAGAGCTGATCAACTGAAAATCGCCCATTCCAACAAAAAGGCACTTTCGTGGGATACCGCATTACCCATGAGCGAATGGCACTAAGAAAAGCTCTAAGCTATGCAGAATAAGGGCTACAGCTTTTAATGCTAGAAAGCGGGGTAATGGTATGAGCCAGGCGATTGCCAA
>NZ_JACXXN010000062.1 GCF_014904695.1 Nostoc sp. MG11 | reverse complement strand
TGGTTGCGAAAAACTTCAATCTTTCGAGAATTAAGGCGATTGCTACTCCAAGAGTACGCGATCGCCTTTTCAATGGATACCACATGGCTGCACAGAAGATAGTAATAACTAACATCTTCTCTAGAGCCTAGTGCTGTCTAGTGTTTTAGCTATTAGCTAATATGCTTTACCCTGGAATACTTTTATAAGGCTGCGCCAAATCTGGTTTGAGAATGTTGTGGCTGACCACAACGTCATTTCACGCCAATTAAAAGGCGATCGCCCACCTGGAAAGTATGCGATCGCCTTTATTCCTATTACGGAGAATTTAATTATGCCACAAACGATAGCAACTGTAACCCCTTGCGTCAAACCAGTTGAAGAATTGACATCAGTCGAAATCAGCTTTTACGATCATGAGATTTACTGCGGCACACAACTGATTGCCACTATCAGCTACGACGATGACCTAACGCAACCTTGGGTGGTTATGGTCAATGATGAAGAAATCCATCGCGCGAACACTTTCAAAAGATGCCACAGCTACATCACATGGCATTACCAGCGCGGAACACTGCCTGTACAAGAAGAAACCCCAGCCGCTACAACAGGCAACAAAATCATGGTTCAGATTGCTGACGAATGCGAACAGTACGGTTTTGAAATCCTGGACGATGGTATCTACCACCAAGACGTGAAGCTTGGTGAAGTGGGCTGTACAAACGGCAGATGGTGGGTAATTCGGGCTTCGTCAGAACATCAACAAAAAGTCCCGTGTGACTCTGCGGCTGATGCGGTGTGGTCGTTGTCGGCGGAGGCTAGTGGAGTATCAGCCAGAGTCGCAAAGTCGGGAGTTAGTAGCGGCGTAATTGTTCGGATGCAAGAAACCAGTGAGCGATGACAGTTTCCGCAAGAGCGCTGTTTTGTTTAACCAAACAGGTGAAATCATGAAACTTAGCTACGACCAAGACACAAAAAGTTTTGTGATCTCTGAACTAGGACGCATTCTTGACTTGGATATCGATTCAGATGCTCTAGCTACGAGGTATGGATTTGTCGCTTCCTCGACAAATGAAGAAATGACGGACGAATCAGCGCAAGAGATGGTCGATGATTTCTTGAAGTGCGAGTAGTCAACTACAGTAGCTATCTAATGCTACGCCAATGTGACGTTGAAGTTACAAATAGGAATTGCAAACATGACAAATACAACCGCAAAAACTGCCGAAGAATTGATTGCAGACTTAGAGCAATTCACAGGTTCAGGAGTTGTTTACAGGCATTGGTTGGGTGTTCTGCGTTACTCGGAAGGTGTAAAGTATTTGGCTGAATCAACGCAATGTTATTGGTTGCTGGATGCAATTGGTTCTTACCAACAGCAGCTTCAGTCAAATCCCCAGTTGAAAGACTTTCAGGTGTGGCGTTTGATAGTTCACGGGAAAGCAGCAACGTTAATTTGTGAAGAAGATTCAGAGAAAGAGGTGCTACGGCAGCGGATTGCTTATACTGACTTTCCCTTGCCTGAAATCACGTTGTATCTAGCGCAAAAGGTGTTGATGCTGCCGAGCGAGTATTAATAATAAAAGGTGGGTTTTAATACCCACCACGCCTGAAGTAATCAAATACAGTAGGCTGTCGCACTCCAAAAATGATCCAACAACCTCATGATAAATTTGCTAAACAACTTTTAGAGGAGTTACTGGCTCCTTTAGGCGAAGTAAAAATTAATAAGGAAGTAACGGATGCAGCAAGATTTGTTGATGTGTTGTTTTCACCTTCCCCCCAGTCCCAAGCTCCAAATCTAGGATTGTTGGGCAGAATTGCTCTATTAAATACAACGCTACTAGAACCATTTAGCAATCAACCCAGTAGAACGGAAGTAAGGAACTGTTTTCTGAAGCTGTTCACGGTGATAGCAGATTCGCAACGCAAAGCCAAGCGAGAACAGACAAGCATACTAGAAGAGAGTTTAGCGCGTTTGTGGATCATATCGCCCAGTGCTAGTAAAGCTCTGTTGGCGGATTTAGAGGTTAAACTAGACTTAGAAAATTGGCCAAATGGAGTTTACTTTTTTCAGAAATGTTTCAGAGCAGCGCTCATAGCGGTTGATCAGCTACCAGTTACACAAGAAACATTGTGGCTAAGGATTTTGGGTAGAGGAGAAACGCAACGCCAAGCTGTTGCACAATTGTTGACACTCCCAGAAGGCAACCAATTAAGACAAAATACTCTCAAACTAATTACTAATTGGCGGATAGTTGTAGTTCAACAACAAGAAAATTTAACAGAAGATGAGCAGGAATTAATCATGAACTTGTCACAAGCTTACCAACAATGGGAAGAAACCACAATACAGCAGGGAATACAGCAAGAACGCCGTCAAGTTGTGGAAAACTTGTTGAGATTCCGGTTCGGTTCTGTAGATGAGGAATTAACGGGAGTGGTCGATAGTTTGTTGCAGTTGCCACCAGATGACTTTGCCAGAGTTTTACTAGAATTACCTACTTTATCTCGTGAAGATTTGCTAGCAAGATTTAATTCACATCAATAATCTGTACAGGGCAAATAATGAGTAATAAAAAGCGCTTTTGTGAAATCAAGAGCGCTGTTTTATTGGCTCTACGCTTCATATATCACAATTAAACGGCTGCGCCAATGCGAAAGTGAAAATGCTTTTGGTACAAACAAATGACCCCTCAAGAAACATCGGATTTACTTGCTGCTTTGATGCGCCAAGAGGAACTACTCAAGCAGTTGGTCGCTTCAATCAATAAACCAAAACTAGGATTGCACTCTGAAGCTGGCAGTTGCAAAATCTACTGCAATCGCCACAACGGTTTTCTTTGGTACACGCTCAATAATGGTGAACCAAGTGCTGTTGCTGCGACTGTTCTGACTGGATATCTGCGAGAATTGCGATTCGAGAAGTGCGAGCGGCGGGGCAAGGAAGTACACAAGCTGCTAGCTACAATTCAGGCTGACCGAACATACATCCTAGAATCCGGGCACGATACTCAGTTTGCCAAAGGGTTATTAGCAGCCATTGCCAGTTTGACTCCACAACAGCTTTATTCACCCATAACCCTACAACCGCAACCAGGGACAGATGATAGCGTTTTGTTCTGTAGGGTGTGGGTTGGGGCTGAATTCATCATGACATCCTACGGTGAAGAAACGAACTGGCGAGAAACCAGTAAACAAGCTTTGGCAGTTACGAAAGCGGCGGCTTCTATGGTGTTTTAGTCGGTTATGAATAAGGCTTGAGCGACTGATATTTAGTGTTGCTTAAGTCTTATGAAGCAGCTTATTATGCTGTCATTCCAATTACTCACAAATAATCAAATAACTAAAGCAATTGTTCAACTAAACTATGTCTGAAGAAATCATTGACCAAACAATTATTTCTGTGTCTCGTGTTTTAAACAAGCTGGCTCAACGCAGCGAGAACAATCAGTATGATGAAGATGTCGATAAAGCTTACGAATTAGTCAGCGAATTAAAAGACCAATTGTTGAAATTACGAAAGAAAAAACAGTAATGACCAAACTTAGTTTTAATTCTAAAACCCCAAAAATCATTGTTTCAGATTTGGGACGCATCATTAATTGTGATTCAGATTTTGATGCAATCGCTATTAGACACGAATTTATTAGCGATGACGATAAAGATCAAGCGCAAGAAGTTAATTCAGCTAATCAAAGCGAGGGGAAATAATCATGCAATCCACAGCCATAATGCCACGTACATGGAAGCAACCTCTTTTTGCTATAGGGCAGCGCACCCAACAGGGGAGAATTATTGGTATTAACTATTCAACTCAAAAGCAGAGCGAAGGTTGGTACTACACAATATTAATTAATGAAAGCTCTGGGCAAGTAGTACATCTGCCAGAAACTCAGGTTCGTCTACTTTCAAAACAAGAGATAGAAGCAAAAATATTAGCCGAAATCGACTTGCATCTGGCACGATTAACAATTCTCCAACAAGAATTAGATGCAGATTTATAAATTCGCACTCCCTTTGGCACAGTGAGCGCACCTCTTTCTCAAACACCTCGTTCATCTAGTGGTACGTCCAGATTATCTCAACCAAAGAAAAAGGTTAGCGCTTAAAGCTTGGACATCGTACTTACTAGAAAAATGCGGAAACTTCGCTTACTAGAGGTTTCCGCACCCCAAACTATAACCAAAGGTGAAAGTCATTATCGCACATTGCATCGCTACGCTTCCAAGTGATGAATTATTTAAATGAGGACAGTTTAAATGAGCAAAATACAACAGCATCAACAAGCTTGGGATACGTTGATGTCTCTCAACAAACGACATTATGTTTCGACTGGTTTTTATGCACTTGGAGACGCTTATTTAATCAGTGGTAAAGACCCAAAACACAAGAATATCATTGTCCTCGTAGAACATCGGCAAAAAACGCAGATTAATCATTGGGATTATCAGTGTAAAAAATCTGAATGCCCTCAACCAACAATTACAACTAACGGTGACGATGGGAACGGGAATTTGAAACGAAAAGCCTTGTCGCTCAAAGTCTACAGTTAGTTCTTTCTCTTCAATAAGGATAACAAAAATGGAACTAAACTCTGTTTACGATCCCAAATTACTTAATCCAACAAAAGTGTACCAAATTGATGGAGCTTTTTATAAATATTTCCACTCTTCAGGTAGTAATACTCATCCAAAATATGTGTTTGGTCATTTACCAATACCAGGGCAAAAACAGAAATTAAACTTGGTACTGAATCGAGATAAATTAATGATTCGCTGTTCGGAAGTTGTAGGAATGACTTGCAATACTACCGCCACTAAAGATTGCTCCGAGCAACTTCAATTGTTTTGAGTTATGTCAATACACAAACCACCCATCATTAAACGACCCATCAAGTTACAAAACAATGGTTCGACCAAGATAGTTTATCGAGTTATTAGGAACGTTCAGCAACTCAAGAATAGTTCCGAGTTGGGATCTGTAACTCTTAAAGGACAATCCTACATGGTTCGCAATCAAGGTGTTTATTGGGTCGTTGTTTGATTGTTACTTTTAGGTAATCAAAAGGTGTTCACACTGTTATTCGTGTGAGCGCCTTTGATTATATTGCCCTACAAGAACGCTGCGCTCTGATGAAATTGAAAATTAGTAGTGAGTTAACTGAACATGGTACAAGCGATCGCTTCTGCCCAAACTGAAACTTTTCTCCAAAATGCTACAATCGAACGATTGAACTTCTCAAAACTCAATAGAACCCGCATTCGCTTCCGTATTCAACTGAAAAATAGTACTAAAAGTGCTGCTCCCAAATGGGCAGATGTCTTAAAATCTGAAACATCTGAAGTAGAATCTGACCTAATTAAAGTTACTAATTCCGAAGTCGGATTGCGGGGTGTTAAAGTATTCAAAAAGCTGGATGAAGCTGCTGCTCAATTACGTCAAGAAATCTCATCTGTACAAGAGTGGATGTCTCCTGATACTGGCGATTGGATCTGTCCGATTGACTTAGCACCACTTGTGTGGAACCAACTAATCAATATTAGAGACAATGTAGCTCCTGCTCTCCGCAATCAATTGAAACTTGACTATGAAACTGGATTAATTGATTATCAAGAGCGGATTGACAAATTCCTCTCATTGAATGCCTGGGAACTTTCACTAGATAAGCAGGAGTCAGTCAAAGCCAACTTGTTAAAAGCTTTCCCCACCCTTACAGACTTAGAAGATTATCTACAAGTAATCATCGGTCGTCCGGTGATTATCCCGGCACTGTCCGAACAATTTAACCAGCAGCAAGCTGAGTGCCTAGACCAGATTACCAAGTTCATTCAACAATATGACCAAAATCTAGAGTAGCGGTTAAGAGAATCGGCTCTCGCTGGTGGTGAACAACTCGCCGCGCAGTTGCTTGAAGAGTTGGCTGATTGGGAACCGGGGCGTAAACCTGTACAGTTCAAAAAGAAGATGGAACGACATCTGATGAAAGTTCAGGTGTTGCTGGCGAATGCTGACTCCCAAGCTGGTAGCAGCTTGGAGGCGATGATGACGCATCTTGACTCGATTGTGAATGATCCGGCAATTGAGTCTAAGAATTTGGGTAGTGATGGGCGTAGTCAATTGCAACAAAAGATGAACGATATCCGCGCCAAGCTGTTGGACGAACAACGTAACCTTCAACAGCTAGCAACTGGTGAGGTTGGACTGGCGAAAGCTACGGTCAACGCGTTTAGGTTCAGGTAAAAAATGGTCAAGGGCGAGGGTGCATCGCCTTTGACTTAGATAATCACCGAAATTAAAAGTGTAATACCCACATTAACAGTTCACAGGATTACATCTATAAAATCATTGAGGTTAATTATGTCTCATTTCTCAAAGGTAACAACCAAACTCACCAACCGTGAATGTTTAGTACAAGCCCTCACTCTACTGAACCTCTCGCCCCAAGTTCATGAAAAAGCACGGCCATTAAAAGGTTATTACGGTAGCTCCCAAGGGCAGAGCGCTGAAATTATAGTCCGTGGTAGCACTATAAAAGCCCGTGCAGACATCGGCTTTAAGTGGAATCAAGTCAGTCAAGTCTATGACGTGATACACGATAGCTATGAAACAAACCCTCGGCTAGGAAAGGATTTCTTCACTCACTCGTTGATGCTGGCTTATGGACAACGAATGGTACGTGCCAAAGCTCATGAGCTACAAGAGCAGTTTGGGGAATGTGCGATTACTGAATCAACCAATGGCACTGTACAAACCCTACGCCTTACCTTCAGTGGACATCAGCAAGTACAACAAACAGCACGGAGATAACAGATGGAACGCGCAATACTTATACACTTTGATCAAGTTACGGGGGAAGTGAAAGTAGAGGCTGAAGGTTTTAATGGGCTGTCTTGCCTGGAAGCAACCCAACCGTTTGAATCCGCGTTAGGTGTGGTTGACGAGAGCGAACGTACATACAAAGAAGAGTCAGCCCCGCAAATTCGTAATACTACTACCCATCAGCAGTACCAACGTCAGTAATTAGTAATGAGTAGTCAGTTAAAAGTACTAACTGACTACTGTTTCGGAATATGAGCTGCGCCAAAGCATAAATAAAGTAATTGAATAACTCCCAATGAAACTCTCAAATCTTCTCTCTACACTCGATTCACAAATCCCGATCGCTGCTGTTGATGTGTTGTCACCCGATGAAGCGACCATTATTCAATGGCTAACTACTGAGGCTCACAATAGGCTCAACAGTCCGGTATTCTTCTGGAACTTGGGCGTGTCCAGTCTCGAACAGTGCTTGATTGCGTCGGATGGTGGCTTAATGTTTAAGCCAGTGCCAGAGTATAAAAGACCTCCACAGGCTGACCCACTAATCTTTGTATTTGAGTATATTCAGAGTTTCGATGGTGTTGGTGTGTTTATCCTGGGCAATGTTCAACCGTTTGTTGGTAAGAACTCACCGCAGTTATCTTGGGAGATACTCACACGGACAAAAAACCTCTATCACCGACTCAAGCCTACAGAAAAACGCATCATCTTTCTGGGTCAAAACATCGAATTGCACGATTCTTTGGTGCGCCTCATTCCCTACTGCGAAGTCCCACTTCCTGCTATTGCTCAAATTCAGGAGCATTTGTACTCCTACCTGAACTACTTGTCAGAATCTGCCACTGAACAAGACGTACCATTTCGTGTATTGCTAAATACCGAAGAAAGAGAATCTCTAGCACGGGCAGCGCTGGGCTTGACTCTCGAAGAAATCAGTGATTTCTTGCGGCTAACGGTCAAAGAGCGTTTGAGTAGCAATGGTATTACTATTGATCGCACTGTCACACCATTAGTTATCGAGTACAAAACCCGGCTGCTCTCTCAGATGGGCATCGAATTGGGTAAGCCTGCGAATATCCCCTTCGGCGGGTTAGATTTACTGCGTGAGTGGCTCAATCGTCGGCGGCGACTGTTCACACAAGAGGCGCGATCGCTACATCTGCCACAACCAAAAGGTGTGCTACTGGCTGGGCCGCCCGGAACAGGTAAAACTTTACTTGCCAAAAACATCGCCAATATCCTCAATCTGCCACTACTACAACTTGATATCGCCTCGATGCTAGGTTCACTAGTTGGTGAATCTGAGGGCAATATTCGCAGAGCTTTGAAAACAGCCGAAGCCATCGCACCCTGCGTCTTGTGGGTGGACGAAATCGAGAAAGCCTTGTCTGGACAGGGCGATAGCTCTGGAGTTTCCCAACGCATTCTGGGTAATCTGCTTACATTCATGAGTGAGTGTACTGCTGGTGTGTTCGTTGTCGCAACTTGCAACGACCCATCGGCGCTACCTTCTGAACTGAAACGCAAAGGCAGATTTGATGAAAACTTCTTCGTGGATTTACCATCTGAGCCAGAACGCTGCCAGATTCTCAAGATTCACCTGGAGCGATTTGGCATTGCGGTGGAAGACGAGTATTTAGAGGCAATCGCAGCTAATACTGCGAAGTTTTCAGGGGCAGAACTGGAAACGCTAGCGGCAGAAGCGGCATTGCTGGCATTTGATGAGGGGCGACCACAGCAGGTGACGTTAGGGGATTTGATGCAGTGCTGTGAGAATATCACACCGCTTGCAATCCAGGATGCAGCTTCAGTAGAGCGAATGCAAGCATGGGCTGCTACCGCACGACGGGCAAGTAGTTCTGTTGTCACCGCAGCCAAACAAACTTCTCTCAGGACTGCCAAGTTTCGCAATATGAACTGATAAAGAAAAGTGGTCGTCTAAGAAAGGCGATCGCAATTCTATTTAACAGCAATTATTTACAACAAAAAGGAATTGAATGCAATGGCAACAGACTTAGTTACTTACTACGGTCAAACAAGCCGAATCGACCAACTTGTTGATAAGTACGGTGCATGTTTAGAGCAATTGAACAGAGAGACGAAACTTTTATTTCGTATAACTTTATCAACTTATATATTCATGCAGGAAGAACAAACTCCTGGCGAATATTCGTTGAAGACAGCATTAGAAGACGCGCTGTGTGAGTTGGTAATTTACGATAGCATACGCAAGATTTATATGATTTTGTTCTCAATTAAATGGGCTAACAATAGACGAAGCTGAAACCCTACTTGAAGCACTACAACACCAAATTCGATAGGGCAATGCCCAGAAGTTAGCGAGTTGATTGGGTTCAAAAGCATGTCCATTTACTTAGTTTTTGTTGGTGCTATCCAGAACAGCAATAAATTCTGGTCTGCCAAAGTCGAAGACAATAATCTTATTGTTGAATGGGGCAGAGTCGGTGACAAGACTTAAACTAAAGTTCATAAATGTAGCTCGCGCTCTGCTGCTGTTAAAAAGTTTCACAATCTCGTCACTGAGAAAAAATCCAAGGGTTACATCGAAAGCCAATCAGAGATAGATAGTGTTCACGGTATGAATGTAATCAGACGGGCGATACAACTGCTTAATGTTTTGCGCCCTTATGTAGCAAACGGAAATTTTGATCATCGCTACATTCAAGCTCTTAATGAATATCTGCAAATCGTTCCTACACCTTTAGGGATGCAGATAGACCCATACATTATTTACCGCAGTGTAAATGATGTTGATTATCAAAAAGAGCTGCTCAATTCTTTGTTAACCACTTCTACACCACAACCTGCTGCCGTGGCTGTTGCTCATATTCCAGAATCAACTGTAGAGAAAGTGGTTAGCCTCAAGACCATCAGTAAGAACTTTTGGCGGCATTTGTAAACGAATTACCACCAAACTGATTAAAAACTTTGGTGGTAAATATGCAGTATTATCAAGTAGTACAAAATGAAACAACCCTGCAAAGATTGCCCATTTACAAAATGTGTAAAATATACGCTTTCCCCTGAAAAAGCAGCCGATATTCTCAACGGAATTACGCACGATAAAGCCTTTCACTGTCACAATACAGTAGATTATTCTGATTCCTTAAAAGGTCGAATCACTTCTGATTCCAAATTGTGTTTTGGTGCAGTTCTGTTTTTAGAGAATACTGTTCGTGGCGGTTGTCTCTCAAACGTGATGTTCCGTTTTGGGTTGATGCAGAAAGAGTTTAATATTGATGATTTACGCCAGGACGAGAGTGTATATCAGAGCTTTGAGGAATTTTTGAAAGGAGTTAGTTATTAATGATTAACTTGGTTATTCTAATAAAGGATAGCCAAGTTAATCAAATATAATTCATTTATTATTTTGAGTTAAATTATGCAGACATACTATCCCCAGGATATAGAGAAGATTGCCGAGAAAATCAAAAAGCTATTCTTCCTTTCTCAGTCTCCTAATGAATCGGAGGCACTTGCCGCTTTCTCTAAAGCTCAAGAATTACTAACTCGCCACAATTTATCGATGGCAGACTTAGTTGATTCCACACCCCAAGAAGTAGAAGAACAAATCATTAGTGAATCTCAAAGGTCAAGCTCGTGGAAGGGAATATTGCTTAGTGCAGTTTCCAAAGCCAACTACTGCCTTTGTTTCAATCGCAAAGACCGTCACGGAATCCAGCAAATAATTCTGGGGCGACCTGTTAATACCCAGTCTGCCCGGATGCAGTTTGAGTACTTGGTTCAAACAATTGACCGTCTAGCAAAACAGGTGGACGGCGATCGCACTTTTAAAAATGCTTTCAAACTGGGTGCTGCTCACCGACTTTATGCACGAATCCTTGAAGTTATGGAGAAACAAAAGCGTGAAGGGATGGCAGCTTCCGACAATTCAGCAGCGATCTCAGCCATCGTTATGCGCTCCCTATACGAAAAACTAGATGCAGAATTGAGAGCATATTCGGAAAAACTGAATCTGACAACTCGCAATCAAAGGGCTACTTGCAGATCAACAGACGGATTTATTGCTGGACAATCAGCAGGAAATAAAGTTTCGCTCAACAAGCAGGTTGCTGGGCAAAACCAACGTTATCTGCCATAAGTGTTTAGAAGCACTACATAGATTTAGGTGTTTTAGCTTGGTGATTACTTTGTAACAGGTGTACCGTTTAAAGTCATCATAGGATCGCGATCGCAAAGACTAATATCAGCTTTCCAACGGGAAGGGAATTTAGGATCAATGAAAGTGACTTTAAATCTGCCCCAATGATAAGTAGGTTTACCATCTGCCCCTTCTCTATAGGTATCGCAACGTACCGATGAAGACTTTTGCACCCAATAGCCATTGTATGAACCTCGGTCATTAAACACTCCTGCCAAACCATCAATGAAGATTACTCCATCGCGACCATAGCGCCACACAGCAGTTTTATTGCGATCTTCTTGATAAACCACTTTATATTCTTCCGTTGTCCAAACCTCATCTGCTAGAGCTTTTTGAGGCGCAGCAGTGCAAATCAATAAGATTAAGGTCAAGAAAACAGGGTTCTTTTTCATAAAATTGACTTTGCTCAATTTAAAAATTGGTATAAATTACTAGGTTAATTTTCTCACAGTTGTATCCCTACTCTTCCCAATGAACCAATACCCCATCCACACACGCAATCCCCCACTGCGGAAACTTCGCCAACAATTTCCTAATAACAATCTGCAAAGCGAGGTCATCATTCCAACATTCCGCAAGAAACTCAAAGCCTGGATTTTCGCGTAATTGTTCCGTCAGTTTAAGTTTCTGCATCCGCCCTGGTCGCGCCTTCGACCGTGCTGCGCTGGCGGAACGCCCACCGTAGGTGATCGCTTCGGCGGTAAACAATGCCTCACTCGACCATTTTTCATCATTTGGGGCAGGTCGCTACAGGTAAGGTGGAACTTTAGTCAATGTTATCCGCCTTGACTTCCACACGAGAAACCGAATTTTCAGCCGTTAACGTTCGCGCAGCGTCTCGTAGAGAAGCGGAAAAGATGGGTGTTTTTGTGTAGACTTAACACTTTGGCAAAGTCCTAACACTATAGGATAGGATACCGCCGCATCATCTCCCGCATCTCCACCGCTTCATCTGACGGCGTGTAAACCCTCCTTCCGACATCGCTAGCACAATCCTTTCTTTCCTAGCCCACTCGAACCAAGCAATGGTATCAGATACTACTTGTGCAACCTCTGGTTTTCTACCTTCTTTAGAGGCTGTCACAAATACAGCCTCCGGTGACTTAACCCCTTTCCAAATACGGAGAGCCTCTTTAAGATAAGCGATCACCCCCTGTACATTTTCCCAACAACGCTTGACTGTGCGCTGAATTTCTGAATTCAGTCGAAATTGTAGGGTGTATTATTGTGGTTTAGTAAATCAAAGAGTATTCAATGTTCATGAGTTTTAGTTGATAGTTTTAAGAAGCTTTTTTGAATTTGTTGGCAGTGAATTTAAATGACTGCTTACGTTTAAGTGCTGAAGTTGTGCCGAGAGTACCGAGGGCAAGTAAGCTAAGGATAGAAGTGGGTTCAGGGACACTGATTATAGTTGCAGAAAAATTAATGGGTAATTCACTATCTTCTGTCCCCAAATTTTCAAAACCTGGTGTCAATGGTGGCGCAGAAAAAACCTCTAAATAACTAGGTGTCGGCAAGAAACTAGCAAAAAAAGGACTCGCAAAGTTTCCTCCTGATGTGGAATAACCAAAACCATCACCCGTTAACTGTTGACTACTAAGACTAATTAAATTATCCACATTAAAAGGTTCGTTTCCTGGGATTGGAGTTCCTGCGGGTTGTAAACCAGTAATTGTTTCACCATTACGTGTACCAGTAATTCCAGAAATTAAGTAATAACCCAATTCATCAGGGGTGTCATTAGTGGTGAAAGTTCCGTTCGCCTCTATACCAGTACCAGAATAATTCCAGTTCCAATCTAAAGCAGAGGCGGTTTGCATTGTTCCAAAAACTAAGCCAAACGTGGTAGTAAGGGCTGTAGCAGATAGTAGAACTAAATTTTTCATGGGGTCGTTAGTATGTAGATGCTCCCGCAGCTTGTCCTAGACATCGCAAATCTTGTAGAGAGTTTCCGTTTCAATTATTCTAAATTAATACAACAACATTATATTCATGCAACAACATTACTTTTAACAAAATATTCGGAACAAATAACTGTTGGATCAGCTTCTGCCAGCGACTTTGCCTGCAAACGATTAAAAAATTAAACTATAAGAAGTTGGAAATAACTGTTTAAAGGTGAATTAGTGTGTGGTTTTGGTCACAAAACTCAGTTGAGTACGAGATATTCAAGCAATATGAACGAGCATTGGTAGCCATTGGCATAGACTTTTCCCTTGAAGAAGTTCAAATGGCTTTAGAAGCTTGCACTTACGGACTAGAGGATGCCTTAAGAAGCACGATTGACTATGTGCTGTGGCTACAAAAGAATGAAAAGTCGTTTTTTCCGAACGCAATGCGTGATTAGTGCCGTGCGTGAGCAATGGAAGCCAAAAGTATGGCGTGATGAGTACCTGGAACTGCCACTGTTGCAATTGGCAGAACAAAGGTGGTGGAATGCCGCAGTTTCCAAATGGGGGTACGATGTACGTAATCGGCTAGTTGCTGATGTGTTTTATTGCCTTTGGAGTGGGAACGAGTGCTGGAGTATGCCAGTAGTTGAAAGTGATCGCTGGAATGGTTGCCGTAGGCATCGTTAATCATTCGGTTTAATCAGCAGCATCTACCGCAACAATTTACCACTGTACGCCTTTCCAAGTTCGGAGTGCTTCTTTGAGATAAGCGATCGCTATCGCCCCTGGTACATTTTCCCAACAACGCTTAACCGTGCATTGAATCTCTGCGTTTAGCCGAAACTGTGGAGTACAGGGTATTTGTCGTAACTGTTGCAATACTTCCTGTACTTTCTATTGGCTGGACTGAATAGACTTTCTTATAGACTTAGAGACGGAATAATCCTCATCAAAGCTATCTTCATCTGTTTCAGTGAAATAGCGTTGTTTTCTTTTTAGGTAGGTTAGGATGTTTAAACAGATACAGTATTATTATAGATTTTTTTGAATCTTACGTTTCAAACTAATTTCTAAGTAACTATCGTCATCTCCAATATGAAATTCATCAAGCTTCATTCCCAACCGTTCAACAGCTAAGTCGAATGCTTTCTTATTTGATGAATTAATACGAACTGAGCTAGTCTTCCCTTTCACCATAATTTCAATGTTTTTTGTTAATCCATCAGCTTTAGCATTGACTTTTTTTATTCTCTGCTCCTCACTTACTGGAATGCTATGTGATGGATTAAGTGATTCAGATTGATTTTGCTTTTTAGTTTGGCTATAAATCTGTGGCTTCAATTGGATCTTAGAATTCTCTTGAACAGTCTCAGACTTATATATAAATCCACTTATACAACTACCACACATGAAGTCTCCATCATCATAAATACCATCAAATAAATCAAACTCTATTCCACAATAGTCACAGTTTGGCATAACTTTTAATCTCAAACTTATTTCACGTTCTAATCGTAACTCAGTTTATTATGTAGTGCATTCGTAACCAGTTATTTGTTGCGCTTACCAGATCAAAAGCTTGGGTAAGCTTAAGTGGTGTAGGTGAATATCCAATGTGCGAAGAGATGCGACAAGCAATAAAAAATGGAAACACTTCACCTTCAATTATAAAAAACCTCTTGGACAAGTTATGGGTGAGGAAATATAGACATAGTGTTCAGAGAAGGTTTTGCCGCTCTCCTAACTAGTCTTCCCAATCCACCAACACACCATCCACAATCGCAATCCCCCACTGCGGAAACTTCGCTAGCAATTTCTTGATCAAAATCTGCAAAGCCGGATCGTCATTCCAGCATTGTTGGAGGAAGTCAAAACCAGGATTTTCCCCAACCAGAGAAGCCATCTTCAGTTTCTCCATTCGCAATAGTCTAGCCTTGGATCTAATGGTGATGCCTTCTCTACGAGACGCTCCGCGAACGGCGGTAAACAACGCCTCACTAGATTCTTGCACTTGATAATTGACTACAGATAGATTCCACTGCTTCTCAAACTTGCTGATTGTTGCCCTCATGCTGGCATAATACTTACTATCTAGCAAATATTGAATTACCCACAATGGGGCGCATTCTCCAAGGTTTGCTCTATCCAACCATTCAAATATCTCACTTTGATTTAATGACACGGGCGCGGCGGAATAAGTGCCTTCTCTACGAGACGCTGCGCGAACATGACAGTCTTTCGGCTCAACACTACAAGAGAGGTTTTCAGCCAACAACAAAGCAGATTCACCCTGTACAGCATCCACAAGCGTCAGCGATGTGCAGTCCGTCGCCGTAGGCGATTCTTCAAGTTCTGGTGCGCTTTGAATATCTGGAGGCGATGCGCCCCCAAAAGGCGCAATCGCCGTGTCCTCTCCATGCGAAATTTTGTTTTGCGCGTCAGAACCAACTACCTACCAACAACCAACTAAGGTTGTTGGTAGGTAGTTAACAGGTTGTTAAAAACGTTGTTAGGTTTTTGAAACCCTTGCAAATTCTCACTTTTTTGACCATTCTTTTGGAATAATTCCAAATTAGGCTGGATTTGTTCCACTTTGGGGTGGTTTTTATTCCGTTCGGGGTGGTTTACTTTCTCCCCGGCGTGGACAGCTTTCTCATTACAAGAATTGCTTTCTTCAGACGTGGATGATTCCCAGTAAAAGCGATTGTAATAACCGTGAAGGTTGCGAACACGGTAGCTAATTAGTCCTGGTCTGCCGGAGGGCAAGCGCCCAAACACTTCTTCAAATTGGAATAAGCTTTGGGCAGTCAACGCCGCCCCTGCTTTTTGCAAAGATTTGTAGGTGAGGTTAGTATCGAGTTTATGGGCAGAACCCCCGAATTGTTCAGCCGCCACGCTATCTAACCAAAGCTGCTGCACAGATGGAGGCTGCTGACGAACCCAGTTAATATCCTCAATTGATACTTTGCAATGTGGTCTAATCGATTTGTCCGCGTCAGCAAGTTTCCGCTCGTTTCGCTGTTTGCTGCCACCGTTGATTGCTTTTAACGCTGTAGTCATATTTATATTTCCTCCTAAATTTTTCCATGACAATGTGAGCGACATTGCACCCATGCCGCGTTTAAGTTTTTAGCTATCTCAAAGCGAGTCTTTATTTACTGGTTCTCGTCTTGCCAAAAGCGCAATTCATCTCGGAAATATCTATCAGTCTTTTTCGATTGCTCCTTCCAACAATCCCAGGCAACTAACACTTCTTCGCCCAAATCTTGCACCACCTCGCCTCTCTCGACATACAAAGTGTGGTAAGGGTCAGCATGGGCAACGATAGAGCCGACTTGGATGGTGTCCGGTTCAATAGATGCGTTCTGGAGTGCAGTAATTAACTCTGTTTCCTCACTAGTCAATTCCACCCAATAGTCTGATTTAATTAACTCATACTCTTGCGCCACTGCCCAATAGTCCTGCCACGTACACCCAGGCTGTGCAAGCACCTGCCGAATATCGCTAACCGCTTGGGGCAGCATTTCCAGTTGTTCGGCTCGATAGGCGATCGCTGATTGTGTTGGTTCACTCCCCAGAATTATCGCCGCAGCTTCGAGCGCTTGGGCATTGTTCATAACGCTGGCAAGATTCCCCAAAGCCATGCCCATCAAGCGTAGGCACTCTTGGGCATTCTCTTTTGGGGGTTCCTGGGCCAGTGATCGCAGGTCAATAGTTTCTAAGAGCGTTCGTCTTTGATGTTGCCGCAGGCATCGCTTAACTTCTTTGTTCAACGCTTTGGTTGCTTGCTGGGTCATCGTATTCCCCCACTGTTGCGAGGGACGTTCTTCTACGGCGTGTTCTAATTCTTGGATACGTCGGTGCAATTGTTGATTCTCAATCTCCAACCGCCTTAACCCTTCCATTTCATCCAGCCGTTGCTGTAACTGGATGTTTTCTTCTTTCTGTTGTTTGAACAGCTGTTGCAAGGATGAAAGTTGTTCTTGTACTTGTTCCTCTGCTTTGGCAGTGGCTTCTGTTTGTAGCCCAATTCTCAATTCCTGGGAAAGTCGCTCTAACTCTTGCTGGTGTTGCTCTTTGAGTTGCGCGATCACCTCAGCATACTCTTTGGGGTAAGTTCTTTCCTGACTACATGACACAATTGCGTCATTATTCAAATCAGCATTGTTAACTAGTTCCCTGCTACCATCCTCAAAGGTGACAATCTGCTGCCAGTCGTTCGGGGGGTCTGCTTCAACTCTTCCTGATTCCCCGTGTCTTGAATGAGTTGGTGAAGTAACCGTGACTATGGCAGATTGTGGAACCATTGGTTCTTGAATTTTGGGAACCATTGGTTCCTGAACTTTTTTACGTGGAAGTTGAGGAACCACAATATTTGCCGCAGATGCAAAGTCTGATTCGCTAGGGGAGGAGTTGCCTTCAAGTGCGATCACAACAGCTTGTTTTAGTTTCTCTGGTTCCTTGACTAGCCGTAGCAGTGAACGGGCTTGACGTTCATTTTTGATGTGCTTGCCCAACTCGCCGGATGCGTCAATAACTTTCTTGGCTCCCAAGAGTTGATTGATTCTCCGATATCCACCCCAGGCTGATAATTCAGCTTGGCAGTATTGCTCGAAAGACTTGTAACCAGCTTTGCGGTAAAGTTGTTGCTCCCGCATTTGCATAATTTCGTCTACTGCCTGCCACTCGAACCGGTCTATGGCGGCGAAGGTTTCCTGGATGCTGATGTTGAGATTGCTGTAGTCAAGGGTTGAGTCTTTTTCAAAGATGTAATGGTCAATGGCGGCATTGCCTTGTGTGCGTGAAGCAGAAGGATTTGGTATTGTTTGTGTAGTCATGAACTTACAAGATGGTTCGTGAAACTATCCTCCCCAGCGCGTGCCTCGAAAACAACGCTAGGGAGGTTTATTTTGTCATGACAATTAGGTTAACATAAGACGTACAAAGTAACTACGAAAAATTAAACCCGCCTAATGATTGGCGGGCTTTTCTTTCACACTGTCTAAAATTCGATCGCGCATTTGCCTGAGAGACTCGTTTTCTTCTCTCAGGCGGCTGATTCCCCCAATAGTTGCTGTCTGAGTAACGCAATTTCACCTCCCAATTCCTGCCGAAGTTCTGCTTTAAGTTCTTCTCTTAGTCCTTGTTTTAGCTCCTCTAAGTCATTAGTTCTGGCTAATGCTCCCAAGTAACTATCAATTAAATCTAAAAGTACTTCAGAAGCGTTTTTCCCCTCTTGCTTGACTTTATCCATGAAAGCTTCTTTCTTTTCAGTGCTAATTCGTACCATTATCCGGTTGTCTGCGCTCATATATTATCTTTGCTCACACAATTCACCATCTTCAAGCTATCAATCTCCTTAAGTCATGACAACTGTACTAACAATATAGCCCTGTTACTGTAATTTTTAACCTAAATTTGTCTATACAATTGTGTTGACATTGTACATCAAAACGTATATACTAAATTTAGTTCACAAAAAAGCAAACCGCTCTAAACGCTAAAAGGGTTTGCACTTACCGAACCTTGACAGTTGAATCCAGAGTGACCGCTTGAGAAGTAACCGAGGCACTGGCACAACCAGAGAAGGCGAGGGGTACACAGCCGGGAAATGGATTTGGCACTTAATAAAAATTACCAAGCAGGACGACTGACGCAGTTGAAGCGTTTGAAGCCGTATACGTCGCCTGAGATTATTGCTCTCCTGTTTGGTAATGCTCAAGTGCCACAGGCTTTGAGCCACAAATGCAAAGCTGCGCTTAAACTTTTTGAGAGCGTTGTGCTAAACCACAACGTTATTTGCACACATAGTAAAGGCGACCGCCCACCCTAGGAAAGTTTGCGATCGCCTTTTATCCAAATCAATGGAGATTTTCATTATGACCTAAACAACCTTACACAGCAAGCAATTTCTGATTCTTCTATTGATCAACAAGCCGACTAACTGGAACTCAATAGTCTTCTTGAAGCTCAGGCACAGACTGTAGCACCGATTGCCCCAGCCAAAGGCCCGTTGACCGACCGCGATCGCACCATCATTGCAACCATCGTCAATCAGTCCGATTATCCGCACGATTGCCAGCCGCAGGATGTAGTTACCATCTGAATTAACTCTGACGATATCGTGTGGGTGAAGATGACCCACGGTTTCGCTCGTTTCAACAAAGAACCGTTTAAGGCAGCAGTGGCAGAAGTCAAAGCAAGCCTTCCCGAAACCCCATTGGAACGCAACGAGCGCCTGCATGGAGAATTAGAAGCAGCTTGCAACAAGTTTGAGATTCAAACGGGACAGATTGACTGGCTATCGTTCAGCACCAGACTTTATCGAGATGGACAATGCATTGGATTGGTTGGGTGCAATGCTCAAGGTTTGTGGTATGCCAGACGTGCTCAACTAGGATGCAATCAGTTTGCCCCTACCGCAGAGATAGCGGTGGCATCCTTGGGAGTCAGACTTACAGTCGCGGCTTAGTCTTAAACAGAAAAAGCAAGCGCTTACCCGGATGGAATGCGCTTGCCTACCAATAAGAATCATAAATATTCATCATGGCACAGACTAGAATCATTGCACATGTTCAAGAGCTATCTGACGAGTCCCAAGAGGAAATACTCCTGCCCCCGACAGATCCCAACGCAGAGGTCATGGAAATCCCTGGCTACAAACTGGTATATGTCAACGGAGCTTGTCCCAGAACTTACCGGGTTTATAAATCTGACTCCATGATTGGACTGTTATTCGAGCATATTACTCACTGGTCTAACGCTGTAGACTCTCTTCGCTATGCACAAGCTATAGATGCAGCTGTTAGTCTGAACGATTTTATGAGTTTGACGAAGATATCAAGAGCGATTACACAGCAACAACCAGCAACATTTGAAGAATTGCTGGACAAAGAGTTTGATAGTCTTACTCAGGAAGAATGGGAGCGACTCAAAAAGTATGAGCCACAGACGGAAATCGTAAAAGCGATGGCAGCTTGAACTTATTTCTCAACTGACGGTGGCGGTAATTGTTGCACAACTTCAACGGATAAACTAGTGATGCGTGCAACTACTTCAACTGACATTCCTTCTGCCAGTAAATTGATAGCTATCTCACGCGCTTTCTCTTCGCTGCCTTCTTCCCTGCCTTCGGTTTTAATTTGTTGGTAAATCACTGACTCGCGCATTATGTCCTTCCTGAATAAACGCCCAATCACTTCTTGTTCTAATACTAACCCAGCGAGAATTGCGGCGGCAGCAGCAATATTACTTTGTGTCCGCCGTTCAGCAATTTTATCAACAGCCGCAGCTGCTTGTTGTAGTATACCAACCTGATTATTGGTATCACATAACACCGCAAACGGTAGTAACCCTGTTGTTTTCAAGAATATCTCTGGGGGTTGCTCCCACACACGAATTACTGAAAATTCGTGTCGTAAAGTTTCAGTAGTAAAAGTAGTTTGATACACTTTATCTGATGTAGTTTTATCCAGGTAAATTACGACTTGGTGCATTCGTTTATTGGGGAAACGGCGATACACTCGCAAGCGATAATCAGCCATGCGAAAAGGCATATCTTCATCTGGCTGAGTCTGAAATTCAATATGCAGAACAACTTCGTCTGATTGCAACAATATTAAAGCATCAGCACGAATAGGCTCTAAGGATAACTCTGTAGGACTTAACTTAGTCAAAGTGATTGTTTCTCCTAATAACCAAGTAGCGAAATCAGGAGAATATAGTTCAGCAATAAATTTACAAGTGCTATCAAACATTGCTCATAATTTAATGGAATTAATTTGTGAGACTTTTGATTTTTTGAATCAGTCATAATCGATTATTATAGCTGATAAATCTACTTTTGATCAGGCTTTGCCTAGTAAATAATAGCTCCGCTTTAATTTTTTGAGAGATTTGAAATAACTCGTATGGAAATCAAAATAATCTCTGTAACATATCAAAGAAAATTTAACTTGGGTGACTACTAATCGGTATAAATCGGGTGCTATTTGTGGGGTCAAATCGACCCTAAAGAAGATGCTGACGGAGCGACTCAGTTTTTATTTGAACAGGCGAAAGCCTCTGTTAAAGAAGCCGCTATGCCTTTGATTAAAACATCTAGTTATCAAATGCAAAAAGCACAAAAATATAAACAAACTGCAAAGCAGAATACTCATGATGATTTGGAGAATTTCTAATGGTAACTGAAGTGAAGTTAGGTTTAGGTGAACCACCATACCCTATTTACCTTTATGTAGACAAAGAAGAAGCTAATAATTGTACATATAGTTGGCACCACTACGACCCTAAACAAAAGATAAAAACCCTTGTACCTCAAAAGTCGCTAACAGGATATATCAGTGAGTTGAGGATGACATCTGTAGATTTTAAAGGCAAAGACAACATGAAGTTAGATATTGTTGTCATGGCGGATGAGCTTTACATCGTCAGAAGTGGTATAGAAACTATTTTTACCAAGTCGTTTCTTGTGGCAGCCTTACTTATAGAAGATTTCACTCGTCCTATCACAATTGTTGCTAATCCTGGGGACGAGAAGGTGGTCTTTTGCAGTGTCTTTGATGCCCAAACTCGGAAAAGAATTCGCTACAAATGGGATGCTAATGCTGATTTTGTCAGTATAATTCAAACTATTCAATCAAGGTTGTCTTTTGCTACTAAATATGACCTTGATGAAGAGATTAATCTTCCTATTGTAGAACAACCTACTGAACCAAAATCAAAAGCTGCTCCAGTACATCCGCAGGATGCGCGAGTCAGACAAATCCGCACTCTTTTGGACTACCCACTTGATTTGGTCAAAGAGTGGCTTCAGTTTCAGGACGCGAAAGCGCCTAGCCAACTTCCACAAGCGTCTATTGACGAACTTGTGAAAACCATGTGTCTAGCTTGGGCGGACGATAAAATCGAACGTCGGTTTGCTGAATCTTCATATCAAGAGCAAGTGCTGGGTGCGATCGCTGGTGGGACTAATGAAATAACGGTAATCAAAGCCTGGATGAATTATGTACTGGGGCAGAGAGTTGCTGTGAGTTCTGGTAGTAAAAAGCAAGTTGCTAACCTGCCAGCTTTCGATTGGGATGATCCAAATTATAAGGATTTTCCCGGTCATCCAGATAATTATGGTGATCGCTAAAACTTCAGATTTGAGAAAGGCAGTTTCAAGCTTTCAAACTGTCTTTCTTTTTTCAATTGCCTCATATTTCACAGGTTGGAAAAATTTCTGATGAAGCTACTAATAATAGACACCGAAACCGCAGATACCGAAAATACACCCTGCGAAATCTCCGCTACTCTTTACGAGGTTGGGGAGTATTCGGGAGCGCTCGCCAGTGTTTCAACTTTAATTCCAGTTGAAGCAAATAGCGCCCAGGCGATCAATGGGATTTGCCCTAAACTAACCCAGGCGGCACATCCCATTTATCAGCGATCACTTGCACTTTTTGGGGAAATGTCCGCACTCGCTGATTATGCAGTTGCTTTCAATGCCGAGTTTGATTCGGGCGTGGTTAATCAATTCTTCCCGGATTTGATTACTCAGCCGTGGCTGTGTGCAATGCGGGATTTTAGCTGAGGCTAACCACAGTATTAATTCGCATGGTGGTTACAAACTTACTGATTTAGCCCTCTGGCTGGGTATTGGAATTAGCACTGTCCATCGCGCTGGAGACGATGTACGGTTGTTGGTTGAGTGTTTGAATCGCCACCAAAATTTACCACAGCTAATAAATGATGCGATCATACTAGCTCAATCCCCGATGCTGGAAATCGAAGCTTTGGTCAGCTACGAGGATCGCCACAAAGCGAGTAAGGCTAAGTTTGCTTGGGACGGTGATCGCAAAATTTGGTACAAATCAATCCGCAAGAGCCTTTTAGATGATTTTATTCAGTCGCTTGATTTTGATGTGAGCGTTGTTTGAGCCGGACACAGAGCCACAGCAAGTTTCAGGTAAAAGGAGAAAAGAATGTCTATAGAAAGTCCCAATCTACATAAAGGAAAAAATAACTGGTAAAGAACTTATTCAAGTTACCCAACAAAAGCAGATTGAGTATACAGAGCAAAGAAAAATAATTGTGTATCATCGCCGCATTAAACTTCACAAAAAGCAAAACTTCATCGACCGAACTCTGGAAATAATGATAACTAGCTCATTGATAGTTACCAGCTTTTTAGGAGTAGGAGCATTGGGCTGTTGGGGTTTGGAAATAATCGAGACTAATACCAATTCTACGCTTGTTGGACAAACTTATTGGCAAGCAAAAAAGAATATCTGTTTGGGAGCAATGGTGGTAGGATTTTCGGCGTTTCTAGCCAGCGGAATGTTAGGAGCAATTTTAAGTGATGGTGAATAAATATCTCAATCTTTGTGCAGGAGGACTGAGAGTAGCAACAGCAGTCATCGGAGGCACAATTTTATTTAGAGGGCTTAGCGGGGCGAGTGTCAAAAGTTTTTTGCCTGGTTCCTGCTTTACGCTGGGAGGGGTAGGGATAGCTTCAGCCAGTTTGTATCAATTCAAAGTCGAGTCAGATATCGACAAGATATTATCAGAAAGACGCAAAGCAACGCCAAAAGCTTGTAGGGGTTGCAGGAACTTTCACGGGATTAAATACCAAGGAGTGATGCTGGTTTGTGGAATACATCCGGGTGGCATAGAGAGTGATACTTGCCCAGATTTTGAGAAGTTTAGCTAAAAAGGAGGGCAGAGATGGAAATCATACTAACCACATCTGAAATACGGGCAATTCTCCAGGGATGTCAACAGACTTTGCGGCTCGTTCAAAGTACTACAGAGTATCGACTGATTCAGTCTTCGCCCTACTTTTCAACTACGAATGATGTCTATATTGGCGATGCTGTAAATGTTTTGGGGGAACTGGTAGAGGCGATTGATGAAGTAGAACAGATCACTCAATACAAGGAAGGAATCATAAATGATTGAACCAAAAACGCTTGTCAAAGGAAAACTGTACGAGTTTCG
This sequence comes from Nostoc sp. MG11, assembly GCF_014904695.1. GTDB lineage: Bacteria > Cyanobacteriota > Cyanobacteriia > Cyanobacteriales > Nostocaceae > Komarekiella. The sequence goes on along the minus strand of NZ_JACXXN010000062.1, from coordinate 1,333 downwards.
TGGGGCGCAATTGCGTTATCAACACCCGTCTAGTTGTGCTGTGCAAGCCCGATATGTATTCACTAACTCTAAAGGTCAGCGTCGGGAATTGGGAGCGCAGATTATCAGACAGAAACTACACAGTATTGAAGAGTTTGCGGAGAATTAACGAACCCCAAGAAAGCGAATACTCTGCCAATCGGGATATCAACTTAAACATACAAAGGAGCGACAACATGCGGCAATGTTCTGCTAGCAACATCTGAAGCAGAAATGCAACTGGAGACAGCCAAACTGCAAGCCCAAATTCATCAACGACAGTTGGAATTGCAGGCACAGCAAGTACTTAAAAGTGCTAATGGCGAGGTTGTGTCCGTAATTCCCACTATCACAGCAGTAGAATCTGAGTCACCCCAATCACCCAAGATTGAAGGATTAAAGAAGGCAGCGGCAGTTGTCGGACTTCAAACTCAGTGCCTTCGAGTGGATAAAGCGCCGAGCTATGAGAGGTTAATTTTTTCGGTAAAAACAAAGGATTTTAATTCTTTACCTAAACTTAAAGCAGCAACTAAATTGGCGTTAGGGATAAGTGAGAAAATTGATTTACCTTTTTACATTTATGCACCCGAACAAATAGCAGTAGAAGTTCCTTTAAAACCAGAAGACCGCACTTATTACAATTTTCCAGGGCGGCAGTGGACACAGGGCGAAAGATTAATTGTTTTGGGCCAGTCACTAGATGGGGAAGTGGTGATTGATTTGAAGAGTCAGGATACACCCCAAATTCTTTGTGTAGGCACAACTGGTTCAGGCAAGTCGAATTTATTTCGGGCCATCGCCTACTGCCTTTTGATGCAAGGTGCGCGGGTGGATATCTGCGGCGGCAAGGTCAGCGACTACGAAGATTTTGCAGAGCGCTTTCCTAGTATTAGCCTCAATGACATGGGGAAAACATTTGAGTATGTGGGTGAATACTATCTAGAATGCGATCGCCGTAACTCTATGACCAAGGCTGAGTTAGCGCAACAACCAGCTTGGCTTTTGGAGATTGATGAGTATAAAGGGACTGTACCACTGGACGACAATCTACGCAAAACCTACGACCAGCAGTTGTGTGAGGTTGCAAGACGGGGACGTGGGTTAAAAATTCATGTGGCTATTGGATTGCAACGGGGATCTAAGCGCAGTAAAGATGACCCACAAGCATTGCCCCCTGATTTACGCGACAATCTCCCTTGTCGAATTGCTTTTCGCTGCGTTGATGCCACTTCGGGACGCATGATTTTGATGCGTCGGGGTGAGGCAGTCACATCACTCCAAGGTCGCGGCGACGGTATTGTGCAGTCTGGGTTGT
>NZ_JACXXN010000061.1 GCF_014904695.1 Nostoc sp. MG11 | reverse complement strand
TCTGCCGTTCTCAGATCGAAAAGAGTTCTATCTTGTTTTAGAGTCAGAAATATCCTTAAACGGCTGCCCATATCCTTTTTACCGTGGTAGATGGATTATACATATTTATTTATCTTTACACAGTTTGGTTTTTTCACCTTGTTCTACTTAGTAATTGGGATAATGCTATCTGAAAAATCCCCAAGCTAGCCAGTAAAGTTGCTCCAATAATTAAAGCTTTACCTAATTTAAATTTTTGTTGATTTTGTGGATTAGTCATATATAGGAATCCGGTTTGATTTTTGAAAAAATCTCATTATTTGTGGGGTGGACTATGCCAGACCTTTCAACGCGGTAATCCGCGCATGAGGGTGGCGACCCTACTTATATTTCAAAAATCAAATAGTAGCCTTATATTATTCCTCAAAATCAGAGTAGTTTACAATCTTTAATAAATAACAAAAATATCTAACTTTTCTTTCACAAATTGAAAAAAAAGGATTATTTACATTTAATCAAATAATTTAGAGAATGGGTAATAAATCAAATTGTTAGCAATGGATAATCGGTAATCATAACTTATTTATGAAAAATAACCGAACACATATCAGCGTATCCTTGTTAAAAATCATTGTGTGTGCTATTCACCAATTATCCATTACTAGTTTAAGTCAACGCTTCAGCACCGCCTACAACCTCAAGGAGTTCTTGAGTAATTGCGGCTTGACGGGCTTTGTTATAAGACAACGTTAGGGTGTTAATCAGTTCACCAGCATTCTCGCTAGCATTGCTCATGGCTGTCATCCGCGCGGCTAGTTCACTAGCAGCCGATTCTTGTAGCGCCCGCAATAGCTGGTTACTTAGATACAGAGGTAAAAGAGAATCGAGAATCTGTACTGGATCTTGCTCGAAAATCATGTCGCGAGGGAAAGGGCGAACCTGACTAGTCACTTTCTGCCGTTCGACTTCAAATTGACCACCACGGGTTGTCAAGCGGAAGATTTCGTCATCTGGTGCTTCTAGACCTTGAAGATCAAGGGGAAGCAGAGTTTGAACCACAGGACGGGAGCTAACCAAAGAGACAAATCTGGTATAGACTAACTCGATGCGGTCTACTTTTTCCGAAAGGAATAAGGAAAGTAGTTGGTCGGCAATCTGAGTAGCTTCCGCTGCGGTAGGAATTTGCTCTAAACCGCTGTAGGTGGCATCAATCGGCTGATTGCGGCGTTGAAAGTATTGTGTAGCTTTGCGCCCAACAATTACAAATGTGTAGTCTAGACCTTCTGCCTTAATTTCCTTAGCGCGGTTTTCTGCACGACGGATGACATTAGTGTTGTAGCCGCCACACAAACCCCGATCGCCAGAAATAACCAACAATCCCACGCACTTAACTTGTCGTTTTTTTAGCAGTGGCAAGTTTGCTTCTTCAAACCGCAGACGGGTTTGCAAACCATATAATACTTGCGCCAAGCGATCAGCAAAGGGGCGAGTCAACAGCACTTGTTCTTGGGCGCGACGCACTCTGGCCGCAGCCACTAGGCGCATGGCTTCTGTGATTTTTTTGGTATTTTTGACCGACTGAATGCGATCGCGTATCGATTTGAGATTAGCCATAATTTTTTTCTTTGTCGTTAGTCATTTGTCCCCGTTCGCGCAGCGTCTCCTCTAGGAGAAGTTCTGAACGCCAAAAGCCGACGCTTAGACTTCTCTGTCTGTTCTTTGTCATTAGTCATTAGTTCTTCACCAATGACCAATGACCAATGACCAATGACTAATTAAGCTGTTGCTTTAAAGGTTTTCTTGTACTCGGTTAGCGCTTCCTTTAAGGCTGCTTCTTCTTCATCACCCAGTACTTTTTTGCTTTGTACTGATTGCGTGTACTGAGGTTTGCCAGTTTTTAAGTACTCCCGTAAACCTTTTGTGAAGGAAGTTACTTGATTTACAGGCACATCATCCAAGTAGCCGTTAATCCCAGCATAAAGAATGGCTACTTGCTCATACACTGAGAGTGGGGAATTTTGTGGCTGCTTGAGTAGTTCCCGCAAGCGTTGACCCCTTGCTAACTGGTCTTGAGTGGCTTTATCTAAGTCAGAAGCAAATTGTGCGAAGGCTTGCAGATCGTCAAATTGCGCTAGTTCTAATTTAATTTTACCGGCAACTTTTTTCATCGCCTTGGTTTGAGCCGCAGAACCCACGCGGGATACAGAAATACCGGGGTTTACAGCAGGACGGATACCAGAGTTAAACAAGTCAGAAGACAGGAATATCTGACCATCAGTAATAGAAATCACGTTTGTGGGGATGTATGCTGAAACGTCACCTGCTTGGGTTTCGATGATTGGCAGGGCGGTCATACTACCTTTACCCAATTCGTCACTCAGCTTTGCTGCTCGTTCTAACAAGCGGGAGTGAATGTAGAACACATCTCCAGGATAAGCTTCGCGTCCTGGTGGACGACGCAACAACAAGGACATTTGTCGGTAAGCTTGGGCTTGTTTGGAGAGGTCATCATAAACTACCAAAGTAGCTTTGCCTTTGTACATGAAGTACTCAGCAATAGTTGCTCCTGTGTAAGGAGCTAGGTATTGCAGGGTTGCTGGTTCACTGGCACTGGCGGCGACGACGACTGTGTAGTCCATCGCGCCTTTTTCTTGTAATGTTTGCACCACGTTAGCAACGGTGGAAGCTTTTTGACCGATCGCAACGTAAACGCAAATTACATCTTCTTCTTTTTGGTTAATGATCGTGTCAATGGCGATCGCAGTTTTGCCGGTTTGACGATCACCAATAATCAACTCCCGCTGACCACGACCGATGGGAATCATTGAATCAATAGCTGTGATACCCGTTTGCATGGGTTCGTGTACTGATCGGCGTGCAATAATACCGGGTGCTGGAGATTCAATCAAACGGCTTTCTGAGGATTTGATGTCTCCCTTACCATCAATGGGGCGACCCAAAGCGTCTACAACTCGTCCAATTAAAGCCTCACCCACTGCTACCTGAGCAATTCTACCAGTAGCGGTGACGGAGCTACCTTCTTGAATTTCTATCCCTTCACCCATAAGCACCGCGCCCACGTTGTCTTCTTCTAAGTTCTGGGCGATACCAATTGTTCCGTCTTCAAATTCTAAGAGTTCTCCAGCCATAGCCTGGTCTAGTCCATAGATCCGGGCAATACCGTCACCAACTTGCAGGACTGTACCAACGTTAGCAACTTTGACTTCTTGGTCGTATTGCTCGATTTGTTGTTGGATAATACTGCTGATTTCGTCAGGTCTAATTGAAATACTCATGTGTCTATCTTGTTTGCTTTCGAGACGGAAGAAGTAATTAGTTAGGAGCCAAGAGTTAGGAATGATGAGTTAAAAATGCAAAAATTAAAAGTTAAAAGTTAAAATAAATTACTTTTTATTTAACTCCTAACTCCTAACTTCTCACTCCTAACTCCTAATCTTCTAGCTATTGGTTAAGCGTAAGGAAAGGCGACGTAACTGACCTCGTAAACTAGCGTCAATTACCTGCGAGCCTACTTTGATGATCACACCACCAATTAACTCGCTATCTATCTTAGTTTCTAGTTCTACCTGGCGAGCTTTACTGATGGCGATCACCTTTTCGATGATTGCTTGCTGTTGAGTTTCTGTGAGGGGAACGGCTGAAGTCACTTCCGCTAATACGGTTTGATTCAACTGCCGCAACAGCGCCAGATATTGCTGTAAAATCGGTTCTATGAAGGCAATGCGCCGTTTATCTACTAATACCAGCAAAAAATTGCGTAAGTAGGGGTTAACGCTTTCACCGAGTATTTGTCTGATGAGAGCCTTTTTTTTCTCAGACTGAATAAACGGGTTGCTAAAGAAGTTATGTAGCTCTCTGTTTTCTGAGAGCAAGCTTAGGAAAGTACGCGCATCTTCCCCAAATTCTTCTGTCAAGTTTTTCGATTGCGCTATTGACAAAAGTGCCTGTGCATACGGCTGGGCTACTTCGGCTGTTGCTACTTTACTTGTCATACATTGCCTCCCAGTTGTGCGATGCTGCGGTCAATTAACATTTGTTGAGCATCGTCGGCAATGCCGCTTTTGAGTTGCGATTCGACTTTTTGCAATGCTAGAGTAGCCACTCGCTGCCGCAGTTGGGCGATCGCGCGCTCTGTTTCGCTGTTTAAATCCGCTGCTGCTGTTTGTTTCAAGCGTTCTACGTCTTGCACTGCCCGCTCTAACAAGGCTTCTTTCGATGCCTGGGCGCTTTCTTGGGCAGATTTGCGGATGCGTTGTGCTTCTGCTTGAGCTTGGGTCAACTGCTCTTGCGCCTGGGATAGAGCAGTCTGTGATTCTTTTAAGCGCCCTTCTGCTTCCTGAATTAAGGTTGCAATATTTGACTTTCGCTCATTCAGGATATTGCTTAAAACTTTACGTCCGAAGTAGAATAATATGCCAACCAGAATCGCTAGGTTAATGAGGTTGGTTTCAAAAATGTCTATGTTTAGACCGAAACCACCTTCTGCTGCGCCTTCTGCCAATTCAGAGTGAACAGCGTTCGCTTCTGCGGCAAGTAATAAAAATGTGCCCATGATACCCATCTACAAGTGCGCTGCTCGCTTGCTAATAGTATTGTATTTTCCCATAGGGAAATTAAGTTTCTTTCCCCGAAGGGAAATAAAGTATCTTTTCCCGAAGGGAAAAAATGCCTTTTTTTGACAATTAAATTGAGCGCTCTGGGACTAGCGCCCAGACGCGCGTATGCTTTCATAGAAGCAGTTTAGTGAGCTTAGCTAACTACAGTAGATCCCAATAGTTTTTCTAGAATCTGCCTGCTGAGAGCATCAACCCGTTGCTCTAAGGTACGCATAGCTTCTTGCTTCTGTTGCTCTATTTCAACAGCAGCCTGTTCTCGTTGCGCTTGAGCTTCTTTTTGGGCTTCGGCGATTTTCTCGGCAGTAATTTTCTTAGCCTCAGCCTGAGCTGCTTCTACGGTAGCTTGCGATTGCCTGCGAGCTTCTGCGAGTTGCTGCTCATATTCTTGGGCTAAGCGCTCAGCTTTAGCCAAGCGTTCCCGTGCCTCAAGGGTATTCGTTCGGATGTAATTATCGCGATCGTCTAGCACCTTGGTTAGTGGCTTGTAGAAAATTGCATTCAACAAAGCTGCTAACAGCAGGAACTGCAATGCCATTAAGGGCAAAGTAGCATTGAAGTCAAACATTTCTCTCCTCTTTGGCTGGAGTAGCAGTTTTCATGGCTAGCAAGATCATCCAACCTTTAATATTTTAGAGACCCATAGCCAACAAGGGTCAAACTACATCAGAACGACTAAATACTCAAAAAATTTCGGTTGTAGAGGCGTGATGTTTCACGTCTCCACACTCACAAAAACTTTTAGGTCTTATCCCGCGAAGGGGTTAGCAAACAGGAGTACCAGAGCAATCACTAGACCATAAATAGTCAGGGATTCCATGAAAGCCAAGGTTAACAGCAGAGTACCCCGAATTTTTCCTTCTGCTTCGGGCTGACGAGCGATACCTTCTACTGCTTGTCCAGCAGCATTTCCCTGACCAATACCAGGGCCAATTGCAGCTAAACCAATTGCTAGAGCAGCAGCCAGAACTGAAGCAGCAGAAACTAATGGATCCATGTTGATTTTCCTTACTTTGAATACAGAACTAACAAAAGTACGTTAACGACTAGAAACGTGTTTTTCACGCTGCACCGAGTTCTTCAAGTCGTGCTTTGCGATGTTTTGAGCGCATTTGCTCGACGGAACTGTGCTATCAACTGAGAAGCTTAATGCTCCTCATGCTCATCTCCACCGTGTCCCTCCATGGCCTCATGAATGTATGCTCCGGCTAGAGTGGCAAATACTAGAGCTTGAATGGCACTGGTAAACAAACCCAAAGCCATCACAGGCAGAGGTACAAATAGAGGAACTAGCAGAACCAGCACCGCTACTACCAACTCATCCGCCAATATATTGCCAAAAAGACGGAAGCTGAGGGAGAGGGGCTTAGTAAAATCTTCTAGGATTGCGATCGGCAAAAGAACGGGTGTTGGCTCAATATATTTCTTAAAGTAGCCTAAACCCCGCTTACTAAAACCCGCGTAAAAGTACGCTAAAGATGTTAGCAATGCCAATGCTACAGTCGTATTGATGTCATTAGTGGGAGCTGCCAATTCACCCGATGGCAGCTTGATTAGCTTCCAGGGAATTAGAGCGCCTGACCAGTTCGATACGAAGATAAACAAAAACAATGTGCCAATAAAAGGCACCCAAGGACGGTACTCTTTTTCACCAAGTTGGTTTTTTGCTAGATCCCGAATAAACTCTAGGGCATATTCCATTAAATTTTGGATGCCGCTGGGAATTCTCTGGATGTTGCGAGTTGCAGCTAGTGAAGCCACTACTAGAATGCTAATCACAAACCACGAGGTGAGAAAAACTTGCCCATGAATTTTAAGATTGCCCAATTGCCAGTAGAAATGTTGACCTACTTCTAATTCGGCGAGGGTAAAAGAATTAAAGGCGTTTAAGACACTAAGCATTTGCATTCTTCAAGCAAGAATCTTCCCCAACGAGCGAGGATGGGAGTATTGTCTTTGTGAGCCTGATTTTAAGAATCAGGAAGGAACGCAGTTTGCACCGTATAGATGATGAGCGTGGCTTTGTAAGTTAGAAATCCCAAAAATATGGGCAGAACATGTAGCTCATGCCATTGAGTTGCCAATACAATCAACCCAATAAACAGAGCCAAACGATTTTTGCTCAGACGGGTTTTTTGATTACCGAGCCGCTCAACATCTTTAGCTAGCATTTTTAAGTAAACCACACCTGCACATGCCCCAATCAAATAATTCAGGGCAATGTTTAAGGAATAAAAAATCCACACAGAGATAAAAATAACCCCCGTCAAGACAACCGTGATTGTCAACAGTTGCTGGAAGAGTTGATAGAACTCTTGCATAGAGTTCCCTGATTCTGTATCCTCAGAACCAGATTGATCATCTTGTTGTGTTGTCGGAGTGGGTGCAATTGATTCGTCTGACAAGCTCACGGGACTTGAAACCAGTACAGCTAACTATTGATGACTGTACATTCAGTCAGCTGAATCATATCACGCTCCGGTAACAATACTTTAGAAAAAAACAATTAACTTCTTGTCAGCAAAAAGCGTGATGAGCGATCGCCCTTCACCACGAAATATAAATTACTTTTACAAGTTAGTATTCACGAAAATTTCGCTGTATCAAAAAGAATGCCCTTGTGAGAGCATTACAGGCACGCTCACAGGGGCATACGTCTTAAGTGTGAAACCTGAATTAGTAGCGGATCAGGCTGGCAACAGTAAATTTACTATATTTTTTGAGAAGCTGATGCTTGCTTACGCTTCGTCCACAAACCAAACCCAACAGCAACCACTGAACCACCAACTGTGAAGGGTTCGGGGACAGGTGTTCCAGGGGCCGTAACTTGACCCTCAAAAGTTGTCGCCACCTTACCGAGAGGATTTCGGCGTATAATATCCCACTGTGCTAGACCCGTTGTAGTAAACGAACTGAATAGGGAAAAATTACCGAATAATGATGATGTACCTACTTTACCTGTCTGAGCGAAGTTTATCAATTTCAAAGTTACAAAGTCAGGTTCTTTAGTTTCCACCGACAATCTAGTTGGGTAATCAGAAGTTACATCAAACACACCCGATAAACCTGATAAGGTCAATAATGAACTATCTCTGAGCCTTTCAAAATCACCAGGTAAGTTCGCAGAATCAAACTGAATCGTGTAATCGAATCTATTGCCTTCTTGCCCTTTAAATACAACACTCGCTGCTTCTGCTGATTTAGCACCAACAGCAGCGAAAAGCGCAACACCAGCAGTAGCAATGCTCAGCTGTTTGGCTAATTTCATCAGAAAATTCTCCCAAATTAGAATTTGACTAGCACAGTAAAAACTCATATATGAGTCTTTTATAGAATTTATGCTTTTGTATTTTTATACGCAGAGCAAAAAAGCAGTATTGTCCAAATCTTTAATTTTTTCAACTATTTTATGAAGAGAGTGTAAATTTATACTATACCTTGATAGTTAAAAATAACGGTTTTTACTTTTAAGTAAAAATTCAATGGTTCTTAATTAAACGTATTGCAAAAATGCAAATAAGTAAAAAAGGAACTACGGATAAACACACAGAGAAATTCTGAGTGCCGCAAGTCGGCGCTCAAAAGTCCGCTAGAACATAAATAATTTATCGGCCTTCATGTCTTGTAAGGTCTGAGGCACAACTTCCAAAGGCAACTGGCATGACGAGGCAATACGATGCGATTAAGCTGGTGTTAATAAAATCAACTGTTGCTTGAGGAGCGTTCTAACTTCATTAAGTTCCATCTGCACACCTGCTAAAATCTCTGCCACTGTTGAATTACCATCACATCTTTGCAGAAACTCAAACTCTGCTACTGATAAGTTGACAATCTGGTAATCGTAATTAAAGAAACATTGGCTAGGAAATCCTTCAATACAAGGATTAAGTTCAGGAATTGCCGTCAGTAAAACATTATCCTCTGACCAGTCAGCTTTGACGAGGGGAGGGCGACCAAGGAAAAACTCGTAATGGGTTACTTCTGGATCTAGTAATTCTATCAGGCGGTAACGCTGGCGATCGCTCAATCCTTTTGCCCGCTCTACCAGATCTGGTGCTTTGCTCAAAAGTCTTTCTAGCTGCCAAAAACTAGGATTTGAAAAGCCAATAAATTCCAAGCCGGAAGCATCAATTAATTCAAATAGCGTCTCAGTGTTGTAGTCGATTTCCTGGGGATGAACATACATATCGGCAAAGTATTCATCCTTGTGGTTTTCCAATGACCAACGCTGCTTATCGTACTTGACAATTCGATTATTTTCTGGTAAAGAGGCGAATATTTCCCGTCCGACTTGGACACCATCGCGATAGTCGCCCCGTTTGTCACCTTGAAGGAGAGCGATCGCTTTTTGCATAAGTTGAATTTCCCAGCGTCCCAATTCCCCATACACAAAAATGTGCATCAAGCCTCCTGGAGCTAACTTTTTTGCCAAGGCTTGAATGCCGCGAATTGGATCGGGTAAATGATGTAAAACGCCAACACAGTTAATTAAATCAAACTCACCTGGTAACTGTTCCACATCGTACAAGCTCAGATGGTGAAATTCGACGCGGTTAGCCCCTGAACGCTGACAACGCTCTTTTGCCACAGCCAAAGCGCCAGTACTGAGGTCAATTCCTACGACATGAGCTTGGGGATTCAGATGAACCAGGTACTCTGTACCTACCCCTGTACCGCAGCCAGCATCTAAAATACGGATGTCTTGTTTTTGGGATTTTTGACCAGTGCAGAAGTTATGAGCAGCTAGCCAATTCCAGCGCCAGTTGTAACCTGGAGGTGGTTCATCCAGTAAGGCTTCTGGTGGAAATGGGTAGGTGTTGTAGAGTTTAGCAACAGCAGCACTAACGGTTTGGGAATCTGACATGATAAGTAAATCTTGGGGCAATTCTGAGTTTATCGAATGCCGGACACTTCAGGTAGAAACATATTCAAAAGAGTTATCTTACCAAATGTGTCGCTAGATTATTTCAACTTAAGTAGGTATGAGGATTTTTTCAGTAAAAACACTACTGTTGAAGTATTTATTAGCTAATAAAATCAATGTGTATAATTTGTAGCCTAATTTACTCAATCAGGAGCACCGAATGGACGTAGAAACGACCAACTCAAAAATATTTCTCTGATTGAACATTCGAGACACCGAAGCCCCGTTAATTTTTGTGTTAGCGTTCTTTGCGGATTAATCGCTTATTGTCACCAACCTAAGAAACCTAGTCTTCAACTAGACTGGCTTTTACCTTCATATGTTTAACCCGAACTCAGGTTACTTAGCGAAAATTTACCACTTGCAAACTCCTGAGCATGTGCAAAAGTTGGCGGTGATGATAGCGCACCGACCTAAAGAGCCAAACTCTCACCTCAATCATATTTCTTTTGCTTGGACTAAGTCGGTGCTGAAAGATGCTCAGGGTGATTGTGTGGGCTTTTTGATGCCGGAAATTAAGGAAAGAAAAAACTTATTGATGTATACAACCCCCTGCTTCGTAGGCGGCTAAAACTTGAGGTTGATTGGCGTTTTCTCCACACAACAGCGCTGAATATCGCCTCAATTATTGAAGCAATTCACACTTCTGGATATGTTTTAGGTGACATCAAGCCGCAAAATATTCTTGTTAATGATTGCGCCTTACCTTCAATTATTGATACTGATTCATTTCAGGTTCGGAATCCGATTGGTGTGATCGCGTTATAAAACTTGGTATTGATATATTTCCTGGCTTTATTGGTATTACATCATCAAGCAATACAGCTACTTCATCATCAATTAAGCCAACGTTGAAGCCCTCAAATTATCACTGAAATGCTGACTACAAACCTTTAATTATTTACACTGGCTTACTTATTCTGTGGTTTGATTTTCATAATATTGTCTTTTGCGATCGCTCTAATGATTTACAACCAATCAGAGTTTGATTTGAGCTAAAAATAATCTAGTACTATGATTCTGAGCAAAATGCAGTGAATAGACAACGGTATTAATGTTTTGTCCTGGAAGCGCATTTGCAGGAGTAATAGCTAAGATAACTGCTAACGCAGACACAGTATGGAAAACAAAGTAAAATTCGTAACTTTTTTGTAGTATTAACACGTAAAATAAGTCTTTATGAATACAATCTACTTCATGAATATTCCAGTATATGCTGAAAAAAACTTAACTTTTAGATGGTTGCTGAAGATTTAGAGAATCGTGCACCTGGAATTATCAAGTTAAAGGTTCTACACACTTCTTAATAAACCAGCCCTGGGAACGCAAAACGTTCTAATCTAAAAGCTGACTGGGTTAATTTACTGGCAGTTTTGAAGGCGGCACTCTAAAGCTCTTAAGGCATAAACATACCGATGTGTCAAGCCTCAAAGCAACCCAGACTTAACACATAAATGATTATGATGGGAGTTTTACAAATCCGATGAGTGTTAAGGCGAGTGGTGGAAGCTCAGTTGCGCGTCCGCAACTATATCAAACTCTAGCTGTAGCGACAATTACCCAAGCGGAACAGCAAGACCGCTTTTTGGGAACCGGCGAACTAAATGAACTGGCAAGCTATTTTGCATCTGGTGCAAAGCGTCTAGAAATTGCCCAGACGCTCACGGAAAATTCTGAGATTATCGTATCTCGAGCTGCCAACCGGATTTTTGTCGGTGGTTCGCCAATGGCTTTTTTAGAAAAGCCGAGGGAACCAGAATTGGCAATGGCTGTTGCTAGTAGTACAAACGTTCAAGAAGGAATGAAACTAGGAAATGTCACCTACGTTGAAAGTCGTGGTGGGTTCCTAGAAAATTTACGCTCAATATTTAACTCATCCCCCAGTGGCCCGACACCTCCAGGTTTCAGACCAATCAACGTTGCTCGTTATGGCCCGAGCAACATGGCGAAGAGTTTGCGGGACTTATCCTGGTTCTTGCGCTATGCTACCTATGCGATCGTCGCTGGCGATCCCAACATCATAGCTGTGAATACACGAGGTCTACGGGAAATAATTGAAAATGCCTGCTCCGGTGAAGCAACATTGGTAGCTTTGCAGGAAATCACAGCAGCGGCACTTTCATATTTCCGCAGGGATGCTGAGGCTACAGAGATTGTTTCTCAGTACATGGATGTTTTGTTGACAGAATTCAAAGCAGCCACACCCTCAAATAAATTGCGCCAACGTCCCTCAGGTGATCAGCAAGGGTTGCAACTGCCACAAATTTACTTTAATGCGGCAGAACGGCGACCCAAGTTTGTGATGAAGCCTGGGTTGTCAACCAGTGAGAAAAATGAGGTAATCAAAGCAGCATATCGGCAAATCTTTGAGCGGGACATTACCCGTGCTTATAGCTTGTCGATATCTGATCTAGAATCCAAGGTGAAAAATGGCGACATCTCTATGAAAGAGTTTGTTCGCCGTCTAGCAAAATCTCCCCTTTACCAAAAACAGTTTTACCAGCCTTTTATTAACAGCCGAGTTATCGAACTGGCTTTCCGTCACATTCTGGGACGGGGGCCAAGTAGCCGCGAAGAAGTACAAAAATACTTTGCAATTATTTCCCAAGGCGGTCTAGCAGCCTTAGTCGATGCTTTAGTAGATTCTGAAGAATACGGCGACTACTTTGGGGAAGAGACAGTACCTTACCTTCGTGGTCTGGGTCAAGAGGCACAAGAATGTCGCAATTGGGGGCCGCAACAAGACCTGTTTAACTACAGTGCGCCTTTCCGCAAAATCCCTCAGTTCATCACCACTTTTGCTGCTTACGAACAACCACTACCAGATCAACATCCTTACGGTTCTGGTAATGACCCCTTGGAAATTCAATTTGGGGCAATTTTCCCGAAAGAAACTCGCAACCCCAGTACTAGCCCGGCTCCTTTTGGCAAGGATACCAAACGCATCCTCATCCACCAAGGCGCAGGTATTAATAACCAAAATAGCAATCCTAAGGCGCGGGGTGAGGCTCCCGGTACTCTTGGTCCCAAGGTGTTCAAGTTGGATCAACTTCCTGGCACCATTGGTAAGAAGGCTACCAAGAGTGCAAGTGTAAAATTTTCCGAAAGCTCAACGCAAGCAGTAATTAGAGCTGCTTACCTGCAAGTTTTCGGACGTGATGTCTACGAAGGTCAGCGCCAGAAAGTATTGGAAATCAAGCTGGAAAACGGCAATATTTCCGTGCGGGAGTTTGTCCGTGCTTTAGCTAAGTCAGATATATTCCGCAACCTGTACTGGACATCGCTGTATGTTTGTAAGGCGATAGAGTACATCCATCGTCGCTTATTGGGTCGTCCGACCTACGGTCGTCAAGAACTCAACAAGTACTTTGACATTGCCTCTAAAAAGGGCTTTTATGCAGTGGTTGACGCCATCATTGACAGCCTAGAGTACACTGAGGCGTTTGGTGAAGATACAGTTCCCTACGAACGGTATCTGACTCCTGGTGGTGTGGCATTACGACAGTTGCGGGTTGGTAGCATTCGCGAAGATGTTGGCGCGAAAATCCAGAAGGAAGAAACGCAGAGCTTTGTGAAACTGGGTACAGTCTCAGAAAATCGGACAGAACCAGATATTCAGTTCCGCATTAACCAAGGTGTCAGCAAGCAACGAGAACAAACAAAAATCTTCAAGTTGGTGGCGAATACCAGTGACAAAGTTGCAGTAAAAACTTTGATCAGTGCTGCGTACCGCCAGATTTTTGAGCGCGATATTGCACCCTACATTGCCAAAAACGAATTCACAGCGTGGGAAAGCAAGCTAGGGAATGGTGAAATCAGTGTTAAAGAATTTATTGAAGGTTTGGGTTACTCCAACCTTTATCTCAAAGAATTCTACACACCCTATCCCAACACTAAGGTGATTGAGTTAGGAACCAAGCACTTCCTAGGACGCGCACCACTAGACCAGGCAGAAATCCGCAAGTACAACCAGATTTTGGCTACTCAAGGTATTCGTGCCTTTATCAGTGCCCTGCTGAATGGTGTGGAATATAACCAGGTGTTTGGTGAAGATACGGTACCTTACCGTCGCTTCCCGACTCTACCAGCTGCAAACTTCCCGAATACCGAGAAGCTTTACAATCAGCTAACCAAGCAAAATGATGACGTGGTTGTGCCTAGCTTTGAGCCAGTGCAACCCAGCAAAGAATCTGCTAACACACCGCTTTTGGCGCAAGCGATCGCAGATATAGCAGCGCAAACAAAGGCTACCGAAAATGGCAAGCCCTCGTTTACGGAACTGGGTCGTTCCTACAACGATGGTCGTGGACAGTCTGCGGAAGTGAGTGCAGGTACAAGTCACCGTAAACATGCACGCATTTACCGCCTGAGTGAGAACATAAATCAAACAGAAATGCAACAGTTAGTCAATGCGATTTACTGTCAGGTGTTGGATGTGTTCAGCCCTCAAGTGCCTGATAATTTCCGCCTTACCTACTTAGACGGCAAACTCCAAAATGGCGAAATTTCCGTGCGGGAGTTTGTACGTCAACTCGCAGGTTCGGAAATTTATCGTCAGCGCTTTTACATGCCTTATCCCCACACCAAGGTGATTGAGTTCTTATTCCGCCACCTGTTGGGGCGTACACCCGCAACTCAAGGAGAAATTAGCCAATACAACCAGCTGCTAGCTGATAGCGGTTTGCAAGCTGCTGTAGAAGCAATAGTAAATAGCCCAGAATATTCTTGCTTCTTTGGCGAAGACGTGGTGCCTTATAACCGCTTCCCATCCTTGCCAGCAGGTAACTACCTAGGCAGCGTCCAAGCGGCTGCTGATTTGGTGAAATCGGGTCGTCTGAGCGATCGCTAAAACACTACGTGCAGGGATTGGAGATTAGGGAAAACTTTTCCCAATCCCCAATCCCTAAGTGCCTAGTTCTCCTTCGCAACCTTTCGTAATACTGCTTTCAGATTGCAGTTAGGACAGTAAATCTGAAAAGTAATATTACAAACTGTTAAGAGCAGTCATAAATGCTCAACAGAATGCCGGAAAATATTTTGCGGAAGGTAGCTGAGTTTAAAAGGTTGTGTACTTGTATTAACTCAAGCAAACTCGTAATCTATTAGCAATAGCAGTTATTTAACTGTTGTATCTAAAAAGACGAGACAACAGAACCTCTGTCTACCAAATTTAAAGTCGTACCAGTTTAATCAAATCCTGGTTTCATTAGTATTGGAGGAATCCATTAATGAGTATCGTCACGAAGTCCATCGTGAATGCTGATGCAGAAGCCCGCTATCTCAGCCCTGGTGAACTGGATCGGATCAAGTCCTTTGTTGCAGGTGGTGAGCGCCGTCTGCGGATTGCTCAAGTTTTGACAGAAAATCGCGAGCGCCTGGTTAAGCAAGCTGGCGACCAACTGTTCCAAAAGCGTCCTGATGTTGTTTCTCCTGGTGGTAACGCCTACGGTCAAGAATTGACCGCTACTTGTCTGCGTGACCTGGATTACTACCTCCGCCTTGTCACCTACGGTATTGTTTCTGGTGATGTCACCCCCATTGAAGAAATCGGTGTTGTGGGTGTCCGCGAAATGTACAAGTCCTTGGGAACTCCTATCGAAGGTGTTGCTGAAGGTATCCGTGGTCTGAAGAATGTAGCCGCTACACTCCTGTCTGGTGAAGACGCTGCTGAAGCTGGTAACTACTTCGACTACCTAGTTGGCGCCCTACTGTAGGGTGAAGCTGTTTCCTCGGCAAGAAACAGAAGAATTGCAATACGGTTGGAAATAAGGAATTAACAACATGCAAGACGCAATTACCGCTGTCATTAACTCTTCGGACGTTCAAGGTAAATATCTTGATACATCAGCTTTAGAGAAGCTAAAAGGCTACTTCTCCACTGGCGAACTGCGGGTACGTGCTGCTAGCACCATCAGCGCTAATGCTGCGGCGATCGTTAAAGAAGCTGTAGCAAAGTCTTTGCTATACTCTGATATCACCCGTCCAGGCGGCAACATGTACACCACTCGTCGCTATGCTGCTTGCATTCGCGATTTGGATTACTACCTCCGCTATGCTACCTATGCCATGTTAGCTGGCGATCCTTCCATCTTGGATGAGCGCGTGCTAAATGGCTTGAAAGAAACTTACAACTCCTTGGGTGTTCCTGTCGGTGCTACCGTGCAAGCTATCCAAGCAATCAAAGAAGTAACTGCCAGCTTAGTAGGTTCTGATGCCGGTAAGGAAATGGGCGTTTACTTAGACTATATCTCCTCTGGCTTGAGCTAAGAGCTAGTTAGTTTGCGCTTAAGAATTTAGGTGCGGCTTTATTAAGGTCTGGAAATCAATCGTGAGTGCTAGAACGTTTTATTGCTTATCTTGTTAAATTATCAGTGATGAGTGTTAGCGGTCTAGTATTGATGCTTGATTTCCAGCCTTGGAATAATTAATTAAAGATTTGCACTCAAGATTTTGAGATAAAAAAAGTTTCCATAAACATCACAGGAGATTCTTAGATCATGTCCCGTTTGTTTAAAATTACTGCTCTTGTTCCTAGCCAAAGCCGAATTCGTACCCAACGCGAACTACAAAATACTTACTTCACCAAGCTAGTTCCTTATGAGAACTGGTTCCGCGAACAGCAACGCATTCAAAAAGCAGGCGGCAAAATTATTAAAGTTGAACTGGCAACTGGCAAACAAGGTGCTAATGCTGGCTTGCTGTAATAGCTTTATATCGAACATTATTGTAGGGAATTATTTAGAGGTCCATAAAGACCTCTTTTTTGTTGCGCGTGTTTTTGAAAGTCAAAAGTCAAACAACTTTACAAGGCGATATCCACGAGTATAAAGCGGAACTGGAGTGCTAGCATTCTGCTTATTTTTAGCCTGTTTAACAGTTTCATCAAACACAATTAGCGTTTCTTTACCAACTTTTAGCCAGTCTTCATAAGCCACACTCATATCTTCTTCAATACCACCGATACTAGGTGCTACCATAGCCCGGTAAGCTTCATTAAATTTCCTGCGAAACCGGAAATCTACTGAAATTCTCAAACCTTCAGTCTTTCGCCTTACTGTTTGATGTAATCCACGAGCATCATTAAAGTACATCGTACCGTGTTGTAGTTGTGCTTCCGTGTAAGAGACAACCATGGGAATATCTCGACCTTCATCGAAGTCAGACATTACCCGCATAGCCTGTAGTTCCATCTCACGAGGCATTTCACCCGCTTTGATGGTTATATTATCGATATCGCCAAACAGTGGTAGAACCACCACAGTAGCGTCAGCGGCAACACCTGCCCAGACATCGCTATGACATTTTGAGCTAGCAAAGGGCAAACGCAACCTAGTTGCGTCAGTCTTGCCATAAACCATGCGGAGATTTACTGGTAAATCCACTGCATCGATTAGGTCATTTGCTCCCAATTGGTAGAAAGCTTCAGCAACACTCTTTTGAAAGAGGTTAAACGCCAAAGCGTGTTCTTGCTTGGGCATCAAAAGACCAGTACCAGTATAATTGGGCAAATAATTTCTTGCTTCTAGTAATCGTTGAAGCATTTCCGGTTCTGACAGAATGATGGAACTATTCAGACAAGCACATATATAACCCGCAGCAGCAACTCGAATTTGCTGGAATAACTCAGGCTTTAATCTGTGTTCAAACAGCAGTCGATACTGCTGCCTTGTAGCGATTCTGTCAGCAAGCTCATCAAAGAGTTGATCGCCAAGTTGAGAGAATGCGATCGCACGCTCATATTGTAAGCGATCGCACACTGGGGATTCTGCTAACAGTTTTTCCAACATCATTTCTCCTAAAGTTATTCTAAATTAGCTAAGTAACTCATACATTCAAAAACAGTTCGTTTTAAAAACGAATTCTGTTATTACAAATTAACAAGCTTAATTTGTTTATAAATCGTAAAATATACTGCTTTTTACTCTTATTTGCTTCACAAAATAGATAGATTGATTATTCTTGATATTAGTAAACTTCGGATAAAGTTGAAGTTTAGAAATCAAAAAAACACTATATGAAGTAGATAATATTTTATAAAACAAGAATTCATGAAGCTAAATTATATTTATTCATTTTTATTTTAAGAAACTAAGAACATTATCATATACAGGTTGATCATTTCTTTGAAGATCCTGCCTTTTAGCTTCAAATAAAGCGAGCATACAAAAATCGGTAAATTTAACATTAGCAACAAAACCCGCAAATGTTAGAACCTAAATAGTTCAGCTAATTAACTTTGATGCTGTATTTAGTCTTTGTACAGTGTTCTCAATTAGGACACAAACAAATTTCATCCTCATAACCTTTGATAGCAGGTAGTTTTCGCCCACAATTTCAATGAGATTGCTTAAGACAAATATAACCAAAATGTAAATAAATAATTAAAAATGTCAACTTTGAACCATAAAAGCTCAACTAGAAATCTATATAATCGCACAGCATCAGAGTGGATTAGAGGAGAACCTAGTTCACTCTCAGACTTTACAGCACGCCCTTTTGTACTAGAGCTTTGCGAGCCTGTGGCTGGATTGCGAGTACTCGATATAGGCTGTGGTGAAGGTTATTGTAGTCGAGAGTTACGCCGACGAGGCGCTGCACAAGTACATGGAATAGACCTTTCCCAAGGTATGATTGCAGCAGCAAGCTTGCAAGAAGCAGAAGATACTTTGGGTATTAGCTACGAAGTCGGATGTGCTACTGACCTCAAGCAGTTTGATAATGGCGAACTTGACTTAGTTGTTGCAGTATTTTTATTTAACTATTTAACAATTGCTCAAACTCAAGAATGCATGGCGGAAGTTGCACGCGTTCTTCGTCCCGGAGGTCGATTTGTATTTAGCGTTCCCCACCCATCTTTTCCATATATGCGAGAAGCAGCATATCCGTTTTATTTTCAAGTGGACGGTACAGGCTACTTCAGTAAGCGAGACCAACAGTTTCCTGGTCGTATTTGGAAACGAGACGGTTCTTGGCTAAATGTTCAATTGATTCACAAAACTCTTGAGGATTACTTTAATGCCCTTAAGAATGCTGGGTTTAATACGATGCCAATTCTAAAGGAATTGCGTGTGACTCCAGAACACATCGCTATAGATGAATCATTCTTTAGCTCTTTGCTTGACCAACCCCTCCATCTAGCCATACAAGTATTACGATGACACAGATATCTTCTCCTGTTAGAAATTCTTTCCGTGAAATAACGGATAATCATCCTCTATGGAATCATGAGTTCCTAGCCAACTGTCGTACTGGAGATTTATTCCTACCAGACGTGCAATTACTTGCTGTTCAGATGTACAAATTCTCCAAAGAATTTAATCGTATCCTAGCTAGCATCTTGTCCTGCTGCCAAGACGAAAGTACTCAGTTAGTCATTTTGGAGAATCTATTTGACGAAATGGGACAGGGAGATATAAATCAGTCCCACCCAGAATTATTTCGTCGGTTTACCCGCGCACTTGGTATTGACGATAAAACTTTAACAGCACTACCTACTGCACCTGAAACTCTTGCTCTAATCGAGACTTACTTAAGGATTCCACATCAGTATGGGTATTTAGCTGCATTAGGTGCTGTCTGTTATGCTTCCGAAGGGATTGTTAGCTCCTTGTATACGCAACTATACAAAGGAATTGTAGGTGCTGCCCCCTTGCCCAAAGAATCCTTAATCTTTTTTGAAGTCCATATTGATGTGGACGATAGTCATGCAGCAAAGCTAGCAGCCGTAATTGAACCTCGTATCAGCACGAGCGAAGAGGATATCAAGGTGAAGCTGGCTATTGTTGAAGCAATGGATGCCCGTGTCCAATTCTTTAATGGAATTCAGCGTCAAATCTCTAAATATAGCTTGTCTCCTAATTCATCGCTTCTTGTTAGCGCATAGTATAAATACGGATGCATTTAAGCTGGCTTGTAGCACTAGAATACAGGGATGTTCCCCTGTTTTTCCGGTTTTTAAAGCTTTAAATAAGACAGATCAAAGTTTGACTACAGAAAAGCTTGTAATTTAAATAACACTTATAAGGCATTAATTGTTAAATCTTGGTCAAATTCACAAAGCAAAATTAGGTACAGTAGAAGGAGGTTTCCATGTACGGATTAGTGAACAAAGCGATTCAAGACATGGTGTGTAGTCGCTTTGGCGAAGAGATTTGGAAAGAAATCAAGCAGAAAGCAGAAGTAAATGTAGAGGTTTTCCTTAGTATGGAAGGCTATCGGGACGACATAACCCACAGGTTGGTAAGAGCTGCTAGTGTCGTTCTGGGTTTATCTTCCTCAGAGATTATGCAAGCCTTTGGAGAATTCTGGGTTCAGTATACAGCTCAAGAAGGCTATGGCGAAATGATGGATATGAGTGGGGATACACTGCCTGAGTTTTTAGAAAACCTTGACAATCTTCATGCTCGTGTGGGGGTTAGCTTTCCTAAACTCGAACCCCCATCATTTGAGTGTACTGAGATAGAGGAAGATTCTCTGAACTTACACTATCGCTCTAGTAGAGAAGGGCTGACACCAATGATTCTTGGTTTAGTTAAGGGATTGGGAACAAGGTTTGATACTGAAGTCCATGTTACCCAAACCCAGAGTCGGGATGAGGGTGCTGAACATGATGAATTTTTAGTGCTTTATAAACCAAATTGAGCGCAGCAGCATGGCTCCTCCTCACTTTACTCTTTCGCCAGAGTTACTGGCGAAAGCTTTTCCGTTCCACTTTGCATTTAGCCGCAATCGGGAAATTGTACAAGCTGGTTATGTTTTAGAACGCATTAGTCCTGAACCACTAGTTGGTAGACTGATTGAGCAGCATTTCCAGATAAATCGTCCAAAAATTGCGGTCGATTTTGATGTTATTAATAAACAGTCCCGTGCTCTGTTTATATTGAAGTTTCTAAACAATGGAATGCAGCTAAAGGGTCAGATGATGTATCAACCAGAGCAGGACATAACATTTTTCTTAGGCTCTCCCTGGATTACAGATACGAATAGCCTCGCTCCTTTAGGTATCAAACTCAAAGATTTTGCGATTCACGACCCCATTGTTGATTTCCTTTTTCTACTGCAAGCTCAGAATACTGCTTTGACTGATGCTAAAAAGTTAACAAAAGAATTGAAACAGCAAAGGTCACAACTACAGAGTGCGCTGCAAATCAAGGAGAATTTAGCAGAAATTGCTGAGGCACAGGCTAAAAAATTAGAAAAGTCTCTCAGGGAGCTACAGCAAACTCAAGCCCAATTAGTCCAGGCTGAGAAAATGTCTAGTCTGGGACAATTAGTTGCGGGAGTAGCTCACGAAATTAACAACCCTGTTAACTTTATTTACGGTAATTTAAAATATGCAAAAGATTATACGCAATGTCTGCTGAAGCTTGTGCATCTTTACCAGAGGTTTTATGCCAATCCTGTGTCAGAAATTCAAGATTGCATCGAAGCGATTGATTTGGATTTTTTATTAGAAGATTTACCCAAAATCCTACATTCAATGCAAGTAGGAGCCGAACGTATCGCGGAAATTGTGTTGTCCCTTCGGAACTTCTCTCGTCTTGATGAAGCCGAGATGAAAAGGGTTGATATCCACCAAGGACTGGATAGTACTTTGCTGATTCTACAGAATCGGTTTAAGGATAGTGTTGATCATCCGGGCATTAAAATAGTTAAA
The DNA here is from genome assembly GCF_014904695.1 of Nostoc sp. MG11. Taxonomy (GTDB): domain Bacteria; phylum Cyanobacteriota; class Cyanobacteriia; order Cyanobacteriales; family Nostocaceae; genus Komarekiella. The sequence continues at coordinate 5,353 of NZ_JACXXN010000061.1, read as the reverse complement.
AATTATGGAAATTTGCCTTTAGTATATTGCTACGCTGGCCAATTAAATCAAGTATTTATGAATATTATTAGTAATGCCATTGATGCGCTCCAAAACTATAACAGTCAACGCGCGATCGCAGAAATTCACGCTAATCCTAATACAATTACAATTACTACAGAAGTCATAGAAACAAAGTGTGTTGTTATCCGAATTGCTGATAATGGTTCAGGAATGACAGAAGCAGTTAAGGAACGGCTGTTTGACCCATTTTTCACAACTAAGCCTGTAGGTAAGGGTACAGGATTGGGTTTATCAATTAGCTATCAAATTGTAGTTGACAAGCACGGGGGAACACTGAGATGTGTATCAAAACCTGGACAGGGAACTGAGTTTTGGGTTGAAATTCCCCTATCGATGGATAGCCAAGCAGTGAATTGCGTTACATCATTGAGTTTTATTAAATAAATATCGTGAGATCAAGTTTAGTTACCAGAACATAACATTTACAAAATACCATCAGACTGAAACCCCAGACGACAGTAGCCAAAGCTCTGGTAGAGAAAGCAGTAAGTCACAGTTATACAAACAGAGTTTACGCGAGCGAACTCGATAGCATCCTTTTTCAATGTAAACGGTGCATCATATTATGAGTTATAAGTTATGATTTATCAGTTTTATTTCTAACTCTTAAATCCTAATTCCTAACTTTTTACCTGTACTGCTCGTGAATCTACGTAGCCTAATTCCAATTTTTGGTAATTCCGTTTCCGTCTGGGCATTAGAAGCGCGGTTGTTGCGCTGGTTAACGCTGATTTGGCTGTTTGTCGGCTTAATCATGCTATTCTCAGCATCTTATCCCGTCGCTGACGCTCGTCATGATGATGGGTTGTATTACTTCAAGCGTCAAGTCATTTGGGTCTTAGTTTCCTTAGTTGGATTCAACATTATTGTTAATCTCCCCTTGCAGAAAATTTTAGGGTCATCTCATTGGTTTTTGATGCTGTTTTTAGCATTAATTTTTGTCACATTGATACCAGGATTAGGAAAGAAAGCTTTTGATGCGGCCCGGTGGATAGCCATCGGGCCAATTCCCATTCAACCCTCAGAATTAATTAAACCCTTTTTGGTACTGCAAAGCGCACGGCTTTTTGGTCAATGGGAACGAATCAGTTGGCGGGTTCGCTTCACTTGGCTGGGTATTTTTGGTTTTGTACTTTTAGGAATTCTTGCCCAGCCTAACTTGAGTACAACAGCACTTTGCGGCATGACTATTTGGCTAATTGCTTTAGCAGCTGGATTGCCTTACAAGTACTTAGGAGGAACCGCAATTGGTGGAGTGATGTTGGCAATACTCAGTATTAGTATTAAAGAATATCAGCGTAAGCGGGTAATGTCATTCCTCAATCCTTGGGCAGACGCTACAGGGGATGGCTACCAGTTAGTGCAAAGTTTGCTAGCGGTAGGTTCTGGGAAAACTTGGGGCACTGGATATGGACTTTCTCAACAAAAGCTGTTTTATCTACCGATTCAAGACACTGATTTTATTTTTGCTGTGTTCGCCGAAGAGTTTGGCTTTGTTGGCAGTATGGTGTTGTTAACACTCTTAGCTTTATTCGCCACACTTGGATTAATTGTGGCACTGAAGGCTAAAAATCCAGTGCATCAATTAGTAGCGATCGGTGTAACAATTTTGATGGTAGGACAATCATTGCTTCACATTGGTGTTGCCACAGGTTCTCTGCCAACCACCGGCTTACCTTTGCCTATGTTTAGTTATGGTGGTAATTCTATGATTGCCAGCTTGATAGCTGCTGGATTGCTGATTCGGGTAGCACGTGAGAGTAGTGAGGCTGAGGTAGTACCGTTACGAAGACCCTTGTCTGAAAATGGGCGCAGGCGTCGGATGTTTCAGAAAACCAAGAATTAAACTAGCAGGATTTTAATATTGCCATCCATCAGCGCTGGGTGGACGAAATCAATAAAAGTAACCAAAAAATTAATATGAAAGTAAAAGTTAGCTATTCACCAACTGTAAGTGAAGTAAATGAAGTTGACCTGGTTTTAGATACAACAAGGAAAGAGTGGGTAATAGGTCGCGCTCCTGATTCTGATGTAATCTTGGACAGTCCTGATGTTAGTCGGCTACATGGCAAGTTCTTGCTTAAAGGTGGAAGTTACTACTTTTATGATCTTGGCAGTAGAAATGGCTCAATAGTTAATGGAGAACAGGCAGAAGAGGATCAACCATATATTTTGAAGGATGGAGATACTATTCAGATTGGAGATTATGTTCTGATAGTGGAAGCAGTCAATCTTTTGTCTGAGCAATTACCAGAGACAATGTCTAGAACTATAGATCCTTCTTTATTTTCTAAAACACAAACGACTGAAAATGTCAACAGTTCTGATATTACTAATCCAATAACAAAAGAAGTTAGTCATGACTCTGCTGAAGAATTTAGTCAAACTACAGGTGAACTAGAAACCTCTGAAATTATCAATACTGCTTACCCAGAAATTAGCGAAAGCTCAAAAGTTACTTCTACTGAGCTTGATGATATCATGTCTGTGTTTGAGGCAATAACTACCTCTGATGACATAATTCAACCGCCAGATATGGTAAGTGAAGTTGCAGAAGAAATCAGCATAGATGTTGATGAGATAGAAGCTCTGGAAGCTATCAACAATGAACTTATGGTTTTTGAGACAGCACTCGCAGCCGAATCTACTTTCGGACAGCAACGTGATATGTTTAGCCGCGCATCTGAGGAGGAAAGTACGGCTGTAGAAGCTATCAGTAGTGGAGCTACAGATTTAAGTACATGTGAGACAGTAAGCCAATTTTCTCAGGTACTTATACGCAATGATACTATTAAAGCTCAACCTGAAGTTGTAGAAGTGTTTAGCAATCAATATATTGATTTTAGTAGTGCAGGTACGGAAGGAGTTAGTGCAAATATTAATGACATAGCTGTTAGTTCTTTTTCTACAAACGCCAGTAAAGTCTTTGAATCCACTAATATTCATGTAGAGATAACAGAAGAGACTCTGTTTCATGAGATTGCAGAAGTAGCAAATGTCAGTGACCATCCTCAAGCGCTCACTCAAAGAAAAATAGTACTCATAGCTCATGAAACTAAAAAATCAGAACTTGCCGAATTTGTTGCTCAGCATGAAGAGTTTTTCTCGCATAGCTTCACAATCACTTGGCCATCCATTAGTGAAGTTTTACATCAACAGACGGGTATAACTCTTAGTCAACAAATCTCAGCAGCAACATCTGGAGGATATTTAACAATTGCTTCATTAGTTTGCTCAGGAGAGGTTTTAGCAGTTATTTTCTTAAGAGATTTTCTGCAAACTCAGGCTGGTCAAGTAAATGAAGAAGCTTTGCTAAGGTTATGTAATATTAACCAAGTTTTACTTGCAACGAATGTTCCAACAGCAGAGGCGATCGTGCATTATATTAAGCACATAGGGCAATAGCATAATTGCCTGTTAGTTTAACATCCAAGTCTGCGATCGCTCTATGATCTGGTAAGTATGATCTAGCGAGGACAGATGATGACGCAAACAATCGCAATTAATAACAGTCAGCGCTTGCAACTTGCGCCTTTAGAAATACCATCCCGTTTGCTACTGGGGCCAGGGCCATCAAATGCCCATCCTACAGTACTCCAGGCGATGAATACCTCCCCTGTTGGGCATCTTGATCCAGCTTTTCTGGAACTGATGGATGAGATTCAATCCCTGCTGCGCTACACATGGCAGACAGAAAACTCATTAACTATTGCAGTCAGCGGCACAGGAACGGCTGCAATGGAGGCAACTATTGCTAATGTTACAAAACCCGGTGATGTGGTTTTGATTGGTGTAGCTGGTTACTTCGGAAATCGTCTGGTTGATATGGCTGGGCGATATGGTGCCGATGTGCGAACTATTACAAAACCTTGGGGACAAGTCTTCACGTTGGAAGAACTCCGAACTGCTGTAGAAACTCATCGTCCGGCTATTCTAGCTCTAGTTCATGCCGAAACCTCCACAGGCGCACGTCAACCTTTGGAAGGAGTAGCTGAGGTGTGTCGTGAATTTGACACTTTGCTGCTGGTGGATACTGTCACAAGTTTGGGTGGTGTCCCCTTGTTTTTAGATGCTTGGGGAGTTGACTTGGCTTATAGCTGTAGCCAAAAAGGTTTGGGTTGCCCACCCGGTGCTTCGCCTTTTACCATGAGTTCGCGTGCAGTTGAGAAATTGCAGCAGCGCCGCACAAAGGTTGCAAATTGGTACTTGGATATGTCGTTGCTGGGCAAATATTGGGGTACTGAACGCACCTATCACCATACAGCACCCATTAACCTTTATTATGCATTGCGAGAAGCACTGCGTTTGATTGCAGAGGAGGGGCTAGCAAACTGCTGGCAGCGTCATCAAAAGAATGTAGAGTATCTCTGGGAAGGATTGGAAGACTTAGGATTGAGTTTGCACGTTGAGCAAGAGTTCCGGCTACCAACGCTTACGACTGTGTGTATTCCAGCTGGAGTAGATGGTAAAGCAATTGCACGGCAGTTACTCAATGAACATAATATTGAGATTGGTGGTGGTCTTGGTGAATTAGCTGGTAAAGTCTGGCGTGTTGGACTGATGGGTTTCAACAGTCGCAAAGAAAGCGTTGATCAACTTTTAGTAGCACTACGGCAGGTTTTACCTGAGTAGTTTTGGTGTGATTTGGTGCGTTATCTGTTGTTAACGCACCTGATAGAAAGAGCGATCGCACTAGTATTGTTTGAGAATCACTGCGATAAAAAACCCGCAACCAGCAGAGGCAACAGTATCAGCACAGACACAATCAAAACGAGGGTTGCCGGATCAATTTTAATGACGTTCTTCTGTGGATCACGCATGTGGCACTTTCTCGATGAGCAATAAGTGTATTAAGTCAGCCTAAAGGATGTTTATCCATTTTTCAAAGCCCCATTAGGTTGAAAAGTGTAAACTTTTTTGCTCAGTCAACATATTAGATTTGTATATTTTTAAACGCATGAAGGTATAGGGTGTAATCAAGAATTTTGACGTTTTGCTCTCTACCCCTGATTAAAGATTTTATTCTTCGGTAAATAGTTTAATACCAATTCACTAAAAATCTGATTCAAATAAAGCATCAAGAATAAAATCCTAACCTGTAATAAAGGCAACGATTGATGTGTTTAATTTCTCCAAACGCTTCCAGATAAATTGGCAGAAAATTTTTCTAGAAATACGCTAAAACAAGCTGCGTTTAAATCAGAGAATTCCCAGATAAAATACTCACCCGTTAACGGTTCTACTAATCCATATAAATAAAAATTCTCTCGTTGCCATTGCATGATACCGA
>NZ_JACXXN010000060.1 GCF_014904695.1 Nostoc sp. MG11 | reverse complement strand
CTGGCTTAAGGTTTTTTACCTTTTCGTACGTCATAGATGTCAAGAATGCTCTAACCTACTTGTCCCACCCTCATGGGACTTTTGCAAGAGGTCTAATGTTCAGTGCAATTCCTTAACCAGTGGCCAGTACCAATATGCGGAGTCCCGGTTTTGGTTACTTTTTCCCACGTTAAGATTGTCTTGAGGTCAAATCCCCACTGCTGCAAGCATTGTGCAGCTTCTAGCATGTGGTTATTGGTAAACCATAGAAATAGAACACAGCCAGTAGAATCGCACAAGTCAAGTATGGGCAGCGCGAGAATTTCTTCTGTTCGCATTGGTTGATATGGGATGCGATTGCGATGGGTTTTATCGTTGGAGCGCAGTCTATAAAACCAAGGCGGGTCTATAACGATGCACTGGTATTGTCCAGTGAGTGTTGTTAGTTGCATTCGCCCCTCCAATCAGCAGCCCAAAGAAAAGGGATATTGGCAGCAGTAGCGCAAGCTTGGTCTTCGCTTCGATCGCCGACAAATAAGGATGATTTTGCGTCAATGATTTTACCTAAATCGTTGATTGCTTTTTGAACCATTCCTGCACCCGGCTTGCGAAATGATTGATAAAAGGGCTGATTTGAAATTGGGTCTAGGAACTGATGCCTTTCCCAAGCTTCATGCTTTTCATCAGAAACTCTATAGATTAAATCTCCGTCAAAGTCGGGGCAGAAATAAACTACTTTTAATTCAGGTAGCAACTGCATCGTGTATTGCTGTTCAGTGATCGCATCCTCCAAACTTTTCTTTCCTGCTGCTACACCACCCTGGTTGGTAATGCCAATTATGTGGTAATTAAGATATTGGGAAATTGCATCTTGGACTCCAGGAATGATTTCTTGATCTTCTGGTTTATTGATGAATGTTGTACCGCTTTTGGTGCGGCGGATGGTTCCATCCAAATCTAAGAAAAGTATTTTATTCATGGTTTATCCTTAATAATTTGGGCGCTAATGGATTCAAAGTCAGCTTGAAAAATATTCAGGTCAAAATGCATTTCACCACTGTTATATTGCTCAACAATGTGCTGTCTGATTTCTGGCTCTGACAACCCATCGGGTATATCAATGTGGGCTTCAGATGTGAGCTTTTCGACTACTGTAACGATGGCTTTCATTTTTGTTATCCTTGAAATAAGGAGTGTTTTTGTGTGGCGATTGTTACTGAATTAAGTAATAATCGCTTTATTTATTTATATTCCTCTAAGAAAATATTTCCTCAAACTCCAAATTCAAAAACTTTACACCCATCAATATCAACTGGATTAAGATTTATTAATCCACCTCCTGCATAGTTACAAGGAATTTTGCGCTTATCCTTGTCGTCAAAAGCTTCTTTATGCACCTCTAACCACCGTCCTATGCAAGAGAAGCCAACGGCAGAAGATGGAGCACCAGCTTTTTTGTAGTCCTCGGTAGTAGCACTATGTCCACAACAGGGACACTTAAATTTCCATTGCATCTTGTTTTGTCCAAATAACGTTTCTCCTTGAGTAATCCATTGTTGTTTATTCATCTTCTGACTCCTCTTCACATTCAAATTCGATTGATTCAAATTCTTCAATGGCAAGCATAGCCATAGCTACACACGCCCTTTCTGCTGGATGTGTCGCTGATTGCATTCGATATGATTTGGGGACTACATAACCCTGAATCGCGTAAAACTTCCGAGCTAGTTTCTCAATCAGCGCGTCTTTTTGAAATAATCCGATTTCCATATTTTCTCCCGTTGAATAACTTAATTACTGCATTTGAAATTGTCTGACAACAACTTCCTCTTTTGCATCAAACAACGACATTTGCGATCGCTGACCCTGAATGTACGCCTCTGACTCCGCAAGTAATTTGTTAATGCGTTCTTCCAACTCATCTGAAACTACAGCTTTGGAAATATGAGGCGTGTTCACCACTACAGCCAAATCATTAATCTTGCTCTGCACAGTGATATTGATGCCTATGCCATCATCAGAGTGCTTGAGGGTAACACCTATAACTTCTCCTTCTGACCACATATCAAAGTCCAATCCACAGAATTTTATTGCGTCATTTAGTAAACCATTCATGACATCAAAAAACGATGGTTTGGGTGACTCATCACACGAAAACTTAACTGTTTTGCGCTCATTGGAGCTAGATTGTGAAGGTAAATCGTACATAATTTCTATGTCGTTGTCCTTGACTTTGATTTTGTTAATTTCCATAGAGTTATGGGGCGATATAGAGTTTTGTTGTCACTAGAATTTCTGGAGTTTTTCGATTAAAAGCTGGTAAGTTAAACATGGATAATTACTCATTCTTGATTAGGCGATTGCTTTACTTAGTGTTAGGCGATCGCTCTTACCTCCACGGCGTGAAATTATTCCACTGAAACCAGCTTGATCCAGATTGAAGGTATGCATCTGTGCGATGGACGTCCATTGGATTCCCCCAGTAACAGCAAGCATTAATTGCGAAAACGGGTTCTTCTCGGCAAGTGCCATCCTGTAAAAGAACGGTAGAGATATAGTCTTCAACCCATATTTCAATCCATTCTCGCCGCAAATATTCGGTGTCAAACTGACTCCATTTGCTCCGGTTCCAGCGCTCGTCAGTTTCACGGTCATAACGCCACACCTTGAAAACTTGATTCCAGTAAGCAAGGAAGTCCAGGGCCACAGGCTTAGACTGCATTAGAATCTGTTTATCCCCAGGCACGCACTTTAAATCCTCGTGCAGTCGGGGAAGCTCCGCCGTGATGCCACCGTACTCAACCGTGTACCACTCGATTCCGCTGATGTTTTGGCTTAGTTGAAATGCCCAAACTGCTTCTCTGTTTTTGGCGGCTTGCTGCACTTTTCCCATGAACATATCGAAACGCAGTATGCCCTCAACTGGGGAGAGGCCGCCTTGTATTACATGATTTTGAAGAACTGGGTCGTAAGCTGACTCGTACCCGATTACATTGATGGCTTCTATCTGAGCAGCGATCGCTCTTGCTCTTGGATCTTGGAATTTAGTCATGATTGCTTCTTGTCCCAACTCCAAACTGCTTCCCATTTACCTTCAAGAAAATTTTCATCGCTTACTTCACGGCATTGGTCAGCCCATGAAATTTGTTGGTAAAACTGTTGAAGTATTTCTAGGTCTGTCATAACTACTGCAATTTACTGATATTGCTGAAATAACTCTGTCACCCCAGGAAGCCACCGTAGTTGAAACACCGTTTGATTAGAACCTCGTGCGACAGCTGACACCATGCGTCCCCACTGCTTACCCAACTCTGTGGGACGATACGGTAATTTGCGATCATCAGTGCGATATTGCAGTCCAGCGTTAATCAGCCACTTGTTAACAGCGATCGCACTTTTCCCTATCGCTTCCCCTATCTGCGTCGGGTTGAGATAAGCATCATCGCAGGGGTCAGTGCAAGCGATCGCACTCTTGAGTTCATCAGCAGCAGGCTTGAGGGCAGGGTTAACTCTTGTGGCGGCGTTGACTGCTAATTGCGCGGTGAGGGATTTTTCTAGCCCTGCGAATTCGCCCACCAGTAGGGCTAACTGGGCAGCTTCGTGAGAAGGAGACAATATCTTTGAGCAGTCCTGCGGTTGTTCTGACTTGTCCCACCCCTTAATCGTTTGCATCCATACTCGGATACCAATGGCAATAAATGCCTTACATACCAATCTTGCTTGCTTTTTGCAGTATCTTCCAGCGTCATAAGCGTAATATTCAAGGATGGTTGCAACTGCAAGGTCTGGAATGCCTTCTTGACTCCAAGATTGTAGTGCCGCACTATCAAAACCTTGTTGTATAAGGCTTTGAGCTAATAAAGATGGTTCTAGTGCCGCACCTTCAAATGCCCGGCGAATGGAAGAATCTTGTACATCTGCTAGCCTTGCTGTTGCTCTAATACTGGCTTTACCCTTACCTGATGCGTCTACTTCAATCTCTTCCCTAATCTGCTCAAGGATTTGGGTTATCTCAATTTGTGACATAATTTTGTTTGTTCCTCGCTTTGTGTTTGGGACAGACGATCGCACTCTTCGCGGGGGGTGATCGTCTTTAACTACTCACCGGGGAGATTGTTTAAAATTTCTTGATATTCAACTCCCAAATTTGCGCCTAGTGCCTTTTCGATTCCTCTCAAAGTTTCTATAGGCACATATTGAACTCTCTCGTTTTCGATTCGGTTCCAGTGAGTAGCGCTGATCCCAGCCTCGGCTGCCAACAGTGTTAGCGGCTTTGGCGAAGATTCCCGGAGTTCTTTAATTCTCTTCCCTAGTCCGGGAAATTCCTTGTTGAAGGTGAAAGTAACCTGCATCAAACCTAAATCCATGAGCATCATATCTCAAGTATCATCCTCCGAGGCGTGTTTGGCATATCTTATGTATAACACAGTTAGTTCAACTTGACTAGTTCAACTTGCTATGTTATATTGTTAATCATAAGGGAGGAAACAAGCGCCAGCCTCTCAGCTAAATATAGAGGCGCTCAAGATCAACCTAATCAAATCAAGTTAACGTCCGAGTCCAAACATAGTCCCAAGACATGATTTCAGTTAATTAAAACTAAAGTGCCGCCGGGAAAAGTAGCCGGAGCTAACCCGGAGTAGCCGGAAGTAAACTTGTAACGGCTCAAGCCATCTGGGATGATCCTGATGACCTACCAAGTCTAAAAAAACTGGTTATACGAATTTTGACAATGTAAAACCAAGGCGATCGCTTGCTCGTTAGTAAGTGATCGCCTTTTTGCTGGACATTATATAGTTGTATCGGAGGTGATAAGCATCATCACAGAAAGTCAGATACCAAAATTGAATGCTGCTAAAAACAGATGGTTGCAAATCACAGGTTATGCAGCGAGAGTAAGCATTGTTAAGAGGTGTCTACCAGATTTTCGTGAGTTTGACCCAGAGATTGCATTCCATTGGAGTAAGGCAACACGCATTTATCAAGAGAGAGTCATTAAGCCAAGAGAGGAGCTGTTATTACGTCCACTAACTCCAGCACGTCAAAAATGGGTAAAAACTACCGGATTGAAAGCTTCTCTCCAATCTGTGATTGATGTATTGCCGGAATGTAGCTTTTCCTTAAACACAGAGCGAGACTGGTTATTAGTGACCTCGATATACGTAAAAAGATACCCAGAGAAAGTTCTAGTTCAAAATTCCGAAATCGAAGTTGTTGAAAAAGACGACACAGTTATTAAAACCAGCCCACTTAGTTACAAGCAGCACGACTTTAGAAAAGTTGAGCCACCCACTAGCCTTCTACCTATAATTTCACTGCCAACTCCAGTAGCAACACCATCGACTCCAAAAGATCCTGCTGAACAGCGAATGTCGAACAAACTAGCGGGAATACTAGGAGGAATCAGAGAGGCTAGCAATCCATCTGGACGGGTTGATGTGTTAACTAAGCTTTACGTGATTGAAGTCAAAAAAGCCTGCAACTGGAAGCATGGTATTGGTCAAGCACTGGTTTATCAGTTCTACTATCCCGACAAGAAAGCCGTCCTTTTCTTGTTCGGCGAAGACGTGAACTTGTATAGGGATTTGGCTAAACAGCATTGCGATCGCCTCGGCGTGCTGTACCGTGAAGAATCACAGCAGATGAGTGAAGAGTTTTGAGATGTCTTCACTGGCTTTGAGTAAGAAAAATGAGGCTTCGCCTAATCTAGATTGAGAGTGTTGTGCTGAAAGCACAATGAACTTACCAATAAAAATAGGGCGATCGCCTGCATGGAAAACTTGCGATCGCCTTTTTACCCATTTAAAAGGTGTTTTTCATGATGACACAAATATCAGCCCCAGCGCAAACAAAAGATCCGCTGACGAGCCGCGATCGCCGGATAATTGCAACCATCGTTAATGAGTCCGATTACCCCCACGATTGTCAGATTGAGGATGTTGTGACCATCTGGATAAACTCAGATGATATCGTGTGGGTGAAGATGACCCACGGTTATGCTCGGTATCATAAAGATCTGTTCAAAGCAGCAGTAGCAGAACTCAAAGAAACTCTACCTGAGACGCACCTAGAACGCAACGAAAGATTAGAGGCAGAGTTAGAACAAGCTTGTACTAAGTTCGGCTTATCTCACGCTGAAATAGACTGGCTCTCATTCAGCACAACAGTTTATCGTGATTCTGAGTTAGTGGGCTTCGTCGGATGTAACTGGCAAGGCTGGTACTCGAATCCTCGGAAGTTGGGAGTCAATCGGATAGCTCAGTCGGCAATAGATGCGATCGCATTTTTAGGAGTTCGACCAGCACTAGCAGCGTAATAAACTAGTCGGCGTGGCTCAAATCCTCAGAAGTTACGCCGACAGTCTAAACGGCTGCGCCAATGTGACAGTGAAAGTTACAAGCAGGAATTGCAACCATGACAAATATTACCGCAAAAACCGCAGAGGAATTGATTGCAGACTTAGAGCAGTTCACAGGCTCAGAGGTCGTTCATAGGCATTGGTTGGGCGTTCTGCGCTACACAGAGGGAGTGAAATATTTAGCCCAAGCAACCCAGTGCTACTGGCTGCTGGATGCGATTGGCTCTTATCAGCAGCGGCTTGGGTCTAATCCCAGGCTGCGAGAATTTCAGGTGTGGCGTTTGGTGATGGAGAACCAGTCAGGGGTGCTGATTTGCGAGGAAGATACGGACAAGGAAGTGCTGCGACAACAGATAAAGTACACAAATTTTCCGCTGCCGGAAATCACGCTGTATCTGGCGCAGAAAGTACTTATGCTGTCCTCGGAGTATTAATAATAAAAGGTGGGTTTTAATACCCACCACGCCTGAAGTAATCAAATACAGTACAGTTTGCACTCCAAAAATGATCCAACAACCTCATGATAAATTTGCAAAACAGTTTTTAGAGGAGTTACTTGCTCCCTTTGGGGAAGTAAGAACGAATAGGGAAGTAACAGACGAAGCTAGATTTGTTGACGTGTTATTTTTCCCGACACCAACACCTGCAACTAATGCAGAAACTTTAGGATTGTTGGGTAGAATTGCCGTGTTAAATACTACTTTACTAGAACCGTTTCGCAATCAACCAAGTAAAACAGAAGTGCGTAATTGTCTCCAAAAATTGTTCACTGTGATTGCAGACGCACAGCGTAAAGCTAACAGGGAAAACACAACCATCTCGGAGAATGATTTACCAAGGTTGTGGATATTAACGCCCAGTGCTTCAAAAGCTTTGCTCAAGGCTTTTGGAGCTACACTAGATTTAGAAAATTGGATAGAAGGGATGTACTTTCTGCCTGAAGGTATAAGGGCAGCAATAGTAGCGATTAACAAGCTACCACAAACTCCAGAAACACTATGGTTTAGACTCTTAGGGAGGGGAAAAATACAAAGGAAGGCAGTAGAAGAACTGGTTGCACTACCACCATCCGACCTTGTACGCCGGAATGTACTGGAAATAATTTACAGGTGGCGTATCAGTGTAATGGCACAGACAGAATTAACCAAAGATGACCAGGAGTTGATCATGAATTTAACCCAAGCCTATGAAGAAGCCAGAGCCGCGGCTGTGCTTGAAGGAGTACAACAAGAACGCCGTCAAGTTGTGGAAAACTTGTTGAGATTCCGATTTGGTTCTGTGGATGAGGAATTAGCGGGAGTGGTCGATAGTTTGTTGCAGTTAACTCCAGAGGAGTTCACCCCTTTATGTCTTGAATTATCTCGTGAAGATTTGCTGGCAAGATTTAATTCACATCAATAATCTATAACTGTAAATAATTATTAGTAAAAAGCGCTTTTGTGAAATCAAGAGCGCTGTTTTATTGGCTCTGCGCTTCATATATAGCAAAGTGCTGAGCGCTGAGTGCTGAGTGCTGAGTTAAAATCCAGTTAGTAAAAGGTTTTGAGTAATCAAGATTGTCCTAACCTATACTTCGACTGCTATATCACAATTAAACGGCTGCGCCAATGCGAAAGTGAAATGTATTGGTATTGAACAATGAATCCTCAAGAAACATCAGAATTACTTGCTGCTTTAATGCGCCAAGAAGAACTACTCAAGCAGCTGGTCGCTTCAATCAATAAGCCAAAGTTAGGACTCCACAATGATGCTGGCATCAGCAAAATCTACTGCAATCGTCACAACGGTTATATGTGGTACACACTATCGAATTCAGAACCGCAGGCTGTTGATGCCACTGCCTTAACGGGATATCTGCGAGAACTGCGATTCGAGAAATGTGAACGGCGGGGTAAGGAAGTACACAAGCTGCTAGCTACAATTCAGGCTGACCGAACATACATCTTGGAATCTGGACATGATACTCAGTTTGCCAAAGGGTTATTAGCAGCCATTGCCAGTTTAACTCCACAACAGCTTTATTCACCCATAACCTTACAACCGCAGCCAGGGACAGATGATAGCGTTTTGTTCTGTAGGGTGTGGGTTGGGTCTGAATTCATCAAAGCATCCTATGGTGAAGAAACGAACTGGCGAGAAATCAGTAAACAGGCTTTGGCTGTTACGAAAGCTGCAAATGAAATGGTGTTTTAGTAATTAAATAAACAACAACAAAAAGCCCTCCAGCAAAGCAGAGGGAATGATTAGAGTAAGTTGAAAGACAATGCAAAAATAAAGAGCCAGATATTTATCTGGCTTTTTGATGTAATCTGACTTTCAATTCCTGAATAGTATCAGATGAATATCTTTTGAGATACTCATACGCATCACGTATACAACAGCATTTCACAAATTAAACTATTCATCCCAAATTCCAAATTAAAGTTCTAAGCAGAAATAAAAGCCTCACCTGGCTTCGGAGATGAGGCTTGTCGTAGATTTTCCTATTAACGCTGTTACTATAAATCAACTAACAGCCTAAAAGATGTTCCTCTGGACAGAAGAAATAGCGGTGCAACACTTTAAGTAGTGCTAAATAATACAACAATCCATCACAATTACAAACCTTTATTTGGATTTAATTTTTGTCTAAGTACCGTTAGTTGTAAATAGGGTTTGGGCGATTGATATCAAGTGTTGCTCAAGTCTTATCTACAGCTAACTTGTGCTGTTATTCCACTACTCACAATTAATCAAAACTAGAGGAAATAATCATGCAATCTACAGCCATAATGCCACGTTCTTGGAAGCAACCTCTTTTCACCATTGGTCAGCGTACACAACAAGGGAGAATTATTGGTATCAACTACTCGACTCAAAAGCAGAGCGAAGGTTGGTACTACACAATATTAATTGATGAAAGCTCTGGACAAGTAGTACAACTGCCAGAAACTCAGGTTCGTCTACTTTCAAAACAAGAGATAGAAGCAAAAATATTAGCCGAAATCGACTTGCATCTGGCACGATTAACAATTCTCCAACAAGAATTAGATGCAGATTTAGAAATTCGCACTCCCTTTGGCACAGTGAGCGCACCTCTTTCTCAAACACCTCGCTCATCGAACGGTACATCCAGATTATCTCAACCCAAGAAAAAGGTTAGCGCTTAAAACTTGGACATTGTATTTACTAGAAAAATGCGGAAACTTCACTTACCAGAAGTTTCCATACCCCAAATTATAACTAAAGGTGAAAGTCATTATCGCACATTGCATTGCTACGCTTCCAAGTGATGAGTTATTTAAATAAGGACAGTTTAAATGAGCAAAATACAACAGCATCAACAAGCTTGGGATACGTTGATGTCTCTCAACAAACGACATTATGTTTCGACTGGTTTTTACGCACTGGGGGACGCTTATTTAATTAGTGGTAAAGACCCAAAACACAAGAATATCATTGTCCTCGTAGAACATCGGCAAAAAACGCAGATTAATCATTGGGATTATCAGTGTAAAAAATCTGAATGTCCTCAACCGACAATCACAACTAACGGTGACGATGGTAACGGCAACTTGAAACGAAAAGCCGTGTCGCTCAAGGTTTACAGTTAGTTCTTTCTCTTCAATAAGGATAACAAAAATGGAACTCAATTCTGTTTACGATCCCAAATTACTTAATCCAACAAAAGTCTACCAAATTGATGGAGCTTTCTATCAATATTTGTACTCTTCAGGTAGCAATACTCATCCAAAGTATGTGTTTGGTCATTTACCAATACCAGGGCAAAAACAGAAATCAAACTTGGTACTGAATCGAGATAAATTAATGATTCGCTGTTCGGAAGTTGTCGGGATGACTTGTAAAACTAGTGCCACTAAATATTGCTCCGAACAACTTCAGTTATTTTGAATCAGAATGCTATCGGGGGGACAAAATGGTCTAGAATTCTTATGGGATAAAGAATATAGGAACTTGTAGTAAAAGAAAAAGAGCTTTCATTCGCAACAAGTTCTGTTTAATGATAATATTACCGGAATTCTACGAAACACACTTCAAGCGAGAACTGGGACGTGCGGAATATTTATTACTAAAAATTCTGATAAAAAAACTATGACTAGTTGGGAAAAATGCTAGACACTCAATTAAACAGTCTTAGCATTTTTCTTTTCATAAGCTAATATTTCGGACAAGTCTAATAGTTTGTTTTCTGGAAGTTCCCTTCTATTTTCTGCATGAGAAAGTGAAAACTTGTTGATAAGAGGCTGTCTATAAAGAAATGTAAACAGAGCAAAGTAAGGTGATCTGCACAAAAGAAAATTGAGTTTGAAGTAATAGAGTAGTAGTTTCAAACATGACACGCAAAGCGTATCCAAGTGATGTAAATGATGTAGAGTGGGGAATTATACAACCTCTACTTCCGGCTTCACAACCTATCGGTCGCCCTCGTGAGGTAGATTTCAGAGAAATTATTAATGGAATTTTTTACGTTATGCATGAAGGATGTACGTGGCGTGCATTGCCACATGACTTACCGCCTTGGCAAACCGTTTATAACTATTTTCGTCATTGGCAACGTTTAGGAGTGTGGCAAAAAATTCACAGGCAATTGCGACATCAAGTTCGTGAAAGTATGGGTAAAAAACAAGAGCCAACTGCTGCCATCATTGATAGTCAATCAGTGAAAACGGCAGAAAAAAAAAGGAGGTATACGGTTATGACGGTGGAAAACAAATAAAAGGACGTAAACGTTTTATTCTGGTTGATACTTTAGGACTGGTTTTGGCAGTTATCGTCACAGAAGCAAACTTTCCAGAACGTTTAGGAGGCGCAGCAGTAGTGATGGAAGCTGCACAAGCAACTGAAAATTTAGTTGTTATTTGGGTAGATCAAGGTTTTAGTGGCGATAAGTTTGCAAAAGTAATTCAACAGTTATGTAATGAAGACAGTTGATGTTATTTGTCGTCAATCACCTGAGTTTGAGATATTACCTAAATGCTGGATTGTTGAGCGTACATTCGGATGGTGGAATCAATATCGTCGCCTTAGTAAAGATTATGAACTTTTACTAGAAATGAGCGAATTTATAATTTACACAGTTATGATTCGTTTGATGTTGAAACGTCTTGCAAAACCTCTTTTGATTACTTCATAATTGTTTACAAACAACCTCTAAGAGAATCAATAACATGGAGTTGCACAAGCCTTGAGCATACTCTTAATAGATGCTATACATGTACTGCAATAGCATCATGGGTTTGATAATAGATTTTACAAACATGCAGCCTTGATAGTTGTGTATTAAGTAGAATAGCCTAAATATTTGTAGTTGGGATGAGGCAGGAGGGTTTTAGCCTTGTTTATCTTTCTTAGCATAATTGTGTTTTTTTCTACTGACTTACTTGCATTGTTAATATAAACAGTAAAGTTGTTAATTAGGGTGAATTGTCAACTCAAACTAACAATACGTTTTTAAAACTAGTTCTAGCAAGTATTACAATCCTAATCTTTATATATTACTGATGTTTGAATATGTCTAGCAGTTCAAAGTTTTTTTTTGACTGGCTAAAGAAAAGTCAGTTAGTTAAAAATACCTTTTGCTTAATAAGCTTATTGGCTGCTTTCAATTCTCTATTTCAGATTACATTCATTACTTAAAAGTAGTAGAAAAGCGTGTTAAAAAACTTCTGGTATGCATGTGAACAAAGCTCTGTTATTAAAAGCAAGCCTAAGCGTATTAATATGCTTAACCAAGTATTTGTCCTATACCGTAATTCCAAAGGGCAGGCAATCGCTCTTTTAGATACGTGTCCTCATCGCGGCGCAGCTCTATCTAATGGACGAGTAGAAGGCGATTGTATCCGCTGCCCTTATCATGGTTGGAAATTTCAAACAGACGGTACTTGTATTGAAGTTCCCGCCAATCAGCCTGGTCTATCTATCCCTAAAAAGGCACGCGTAGATAGATACCCAGTTCAGGAAAAATACGGTTTTGTCTGGCTGTTTTGGGGAGACCTTCCTGAGGAAGAATGTCCCCCACTTCCAATACTTCCCGAAGTTCACAATTCCACTTTGCGACCTCTGCAATTTGAGTTTAAATGGAATGCTCACTACACCCGCTTAGTAGAAAACTCCATTGACCCTGCTCACTCAGCCTTTGTCCATGCTAATTCTTTTGGTAGCGGCATGGCCCAGGAACCGCAGCTTCCAAAATACGAGATCCGTTTGGAAGATTGGGGCGGAACTAGCTTCCTCAACCTCAAGCAACACGCACCCAAAGGCATTTTTTGGAGATACATCCATAGCAAAAAACGCTCAACAATTAAGACAACGCGTACTATTTACATGCCCAATATTATTTACAGTGATTTTGAGAGATTTTTCACGTTTGTTGCTCATGTCCCCGTTGATGATCACACTACGATTACCAAATTTATCCAGTTTCGTAGTTTTTTGACTCAGCCCTGGGCGGATAGCATTTTTCAAAAGTATAGTTTAAAGATTAACCAAGAAGATCAGCTAATAGTTGAATCCCAGTATCCCAAAATAGTGCCCTACGATTTGACAGCCGAAATTCACACTCCCTCTGATGCTTTATCACTTGCTTATCGACAACTACGTAAAAAATGTTTAGATATGGGTTGGGGTCTTGCTCCCCATATTTAGATAAACTCCGCTATATACAATCTTAATATGTGTCACAAAATAAGTTATGTTCATTGGTTTGAGGAAATGATGTTATTGTTATGTTGGCTAAAACTGGGGTATAGAGTACAGGGAATGAAAAGAAAATTATATTTTTGTACACCCTGCCCCGAAACCCGATAGGGTTCAAGTTCCTATCAATTACCCTACATCCTTCTTTTGGACTAATTTTAAGCTTTTTAGAGTTATTTTAATTAAAATTTTATATCAGTATTCAACATTGTTGATGTTCAAAGGATTTGTATATTTATATACTAAAAAAATAGATAAGATAAAATTATTTACTTCTTTAGATATAGCAATAAATCAATAGACATAATGGTATTTTAAACGAAGAAGGATATCAATTAATTCATTTTGAATAGGGTTGACACTACTTCTTTTTTCAGATTTTTTGCACAAAGATCTGAACTTTTTATGTTGAGTAAATTTTTCAAGGATGGAGATTTTGATAATTAATATTAATGTGCAATTATCCTATCTATGATTTATGTCTGGCTTTAAGAGTTAGAATTTTATTTTTCTTTTATGAGAGTAATAAAATGAGTGAATATTTGAAATTTAACATTCATTTTTGTAGAGAAAATAAAATGTGTACATGAAGTACCAAAAAATCTGTCATAGCTAACTTGTAGCAGTTGTTGCCCTGGGCGAAGTTCTGAGGCTCAAGGTGATCGCCTAAATCAGGCTAACCCTGTTTGAAACTTTGAGCGGTCTAAGCCGCACTCTGTGGGAAGCCTCACCCCAAAGACTTTTTCCACAGCGGTATCTCATCGCTATGTGTCTGTTTATGGATGCAACATGCGATAGGGACGCACATCTGTGTACCCTACGCAAAACACTACTGGCTGCTGTATTTATTTCATGCAATTGACAACGGCTATATAGCTTGGTTAATTGACAGTTTTCTCAATAAATCTAGACAATCCTTGGATCTCTCCCAGATTGTCTATAACTACTGTTGGCCTTTCACTAACTCCTTTGAGTAAAGAGACAAAAACATATGTCTAACCTAATTTTTGGTACACCTGCGAGTGATTTTGTTCCTGGTACGGTTCAGAGTGATAACATTTTTGCGCTAGATGGCGACGATACGATCGTATCCCTAGACGGTAACGATCAAATCTTTGGTGGTGATGGGGCTGACCTAGTCATTGCTGGAAATGGCAAAGACTTGATTGAGGGCGAGAGCGGTAACGACCAAATCTTCGGTGATGCTGGCAATGACAATATTGATGGCGGTGCTGGAGTTGATGTCCTCCACGGGGGCTGTGGCAATGATGTCATCCTTGGTGGCGGTGGAGGAGACAGAATCTTGGGTAATGCTGGAAATGACATTATCAACGGCGAAAGTGGAAATGACATTATCAACAGCGGAGCTGGCGCAGACACCATTTTTGGCGGTGAGGGAAATGATCGAGCCTTTGGGGGTTCTGGAAATGACGGACTATTTGGTGGCAATGGTGACGACGCACTCAATGGTGATGCAGGGAATGATTCTGTTAATGGCAACGCTGGTAACGACACACTTTTTGGAGGGACAGGAGTTGGGAATGATCTTCTTAGTGGTGGAGATGGCAACGACTTATTAATTGGTGGAGCTGGTAACGACTTCTTATTAGGTGGTAATGGGAGCGATCGCCTGATTGGCATCGAACCTTTTGCACCAGGGTTTGGATTCGGTACTGGCGAACTTGATACCTTAACTGGTGGTAAAGCAAGTGATACCTTTGTTCTGGCATCAGGCACTGAGGTTTTCTATAATGATCTTGGTAAAACTGATTTCGCCCTGATTACTGACTTCAATATCACAGAAGATTTGATCGAATTAATCACTCTACCTGCGGGGTCTACATCTTCGTTTAGCTTGAGTGCCTCTCCTACTGGTTTACCATCAGGAACAGGGATATCTTTTGACAACGACCTAATTGCAATTGTTCAAGGAGTTACCCTTTCAGACTTTAACAGCGGTTTTGTTTTTGTCTGAAATCTCAAAATCTACTGTTACAGTGATCGCTGTGTCTTGTCTACGTTAGGTTGCGCGTAGCAAACTTGAATCAAGCCAAAAAGTCTTATGTATAAATGCGATTTATCGCGTCTAATAAGACTGAGGACACTTGAACTTAAGCGTTTGTGGTAAATTTAGGAATTTAGTGTTAAGTTCAATTCCTACCATTAAATTCCTCTATAGTCTCCTTAAACAAGAAGCTAAGGTTGCAGCAAGCTTGGACTTACTGTTAATGAATGATATATCTGTAATATACTCATTGATTTAGTGAGGCAAACAGTAGTTTGCTGCATTTTGGTAATTAATTTTATCAAGATGCAGTTTTTTGTTAGTACAAACTTGTTAATAATTTTCACATTGGCTCATATCCCTCTGCATTTATCCCTCTTCTGTCACTTTCCGAGTATTCTGACCCACATTCCGCACCCAGAAATGTCACAAAAGAAAAGGCTCTCAACTATCAGCCATCTTTGCTCTATACCAGCATAGTTACCGGACTTAACTATATATGAATAGCCTGTTATTTCACACTCTATTAGTGTAGTGTAAAGATCAATTTGGCATCAGCATCCAAGCGGAAATTTACAGAATATGTATAGTTTATAGCCTGTTGTACAGACTCACTACTCCTCCCAATTAAGCAACATCCCATCCACAATCGCGATCCCCCACTGCGAAAACTTCACCAATAGTTTCTTAATCACAATCTGCAAAGCCGGATCGTCATTCCAACACTCCTGCAAAAATTGAAACCCCGGATTCTGCCCGGAATTCGCCGCAAGTTTGAGTTTCTGCATACGCTCCGGTCGCAGATTTGACCTTGCAACAATCGCTTCATGCGACCATTTTTCAGAATTTACGACGGACGGGGCGGAACTTTCACCCTCATCAACTGCTTTGATTTCTACACCCGGAACTGAATTTTCAACTAACAACGTAGCAGAATAGCCCTGTTCTACCTCCCCCTGTCTTTGATTTGCGTAGACGTGAAACGGCTTGTCGTTAGACATCGCTGAATTTAGAGATTTTTCATTTTGTGCAACGGGCGCGGCGGAACAAGTGCCTTCATGAAAGACTGCCGCCTCAACACCACAGTCCTGGTTTTCAGCCAACAAAGAAGCGGAATTACTTTGTGCAGCATCCACAAGCGCCAGCGATGTGCAGTCATTCGTCGTAGGCGAATCTTCCTCCTTCTCTGACACGCCCCCGACAGACTGAGGCGACGCGACCCCCAAGGGAGCGTGAGCCGCCTCACAAGAGTGCGAAATTTCGGTAAGCGTGTCAGAGATACACCTCACAATCTCTTTTGAAGAGATTGTGAGGTGTTCCTGAGTAGTTCGTGAGGGTTTCCCAAACGCTTGCTCTGACTGACTTTGACCTAAAATAGATGCTTCATACAAAGCACGCATTTCTTCAGAGCCAGCATCTTTCTTTGAAATCTCAGCAGAGGGTTCTTGTTTTTCAGCATCTGGTTGTTGATTAAGAGAATTAGCTTTCTCCCAAAATTCCTTCATCCGACTACCATGAACCTATCCCACTAATAAAATTCTCTGAATCCAAATATGAATAGTAGCAAGGTCAATGAATGCATCAAAATATACTTTTTTACGTTCCCAACGAACAACTAGGCGACGATATTTACGTTGATACCAAGCAAAACAACGTTCTTGCTGATATCTGGGAACAGAGATTTTAATAGGTCTACCTCTGTTTTTCTTGGTTTTCCAAACCCGTTTTGGTATTTGGGGCCGAATGCCTCGTTTACGTAGGGCAGCACGTTTTTCCTTTGAATCGTAACCTTTATCAGTAGCCAGACCTGAAGTTTTTTACGTGGTCTACCCCGTTTCAAAGTTCTCAGTTTTACTTTGTCAAGTAGAGGTAATACTTGTTCTCTCTCGTTACCATTGGCGGGAGTGGTAGAGTTAGCCAGCGGCATTCCATTGCCTTCGGTCAGTGTGTGAATAAGAACACCTTTACCCTTGCCACCATAAGCAATTTCCTCACCTCCTCCCTTCCCAGGGGGAAAAAGAGCCATCAACAGCTCCAAAATCCCAGTTGATAGGACCTTTCTCATCAGCGATCGCTAATATACCTGCCTGTAAATATTCAAATGTTCCATCTGAGCGCCATCGCTTTAACCATCGGTGGGACGAGCTTTTCGATGCCCATATATCACCACGTGGTAGGTCACACCATCGACACCCAGTAATCAGGATATACAACAAACTATTTAATACATAACGATATGGTGCATGAGGCATTCCTTTGCCACGTTTAGATGTTTCCTCAGAAAATATATCTTCAAACAACTTCCACTCTAGGTCACTCAGTCCTTCAAAACGTCCAGCCATACAGTGATACACCCTTCTCAAATGAGAAGTAGATTACCACATTTTCATATTAGTGGGATAGATTCATGGCTCCCCTTGTAACCACGCCGTTGAATTTCCCCAAACAGCCCTTTGGTATCGAGACAACCTTCGTTCCAGCGTTTGAGAAGGTAATCTTTGTAAGGGTTTAGCAGGCTTCGACCACGGTCGTTACGTCCTTGACGTTCGACAAAAGTGGAGGTACTCAGGTAACGAAATACAGTCCCATGACCAATGCCAAGTTGCCGAGCAATAGCTTGTCCTGACCACCCCTGGCGATGTAATTCCCTTTCCTTGCTGATAAATCGCCAGTCTTCGTGTACGACGCTGTTCGGCAAGGCGCTCCTGTTTAGTCGTCGTTGGAGGTGGTGGGACTGGTACAATTACTGTGCCGTCTCTTTGGATCACCTCGATTTGACTGTAAGCTTCATCAACTTCTTTAAAGTCTTTGCTATGCACATGAAACACTCGTTCAAGCGTTTTGGATTGGATAGGTTCTAAGATTCCTATGGCTAAAAATGCATCACTAAGTTGATATTGCTTACTGCACAATCTGATTACACCCATTAGCATCAGGAGGCGCTGTTTGTGTTGAGGCAGTTGTGAGTAGCAGTGAGTTAGGTGCTTGGCCTAAGCCATTACCTGTAGCAATTACATCAAAAATGACTCCGGCCGGGACTTGTTGATTGGCAACTTCTACTGTGATTGGTGGGTTGAAGGCATTATTGATCAATGGGTCAAATTGGTCAGGTAGAACTGGATTAAAGTTATATGTACCAGCCGTAAGTTCTGGGTAAGGAATAGCAGTTTTGGGTATCAGGTCTGTGATCCGAGTTTCATCCACATTTGGGCTAGAGGATTTGCTAATACGGAAATCTATAACAGCGCTAGTTTCCGAAAAGCGATACCAACGTCCTTTAAATTTACCTGGATTAGGCTGTGTTAAATCCTCTGGAATCACAAAGGGTGATTCATTAAATAATGGTTGACCTGAGGGGCCTTGTAGTGTTCCTGTTATCGCTACTGTATAAGCACTATTAGGCGCTCCTGTAAAGGTTCTATAAGCAATTGTACTGCGAGTACCAGATCGCACAAAAAGTACCTCAATATTTCCTGGTGCTACATCTACATATTTACTAGCTTGACGAAAATCTACATTCTCCAAAATTTTTTTACTGTTGACAATGACATCAATTGGTGATGCAGTACCAACCGCAGCGTTAATAACTCTTAATTTGGTAGGGCATAAAGAAAATTTATCAGGCTTTTTAGGAGAATTTACTTGGCTTTTAGTGGAAAATTTTTGTAAAGACTCTGTAGATAGTTGAGAATTGGCTAAACTTTTGTATGGATAATTAGTCAAACTAATTAAAGATAATGTCAAAGCACCTAAGAATAATCGTCTTGTTAGAAACATATCTTCCTCCTATCGTGAAACAAAAATAACAAATGAGCAAGCTTTATTCTGCATAAAAAATGATGCAATAATCATCACAAAGATTTTTTATGTATAGGGATATAGGTGCAGGCTTTGTCAACGTAAAAGACAACGGGCGCACAATAGCATTCGCCTCAAGACATTAGACTTGGGCAGAATATTATTGCAACAGCACATATAGTGGCTGGCTTCAAGTGTCCAACGTGACAAATGCTTTGGTGGAAGCCGCTTGAAGTTTATCGATAGCGCACTTTATGGTTCTAATATTTCACGATTTTCAGAAGAATGCAAGGAAAGTTAAGACAGTTAACAGCCATCATTAAAACACTTGATAACAGCTTAGGTGCTTGATAATAAATTTATACTTGTAATTATATATGCAGGTAGTTGACATAGTGAGCAGTATTCATTCCTGCACCCCAAACCGCCTCCCCATCCGGCGTATACACAATTTCCCCAGACATCGCAATCACAATCCTCTCTCGTCGCGCCCACTCAAAGGGAGCGATTGCACCAAACTTAGCCTGTTGTGCTTCCGGCTTCCTGCCTTCCTTACAAGCTGCCACAAACACGGCTTTGGGTGACTTAATCCCTTTCCAAGTTCGCAGTGCCTCTTTGAGATAAGCGATTGCCTTTGGCACTACCCTCTGGGCAATCGCCCCTGGTACATTCTCCCAACACCGCCTAACTGTACGCTGAATCTCTGCATTTAGTCGAAGCTATGGGGGTACAAGCAGAGTATTTCTATCACCAATTAAACTATAAGGAAGTGAAAATAACTGTTTAGGAGGCGGGTTAAGTGTGTGGTTCTGGGAAAAAGATTCAGTTGAGTACGAGATATTCAAGGAATACGAACGAGCGTTGGTAGCCATTGGTGTAAACTTACCAATGTTGGATCACTGGAGCAAAGGTGGTGGAATTCCGCACTCAAAATGTGGGGGTACGATTTACGTAATCAACTTGTTGCTGATGTATTTTATGACGAGGGTAGAGAATTCATCAAATTCACTAACGGCAAAGAAATTACGGTAGAGACAGCATGGCGTTGGGGGTGGGAACGAGTACTACAATATCTGCCAGCAGATGAAAGCGATCGCAATCAAGTCACTACAATGAGGGGCGATCATCGCCTACCCGTTCCAATCAACCAACACCCCATCCACAACCGCAACACCCCACTGCGGATATTTCGCCAACAATTTCTTGATCATGATCACAAGTGCCGGATCATCCCAACACTCTTGCAAGAATTCAAACCCCGGATTCTGCCCTGAATTCGCCGCCACTTTGAGTTTCTGCATACGCTCCGATCGCAGATTTGACCTCGCTACAATCGCCTCATGTGACCATTTTTCAGTGACAAGCGCGGCGGAACCTTCACCCTCATGATCTGCTTTGATTTCTACGCCCGAAACCGAGTTTTCAACCAACAACGAAGCAGAGGGGCAACTCGGTTCTATTTTCTGAGCTGCGATGGCTACGCCCGCCGCAGGCATCGCTGAAGTTGAAGATTTTTCAATTTGGGCAGGCGACGCGGCGGAAACAGTGCCTTTATGATCCGCTTTCATTTCTATATCTGAAACTGAATTTTCAAGTAATAATGAAGCCGAATAACCCTGTTCTACTTGACCCTGTGTTTGATTTGCGATGGCTACGCCCGCCGCAGGCATCGCTGAACTTAAACAAAATTCATTTACGCCAACGGGCGTGGCGGAAAAAGTACCTTCATGACAGTCTCTCGGTTCAACATCACAATCCTGGTTTTCAGCCAATGAAGAAGCGGGATTACTCTGTGCAACTTCCACAAGCGCCAGCGTCGTGCAGTCCATTGCCGTAGGCAAGTCTTTCTCTTTCTCTGACACGCTTTCGACAGTTGGAGGCGACGCGACCCCCAAGGGCGCGTGAGCCGTCTGCTCCTCACGCGGATTTTGTGTAAGCGTGTCAGAGATACATCTCACAAACTCATTTGATGAGTTTGTGAGATGTTCCTGAGTAGTTCGTGAGGATTCGCAGAACCCTTGCTCTGACTGATTTTCACCTGATATAGATGCTTGATTTAAAGCACTCATTTCTTCTGGGGCAGCATCTTTCTCTGAATCCCCAGCATTTGGTTCTCGTTTTTCAGCATCTGGTTTTGGTGACGCAGAATTAGCTTTCTCCCAAAACTCCTTCATTCGGCTACCGTGCAAATTCTTCACCATCCAGGTAACGGTTTCTCGGCTATCCTGAATCGACTTGTCCGGCTTAAAAATGAACAGACCACTGTCAGAGAGAATTTTCTTCGCAGAGATAAAAGTACTGTAACCTAAAGCTGAGGTTAAAGGCATCCACCGAGAACCATAAGGGTCAGCCGTCCAGCACTCCTGCCATAGCTGATTAACAGAGGGCTTTTGCTGTGATGCCCACAGCATATCTTCAATCGGGATAATTACATGAAGCCTTTTATATGGAGATTCCTTTTTGCTAGCAGCCTTTTTGGGTTTGGGTCTTGTGATAGTTGCGGTCATTCTACAATCTCCTGTTTATATTGACCAAAGAGGCAGGGGAGCAGGGAGCAGGGAGAAAGAAGAGCGAATTCCTCTCCCCTGCCAAAAGGGATACAAGCCCCTGTATTTATGTATGGGTATGGGGTTCTCCCCTCCGCACTCTGCTCCCTGCCCCTTATCCTCTTCCTTGACGCACGGAAATTTCTCCCACTGTCAGCGCGGGGCTTGGTATTATCTGTGTATTTATAAAATTGTGTCTAAAAAAACATCAGTATGTTCGGTATTAAAGCTAGGAGTTTTGCTAGAATCTCTCTGTTGTCTACCGTTTGCGGCGGAGACACATTTCAAAGAGTGGTTGTTTGGACTAAGCAATCGCTCTTTGTAAAACTTCAGGCGCTTCTGTTATTCGCTTTGCCAGAATCGCAACTCCTCTGTGGAATACCTCTCAGTCTTCTTTGATTCGTTCCGCCAACAATCCCAAGCCACCACCAACTCTTCGCCCAAGTCCTCCACGACTTCACCCCGTTCCACATACAAAGTGCGGTAGGGGTCAGCGTGAGAGACGATAGAACCAAGCCCAATAATCAATTCGCAATTCGCAACTCGCAATGACGCTCGCAGACTCGCTACCGGTGCGCTAACGCAATTAGAAGAACCGGACTCGGTAGGAGTTTCGTGAAGAAGCGATGGTTCTTTAATTTTGGAGGATTCGGCTTTCTCCAAAGCAGTGATTAACTCTGCCTCTTGTGTGGTTAACTCCGCCCAGTAGTCATTTTTGATAGCCTCATACTCAGTAGCCACACTCAAATAGTCCCACCAACTACACCCAGGCTTGACCAGCACTCCCCGAATCTCACTAACCGCTTGGGGAAGCAGTTGCAATTGCTCTGCCCGATATGCGATCGCCTGCGGTGTCGGTTCACTGCCCAGAATTATCGCCGCAGCTTCGAGCGCTTGGGTGTTGTTCATCGCACTGGCAAGATTCCCCAAAGCCATGCCCATCAAGCGTAAGCATTCTTGGGCATTCTCCTTGGGTGGTTCGGTGGCAAGCGATCGCAGATCAATAGTTTTCTCCAGTGCAAGTTTTACCTGCTTGTTCAAAGCTTTGGTCGCTTGCTGGGTCATGGTATTTCCCCACTGTTGGTCAGGACGTTGAACAAATGCGCGTTCTAATTCCTTCAGACGTTGCTGTAATCGCTGATTCTCCACTTCTAGTTGCCGCAGACCTTCAATTTCTTGAATGTACTGCCGCAACTGAATGATTTCTGACTTCTGCTGCTGGTACAGTTTTTGGGATGATTCAAGTTGCTCTCTTGCTTGTGCTTCCGCTCTGGCTGTGGCTTCTGTTTGTAAACCAATTCTCAACTCCTGCTCCAGACGCTCTAGTTCTTGCCTATGCTGTTTTTTGATTTGAGCGATCGCTTCGGTATATTCTGATGGATAAGTTCGCTCTCTGGGGTAAGGGACGCTGGCAGCATCTAGATCCTCATTGTTTACCAACAGCTTTTCGCCGTTAGGGAAAGTGACAATCTGTCGCCAGTGATTTGGCGCGTCTGCTGAGATCACTGCCGACTCCCCATATCTGGGATGCGATTGTGATGAAATCCTGACCGAATTACACAATTGCGTTTGACTTTTTTCCTTTTTTGTGGTGCGTTTAGCTGCTGGAGCAACCTGTTGTACTGCTTTGGCGAAGTCGGCAGCTGTAGGAAAGGGTTTTTTTTGAGCTGCGATCGCAACAGCTTGTTGAAGCTTTTCGGGAGTTTTGACCAGCCGGAGTAAGGGGCGGGTTTGAGAAGGTTTAGTGATCTTATCTTTGAGATCGTCGGGTAGAATATCAACCACTCGCTTTACTGCGAATAAATCTTTGACTCTGCGATATCCTCCGTGTTTGGTCAACTCGCTTTCGCAGTAATCCTCAAAGCTAGTGTATGCGCCATCTTGGAAATAGCCGTTATCTCGCATCAGCCGCAGTTCATCCGATGCCTGCCACTCGAATCGGTCTATGGCGGCGAAGGTTTCTTGGATGCTGGCGTTGAGATTGCTGTAGTCAAGGGGTGAGGTTATTTCGGAACGGTTTAGTGTCAGCATGATTATCGCCCACTAAGGATTAAGCATCCATAAGTTTTTGTCTATAAAATCGTCAAAACGTTTGCCAGCACTCTTATCTACCAATATTTTTTGTCTACTGTTACTAGCAGTTCTGTGGCATCATAAAATTACGCATCATGATTTAAATATCTTTGACGCGCCTGGCAATATGGTCAATAAGAGCGATCGCTCCGATAAAGATTGGTGGAGGCGATCGCTTTTGTTGTCTAGTAACTATAGAATATAGAATCTGTTAGATTATGGCAAGTGCTGGTAGACAAAAAAAGATTATGTTGGATACAAAATATGTTGCTTCTATTTACTGGGATAAAGAACTAGGCGAACGCCTGAAAGCTTTACGAGCAAGCAATTCTGTCCGTGCAATTTCTGAAAAGACCGCAGAGCTTGGAGAGCGCATATCTCATCAATATATTCATATGCTTGAAGACCCTGAAAGATATGATAATTCAGCTTCTACGGTATCTTTCCCAAAAATTTATGTTCTTCTCAAAGCCTTAAATAGCAATATTGAAGAATTTTTTGACACAGCAGTAACAATTGTGTCTATCGCTCCTTGACATTTGTCTGGTATCAGTAGACAATAGAGTTAACAAAACAAAAGACGAGCGCCCGTCCTGAGAAAACTAAGCGATCGCCTTCTGTCCCTAAAAAGGAGAACTCTATTATGACCCACTTTGCTTACACACAGCAAGTGCCTTCAAGCTTCAACCCCAGCACACTTGCCGATGCTCCCTTCAAAGACGAGCAAGCACTGGCCCAAACAGAACTGTACAAACACCTCGAATTCCAATCCGAAGCTGTAGCCCCAACCAAAAACCTCCTCACCTCACGCGATCGCCGCATCATCGCCGAGATTATCCAAGCACAGCTCGAAACCATCCGCACCATCTGGATTGAGGGCGGTATTACAGTATGGGTGCAGTTTCTAGATGGCGGACGGCTTGCTTTCGACCGGGACTGGTTCGCTACAAGAGTTGCATCCGTTAAGACGACTCTGCCCGAAACCCCACTGGAACGCAACAAGCGCCTGCATGAGGAATTGTCAATAGTTTGCAACAAGTTTGGGATTCAAACGGGACAGATTGATTGGCTATTGTTCAGCACCAAACTTTATCGAGATGGGCAGTGCATTGGATTGGTTGGGTGTAATGCTCAAGGTTTGTGGTATGCCAGACGTGCTCAACTAGGCTGCAATCAGTTTGCCCATACCGCAGAGATAGCGGTGGCATCCTTGGGAGTAAGAGTAGCAGTCGCGGCTTAGTTCCAAGATGAAAAAGGCGATTGCTAACCAAAAAGATATGCAATCGCCCCTACAACGAAATTTCTGACAATATAATGCCGCAAAATACAATCATTACGGACTCCCCTCAAGAAGCTAGTTTAGATGAATCCCAAGAGATAATTCTCCTTTCTCCAACAGATCCCAACGCAGAGGTCATTGAAATCTCTGTTTACAAACTCGTGTATGTCAATGGAGCTTGCCCCAAAACTTATCGAGTGTACAAAGCTCACTCGATGATTGGCCTGTTATTCGAGCATATTACCCACTGGTCTAACGCTGTAGATAAGATTCGCTACGCCCAAGCGTTGGATGCAGCTGTCGGACTAGATGAGTTTATGAAGGTGGCAAGAATGCTCAAAGCAACTACAAACCAACAGGCAGCTATAAAAGAAGCATTGTTTGAAGATGAAGAGTTTGATGCCCTGACTTTTGATGATGTTCAAGATTATCTATTAGCAACAAATATGTCAGTTAAAATTCTTTACGGTCGTCCCAGTAAGTCTGTTAAATACTACTACGTTGTTTCTCAATATCTCGATGGTCAAATTTTTTGGTATGGCAACGCTGGGTGCGCTGGTTGGACAAAATTATCCGATTTTGTTGAGCAGGTAAACACGAGCGAGTGCAAGACAATCGTTGTGATGGCTGATAACGCAATTTCGCTTATCCATCAAGCATTTTTCGATAAGTAATCTAGTGAACAATGTATTCTGACAGCTACGCCTCAATAGATAAAAAGCTGCGCTTGAACTTTTTGATAACTTGAGTAACTTATGGAAATCAAAACAATCTCTGTAACATATCACAGGAAATTCAATTTGGGCGATTATGAATCGTTGGAAATAGGTTGTTCATTATGGGGGCAGATAGACCCAGAAGAAGATGCAGACGGAGCTACGCAATTCCTGTATCAACAAGCGAAAGCTTCAGTCAAAGAAGCGGCTATGCCTGTAATTAAAGAATCAGCTTATCAGATGAATAAAGCCAGAATCCACAAACAATCTGCCAAAAATCAAACTCACGACGAACTGGAGAAATTTTAATTATGACTGAAATTAAATTCGGGTTATGTAACCCGCCAGAACCTATCTATTTATATGTTAAAAACGGAGAACTCAGCGGTGAATCTTATCTCTGGTATCACTACGATATCAACAATGATAAAACTATCCCTGTGCAGCACAGAGGGTTGACAGGATATTTGTCTGAACTCCGAGTTACTACTAAAGAATTCAAAGGCAAAGAAAACATCAAACTAGATATTATTGTCTCTGCTGATGAAGTTTATATAATTAGAACTGGCATAGAAACTAACTTCGCCAAGACATTTCTTTTAGCTATATCTGAAGTTCAAGACTTATCTAAACCTCTGGTTATCGCAGTTACTTCTGGCGAGGAAAATGTCGTCTTTTGTCGAGTTTACGATGCTGTGACTAAAACTAGAATTCGCCGGGAATGGAACGCAAATGCTGATTGGGCAGAAATGATTGCTAACCTCCAAACTAAATTACAGCAAGAGTTTTAGTTAGATATTGGATTTAATTAATTGTGCTTTTCGCATCTTCGCACAATCATGCACTACAAAGAGAAAACATCATGCCACCAAAACCCACTCGTCCCACGTCTGCTGACCACTCTTCTCAATGCCTACAATATCTTCGCCGTTGCGGCGGCAGCGCTCGACTGTGCAATATCAGCTTTAGCCTGGGAGTGATTCAAACGTTGGTCAATCGAAAACTAGTGAAGGTTAGCAATAATGGTGCAGGGTTTTATGTGGAGTTGAACGAAACATGATGGCTAACCACAAACAAATTCTTTATTACCAAGCTCAATTAAACCACAACAAATTGGTTCTTCGTCGCCGGAGCAGAAGAGTTTTCAAGATGAAGAAGTTCATTGACCGCACCATAGAAACGGCAGCGATTGCCTCTTTACTGTTTACCGGAT
>NZ_JACXXN010000005.1 GCF_014904695.1 Nostoc sp. MG11 | reverse complement strand
GCTGCTCTTTTTTAACTTCAGCTTAGTTATCTTATTTTATTGACGCACGCCACTTGCTCTATTATGGCTTTCAAACTATAATCTTTTCATGGTTCGGTTGCCTTTTGGGACTGCGCTTTCCAGCGCCCTCTCTCAGGCACTTATCCAATATAACGAACCTCCCTATTCTTGTCAACTGTTTTTCCATCTATTCTGGAAAAATACTTTTGGCATCGCTGTAATCCATACACCGTCAGCTTTTTAGCTTATAGTATTCCTAGATATTTATAAGGAAGCTACGAAACTATGAGCTATTTTGCTGTTTTGCCCCCTTGGCTGGTGTTAGACCCTCTCTTGCTTGGCTGGCTTTTGGAGGATGTTGGCCGCGGCGATCGCACTACTAATAGTCTATTAGTCCCAGATGCTCCATCGAAAACAGCCCGGTGGATCGCTAATGCTCCAGGGCTCATTGCTGGCTTACCAGTTGCAGCTAGAGTCTTTCACCTTTTGAATCAAAAAATTTCCTTTGTGCCTGTTGTGAGTGAAGGTGCTATGTGTGAACCAGGGCAGATAGTGGCGGAAATTGATGGTTCGCTTGATGCACTGCTGATGGGAGAACGGGTAGCTCTCAACTTGGCTATGCGGTTGAGTGGGATTGCAACCCTCACTAATATATACGTAAAGCAAATTGCCGATTTATCTGCTCAGTTAGTCGATACGCGCAAAACAACGAGTTGGGTAGCATCTATGACCTACGAACAGGTAAAGAGCCTGAAGTCAAAAGACTTTAAACGCTTGCGTGGTGTACGTCCAGATACTTTTAACGAGATGGTAGAGGTAGTGCGGATACCGTTGGCGAAATATTTCTTAACGCTGAAAATCCTTGTACTGTCGTGGAAACCCGTCAAAGAAAGTTACCGAAAATCACCCCTCCAATGAATTCGCCAACGGTATCAGTGCGATGTCTACGACGGGCTGCGCCTACGCTTGAGCGAAGAAAACAGAAAACAGAAAACAGGACGGCTGGGTAAATTAAGCTTAGAAGAGCAATTGTTAATGACATTAGAATACTGGAGAGAGTACCGTACCTACTTCCATATAGGCCAATCTTGGGGAGTAAATGAGTATACAGCGTGAGCGTATTATCCGAAAATAGAAGATATGCTGACTAAATCTAGGGTGTTCACGCTTCCAGGTAAGAAAGAACTCACGACTTCTAATTATCAGTTAGAAGTCGTAGTAGTTGATGTTACAGAAAGTCCGATTAAACGCCCTAAAAAACAAAAAAAGTTCTACAGTGGGAAAAAGAAACAGCATACGCGCTTAGTCACAAGTATTGGTAGACCGAGCGAATGGTCAAATCATCTGCACCGCTCATGGCAAAGGTAGAGAGGATGATTTTCGTATATTTAAAAACAGTAAGGTGAGGTTGAGGGAAGATATAAAATGCTTTGGAGATAAAGGTTATCAAGGTATTCAGAAACTACATGGGAAGAGTCGGATTCCCAAGAAAAAGCCCAGAGCAGGTAAGTTAACCTCTGAAGATAAAAAGAGTAATCAAGAATTAGCTAAAATCAGGGTTTTATGTGAGCATGTACATCGGAAGCCGAAAGTATTTAAAATTTTATCCCTTACTTATAGAAATCGCCGAAAAAGATTTGGTTTGAGGTTTGATCTGATTGCTGCTCTTTACAATTACGAGCTTCATCTCCCCCAATCCGAATTTGCCTGAGCCACTTTTGCAAGAGGTCTAATGCTATTTACCAAGCAAGCGCACTTTATTTGAAGAGTGCTTTCGCGATGCCTATTCCTATTTTCTACATATGTGAATATAAAATTAGGAAAAAGTAACAGCTAAAAAGTAAGAAAAAAGTAAGAAGCGAGTTTTTTGGAAAAAGCTAAAACATATACAAAATAAGAAAAATTAATGGTACGACCGCGCAAGCTCTTTGCTCAGCATTGGCTCAAAAGTGAAAAGGCTCTAGACGCAATTATTAAAGCAGCAGAGTGTACAGAAGGCGATCATACTCTAGAGATTGGCCCAGGAACCGGCATTCTGACTCGTCGTTTACTCCCCTTGGTACAGTCTCTAGTCGCAGTTGAAATAGATTACGACTTATGCAAACTCTTAGCTAAACAACTGGGTAAAGCTGAAAATTTTCTCCTGCTACAAGGAGACTTTCTCACCCTAGATTTACCATCCCATTTAGCAGCATTTCCCAATTTCCAAAAGCCAAATAAAGTAGTAGCCAATATCCCCTACAACATCACAGGCCCAATCATTGAGAAACTACTGGGTACGATCGCCAACCCCAACCCTGAACCGTTTGACTCGATAGTGCTGTTGGTACAAAAAGAAGTAGCAGAAAGGTTGTATGCTAAACCAGGGTCAAAAGCATTTGGGGCATTAAGTGTGCGAGTGCAATATTTGGCAACGTGCGAGTTAATTTGCACAGTTCCAGCAGGAGCATTCCACCCACCGCCGAAAGTAGATTCAGCAGTCGTGCGATTGTATCCTCGAAAAATCGAAATACCAGCACTTGATCCAAGACGGTTGGAAAATTTGATCAAATTGGGATTCAGCGCAAAGCGGAAAATGTTACGAAATAATTTGCAATCAGTCGTAGAACGCGATCGCCTGACCCACTTACTGGAACAATTAGAAATAAATCCTCAAGCCCGTGCCGAAGACCTCAGCGTTAACCAGTGGGTAACTCTAACTAATTTACTCACCTTAGAGTAGCTACAACTCAGTACTGAACATGCGTTCCTACACCCTAATTGCTCCTGCCAAAATCAACTTGTATTTGGAAATCATCGGCGATCGCCCTGATGGCTATCATGAGTTAGCGATGATACTCCAAAGTATTAACCTTGCCGATCAAATAGATGTGCGTTCCATAAGCGTCGATACCATTCGTGTTCACTGCAACCATCCAAAGGTGCCAACAGATAAAAGTAATTTGGCATACCGAGCAGCAGAACTAATGACGACGCAATTTCCTGAAGCTTTTAGTAAATATGGAGGTGTAGAAATTACCATCAAGAAGCATATTCCTGTAGCTGCTGGGTTAGCTGGTGGTTCTACGAATGCCGCTGCTGTTTTGGTGGGGATAGATTTACTGTGGAAATTGGGACTAACTCAGTCAGAATTAGAGGAGTTAGGAGCTACACTCGGTTCAGATGTGCCGTTTTGTATAGCGGGTGGAACAGCAATCGCTACAAGTAGAGGTGAGCAACTTTCTGCCCTGCCAAGTTTAGATCATATATATATAGTATTAGCAAAATACCGCAGTCTGGAAGTCTCCACCGCTTGGGCATACAAAACCTATAGACAACAGTTTGGCAATTCTTATATTCGAGATACAGAGAGTTTGACAGCGCGTGCTCATGCAGTTCATTCAGGAGAAATAGTTAAAGCTATCCTGAATAAAGACGCGAAAGAAATTGCTCAAAAACTCCATAATGATTTAGAGCGAGTAGTATTGCCAGCTTATCCTCAAGTCTTGCAACTGCGAGAGGTGTTTGCAACTCAAGAAGGTGTTTTAGGAACAATGATGTCTGGTTCTGGCCCAACAGTGTTCGCTCTTGTAGAATCTGAACAACAAGCAAAAGCAGTTAAGCTACATTTGCAGGAAGCCATTCCTGACGAAGATTTAGAATTATTTGTTACCTGCATGACTACACATGGAATTCAAGTAATATCATCAGTTTAAAGAAAGCTTTATCGTTAATGAAAAATGGGGCAAGAATTATCCCCAATAACCCAATCTAAAATCTGAAATACTATGAGTGATCCAAATATAACTCAACAAACAGAAGCTCAAGTAAAAGTTACAGCGAGTCCTTTACGCTGTATAACCGGAGCGGTGATTTCTGGAGGAATGTGTTTTGCAGTATATTCATTGATGATTGCGATCGCTACAAATTTTGCCACCA
Organism: Nostoc sp. MG11; assembly: GCF_014904695.1. GTDB lineage: Bacteria > Cyanobacteriota > Cyanobacteriia > Cyanobacteriales > Nostocaceae > Komarekiella. The sequence continues at coordinate 419,810 of NZ_JACXXN010000005.1, read as the reverse complement.
AACCAATTCATTCAGTAAATCCATTAGTGGTAAAAATTTCCTCTGCTGTTCGTACTCTGGTTGTCGGCGTGTTTGCCTTAGGATCTGGGGTATTTGGTATAGTAGCTGTTGGTTTGTTGGCTTTAGGAGTGCAATTATTAGTGCAGAAGTTGACCAAGCATAAAGGTAATCAAAACTAAGCTGTTACACATTTAAATTGCATGTAAACTCAAATAACCTTTAACCTCTTCGGGGTGACGCTGCTTTGTAGCTTAACTTTCCCGTAGGGGAACGCTAAGGGCGAACAGGAATGGACTTACCTTTTCCCCACAAATTCCGAGTTAAAAATGCGAAACTCTAAGTAGTATTGTCCCGACTCCTAACGCCTTTATTTTGCTGTAATACAAGCTGGGGAGCCTAACTCATGCAGTACTCCCCATGAAAAAATGTGTAATTTGAACGCAAAATAGCCTAGTAATTTACTTTTGATGAGCAACTTAAAGGCACGAGATTTCCCACCTTACCATGAGTTTTTATGAGTTGCAGCTTCACGTTTCTGGTAGCTTGAAGAAGTTGATGTTGTTTTCTCCACACCTTAGGAGGTTGTCCATTGTTATGCTGACGAAACTGGCGAGAGAAATGACACGCATTTTGATAGCCCAGTGTAGTGGCGATCTGCTCAATTGTCTGGTTAGTATCTTTAAGTAAAGGACGTGCTGCTGCTATTCGGCGCTTGACAATCCAAACATTCACAGGTTCTCCTGTTAGTTCTTTGACTCGGTTAGTCAAGTAAGCAGATGAATAACCAACTGCCTTAGCTACATCAGACAAAGTAATTCCTTGGCGATAGTTATCCTCAATAAAATCGAAAACTGCTTGTAGTTGAGGAACCAACGGAAAGATTGACTCAGAGTCTACCAATAAAGGTAGTGGTTCAGAGGTTGGATAAGAGTTAGTAGCATACCAGTACCTAAGTAAAGCTTGCTTTTCTAATCGCACAGCGATCACTCTGAGCAAATCCTCAATAGTAGAAGGTTTAGTAAGATAATCATCTGCTCCCAACTCCATGCCTTTACGAACAGCAGCCTGAGTGTTGCTACCAGTGAGAAAAATAAAGGGAATAATCGCTGTAACAGGATCTTGACGGAGCGTAGTCAGAACACTATAACCATCCATATCTGGCATCAGAATATCGCAAATCACCAAGTCGGGTAGATGTTTTTGAGCTTGCTGTATACCGGCAATACCGTTTTCAGCACTTATTGTGTAAAAACCTTGAGCCTCAAGAACGTCTAAGAAGAGATTGCGGGTATCGGTATCATCTTCAATTACTAGGATTGTTTTCGATTCGTGCATCATTCTTCCATCACTAGGATTTTTGGCAGGGAATAAGTACCAAACTCTGTGCCGAATACTCTTTACAAGACCTGTAAATTTTGAGTTGAAGATATTTATTAACTAACAACTCATAACTAAGTGAACTTTATATTTCACTAAAACTCGTCACCATTCAGAATTTTTATCACTCCTTGTTAATATATTAAATCTATAAGTATTAGTTTACTAATACTTATAGCTTACTAAAAACTTGATCTCAATTATTGGTTTGCCAAAAACAAATCAGGAAAAAAGATTATGATTGTAAATTCTATTTTACCAAAAATATAGCGACATATTGCACTTTAGTAATATAAAAAAATATTGTCAAATAATGCAGCACTAATAAGCATAGCTATGATACTTATGAGTAAATACTCAAATATTCAACTTACTCCTAGTGTTCATAACTACTTTTTACATCTGTATTCTAGACACCCACCGATTTACTACTAAATTTCAAAAAATCATTAATATAAAACACGGTATTAAGATTCTGACCTCAATCAAGAGTATCAAAAAACTCATTTATTTTTGAATTACTCACTAAAATAAACAATTAATATCTATTAGTTTTACTCTTGATTAGTCTTATGTATGGTTTGGCTAATTAACTTCAAACTAGCGATTGTTAGGTGACTTATGATTTTGAGTCATGTTTAACTCTATGATTTTTCAGCATATCCATTAACTCAACTTCTAGAAGTTTTATTGCCAAACATAACAACTAATCTGAAACCATTTACTAACTTGGATTCTGGCTACTCAAGCTGTAGCTTTTTTACAACAACAAAGAGAACAGACATCAGTCAAACTTGGATTCACATTAACATAATTTTGTCAATTTTAATTCAGATATATTTGCTCTGAAATAAACAAATTTTTACTTATAATTGCTCATAAATTGAACTTTTCTTAAGTTGCTCATTCAGGGATTTAACTATATAATAATATGCATAGTCATCCATCAGAAGGAATATATTTTTTATTAATAAACAAGTGTATAGATTTTAAGTATCTATCAAAAGTAGTAGTAAATTTTAAAATTAAATGTATTCAAAAATACATGACTAGAATCAGTATCAAAACTGCCTAATTATTCCAAACAATTGCCTACACTGCTATTATTGCTATCAGACTTTGAGGAAAAAATTGGTTTTTGAGGTTTAATTCAGTATTTTCAATCTATATATTTGTTATTTTTGCTATTCAACAGAAGCAAAATATTGTATTATCTAATACTTAATTAGAACTACATTAATGTAAGCTCAGAAAAACTTATAAAGAATAACTATCATTAGCCATAAACTTATTAGGTTGCCTAATTAGATATTGCAGCCATAACAAAATTAGAATAAATGGACGAGTTAATTAACAAATTATTCATTGTAAATTCCTTGGATTCTTTATGTTATGTTATACCTCAACTTGTTCCTTTATCGTTGATGTAGTCCTTAAATGATATCTACTTATATGTTCTCAAAGGCTTGTTCAGAGGACAGTACAACTGGTGAAAATACCACGAGGAAAGTTTCATCACCATTCAGACGTTGATGATAGCCAAGCCCAGTTCACTAAGTCAAACTTAATCTCTACTAAAAAACAAATAAAATTTTAAGACCTAAAAAATAGACATATCTATCAAAAAAATGTTCATATATCTGTTGCTGAAATTAAGTAAGCTTAACGAAGAAGCAGCTTCTGCAATACGGTTTATCTATAAGAGTGGGTTTAACTAGATATTTATTAGGCTGGTTGAACCCGCCTCTCCTTAAAATATCGATTGGCAATAACTCTTAATTTTATCGTATGTAAAAGCATATGCTTTTCTAAGCAGCGTCATTTGTTTTTAACCTATTCTATGGTATCAAAATTTTATTTTTCACATAGTGCAACTGGCTTGCTCATCAAGAGTTTGCGTTATATTCAGTCGAAAGACTCTGATAAAATTTATTATGCTTTGTCATTTACATGACTACTTAGTTTTCAGCAGTAATTTGTATATTTCGCTCTATTACAGAAGTAAAATAGCTAGGTAAATTCGGTAAATAAAGGAGAAACTCTGTCAGACATAAACTAGTTTTAATTTACACAAAAGGGTGCATACTATGACTCAAAACATTACTGATTACCAAACACAAATGGGTAGAAAAATCAATAATGAACAAATTGAGCAAATTGTTAAGGCAATTATTGCGGGCAAATATTCTTGGGCATGTGTTTTAATCCTGCGTTTTGTTGGCTATAACCCGATAGACTACATACCCTACCGTACTTATATTCGGTTGCTCAAAAACAACTGCCTAGTTACAAGCTCAAAGCCAAATCAAACTGATAGTGAGACGGTAGAAGCGTTTGATCTCAAATCAACTTGGCTTCATCTCTGAAAAATACAAACATGATGCTATGCCAAGTTGGGAAAGACAATATATTGAACTCCCCATCCACAGCAGCTTATGACTTACTCCGCTACTACCCCTAATAGCCGTTTGCAACCTCTTATTAAAGAGATCGTGTGGCAGAAAAAGCATGAAGTCGCACAGATTCAGCAAGAGATGACTTGGGCTTCTTTTCCACGCCAGGTGAGTGCTGCTCCAACCGTGCGAGATTTCTTCACTGCTTTACAACAAAGTTATTACCGACCTTGCATCATTGCAGAGGTGAAAAAAGCATCCTTAACTCAAGGAATTGTCAGGTCAAACTTTGACCCAGTAGCAATGGCTAGAGCTTATCAGCGTGGTGGTGCAACTTGTATTTCTGTCATCACCGACCAGAAGTTTTTTCAAGGCAGTTTTGAGAATTTGCGTGCCATCCGCTATCGGGTATCGTTGCCCCTATTATGCAAAGACTTCATCTTAGATCCTTGCCAAATCTATTTAGCACGTGCAGCAGGTGCAGATGCAGTGCTGTTGATCGCAGCAATTCTTTCAGATAGAGAACTCCAAGTCTTTTTGGGAGTGATTCACTATTTGGGAATGAATGCTTTGGTAGAAGTACATACCTTAGATGAGCTGGATCGAGTATTAAAGCTTGATGACCTACGTTTAGTAGGAATCAACAACCGGAGCCTAGAAGATTTTAGCATCGACATCAGTACCACTCAGCAACTACTAGCAGCTAGGCGATCGCAACTTCAAAGCTTAGGCATTATGGTCGTTAGTGAATCAGGGCTGTATACACCTGCTGATTTATCTTTTGTAGCTGAGGCTGGTACACAAGCAGTTTTAATGGGAGAATCTTTAGTTGAAGAGGACGATTTAGAGCAGGCTGTGCGTAATTTGCTCAAACTTGATTCTCCAGCCTACAATGACTCCTTCAAAAAAGGAGTAAAAGGAAGATAGCTTGGCAAACAGGAGATTTAACTTCTTCTGTTGAATTATAGCAATTATCTTAATACTAGCTTTCTTTTAATAAAAATTGACTTCCATCAACCACGATTGATAGAGCAATTGTAAAATTTCAATAACTATAAATCCAACTCTAAGATTTTGACAGAAAACAATAGTCTTGTGAGACACAATCAAAGTAATTATGCCTTATTTATTTACTTGCGTAAAAATATTAACAATTAATAAATAGGAAATTTAATAGTAAACATTGCTGCCTCGGCGATTATAGTCTTTTTTACTTACTCTTGGGCATTCTAGCATCACTGCTGCCAACATCGCTCACCATATCAATAGTGACCTAATGAAGAAAGCTTGATATTCGGCTTTTAAGTATATTTTACAGCTAATTAAACTCAGCAATTATTGTCTAAATGAGAACTTTGCTGTAGTGCACCAATTTTTGTAACTTTCATCTCGACCCTAAGAAGATAAAGCTGCTTTGTAACAACCCATACCGTGGTCAATCAATAATTAAGCTAAGCAAATTTTCAATAAATCTCTTTTTTTGGCAACTCAAACGCTAGTCTAAAAATATATATAGCTAAAACTCTATTAATTATGTCTAAGCAATCAATTCTAAATACTTGATTTGTCTCAGACAATTTGTAATCATCAGAACTAGAGTTAGACGAAACATAGTTTAATCTTACTCGTGATGTAAAAATACTTACTTTAGAGTAAAGGAGTGAGCCCAATGGCTAATGTAAAAATTTCAGAACTACAATCTGCTGGTTATGATCTGTTTCGTGATTCCGAAAGCTTTCTTGATGAACTAGCCACTCAAGAAATGCAAACTATCGAGGGAGGTAAATATTTTGGAAGCTACGGTCACAGTCATAGTGGAGGCTACAAATATAGTGGAGGCAGCAGCCATAGTGGAGGCTATAACTATAGTGGAGGCAGCAGCCATAACTGGAGCTATTTCACATTTTAATAATTACCAGTGATCATTAAATAACACATAAAAGCTAATAGCTTATATCAATTTTCTATAAAAATGCACTTAAAAATTAGGAATTAATCTTTCAGTAAGGCAAGGGGTTTTATATTGTATTTTGTTTAAACATTAAGTGCATTTTTGTAGATATTGATATTAGTTAAAAAGTCAGTCGGGAAAGTAATCTGCTCTTCCTTTTTTATGTATATTTCTTATAATTTATTTAACAAATATTAACATTTTATTGAATTCTTTTATTTCAATATGTATTAATCTCAATTTAAATAACCTGTTTAATAATTTTATAAACAAATTTTATATACTTTTTTAGAGGCAGATATTCGTCTAATTTTGCCTGCACAGTATGTGTACAATTTTTATAAATAAAACAAAACACTCATAAACAAAAATACCCCCAGTGCAGGTCAAGGGGATAAGTTTTAAGATTTACTGTAATTATAGCCGTAGTCACATAGGTTAGGACAGTGTTGATTGCTCAAAACCTTGAAGTAACTGGGTTTATACTCAGCGCTAAACGCCTCGCTACCGCTAATAGTACTCAGCACTTTGCTGTAAATAAATAGTACAAATCTAGTACTATTTAGTCAGATAAAGGTGGTATTCTACTTTTTTATAGATAACGTTCTCCTTTTTTATTTACTTTTTTTTACTTACTATATCTACTGAATTAATTAGGTTTGCTCAAAACTTTTGGCTTTGAGTTGAGTAATCTTTGTGTATGCCTGCTGCCTGGCAAACAATCTCCATAGAGCCAGCGTCAGCAGTTCCAGGCTTTAGAAAAATCTCTCGTTCGGTTTTATTATCACTAGTTAATCGTCCAGTTAATGTATAAAGAGAAATTCTTTTTGAAAACAATCTACCTTCACTACAGGAAGCATAAAGAGTTGTTTTTACTGTTTGAGCATTATGCTTGTGTAAGAGGATATACTCGGTTCCTTTGATAGATGACAAATCTAGGGTAATTGGATTCCCATGACTATCTGCACCCACTTCAATGTAAATATAGTTATTAGTTGTCTGAGCGATCGCTGTACCACTAACTGACAATGCGATCACCGCTACTACACCACTAAACCTCTTCAAAAACATAAGTACTAAAAATGTAAACTCTATATCCTTTTTATACTTGTTAGTATAAACTTGAGTGCAGTGAAACCACTGTAAATCAAACTTTATGAGATACACGACAATTATATTTATCTATACCTGTTCTTGCTAACTAAATATCTCTAGTTCCAAAAGCTTGTCCAGTATAGCTATAAGGGATGATTTAGCGTAGATTATGTTATGGAAGTGCTTACCAAAGTACTCTTAAAAGCCATATATCGTGATACTTTAACTAGTAAAATTTTTTAAAATATAGATATAAATACGTAACTTTTTTCAGTTAATAATCATTGAAAATACTGTAAATATATCGATCAATCTAGTTTTTTTGTCGTCATCGATTCCGGACACATTTTCAGTAATAACGATATTTTCGCAGAAGCTATTCGTACCACTTCTAATTTTTAACTCAAATTACCAGGAGTTATTCTCTAGTTGGCTCTTCAGTACATATAAGAATCCGATTTGATTTTTGAAAAAGACTACGAGATAATACGGAGAGATATATCTGTCTAACAGTGAACAATGATAAACCATAATCTACAGGACGCGATCGCCAAACTGCAAGAATTTATCGCTCTTCGTCCAGAAGCCCGTGAGGTAAGGAAAGCGTTGGCAGTCAAACTGATTTATCAAGGCTACTTATACGAAGAGATTCAAACGATTTTAGATGTGTCACTACCCAGTTTAAAGACTCCCGGATACTAATTATCTGTCTTATTGAAAACTTGTCTAATTTTTTCTTTTAATTCATGTATTTCTTTTAGGATAGGAGATATATTCTTCACTTAAAAAATTATTTGTTTGCTCTTTATTTAAGTTTAATTCATTAAACCTCTTGTAAAAGTCGCTCAGGCAAATTCGGATTGGGGGAGATGAAGCTCGTAATTGTAAAGAGGTTCTTTCTTGCCTGGAAGCGTGAACACCCTAGATTTAGTCAGCATATCTTCTATTTTCGGATAATACGCTCACGCTGTATACTCATTTACTCCCCAAGATTGGCCTGATAGCTTGGAAGAAACCCAAGCCAAAATGCAAGAATATATAAATAATCAAGTCAAACTTGGCTGGTTAATAAACCGTAAAGCACGGCAAGTTGAAATCTATCGCCAAGGCAAACTAGTAGAAGTTCTAGAATTTCCTACAGAATTATCAGGAGAGGATATATTACAAGGTTTTATTTTAAATTTGCAAATTGTCTGGGAATAACTTGATATTACTTACATACTTCTGACTGAGTGATAGAAATCTCAATTACAAATTCTACTCCTTGTCCAGGTATCGAATAAAAAAAATAATTTTTGATAATGTTTATCTACGATAATCTGGTAACTGACAGATATCCCTAGTTATGTACCTTTTAACTCAGCAATTCACCTAATTGATGCTGAATTAACAACCCTCTGAGTGTTGCATTTTCAGCCTTGAGCGCAATATTTTCAACCTCTAACTCACTAATTATCGATTTTAGAGCTTCCTTAGTTATACCTTGTCTATGGATAACCACTTCTTGATAAATTTCCAAGTTAGCATCCTCATTCATCCATCTTTGATAAGTCTTGGTATGTTCTTGTACCGTATGTCCCATATAATCTGCCATTGTCTTGATAGGGACTCTCAAACGATGTCCACGTATTGCATAAGCATGACGTAAATTATAAGGGCTAAACCCCATATCAGAGGTTCTAAATTTTATGTGAATTTTTGCAGTTTTATTACTAAGTTTTCCTTGATTGTAAGGAAATTTAATATTTTTTAAATCAAATAATTCTACCCAATGGGGATGCAATGGAGGAATACCACAACTCCGCTCACCAGTCTTAGTACCTTCTGTAAGCCTAGGATTTAAAGTTACTAAATGAAAAGTATTTGCTGTTTTTACGAACGCTTCTATATCTACAGCAAATAATTCATGTGGTCTTAATCCGTAAGTTGCTAACATGCCATACGCCCATTGCCATTGTTCGGGTTGTGTCATGTTATCCTTACTAGCATAAGCTGATAATGGCATACCTATTTTGATAAATCCTTGGAGAATTTCCTCATCTAACGGAACTTTCCGAATAGTAGGATTAGGTTTAGGAGTTGCATACGTATTTATTGTTTTAAATCCATTAATACCACAGAATTCACAAAACTTTTTTAGTTGCCATGCCAAAAAGAACCTAGCCGATGTATTAGGCTTAGTCTTTTTTAGTGCTTCCTCTAGCGCCTCTAGAGACATAGGAACATCTTGAGGAAGTTTTTTAAGATGCCTCATGTAATGACTTTCCCAAGTACGTATTCCTTGCCTGTTATTCTCATGAGTTTTCCAAAATTCCCTTTGATATTCCTCAATTAATTCTCTAATGAGTCTAGCGGGTTTTTCCTCATCTAGTAACTCTATTTTCTGTGCTTGCTTACCTAGCAAATATGGCGTCCACTGAAATTGCTTTGTCATTAGCAATAAATCTAATTCCCGCGCTTTGATTACAGCAGTTTTTACTCCAGCATCATTAGCAACAAAACCAAATGAAATGGTATATTGCCTATTAGGACTACCATTTTTTCCAATATCACCAGGTTTACATGGAAAAGTCCCTTGTAAACCAATAGATTTATCACTGGTTAGCTTAAGTTTAATCTTGACTCTATCTAGACTTAAAGCAAAGTTAGCTTGCTGAACAGCGTGTTTTATCCTAAGATACTCACGCTCTATCTTGGCCTCTTCGTCTGATGCAGAGTGTTTAGATTTCCATTGCTTCCACTTAGATGGCTCCCATTGCTCAATTGGTGTACCATCCCATTCGCTTTTACGGGGATCAGACGTGCTGGATTTGTTGGTAGGCATAAGTGTTTCTGATTATTTATTAGTTTAGTGACATAAAGCCAGCGGCTACTAACCTAAGTCTGCTACGAAGTTTTGATGGTAACAAGCCGACCTTTGAACTTCTCTCTATCTGGACTACAAGCCTGAATTATCAGGCTTTCTCAATGTAGTTACAGACTTTTAGTCTATAGTTGACTTGGTTATAAAAATAGCCAATATAAAGTAAGAAAGTAAAGCTTCGCAAGTAGGTTTTAGGATAGAAGCTTTATATACTCAAAATTTGTAAATTTATGCGGAACTGATACTACCAACACTGAAGTTGATAGAAAACCTAGTAGCAAAAAACTATGAGTAAAATTATTAACACCAGCAGAAGATATCTTTTATCCTTTATTATTGTGGCGATCGCAGTCAACCTCAGCAGTTGTAATTCTAACCCTACTGTTCGTAACATTGACAGTGAAACATCAGCACCAGTCACAACACCAAACTTTACATCATCACCAAAGCCGATTACAACACCAAACAGCGCAACTTCTCCAACTCCCAGCGTAGCTCAGTTGAGAGATAAATCTATCAACAAAGAACCCGTGAGCGAAAATACACCTGCTTCAACTTCTCAAGCTGCTGCTAACAAAACTACTAACGTCACATTATACACAAGTGATGTTCAATGTCAAGAGCTACTTCCTCAAAAGGTTTCAGTACTGGCTGAAGAACCTGTGACAAATACAGTAGGTAAAATTATTGAGAAACGAGATACAAGCGACTTTAGTTTGTCTGGATATCGTGTCAACATTAAAAATGGCATTGCTACAGTTGATTTGCGAATATCTCCTGAGTCAAAGCGGCAACTTACCTCTCTTTCTAGTTGTGAACAGTTTGCTCTGTTTGGCAGTCTCCGCAAAACTTTAACAAGTAATCCCCAATGGAATATTAAAGAAGTTCGCTTCACCCAGAAAGGCGAGGAAATAGTTTTTTAATACGCAAGTCTCATAACTCTTTTGATAACAAAACAACTTGATGTTGCATCGCCTCTATCATTTGCCGATTAACTAGGTCATTATCTCGCTACTACCCGTTAACTGTTCACTAATGTCCGTCTTGACCCTGACTTTTAGATAACAACCACTGCTCAACCAACTCTGTCAGAATATCGCTCATCTGCCGCTCTTGGGAAGCAGCTGTTGCCTTAAGTTGTCGATGCAGTTGTTTGGGCAGATATATAGTTGTACGGGTATAGTCGGGGCTGGTGCTTTTGCTCTGAGAAGTCAGATGATCGTCGGTTAAGTGTGGCTTGTCTTTAAAGTTCTGATGGTCGTCAGCCACCCCTTGGATTTCTCTTCTTTGTTTACGACTACGGGCAGCATCAATCAGGTGATCAAAACGGCTAGTTTTTTTCTTATTGTTCAAAGTAATATCTCCTTTCCAGCTTCGGCATAACATCGCCATGCAATTTGAGCATAAGGGTCTTTGACAGCATTGACTGGAACACCTTCTAAAGCAGCTCGTTGGAAAACAGCCAGCCGTCGAATTCCCGACTTGAATATAGGTAGTCCTGCTTGTTCTAAAGATGTTCTAGCTTCTTCTCCTGCTTTATTTGGATTTGGCGGGATGAGAGTCAGCAAAATTTGATAGTTCGTCTTTAGTTTTTTGAGTGCGTCAACCATTTGGAGTGTTGCAGCCAAAGCGATCGCATCAGGAGTCGTAGGTATTACCAGCAAATCACATCCCTCTGCAATAGTTTTTAGCTCATCTGGATCGGGCCTGGCTGGCGTATCAATCACGATATGCTCATAAAGTCTCGCCAAACGTATCCCTTGCTTTTCGTCAGCAACTTTGAATGGTAAGCAACCTCGGTTAGACCAATCCAAAGCACTGCGGTTGAGATCGCCGTCTACTAGCAATGTGTCGGCTTTGTTCTGAAGGTATGTAGCTAGGTGTAAAGCTGTTGTAGATTGTTAACCTAAGCCAATTTGTCGCCAAATTGACTCGGCTTCAAAACCGTGCTTGAGACTTTCACCTCACACGGCTCCTCAAAGTTATGGCTTGCTAAAGTACCTCAATCCCATCTTGAGTATCGTGGCAATGTCCGTGTAGTGCTTGGAGATTTGCGAACTTCCTGTTAGAGCGATTACCATCGATGTGATGAACTTCGATAATATCTTCTCTATGGAAGTACAGGTTGCAGCAAGGGCATCTTCCCTTCTGTGATTTGAGCATACTAGTTAAAATCGGTCGAATACCCGGATACTCACCTGTTCTTTTACTCCAATAAGTCCAGTCCCCATCAAATGGACTGCGGGCTTCTTTGACATTGACGTGCATTCGTATGGGTGTTTCTCTATGATTCTTTAGGGAATCAGCCCCATCTGTAAACTCCCATACACCTTTAGTGTCAATACCCCAATATTTTCCCGCAATCCAATGTTTCGACTTCATTGGATGCCTACGGTTTGCCCATCGCCTCAACTTGATAAAAAGCCAATGGTCAATTTCTCCAAAAATTTCTTTGGAGTTTACTGCTGAGTAATATGTAGCCCATCCCGTAATTACGGGGTTCAATTCTCGAATTAAACGAGATTGAGGGGCTGTTTTTAACCCATCAATTATTTGACTAAGTTTAGCTTTATGTCGTTTGATGGCTTTACCTGTCGGCGTAATTATGGTCTTATGAAGAACTTCCCTTCTGTAACCATTTCCTGCCACAAATCTTCTGTTTCTCTTGCCAAGAGGGTACTGTTGAAAAGTGAAACCAAGGAAGTCAAACCCGGGTTTTTCCTCAGAGTCTTCCTTGAATGTATGGCAGATTCTAGTCTTAGTCGGACTGAGTTCTAACCCCATTTTTTCTAACCATTTTTGTGCGAGATATGAGGCTCGCTTTAACTCTTGTTCGTCACGATGCATGATGATCAAATCGTCTGCGTAGCGGACAATAATTGGCTTCCAATTAGCTTCCTTAACCCCAACGATAAGTTTTCTTTTGGGAAACGCAGATTGAATATATTCCTCTAATCCGTGAAGGGCTACATTTGCAAGAAGAGGCGATAAAACTCCTCCTTGCGGTGTTCCCTCATTAGTTGGGAATAAATTGTTTTCTTCCATCACACCAGATTTTAACCAAGCTTTAATAGCCCTTCTCATCAAAGGGAAGGTATTTAACTTGGATAAGAGTGCATTATGGTTTATACGGTCAAAGCATTTGCTAATATCTGCGTCCAGAACATATTTATCCTGTCTGCGAATACTTAAAAACAAATATTTAACCGCATCATGGGCTGACCTACCAGGTCTAAAACCGTAGGAGTGAGGCTCGAATCGAGCTTCCCATTCTGGCTCTAGTGCTAATTTTGCTAGGGCTTGCGCTGCCCTATCTCGAATGGTTGGTATTCCCAAGGGACGTTTTTCATCTTGCGAAAGTTTGGGTATCCAAACTCGACGAATAGGCATTACCTTGGTAGGTAATTTCAGTTTTTGGGCAAGTTGTAGGCGCTGTGGATGGTGTAAATTTTTAACACCATCGACACATGCTGTACTCTTGCCGCGATTATCCTGAGTTACCTTCCTAACAGCGAGTAATTTAGCTGCCCTGGATTTAATTAAAAGCCTCTGAAGTCTTCGGACTGTTTTGACATCGCCACGAATTGAGGCTTGATAGATTCTCTTTTGAAGCTTGAAAACCTGCACCTCTAACTTGCGCCAAGGTAAGTTCTTCCATTCATACATCAGCTTTGGTGCTGTGTCCATGACTTTTGAACTCTATATAAGATTTTCTATCTCCACAACTTCGTGCTTCCGTCTGCGTATCCTTGGCATTACCCAAGGCATTTGCTTCTGAAGCAATCCTGCCCAACGTGCCCATGCACCTGACTGGCTTCTCAGGGTTTTCGACCTAATCCTGAGAGGTACACGCGGGTTACTTCGTTCCTAGTGGTTGTTTTGCGGTGGGTTTAGGTTCCTACTATCCTCCGGGCAATTGGGGTGATTGTAAGAATTAGGCAAACTTCTTACACCATCAGCCATGTCATTTTGACTCAAGCTCATAAAGTCGGGTGAGCTTGTTGGAGGTAACGGAGGTTCAAACGTAGGTTCGCTTTTGCTAACCATTTCCACCCAGCTTGCGGGGATTTCTTACCGACTTTCTGATTACCCGCTTTACATCCCGCTTCACCCTGTAGGTTGTCAAGCCACAAAATGGGGATGTCGCTATCCCCTATCACCTAGGGGGTAGGGAATTAAATGTAAATATTCTTTACACTCTCGCCCTACATCAAACACTAAGTTATCAAGGTTCTATGACATAAAAGCCATTCAGACCTTGCCTCTCGTCCCCCTAAGAAAAGGTTCTTAGGTTTAGAGAGAACGAATCGCACTACCAACACCTCCCTTGAAAGCCGCTACGGTAATGATCATTTTCGATTTAAACGCAAATAATTCCAAGATCATACTGCATATCTAAACATCTGGACATTTAATTGTTAAACCTAAACATCTAAACATTGAAACATCTGTTTTAGCATTTAAATGTTTAAACATTTAAATGCTAGATATTTCGTATGCAAAAGTTAAGCAGTAAGTCGTGGGTTGCTTGAATAAAATATACCAAGTATGTGAGTCTTGCAAATTCACAAAAATAGGCAGAAAATTAAACGCAAACAGGACAGGCTAAACGCCCCGTTGGCGCAGCCTCTCGTAGAGAAGAAAGCTACCAGCGCAAGTAGGTCAATCGATTTAATGATGGGTCAAAGTCTTCTCACTAGCGAAGGAGATTTTTGGCTTAAGAATTAACATTTAATGCAAGCTGCATTTCATCAAAAGCAGCTGACAAATCTCAGTTCTTTGATGTGAGATGCCCAGAATCATTACTTCAAGAATTATGGTTCTTCAGTACTTGTTATGCAAAAATATTAGTTTTAATTATAAAATAGTCTGTCAAATAATTAATAAAAGTACTATAATTATTGATAGATAAGAAGCATTTATTGTTAACTGTAAATACAATCAGGGTCATTTTAGATGTATTTAAAGTTATGGCTAGCAAAAGAGATATTAAAATTTTAACAGAGCTTCTTGATTTAGGCGATGTAAAAGTCATATCACATCGTCTTCATGCTGGGATTGGAATTATTTTACAAACTGAATCAGAAAAGTTATATAGTATTTGCCCTAAGTGTGGCACAAAAAGTCATAAATTACATCAAAATCATAGACATATTATTAAAGACTTACCTTTTGGAGAAAAACAGGTATTTTTAGAAATCAATAGACGACAATTTAAATGTGAAAAATGTAAAAAACCATTTAGTGAAGACCTAGATTTTGTGAGAAAGAAAAGGACTTATACAAAACGGCTTGCATACAAAACAATACAAGAAGTTTTAGAAAACGACATACAGAGTGTAGCTAATAAAGGGATAGTGACAACAGAAGAAATAGAAAGAATGTTAAAAGACGCTTCCCAAGAATTATGTGATTCAAAGCCTTCGGCATTCAAAAGACTTGGAATTGATGAAATAGCTCTAGTTAAAGGAAAAGGTAATTACTGTGCAGTATTAATAGATTTAGACACATCTAAACTAATTGCAATTTTAAGCGATGTCTACGACAGGCTACGCCTACGCAAACAAGAAGCAGTGAAAAAAATCCTTAGAGAATGGGGGGTTGAGCTTTTAGAACAAATCGAGGAAGTCAGTATAGATTTATGGAATTTGCATAGCATGTACTGAAGAACCAAAAAGTTATTAATTTACAAGTCTACTCAAGCTATAAACTAAATCTTGACACCGTAAGCAAACTGACAATAAAATACACACGAATAAACAATATAGTAAATGAACATACGAAGCAATTGATGACTTAACTGATAGCGCTCTCAGTGCCGTTGTATCAATATTTTCTAACCTCTATCAAAAGAAACAAGAATTGTATTCCTTTAGTTAGATCAAAAAATACTGAGTAACAGATACTTTAAGTAAAGAAGAACACGATCTAGGTTTCTGCTAAAAAGTAGCTACCCTTAGATGCAAAGGTAAAGATGATTTATCTGCATTGATTCGTGTTTCTATTTCTATATGATGCAAACAAGGTAGGAGCTTTTTAGTTCTGCCTTGATAGCCAACAATGTAAAATTTTCTAGCGGGGTTGCCGTGTCTGAATTATTCCAAGCAGTCCTAGATAGTGAAGAAAAGAGTGATTTGCGTTCTTTCATCAGTGAATTACGTCAACAAGACAAAAAGTATTTGTTGCGGAACGACATATTGAATGTATACAGTGAATACTGCTCCAAGTACCAGAAATCTGAGACGTTTTGTACTACTTCTGATTTAGGCAAATTAATTTACTACACTCAGGAAATTATTCAGGAGGACTCAAACTTCTGTTTCATTATCCGTCCTAAGATTGCTAGTCAAGAAATTTGTTGGTTGACATCAGACTTGAGTGTAAAACCAATGACGGTGCAGGATCTACTGGATCTACGCGATCGCTTAGTGAACAAGTTTCAGCCTAACGAAGGCGACCTGCTAGAGTTAGATTTTGGGCCTTTTTATGACTACACCCCTGTGATCCGCGATCCTAAAAATATTGGGAAGGGGGTACAATTCCTCAACCGCTATCTATCCAGCAAAATATTTCAAGACTCCAAACAATTGCTGGAAAGCTTATTAAATTTCTTGCGTCTGCACCAATATAACGGTGTTCAATTATTAGTCAACGATCGCATTCAATCCCAACAACAGCTTTCCCAGCAAGTTAAAAAAGCGATAACATTTGTTAGCGATCGCCCCAATGAGGAACCTTACGAAAACTTCCGGTTCCAATTGCAAACAATGGGTTTTGAACCGGGTTGGGGTAATACAGCCCAGCGCGTGCGAGATACTTTAAATATTCTCGATGAATTGATCGACTCTCCCGATCCCCAGACTTTAGAAGCCTTGATCTCTCGCGTCCCGATGATTTTTAGAATCGTCCTCGTTTCAGCCCACGGTTGGTTTGGGCAAGAGGGTGTTTTGGGGCGTCCCGATACTGGTGGTCAGGTGGTTTACGTACTTGATCAGGCTAAGAGTTTAGAAAAGCAGTTGCAAGAAGATGCGCTTCTAGCTGGTTTAGAGAAACTAAACGTCCAGCCAAAGGTGATTATTCTCACCCGTCTGATTCCCAATAGTGATGGTACTCTTTGTAATCAAAGATTGGAAAAAGTCCACGGTACTGAAAACGCCTGGATTTTACGAGTACCTTTGCGGGAATTTAATCCCAACATGACTCAAAACTGGATTTCCCGATTTGAGTTTTGGCCTTATCTAGAAACCTACGCTATTGACTCGGAAAGAGAACTGTTAGCAGAATTTCAAGGTAGACCTGACTTAATTGTTGGTAACTATACTGATGGGAATTTAGTGGCATTTTTGCTAGCACGGCGGATGAAAGTCACCCAGTGCAATGTTGCCCATGCATTGGAGAAATCTAAATATTTGTTCAGTAACCTCTACTGGCAAGATTTAGAGGAAAAATATCATTTTTCCTTGCAATTTACTGCTGATTTGATTGCAATGAATGCTGCTAATTTCGTCATCAGCAGCACTTACCAAGAAATTGTTGGAACCCCGGATAGTGTGGGACAGTATGAGTCATACAAATGCTTCACCATGCCGGAGTTGTACCATGTGGTGAATGGGATTGAATTATTTAGTCCGAAATTTAACGTTGTACCACCTGGGGTAAACGAAAATTACTATTTCCCCTATTCGCAGACTCAAGACCGAGTTGAAAGCGATCGCCAACGTCTTGCAGAAACGCTATTTACCTTAGAAGATCCGACCCAAATCTTTGGCAAACTCGACGATCCCAGTAAGCGTCCTCTGTTTTCAATGGCCCGTCTTGACCGCATCAAAAACCTCACAGGTTTAGCCGAATGCTATGGCCAAAGTCAAGAACTACAAGAGCATTGCAACTTAATTTTAGTTGCGGGTAAGTTGCGCGTGGAAGAATCAGGCGACAACGAAGAACGTGACGAAATTATCAGACTCTACCAAATCATTGACGAGTACAATCTTCATGGGAAAATTCGCTGGCTTGGTGTACGCCTGTCTAAAACTGATTCTGGTGAAATCTACCGAGTAATCGCCGATCACCAAGGTATTTTTGTGCAACCAGCTTTATTTGAAGCTTTTGGTTTGACAATCTTGGAAGCAATGGTTTCAGGAATACCGACTTTTGCCACACAGTTTGGTGGGCCATTAGAAATTATTCAGGACAAGGTTAATGGATTTTACATTAACCCGACCAATTTAGAAGAGACAGCCGCAAAAATTGTAGATTTTGTCACTAAATGCGAACAGAATCTTAACTACTGGGGTGATATTTCTCAGCGAGCAATTGACCGAGTTTATAGCACTTATACTTGGAAAATTCACACTACCAAGCTGCTCTCATTAGCACGAATTTATGGCTTCTGGAACTTTACCTCGAAGGAAAACCGGGAAGATTTGTTGCGCTACATTGAGGCTTTGTTCTATTTGATTTACAAGCCAAGAGCGCAACAACTATTAGAACAGCATAAGTATCGGTAATTGGTCAATGGTCATTTGTCAATGGTCATTTGCCCTTAGTTAATACAAATGACTATTGACTATTGACTATTGACTAATGACTAAATTGTCAACGCCCGCCAAGTTCGTTGACCAACTACTCCATCCACCGCTAAATTTTGCTGGTTTTGAAAGGCCTTGACAGCGGTTTCTGTCAGTGCCCCGAAAATACCATCAATGCGGATAGTGTAGCCGTTAGAGATTAACAATCGTTGCAAGGCTCTAACGGCTACACCAGAGCTACCAAAATAGAGATTTGGCAGAGGTTGGCTACTAAACTTCTGAAATTTTCCTACAGCCTTTTTACGGCTTTTGCCTACGGACTGGGAATACTTCTGGGGTTCAGCCAAGCCAGAAGAACCTAGAGACTGATTATTTTTTCTGATTTTTTTAAGTGTATTTTCTTTTTCTATTGTGAGCGCTGACATCGCAGCCTGGGGAGTTGCATCTGCCTGCATAAATTCAGGTGGTGTGACTTGAGCAGTTAGAGATAACTGACTCTCTGTTGACTGATGCACGCCATTTTCCATCTGAAATAATTGCTGCTCCGGCAAATTGGGCCCAGATGCTTGTCTTGTTGTTAACACGCTCGTCATCAGCATGCCAATTTCAGTCATGGTAGTTCATTTTACTAAGACCAATATTTCTTTTGACGAACAAAAATGCTGCTATTCCGGAATAGTGCATACTGAATTAATTAAAAAATATGTACTAATTTTTTCAGATAACCTGTGATTATCTCCTTTTCTTTCCTCATTCTTCGGTTTAATTAGACTACTTTGCTTTAGGCTTTGTACTTTTTTTATCTGTAATCAAGCCATCAATTTGTAAAATATTGCTCCTAAATCAACGGTTTAGACAATAACATACTATGTGATCTCATGGAAATGCCATTAAGCAAATTTGCAAAATTATCTTTAGTTCGTAGTTGGTCTGCTGATGCGGTTTGTAGCATGTTTATACTGCGACCAATAACACTACACTACTGGATGTACCAAGTCAGTTCATTTAAGCAATGATCAATGCAGAGTTTGACAACAATGATAGACTCTAGATTCAAAAAAAATTGTCCCCCCGCAGATGGTGGTTAGAAACTTTTTGTAGAGTAGGATGTGCTATCACCTTTAATTAAAAGCGATCGCTTTTGGTTAAACTACAACAAGCGATCGCTTTTACAGTTGACTACCCTACGCCATCGATAACTGGATGAAAGTAGAAGGCAAAACCTAAAACCGTATAGGCAGCCAATAGCAATGTGCCTTCTAGCCAGTTGGATTTACCATCAGAACTGATGCTATTGGCAATCAACACCGATACAACCACAGCTACTAGTTCAAAGGGATGGAAATTCAAATCCATCGGCTGACCCATTACCCACCCTGCAATAACTAAAACGGGAGCGACAAATAAGGCAATCTGCATACTCGATCCCACAGCCACAGAAACAGAAAGATCCATCTTATCTTTCATTGCCACCGTTACTGCTGTAGTGTGTTCGGCAGCATTGCCAATAATGGGTACAAGAATCACCCCTGTAAATAGTGCCGTTAAACCCAACTGAGATGTAGCTACTTCTAAAGAGTCAACAAGCAGTTCTGACTCAATTGCTACTAGCAGGGTACATACTAGCAACACCCCACTCCACAACCAAATATTTGGTTTGGCGTGAGGTATTTCCTCGGCTTCTATTTCTGCTACACCCACATCATATAGATAGGAGTGGGTTTTCATCGAAAATAGCAGCGTTAGGGCGTAGACGAGAATTAACACTACAGCAACAGCAACGGAAAGATCTTGCAACGTTTCTTCGCCAATCCCTTGAGAGCTAAATTTCATTGCTGTTGGCAGCAAAATTGCAATTACTGCCAAATTCATAGAAGAAGCATTCACCCGCGCCACAATTGGCTGAAATGTCTGCTCTTTGTGGCGCAGACCGCCCAAAAGCATGGAAAGACCCATTACTAGTAGTAAATTGCCGATAATCGATCCCGTGATACTGGCCTTGACTACTTCTACCAATCCAGCTTTAAGAGCAACTAGGGCGATAATCAGTTCCGTAGCATTGCCAAAGGTGGCATTCAACAATCCCCCCAATGACGGGCCAACTACTACAGCAATCTCTTCTGTAGCTGTACCCATCCAAGCTGCTAAGGGCAGAATTGCTAATCCTGCTGTAATGAAAACTATCAATTCACCCCACTCCAGAAAGTGGGCTGCCAAAGAAATCGGGATAAACAGCAATAAAACGAGAAAAACAATGTTTTTGCCTGACATTTGTCACCTTGAGTTGAAGGTATCCTATCCGAGTTCTGTTAGCGGTAGCGGGGCGTTTAGCCCGTCCTGAGTGAAGAGTAAGGAAATGGTGTTAAGTAAACATAATTCACTAAAGATACTTCATCGCTTGTAATTGGAGCTTTTGCACTAACTACAAACTTTAATTTATTCATGTTTAGCTAGCTACTGTTTGATTCCTTTGACTCACTCAAATCTCAGCATGGGCTACGCCCCGCTACGCTAACATCACTCCTCACTCAGCACTCCCATAGGATACTCTCAACAGTCTGTAGACCCATTCAGAGATTGTACGGTTTTCAGTCTTATGCTAGATATGTAAAATAAAATTGCGTTTTATTGTGTTTTTGCAATCTTTTGTTGCAAAACTATGAATTTAAGCCAAAATACTACACCACAAATGGGGTTTAATGTATTAAAAGACAATTAAATTTTTTATTGGCGCTGCCAACGAAAAAATCCTAATTGAGGCGTCGTTCAATGGCTGATTACTTTAAGCCTTTAGGGAAAAGGCTGTGCGATAACGCAGATTTCCCATTATACTAAGACCGCTTCTTTGGAAATTTGCTTAAATCCCATAGTTGTCGTCTATACCGGATTTTGTGTACAAACTGTTGTAGAAAGGCCTACGCACAATATTTTCGACGCAACTGCAAGTTTTTTGTTTTGGATATATATACATGACTTCTGCTGAAATGCCAGCTAGCTCTGGCTCAACATTCACATTAAATCCAGATTCTACAAACACCCAACAGACTGATCCCCTGAGAAAAGCTACCGGTGTTTACGTGACGGTACATGGTCATTTTTACCAGCCGCCAAGGGAAAACCCTTATCTGGACGCGATTGAACGTCAACCGAGTGCTGCACCTTTCCATGACTGGAATGAGCGGATTCATTGGGAATGTTATCGCCCAAATGCTTTTGCCAGAGTCTTAAATGATCGGGGCGAAGTAGTGGGGATCGTGAATAATTATGAGTATTTGAGCTTTAATATTGGGCCAACACTGATGTCGTGGCTAGAACGCTACGATGTAGAGGTTTATCAGCGGATTTTGGAGGCAGATGCTAAGAGCGCTCAACGGTTGCATGGTCATGGGAATGCGATCGCGCAAGTATACAATCACATCATCATGCCCCTGGCGAACGAACGCGATAAATATACCCAAATTCGCTGGGGCAAAGAAGACTTCCGTTCCCGCTTTGGACGCGATCCCGAAGGCATCTGGCTAGCGGAAACAGGTGTAGACTATGCCACCCTAGAAGCTTTAGTTGCCGAGGGTATTCGCTTCATTATTCTTGCCCCGTCTCAGGCACAGCGTTGTCGTCTCTTACCCACGCAGGATGATCCCCATCCTGAATGGCACGAAGTTGGTGGTAGTCAGATTGATCCCACTCGTCCCTATCGTTGTTATTTGAAGCCAACACTCAGCACATCTTCACCTCTGAGTGCGATTGCTACTAACAACGGTAAGACTGACCATTCTTCGTCTCCCCACGAAGAAGGCAATACAGAAGGCTTGCCTTATATAGATATCTTTTTCTACGACGGCCCAATCTCGCGGGATATGGGTTTTAGCGATGTTGTTTATAATTCTCATCACTTTGCCGGACGAATCGGTTCAGCCGTGCGTGGGGATCACCGTCCAGCACAATTAATTTCTGTAGCGACAGATGGGGAAACCTTTGGACACCACAAGAAGGGAACCGAAAAAACTCTAGCCTTTGCCTTCATAAACGAGTTTCCTCAACATGGGTGGACGGTGACGAACTTTGCTCACTACCTCAGCTTAAATTCTCCTGCTTGGGAAGTGGAATTAAAGCCAATCACAGCATGGAGCTGCGCCCACGGTGTCGGCAGATGGCAAGATGACTGTGGTTGCGGTGGCGAAGGCAGTCTTTGGCATCAAAAATGGCGTCGTCCCTTGCGGGATGCCCTGAATTGGCTGCGGGATCAGCTAATAGAGATATATGAGGAAAATGGTAGGCAGTTATTTCGTGATCCCTGGCAAGCACGAGATGAATATATCCAAGTGATGCGCGATCGCTCTCCTGCCAATGTTAGCCGTTTTCTATCTCGCCATCAAACCCGCAAACTGACAGCAGCAGAACAAGTAGACGCCCTGCGCCTATTAGAAATGCAGCGTCATGCTTTGCTGATGTTTACCAGTTGCGGTTGGTTTTTTGAAGAAATTTCCCGCCCAGAGGGAACGCAGATTCTCCGCTATGCCGCCCGTGCTTTGGAACTGGCGGGGGAAGTAGCTGGTGTGCAGTTGGAAAAAGGCTTTCTCAAACGCCTTGGTTTAGCTCCCAGTAATGTCGAGCACTTCAAGCATGGTGCAGAAATATATCGCCAGTTGGTGCTAACTGCTCAAGTTGGTTTTAAGGAAGTAGCAGCCCACTATGCCATTACTTCCCTGTTTGGCAATCACAAACCTACAGAGACGCGTAATTTCCAGTCTGGGCAAGATGCGGCTAGCCAACATCATCCTTCTCACAAACGAGTTTATTGCTACACCGCCAATGAGCTAGATTACCAACTGCAACGGATGGGATCATTGACTTTGGTAGTTGGACATTTGAAGCTGGTGTCAGAAATTACTTGGGAAAGCGAGCATTTAGTGTTTGCTGTGCTGCATTTGGGAGGCTGGGATTTTCACTGCTGCATTCAACAATTTATCGGACGGCGTGACTACGGCCAATTAAAAGAAAAGCTGTTTGGAGCATTACAACTGGCGAGTGCGGCTCATACTATCTTGGCAATGACACAGCTATTTGGGGAAGAGGCTTTCAGCTTGCAAAATCTATTTGCTGAAGAACGCCACCGAATCATGCGGCTCCTCAGTCAGGAAACACTGACACGCTTAGGTCAGCTTTATACTCAAGCATACCGTGATAATTACGGCGTTCTAATGGCGTTCCATCGGGATGAGCTAGCAGTACCACAAGAATTGCAGGTAGCAGCAGAGATTGCTTTAGGGCATCGCTGTATGATCACATTGCGATCGCTAGAGCAAGACATCAGCGAACCCCAAAAGATGTGGAATCACATAGTAGAATTGGAGGCGATCGCCACTGAAGCAAAACATCTGCGCTGTCGGTTAAATATTCCCGAAGGCAAGCAAA
Source organism: Nostoc sp. MG11 (assembly GCF_014904695.1). Classification (GTDB taxonomy): domain Bacteria; phylum Cyanobacteriota; class Cyanobacteriia; order Cyanobacteriales; family Nostocaceae; genus Komarekiella. The sequence goes on along the minus strand of NZ_JACXXN010000005.1, from coordinate 396,188 downwards.
TGTTAGAACAGCTAATTGCGCGGTTACTCTGGCAATTGCTACATGATGCCAATGGTAGTTTCAATGCAGATATCCAACAGTTGGAACGATTGATTGATGTTGGGGATCATCTCAATATTGATATCTCCTTACAGCGATCCCAAGAACTGTACTTCAGCTGTCTACACAGTCAGATAGCGCCTCTATGTGCTACTATCCTTGCCAATGACGAAGATACTCATCAGTGCCGACAGTTGCTCAAGTTGGGGCAAAAGTTAGCCGTTGATGTCGCCGTGATTTGGAATAAATTTGCATAGACTACTGAAAGATAGCTTCTGCGATCGCTCCAGTTGATATGCTCGAAAATGTGATCGCTAGCTCAATTACTAAAAAATCGGGGAGAGGGCGAAGAATTATTCTTCCTAACCTCTCCCCTATTCTTATCTGCTTCCTCTGTGGTTCGCTTTTAATACTCTGGAACTGACGAATCGACTTCCCGACTCCAAGCGGTAATTCCGCCTTTAACGTTCGTACCGACAATCCCAGCTTCCTTGAGGATGCCGAGGGCTTTTGCTGATCGCCCACCCATCTTACAATGAGCAATCAAGCGATGCCCATTGAGTATTTCCTTGACTTTAGCAACACCATTCCCGTTTTCAATGTCTGGTAAAGGTACCAAAACTGAACCGGGAATCTTAGCGATATCGTACTCATTGGGGTTGCGGACATCCAGCAGTACAAAATCCTTTGCACCACTATCCAGCAATTCCTTCAATTCCTTGACAGTCATTTCTTGAATTTCCATCTGCTGTTTCGCCTCCTCTGCCTTGGCTTGTGGGATACCGCAGAATTGTTCGTAGTCTATGAGCTTTTCAATTACTGGGCGGATGGGATTTGGACGCAGCTTCAACTCCCGAAATTTCATTTCTAGAGCATTATACAGCAGCAGTCGCCCACTCAGGGTATTACCCTGTCTCATAATGATTTTGACAGTTTCCGTTGCCTGGATTAAACCAATAATCCCTGGCAAGATTCCCAGTACGCCACCTTCTGCACAGGAGGGAACCATTCCTGGTGGTGGTGGTTCTGGGTACAGGTCACGATAATTTGGCCCACCTTCGTAGTTAAATACAGTAGCTTGCCCTTCAAAGCGGAAAATTGAACCGTAGACGTTGGGTTTGTTGAGCAATACGCAGGCGTCGTTAACTAGATACCTGGTGGGGAAGTTATCCGTACCATCCACTACAATATCGTAAGGACGGAGGATATCTAAAGCGTTTTCGGAAGTAAGGCGAGTTTCGTACAAATCAACCTGACAATAGGGATTGATCTCCAGAATTCGCTGCTTTGCTGATTCAATTTTGGGTTTACCCACCCAGGATGTACCGTGGATTACTTGGCGTTGCAGGTTGGAAGTATCAACAACATCGAAATCAACAATACCGATGCGACCGACACCCGCCGCTGTGAGATATAAAAGCAGAGGCGCACCTAATCCACCTGTACCAATACACAATACACTAGCTGCCTTCAGGCGCTTTTGTCCTTCCATTCCTACTTCCGGCAAAATTAAGTGCCGGGAGTAGCGTTCGTAATCGTCTTTTGTCAACTGGATTTCATCCAGATTCGGATTGAGCATGAGAGTTGTAATGTGAAAGAGCGGGAATATTAATCCTATCGAAAAACGATATCTGTCTTGAACTTAAGCCGTTAAATTATATTTTCAATCAATTATCAGTTATTAGTTCTTCACTGATTACTGTTCACTATTTCAATTGCCTCTGCTTGGAACTGATGAGTATCATCAAGACTCCAGCTTTGGACTTCCTTAGCTTTGCCATTTTGGACGGAAACTATTATATACGAGTATCCTTGCCAAGCATATAGGCGATCGCATTCTGAAGGTATGGCAGGATGATTTGGATGCGAGTGATAAATTCCAATAATGTTCAGTGAGCGATCGCGTGCTGCTTTTTGTGCTTGTAACATAACTTGGGGTGCGATCGCATATTGCCGCCTTTCACTTTCTGCTGTGTACTCACCTAGAAAATCAGCCGCCTCTGTACTCCAGGCATTTTCTGTTGGCATGACTTCAACTACAGTTTTACTCTTACTGCCCATATAGCCTAAAATTATACCGCAGCACTCATCAGGGTAAATGTTTTCGGCATGAGTGCGGATAGTTTGCAAATGTTCTTGGCTGACTCTAATCATGTCTGCATTCCTAATTTTTGTTAACTATGTGCTTGTTTGAATCTTGATTTGCTGCGACGCTCTCCAGTTATTGGTGGTAGTTTTTGTCTTCAGACAACACTCTTAATTAAGATCTCCCTCTATAGACATAATCAAAATTGCTAAATATATCAGAATTACACCTCTAGACTCACGTAATTAAAACTAAAAAACGTTAATACTAAAAAAGAGCTTTATAAGCCTTAAAAACTGGTTGTCATCAAAAATTAGACTCCAGAAAAAAAAGAAAAAAGAGTACAAACAATGACAGCTTCTACAAACCGCGAGCAAGAAATTCAAAAACTGCGTGAACTAATCAAAGATATTGATTATGGCATGTTTACTACAGTTAATGATGATGGAAGCTTGCATAGTTACCCCATGTCAACAAGTGGTGAGATTAATTCTGATGGCACACTTTGGTTTTTTACCTATGCCAAATCTCACAAGGTGACTGATATTGCACACCATCAGCAAGTCAATGTAAGTTACTCATCACCCGATCAGCAGCGATTCGTTTCTATATCGGGTACAGCACAATTGGTGCAAGACCGCAACAAAATGCGAGAACTATGGAAGCCGGAACTTCAAACCTGGTTTCCGAAAGGGCTAGACGAAGCTGATATTGCCTTGCTCAAGGTAAATATCAATCAGGTTGACTACTGGGATGGTCGATCAACTTTTAAGCCACAAACAATTAATTTATTGACATTATCACGCCTATAAGTCATGAGATTTCTAGGTTGAACTTGTAAAGTAAATTTAAAGAAATCAATGTCAGGTAACAATAATGATGAAGCCGCCCCAAAGCATCTTTCTCCAGAGCTAAAACGGCGGCATTTTTTACAAGGATTAGGCTTTATTGGTGCAGGCGCAGGAGCAATTATCGCTGACCATATCCTAAATGGTAATTCCGAGGTAGAAGCGGCACAAGTCCAAGAATCATCTGCAACTCCAATGAATAACAAAACTACTGGTGAAATTCCTCATCGTCCACTGGGAAAAACAGGAGTAAAAGTATCAGCGATCGCCTTGGGAGGTGCAACTGTAGCTCAAGGAAACAACCGAGAAGAGACAATTCGCCTTATCCAAGAAGCCATTGATCACGACATCACCTTTATGGATAACGCTTGGGAGTATAACCAGCATCGTAGTGAGGAGTGGATGGGGCAAGCCTTGCAAGGGCGACGGGATCAGGTTTTTTTGATGACGAAGGTATGTAGCCACGGACGCGATCGCCAAGTTGCAATGCAGCAACTTGAGGAATCTCTACGCCGTCTCAAAACTGATCACCTCGACCTGTGGCAAATCCACGAGGTTGTTTACGACAACGATCCAGAAAGGATCTTCCGTCCCAATGGGGCAATTGAAGCTTTGGATCAGGCAAAGAAAGAGGGTAAAGTCAGGTTTGTTGGCTTTACAGGTCACAAAGACCCGGCCATTCATCTGAAAATGCTCTCTTACAATTATCCGTTTGACACGGTGCAATTACCCCTCAATTGTTTTGATGCCAGCTTTAGAAGCTTTGAGAAACAAGTACTACCAGAACTCAACAAACGAGGAATTGCCGCAATTGGCATGAAAAGCCTTAGCGGTACAGGCGACGCCATCAAAAAAGGTGTAATCACCCCAGAGGAAGCCTTGCGTTATGTCTTGAGTTTACCGATCGCCACCCTTGTTAGCGGTATTGATTCACTAAAAGTATTACGTCAAAATTTGGCGATCGCTCGGAGTTTTAAACCGATGCCAGCAGAACAAATGCAAGCTTTGCGCGATCGCTGCGCTCAGTATGCTGCTGATGGGCGTTTTGAACTCTTCAAAACTTCCATGAAATTTGATGGTGATGTCGGCAGAATCCAGCACGGCTTTCCACCTCAAAGCCAGATGCAGACTTAATGTTTTGACCAAGCCCTCCAGCGAAAGCAGGAGGGTAGGAAGAAAAAGTTTTTGGGACATTAAGTATGCCTTACAAACAGATTGAAGACTTACCAAATTCAGTCAAAGAAAACTTACCCAAGCACGCTCAAGAAATTTTTCGGGCTGCATTTAACAGCGCTGAAGAACAATATGGCGAAGAAGAACGGGCTTTTCGTGTTGCTTGGAGTGCAGTAAAGCGCGATTACGAAAAAGGCGATGATGGACAGTGGCACAAAAACCCAGAATAGCTAAGATAGCATCACTTCTAGAACTGAATTTAGCTTGACAAAATTTAGATGCAAGCGTGTATATTTTAAACTTTATCATTATGAATTATCTTGTTGCAGTCTTACCAGATAAAAGACAAACAGAAGCCGCCTACTCTGCTCTAGAAGAAGCAGGCTTGGAAATGTCTCAAGTTAATATTTTGGGCAAGGGTTATAAGAGTGCTGATGAATTTGGATTAATTAACCCCAAAAAACAAGCTCATAAACAGGTAAATCGTCTTTTATACTGGCTTGTACCCTTTGGATTTATCGCAGGTTATACCTTCAATTTCCTCACACAAATTGAGATTTTTCCCCAGGCTACTACCTTTGGTAATGAAATTATTGCTGGTCTTTTAGGAGCTGCATCCGGTGCGTTAGGTGCTGTGTTAATTGGTGGAGGAGTCGTTGGTAGTGGCGATGCTTTACCCTATCGTAACCGTTTGAATGCTGGCAAGTACCTGATTGTAGTTAACGGAAATGAAGATTTAATCCGCGAAGCAACTCGCTTACTTCGTCAATTTGAACCGGAAAATATTCAAGGCTACATAGAAGAACCAAGTGGTACGTAACTTTGATACTCCCAAAGCAAAATTACAAACTATGCTGGCTTTAATGGTGAGCCAAAGCGAAATGCATTTATCTTGAAATTTTTTTGGTATGGGTGTAAAGTCTTTTATATTTATTTACAGCCGTTGTTCAAAGTATACAGCGGTGCAAATTCCCCTATTCAACTGGTAATATATGTATTTGATTTTGAAACGTTTTAAAATTTGCGCCATACCAAGGGCAGACTAACTGTAATTAATGAGTATAATTGCTAGCTCGCTCGTTTTTATTTCAAATTGGGTGCAAGTACTGATTTTTGTGTTTTTAGACTTCTACTAACATTTAAATGATTGCGAAATATCCTATTAGCATCAGCGTTATTTAATGTGAAAACTCTCGTCGTTCAAGCAACTGAATTTACCCTGATCCAACTCTGTATAACTTCATGCAGGTAAAGTTTGAAGAATCTCATAAAACTTAAGGAGCGTTTACAATGAATCAAATACAAGTGGCTTTAATAATTAGTTATCTATTGATGACATGCTATTTTTTTAGCAATTGGTTAATATTTTCGCTGCGTCATCCTAGTTCTTCTCCAGAAGATAAATTCTTGTCATTTGTGATGTTTTTGATCACAACTATCTTTTGGCCTTTAGTAGTTCCAATATCTTGTTTAGGAATGTTAAAAAAACAGCAGTTGGAGTTTAGTACGGTGATTCCTGTTCTCTTAGCAATGTTTGCCTTTAGTATTTCCTACTATCTGACTTATCTACATGCACATGGGATCTGCTACACTGGCTTACTTTGCCCTTATGCTTCATGATTGGGTTAGTTAGAACCAGCTTCTAGATGAATTTGATACTCTAGATTCATCTTTTAACTTAATCGGTATAGATTCAGCAAATTTTTATATTCTGTAAATTAATCTATTCAACCGAACTTGCTTCTGCTCTTTTTCTTGCACCATTTAGTTGATTCTCGCTACATTCTACGCTTGATTTCTGAAAATCGCGATCGCAAAACCTTACAAAATACTGAATGGTAATATTGCTTCACCAAAAAAATGCTTTGGTGCTGAGTGAAAATTACTCAGCGCCAAAGCATCTAAGAGCAACTAAATTTTTTGAACTGAGAATTTACTAACGGCGTCTACCAGTACCAAATGAGCGGCTACCAGAAGAACGGCGGTTAGTGCCAAAACCAGTTCCAGTGTTGCGTCTGGTTGAGCCAGACCGACCAGATGGTCTAAGTTCACTGCTGCCAAAACCAGAACCAGAAGGACGATTCCCTGTATTGGTACGTGGTGAAGTCCGTACATTTGAATTACCAGGATACGACCTTCTAATTGTTCCTGTACTACGGAAAGCAGTACGATTTCTCACGGCTGCGGGTGGCGCATTGTAACGAGAGCGATAGCTACTAACTGCTTGGTCATAATTTCTGCCATATCCACCATAGCCAGTCATCACTCCTCCTGGTTGATAAGCAGGGGGTACGTAATACTGGGGTCTAAACAATAGACTACCAAGTGCCTGGCCAGCCACAGCACCAGCTACAGACCCGGCAAAGGGGGCCCAGAAGCTATTTTCTTGGCGGACTACAACCGTTTCTTGTTGTCCTGTTTGGGGATTAGTTTTGTTCTCAGTAACGTTATGGACGTATTCAATTTTAAAGTCTTCCGTCAGATATAAAGCTGGCTGTCCGTTTTCTACTTTCAAGTAAGTTTTTTTACCTTGCTTGATTTCATCATCAGTCAGCCGTGCCATTTGCAAATTTTCGGTTGCAAACCTTGGGGGCGTATTGTTGAGCAAAAACAGCGTATACTCCCCAGTTGCATCGTCATAAGTAGCTTGTTGTATTTGGTACTGACCATCATTGAGTTTGGTGGTAGCTGAGGTTTGGCTAACGTTCTTAGCTGAAGGAGAAGAGGTAGTTTGGTTTCCTCCCCCACAAGCGACAGTTGTCACACATAAACTCAGGGCTAAAAAAACGGCTGTAAATTTACGCACTATAGTCATGAGCATTGCATTATTGTCCTATCTCCGAGCTTAACAAGTGATCGATGTGAACAGTCAGTACGGACTACCCAACAAATTATAAAGGAATCAATTCTGGGTAATGTTGTAACAAATGGTCGCTAGTGAGTTCATCGCCTAACTGCGCTGGGGAGAAATGCACTTGGATTGCCTTGAGTTTATGTTTGTAATGCAAATTGATTAAAGCTTTCAAACCTTCCTTTAGTGCCTGAACGCTAGAAAAGTCAGTTTCTAACTCTGGAACTTCTCCTTCATAAGCTACTGTAATCATCACAACTACATTGCGTGTCACAGGTATAGATAAAGGTTCATTCAATCCTGAGTCATAACTGTAATCTGGTTCACTGAGATATCTTTGGGCGGAGTCAGTAAATAATTCATTCACGTAATCTCCTGCTTCGCCTTCATCCCAAAATACATCGCCTTCATTAGCAGCAGAAAGCCAGTACTCATCGTATTGCAGCAGAGTTTGGCAGATTTCTACTAATGCTTCTCCCAAAACTTCCAAGTCTCCCTCAGAATCGATCGCATCTCGTCCAGCACTATTTAATACTCCCAAAATTGGCGCTACTTCACCTCCCCCTAAATGCAGAAATAGGCGAAAAACCACATAGCGGGTTCGACCAATCATTCTATTAAAACTATCGCGCATCTTTTTCCTCCGAAAATTTGTTTTTTTCCTTTGGTAAGAGGCTTAATTTATCTGGCTAAAGCTAATGAATTAAGTCCCTGAACTATTGACTATTGACCCTTGACCCTTGACTAATGACTAATGTAGTGAAATCCTTTAACAAAATCCATAACCATATTTAACGAAGGCATTATAGAGTTAGTCGTTTCATTGAATTTATCATCATAAACTGAAGCATTAAGAGCAGAGCGATTAATAAATCTTTTACCAAAGTTGGGATTGTCATGCACAATCAAAGTATGGGCACTGGAATTAGTTAAGATTGTCTGGGTAGGCGCTTTACAAAAGTTTAATTTTGCTGCTATTTCCAGATTTCTTTTCATCTGTTTAATGGTGGTAGCTTTACTCATAGCTTGCTCTAAAAGCATGATTAATTGTTTCACCATCTGGGGGGATTTTAGATTTTGGTTAGCAATAACTTCATTTTTAATCATTTCCACCATACTAGAAATATTTTTTTGGTTGGATACCGCATCATAAAAGGGAAGAATTGCGATGTAAGCCGTAGGAAGTAAAGCTTCGTCGCTATCTACGCGGAAAGTGAAAACAGTCCGGCGGCGTCCGCTTTCCATACTTGGCGGTTGTTTTAGCTCTCTATATTCTTGAGCAATTTGGTAGTAAGCGCCAGCAAGAGCAAAATTGGCTTCGTGTTCTAGGGCTGCATCAACAACTATGCGAATTGTTGGTGATGTTTCATTAAAAAAGTCTCGTGAGTCTTCTGAATGGAACTTTTGGATTATGGAGCGATCGCCTGTAGGACTGAGATCAACCCATTCACAAGTCATACCTTCAGTTTTTAAACCAAATCTGGAAGTGGCGTAAAGTTTTGCTCCTGTTAAAATTGCTCCCGTTAAGTCAGCACCAACCCATTCTGCTCTAATTAACTTTGCCTGAGTTAAATCGGCGTGTACTAAACTCGTGTTCGTCAGATTCGCATTGCTCAAGTCTGCGCCAATTAAGCTAGCCCCACTCAATTTTGCCCCGCTTAAATCTGCCCAGCGAAGATTCGCCCCGCTTAAATCTGCCCAACGGAGATTCGTTCCACTTAAATCGGCTCCACTGAGGTTAGCATGGCTAAGATTTGCCTGTCTGAGTTCGGCGTCTCGCAAATTTGCGCCGCTGATGTCAGCGCGACTCAGGTCGGTGGCGTTTAAGTTAGCCATCTCCAAGTTTGCACCCGTTAAGGAACTACCTCTCAAAATTGCTTCACTCAAGTTGGCGTGACGGAGATTCACTTGTCGCAGTGTCGCTTCTCGCAAGTCAGCACTGGAGAGATTAGCCTCAAACAGGTCAGCGCGACTGAGGTCAGCACGAATTAACTCAGCGCGAATCAGCGTTGCTCCTTTGAGTTGGGCGCGGCTCAAATCCGCTCGAATCAAATTAGCGACGTTAAGACTAGCGTTATTCAAGATAGCGCTACTTAGATTCACACCACTCAGTCTGGCAACATTTAGCTTGACACCGCTCAAGTTGGCTTCGCTCAAATTCGCGCCACTTAGGTTGATTACACTCAAATTAGCTTGGCTAAAATTCACGCCAATAAGTTTGGCCCCACTCAGATTAGCTTCAGAGAGGTCAACACCACTAAAATCTAAAACTCCTGCCGCATATTTTTCCAGCAATTCCTCTACAGTCATGGATGCTACCCCTCAGATGCCGATTTTAATAGTTGGTAAAGTATGCAGAAAATATGTAAGAGATGGAAATGTCAAAATCAAAAATGAATATTGGGATTTTAGGACTTGGACTGATAGGCGGATCTTTGGGTTTTGATTTGCGATCGCAAGGACATCATGTCCTGGGAGTGAGTCGCCGTGAATCAACCTGTCAAAAGGCAGTTGCTCTTGGCAGTGTTGATCAGGCGTCACTTGATATGAGCCTATTGGCAACCGCAGAAGTGGTATTTATTTGTACACCTATCGCACTCATTGTTCCCCAATTTGAGCAAATGATTGCTTATTTGTCTCCGACTACGGTCGTAACTGATGTTGGTTCGGTGAAAGCACCGATAGTCAAAGCAATTTCTCCCCTTTGGGATCATTTTGTCGGTGGTCATCCAATGGCGGGAATCACAGACAGTGGTATTGAAGCTGCACACAGACATTTATTTGTTGGCAAACCCTATGTATTAACACCAGACAAAACAACAGCAACCGCGGCAATTACAGTTGTAGAGGAAATTGTGCGATCGCTTGGGGCAAATATCTACCATTGTCAGCCAGAACAGCATGACCGCGCTGTTAGCTGGATTTCTCATTTACCTGTAATGGTCAGTTCCTCGTTAATTGCTGCTTGCATTAGTGAAACTGACCCCGATGTTTTGCAATTAGCCCAAAAGCTAGCTAGTTCTGGTTTTCGGGATACCAGTCGTGTGGGTGGCGGGAATCCAGAGTTGGGCGTAATGATGGCGCAATATAATCGCCAAGCATTGTTGCGATCGCTGCAACAGTATCGCCACAATCTTGATGAATTGACTAACTTAATTGAGCAAGAAAATTGGACAGCTTTAGAGAAAAAGTTGACAGCAACAGGGAAGGCACGACCTGACTTTGTGGACTAGTTATAGGGTGCGTTACGCTATTGATAACGCACTCATTCTTACATTTGGTGAGTTAATTAATATGGTTTTACAAACAGAGAAGCGTTATTACACCCCAGAAGAATATCTGGAATTAGAAGAGAAAGCTGAATATAAAAATGAATACAGAAATGGAGAAATTATAGCAATAACAGGAAGCACAACTAACCACAATAAAATTGCGCTTGATTTTTGTAAAAAATTTCCAACCCAAAAATTAAAGCCTCACCCTCGCTTTACCCTGTGGATGAAAAGTGCTGAGTTCCGTTAGCGGTAGCGGGGCGTTTAGCCCGTGCTGAGTTATAGCAAAGTGCTGAGTGGGTAAATCTTTGCCTCTCCTTAGCAAAAAGAGGGGTGTCCGGTAGGACAGGGTGAAGTTTTTTAAGACTTGTGGGTAATTCGATGACTTGGGTACACTACCGTAGACCTAGAGCCAGAACTTACGCACTCAGATCCCCCAACCCCATTAGAAAGGGGGCTTTAGACGTTCCCCCCTTAAAAAGGGGGGTTAGGGGGGATCAGGGTTTCAGGCTTCAGTGCGTAAGTCCTAAGAGCATCGATTCAGTAATCGCAAAAACCCGATTTCTTTTCGGTAAAACTACCAATTATCGTTGACTGTAGAGACGTTGCATTGCAACGTCTCTACGAAATAATCGGTTTTTCTCGCCCCTATCTTGAATACTGAATCGGTGTTCTAGAATTAGGCGGTTTTAATATTTTTAACTGATGCTTCCCCTGCACTGGCTTTTAAGCGAGTTAATCTGCCTTTGCGGATACGTTCGCTATCACGAACCCCACCTGCTATCTCATATTCGCCACTGTCTTTACCGTACTTGAAACCAACACCCACCAGCATCTTGTCTGAAAGATGGCTTAAGATTTTTTCCATCGCATCAATTTTAGTTTTGGTAGTGTCAACCATAGCTAAAGCGCTATTATAAACATCAAGCATAGAGCGTAACTCTTCAATTGATTGAGTCAGGTTTTGTAAATTGTAATTATTATCAAAATTCATATTTGGATCAATTGCTTTGAGTGCAACGGATCTCAACTCAGCTTTTTCGAGAATCCGAGATGTACGTTTTGTTCGAGGCATAAATTTACTCCTGAGAGAGTTATAGAGCTAGCTTGCCTCAATGAGCAGTATTATGGTTCAGCAGAACTCACAATTTTTACTAATAAATTGTTCATCTTATTCCAGTGATTTCTCTGAATCTAATCACTGGATGCTGATTTAATCAATAAAATATGTTGGACTGTCATGGAAGCTGGTGTCGTGGCGATCGCTTTAACGTTGATGACCAACATTGTAATATTCATGACCAACATTACGATGTTAATGACCAACATCGTAATATTCATGACCAACATTACGATGTTAATGACCAATGTCGTAATGTTGATGACTAATGTCGTAAAGTTGATGAATGCATAGGAAAAGTCTGCTGTAAGCGATGTCTGTCTTGAAAAGTTTCCTACGGCGGGAAACCCGCCTACAGAACTTTTCGCTACGACTGGCTAAGCCTAGGCAGATTGCATTATTATCAGTTAGTAAAGTTTAGATGCATTTGTTCTGAAACACAACCCAAAGACTTTCGGCTTGACAAAAATATAACTGTTAAAATCAGCATAATGGTGTCAAAGTGCGAAAAAAACACACCCAATAGGAGAAAAATGCCAGCCATTGTTAAAGTACAACTCTCCTTAGAAACTTTAGCAGAAGCAATATCTTCCCTTGAGTTAACAGAAAAACGTCAACTTCAAGAGCTAATTGAGCAACAGATTTTTGAAGCCGAAGAAGCGTTGTACGAAGACGATGCAGAAACACAGGCAGAAATTCAAGCAGTTCGCGCTGAGTATAGCGATGGTCAGTCAGTGACTATAGATGAATATCTTGCTAAGCGCTCAGATCACAGATAATGAGTTACACGGTCGTTATTTCAAAGTCTGTACAAAAGCAGATTGATAACTTACCAAATGATGTTATAGAGCGTGTTATTGAAAAAATACAAAATCTTGCTTTGGAACCGCGTCCCGATGGAATTGTCAAGTTAAAAGGTTCTGATAACGAGTATCGTATCCGAATTGGTGATTATAGAGTTCGTTATGAGATTGATGATGAAAATCAACTCGTACAAATTTTGCAGTGCAAGCATCGGAAAGATGTTTATAGAAAAAGTTAGTTTAGATATGCTTAACGTAAGTGCCAAAAACTTTAAGTTTATTACGATAATATTAGCTGCATAGGCGATGTCTACGACTGGCTAAGCCTACGCAGTTTATGAGAGATAGTTAATAGTGTGTTGTAGAAGGGCGATCGCACTTTACCTAAAACATAGATAATGCATAGCCACGATTTCTAATCGCCAGGACAAATAAAAATAAGCTTTTAAAATATCTTCTTCAACTAGTAAAAATATTCTAGTTTGCAAAAATAAAGATTCATCAGCTAAACCTATTAGCGAATTCTGCCAAAGCCAGATGTTTCTATTAGATCTTGACCTTGGCGAGTTAGCAGCAATTTAGCATAGGCTTCGCCTGCTTTTTGGTCTATGGAACCGTCCTGCTTGACAACTACATATAGCTTCCGAGTAAGTGGATAGCTTTGGTCACTAAAAGCATTCACATTAGCTTTGTAAAGTTTATTCGGATTTTTTGGACATTTAGAAATTTGATCTGTACTTAATTTTTGATGAGGAGGAACTAGATTATTTCTATCCTTACCTAACCATAAAGGCTTGACCATACACTGACCAAGCACCTCTGAAGCTGAAGCAAAGTAAATGCCACCTTTGTCTTTGTATACTTCTTGTAATCCTAGGGTGGTGCTTTGGACTTTTTTAACAATTAGCGGAGCAAATGAATATTCAGGATCGCCCAAAACCTTTTCTTTGAAAAACTTGACAGTACCACCCGCTACATTGCGAGACAAAGGCGTAATTTTCAAGTCAGGGCCTCCTACTTTAATCCAGTTGGTAACTTCACCTGTGTAAATACGCTTTAACTCATCCAAGGTTAAGCTAGAGATGCTTAATTCAGGATGAACTGCGATCGCTACTCCATCAACAGCTACAGGAATTTCTTTAAACTTTTTTTTCTGTTGTTCTGTGAGTGGATAAGAGTACTGAGCAAAAGCAACTGACTTATCTAATAACTTTTCAATACTTGTGAGTGAACCCGTCTCTTCAAGAGGAAATACTATATATTTGAGTTGAAAATTAGGAAATGCTTTTTGAATTTCTTGATCTGCATTGCCACGAATTGGGGCCCAAGTTGTACTAAGACCATAGTTAAATATGCCAGAAGGGACATCATCTTTAATATCAGTAAAAAGGCTTTTAGAGTAAGTTTGTTGAGAAACAAGTAAAGGGTGTTGATCCAGGGGTTTATCTGTCCATATTTTGTTGATCACCATCCCCAAAGCGACAGATACCAAACCAAATGCTAGCAACTTCCAACGAGACAAAAGACTTTCTGACTGGGTTTTAACGACGGTATCATCGTTGTTAAAAGATATTTGCTCAGTCAAGGTTCCGGTTTCTAGAGGAACCTCTATTACTATCGGTGACACTTTTTCATTTCGGAAACGTTCCACAATCGGTGCAACATCTTCATCTCTGAGCCGCAGAACTTGTTGCAAATCTTTCATGTCGCTCCAATCTTCGTCACTCAAAGGATTTTGCCGCTGAATTGCTTCCGATAAAGCCTGTTCATAACGCTGTAATTTTTGCTCGCGGATAAGGTAAGGCTGCAAAACATCAGTCTCAATGGCATTAGCTTCTTCAGATGGCAATTTCAAACTGTGACGTAATTCTTCTAAAGACATCTGGTTAATCAAAGAAATCTTTCCTTGTCTTTTACGAGCGATTTCTTCAACTTTTCTGCGATACATCAGTTTTGGTTCACCAACGGGTGCTCTAGCTATATTTATCTTGTAGCCTTCCTCAACAGGATAAAACTTTGGTGTCATAGCTGGAGCTTCTTCCTGCACCTTGATGCTGGCATACTCATGCAACCCATCCACCGAAATCCAGCCATCTTCGTCATGGTCTGCGGCTCCTGTTTCAATGCCTTCGACTAGGTAACGAGTATAGATTGAAAGCTCAGATCCTATCTGCTCAAAAGAATACTGAGTAGATGTGGAAGATGTCAAAATTGCCCGTCCTTTGCCACCTAACTGTTCTTGCAAATTTACGGTATCATCATCTCTAACAGTCATCCCTTGAGCGATCGCTCCACTAAAGCAACAGTCCAAAATCACAACCTGTCTCTGGGAGCGGCTATCGTTAATACTTTCGTGTAGAAAACTAGCTGCAACTGCCGAAGGCTTTACTAGTTTGCCATTCTGTTTACGAGTAATTCGAGTTGATAGGTAAAGATTGCCTCTTTCATCCTTAATCCCATGACCAGAGAAATAAAATAATACCAGGTCATCTCTGTGGCGATCAGCATACAATCGATAAATGGCATCTTCCATATCTTGCCGCTGGGGATTTTTCAGCACCGTAATATCCGTCTCAGCAAAGCCACCCATTTCTGGGTTTGCCAACACTCGTTGTATGGCATCCACATCTTTAACAGCTCCCAGTAGAGGGATAAAACCAGGCTCATATTCACTGACTCCAATCAGCAATGCTACCTTGTTCACCATATTTGCCTGACTATCCCCCTACAAATTTTTGCGCTGGTTCAACTGCTGCTACTAACTGTGCCAGACTGCTGGTTTACACTTTGAATGTTTTACCATTGGCTTCTACATTTAATTCGATAGATTTTCCAGAAAGGCGATATACCAGACCAAACAAAGCTTTAATCGTGGCTGGTTGCACCACTGTCTTCAATATCCCCAACGAGAAACCCTCCAGAGCTTTTGAACCACCTCTGTTTGCAACTCCTTGTCTTCTAAACCCAGTTCAAACAGGGAAATCGTCACCTGAATATTAGATCTCGTTGCCATTATGAAGCGCCCAAGTATTGCCAAGAGTCTCTTGGAAGAATTGTATAGGTTATTTCTCAGTCAATCAAGTAAATACGCGGTTCAATAGCAGATTTTTCACACCAGCGCAATACCTTTGCAACAAAAACGTCAAAAATCATATCTACAATTAATAGTAAGTCTAAATATTCTTCCAGACAGCAATGCAAAACGAATCTCGCGACAGAGAACACAAATTAAATAGTATTTCAAATAACACTTCTGATGCTAAATACCGTAATCAATCTCCCTGGAAAAAGGCTGCTGCCTCTCTATCGCTGGTGCTGCTGGGATCGGGGATGACATTGACAGGCGGCTATCTGGCTTCTAATCCTCAAAAGGTGTCTGAAAGTGCCTCTAATTTGGCAGTGAGTCCAGTAAATGCAGCTCCTCCGTTACCAATTGCCACAGATCCTAACTTTGTGATTGGGGTTGTGCAAAAGGTTGGGCCGGCTGTGGTACGGATTAACTCTTCTCGAACAGTCAGAAGCCAGATACCAGAGGAATTTAACGACCCGTTTTTCCGCCGCTTTTTTGGCTCGCAATTGCCAGAATCACGAGAAAGGGTAGAACGGGGTACTGGCTCAGGTTTTATCATCAGTGCCGATGGTCGCATTCTGACTAACGCTCACGTAGTTGCTGGTGCTGACACAGTGACAGTGACACTTAAAGATGGACGCACCTTGCCAGGTAAGGTCTTGGGAAGAGACTCATTAACAGATGTCGCTGTTGTCAAGATTGAGGGAAACAATCTACCGACAGTGGCGTTAGGGAACTCAGACCAACTGCAACCGGGAGAATGGGCGATCGCGATCGGCAACCCCCTCGGTTTAGATAATAGTGTCACTACAGGGATCATCAGCGCCACCGGACGCACTAGCAATCAAATAGGCGCTCCTGATAAGCGAGTTGAATTTATTCAAACAGATGCGGCGATTAATCCTGGCAACTCTGGCGGCCCTCTGCTAAATTCCCGTGGCGAGGTGATTGGGATGAATACAGCCATTATCCGAGGAGCACAGGGGATAGGCTTTGCCATTCCTATCAACACAACTCAACGCATTTCCAGTCAACTGATAGCTACAGGCAAAGTGCAACATCCTTATTTGGGGATTCAGATGGTGGGACTAACACCTGAGTTAAAGCAAAATCTCAACTCAGACCCCAGTAGCGGTTTAAATGTGGCTGAAGATAAAGGTGTATTGGTTGTGAGAGTTATGCCAAATTCACCAGCGGCTAGAGCCGGAATACGTCCTGGTGATGTTATCCAAACACTCAATGGTCAATCAGTCACAGATGCTAGCGGTGTCCAAAGAGCAGTTGAAAAGAGCCAAGTTGGGGGAGATTTGCGCTTAGAATTGCGTCGCAACGGACAAAATCTTAACTTAGCTGTGCAACCTGGGGCTTTCCCGACTCAAGTACAGTAAAGGGGACTAGGGACTGAGACAATACTTCTTAGTTAAAGGGTAAACGGCAAAGGGTAAAGGGAAAAGCTTTAAATTCACCCTTTCCCTTCTTACCATATCCCAAGCTTATAAGGAAGATTTTTAGACAGCAAAAGTTTAAGGTAATTCTCACCTGAAATTAATTTAGTTACTCAACATTACGTTTAAATTTTTATTAGAGATAATTTTGAAAAGTTGAGAGAGTGATGAAATAAAAATATTTAGTATTTTTCTTGAAAGAGTTGCCACTGTCATTGTATATCTAACAGAAGTTAGTTTAGAACACCTATAATTATAAATTCTAATTTTAGTACAACTTTATCAATGAGACTCAGAGGAAACAGGAAAGAGTAAAAAGTAAGAAACAAGCGGCGTGGCTAAGAGTTCATCCTTTTCCTTCTTATTTATTAATAAAGCCTTATCCAATACGCACAACATAATCAACAGTAGTGAAGCAAATTAGAAAAAATTGGATAAATATAGACCTGTTTTCATTACAGTTACGCCTGACAGTAGGTATTGGCGCCTTTTCAGCTTTTATATTAAGTAGCCTTGCTGCATGGACTAGTTGGAAAATGCAGCAAATTTTGATTAATAGTCATAAGCAAAATATAGAACAAATTACGGAACGCTTGCCGCGTGATGTGCAACTTTATAGTGAAATGATGCAACCTGAAACTGGGTTGCAAAAGGCTATTAATAACTTGGCTGATAGTAATACATTATTATGGCTAAAAAGTCCTGATCATAAAATCTTAGTGAAATCTGCCACTTTGGATTTGTTATCTGATTCTACGGTGGCTGAGTTAATGTTCCTTACTAAGATGTCGATTAAACCTCAAGTCTACAAAGTTAACCAAAGCTACTTTGTTTTGAGTGGTGGTTCTTTGCAAGTGCAGGGTAAGCTTCTGGGTCAGCTATTTGTAGTCCAGGATATTACCCGCGAACAGACAATGTTTATGGTAATAGTGCGGAGTTTGGTTATTACTACTGTTTTGGCAATTATCATGCTAACGGTTGCGATCGCATTTTATATTAAACGTTCTCTGCAACCTCTGCGCCAGCTAAACCAAATGACTTCTGTCATTTCTGTAGAAGATTTAGGACGAGCACAACTATATCTGAATAATGCACCTAGCGAGGTTAAAGAATTAGCTCAAACTTTAAATATGCTGCTATCGCGTCTTTCTCAATCTTGGGAGCAAGAACAAGAATTTGTAAGTAACGTTTCTCACGAGTTACGCACACCATTGACGATTGTACATGGTTATTTGCAAAGTGTTTTACGACGGCAGAATAACTTAACTCAAACTCAACAGGAAGCTTTAGAAACTGCTGCATCGGAAGCCGAACACACTATTCGTCTGCTACAAGATTTACTTGATTTAGCACGAGCAGATAGTGGTTATTTGCACTTTCAGATCAAATCTTACGTGCTGAATGACTTAGTTGAAGAGGTTGTGGTGATGGCAGAAAAGTATAGCGATCGCACAATTAAAATTGAGTCAACAACTTACCCAATTGAGGTAGAAGTTGATTACAGTCGTTTCAAACAAGTATTGCTGAATTTGATTGATAACGCTATTAAGTATTCTGAAGCTGAAACACCCGTAATTTTCAAGTTAAATCAGCTTTCGGATCAGGTAATTATTCAAATTTGCGATCAAGGTTATGGCATTCCTTTACAACACCAATCACGTATTTTTGAGCGATTTTACCGCGTAGATGAATCCCGTAGCCCTGCAACTGGGGGTTCTGGTTTGGGTTTATCGATTGTCAAAACACTTGTAGAGGGTATGGGAGGTAGCCTAAGTGTACAATCAAAATTAGAAGAAGGAAGTGTGTTTACAATCAGTTTACCAAGAAGTAATTCAGGAGTTTAGTGAACAATTAAAGGTTATAACAACCTACAGTAATTCTGTGATGGAAAATAGCCGTTGTCGGTCTATTTTTTGAAGCTTTAATTTTTCGGTGTAAAAAGCTTGATAATAGGATTGATAACGCTCCGGTTCTGCTTCTGGATCGGTTTGTTGCCATAGTTCTAAAAAGTGACGATAGCGTTTTTCACGCATTACTAGATCCATACAGGCGATCGCAGCTTGAACTACTTGAGGAGTGCGAAGTATTTCTTTCTTACTTTTCTCATTTAAATGAAACAGATGAGACACTAATCCCAATTCTTCAGATAATTCTAAATATCTGTCTTGCAGAGTTGATACTAAATCTCCTTGAGCCATCGTTGACTCTAAAATTTGTTGCCACAAAAATCGGTGGTGAGAAAGGCTAAATTGTAAATCTCGCTCCTCTAGTTCGTCAACAATCGCTTGACGCTGTTCGGGACAATGCATATAAATTCGCAGTAATAATGCCTCTGCGTGTTCTAAAAGACTGCGATCGCTAAGGATTGAAGATGGAGAAACACTACCTCCCCATGCTTTCTTTGCTGACACAGGTTTAGAGTAGGTAGCCGTCGCAGTTGGAGCAATTTGAGTTAACAGATTTTCGACTCGTAGAGGTATAAGTCTGGTATCTCCTAAACTGAGTATTTCTGCACAGTAGGAAACATAATAGTTACGAGTATCGCTGTTAGCTATATTTTTGAGTAACTTTACTATCTGTTGAGTGACTTGCTGAAAATCAGTAGCCTGTTTTAAGTCACGATCTTTAATAATTTGCTGAATCTGCCAGTCTAGCCAAAGTGGTGCATTTACTAATAGTTGGTGATAGTCTTCTGGGGTGTGGCTATACAAGTATTCATCTGCATCTTTACCATCAGGTAAGTTGAGAATCTTTAATTGAACTTCGCCCTTATATGCTAGTTCGGCAATTTCGCTGATCGCTCGTTCTGCGGCATTAGTTCCGGCTTTATCGGCGTCAAAGTTGAGTACCAATTGTTTCGATTCGCTGTAGCGTAATACTTGCCGTACTTGTTCCAAGCTTAAGGCAGTACCGAGGGAGGCGACAGCATTAGTAATACCAGCAGCGTGGAGAGCGATCGCATCAAAATATCCCTCTACTACCACTGCTTGATCTCGTTGAGAAATCCCACCTTTGGCTTGATCAAGAGCAAATAATGTTTTACCTTTACTAAAAAGTTCAGTTTCGGGTGAATTTAAATATTTAGGCTGCTCATCAGTGAGCGTTCTACCACCAAACGCAATCACCCGCCCTTGGACATCGCGGATGGGAATCATCAGGCGATCGCGAAACACATCATAATAACCGCCCCCTTCTTTGCGTGGCTTAATCAATCCCGCTTTTTCCAGCAGTTGCGCTGGGTAGCGTTTATCTTCCACCAAATAGCGATGGAGGGTTTCCCAACCTGCGGGGGCATAACCTAAGCCAAACTGCTCAATAGTTTCTTTCCTGAGATAGCGGTTGGATTGCAAATACTCAATTGCCTTTTGCCCTTGAGATTGTTTGAGGGCGTGTTGATAAAAATGTGCCGTCGAAGCCAGAACTTCATATAACTGTTCACGCAGAGATAGCTGACGCTGTAATTCTTGCCTTTGTTCTGGTTCTAGGGTTTGTACAGGTACTTGGTAACGCCGCGCCAAATCCAGTACTACTTCAGCAAATTGGCGCTTTCCCAAATCCATCACAAACTTAATGGCATTTCCTCCAGCTTGACAGCCAAAGCAATAGTACATTTGCTTAGTCTGGCTGACGGTGAAGCTAGGAGTTTTCTCATCATGGAAGGGACATAAACCAACGAAATCTTTCCCTCGTTTGCGTAAAACTACGTATTCTGAGACGACATCTACAATGTCAGCTCGTAGTTTAACTTCTTCAATTGTGTCTGGGTGCAAGCGGGGAATTTGCATATTGGTCAAGGGTCAAGGGTTAAGGATTAAGGGTCAAGAGAAGCCAGCGCCGTGGGGCAGGTTTCCTGCGCCACTTGCCACAACGGGGGTTCCCCCCGCAAGGCAGTGGCTTGACTTGAGGCGGCTGGCGTTCAAGTGGTAAAAGGAAAGTAAACATTTAACTCTGGACAGTTGACTTTTGACTTTGGACAAATAACAAAAGACTTCTGATGGCTATTATATTCTTGTTGCTAGACCAAGAATGATCTATAGAATTGCTTACGCTTGATTTTATCAGAGGAAATACTGAAGATGGGACGTATTTTTATTTCGGCGGCTCACGGAGGCAAGGAAGCTGGAGGAATTGATCCAGGTGCGATCGCAGGTGATACAACCGAAGCTAGAGAAATGATCTTGCTACGGGACTTGATTGTAACAGAACTGAGGGCCCGGAGTTTTGAAGTTTTGGCAGTCCCAGATGATCTAAGTGCAGCTCAAACTATCACCTGGATAAATTCCCGTGGTCGTCGGGGTGATGTAGCCCTAGAAATTGAATCTGATGCAGCTAGCAGTCCTTCTGTGCGTGGGGCTAGCGTCTTTTATATTGCCAATAATAATGAGCGCAAGAGCAATGCTGAACTATTGCTAATGGGGTTGTTACGTCGCGTACCCCAGTTACCCAATCGGGGAGTCAAACCAGATACAGATAGTGGACTGGGTAGTTTGGCATTCTGTCGCCGGACAACGCTGCCTTCTTTATCGATGCAAGTGGGTTTTCTTAGCAGTCCAGAGGATCGCGCTTTGCTGCAAACTCGCCGCCGCGATTTTGCCTTGGGAATTTCCGACGGATTAGCATCTTGGAGTCGTGTAATTGACCCCAGTCCTGGATCTCCTCAAGAACCGACTTATACGGCAATTAATATCAACATTAACGGGCAGAATTACTTAGAGCAAGGGGTGCTGATTAATGGTAACGCATACATCCCCATCGATTTAGTGGATCGCTTGCGGATTGACCTATCGAAAGCGTCTAATGTTCGCCGGATCACCTATCGCAAAATAGTATATGTCAAAGCGATCGAACTGCGGGATTTCAATGTTGCAGTCAGCTGGGATGCTGCAACTCGTACCGTCAGCTTGCGATCAAATTTGGCAGTTTGCCCAGGTCAATTTGATCGAGTGATGTCAAATGGTAATACTTCAGAAGTACAGTTGCAACTATTCCTGAGAAATAACAATGAAAATGCTTTAGTAAAATTTCCTGACATCCCTAAACTCTATCGGGAAGAAGCAGGTATAGAGGGGGTGAACTATGACATTGCTTTTTGCCAAATGTGTGTAGAAACTGGATTTTTACGCTTTGGCGGTGGTATTAGACCTGAGCAAAATAACTTTGCAGGCTTAGGCGCAATTGGTGGTGGTGTGGAGGCAGCGTCTTTTGAAAGTGCCAGAATTGGCGTGAGGGCACACATCCAACACTTAAAAGCGTACGCTAGTCTAGAACCCCTAGTACAGGAAGTAGTAGATCCACGGTTCCGCTTTGTTACACGCGGTGTTGCGCCATTAATCGAGCAGTTATCAGGGCGCTGGGCAGCAGATTTAAATTATGGTACGAAGATTACAGCAATGCTCAAACGACTGTATGAATCAGCCGGACTTTTGTAAGTGCTGCCAGCATAGCCCGTACTGAGTAAACTTCTTGCAAAAGTCTTAATTTTAAGCTCTTTCTCTGCGCCTCCGCGCACGCCAGTCGCCTCAACGGGGTGGGGATGGGGGAGACCCCCGCACAGCACTGGCTCCTCTGCGTGAGGCAAATAAAATAAACTTGATAGCAATTTAAAAAGACAGACCGTGATCATCCCATCAAGCAGTAAAGCATTCATAGCAACTCATACCAAGAGTTTGGGGTTCAATAGTCTAGCAGAACTATCAAGTGGTAACTTGCTTGCAGAAGTGGATCTTTGTCGGGCTGTAGCAAGTTTAAAGCTAAAGCAAGGTAAACAAGGGTCGATGGGTCAGTTTCTAACCCCTGCTCCAGTAGCGGAATTGATGGCTGGGATGTTTGATAGTTTAGATTTTCCTGAAATATCCTTGCTTGATGCCGGAGCAGGAATCGGTTCATTAGTAGCCGCTTTTGTAGCAAGAGTATGCCAGCAACAACACACATCAAGTTTGCGCGTTGTAGCCTATGAAATTGACCCTCTTCTAATCAGATATTTGCACCAGACGCTAAAACTATGTGAGAGGGAATGTCAGTATATGGATATTTCCTTCAATTATGAAATTCGTGAAACTGATTTTATCGAAGATGCAGTTAGGCTGCTTCAGGCTGGTTTATTGAATAGTGAAAACGCAACAGAATTTACCCATGCTATTCTCAATCCACCTTATTTGAAAATCAACGCTCATTCCAAGGTGCGCGAATTGCTGCGTTCCATCGGTTTAGAGACTAGCAATCTTTACACTGGTTTTATGGCTGCTACAATGCAACTTCTAAAATCAAGAGGGGAGTTTGTAGCGATTACCCCGCGCAGTTTTTGCAATGGGCCGTATTTTCGTAACTTTCGGAAGATGTTTTTGAAGATGATGGCTTTACAGCAAGTACATCTTTTTGAGTCACGTCAAGAAGCATTTAGTGATGATGATGTTTTACAAGAAACTGTCATTATCCAAGCTAAAAAACAAGAGCAAAAGTTTAGTAGCGTAATCATAAATACTAGTTCTGGTGCTAATGATGACTTTATTATGTCACACTCTGTATCATATGCAGACTTAGTTCACTCCGATGATCCAGAGCAGTTTATTCATATTCTTCCAGACAAAATTAGCCAGCAAGTCGTTCAGCGAATGGCACTTTTTACCTACACATTGCAAGACCTGGGGCTAACAGTTTCAACCGGACGGGTAGTGGATTTCCGAGCAAAAGAGTACCTAAGAACAAATCCAGAAAATCATACCGTTCCTTTAATTTATCCAGTGAATTTATTGAATGGATATGTAGAGCATCCAAAAAGAACCAAAAAGTCCCAAGCCATAGTGCATATAGAAGAAACAGCGAATCTTCTGATTCCAAATGAGCATTACGTTTTATGTAAAAGATTCTCGTCTAAAGAACAGAAAAGGCGGATTGTTGCAGTGGTTTATGATGCCGACCAATTTAATTATGGATATGTCGGCTTTGAAAATCACTTGAATTACTTTCACAAAGATGGGCGTGGACTTAGCCTTACCTTGGCTCGTGGGCTTGCTGTTTATCTCAATTCAACCCTGGTTGATTTATTTTTTCGGTTGTTCAATGGGCATACTCAGGTCAATGCAACAGATTTGCGGAAATTAAAGTATCCTAATTTGGAACAGCTGTTGTCTTTAGGGACGGGCATTAAAGAGCAGTTTCCTTCTTTACGGGAAATCGACGAACTTATAGAAGATAAGCTACTGAGTATGTCGAATCAGTCAGGTAATAATCCCATTGTAATTAAGTCTCGAATTGATGAAGCGCTGCAAATTTTGACGCAATTGGGCTTTCCACGAGCACAACTTAATGAACGGTCAGCATTAACCCTTCTAGCGTTGCTTGATTTAAAGCCGACAGATTCTTGGCAATTAGCAACTTCACCTTTTATAGGAATTACGCCAATGATGAACTTCATGGCTGAGCATTATGGCAAAACCTATAAGCCGAACACACGTGAAACTGTTCGCCGCCAGACAGTGCATCAATTTCTGGATGCAGCTTTGATAGTTGCTAATCCAGATAATCCGAGCCGCCCTATCAACAGTCCCAAAACTGTATATCAGATTGAAGAGAGTGCGCTCGAACTATTACGAACTTACGCTACCGACGAATGGGAAAAGAGCATCTGCACGTACCTTGCTTCGGTTGAAACCTTAAAAAAACAGTATGCTCAAGAGCGTGAAATGTCTCGTATTCCGATAATGATTGCAGGAGAAATTAAAACTTTATCGCCAGGTGGTCAGAATATTCTCATTGAAAAAATTATTAATGATTTTGCTCCTCGTTTTACCCCCAATGGAAAGCTCATTTATGTTGGTGATACAGATGAAAAGTTTGCCCACTTTGATGAAACAGCGTTAGCAGATTTGGGCGTTACTGTCAATTCCCACGGCAAAATGCCAGATGTCATTATCCATTTAACAACAAATAATTGGTTAGTGTTGATTGAAGCTGTAACCTCACATGACCCAATCAATCCTAAGCGAAAGAAGGAACTTGAAGCCTTATTTAGAGGGGTTCAAATACCTCTAGTTATGGTGACAACATTTCTTAGCCGCAAGGCAATGGTGGCATATCTGGCAGAGATTGCTTGGGAAACGGATGTTTGGGTTGCTGAAGATGCAACTCACCTGATTCATTTTAATGGTGGATATTTATTGCAGGCTTACGAAATAGAAAAGAAGAAAACTTTCTGAATACAGATCAATCTGTTATTTAGTATGATCGCACTTTGCACAATACCAAAAGCGATCGCTCAAACCCTTATTCTTCGCTTCGATAGAAAGTAACTCACCCTTGGATTCTCCATAGACAGTGAAAAGCATCGCCTGGATCAAAGCCTTTGCTTTCAGCATAGTCTCTTCAAATTCCGCTTGAGCATCGGATAAGGCGACAATACCACCTCCTATCCCTATAGAAGTTTCATGCGGAGTCAGAACTGCGGTACGAATCACAATATTCAGGTCTGCTGCACCATTCAGACCCAAAAATCCGATCGCCCCTGAGTAAACCCCCCGCGCCTCTTGCTCAAGCTGATCAATAATCTGCATAGTTCTAATCTTGGGAGCGCCTGTCATTGACCCACCAGGAAACGCCATGCGGATACAATCGGTGGCTCTCATGTCGGAGCGTAAACGACCGCGAACAGTGGTAACAAGTTGATGCATAGTTGCATAACTTTCTACAGCCATCAATTTTGGAACATGGATACTACCCACCTCGCAGACTAACCCAAGATCATTACGCAACAAGTCCACAATCATCAGGTTTTCAGCCCGGTCTTTTTCACTGTTACGCAAACTTTCACGCAGTACAAAATCTTCTTCAACAGTCTGCCCACGCCTAAGAGTACCCTTGATTGGTTTAGTTTCTACCCAGCCTTGGCGATCAATGCGAAGAAATCGTTCTGGGGATGAGCAAGCAATAGCAATTTCACCAAAGCGTAAAAATGCTGCATAAGGTGCTGGATTAACTCGGCGTAATATACGATAAAATGCCAGCGGTTCAGGCGTAGTATCTGTGTAAAGCTTATTCGTCAGGCAGACTTGGTAACTCTCCCCCTCGTGGATTTCATGTAGACACTTTTGAATATCTTCGATATAAGTTTGGTAAGACCTGCTTAAACGGAAGGTGATGAGGTCTTGGCTATCTTGCGGCACAATCGGAGGTAGGGGGGGGAGTAGGCGAAGTTTTTGCTCCATTGACTCAAACCAAGTTTCTGCTGATGTGGTTTGACCCTTGTTGGCAAGATACAACAGATAGGTAGTCTGTTCCTGGTGGTCGAAAGCAATTATTTGATCAGCTAAAAGAAAAACGGCGTCGGGAAGTAATGCAGGATGCACTAGCTCAGAACCAGATGCCTTGAGTTCATAACCGAAGTAGCCAACAAATCCGCAGTTGAAATCGAAAGGAAGCTCATCAGACAAACAGTGTCGGCGCTCAAGTTCACGTTTGAGATACTCGAAAATATTTTCTGTGCAACGTGTTACTTTGCCTAACTTAGTAATGGTCAGTTCTCTAGTTTGGGTGTGGTACTGAACCAATAGACTGTTTGTTCCACCACTTCCTCCCATAAAAGAGAAGCGAGAAAGACCAGGTTCCACTAAGCTACTGTCGAGCCAAAAGCTGTTTGGTTCTTTGCTAAAAAGATGGACAAATACCTGTTCTGCATCAGGATAAATATCCAATTTTTTGCTGTACACTTCAAATTCCTGGCTTTGCTGAGGTATACAGCTAGTGGGAACCGGAGAAACTCCCTTGTATCCTGTCCATTGTGATTTCCCAGTTCTGATTTTTTTTTGAGCAAATTGCCAAGTGATTTCTCTAAAGTTTTCTAGCAGATTCCTTCCATATTCAGTGCAGATAGATTCTGGATGGAACTGCACACCCCAAAATGGTAGATGACGATGACGCAGACCCATTACGAGTCCTTCATCAGTCCAGGCAACTTTTTCTAAGCAGCTTGGTAATTCTTCTGAAACAATCAAGGAGTGGTAGCGTACAACCCAGAAAGGATTGGAAATTCCTTTGAATAGCTCAGAGTCATTGTGATAGATCTTGCTTAATCGCCCATGCATGACTTCTGGCGCATGGATAACAGTTCCACCATATAGATAGCCAAGTCCCTGGTGTCCAAGACAAACACCAAGCAGGGGTACGTCCACATTTTGGATTACTTGTTGGCAAATACCGAAGTCTTTAGCCTTTTCTGGACGACCGGGGCCAGGAGAAATCACTACATTGTCGAATACCAGTTTTGTCAGCTCGCTCCAATCAACTTGATCATTACGAATAACCAGCGGCAGCTCTCCATTTATTTCTGCAATTATCTGATACAGATTAAATGTATAAGAATCGTAGTTATCGATGATCAATGTTTGCACGTAAACGCACCCTAGTAACTTGGTAATTACTATAAACGCACAACTGGCCGCAGTAGCATTACTTTACGACTATCTACTAAGACAGCAAAAAAACCGCGATCGTTCAGTGTTTGCAATGTGCTATATGCTTCTTTTTGGTTGGTGGTATGAACTGCCAGTAAGTAAGGACGTTGACCATAGGAAGCAAAACCCACGTTACCCCCTACCACTTGCTGCACATTATTTGCCAGTTCGGGACGGTTGAAATAATCCACCAACACTGCATAACCCTGTCCTAAGGCTTGGGGATTGTAGCTGACTGTTTGCTGCTGAAATGGCTGAGATGGCTGAGATGGCTGAGGTGGCTGCAATGGCTGCGATGGCTGAGATGACTGTAATGGCTGCGATGGCTGTACATTTGCTACTGTTGGTCGAGTGGTGATGATGGCAGACAACCCGACAATATTGCCAATATACCTCGCCCAACGATTGGCATCTTCAATTTTGTTAAACCCGCCGACTCGCGTAACTGTCTCGTTGAGATATTTACAGGTGGCAGTCTTGAGTTGAGGCGGTAAGGCACTACGCAACTGCTTTTGATTATCTGCTGTGGGGCTGACTACTAATAAAAGATACTCACCCGCACTCGGAGGTTGACAAGCGGGAATAGCTGGTTGGGCAAAGACAGAACTCATGCCACCAATTAAACCTGCGTAAGCAAAGCTCGTTGTAGCGAAAAGTCGAGCCAGTGCGTTCCTGTTGCCTTGCGTCGGAAAGCAACTGGCGTGGAGCGGTGGTTTCCACTGTAGACGCCCACAGGGCGGCTTGTGGGAGACATCTGAACTTTTCAAGCTAGACATCGCTAATCCTAAAACACTTGGTATCTTAAGTCTCTGCACAAAAGTTAGATGGGTAAATGATGGTGTCTTACAAGATTTTATAAAAATATCTTTTGTTCCCCCTAAAGAAAAGTGAGGATTGGGGATTCTTAAGAGGGGGAAAGGGAAAAGGGTAAGAGTAAAAGGGAAAAACCATCTCCCTACCCTTTAACTTTTACCCTTTACCAATGCCTCATGCCCCATTCCTACGACACAGTAGAAAGCGATGCCAATGCATCAGGGATTGTTTCAGAAGGAGCCTGAAATTCTCCGGTGATAACGTATTCTAGTCGTAGTTTTAACCAGGTAATAAATTGGGAATTAGTCGAAATAATCGCTACTGCTGGTTGAGGACACTTCGCCTTTATTTCTGCAAATTGGGGTGCTTCCAAGAAAGCTGGTTGCTGAACCAACCAAAAATCAATTTGTTTTTCTTGTTCGTGGTAGTAACGAGTGCGCTCTTTCAAAACTTCCTCTATGGGTTCTTCTTGGAGGAGAAAGCGCTGACTTGCCAAAACGTAATAGTATGTTTGCATTTTCATCCTTTGGTTGCTATTAAATAATTTAAGGGTACAGCGTACAGTACTCATTGGTGTCAACTTCAGCTCAAACACTCAATTTCCAGTAGTTTCAGATCCCCCAACCCCCTTCAAAAGGGGGCATTCGATTCTAATTCCCCCCTTTTTAAGGGGGGTTAGGGGGGATCTCAAGTCTAGGTGGTACATCGAAAAACTTTGAAATGCTTATCAGACTAGGCTTTCACGTTAAGTTGACACCAATGGTACAGTACTGTACCCCTACAAACTAACTCTTGTGGAATTTCTTGAACCAAGAACTGAAGGGACAAGCACTTCCTTGATTTTCACTATTTGACTGTTTGCCACCATCTGTCAGTTTTTCTAAAAACAGATTGTTGTCAAAGTAGTGTTCCAAAGAAACAATCTTCAAATCATCAGTGACGCGTGCAACGCTCATGCCGATAATTTCTAATGTCTCTCCAGTCGGTGCATAGTCTTTGTATGCACCTTTAAAATGTCCCCAATGCCGCCACTTGAATGTTACATTTGGTGGCCCTGAGAAAACTTCCAGCACTTCCCACGGAAATCCTTGGGGAAATGTTGTGTGGAAAACTTTGGCAGATGATTCAAAGCTTTCTTCTGAAGCTTTGTAATGTTCTGAATCAGCCATAAACAAATTGTAAGTACCTTGTGCAGCTAAATCTGCTGCTGTATACTCTAATCCGCCATTATTACTCACGCGAAACTTGTCATTCACAATAGACAACCACTGCTGTGGGTTAGTTTTGAAAGATACCTCCATCTCGAAGGTTCTCACCAAGTTTTCTACGATCGCCTCTAGTGTACCCTCAAGATGATTGCGTGTACTCTCGTTGGCAAGGTTCTCTTTTGAGCGAGAATAATCAGGAGGTGTTTGATAGCGCCACTGTGTATCAGTGCCTTCTGCTATCACCTTATCCCGATCCTGTACCCAAAGCGGCAGGTTATTAGACTGTGTTGCGCTCATAGAAGTTTTTGCTGAAAATTTGCTCTCAATTTCTAGATTTCGCAGTGATAACCCCTCTAGGTTACAGGTTACAGGGTATAGGTTCGTTTTCTATTTCCTATGGCCCATGCCCGTGTATGGCTTGTTTCATCTCGCGGACGGCTCTTTCTATACCTACTAATGCTGCCCGACTGATGATTGTATGACCGATGTTTAATTCTTCCATCCCTGGAAGTGCAGCCACCGGATAAACATTCCAGTAAGTAAGTCCATGACCAGCATTTACTCGCAACCCGGCTTGAATTGCTTGCTCACACCCTTTAGCTAATACGGCTAATTCTTGCTGACGATTTGTTTCATCCTTAGCCTCAGCATATTGCCCAGTGTGCAGTTCAATAAACTTTGCTTTTACATTGACGGATGCTTCAATTTGTGCTGGTTCGGCATCGATAAATAAACTAACTGGAATGCCAGCGTTTTGCAATTTATCAACTATCTCACCTATTCTAGCAATTTGCCCAACGATATCTAATCCGCCTTCTGTGGTGACTTCTTCGCGCTTTTCAGGTACTAAAGTCACGTAATCGGGTTTGATGTCGAGAGCGATCGCCAGCATCTCATCTGTAGCGGCCATTTCTAAATTCAGATGCGATCGCACAGTCTGCCTTAATATTCGCACATCCCTGTCTTGGATATGCCGCCGATCTTCCCGCAGATGCACTGTAATGCCATCAGCACCCCCTAATTCTGCCAGCACCGCCGCCGCCACGGGGTCTGGTTCCACCGTCCGCCGCGCTTGTCGGATGGTGGCGATGTGGTCAATGTTCACGCCAAGTGTAGGCACCCCAAGTTCCCCCTATCCACAGTCCTCAGAAATTGATTCTACCGGAAATATTGGTTGGAAGTTGAGTTAGATGTGACGGTGCAAAGTATCAAACCCAGGCGATCGCGTCACTGACTTAATGGATTTAGAATAATATCTACACTTACTCTGTGAGGCGATATGCTTTTAAAACTACAACAAATTATCGTCAAACCAGGCCAACAAATGTTGCTCAAAGATGTTAGTTGGCAGCAGTTAGAGAATATTTTAGAAGAAATGGGAGAAAGGCGTGCCGCACGTATTTCTTATAGTCATGGTTGGTTAGAAATTATGGTTCCTCTACCCGAACACGAAAAAGATAAAGAAATCTTTGGTGAGTTAGTGAGAATTTTATTAGACAAACTCCAAATTGATTTTGAGCCTTTTGGTTCCACAACACTGAAAAATGAACTAATGCGGCAAGCAGTAGAACCAGATACCAGTTTTTATATTCAAAATCAAGCGGCTGTAATTGGGAAAAATCGTATTGATTTAACTATAGATCCGCCACCCGATTTAGCAATCGAAGTTGATATTACCTCCCGCACTAAATTTGATAACTATGAAATTTTGGGAGTTCCTGAACTCTGGCGATATACAAAACAAGGTTTAGAAATTTCGTTGCTACAGCAGGGTAAATATATCAAATCTCAATCTAGTCCTAATTTCCCTAATATCCCGATTATTGAATTAGTCAATGAGTATGTTCAGCAGTGTTTAAGCATTGGCAGAAGTCAAGCTATGCGTAATTTTAGAAATTGGGTAAACAATAATTTATAACTATTTATAATCTGCACGTCTTAATTGAGTAAGTTATGGGCAGATTATGATAGAGATTTAAGGCTTTCTGAGAAAGGCGATCGCTCATGAATACTGAGAAAAACCCAGCAGCAGTTGTGGAATGGGAACCCCCCATGCCACCTACAGATTTAATTTTTGATGATGGTGAACCTTTGGAATCAAATCGACATCGTATTGCCATGAATGTCCTGATTCGGTCATTGCAGCAGTTTTTTGCTGACCGCAATGATTTTTTTGCTGGGGGCAATATGTTTATTTACTACAGTAGCGCCCAAGTTCGTAATCGTGATTTCCGTGGTCCAGATTTTTTTGCAGTGCTGAATGTTGAGGGCAATAACTCTAGACAAGGTTGGGTGGTGTGGGAAGAAAATGGTCGCTATCCCGATGTCATTGTGGAATTAATGTCACCATCTACGGCAGCAATAGACAAGGGTATTAAGAAAAATCTTTACGAACAAACTTTCCGTACCTCAGATTATTTTGTCTATGATCCCTTTGAACCTAATTCTTTGCAAGGGTGGCATTTAGATGATAATCAGCAGTATCAGCCTTTAACGCCAAATGAGCGCGGTTGGTTATGGTGTAAGCGTTTAGGCTTATGGTTGGGGACGAGCGAGGGAACAATAGACAGAGAAACGGCGGTATGGTTGCGGTTTTATGATGTGGCTGGCAATTTGGTTTTATTACCAGAAGAAGCCGCAATTGCACAGTTACAAGCTGCTGCTGCAAGAGAGGAAGCCGCAGTTGCACAAGTAGATCGATTAGCGGCTAGATTAAGAGAATTAGGAGAGAATCCAGATATTTTATGAGGGATTTTGGCTTTTTTGATTTGTTTGGACTACATTTATAGTTATTCATAAATGTGGCATTAAAGATGCCATCGCTTCCCATCTTTAGCAGATAATTATTGCCAAAATCTAGCTACTTTTGCAACTCTTTGAGTTTTTCTAATGTCTGTTGATATCGCTTTGTGTTTTCTTGTTTCTGATAAAGGTTGGCGGCTATTTGATAATCTGCGATCGCTCCCTGCTTATCTTTGAGAATAGAGCGGACATCACCCCTGTTGTAGTAAGCATAGACATAATTGGAATCGATACGAATAGCCTGGCTATAATTCTCAATTGCTTTCTTATAATCTTTTAGGTTAGCGTAGGCAAGACCTCGGTTATTGTAAGCATTGGTATATTTGGGATCGATACGGATAGCCTGGTTATAATCCTCAATCGCTCCCTTATTATCTCCCAGGTTACGGCGGGCATCACCCCGGTTGTAGTAGGGCCACTTGAGTGGATCATTCTTAAACTCAATGGCTTTGGTGTAATCGGAAATTGCCTGTTCGTAGTTACCTTGGTCAGCGTAGACTGCCCCTCGATTATTATAGGCAAGAGCGTACCTGGGGTTAATTTGAATCGCTTTGTTGTAATCGATAATAGCTTGCTTGTAATTGTACAGGTTATAGTAGGCCCAGCCTCGACTAATGTAACTGTTAGCATCGTTGGGATTAATCCGAATATACTGGTTTAAATCCTCAATAGCTCCTTTGTAATCTTTAAGAGCACTACGGGCATCACCCCGCTTGTTGTAGGCAAGTATAAAATTGGAATCGAGCCGCAGCACCTCATTGAAATCCTCAATCGCTCCCTTATGGTCTTTTTTAGTAGACTTTTCGAGTCCCCTATCATAGAAATTTTTAGCACTCATCTCGGTTGTAGGCGAGACAGTGGGAGTGGCACTAAGAGTAGATGATTCTACTGGGCTAGGTGTCGTCATTGAAGCATCATGCGGCTTCACCAAGAAAGAGAAAGTTAGAACCACAGTAGCGAGGACACCTGCTCCAATCATGACTCTGGGGTTTCTTAGAACTCCAACAGAAGTAGCAAGAATACTTGGAGGTTTTATTATATTGGGCGTAGGAGTATCGGTTTGATTTGCTGCAACAGCTTTGTTTGATGTTTTAACTGGTGTTACATCATCTTTGGGGGAGATGCTTTTAGACGCTATAACTTTATCTGGAAATGGAACTGATTCATTTTTGGGACTAATTCTCGTCTCAATTGATGCTATGTCTTCATCTCTAAGTCCTAAAATTTCCTGATAACGTCGCAAATCATTGCGAGTATAGTCACTCAAAGTCGGCTCGCGTCGAATCGCGTCTACTAATGCTTGCTCATATTGCTGCAATTTTTGTTGATACTCTCGATAAGGTTTTAAAACCTCAGTTTCTAGTGCAGCAGTTTCTTCAGGGAGCAATCCCAAATTCTGCCGTAGGGCATCTAATATTCTGCGACCAATAATCGAAATCTCGCCGCGACTAGCATAAATCTCTACTTCTTTGCGATACTTCAGTTTTGGATCACCAATAGGTGCTTTAGACAACAGGATTTTAAATCCTTCTTTGACTGCATGAATTTCTGGTCGCATGGCGGGAGCCGCTTCTTGAACTTTCTTTTTGGCGTACTCATGCAACTCATCAACCGAAACTGCACCATCATTATCTAAATCTGCGGCACCTGTTTCAATACCTTCAATCAGGTAACGGGTATAAATCGAAAGGTTTGCTTCCTTTTGTTGGAAAGAATACTCACTAGCAGTAGAAGAGGTCAAGACAACTCGCCCCTCGCCACCAAGTTCAGCCCGGATATCGACAGAACCATCATCTTTGGCTGACCACCCCTCAGCAAACGCCCCACTAAAGCAACAGTCGAGAATTACGACTTGGCGCTTACAGCGGCTATCGCTCATGATGTTATGAACAAAGCTGGCGGGAACGGTGGTTGATTTGATGAGTCGCCCTTGGGGATTTTTGCGGGTAAGGCGAGTGGCGAGGTGAAGTTTACCGCTCTCATCTTTAATGCCGTGACCGGAGAAGTAAAGTACTACAAGATCATCTTTACGCCGATCGCTAAACAGCGTCTCGATCGCTTCCTGCATTTTCTGAGGATCGGGATTCTCCAGTTTTTGGATATCCGTTTGGGCAAATCCACCCATTTCTGGATGCTGCAAAACTTTAGCGATCGCTTGCATATCCTTTACCGACGCAGGTAATGGATTAAGACCAGGCTCATAATCACTAATTCCTATTAGGAGTGCTACCTTCGTCATGTCCTTATCCTCTTTCCTGTTATGGCATTTCTCAGCTTGCTGCTACAAAGTTTTGCGCTGCGGCGATCGCGCTCATTAGTTCTTGCTGGCTGCTGGCTTTAACCTTGAGTTTTTTACCGTTAGCCTCAACTTCCATTTCAATAGTTTTGTTACCGAGGCGATCGCCCACAAATCCCAATACTTTCTTAAAATTGGCAAAGCTCACCTCTGCTTGCAACACTCCCAGTAGGAAACCTCCTAACGCCTTTGAGCCTTCGGGTATTTCTGTAACTGCTACAAGTTCAGCGCTTTCTACATCTAAATCTCTAATTTCTCGCAAGAGATTTCGTGTTTCTTTCTCTTGCTCCTCTGCATCTAAATCTGGATTATCAAGAGCGATCGTCAGTTTGACGTTAGATTCAGAACTCATTTTAGACCTTTTTTTGGTTTTAAACTGTATTTGCGTGATTTCTCTATTGACATCATATCCGCTATGTAAATTTCCTGAAATTTATTCAATATTTTTACAAAAACTTACAAAATTCAGGTAAAAATCCGGTATGAAGAGGAGCGATCGCTCTGAAAATAGCTTC
The DNA here is from genome assembly GCF_014904695.1 of Nostoc sp. MG11. Classification (GTDB taxonomy): domain Bacteria; phylum Cyanobacteriota; class Cyanobacteriia; order Cyanobacteriales; family Nostocaceae; genus Komarekiella. Next base: position 361,402 of record NZ_JACXXN010000005.1, on the reverse strand, counting down.
AAAACTTAAGAGCGATAATTTTAGAGTCTGGAGATTAGCGAACAAGATTAATGCGGCTAGATTTGCTGAAATTTTTTGAGATTGACAGGTTTACAAGTCGCAAAAGTTGATTTACGAGTCAGAAACTTAATTTACGAGTCGCAAAAGTTGATTTACAAGTCGCAAAAGTTAGTTTACAAGTCGCAAAAGTTAGTTTACGAGTCAGAAACTTAATTTACGAGTCGCAAAAGTTAGTTTACGAGTCAGAAACTTAATTTACGAGTCGCAAAAGTTGATTTTTAACTTCAATTATCTGTGTAGCTTGCCGCCGCAGGCATCGCTTCACTCTAACTCGAAGCACTAGTATAAAACCGCAACGCAAACCGCCAAAACCAGGTAGAAAATAAAAACAGGACTAGCGCTAACCCAGCCGCACCTATCAACCAGCTAGTTTGACCCCTACCCAGCATCGCTTCTGCTGGTACAGTCGTTAAAAAAGCCACTGGTACTACAAAGGTGAAGAAAAAGCGGTAAGTACTGGGATATGCTGTGATCGGATATCTTCCAGCTTCTAATAAGCCGCGTAGCACTTCAGTGACGTTGTAGATTTTCACAAACCAAATACTCATCGCTCCCAGCATAAACCACAAGCTATAAAGAATTACCAAGCCGAACAACAGCGGCACTACACTCAGCATGTAATCGTCTATGCCTATGCCGAGGCGTTCACCTGCATAGCCAATGATGATGCTCCCAAAAACTAAATCTGGTAGTCCCCAAGGTGAAAGGGTATGAGTAGAAAGCCAAAACTGACTGCGGATAGGTTTTAATAATACAAAGTCAAGAGTACCTTCCTGCACATGGCGAACAATGCGATTCAAGTTTGGGGCGAGAAAAGTGGCAGAAAAACCTTGCAGTAAGGTAAAAATCCCCAAAACTACTAAAGCTGCTTCCCATGACCAGCCACTAAAAGTATAGCCAGTACGGTAAAACAAAAATAGTCCGAAGAGACTGCCTGCAAGACTGCCTAAGCTGCTGAGGGTAGCTATGACGAAGTTGACGCGATACTCCAACTCAGCTGCTATGGCGGCACTCCAAAATAGTCCAAGTACTTTCAAATATCTTTGCATATTACATCCATAACCCAAAATCTACTGCCTATGATTACATTTTTAAGATTACAAAAGAAGTTAATGTATTAATATTATTTTTGGCGTTGGTGAATTTGAATATGAAATTAACAAATCAACTCTTCTCAACTGGATTCTGAAATCAGTTTTTTAACCACTAAGGCACTAAGACACAAAGGTTAAAAGCCCAAAATTCGGTAAATTTTTGATGTACTTTTTGACATAATTATACTAAATTTTAAGTAATCTATGTCTAGACTATCAAACGAATTACAACGCTATTTTTTTGAGGAAGAAAGACCCTCAAAAGTAACTTTGGCAGAGATTCTGCTGCTAGCAAAGGAAAGAATTTTTGGCTTTTTGCTAGTTGTCTTATCTTTACCCTCTGCTTTGCCTGTTCCAGCACCAGGATACTCAGTTCCTTTTGGTATCTTGATTTTTTTACTAGCGGTACAGCTGATTGCTGGTGCTAAAATCCCTTGGCTACCTCAGCGAATGACCGACCATCCAATTAAACTTGAGACAGTGCAGGGGTTTTTAAAAGCGGGAATTCCTTGGTTACGAAAAATTGAAGCGATGTCTGACGACAAGCCGCTACACGTCTACGCGTCTACGCTCGCCCCCGTCTAAGCTATATCTGTACTACTTTACCAGGTAGAGTCATACTTGGCTGTGCGATCGCCTTAATGGCAATTTCGATGATGATTCCAATTCCGGGAACCAATACCCTACCAGCAATGGGGATTTTCGTGACTAGCTTTGGCTTACTGGAAGATGATGGAGCTATCAGCCTGGGAGGTTTAGTCTTATGTGTGATGGGAGCAATTTTGACTACTTCGATTTTGTTGGCATTGATTTGGGGTGGTTCCAGCCTTCTTGACATTATTAAGACTTGGCTAGGTCGTTAAAAAGCAAAAATGAACGACATATACTCCTGACGTTGATAATAATGATTTCTTTCAACCTCTACCTATTCTTAGAAAATCTCCTGTTTTTCGTGGGTGCAACATCATTTTTAGCTTTTGTTGGTTGGGTTTGGAGAGATTCTAAACCCTTCAGCATCCCGGAACCATTACCGCCGTGGTTTAAGGTGTGGTTCTTGATTGTATTAGTATTAGGTTTGGCACTTCCCCTGTTAACAATGATTTTGTGGGGCGTCTGGTGGAATTACCATCAAGTGCTGATTGTGCTAGCTTCTTACTTTCTCATGCTGGGATTGCAAATTTTATCCGAAAAGTTAACGGTAAAAAAATTTCATTCGTGCGTGTGGGTGATGATACCTTGCTTGTACTTGCCTTACCGCATCTGGCAACTTTATCAAGGACTAACGCTTTTAAATCCTCAACCTGAACTAATTTGGGTACGAAATTTATTGATTTTAGAGATTATCCTCTGGATTTTTAACTATGGTGTCCACTTGTCGCAGTTGCCAAAGTTACTACGCTGGGAAACACCAACAAATTCTCACAACAGTATCAGTTAACTGTTCAGAAACTCCCCAAAAGCTGATAGCGTCAAACAAGGAAAAATATCGTTGTGGACGTTAAAGCTTGAAAACGCGTTCTAATTACTGGCAACTGCTGCCCTATCTCCGGCCCCAATGGCAAACCATCACCAAGGGATTTGTTGGTATCGTGGGATATGTGCTGGCGACATTGACTTTGATCAATCTCGCTGGGAAATTGGCAACTCCCTTTGGACAAGGTAATGTAGTAGCGATCGCCCAAATAGCTGGGATTTGTGCTTTAGTATTTCTAATCAGAGGTGTTTTTCAGTCTGTACAAGATATGTACATGGCCAAAGCCTCATTACGAGTTGCTTTTCATCTGCGCCAACAAGTATATGCTCATCTCCAAAAGCTAAATCTCAGCTATTTTGAAACGGCAAAAGCAGGTGATTTATCTTACCGACTTACGGAAGATGTTGACCGAGTTGGCGAAGTTGTAAATAAAGTATTTCACGACTTTATCCCCTGCGTTTTGCAATTGCTGGCAATTCCGATTTACATGATTTACCTAAATTGGCAGTTGACACTTGCAACGGTGATTGTTGCACCGCTGATGGGTGTTTTAATTGGCTGGTTTGGTGAACGGCTACGCAAGTATTCTTTAAGAAGTCAAAATCGTGTGTCGGGTTTATCAGCAATTCTTACAGAAGTTTTTAGCGGTATCCGATTGGTACAAGCTTTTGCTGCTGAAAATTACGAAATCGCCCGATTTGGTCATGAAGCAGAACGCAGTTTGCAAGCGAAATACTCGGCGGAACGGCTCAAAGCAATTCAGATTCCTGTAGTTGGGTTTCTGGAAGCCTTGAGTGCATTATCGTTGCTAATAGTGGGAGGATGGCAGATTTCCCAACGTAACTTAACGGTGGCGGAGTTTTTCAGCTACTTGACCGCAGCAGTGTTGTTAATTGATCCCATTGGCCACGTTACCAACAACTACAACGAATTTAAGCAAGGTGAAGCATCTGTTGATCGCGTTTTTGAATTAATGGCAATTCAACCGACGGTAGTAGAAAAGCCAGACGCGATCGCTTTACCTGCTGTCACTGGCAAAGTAGAATATCACAATGTTTCTTTTGCTTATAAACCTGGTGAACCTGTATTAAAAGATATCAGTTTATTAGTTCTACCAGGTGAAGCGATCGCGCTTGTGGGTGCTTCTGGTGCTGGTAAAACCACTTTTGTGAATCTCTTACCGCGTTTTTATGACCCCATCACTGGTCAAATCTTAATTGACGGTATTGATATTCGGGATGTCAAGTTTCACAGTTTGCGGCGACAAATTGGAATTGTTCCTCAAGAAACCATTATGTTTTCGGGGACAATTGCCCAAAATATTGCTTTTGGACAAGACTCCTTTGATTTAGAAGCAGTTGCACAAGCAGCGAAAATTGCCAATGCCCATCAGTTTATCAGCCAACTACCAGATGGTTATCATACTTGGGTGGGTGAGCGCGGGGTAAACTTATCAGGTGGACAAAGACAAAGAATTGCGATCGCTCGTGCTGTTCTCCTGAATCCGCAAATCTTGATTCTAGATGAGGCGACATCTGCATTAGATTCTGAGTCAGAAGCATTGGTGCAAGAAGCACTAGAAAGACTGATGCAAAACCGGACTGTGTTTATTATTGCCCACCGTTTATCTACAGTTAGGCGATGCGATCGGATTTTAGTGCTTGAACAAGGGCAAATTGTCGAATCAGGAACCCACGAAGAATTGTTAGCACTGGAACGCCGTTATGCCCGGTTTTATGCTCAGCAGTTTAGTTAACTTGGCGGGACTAATTCGTAGTTAATAATAGGATACGCCCCGCTGCGCTAACAGATGGCCGTAAACCACCGCTCTTTTGGAAAATTATTCCTCTTGGGGAGCCACTCCGTTGTAGGAAGTGGCTTAGTTTTAGCAACGGAAAAATTTTGGTCGTTAAGGCTGAAACCCCCGCTGGCGGAGATCTCGGAGTTGCTGCTTCTTACCAAGAAGCTCTCGGTTGAAGTGATACCGCCCGTAGATATTGATGTGAGCATGACGAGTGGGCCAGATGTGTTTCAACTCTTCGTCCCCTGGAAACTGTACTTCTTGCTTCAATTGTTGAATCACCTTCTCGACACTATCTGGAGCATAAAAAAATCTAGCATACGGTGCGCTACACAGAGCTGTCTCCACAATGTTTTAGCGATTTCTGGCAAGATTAGGGCATCTTGAGGAGATCATATTGAACTAGCAGTCTCCCTAGCAGCTTCTCGCAGCCTTTCCACATCGCGCATCGGTGGTGTACCAAAGAGCCGCTTGTACTCCCGGTTGAAGTGCGAGGCATCGTCGTACCCCACACGGTAGGCAGCACTGGTAGCGTCAAGGTTTTCCCCAGCATCAGACGGCGAGCCTCCTGGAGCCGCAGTTGTTTCTGGAACTGCAAGGGACTCATTTTTGACGCTTCCAGAATTTGGCTGACAATCGGCAGTTTAACCGTAGAAAGCAGATAATGCATCGGATCGCACTGATAGCGATCGCTGCCCAGAAGAACTTCTTTGCTGCCCTGAGCGATCGCACAAAAGGCAGGGATAGAGACACTATGAATGCATTCCGAAGGCGAGGAGGAGCGGTTGAAGTGTAATCCTTTCAGCGGCTCAATCGTCCCATCATGACGAATAGCCTGTGCAATCCGCTCTTTCAGTTCGTCTCTGTTGGCTTGCGCTCTGTCTACCTCGCGCTTTGCCTGCGGGTCGTTCATTAAATCGATATCGGACTTTTCACTCGTTTTGGCAGCATTCATTTCTAAGTTTGCAGGATTGTACAACTATCTTAGACGATCGTTCTATTCCTTATTCTTCAGGATTCTTAGAATGAAGCTAAAGCAAGGAAAAATGATTTCGGCTTCTTGTCAGCATTCTAGATTTTTATTTAAGAGAAAACTCAGTTTTAATTGGGCAAGAGGCTTGCCTGCTAGCCACCAAACTGGCATCAAGTGAAGGAATTAAGGAAATGGACATTAAAAGAAGTGGCTCACAGCCTTCCGCCAAAGGGCCGGCTGAGTATTTTATCGGCACTGTACGCATTGACCCCCTGCTCGAGGCACACGATCCAGCACGCACGTCTGGAGCCAGTGTCACATTTGAGCCTAATGCTAGCGTCAGCAGGTTCGTGTTCACGTTCGAGGCCATCGGAACTCAATGGGAGATCGAAACGTACAAGCCGTTAACCCGTCGCTTGCAGCAGTGCATTCTCAATCGAATCCAACAATTCGACGCCACGTACTCGCAGTTTTGCCCGGACTCCCTCGTGTCTCGGGTTGCCGCCACCTCTGACGGTGGTTGCTTCGACTTCTCCGACGACTCGGTTGCTCTCTTTGATCTCTATGAACAGCTCCACACGGCTACCGCAGGTGCCGTAGACCCGCTTGTTGGCCGTGACCTCGAACTCCTTGGCTACGACCGGATGTACTCGCTTACGCCCGCGTCCGACCTTGTGCGAGCCGAGGCGCACGATCAAGGGAGAGCTACCTGGTCGAAGGACATCATCCGGGACGGCACATCGCTCATCACGCGGCGTCCACTCGTGATCGATGTCGGAGCGGCGGGGAAGGGCTACCTCGTGGACATCGTCTCTGAGATCCTTGGCGAGGCCGGATTCACCCAGTTCGTTATCGACGGTAGTGGAGACCTCCGTCATTCGGGTGAGGCCAGCATCCAAGTCGGGCTTGAACACCCGTTCGCCCCCCATCTGGTGATTGGCGTGACCAACCTGAAAGACCGCGCCCTGTGTGCATCTGCGGTCAGCAGACGCGCCTGGGGTGACAAACTGCACCACGTGCTCGATGCCCGGACGGGCGTCCCGGTGCGCGATGTGGTCGCGACGTGGGTTGTCGCCGACGAGGCTGCGATCGCCGATGGACTGGCGACGGCGCTCTTCTTCACAAGGGCGGAGCATCTGGCAGAGGTCTTCCGGTTCTCGTATGTGCGGATGTTTGCTGATGGCCGCGCTGAGATATCGCAAAACTTCGACGGCGAGATATTCTCGTGAAAGCGCAACCCGCAGCAGAATGCTTGACTGTACGACACAGCCAACCAACTCACAAAGAGAAAGTATGACTACCCTGAGCAAGCGGATTATAGTCACGACGATAGCAGGGATCTCCGTGTCCCTTGTCATAGCCTCATGCTCGACGACGGATATGGCAGTCGAGCGCTCGACCTCTGCCTCTGGTGCCGGTGTCAGCCGTTCGAGATGGGCAATGAGTGAAGACTCCGCCTACGAAGATGGCGTTTTCACGGCGACTGGTCAATACGGGGGCCTCCCCTCGTCCATCACGGTGACTGTCACCTTGGTCGACGACGTTATCACCAGCGTCAGAGTTACTCCTCATGCGACGAACCCGACATCCCTCGACTTGCAGCGCCGCTTTGCTGCCGCGATTCCGGTGGTCGTTGTCGGGAAGCGCATCGACGAGGTGAAAGTGGATCGCCTCGCAGGTTCCAGCAATACGCCCGACGGATTCAACGCTGCGATCCAACGGATCAAAGAGCAGTCTCGAAATGACGCTTCACAGTTACCAGCCGGATAGGGCGGACGACCCGGATGTATTTCAACTGATGACACCTCAAAGGAGAAATTATGCAGAAAGTTGTCTTGAACAACGGGTTGGAAATGCCCATTTTGGGATTTGGTGTCTTCCAAATGACTGATCTGGAAGAGTGCGAAAGAAGCGTCTCGGACGCGATTGAAATCGGCTACCGTCTGATTGACACGGCGGCTTCTTACGGCAACGAAGAAGCCGTCGGCAAAGCCATCCAAAAGAGCGGCGTGGCGCGAGACGAGATTTTCATCACCACCAAGCTCTGGATTCAGGATGCCGATTACGAAAGCACCAAGAAGGCTTTCCAACGATCGTTAGACAAGCTGAGATTGGATTACCTAGACTTGTATCTGATACATCAGCCTTACGGTGACGTTTACGGTGCGTGGCGGGCAATGCAAGAGTTGTATCGAGAGGGTTGATCGGTGTCAGCAACTTCTATCCCGATCGGCTCATAGACCTTATCATTCATAACGAAGTGGTTCCGGCGGTAAATCAAATCGAGACCCATCCCTTCTACCAGCAAATTGAAACCCAAAAATTTTTACAGGAAAACAAGGTTCAGATCGAATCCTGGGGACCCTTTGCGGAAGGTAAGAACAACATTTTCAGCAATGAACTACTACTTTCGATCGCCGGGAAATACCAGAAAACTGTTGCCCAGGTGATTCTGCGCTGGCTGACACAAAGAGGAGTGGTGGCGATTCCGAAATCCGTTCGGACGGAAAGGATGGTTGAGAACTTCAACATTTTCGATTTTGAGCTAAGTCTCGAAGATATGAATGCGATTATCTCGCTGGACACGAAGAAGAGCAGCTTATTCGACCATCGCGACCCCGACATGGTGAAAATGTTAGGAACTGCCAAACGCAACACCTAAGCCCCTGAAGACAACAAAGGGCTACACGCGGAACGATTTTATTGTAGATAACTGGGGCGCTACAGCCCAAAGGAGGTGTCACTGACATGAACAAAACACGAAACGACCCCAAGAGAGAAGACGGCCCTCCTATGCCAAATCGTCGCCAGTTGCTCGGCGCGGGACTAGGACTGGCCGCAGCGTCGGTGCTGGCTCGCCGGGACACGACCGCGCAGGCCCAGCAAGCCGGACAAACTACCGGGGCGCAGGGCGCCACAGGACAAAACGCCAATGAGTCACAGCAAATGGCGCGTCGCAGACTCGGCTCTTTGGAAGTCTCGACCCTCGGACTCGGCGTTCAAAACATGAGCCGCACCTATCAACAGACGATCCCCACCCGATCCGAGATGTTCAACATCATTCGGACAGCCTTTGATCGTGGCATCACCTTTTACGACGCGGCGGAGGCTTACGGTCCTCATGAGGTGGAACGGATACTCGGCGAAGGCGTAGCGCCGTTCCGAGACAAGGTTGCGATCGCATCCAAGTTCGGCTGGAACATCGATCTCGAAACGGGCAAGCGCCGTCCGGGACTCAACAGCCGCCCCGACCATATCAAATTGGCCGTCGAGGGGATGCTCAAGCGCCTTCGCACCGACCGCATCGATCTCCTCTACCAGCACCGAGTTGACCCGCAGGTGCCAATCGAAGATGTCGCCGGCGCGGTCAAGGATCTGATGGCGCAAGGCAAGGTTTTGCACTGGGGTCTATCCGAGATGGGGCCGAACACATTGCGCCGCGCTCATGCCGTGCTGCCCATTAGCGCCGTTCAGAACGAGTACTCGTTGCTGTGGCGTGGGCCCGAAGATGTAGTCATCCCGCTCTGCCAGGAACTGGGCATCGGCTTCGTCCCGTGGAGTCCGCTTGGCGTGGGTTTTCTGACCGGCGCCATTGACGCAAATACGCGGTTCGCTGACGGTGACATTCGCGGCATTGAGTCCCGGTTCTCGCCAGAGAATCTGCCCCACAACCTGAGGCTTGTTGACTTGATAAAAAGCTGGGGCGTGCGAAAACAAGCCACTCCCGCCCAAATCTCGCTGGCATGGCTGATGGCGCAGAAACCGTGGATCGTGCCCATCCCTGGTACGACACAGATGGCGCATATGATCGAGAACATCGGCGCGGCTGCCGTTCGATTCACACCTGCCGAACTTGCCGAACTGAACCAGTCTGTTTCGGCGATCCAGATCCGTGGGGCGCGCCTCCCAAACGCAGTGCTGGTCTTCTCGGGTGTAGAGGCACCTTCAAAGAACTGAACGTTCCAAGGCTACCGACATGGATGCAGTTGCGATGTTGGATAGCAAGCAAAGCGCCTTCTTTGACCATCGCGATCCCGCCATCGTAAAAGCGTTGAGCACCAGAAAGATCCATGACTGAGCAGATTTTAAACTAATAAAAGCTGTGTTCGGCGAGACGATCAATCAAATGTATGAGCGATCGCCCAAAGATCAACTGCACATTCAAAGGTTTTTGTCTGCCAATTGCTTTGGCGATTATTACACCCGCAATGGCGATGATAACGAGCAATGAACAATACAGGGCTTGATTAAGTTCGAGTAAAAGGAAAATAATTATGAGCAAAGTCTGGTTGATCACAGGCGCTGGTAGCGGTATTGGCACCGGAACCGTCAAGGCGGCATTGCACTCCGGCGATCGTGTAGTCGCGACCGGAAGAAACCTCGACAAAGTGCGTAATGCCTTGCGCGACGTTACTAGCGAGAATCTTGCATTTGTCCAGTTGGATGTTGCCGACGAGGTACAGGCGAAAACAGGCGTCGATGAGGCGGTGAAGCAGTTCGGTCGCATCGACGTTTTGGTTAACAATGCGGGCTACAGCCTGCTTGGTAATTTTGAGGAGATGACCACGAACGACATCGAACGCCAGTTCGCTACGAACTTCTATGGTGTGGTGTACGTCATGCGCGCGGTGCTGCCGCTTATGCGTCAGCAGCGGTCGGGCCACATCATCAACATCAGCTCCGTTGCTGGCGTGGTCGGACTGAAGCACTGCGCCGCCTATGCTGCGACGAAGTTCGCGGTCGAAGGACTCTCGCTGTCGGTGGCAACCGAGGTCGAGCAGTTCGGTATCAAGATCACGGTGGTCGAGCCGGGCTTCTTCCGCACGAACCTTCTGGATGCCGGCAACACCAGGTGGGCAAGCAATGTCATTGAGGACTACGCGGCTCTTGGCAGCGCCCAAGAGATGTGGTCGCCTTATCACGGCACGCAGCAGGGTGATCCGGCAAAGTTGGGCGATGCTCTGGTCAAAATCGCCGGAATGGAGAATCCGCCGAAGCTATTCGTCGCCGGCAGCGACGCCCTCGCGACGATCGCAACGGCTGTCGAGGAACGGTTGCAGGCGACGCGCGCTAATGAAGAGCTATCGAAATCAACGGACGGTTTATTCTAGCGATCGCGTCAAATCCACGTCCATGATGCACATCGCCATTCAGAACTCGACGGCAAGACCGTGGACTAAATGGAACAGGTCAGCGACGAACAATACCAGACCTGATCTTAGAGTAGGACAGTTGCGACCTTTAATTCACCTTTAATTCAAAGACAGGAGTTCAAAAAATGCAGAAGCGCAAACTTGGAAACAGTAATCTGGAAGTCTCGGCTATCGGGCTTGGCTGCATGGGAATGAGCTTTTCTTATGGCCCGCCCAAAGACATACAGGAGATGACCGCTCTTCTGGGGGCCGCCGTCGATCGCGGCATTACATTCTTTGACACCGCCGAGGTCTACGGCCCGTTCTTGAATGAAGAGCTTGTGGGCGAAGCCCTTGCTCCCTTCCGTGGGCAAGTGGTGATCGCCACCAAATTCGGGTTCGACCTGAGTCCTAATTCCGATCCCCGTGGAATGAAGGGTGCGCCAGGATTGGATAGTTGGCCGGAGCAGATCAAGCAGGCCGTGGAAGGCTCGCTCAAGCGACTTAAAATCGAGACAATCGACCTGCTCTATCAGCACCGGGTTGACCCGAACGTGCCGATCGAAGACGTTGCTGGAGCAGTGAAGGAACTGATTCAGCAAGGTAAGGTGAAGCACTTTGGACTCTCTGAAGCAGGAGTGCAAACGATTCGTCGCGCACACGCGGTTCAGCCGATCGCTGCTCTCCAGAGCGAATACTCGCTGTGGACGAGGACTCCTGAAAAGGAGGTGATACCGACCCTTGAGGAACTCGGCATCGGCTTTGTCCCGTACAGCCCGTTGGGCAAGGGCTTTCTCACTGGCAAGATGGATGAAAGCACAACCTTCGATAGCTCCGACTTCCGCAGCACCCTGCCTCGCTTCACTAAGGAGGCTCTCAAGGCGAATCAGTCCTTGATTAATCTGCTCGGCAACATCGCCAAACAGAAGCAAGCGACACCTGCTCAAATTGCGATCGCCTGGCTGCTGGCCCAGAAGCCTTGGATAGTGCCTATCCCAGGCACCACGAAGCTGCATCGCTTGGACGAAAACATTGGGGCAGTCTCAATCGAACTCACGCCCGACGATCTGCGTGACATCGATGACGCCGCCTCCAAGATCGCGGTGCAAGGCGCTCGGTATCCCGAAAAGCTGGAGCAAATGACCGGTCGCTGAGCAGCAAAAAATGTGTTCTCTGGTTGCATTCCGTAGCTCACTAAGCAAGGCAACACGTGCAAGGCAGATAACTATATCCTGCTGATTCATTCGCGCGGGCGGTCTCCTTCGCCATGGGCCAGCTGGAAGAGGTAGACGTGAACGAGAGATCCTGTTCCGGCCCATGAGCCAGGCGCTGTAAGCTCCCCTGGCTTCGTACAGCTCCAGGGGCGGCTCGTGCAGCAAGAAAGTTCTACGGGAGCCATACGGCTGGTGGCTGAGTCGCTAAGGGTAAAAAGCAAAGGCTGATTAGTTATAACCACTATGCTGTGAGCTTTTCAGCCTTAACGCGCAAAATTTTTCCGTTGCTAAAACTAAGCCGAAGTGGCATCAGACCCCAAGACCGCATTTTCCGCTCCGACTTTTCGTTGTACCTCAACAAATTAATTCATAATTAACGAATCACTAATTACGAATTACCCTCCGGGTTGAGCAGTTCCTCTTTGGGAGAACCACCAAGGCCGAGCTGCCTCACGAATTACTTTAGCGCAGCGGGGCTTAGCCCCAGGGCGAATTACGAATTAGTAATTATTCTGTCATCAGCTGGAGCAGACATAATTTGCTTTTGCTGTTCCTTTAGCCAGGTTTCAAAGAGTTCATTCAGCAGGCGTACTTTCATGGGTTCATCTAGTTTTGCTGGGATGAATTTCTCCAACCGCACAATCACAAACCACTCGGCGACACGAGCCGGGGGCAATATTTGACCCGGTTGACTGCTAGAAAGCATTTGCACCATTACTGGATGTAGTGCGTTCAGTTCAATCGGGCCCACTAAACCGCCAGTTTGGGCTTCTGGCCCTTGTGAATATTCCCGCGCTACTTCGGCAAAGGAATTTTCTTGGTCTTGAATCCGAAAGTAGAGTTCTTGAGCAATTCCCACATCCTGTGTTCGTAGCAGAGAGTAAATAACTTTGTCCAGTTTTGCCTTGCACTGAAAAAAGTAGGATTCTAGTTTATTACCCCAAACAGCTTGCTTGAATTTTTCAATCTTCAGCTTGCGAGTAGTAACAGCTTCAAGTTGATCGGCAGTCAGCCCTTGATATGCCATCCAAGCTTGGATGTCAGCTTCACTATTTAACTGTTTTTCAGCGTAAAACTGCTGTTGAGCTTGGGCTACTTCTTCAGGTGTGCATTCTACTACTACTGCGTTCGCGGAGCGTGAGATTTGCTCAATTGCTTCGTCAATTATTAATTCCCGCTGCAAGTGCGGCAGCATAAGGTAACTTGCCAGTAAGGGAATCAGTTCACTAGCTGTGATTGTACGATTACCAATTTGGATCGTTTCAGTCATTAGCTTTCGGGCATATATATATAAATAACTGGTTCATTAAGGAAGCTATACTGTAGCCCACTCAGTGAGAGCTCTTGTGTTAGTCCGCCGAGTTAAGGCCAGCTAACCCCTTTTTCGCAACTAAATAAATATTGATTTGACAGCCTATTTTAAAATATACACGCTATATCGGTTTTTATTAAAGATTTTACGTAAAGACAGCAATGGGAAACTTGCGGCTCTTTTAGTTTAACTTTTTTTAGTTTATCAAGTAATTATACTTATTCCAATAACTATTGAGTAGCACTTTATGAAAAATTTATCTTTCTCGAAAATATTTTAGGAAATGCTTTCTTTTTAAAGAAATGAGTAAATTTACACTAAAGTGGATTCTATTACACCCACATAGCTTATAAACTACTTAAGTAGTTTTGCTAGCAAAAAGTATTAAATAAGATAAATTGTATTAGTGTTTACTTACAAAATTTTGAGAAGTTATCTCAATAAAATTCCAAAAATAAGAACATGACTGAAATTATGGTGGGGTCGAAAAGACCGCAGATTTTTACTACCTAGATTTGTATAGGAATTGAACTTAATTTTTTCTGTACAGATTAAATTTATAGAAAGTTAAAAAACAGATGAATCAAAGTCTAAATATCCAGGAAGTTAGCATTGCGATCGCAGCTAAACAGCACAATCCAATAATTTTAACTCCAGATTTTCTCAAATATAGTGGCATCGTTCCTAGTGACTGGAAACTATCACAAGCGCCGATTTTGATGAATTCTGCTGCTCAAGTGAAGTTCCAAAACGGCATCAATATAATTGCCCAAGTCAACAAGATTATTTTCATCGAACTAATAGCTACTAAAGAATTAAAAGAAGTAGAAATCCCAGCGATCGCTCGGAAATATTCGGAGACATTGACGCAACTAGAGTATCAAGAGGTATCGATTAATTTTCGGGGACATGTTTTATTTGAGCAGCAGAACAACACAGCGCGTAACTATATCTTTAAAACATTGCTGAATCCTGGGCCGTGGCATGAGTTTGGTAAAGCTCCTGTACAAGCTGCAATGCGGTTTAATTATACTCTTGAAGAGGCGCAACTAAGCTTAGATATCAATGAAGCTGGGCTACAACTGCCAGATAAAACAGTACGTCCTATAGTTCTATTTACTGCTAGTTTCAGTCACGCGATCGCCCAAGAGAATCAGAGCCAACGTTTGGCTAAGCTATCGCAAATAATTGGTAGCTGGCAAATAGACTTAGAGCTTTATAAAGAAGTGGTAAATACCAAGTTTCTCAACTTACCATATCAGTTAAAACTAGTAACAAATGAAACCGTTATCCCAATAGCACCAACTTTCTGAGGGCTGTGTGAGGACAAATAGTTGGATATCAGTAAAATCCACACGTCCACAAGCCTCCCCCTGTAAAGCCTACGGTGTACACACAAATCTTTTAGAGTTGCCCCACAGGCTTTTGATCCCCCCAACCCCCCTTCAAAAGGGGGGCAAAAACCTCTCAAAGTCCCCCTTCTGAAGGGGGATTTAGGAGGATATACAACGATTTTGGTTTTGTACAGAGATGTGTGTACACCGTAGCCTGTAAAGCAGAGAGGCTTTTCAACCTCCACTAATTGCAAAAAATAGATTTTTTAAATAAATCGGAGACAGATTATTTATGGTTAAACCTGATTTGATAGTGTCTTCTGTGACAGCCCCACTATTTGCCACCGTGGGCGAGAGCTTAGATGTATCCTGGACTGTAATCAACCAGGGTAATGGGATCGCTACCGCTAACTGGTATGACAACATTTACCTTTCAGATGACGAATTTCTAGACAGAGATATCTACGAGAATTACTACGGTAACGATATCTCTGTCACCAACGGATTTTCAGAAAACAATACACCTCTTGCAGCAGGGGATAGCTATACAATCACCCAGAATATTACTATTCCCTACTACGCTAGAAAAAATAGCCGCTATCTGCTCTTTAGCACAGATAGAATTAACAACCTGAGCGAAACAAATGAGGGCAACAATGTATTTGCTCAACCAATTACCTTACGCACCCCAGATTTAGTCATTTCTAATATCACCGCCCCAACATCTGCGGTGTTGGGTGAGACTATCCGTGTGTCTTGGACTGTTACCAACCAAGGTGATGCGATCGCTTTTGCTGACTTAAAGGACGAGATTTACATTTCATACGATCGGTACTTAGAAGCAATACCTAGAGAGAGCAATTTTTTCAGTGTAGGCCACCGTTTGTCAGAAGGGGATACTCCTCTAGCACCGGGAGCTAGCTATACAGCCAGCGCTGATGTTTTTCTTCCTCGTAACGAAATTAACTCTTACATACCGTTTAACTTTCTAGGCCATCGCTACCTGGTAATTACAACTGATAATTTGTCTATTAGCCAACCTTTAAGCTACGAAGAGAGCAATATCCTGCAAGCGATACCAATTAACCTGAGCGCCCCAAACTTGGTGCTTTCTGATGCTGAAGTTTTAACACCAGCCGTCACAGGTGGGACAGTTGATGTGTCCTGGACAGTTACCAACCAGGGAACAGTATATGCTCCAGCTGATTGGAACGATGCTATTTTCTTTTCAACTGACGATGATTTAGATGTCTTTGATTTGCAACTGGTAGAGGCATCGACAGGGGAGCAAACACCACTAGCAGCAGGGGCTAGCTATACACTTAACCAGACTCTTACCATTCCCAATTATGCAGGAAGTAATGGCTACCTGATCTTTGTAGCGGATTACGACTTGTATGGCAGATATGAAAACGAATATTTTGGGGACGGTATCCAGGGCGAAACAGATGCAACGGACAACATCCGAGTGGTGCAGATTGAGTTAGCTACCCTGAACGCAGGTGTAATAATTGCGGAAACAGATGGCAGCACCAATGTCACAGAAGGCGGAGCAACGGATACTTACACCGTAGCGCTGACTAGCCAACCCACCGCAGATGTGGCGATCGCTATCAATTTCACTGCACAAGTTACCGCCGATGTCAATACCCTAACCTTCACCGCTGCCAATTGGAATCAGGCTCAGACTATCACCGTGGCAGCCGTGGATGATGATGTTGTAGAAGGCAATCACACTAGCACGCTGACCCTAACGGCAGCCAGCGCTGATGCCAGTTACAACGACATTGCAATTAATTCTATAAATGTCAGTATTACAGACAACGATCAGCTAATTAACGGCACGTCAGGACGCGACACCCTAGTTGGCTCCAATGGCACTGACATCATCACTGGCTTCAAAGGCAAAGATATCCTTACGGGTGGTGCTAGCAGTGACCAGTTTGTCTACACCAGTATCCGGGATGCGGGAGATGAAATTACTGATTTTGTAGCTGGTACAGACAAGATTGCCTTGCTCACACTATTCCAAAGCTTGAATCTCGACAACCTCAACTACGAAAGTGCCACTACACAAGGCTACTTGAGTTTTGGGACTAAGGGCAGCAATACCACTGTGCTCATCGACTCAGATGGCTTAGGGGGTCGAGGTCGTTCCACTACTCTGGTGACGGTACAAGGTTTAGACCAAGCGACTTTAGCTAATGCCGATAACTTCTTGTTCTAAGTTGTAGCAGCGAGAGCATTTACCACTCTCGCCAAAGCTTTCCTGAAGGAATTTTCCCCTTTACCCTTTCCCCCTTAACCGAAAGGTATTGGGCGGCTACCACATCTCGTTTTATTTCTTTGCCAAACGTACACCCATAGAAAACAGTAATCTCATGAAACTTTCCACATTCGTCAATTCAACTTTCAAGCTAGGTCTTTTTAGCCTTGTCGGCTTTGGGATACCAATAAACACAACCTCTGCTCATGCTATTCAGTTAGACCTAAGTAACTGGCAGCAATTTGGTGATATAAATACCCCAGCTTTGGGTCAGGCAAATCTATCTAATAACGCTTTACTAGATGATGACTTCCCTCAACCCGATGCAACTTTCAACTACTCTGGTAATCCCGCAGGTTTGGCAAATCCTTTGCCAGACTTGCAAGACTTTCTCGGCTTAGTCCCGCAAGCTTTAGATATTGAGGGAGATGCATTGGAAGGGTCTGCTATCAAAAATACGGTAACTGTTGCGGCTGGTGATGTCTTGCGTTTCGATTGGAACTTCCGCACGAATGAAACCAGCTACGCAGATTTTGCTTTTTTCTTGGTGGATAGCACGCTGATTAAGTTGGCTGACTTTACTGATACAACTCAAGCTTCCAGTCCCTTTATTCGGGAAACGGGGATTAACTCTTATGCCTTTAGTCAGCCGGGAACTTACACTCTAGCCTTTGGGGTGGTGGATATAGATGATTATGTGGCTACATCAGCCTTAGAGGTGAGAAATGCCACCATAGAACGAGTTCCTGAACCGGGGACTCTTTTGGGTTCAGTTGCAGTGTTTGGGTTAGGTATGGGTATGCGGCGGCGTTTTGGGAAAAAACTAGGGACTTCCAAATAAATAAATAGGACTTACGCACTGAAGCCTGAAACCCTGATCCCCCCTAACCCCCCTTTTTAAGGGGGGAACGTGTAAAGCCCCCTTTCTAAGGGGGTTGGGGGATCTGTTTTTAAACACAAAGACACTAAGACACAAAGCTGTATATTTTTACTTCGTGCTCAGAACTCGGAAGTTCGTGCTCAGAACTCGGAAGTTCGTGCTCAGAACTCGGAAGTTCGTGCTCAGAACTCGAAAGTTCGTGCTCAGAACTCGGAAGTTCGTGTTCGGAACTCGGAAGTTCGTGTTCGGAACTCGGAAGTTCGTGTTCGGAACTCGGAAGTTCGTGTTCGGAACTCGGAAGTTCGTGTTCGGAACTCGGAACTTCGAGGTTCTGAGCTAAAAGTTTTACTTTCTATAGTTGAATTACTGAGTTAATTTTGGAGCTTCCGGGTTTGCTAATGGTTGAGTTTTCCGAGATCTACGGCTAAATCTGCGCCCCATATCATCAATTACTGCATCTAAGCCTGATACATTACCATTAACTTTGGCATAGTTGTAAACTGCTAAAGCTGCTGTATAAGCTTCACTACCAGTTGCAATCAAAGTATCATCTACCAATTCTTGCAGTTGGGTTAAAGATAAAAGTACTGGATATAATGCGTCAAATAATTCTACATACCGACGCATTTCATCTAATTCAAACGATCGCGGCAAAAAATCTGGGTTTTGGGTTGCTACCTCTAATGCTTTACTGACAAAGGCTCGACTTTTGTCGCCTAGTTTAGGCAAAGATTTGCGCTCCTCTGCGGTCAAATCAATCAAAAATGGTAACTTTTCCCGAATAGTAGTGATTGCTTGCATTACTTGTAGCCGGTCTGTTTGGGAAAGATTTGCACTGATGCGATTGTCTGACATTTTTAATACTCCCTTGGGTGCTCTAAGTTCAGTATTCCCAAAGTGAACGAAGCAATCGCAAAAACTAAGGCTATTAATGCCAAACTTAAAATTTAAAACTTAGAAATGAACTCAGAACGTTGCATGAGAGTCTATAACTGATGTGTACATATCAGCCGCCGACAAGATAATATCAGGCGGATATATTTTCTATACACAGAGATACTACTTGAAAAAAGTTTGTTATAAGTAGTGTCATTTATGAATGTCATAATTTAAACATTTGACTCACAATTATTAATGGTGAACTCTACCCTCGTTGCAACAATCTATGTCAACCTCGTTACGGGGAATGATGATAATGCTGGTTCACGGTTGAGTCCGTTTAAAAGCCTCACCCGTGCCTTAAAAGCAACCCAAACGCCCGCTATCATCCAGCTGGCATCTGGAATTTATAAAGCCGCGACAGGCGAAGTTTTTCCACTGGTCATCCCACCGGGGGTGACGGTGGTGGGTAATGAAGCTAACAAAGGTACAGGAATTATAATTTCTGGGAGTGGTGAGTATCAGAGTCCCAGCTTTGGTACGCAAAATATCACGCTGCTTTTACTAGGTAATGCCAGTCTCTTGGGGGTGACGGTTACAAATGCTATGGCAAAAGGGACTGGTGTCTGGATTGAATCAGCTTCGCCAACTCTGGCTAACAATACTTTGATTAACTGTGGGCGAGAAGGTGTTTTTACAACTGGCAATGCTAAACCCGCAATTGTGGATAACGTGTTTGTGCAAAACCTTGCCAGCGGGTTGTTCATGGCACGGAATAGTAAGGGGGAAGTCTTACGGAACGTATTTCAAAAAAATCCTTTGGGCATTGCCGTTAGTGACTTTGCTGCCCCTTTGATTGCAAATAATAAATTATCAGAAAATCGCACGGCGATCGCACTTTCACGAGACGCCCGTCCTGTGCTGCGTCAGAATCTCATTGCCAAAAATACCCAAGGCGGTCTGTTGGTCAATGGCAATGCAGTCCCCGATTTAGGTAGCGCCCAAGATCCTGCAAATAATATCTTTCGTGAGAGTGGTGAATTTGATTTACAAAATGCTGCAGCACAAAAGTTGGTTTCCGTTGGCAATCAGTTAAATCCTACTCAAGTTAAGGGGCTGGTAGAATTTATCGCCACCACGGCAGATACTCCCAGTCAAGTAGGAGTTAGTACTAGTTTCTCTGATTTAGATGGGCATTGGGCGGCGACTTTTGTCGAACCATTAGTTAGTAAAGGTTTAATTAAGGGCTTTCCTAACGGTACTTTTCTGCCAAATGCTCCAATTACCCGTGCTCAGTATGCTGCCCTCGTTTCTAAGGTTTTTCAGTTACCTGCAAGTAATAATAAGCGTAATTTTACGGATATAAAACCAGACTATTGGGCGGCTTCAGTCATCTTGAGTGCTGCAAATATGGGCTTTATCAGCGGCTTTCCCGATGGGTCGTTTCGACCGGAGCAAAATTTGACAAAAATTCAAGCAATAGTATCTGTTGTCAATGGGTTAAAGCTGAGTGGAGGCAATCCGAATGTGTTAACTGTATATCGCGATCGCGCTCAAATTCCTAGTTACGCCACAAATTCTCTAGCCGTTGCCACCCAAAAACTATTAGTGGTGAATTACCCTCAAACAGAACAGCTCGAACCACTGCGGGATATCACTCGTGCGGAAGTTGCGGCATTAATTTACCAAGCATTAGTCGCCAGTGGCAAGGAAAATCCTATCACATCTCCTTATATTGTCAATCCCCAGGTAGATATACCATCTTTTACAGACATTGTGGGACACTGGGCAGAAGTATTCATTCGCGCATTAATGAGTATGGACTTAACTCATGGTTTTGCCGATGGTAGCTACCAGCCAGATAAACCCATGACTCGCGCCCAGTATGCGGCTTTAGTGGCGGTGTCCTTTAATCCTACTCCCAAACGCCCAGCACCCGATTTTACGGACGTACCTCAGAACTTTTGGGCGTACAATGCCCTGAAAATCGCGGCTAGCGGCGGCTTTGTCAGTGGATTTAGCGATCGCACCTTCCGCCCTGACCAAAATGTGCAACGATTACAGGTGATTGTCTCCCTAGTTAATGGTTTGGGATTATCAACAACTAATAACAATGCCCTAAAAGTCTACAGCGATCGTCAAGCTATTCCTGAATATGCCCAGACAGCCGTTGCGACTGCGACACAACAAAGAATCATCGTTAATTACCCAGACTCCAAGCTGCTTGAACCTTCCCGTTCCGCAACACGTGCTGAAGTTGCAGCAATGATTTATCAAGCATTAGTTGCCATCAAGCGAACACCCGCGATCAATTCACCCCACATAGTGTTGCATTCCAGCAGTTGACAAGTAGAATGGGAAACACTGCCTATCAGCCTGGTAACTATTGGAAATTTTTCATGTAGTTAAAAGCACGTTAGGCTATATGCGATGGGTCGAAAACTTATACCTATTGCCTGAAGCTAATAGCCCATGTTAAAAACAGTTCCAGATACTTTCGCCGACTTGGCTACCGCCTTATTAATTCACTATAGTTTTGATCTTGGTGGGTATAACGCCGTTGATTTAGTTAACCGTTGGCAAACGCAATACCCAATTTATTGGCTACATCTTGCAGTCATTGAGGCGCTGTA
The DNA here is from genome assembly GCF_014904695.1 of Nostoc sp. MG11. GTDB lineage: Bacteria > Cyanobacteriota > Cyanobacteriia > Cyanobacteriales > Nostocaceae > Komarekiella. The sequence continues at coordinate 340,350 of NZ_JACXXN010000005.1, read as the reverse complement.
TCAAGGTCGTTATAAAGCGGTTTCCGTACAGCAAATTTTAGTTTTTTGGCAACGGCGAGGACAAGCTACTCATCATTTCAATATGGAATTTGAACGCCTGATTTGCAGCAAATTTCCTCAAAGCCTAACTGCATCAACTGCACCAAGCCTACCACCTGTCCCGAAAAACACCACCGTTGAGAAAGCCAAGAATCTTCAACTACCACCTGCTAGGGTCGGTAACGCCTATCAACAAAGCAATGCTGCACCCATGCAACTGATCAGTAGAGAACAAAAGGCAGCATTAGGCGAAGCAGAAACAAAGCCAGCAAGTAGGGAAAATCAAAGCATCCCGAAGTCCCCTCATTCTAGGGAAGTTACCTCTTTGGCAACGCGACAGTTAGCGTCTGCTGTCAGCCACAGGCAAACTTCTGAAGAGAGTCCACCGCCCACAACATCACCAATCTCTCCTAAAACAAAATTGCTGCTACCTGCGGCTATTCATCCCCCCATAGGGCGATTTACCCCAGAAAAAAGCGATCGCTCTGAGTCTTTCACATCAAAACTCAAAGCGATGTATGGCGAACAGCGTTAACCACTCGCTTAAGCAAACACCTGACGTTTAAATATAAAATAAAATCTTAGTACGTAGTGAGCGATTCATCGCTCAAAACAAGCATTATCATCAGGACTAAAGTCCTTACCCTTCTCCTAACGGAGACGCTGCGCGTAGCTTGCTTAAGCGTAGGGGTACGGGTGACGCTCCTACGTCGCTCTAAGCGCGAACGCTATCGCCCTACAGCCCTTTGGGCATCCTAGGGCGGGCGTCTCCCCTTCTCTACGCTACGGTGTACACACAAGTCTTTTAGAGTTGCCCCACAGGCTTTTGATCCCCCCAACCCCCCTTAAAAAGGGGAGCAAAAACCTCTCAAAGTTCCCCTTTTTAAGGGGGATTTAGGAGGATCTACAACGATTTTGGTTTTGTACAGAGATGTGTGTACACCGTAGCCCCTTCTCTACGAGACGCTACGCGAAGGGAGAAGACCGCGCTAATTTACTATAAACTTTAATTTATTTACGCCTAGCTACTTACCTGGCAACAGCTATAGATATACTATTGCTCGAATTATGAGTATGTTAACTGGTACTTAAGGTTTAAAAATCGAACTTTTTATAGATACTGCCTATCTGTTTCTTATCTATTGTTGTTGTAATATGCGACTGATAATATTCGTTTTATAGGCATCTTATGTTCAGGTATAGCTAGCCAGGACTTGCCCCCTGGCTTATTCCTAACATTTTTTGCCAATCATTGTTCCTACTGTGCTTAATTGATAACTGCAAAAATCCACTTGTTCAAACCTTCATCAACTTAAGTTGATGAAGGTTTTTTCACTGATTCAATTCAAAGGTTCAAGAACAGCTATTAAACCTTTGCTATTGAGCGTTCTGACCATTTCCTGGGCGTTATATTCGCTGCTAAAGACACCCGCTTGCATGACTCTTCGACCTTGCCAGACTGTAGAAAACGCGCCAGGGGCGAGCGATCGCACTAAATCGCGTTCATTATCAGTTGCTAGTTGCACCATCACCCGGTAACGTACACCAAACTGTGTAGCACCAGGCGACAAATCCCCACCATAAGCGACAGTTGCAGTTTCGGGTACTGGCATTTTGTTGTCAATGGAGATATTGCGATCGCGTGGCAAAACTAATGAATTGCCAAGGGGAACAGCTTTTAGTGTTGGTAATAGCTGCTGTTCCCTTGTGGGTACTTGTGCCTGTGCTAGATCAGATGGGGGCTGAGGTGCAGTAAACTCAATCGTCTTGGGATCAATCTGCACATAATTCAACTGCGGCACATCAGGCAGATTTGCTGGTTTGGGAGTAGCTTTCGGTATCTGTCTACCTACCAAGCTGCTGGGAATAGGAAACCCGGCAACTCTTGAGGTAGGCGGCTGTTGATTCGATCTAGGTACAGAAATCGGTGCATTGGCTGGCAAAAGTGGCAACAGTTGACTGTTTAATTGTGCAGCGCCATTATTTTGAGAAATGCTGTTCCTGGGTAATGGTAGTGTCTGCCTGTTGGTCGTTTCAGGTACTCTGGGAGCCGAAAAGGAAATTTCTCCATTTGCTGGTATTTCTCGCACCACATTATTAGAGGCGGGGGTAGGTTGATTGTGGGCGATGGGTGCTGTGATGCCTTTAATATCTACATTGCCGGCAATCTTATCACCAGTAAAGTTGTTGCCAAAGGCAGAAATTACCTGCTTGGCTGCGCTGGCGTTAATGTCGTAACGAGCATTATCGCGAAACTCATTACCCCCTGGTTCGGAGGCGTTGCCTAAATCTGGCATTGCTTGAGCGATCGCTACTACACCATCTTCTTTACTATTTTGAATAAGATTATTCCGCAAAATCGGGCGGGCATTTGCCTGTACTAAAATTCCTGATCTATTGTCCTGAATTTGATTGCCTACCACTACAGGAGCAGCATTTTGGGCAATATTGATCCCAAAGCCCGTTTTTTGCAAGACATTTTCTCGTACTTCAGCACGAGAACCACCACTAATTGTGATCCCATTGGCTCCATTTAGATAAAAGTAATTCTTGCTAATGGTCGGCGTAGCGTTACCATTGACAGAAATTCCATCTTGAGTACTACCAGTAAATGTATTTTCTGCAATGACCGGATTGCTGGATTCAATCCACAAACCATAACCACGAGGATTGGAATTCGTCACCGTTACCCCAGTCAGCAAGGCTTGGTTTGCTCCAACAATTGTGACGTTTTGACCGCCAAAGCTGCGACTTAGGTATCCACCGCCTCCCTGGATGATAATATCCTTGCCTTTACTGCTAGGGTCACCTTGAATGGAAACACCCGATTTCATTATTAAAGGAAATACCTCTCCAGTCTCAGCGCTGTAAGTGCCAGTGGAGAGGATAATTACAGTATTGGCATTAGCTAATCGCAGCGCTTGAGCGATCGTTTTCAAAGGAGCGCGATCGCCGCCGTCGCCTGCGCTGTCATCTCCGACACTTGGGTTGACAAACAGCACGTTAACCTGAGAAATTGTTTTCTCACCCGGTGGGATCGAATTTGGTGCGGATGGAATCTGAGCAATGGCGCTGTCAAGGCTTGTACCCAGAAACGCCATACTTACTACTCCCATGCTTACGGTCAAAGATAATACTGAAAGACGAAAAATTGAAAGCATTGCTGATTCCAAAAACGTCAGTAATGCTTTCGGGACATCTTCTTTACGGTACTGAGACAATTCAACAGGAGGAATCATCTTTAACACAACTCCTTATAACTAACAATAAATTCTTATACTCTCAAACACTAATATGTCGATAATATTACTCACATATTGACCAATTGGGGATTTTTAATACAGAGTAATAAACGAAGGAACTGGAGAAGGAGGCAAAAGGTTAAAGGGCAAAGCGCAAAGGGATGATTTTTACCTTTCCCCTTTACCCATTTCCCTTCCCCCAATACCCAATCCCCAATCCCTAATATCTTGTAAACAATCACCAATGTGAAAAACAGTACAAATATGAAAGAGGCTGGCTGTTTCGATGAAAGCACTAATGGGGTTGTTGTAATGGTCGAGCCTTACAGCCAAAAAGAGCAAATACAGCAAGTTATTCACCGCATTTTAGACGCCAATTTAGACCGCGCTCGTGAGGGTTTGCGAATTATCGAAGAATGGTGTCGTTTTGGGTTGAATAATTCACAGTTGTCCCTTGAATGCAAGCACCTGCGGCAAGAGATAGCTAAATGGCATACATCTGAATTGCGGGCGGCGCGAGATACACCAGGTGATCCTGGGACTGAGTTAACCCATCCTCAAGAAGAAAAACGGGCTAGCATCAAATCTTTATTGCAGGCTAATTTTTGCCGCACAGAAGAAGCACTGCGGGTTTTGGAAGAATATGGCAAGCTTTATCACTCAAATATGTCTAAAGCTTGTAAGCAGATGCGCTATCAGGTTTATGCTCTAGAAAGTAGTTTGATGGGTTATCAACGGCATCAACTGTTGTGGCGATCGCATCTATATCTTGTTACTTCTCCTAGTGAAACCTTGTTAGGCACTGTTGAGGCTGCACTCAAAGGTGGATTAACGCTCCTACAGTACCGCGACAAAACCGCCGATGATTCTTTCCGTCTAGAACAAGCCAAGAAACTACGGCAGCTGTGCTCCATCTACGGTGCTCTGTTCATCATCAATGACCGAGTAGATCTGGCTTTGGCGGTAGATGCAGATGGGGTGCATCTGGGACAGCAAGATATATCTATTGCCATTGCTCGGCAATTACTCGGCTCACAGCGCTTGATCGGTCGTTCTACCACAAATCCAGAAGAAATGCAAGGGGCAATTGCTGAAGGTGCAGATTATATTGGCGTGGGGCCTGTTTATGAAACTCCCACGAAAGTAGGTAAAGCAGCAGCAGGTTTAGAGTACGTCAGCTATGCCGCCAAAAATTGCTCAATTCCCTGGTTTGCCATTGGCGGAATAGATGCCAATAACATCAATGATGTGATTGATGCAGGAGCAGAACGTGTGGCGGTAGTGCGATCGCTTATGCAAGCTGAACAACCTACCTTAGTGACACAATATTTTCTCTCCCAGCTCAATCGCATTAAACCACAGCCTTTAGAAATTCCAAATTCAAGATGATTTTTGACAACTTTGTGATCAATTCCCACAACCCAGTTACCTACCACAAACAATAAAAACCTCTTTTAGTTTGCAATGCCCCACATCGCTTATGTCTAATGAGATTACACTTCAGGTAAATGGGGAAAACCAAACCTGTTTGTCTCAAACTCCTTTACCTGAATTACTTCAACAATTGGGTTTTAATCCTCGTTTGGTGGCTGTGGAGTATAACGGTGAAATTTTACACCGCCAGTTTTGGCCGGAAACAAAAGTGCAACCAGGTGATCGCTTAGAAGTAGTAACTATTGTCGGCGGTGGTTAATGCAACAAACTGCGAAATAGATAAGGTCAAGCTAACAGAAGAATCTGAAAAATCATGGCAACAGATGCGGGGATCTTGCGTTTAGAAAAGGTTACAGAACAGCATGCCGATCTCCTGTACTCCTATATGAGCGATCCGCATCTGTACGAGTATCTTGAGGAGCCAATACCGACTTTCATGGAGATTAAGCACAAGTTCAAGTTTGCCGCGCTAGAAAAATCACCCGACAACCATACCATGGTCTGGCTCAAATGGGTTGCTATAATCTCCCAACACCAACCTGTAGGTGTTGTCGAGATAGGTATTTTTGACGACCAATACGCGGAAATCGGCTTCATGACATTCGTTGATTTCCAGAAACGGGGATATGCCCCAGTCTACTGTTCTCTAGCGATCGCCGAAACCCAACGGCGCTTTAGCTTGTTTGCACTACACGCATCGGTGAACGAGCATAATCTTGCCTCCCGTAAGGTGGTTGAGAAGCTTGGGTTCGAGTTGCACAAAGTCAATCAGAATGCAGAGTTCATCAAAGGCAGATCATCTGATGAATTGACTTACCGTATAACCTTCTGAGCTACACGGACACGCCTATTCACAAATTTGCTCAATTGTGGTCAGCTTTATATAGACATTTATAAGCAGCTTTGCGTTTGGCTAATTCTTTACCTCTGCGCCCAAGTTGCTCACGCAATAGCTGATCTTTACACAACCGATTAAAAGCTTGAAAAACTTCATAGCCAGAATTGGGATTAACCAGTATGCCATTCTCTTCGTGCTGAACTGCATCTAGGACACTACCTAAACGAGAGGCAATTACAGGCTTACCAAAGTAACTCGCTTCTAAGTGAGCGATGCCAAAACCCTCTATGTTGTTAGCTTTTGTATCCAACATCAGCATCGCAAATATGTCACAGGCTGCATAGTAGCCAGCTAATTCTCGATCTGGTACATATCCGGCAAAATGTACCCGTTTATCTACCCGCAAGCGATTTGCTTGAGATTGGAGTTCAGACTCACAAGGCCCTTGTCCGCAGAGTATATAGTGAACATCGACGCCAATAGTCAGCAGCAGTGGTATGTTATCAATTATTCGGTCAAAGTTTTTATACTTGACCAGGCTGCCAACTGAAAGAATCACTATTGCTGTTTCTGGAATGTTATGAGCTTGACGTATGCTGGCACGTAAATCGTCAATACTGCTTGAATTCGCTCCAGTGCCAAACTTTTCTGGTCTAACTACTGGGTTAATTACGTGGGTAGGGGTATTTAATCGAAAAGTAGTTCTGAGGTAATCTTGTGTGTAGGAACTGTTACAAACAATCCCTTCAGCTCTATGAAGTGTCAATTTAAATAGCGATCGCAGCACGGGGTTGCGTAAAGCATAAATAATGTCGTTACCGTGCAGGTAGATAAAAAAGCGAATAGGTAACAAGTAGCTCAATAGCAACAGCGAAGGAAACTCATAGCCGTGACCCCACTCAATATAGCGGTAGTGATAGCGAAAATAAAGTTTAATTGCTAGCACAAATGACCAGAGCATATTGAGGCAAGACTTCAGGATACTCCCGATAAAACCACTACGCCAGTATTCCGGGTAAATCCAGCGATATACAGGAAACTGTTGAGTTTGATCAAATACTTTATCTCCTGAGCAACCAGCTGCCAATACAATCACTCGTTCCGGGTCTTGGAGACATCGATTGTAAATATATTCCCCAATTACAGCTTCTTTCGGTAGAAAGATACGGGATATGACTAGGATGTCTGGGTATGCAGTTTTCTCTCTGATTTTTGCTGTAAGTTGAGAAATATGTTCCATGATCAACTTGATAACTAAACTTCAAATAATTTCTAATTTGTTCATACTGTCAACTAGACCAAGGAAATTCAGGACTCACCTAACTGGTACATATATTTTCTGTTATGGAGTCAAGAGTCAAAAATATTTGGACTATTGACTTTTGACTCTGAACAACCTATACGAAAAAATATGACCCTTGCGTAAGTCCTAAAATTAACACTAGTTAACTACCGGAAATAGGAGTTGACGAATCGTTTTCACCCTAGTTATCCCATTTTTTAATTAAAATTTTTTATCAGTGTTGACATTGCTTGAGCTAAAGCATTTGAATCAAATGAAGGATGAAGTCTGTAGTGCCTGGAGAGCGTTTTACCTAGAGTAGTATGAGGTTAGGAATATACGCCACAAATCAAGCTGGGACTATAACAAGAGGACTTTACTTGGTAGTCTCTGCTTGTGTTACTTGCTTATTATTACAGACTTAAGAATCTATCATATCATGCGATGAGCAAAAATACTTATTTGTGATTTTACTTAGGAATTCGCTGACTCTATATTTGATTTTCCACTGTCTTATCATTTTTTATCCTTTATTTTGGCTAACGAAACTATTTGTAAAATTAGCAGTTTTTAGTAATTGTTTTTCACACATCATAACGAACTTTAACAGAATATAAATATTTATGATAATGATAAATAATCTATTTGTATAGGCTTTTGTAAACACAATAATTTGTGAGGTATTGAATTACATTAATCAAGAAAATCAAAAATTATATTTAATATTTTGTCTGGAAAAATGAGTTTTTTAAATTTAGTAAATTTCATGCTTTATTATCAATTTTTCCCCATTGAATAATTTTTATATATGACTTGCAAAAACTAACAACTAGCATTTGTAGTCAATAATAATCGCTGATAAAGCTGCTGTGTAAATGTGGATATCTATAAGCAGTCCTAAATAATTTGTGAAATCCTCTTTTTCTTTTTTTAGTGCTATACGTTACCCGTCTATTATGGTCAACGCTCGCCATAGGTTACTTTCCCATAGAAACACGGGACGCCTTCAGCGAAAAGGAAGTAGCTTCTGATTTCAAAGACGCAAAGCGTAGCTTGCTTTTTTTGCAGAAGTACGCGTTTACGTAAAACTAACGTAACGTTCACGACTTAGATTGGATTACTACGCCTACTCTCAATAGAGTATCGTTAATACCGTGTACTATTGTGCCAAAATGCCAGAATATCTCTAAGTACTTAGTAGAACATTCAATAAATTTGCTTTTTACCGGAAACAATTACCTACAGCAACTAGTAATGATTTTTAATTGCTGATGTAAAAAACTTATGGTTGTAGCAAATCCGGTTTTGATATCATCTATTTTCTAGCTTGTATGTGTTGGCTAGAGTTTGTCTGGCTTTAGTAGATAAATCTGAGAGTTATCGTGTCTCTACATTTGTTAGGCGTAAGAATATTTTTGCAAGTGATTTGGCATCACAACTGTATATCCGCATCTAACTTCTGCGAAATCACTGTGATTTAAATGACTAATTTCCCAGATGAGATTTAATTTTAAAAAGAGCCATATTACTTTGCCACTCCATACTAAGGTTGATTGAGGATCATGGGTGGTAAGAGCACAATTTAGCCTGTGAAGGCTAATGATAACTAAAACTATTTCCCTGCAACTGCTAAAGTTTATCTCACTAGGATTAAAAAAATCAGTCACAATAATCACAAAAAATTAAAATCATCTGTATAATTCATGACTGTGGTCACAAAGCACTATCCTAGGACATGGAAGTGATGAATTATTCTCACAGCTGGTAAAACCCTGGGAGCCAGAAAGAATTAATTGGGACTAAAGACCTATGGGAAATGTTTTGAGGTACGGTTATCTGCTCAAGAAATCCCCCCTGCGATCGCTGTCTACCCAAGATAAGACGCGGTAGATTAAGTATGTAGCCTAAACAAAGAGCCACTGCTAATTAGACGCTTGCTTGTTACGGGCTGGCGTTATCTACACACAGCACACTCCTACCAGCGTCAGGAGATTATAACCAATAGCGTTTTTCAAACGACTGTATTATGCGTAAAAAACTACAACAAACCATCAAACCCCTGTTAAAAACTTTCTTTGTACTGAGCCTAGTGTTAGGTTTGGCGCTGAGTCACGCCGATGGAGCATTAGCTGCCCGTAGTGGTGGTCGGATTGGCGGTGGTTCTTTTAGAGCGCCTTCTAGCCGCACCTACACACCGCGCACCTACGCGCCTCCTGGTGGGGGCTACGCTCCCTATCCTGGTGGTGGTTTTGGTGGTGGTTTTGGCTTTCCTTTCCTAATTCCTTTTTGGGGTATTGGGGGAGGGTTTGGCGGTCTGTTTACCATTCTAATTTTCTTTGCGATCGCTAACTTCTTAGTCCAATCTTTCCGCCGCGTTTCTAGTGGTGAAGAAGAAGTCGGCTATAGCAGCAACCCGTCTGTTTCTGTAACTCGTTTACAAGTAGGTTTGCTAGCTCAGGCTCGTGGTTTGCAAGCAGAACTTAACCATATTGCCGAAACCGCTGATACCAACTCCCCAGAGGGGAGAGCAGAAATTCTCCAAGAAACTAGTCTAGCTTTACTGCGCCATCCTGAATACTGTGTATATGCAGGTAGTGGAACCCAACAAGCAAGTTTAAATTCCGCCGAAGCTCAGTTCAACCGCCTATCCCTAGCAGAACGCAGCAAATTTAGCGAAGAAACTCTTACCAATGTCAACAACCAGCTAAAAGCAGCTCGTGCCAAAGATGCTTTACCTGCTGCTGGTGAACTTGATAACCCAACTCGTCTAATTACCGAAGGCCCTGGGGAATACATTATCGTCACCTTGTTAGCGGCGACATTAGGTAAGTTTGAAATCCCAACAGTTAATAGCGCTGAAGATCTGCGTCAAGCTTTGCGCCAGATTGGTAGCATCCCCAGCGAAAAACTTTTAGCAATTGAAGTTCTTTGGACTCCGCAAGCTGAAGGTGATACCCTCACATCTGATGATGTGTTAGCGGAGTATCCCGATTTAAGACTCGTTTAACTTCAACCTGTTATCTAAGTCTGTTGATGACCACAAACTGGAAGTCACTAGCTCACAAAAAAGGCTGCTACCGTGCAGCCTTTTTTTGTAGCTCTAGCAAAGGGTTTAGAAACGATATACTGAACGAAAAAATAGCAAAAACAAAGATTATGATTACCTTACTGCAAAGTCCAGTAAGTTCCGATCCAGAAGTGATGGGCAGGACATTGGTATTCCGAAATACGAGAGTTCCAGCCCAATCACTTCTTGAGTATTTAGATGATGGATTTTCTCTTGAGGAGTTTTTGGATAATTTCCCATCTGTCACTCGTGTAGATGCAGTGAATTTTCTGAAACTTGCTCGTGAACAAGTTCAACATGAAAATTATTCTGGATGAGAATTTACCAAGCGATCGCTAATATTTTGGCTAAATAATCTCTTCTGGGGAAAATACTACCCTAAAGCCACAAATCCTCAACCCACCGTCAGACTCGTTCCAACTACGACTGGCGCTGCGACAAAGTTCTGAGTTGAAACTCCAAGAACCACCCCGTAATACTCGGCGATGAGTATCGCCACCAAGTTCCCAAGCTGTTCCATCTAAAGGTGCGTCGTTATAATTGTTGTGCCACGAATCAGCGCACCATTCCCAAACTAACCCGTGCATATCATACAATCCAAAGGCGTTGGCTACTTCAAAACTGCCTACATTTGTTGTTTCTTTACGGAATTTGCTTTTGGGTTCAGCAGCGTAGCTGACTAACTCAGGGGTAATTGTTTCACCAAAGTGGAAGGATGTCCTAGTTCCCGCACGACAAGCGTATTCCCATTCAGCTTCACTGGGTAAACGATAGTTGCGTCCGGTTTTTTCTGACAGTCTGACACAAAATTCTACAGCTTCATGCCAAGATACATTTTCTACTGGTCTATCTAAACCTTTGAATTTGGATGGGTTGGGATTTAAGGTTTGTTTGACTTTAGGTAGAGCTGCGATCGCTCTCCATTGTGCTTGAGTTACAGGAAATTTGCCCATAAAAAAGGGTTCGACTGTAACTTGATGTTGGGGACGTTCGTCAGCATCTCCTTCATACTCTGGTGAACCCATCATGTATGTACCACCTGGTATCGATACCATTTCTAATGTGATGGTTTGGCTCAATTGTTCAGCAAATAATTTTGCATTTCGCTGATCGCGGCTAACTTCTCTACCAGCTGTGTCTACTGTCACGACGTCAAATTCAAAGGTTTCAAGGGGGGGTAATGGTACAATTATTTTTTCGGGCGATCGCAATAATCTAGATTCAGGAATTGCCACAATTTTTAAGGCAACTGGTGTCAAAGTAGATGTTGTAGACTTTAAATCATCCAGAACTGCTGTTGCTGTTTGATACCTTTCACTTGGTAAGTGTTTTAACAATTTATCTAAAATTTTTCCTAAGTCGTCGCTAATAGTAATACCTTTTTCCTGTAACCGTTCACGCCACAACCATTTAACATTCATGGCATCATAAATAGGATCATTAATCTGTCCGTAAGCATCCTGAAAGGGCAAACATTTAGTTAAAAGACGCACGCAAGTTACACCCAAAGCATATAAATCACTGGCGTGACAAGCAAATCCAGCCATTTGTTCGGTTGGGGCATAACCGATTGTGTAAATTACCGTAGTTGGTCTTGCTAAACTGGTTTGTGTGACCTGCTTAGCACCACCAAAATCAATTAATACAGGTTTGCCATCACTATCCCGACGGATAATATTTTCTGGTTTAATATCCCGATGAATAACATTATGAGAATGAATAAACTCCAGAATTGGCAATAAATCTACTAAAAGTTCTCGAATTCGGGTTTCGTCATAAGTTTGTTGCTGAACTTCTTGGAACAGAGTTTGTCCTTGAATAAATTCTTGCACGAGATATAAGCTAGAACCTTGTTCAAAGTAAGCAAGCAATCTCGGTATTTGGGTATGATTTTCTCCTAATTCATACAACCGAAAAGCTTCTTCTTTAAAGAATTCTGCTGCTTTGGTACGTTGTCCTGTTCCCTGAACTTGGGGAAAAAATTGCTTGATGACGCAAGGAGCATTCAGTCTATCTGCATCTTCGGCTGCATAAGTTCTGCTAAACCCACCTTCACCTAACAGTCTCAATACACGGTAGCGGTTTCTGAGAAGTTTGCCAAAGTTGCTTTGGCCGCAACTCACGCAAAATCTATTGCTGTCGGGGTTGAATGGATTTGAGCAATTGGGATTTTGGCAAATTTGCATAACGAGGGGGAAATAGCATCTTGTCCAAAGTTAGCCCCAATTTTATCTAATTGAAAATAGTTATGTAGAGAAACGAACACGGATATTATTCGATGTGCTTAAAACTTCTCTCTATCCAAGAATATCAATATGAATTAACTTTGTTTATCTGTATTAGGGCATTTCTAAGTATTAGTAGATATAAATAATAAACTATTTTTACATATATAATATTACGCGAAATCTTTGATGATGTCAATATGACAAATCGTTATCTTCGAGTAAAAACTTATTGATAATAGCCAATTATTGACTAATTTTGAAGATATTTTAATAACTAGAAAATTGTACATAAGCGGCGACATGATCAGAGAAATTTCATCCGCATTTGATATATAAATAACTCAGCAAACATATATTTATACACTTATACCGATTCAATTAATGATTACAACAAATCCTTTGGTAGAGACGTTGCATTGCAACGTCTCTACATGGTCTATCTGTCACATTCTTTTTTTAAATTGGTATTAGTTGATTGCATAAACTAGGAAGATTAATTTTGTTAGGCTTTCAATATAGCTGGTGTTCCCTAATCATAAGTTGCAAATAGAGCGATCGCTTTCCTCCACTGCTATGTTAGTTTTCAAATAATCTTGCACCAGAGCGCAACCATAAGCCAGTGCATCTAGATGGAGAATTCGCTGCAAGTTCCACAGAATAAGCATATTGTCATCACCCCCTGAGACTAGCAAAGTGCCGTCGCGGCTGATGGCAATATCCCTAATCGCTGCGGTATGTCCTCTGAGGGTTGTTAGTTCCGTACCATCAGGCTTCCAAAGCTTGATCGTGGTATCGACGCTGCCAGAAGCAACTATTTGTCCGTCGGGACTAAATGCAACTCCCCAAATTGCGGCTGTGTGACCTTTGAGAGTTTTCAACAACTTACCCCTTCGGGGTGAATCCTTCGGATACGCTTCGCGAGCGTCAGTCGCCTGGGTAGAGATACCCTCTCTCAGCGCTGGCTCACCATCTGGCTCACCATCAAGCGTCCACAGCTTAACGGTATTGTCGCCACTTCCAGAAGCGATCATCTTACTGTCTTGGCTAAAGACAGCTCTCCATACTGCCGCCGAGTGTCCTACAAGAGTTGTGAGCAACTTGCCATCAAGCGTCCACAGCTTAACAGTATTGTCGCCACTAGCTGAGGCCACAAGCCGACTATCTGGACTAAATGCGACATGCCAAACTTCCGCCTGATGTCCTTTGAGAAGCTTTGGTGCAAACTGAACACGCGGCCATATTTGAACAATCTTATCAACATTTGCCATTGCGATCGTCTGAGCGTCTGGACTCAATACTCCTGCTAAGAGTCTACCGAGAGGATCTTTGTAAGTATCGACCAAAGTACCGTCTGGCTTCTTGAGTTTTACAATATCATTATTAGCGCTCAGAGCAATTAACTTACCATCGCCACTAAATGAAACCTCGAAGATTGAGCTCCCAGATTCAGTAAAAGTTTTGAGCAATTTACCTTGGCGACGCCAAAGTTTAGCGGCGTTTTCGTGGCTGGCGGTGGCGATGGTTGAACTATCGGAGGAGATAGCGATTGACCAAATTCCAGCTTTATGGGCAATGATACTCTTCTGGAATGGATTTTCTTTCTGCCACAATCTCACAACGTTTTCTGCACCCGCCGAAACGATAAAGTTGTTATCCTGACTAAAAGTCACTCCCCAAACTGACGCACTGTGTCCTCTGAGTGTCCTTAATTCTGTACCATCAATGTTCCAAAGTTTAATTGTTTTGTCGAGACTGGCGGAAGCAATAGTCTGACCATCGGGACTCCATGCGACTCCCCAAATCCCGGCACTGTGAGCTTTAAGAGTTTTATTCAGGCGGTAGCTTCCATTGCTGTCTCGCTGCCAAAGTTTGATAGTTTTGTCTTCACTCGCTGAAGCAAGGGTCTGACCGTCAGGGCTGAAAGCTACTCCTACAACCCAACCGGTATGACCTTGGAGAGGTTGTAGAAGCTTGCCGTTTTGCCAGCCCGTATTGTCTCGTTTCCAGAGTTTTACTGCCCCATCTAAACTACCAGCAGCAACGAACTGACCATCGGGACTAAATGCTACTCCCCAAAATCCTGTTTTGTAACCTTGAAACGTTTTCAGCAACGTGCCATCTCGCTTCCAGAGTTTCACCGTTCTATCGAAACTAGCAGAGGCAACAAACTGACCATCGGGACTAAACGCTACTCCCCAAATCGAAGCTGTATGACCTTGAAACGTGTTGAGCAAAGTCCCATCTAGCTTCCAGATTTTAACAGTACCATCTTCACTAGCCGAGACGAGTCTTTGATTGTCAGAGCTAAAATCTACTGCTCTAACTGTTGCCTGATGACCTTTGAGAGTTGCAACTTCTGTACCATCACGCCGCCAAAGCTTGATTGTTTTATCTATACTTGCAGAGGCAATCAGCGAACTATCAGGACTGACATCTACTGCTAGAACTGCTGCCGTATGACCAGAAAAACGGTTATATTCATCTACTCCATAAACTGCTTGCCGTAATACATTGTTTACCTGACGCTCAATATTTTTATTTGGTTTATCTAGTTTTTGCAGTTTATGTTTGGCTTTAATTGCTTCTATGAGCGCATCTAAATTGCGATTTGAGGCAAATAGCCCCTTAGAAGAAGATACAAGCGCTCGAATTTCGCTGTTCCTAGCTTGATTTTCGCTTTTCTTAGCTTGGCGATACAAAATGAAACTTCCTACCCCTAAACTGCTAGAAACGAGTAACCCAATACCCACTGCAACTAGCAAAAATCTTTGTAATAAAGCCGTTCTTTTCTCTTGGGTTAGTCGTGCTTCTACCTCTTTTGCCCGTGCTGCTTCTAATGCCGTTTGCACTGCTAGCTGTTCACATTCTTGACTTGCGGCTAAAAATTGATAGTCCAAATCGCTCAGACTTTTCAAAAGCGCCCAATTTTGAGTATCTTTTAGAGCCTGTCCTCGCAACAGACGCGATTCATCTTTAAAGCCTGATGCTACCCAAGCATTGAAAGTTTGCGAGTAAGGGCGGAGATTGTCTAACTGCCTGATCACCCATTCGCTATTGAAAATATTCCGATAGATTGGATTTTTAATTTTGAGATAGCCGTTGTGTTTCTCGACTAAACCAGATAATAACAGTTCTGTCTGTTCTCGACTGTCATCGGTTGGTACAGGATTGTCTGTCTGTTCTCCATTCTCTGCTACCTCAGCTTGCAATACTCGTTGGTAAAGTCCTAGTAATCTTCCTGCCCGTTGTTCATTGAAAAGTAAGCGATCTCTGATGGTGCGGAGGTGTTCTGGTTCATCTTTGGCTTCCCAATGTTGGATAATATGCGATCGCACAAATTGTTCTACCCACGATGCTTCAGTTTTTGGAGGTAGGAAAATTGTTCTATTTGATGTTTCTAAGGCAGTCTGAACAATTAGCTGACAGAGTTTTTGGGTAAGAAACGGTTGTCCCCTTGTCCAGTAAATAATCTCTTGCAGTACGGTTTTGGGTTGGCTAACTGCTCCCTCTAACCCTTTTAGCAATGGTGTAGCTTCATGTAATTGAAAGCCGTATAACTCAATTGCTGTCCCAATGTTAAAGGGCGTCCGGCGTTTGTCGGTAATTAGGTCAGATGGACTGGCTACTCCAAACAAGGCAAATCCCAAACGTTGAAAATTCGGGTCGTATGCCTGCTGATTGTAGCAATGACGAATCCAGGCAAAAAAGTCATTGACAGGAAAACTCAAACTCTGCAAGCTATCAATCTCGTCAATAAAGATGAAAATGCGTTCGCTTTTACCTAAGTGAGAATCGCTTTGAACATTTGGCAACAATATTTCTTCTACAAATTGGTGTAGTTGTTGCACTGGAGAAATGCCTGCTTGCATATCCCACCAATGCTTAAAGTTGATGTGTTTTGCCAGATTTAAGCTGTGGTACAAGCTGATAATGATGCCTTTATACCATTGTTCAGGTGTGGTATCTTCACTCCCCAATCTGGTCACGTCCAAGTAAGCACATTCATAGCCTTCTTGCTTAAGACGATGACTTGTGCGCTGTAGTAAGGATGATTTGCCCATCTGGCGAGAGTTTAAGACATAACAAAAATCGCCAACTTTCAGGCTGGTATAAAGTTTTTCATCTGCCTGACGGACAACGTATGTGGGATCATCACTGTGGAGACTGCCGCCAACTTGGTATCTCATTTTTGATTTTGGGTTGGGAAAATCCTGATCTGAATTTCACTCAATATTGCTTCCTGCAATCTTTCAGGGTGATTCTTTAACGGCAAAGATAATAAGTAGCTAGGCGTAAATAAATTAAAGTTTGTAGTGAGTTAGCGCGGTCTTGGGGGTTTCCCCCATGAGCGACTAACGAACCCGAAGGGTGAGGACTTGAGTCCTGATAATCCTTGTTTTAAGCGATTCATCACTCAAAACAAGGATTTTTGATATTTAGTTATACCTATCTACTGGCGTGGCACAGCTAAAATGTTGCAATAAATTTTCTTGTAGTCTGTCTGGGCTTCTAGCCTGCACCGGACGGGCGATACGCCCATCCATCCCATAAGAGGAAAGCTAATGCACTACTTTAGCCTTGACACGCCACTACTTATAAGTTGATGAATTAGGCAGTTAGACAGCTTGACAATCCCTACTATTAAAAACTGTAGACAGTTGTTTTTCAAAGTAAGCGCGATAGAGTTCGCAACGCGGTTTAATGCGATCGCCCTCAAAGCTGATTAATCCTATGCCGTCGAGTTTATAAGCATCAATGGGATCAAGATAAATGCTTTGTTTTGCTCCCACAAGTCCAGCATATATCTCTGCCAGATTAGGTTTTGCTTGTAGGAGTACCCAGTGTCGCCATAAATGATAGCGGAAGATACCGCCGTTAGCGATCGCCTCATTTATCATGTGTTCTAAGGTCATGCCTTGACAACACAGATGATACAGAGCAATCTGAATCAATGCTGGATGTCCCCCCACGAGTGACATTAGTTGAGTCGCCTCGCTCCCAGAAGCCCAGTCTAAGCCGTGCCGCTTTGCTAAATCTTCTACCTGTTGCTGAGTGAATTCTGGGAGGCGGATTGGTAGTCCTACATTAAATGGGGAGCGGTTAATATCCAACGATACATATACTTCTGTGGAGTAAACCACCACTAATCTCAGCTTTTGCCAGTTGAGATCATGCCGTGCTTCTTCATACCACGAGCGCAACAAAGCAAAGAATTCGTGAGCAATGTGAGGGTGTTCAAAAAAGCGGTCAACTTCGTTTAAAACTAGAACTACTGGGCTTTGAATATGCTTGAGCAAATAGCTCTGGAAGTAAAGGCTGCAACCCAACTTACAGCCAATTTCTTCATCCCATCGATCATTTAAGTTGGGATCAATGCCTAGTTCCCTCGCAACTCGCCAGCACAGACAACGCAATAGCTTATTTAAGTCAGTCAGACAGTTTGAATCAATCTGACTACAATTCAGGTTAACTGTGCGATATCCTTGCGTTTCTGCAAAGGCTAACAGCCGCAACACAAGAGAACTTTTACCCATTCCCCTTGGAGCTCGAATCCGAATCACACAGCCTGGTTGAATCACTTCTCGATAGACTGGTTCCTCAATCGCCGGACGTTCAACATAAAAAGGAGAATCTAAAGATACAGGGCCATCCGGGTATGACCAAAGGTGTTCATGTTGGTCATGGTGTTCGTTAGCAAATGAATTTACGGGTAAATACTGAACCGATTCGCTGTTTCTGATGTCTAAACTCGGTGAGAAAGCTTTAGATGTTTGAGTCTTGTTCGATTCATTCATGATTGCATAGTCTTCTCTACGCAATTCCAGGTTGAAAGTCTCGTAGCACAGTCTCAGAGTTTTTTGATCCACGCTTCTATTCAATGACCACAATCGACTGAGTGTTTTGGTAGAAACATTCATGCGATCGCCCAGCTGCTCTAGAGTAAAATGCTCGCCGTTATTCTCTGCTATCTCCATAGCCAAAATCGCCGCTTGTAAGCGCTTCAGCCCAACAGGAGTCAGCACAAATCCCCGCCTTCGCGTGCTTTTAGGTGGTTTCATGTTGCTAATTGTTACTCTGTTATTTATTAACTTTTTTATCTGCTTTCTAATCTTTCCATATTTTGAATCAGTTATCCAACTGTTATTTAACTGTTTGTAAGCTGGTGCTTCGTTTTAAAGTAAGTGGGCATAATTAAACAAAAGATACTTTTTGGCATGTAGTTAGCAATTTAGCACTTAAACGCCAAATACTGACTTTAATTTATTTATACCTACTAAATAAATCATCTAACAAACTTAGTTAGTCTATATAATAGACTGTTGCTTAACATTATTTAACTCTGTACTTATACCAACTCTCCGTGGCGATTAGTATTAAACCATACTGGCGCTATCAAGCAAGCTCCCCTTGCCAAGGCTACCATACACAGTAGCTACTCAACGGAGGCTATAAACCAAGATTATGATCATCACTAAAGACTTACTTTGCTACGCGAACAGCTACGAATTACATTAGCGTAGCGGGGCGTAGCCCCAGAGCGAATTATGAATTATGAATTACGCCTAATGTGAATTAAATAGGTTGAGATTGGAAAGTTAGAACATCAATACCAAAACGGCGACGAAGCAATAAACGTAATGTGTGAGATGCAACTTTGGCAGCAATATGGACACAAAAGCCATCAACAGTTTTATTGAGTAAGCGTGACGCCGGAGTACCGGCTACCGCTGCGCTATCGAGATTACGTCCGGTGTTTTGAATTTCGTGAAAAACACCTTCGACGCGCTGACGAACACGACTGATAAAAGGCTTCAAATCATTAGAATGTTGAAGATGCTGGTTATTACGGGTTAGCGTCCAGATGCGATTACCAGTGCGACGAGTAATAGTGGCCTGCCAATCGGCAGAAATAAAGCCTTTGTCTGCGTAAATATTGCGAGATTGAACTGTTTCTAAAACAGACTCAGCAGCAATTGTTTCATCCGTATTAGCAGGCACTATGTCATAAGCAATGAGAATTCCATTCCACGTTGAGAGCATAACTAGTTTGTTTGTAGCCAAAATAACGCATTTGTCTGGCAGCACACCAACCAGGGGTAGCATTTGAGGCAAAATCACTATATCGCTTGTCACGTTTAAGTCCCACGCTCATGCTTGCTTTCACCCCTGGTTTGGAGAGTGTTGTCTTTTTGACTTGCTTGTCATACCAATCATCTACCACTACAAAGATTGTTGTTAATAGCGTTCCAAAGTTTATGCTGCTCATAGGGGAAGTCTGAGTTGAAAAGCTGGTAACTTTCATCTTCTTACTTCTCCCGCCTTTTTTTCTAATTCACATTAGGCGTTAATTATGAATTATGAATTATCTTTCTCCAGAAGCGCGAATCAATTCAGCTACAAAAGCAGCGATCGCAGATACTAAAATCAGCATGACGCTAAGAGCGTTAATATCAGGCTTGACTCCTGTTCTGATCCGACTAAAAATTTCCATTGGTAAGGTGTTAGAACCGCTACCAGCAGTAAAACTGGCGATCAAAAAATCATCTAAGCTAAGGACAAAAGCTAACAGACAACCAGCTATAATACCGGGCATTAATTGCGGTAGCAATACTTTGATGAAGGCTTGCGTTGGTGTAGCTCCTAAATCAAGTGCTGCTTCTTCTAAGTGGGGATCTAAATTGGTAAGTCGTGAAGAAACCACAAGTCCGACATAAGCCAGACAAAACACCACATGAGCCGCCACTATTGTCCATATACTCAAAGGAATCGCAAACGCGGCTAAAACAACGAGAGTCGCCACAGCGATCGCAATATCGGGAATAATCAACGGGAGATAAGCAGTACCGTGATACAATTTTTTAAAAGGAAATTGGTAGCGTGCCAACCCTACAGCCATTGAAGTTCCCAGTACGGCTGAAATTCCTACTGCACAACCAGCAACTATCAAACTGTTTTTCAAAGCTGATAAAAGGCGATCATCACTGAACAACTTGCCATACCACTCTAGGGTGAATCCTTGCCAATTTGCACTGTACGGTGACTGGTTGAAGCTATAAAAGGCCAGTACTAATATAGGCAAATACATGAACACAAACATCAGCAGAGAGAAAACCGCCTGCCATGCAACACGCGGTTTTTTTAGTGATGAAGATATATTCATGTTTATATGTGTTGATTACGGCATTTAAAAATATCATACTTAATCTTATAAGTCAATACCCTGACTTTTTCTTATCCTCGTAGTTAACTACTGGGGAATACAACCTGTGGCGAGAGGTAGAAAGAAGTTGACTCTGATAGTTTTTTGATGGCATTTGAATCTCCTCATAAAGGTTTGATATTTGCCGTTAAAAACTTAGAGAGAACGCAAAAGATAAAATATCAAGATAATTTCAGCTTTTTCCCGGAGAATTCGCTGTTTATCATTCATAAAAGCCTACAATTAGACAAGCTTTTGATATCTAGATATTTACCTTAAATGTACGGAAAACCGCCCTGAATGCGTCTATATCTTTTGACATTTAATTGACATTTGAAAATTGGATAATTGATGTCTGTTAGCGCAGCTATTTTGATAAATAATGCCTACCAGCATATATTTCAGCTATTGGATGAAATTATTTTTAAATAAAATATCTGCGAAAAAAATACCATCAAAGTGGCAAATTTTAATAAAGTAAAAATATATTTTACCTCTTCAGGGAGGGTAATTTCCCTACTTAGATAGACGAAATATCTAAAAGTAAAGGTATAAGATATGGAGAAGATTCTTATAAAATTGGTGTTTTAATTTAAGTATTTAGTCCATAGTTAATCGATTCTAAGCACCAATTAAACAAGAAAGAAACACTTCTAATTCAATTCTTATTCTTTAGGAGATTTGTGATGAGAATTGCTCAAATTGCCCCATTGTGGGAAAGAGTACCACCTCCCGCCTATGGTGGCATAGAGTTAGTGGTGGGGTTACTAACTGATGAATTAGTCAGACGAGGACACGAAGTCACCCTATTTGCATCAGGAGATTCTATCAGTCTGGCGAAAATATTGTCAGTTCATCCCCGTGCTTTAAGACTAGATTCCACTATCAAAGATTACAGTATCTATGAGATGCTGCAATTAGCTTCAGTGTATGAACGGGCAGAAGAATTTGATATTATTCACTCTCATACGGGGCATGGCCCACTAGCTTGTGCGAAGCTTGTTACAACTCCTACAGTTCATACATTGCATGGTATTTTTACCCCTGATAACGAAAAAATATTTAGTTATGGGAAAAACCAACCCTTCGTTAGTATTTCTAATGCACAGCGGGAGCCAAAATTAGGGCTGAACTATTTAACGACAGTCTACAACGGGATTGATGTCAGCAGTTATAAGTTTTACGCTCAATCAGAAGATCCTCCCTACCTAGCGTTTTTAGGTCGGATATCTCCAGAGAAGGGAACGCACTTAGCTATAGAAATTGCCAAAAAAGCTGGTTGGCATTTGAAAATGGCTGGTAAAGTTGATGCTGTTGATGTGGAATACTTTGAGAAGGAAATCAAACCGCTGATTGACGGTGAGCAAATTGAGTATTTGGGTGAAGCTAACCATGAGCAAAAAAATGCCCTCATGGGAGGTGCAGCAGCAACTTTATTCCCCATTACTTGGCGAGAACCGTTTGGGTTGGTAATGGTTGAGTCAATGGCTTCGGGTACTCCAGTAATTGCGATGAAACTGGGTTCTACTGAAGAGGTAATTTCTCACGGCAAGACGGGCTTTCTTTGCAATAACATTCAAGAGTGCGTCAGTTCTATTAATCAGGTCGCAGAATTAGACCGCTATGCTTGTCGGCAGTATGTTGAAAACCGCTTTAGTATTCAGCACATGACTGATGGCTATGAAGCGGTTTATCAACAAATATTAGCAGAGAAATTTGCTCAAAATGGGCATTTCCGCAGTTTAGTTGGTTTAACTAACAGTGCTACCTAGTCGGTCTAAACTTTGTTTAATTGCGCTCTAATCGTCTCTATGCGTTGACGATTGACACCCAAATCACTCTGACCTAAGCGTGAGGCTGAGCGAACCTGGATCACGTTTGCTTTTCTGTCTAGATAGAACTCTACATCATCCACAAATCCCATCAAAGCACTCTTGAATTCCGCATACAAATAATCCTTACTTTCAGTAATTATTTTAGTTCTGGGTAGGGATTTAATGATACCTTTAAGAGTTGCGATCGCACTCTCTGGGTTAGACGTAATCAACGGTGCAATTTGATGGGTTGCATCTGAACTCTGGCTGGAAACACAGTTAGGGGAGTTGGGACAAGGTGCTAATTTACCATTGTTAACACCTAAATTACTCGGTCGTTTACCTGCAAAAACCATAATTGTGTATTTTGATAATTGAATAAATACACTGTCACATATTTAAGTTACCTTAAGGTCATTGATGGGGTGGTAGTTTAAAGTTTGTTTGTGGTAAGCCTTATTAGTCTACTATTCTGTTATTGAAATAGGTGATATTTGCGTCTTTGTAGTTTATTTCTTTAAGTCGTATACTCGGCGTTAATTTTCACGTAGTCGTAACTCAAGTCACAACCCCACGCTTTACCTGTACCATGACCATTGCCAACGCTGACGGAGATTAACACAGTATCCTCTTCAAGATAAGCACCCATCGCGGCTTGTTTCAAATAAGCACTCGCCGCTGCACGGTCAAAGGTTAAAGGTTGACCATTATCCAGCATTAAAAAATTACCTAACTTAATTTGTAGGCTTTCTTGCTCAAAAGGCACACCTGCACGTCCAGCGGCGGCGGCGATGCGTCCCCAGTTGGGGTCACGTCCAAAGATTGCAGATTTAACTAAGGATGAACCAGCAATAGTTTTGGCTATTTGACGAGCTGAGAGTTCATCGTGGGCCCCAGTTACTTGCACTTCAATCAGACAGGTTGCACCTTCACCATCACGAGCGATCGCTTTGGCTAAATGCTGGCATACTGCTGTTAACATTGCTTCTAATTTTTCTGCTTCTACCCCCATTTCGGTAATTGCTGGGGTGCGGGATTGACCATTTGCTAAGGCAATTAAGCTGTCGTTGGTGCTAGTATCACCATCAACGGTGATGGAATTGAAACTTCTATCAGCTACCCTTGTTAACATCTGCTGCCAAAGGGTGGGTGAAACAGCTGCATCACAGGTGACAAATGCTAGCATGGTTGCCATGTTGGGATGAATCATCCCGGAACCTTTGGCAATGCCGCCAATCCGCACGGGGCGGTCGCCTATAGTTGTCTCTAGGGCTATGGATTTTGTTACTAAGTCTGTGGTGATAATCGCTTCGGCTGCTGCATCTGAGCCTGTTTCTGATAGTGCTGCCACTAGTTTGGGAATTCCTGCTTTGAGTTTATCCATAGGAATTCGTTGCCCAATTACCCCAGTGGAAGCTAGTAACATAGATTCCGAGGGAATGTTTAGTGCTTGGGCTACTGCCATAGCAGATTCTAGAGCATCAACCCAACCTTGAGTACCTGTAGCGGCGTTTGCTTGTCCGGCATTGCAGAGAATCGCCCTAGCACTATGTTTGGTTCGTAAATGTTGGCGACAATAGTCTACACAGGCGGCTTTAACTTGGCTGGTGGTAAATACACCAGCTGCGATCGCTTCTACGTCTGATAATATCAAAGCTAAATCTGGCAACCCCGAAGGTTTCAGTCCTGCGGTAATTCCTGCCGCCCGATAGCCTCTTGGGGCTGTGACACCACCAACAATTTTCTGCCAATCTGTCATTATTTTTCCCTACAACTATCAGGTTGGGTAGGTAGCACATTTAACTGATATTAGTTATTCAGTTACTAAATAGCTAACTCTTCCTAATCAAGCATTTCTACTGTTGGCAATAATAATGCACCAATTAGCGATTAGCATAATTTTTTTTACCTTTCTTATGACTAAGTAATGTGCAGTGAGAGTGCCATAATAATCGGTAATTATTACCTTATAAAAAATAGCTAGTTGCTTTGAAAATCACCAAAAGATAAATTTTTGTTTACTATACTACCCTATGTAGCACTAAAACAAAAAAAGAGAGCTACTTAGGCAGCTCTCCAGATCATCAGGGTGCATCTACTTACCACAGTATACCATCTTAGGCATGAGGGTTGTCACCCTTCTTTTTGGTCTTCTTGTAAACATTTTGTGAAGAAATTACGGGGAAAACACCTGTTTAGAGGTTCTTGTTTTTACCCTTTTGCCTACTAGCAGCTTTCATTGCTTGGACTAAAGCCACAGGGTTTTGAGTCAGCATTCTTAAAGCGGTTATTGCAACTGATGCAAGATGCGAGTTTCAATAAAAACTAGGCATTCAATTTCTTATCTACCAATTCGTTAGTCAGCTTCGGGTCAGCACGTTTGCCAGTCTTTTTCAAAACTTGCCCAACAAAGAAGCCTTTAAGATTAGTGTTACCGTTGCGATACTTTTCTAGTTCTTTGGGGTTGGCAGCAATGACTTCATCAACGATAGGTTCCAGTACACTAAGATCAGTGATCAATTCCTGACCAGCAAAAGCTTTTTCAGGAGAAATACCACTCAGCAAATCTGGGAGTTTTTCTTTAGCTTGGGCATTACTAATTTTGCCTTTTTCAATCCGAGTGATCACATCAGCGAGATTGATGGGAGTCAGAGCAATTTCTGTGATAGCAAGTTTTTGCTTGTTGAGGTGTGCGGCAATATCTTGAGTAATCCAGTTAGCTGCAGCTTTTGGATTTGCTCCAGCTGCGATCGCAGCTTCAAAATATTCTGATACAGGACGATCTTCTGTCAAGACTCGCGCATCGTAAGCTGAAAGTCCCAACTCACTTTCATAATGATGGCGTTTTTGAGCTGGTAATTCTGGTAGTTCGCTACGCCACTTCTCTAATTGTTCGTTTGACACCTCAATTGGTGCTAAATCTGGTTCAGGGAAGTAGCGGTAATCGCTAGAACCTTCTTTAACCCGCATACTAATTGTACGTTGAGCGCCTTCTTCCCACAGGCGAGTTTCTTGTATAATGCGATCGCCTGCTTCTACCGCTGCAATTTGCCGCTCAATTTCGTAGTCAATCGCCCGTTGAATGGCGTTGAACGAGTTCATGTTTTTGATTTCTACCTTAGTGCCAAACTCCTTTCGTCCCACTGGACGCACGGAGATGTTGACATCACAGCGTAGTGACCCTTCTTGCATATTGCCGTCACTCACACCAAGATATCGCACAATGCGGCGTAACTCTTCGGCATATTCAGCCGCTTCTAGTCCCGAACGCAAATCTGGTTCAGAGACAATTTCTACCAAAGGTATACCTGCGCGATTATAGTCTACCAGAGAATAAGTAGAACCAGAGAGGCGATCGCTGCCTGCGTGTACCAATTTTCCTGCATCTTCTTCCATGTGTAAACGCGTGATCCCAATGCGTTTACGAATTGGGTTTCCCTCAGCATCTACCAACTCAATTTCTAACCAACCATGTTCTGCGATCGGCAGGTCATACTGAGAAATTTGGTAATTTTTGGGTAGGTCAGGATAAAAATACTGTTTACGGTCAAATTTACTATATTTGGCAATCTGACAATTCAATGCCAAACCCGCCTTAACAGCATATTCCAGAACTTTTTGGTTGAGTACGGGTAATACCCCAGGTAAACCCATACAAACCGGGTCAATATTAGTATTAGGGTCAGCACCGAAAGCTGTAGAACTAGTAGAGAAAATTTTGGTGTTGGTACTCAGCTGACAATGGGTTTCTAATCCAATAATCGCTTCATACTCAGTTTTGACAGTCGTAGTAGAAGTCATAATATCGCTATTTTGGCATAATCCTGCTTTAGGGTACTATTGTAGCGGTGTCCTGAGTTGCAATAAAGGTTGAAAGCCACTTTTAGTGTTTTAGCAACTCGCTTCATTTATCTAGTGTAGCGATTAATGAACTACTCCTGATTGACATACTCCCATACCTCCACTTCGTTAAAGGCGTGGGATTCTAGCTCAGACAGCAATTGCAGGTATAGCCCGTCTGACATCGCCTAACCCAACTATTGATGCCTCAGCAGCTTGAATATTCTTTAAAGTTTTGCGCCGATAAACCTGGACACGCAAACTTTTCGCTGTGTTTATCTGTGGTTAATTACTTCTTCTGTGTACCTCACCGAGGTAAGAATTACTATAAATAATCCTCCCTTATATTCTGTGAAAGGGGGGGAATATATTCCCCTTTTTCGAGTTGGTTGGGAGGATATTTAAGAGATGAATATCACGAATTTAGATATATCAACTACTGATTTAAATGCATCTGCTAAAGGTTAGGTGTTTGTTGAACCAACTGGTACAGACCCATCTGGCACAGTACCATTATTTAGGATAGGTTGGCGAGTTTTGAGGTCAAATTTATAACCATGTGGCAGAATATGAAGCTTTGAGCCAAAAATTGCTAAAGGCTCATCCTTCAATATTTCACCGAGATTATTATACGTAGCCTCTGATTCGTCTACAATTGTTACTGCACCTTCGCCAATCACTTCAATTTGGTCATCGGTAACAACCATAGCCGTGTTCTCATCAATACCGAATCCCAAAACAGCAGGCTCTTGCAGCAAAGCTGCAATCAGGCGTCCTAAACGTCCACGCTGGGAAAAATGTTGATCAATTACTACACCTGGCAAAAAACCAAGACCAGGTCCCATTTCCACAACTTCAATTCGAGGGTTTGTCTGGGAGTCACCTTCTACAATCATTTTATCAGGCATTACAGCAGCACCAGCGCTTGTGCCTGCCACAACTATGCCTTCAGAGAAGCGTTTATGAATAGCTGCATCGATTTCAGTGTCTTTGAGGATGCTGGTAATCCGGGCTTGGTCGCCCCCAGTAAAAAATACGCCAGTTGCTTTGTGAATAGCTTCCAACGCTGTGGATGAAGTTGCATCTTCACGGGTTTCCGTGTCAATGATACGAACATTCTCGGCTCCTAGTCGCTCAAACACTCTAATATAATTCTCTCCTACTTCTCTTGGTAGTTCTGTCGCTGCTGTCATAATCACAATGTTTGCTTTCGTACCACCAGCGCGACGTACAAACTCCCTAAGAATTTGGGAATCATTCTCTTTATCTTCAGCTCCTCCAATAATCACTAGTTGCCGTTTAGTCGTACTTTCCACAATGATGCCTCCTGATTTGGTTGATAAATTTCAATAAAACATGACAATTAAAACTGTAGAATCACCCATTTGGTAGATTACGATACAAAATTTAAGAGTAAAATATCAAAAAGCAATTTGGCGCAGAAAAATTTAAGGAAAAGAATAAAAATCATCATTTCCCTAAAAAGTATTTCTATATACAAAATTTAAATTACTCATTCAACAGCCTCTAGAACTGTTATCTAGAGGCATTGTTTATCTTATTTGTTGTGAATTTTTTGAGTGTGTATTCATTGTGCAATTTTGAAGAATTTATTATTATATGTAACTGTTGCACAATGTTTTAATCAGTAAGGTGAAAACTTTAACTGAATTTTGGTATTGATCTTATCCGACTGTAATTGGATATTTTAAGCTATGTATTTGACTTGAAAACTTTAGTGAATCTGACTTCTGTAAAGCAAGTTAGTTAAGAAAAGGCGAGCCTGTTCTAGTGGGAGATGTCTAGGTTTACCTTGGTAGACAATTTGATACTCACTTAAATCTGGCCCATCCCCATGCCCAGAAATCAACCTGAGGTGAAAAGCCTCCTCAGCAAGTTGTCGAACTTCATATCTTAGACCAGTTTGTGTGCTATTCATAGTTTGCTGTCTTTTTAATAGCCTAAATATTATTTATACAAATTTGAGACGAGTCTCGCACCTCTCAAAGGTTATATCTTTTAGCACTCCTAATGATTTTATACGCACGGATATTTCTTCTATACTGACTTCTAAAGGTTGAATTATGCCCTGAGATAGTTGAAAATGCTGAGTATTAGGGTTAAGTTAAGGCTGGCAAAATTAATAGCAAAGCTATCGCTTCCTAAAAAGCAATGTGAATCAATCTACAATCAATAAGTCTAAGTAACTGTAACTCGGCGTTTAAAATTCAGGGTGTTTAGCCAAAGGTTTGCAATCAATGGTTCAACAAAAAAGCGATGCAGTCCGTATCAATGCGAGAAGAACTGATGTATTCGATATTTTCAACTTCAAGCATTATATTGGGCCGAATTTCTATTTGAATACAGGGGCACTAGTATTTGATTTTGCTCTGACAGAGTATAGAGAGCCTCTGCCCCTAGAGGATTATATTTCGATTATTGGCGATCGCTATCCCCATTTAGGTGAACAAACTTACGAATCCTATGCTCATCTATTTGCCCAACTTGTTTCAGAAGTTGGAAAGCTGTATATGGACTTACACCTCAACCGTTGGAGTGTCAAGCCATACCCAGATTTTGTCCGAATCAGCGTTCAATCACTATATGAACGTACAACTAGAGAGGTAGTTTACTTTGTTTGGGATTGGTTTGAAACCATTACCCAAAAAGAAGACTTCCTTTTTGATGAACAGCTTGTGAGGCTTCAAAGACGATTCCGACAATCTGTCTACGGCGGCCCCACTGTTTACGCCTTATTGCGAACAGCCTACGACAAAGGTATTCCCACCTTTTACTTATGGGAAGAAGGACTAATGCAATACGGTTTTGGCAAAAAACAAGTTAGGGGGGTAGCAACAACATTTAACTGTGATAGCCATCTAGATTCGGAGTTCACCACCCGCAAAGACGACTGCAAAGCATTTTTAAAAACTTTGGGTTTCCCAGTACCCGAAGGCGATATCGTTGTCTCTGAAAAAGGAGCCTTAGCGGTAGCAAGAGAAATTGGCTACCCAGTAGCAGTTAAGCCTGTAGTAGGTCATAAAGGAATCGGCGTAACAGCTGATGTACAAGATGCACAAGAACTGGTATCTGCTTACAATAGGGCACTGGCAGCAATTCCAGAAGAACAATCAACACAGATAATTGTCGAGAGAAGCATTCCAGGAGCAGATTTTCGCTTGCTGTGTGTCGATGGCAAATTCGTCGCCGCTACAGAACGCCGTCCAGCATCGATTGTCGGTGATGGAAATTCAACTATTGAAGAGTTAATTCGCCAAGAAAACAGAAAACCTGGACGTTTGGATACACCCACCTCGCCGATGAGTAAGATTCAGCGTGATGAGGCGATGCAACTCTACCTAGAAGAACAAGGTTTTTCACTGGAAAGCGTTATTAAGAAAGACCGTGTTGTTTACCTTCGTAAAGTCGCTAATCTTTCCGCTGGAGGTATGAGCATCAATGCTACAGATATAGTTCACCACGACAACATTATCTTGGCGCAAGACATTGCCCAACACTTTCAGCTAACTTGCCTCGGTATTGATGTTATTACCAAAAGTCTCGCAGAATCTTGGAAAACCAGTAATTTTGCCATCCTGGAAATTAACGCTGCACCTGGTATTTTAATGCATCTTAAACCGGCGGTTGGTGACAGCGTTGATGTGCCTTCACATATCTTAGAAACATTTTTTGAGACTGGTACGCATGCCAGAATCCCAATTATCACCTTTAATAAAATCTCAGTTGAGGAGCTGCAAGAAACGATTGATCATATTCTTTTGCAACATCCTGACTGGACAATAGGCGCTGTTTGTCGTGATGCAGTTTTTGTGAATCGGTCAAAAAAAGTATTCAGCAAAGATTACAACATCAACGTTCAAACTTTGCTGCGTCATCCAAAACTTGATTTGCTAATAGCTGAGTACAATGAAGACGTACTAAAGGAAGAGGGTATGTTTTACCAGAATAGTAATATGGTTGTTCTGGATAATCCTACCGAAATTGAGATGATGCTAGTACGGGATGTCTTCGACGGTTCTACTGTGGTGATTAGAAAAGAAAACGACATCTCTATCCGTCGCAAAGGATTAATTGAAGATTACACCTTGGGAGAAGACGAGCCATTTACGCGGGTTTATTTGAAAGAAACTGGGACGATTCTGTAATTGTTTAAACGTAGAGTGACGCAGAGTTTTAACGCAAAGGTAGACAAAGTTATTTCTCTGCGATACTCTAACTTGAAAAGTTTCCTAGGTCGGGGAAACTCTCCTCCATAACTTTTCGCTGCGCTCCTTTGCGTTGCTCTGCATTCCTCTGCGTTTCAAAACTTCATTACTTAAGCTTTTCGTAGGCAGCCAAAATAATTCTTTCAGTTTCTTCCCAATTAATACATTTATCAGTTACAGAAACACCATATTTTAATTCTTCTCGCTTATCAGTAATTGGTTGATTACCTTCATACAAATTAGATTCCAGCATCATTCCGACTATGGATGTATTCCCATCTGCTATTTGTTGAACAACATTTTCCAAGACTTGAGCTTGTAATCTGTAATCTTTATTTGTATTGCCGTGGCTACAGTCAATAACAATTCTTGGTGATAAGTTCCCCTCTTTTAATTTCTCTTCTACCAGTTTGATATTTGCTGCATCAAAGTTGGGTTGATTACCGCCTCTTAAAATTACATGTCCGTAAGCATTTCCTCTAGTTTGAAATACGCTTACTTGTCCATTTTGGTTAATTCCAATAAAATTATGAGGATTTCTAGCTGATTGTAGAGCGTTCAAAGCTACTTGAATATTACCATCAGTACCATTTTTAAAACCCACAGGCATCGAAAGTCCACTTGCCATTTCACGATGAGTTTGTGATTCGGTTGTTCGCGCTCCAATGGCAGACCATGTAATCAGTTCACTAATATACTGTGGTATTATTGGATCTAATGCCTCTGTGCCAGCAGGCAATCCCAATTCCGTAATTTTTAATAACAGGCTACGCGCAATTAATAAACCATTTTCTACATGGAAAGAATCATCCATATCTGGGTCATTAATTAAACCTTTCCATCCTACAGTTGTTCTAGGTTTTTCAAAATATACCCTCATAATTAATAGCAGTTTATCTTTGACGTTCTCAGCCAAAAACTTCAACCTCTCGGAATACTCAATTGCTGCTTTTGGGTCATGGATTGAGCATGGGCCAACTACTATGAATTTTCGCCTATCTTGAAAATCTAGTATATGTTCTATTTCCTGTCTGTAGTTTAAAACTGTTTGTTCTGCTGATAGTGTTAAAGGTAATTTTGATTTGATTTCATTGGGAGTTAATAAAACGTGGTCATTATCAATATTAGTATTAAATAATTTATTTTGCATGGCGCAGTCCTCATAATTTGTGCCATTCTATTTTAAACAAAAATGTAATATAGAATTATAAATTTTTTTCAAAGCAACTATTTTGTCTATCTTTTTTGTTAGATTCCCGACTTCTTATAGAAGTCGGGAATCTGATAATCTGGTAATCTTCTTAAGTGATTAATGCCATACAAACACTTTAGCTTCGTATGGCCCCAAGTCTGTCAGGATACCATCATCACCAGCTTCAACATCATAATTACCTGTCCACTCGTGCCATGTACCATTACTAGGAAAGTTAGGAACGTGATAGCCACCCAGGAAATTTTCTGAGAAATTGGCTACAACAACAACACGAGAGCCTTCATCATTCCAGCGGCTATAAGCTAGTACCTTCGCCTCTGGATTTTCGTGGATAAAATCAATATTCTCTGTATAGAGAGCATGATTATCTTTACGTAGATTGGTTAAGCCTTTGTAGTACTCAAACAAGCTTCGGTTTAAGTCATTACCTAACAGCGTCCAATCGATTTTGGCTGATTCTGGAGTTTTGGGTTTGTACTCGCCAAATTCTTCACCCATCCAAATCAAAGGAACTCCGACAGCTGTCATGAGAATTGCTGCTCCCAGTTTAGTCCGTCTAAAAGCTTCTTCGTCAAAAATCTCACGATTTCCCAACTCTACCAGAACGTGGTTGTGGTCATGGTTAGTTAAGTAATTTACCACATTTGTCGCACCCATAAAGCCTTGACGTTTGCAGTCGATGACATCTTTAAGGCGCTCTAAATCAAATGTATCACCGCAGATATGTTCGAGGATACAGTGATAGAAACTGTCATGCCAGCAACCATCCATTGGCCCGTCTACATTGGTGATACTGGTAGTTTCTGGAATATGTTCGGCAACGTTGTAAAAAGGCTTCATGCTAGCAGTATTTTTTGCTTCTTGAACAATCCAGTGCATGAAGTCGTAGTTGGCAATTTGCCGTGCCGCATCATAACGGATACCATCTATGTGATATTCACCAACCCAAAAACGGATCGTATCACCAATAAATTTACGAGCAGGATAAGTATCTAATTTCTCGTCGTAATGTTCGTAATTAAATTCAGGACCCCAGTTATTGTCAGGGTCACGTGGCTCGTGATGATACCAGTAATCATGGTCAATTTGTGTTAAGGGACTGCCTGCTTCTGAGTGGTTATAAATACCGTCAATAATTATGCGAATACCCCGGCCATGACACTCATCAATCAGCTGCTTTAACTCAGCAGTAGAACCATAACTAGATTCTGTTGCAAAGAAATGGCGGGGGTTATAACCCCAGCTGTAATCGCCAGGATATTCTTTAAGTGGCATCAACTCAATAGCATTAATTCCTAATTCAGACAGGTGATCTAACTTTTCAATAACGTGTTTATACTTTCCTCGTGCATAAGGGTCATCTTCACCACCAGAAAAGTCAGCTACGTGTAGTTCATAGATAACTAATTCATGGTCAGCCGGGAGAGGTTTGTCATCATGTTGCCAGATATATGTATCAACAATTCTTTGACCATCTTTAATTCTTACAACACCATTATCTTTTCCAGTTGATTCATCAATATCAGTTGCATAAGGATCTGTGACATCAACCCATTGTTCTAGTTCAAAAAACCATGAATTTGATTGAACACGGAATTTATATTGATAAGTGCCGTCTTCTAGATCAACAGTTGTGCGAAAATAGCCATCATCACCTTTTTCCATTTGGATTTCTTGCCAATCAGAAAAAGAACCTATTAATGAAGCTCCTTTGTTGTATGGTGCAAATAAATTAAATTCAATTGGCTTTGCCATAGAAGTGTTAGGAATATAAAATCTGGGTAGCAGTATTGTCTAATGAGAAATTAAATTTGGAAATCGCTCGCCGGAAATAGTTAAACAAGCATTACCTCTATCTTCAGGAATAAATGTTTAGTTATTACTGGATATTTTTTTATTTTTAACTGTTTTTGACATTTTTAATTTAAGTAATTAGACATGAATAAGTTAAAGTTAATAGTTATTCTTTTTGCAAAGACAATACTAATCTACAAGCTACAAAATATTTTCAGTGTAAGTTTGTTGCAGATAACTTAATAACCAATTTGCTGCTGTTGCTCTGCGAGTTTGTCGAGGGACAAATTCACCGATTTTGTAACCTTTAAAACCAAGTTTTTCTTTTAATAATTGTTTATTTTCTGAAGGAATAGAACGAGTTAGCTTGACTATTGCGGGGCGACTATCTATAAAATCTGGCGGTTGTGGGTATTCATCCCGCCATTCGGGAGTAACTGCGCTAGTATCCCATGTTTCAGTTGAGGAGTTGTAGCGATAGCCTAAATAATGCCATATCATCTGGTTAACGATCGCATCAGCAAGTTTATCTTCAAGGATTGCCCAAATGGTTTCTGTATTCAGTGGTGGTAGGTTAGACATAAGCAATTCACAATTTAAAAACTGTCAGTTGTTTTGCTATGCGTGTGTATGATTGATCACTGACTAATGAAATGCATAATAGTTAGTAAAAAATACTTTATCACTACTTTGGCAGACTCCCAAAGATAGGGATGATTTTATCTTGATTTACACCTGCTGGAAGATTTATCTGCTACAAACCTCAGACACACTGCTTAAAGTAACCATAGATAAAAAGACTTGCTAACTTAGGAGAAAAGTTATGGGAATAGGTGATGTGTTCGGAAATATAGTTGGTGGGAAGCAAAAACGACGTGACGATGAAGACGAAGACCGCGAATACAGACGTCGTGACGACGAAGACGAAGATTACCAGTCTGCATACCGCGACGATGAAGACGAAGACCGCGAATACAGACGTCGTGACGACGAAGACGACGAAGATGACGAGGACGACGAAGACCGCGATTAATTTCGTGAGCTAAAAATGGGTTGTGCATACATAAACTAGGTAGACTGGAATCGTAAAGAATAGACTAGTGTATGCAGAATTCCACACCACTGCCAAAGTTAATTCGCGCCCATGTATTCATTTCTGGCCGAGTCCAAGGAGTAGGCTATCGCTACGCCACTGTGGATACAGCTAGCCAGTTAGGATTAACTGGTTGGGTGCGAAATCTCTCCGATGATCGTGTGGAAGCAGTTTTTGAAGGGGCGCTGGAAGTTGTAGAAGAAATGGTTCGTTGGTGTCACTCTGGGCCACCTGCTGCTGTGGTCAAAGAGGTTGTGGTTGAGTATGAAGAACCTGAAGGGTTCCGGGGATTTGAAGTTAGGCGCTAGGGGCGCACGGCTAGCTGTACACCCCTACTGATTGTGATTTGGTTTACCCGTCCAAAGATAAAAACTTGTCTTACAGTACTCCTGAAATCCAAGCCGACGATATACGTTCACACCCATTTTTGAGGCTTGCAATGTCGCTACACGGTATCCAAGGGTGCGGGCTTTCTTTAGTGCAGCTAGCACCAGTGCTGATGCGAATCCCCTTCCTCTTGCTTCTGGGGTTGTAGCTACAACGTAGACCCCTGCTACTTGTGGATCTAGATACAAGGCTGAAGTTACAACTGGTAAACCTTTCCACCAGCCGATAAAACGTATATACTCCTGGGAATTAATCCCCAAGCTTAACTCTAAGTCAAAAAAAGCATCGAATTCTGTATCGGGAACTTCAAAGCCAACTGTTGCTATCCGTACCCAATGCTTGAGGGTTTCGCTGTCGCTAACCTGGGCGATTGCTAAATCTGTTGGTAAAGGCTGTTCATCAGATAAAGTCAACAAATCAATCGCCATCACAGGTGATTCACCTGAATTGCTTAATCCGTGGGCTTCTAAATACTTTCCCAATTCAGGCGGTTGGGTTGCTGGCCCTGTCCACCAAAACATTGGTAGCTGTTGTGCGGTAAAGTAGTTGAGAGTTTTGGCGATCGCAGCATCGATTTGGTTAGGCTCGAATTGAGCGCGAAAAACACCGTTGAAAAACGCAAAGGAAATACCAGTACAAAAACGAATCAAGTTAGATGTAGAGCAGATTTCCCGATGTGGCGCACGACCATAGTTCGTAAAGAATGCGAACATGTTGTTTTCGAGGGCTGTCACTAAGTTGGGTGTCGATAAATCTTGTAAAACTTGATTCATTTTCAAACTCCTAGTCAATTACTAAAACAGCCGAGCCTTCAAATTTACCACTGCGAAGTGCATCCAAAGCTGCATTCGCTTCACTTAACGGGAAGGAATTCACCTCTGTGCGGATGGGAACTCTGGGTGCTAACGCCAAAAACTCCTCTCCATCTTGGCGAGTTAGATTTGCAACAGACCGCAACATCCTTTCTTCCCAAAGAATTTCATAGGGAAAAGAGGGAATATCACTCATGTGAATACCAGCACACACTACAACGCCACCTTTAGCGACTGCACGCAAAGCAGCCGGTACTAACTTCCCTATGGGAGCAAAAATAATCGCTGCATCCAAGGGTTCTGGAGGTAATACATCTGAGTCACCCGCCCAAGTTGCACCCAGTTGACGAGCAAACTTTTGTCCCTCAATATCACCAGAACGGGTAAAAGCAAATACTTGACGCCCTTGATAACGAGCTAGTTGAATTAAAATGTGGGCGGCTGAACCAAAGCCATAAAAACCTAGTTTTTCAGCATCACCAGTCATTCTGTAAGCACGATAGCCAATTAAGCCACCACACAATAGGGGTGCAGCTTGTAAGTCAGGATAGCTAGGGTCTAGAGGAAAGCAAAAGCGGTAGTTGGCTACGGTATACTCAGCATAGCCGCCGTCGAGGTTGTAACCTGTAAACTCAGCATAATCGCAGAGATTTTCCCGACCAGAGAGACAATAACGGCAGCGATCGCAAGTATGACCTAGCCAGGGAACGCCAACCCGCTGACCTATAGTAAATTTATCAACTCGTAGACGCCCTTCAGGCGGCTTGCCGCAGGCATCGCCGATCGCCTCAATAGTACCCACAATTTGATGCCCAGGTATCAGAGGTAGTTTTGGGTGTGTCAATTCTCCATCAACGATGTGTAAATCTGTACGGCAGACAGCGCAAGCATGAACGCGAATCAACACTTGCTCAGGATTCGGTTTTGGCACTGGCAGGTCAATTAAGCGCAGAGGTTGACGCGGTGCTTCCAAAATCATTGCACGCATAAGCAGTTTAAAATTTTGTGACTAAATAGTTATAAGTATTTAAGCTGAACACAATTAACTATAAGTAGGTAAACATAATTAAATGTAAAATAAAGTTTTTGTTCGTAGTTAGCGATTTATCGCTCTTTACAAAGATTTCAAGTACAAAAGCTGCTTACTACAGTCCTTCATTTAATTAAGCCCTCCCACTCACCTCACTTCTATCTATATTAATAAACTATATACCCCAATACTTTTCAGTTAAGAGGAAAAAAGCAAGAAAACACCTTTGACCCTTACCCTTTAACCTTTTGCCACAACCAAATTCCAAGTGAGAAATACTTAATCGAGTAGTATTTCTGCATACTCTGGTGAACCACTAAAACACCAAGATGATAATTATCACTATAAATCTGATAAAAAGTACATAATTTGTGTTATCAAAATTGCTTATCTCCAAGATAAGTTAATATCTGTTTAAGTTTAATTAAAATCTAAGTTAAGTTAAAAAATCTAATCAAAAATATCTTTCTGAAGGTGCAATTAATCTAAGCTTTAAGCGTAGTAAATTTTTAATGTCTACTAGTTAATAAAATCTAGATTGCATTAGGTATAAGTCACAATACCTAAATTATATAGCAATCATCAAGTCTTTTAAAGATATTTTTTTGGCGATCACTCTTTGTTTTTAGAGATTATCAAAAAACAAGTTATCCAATCTTAATTTATAGGGTGATTAATATTTTGGAAACAAATATTTTTGGTCTGATATTCAATATTTTACTAAATATGGAAGGGCTAAGAGAACTATGTTGCTATCACGAAATTACCAAAAAAGAATACTCCACATGCTGATTTTGAGTATTCTAGTTTCAGCTTTAGTTGTTTCACCTTCTATACTAGGAAACAACTTTCATTTATTTGATGCACCTTCTTTAGAAATTAGTGTTAATGCTCAAACTTCTGCTGAATCAGAAACACAACAAAATAACACTCAGCAAGCTCAGAATTCTAGGAAGGAAAAAGAAAATAATCAGCAGAGTAAGAACGCTGAATCTAAAGAAGAACAAGGATTAAATATTTTCAAAATTGTTACAGGTGCGCTAGCTGGACTTGTGCTGTTTTTGTATGGTGTGACGCGAATGGCTGAGGGACTCGAAGCGATCGCAGGCGATCGGGCAAAAGGCTTGATTAGCAAATTCACCACCAATCGCTTTGCTGGAGTAGCAACAGGCACGGTAGCGACAACTATCTTGGATTCTTCCTCAGTGACAATCATTATCGTGATTGCAATGGTGAGTGCTGGTTTGCTATCTTTTGTAGAATCTCTCGGCGTGGTTTTAGGTTCCAATATTGGCACGACTATCGGCGCTCAAATTGTTGCTTTTAAAATTAGCGAGTATGCGCCTATAGCCATGTTTCTTGGCTTCTTATTAATTTTTTTTGGTAAGCAAGAACGTTGGAAGCAAATCGGTTTAATTACTCTTGGCGTAGGCTTGCTGTTTTTCGGACTTGAGACAATTGAAAACGCAATGGAACCTTTCAAGGACTACAAGCCATTTATCAAATTGATGGAAACCTTGGGGAACAACACCTTGCTAGGTGCTGGAGTTGGAGCGCTGTTTACAATCTTAGTTCAATCTTCTTCTGCCACTGTTGCCATTGTCGTTACTTTGGCTAGTCAAGGATTAGTCTCTTTACCCGCAGGTATTGCCTTAGTGTTGGGTGCAGAAGTTGGCACATGTGCTGATACACTTGTGGCTACTGTTGGGCGCGAACGCCCAGCGGTGCGGACAGGTATCTTTCATTTACTATTTAATGTTGTTTCTGCCTCAGTAGGAATTTTGTTTGCCAGTCAGTTGGCTGGATTTGCCCAGTGGGTTTCTAGGTTGGCGGGGGCTGGGGATGATGTTGCTCGTCAAATCGCTAATGCACAGTTGATATTTAACTTGCTGGGTGTGGCGTTAATTATTGGGTTTCTACCTTTAGTCGCCCGTGGGCTGGAGCGACTAATTCCTGATGGAAAGAACCAAGACAAACCAGCTAAAGCTAAGTCTGGAGTATAGAAAACATACAGATCTATCAAGGCTACCTAAAAGTACCTCTTTAATCTCCTGAATTAAAGTGCAGTAGCATCTAGACAGTGCTTTAGTGCCTCTGTTTGTGCCGTGGGAGAGTGCTCCACAACAGATTCTATCACTTGTTCATGTGGTGGCTTGGGGCTACAGCAGCCGTCCTTCCACGCTTTCCCTGGTTCGTGCTTACATACTTTCTTGATTTGTTTGCCCATAAACAATAGTCATTTTTTAAATTCTGTGGTCTACCTATGCATCATAGTACTAAAAGGTAATTTCCGGCAACAAGCGGTAAAAAGGGGCAAAACTCATATACCAAAAGTTGCACATAATGTTGATAATCTTTTTTAGGCTTGCCAATCTGATGTAGTCTTGCTCTTAGAGGTCATTTATAAATAGAACTTAAGCAAGAACTCTCTGAAGCTCTTATTCCTTTGCGTCCTTTGCGTCCTTGGCGGTTCGTTTCTTCATGATTTTGCGTAAGTACAGATAAAGTAAAAATAAAATTACTGTAGGGTGTGTTATGGCTTCAACCTAACGCACCCTACTTAATATTTACTTTATAAATAGTCTCTTAATTATTCCTATAGCTAGGAGATAAAAGTTTTGAAGGAATGCGTTTATGTGGTAATAACAAATGGGCAATCAGTTGGTCACGTAAATCTTTAGAAGAGTAACTATCTCCTCTAATGCATTCTATAAGCAGAATGTTAGCGTAAAAATAATCTTCCAAACTTTTGATTTCCTGTTGTGAAAGTTTGACATCATCGAAGCCAATATGTAAATACAGCCTCATTAACCCTTTCAATTTTTTTGCCCACTCTTCCCACTCCCATTTAGGAGCATTATCAGCAGGAAAACAATCTTTCAAGTACATTAATTCATCTGCTAAATCATCGAATTTAAGTTGTTTAGCGGTAGCGATAATATCTTCTTCACCAATATCAGTTCTATCTACAAAATCAGCTTGAATATGAAAATGCTCTTTATCAAGGGTGATTTCGTCTTTTTGTTTATTAATGGTAATTACACCCTTTTCTTTATCAATAGTTACTCCACTTTCTAGTAAAGAAATAGTGACTAAATTATCGCTGACAGGAAGTTCTTCTCTCAGTAGTTGGCTCACTTTTTGAGGATTAAATTCTTTTTCACCAGCTTTAGCAGCAGCTTTAGCATAAGTATCAACTAAATTAAACGCGAAATTGGATAATTGCGATCGCGGAATCTTTTTCTTCTGTTTCTCGTTTAACTCTCTCAACATTGAGGCGAGTTTTTCAGCTAAAACTAAAGTATAATCATTTTTTGAAAGTCGATTGATGTATAATTCAAACTCCTGGTCAACAAATAGATAAAACGCTCTCCATGAACTAGATTTCACTCCATGTAAGGTAGTTACATCATCCAGCCAAGTCAACATATCTTGTAGAGCTTTACTTTCTACTAACATATTAATCTGATGAAACATGAGTTTTAAAAATTCATCAGTATTTGCGAGTCGTCCTGTAATCATTAGAAACACTTCTCGCCATTGACGATTTTTTAAATAGTGTTTGATAACCTCGGCTAAAGTTTCAGAATTCCCGCTCTCTACTACGTACTGTGCTACAAAATACTCTTGAAAAGTTAGATGCGAGAATGAATATAAATCTTGAGCTTGCTTCATGAGTAATCCATGATTGGCTTCAATCTCTTTCAAAATTTCTTGACTATCAAAAGCGAGAGTATCAGGTGAAACCTCTAGAATATTTTCGATATATTTATGAATTAGCTTCTCTAATTCTCTTTGCTGCCAAAAATACTTTTGTGGTTCTTGGTTAAAAGCTTCATAAGCTATCTGACTAAGCAAGTTTACTTTTCGTTGGTATGGGAGGTTTAGATTATTAATTGAATCACGATTTATTCGCCTATTGGCATCCCATCTGCGTAGAAGTATATTTACAGCATCCTCTGTCAGCGAGTATCGATTTCTCGGAAACTCATAATTATCTTCAAACACCAAACACAACATAGTTAAGAGCAATGGGCTTGTCGTTAACTCTTTGATAGATCTATTTTTTTCTATTTCTTCTAAAAATTTGTCTCCTAGTCTTGGTTCTTCGCTAGATTCAAACCATCTTTTGACAAAATTCAAAACTTGAGCTTCATTAAAATCTGCCATTTCCACTTCTGTGAAGTGTTCAAATACATAATCCGAAGCTCCAGAACGACAAGTCATCACAAAGTTATTTTTGGAAAATTGTTCTACAAAAGTAATAATATTTCGATATACTCGATCGCTTTCTGCACCTGGAACTTCATCCAAACCATCTAACAAAATTAAGCAACTACCTTGTTCAAGTAATTCCTCAACAATCTGAGATGGCTCAGCCATACATGTAAGAAACTCTCGCTTAATTATATCAATCAGGTTCGGTTTATCGTCGGCGTCTGCAAATGCCTTTAATGAAATAAAAATTGGGAGAACTTGCTTTTTTAATTCTGTGGTGGAATGGATAGCTAGGTGCTTGAGAAATGTAGTTTTACCTGCTCCCGGTCTACCCCATAAAAAAAGCTTTTGGTAACGCTTTACTGCGTCTAAAGCTACAATATTTTTATCGCTCACACGATAATTAAAACGGCTAAAACTGATACTTTCATTAGATATATTTGCCAGTAAATCTTCAATTGTCTTTTGCTTCTTACCTTTAATACTTTCTAAAACATTTACATTGGCATAAATACTATCTAACTGTACAGGCTGAGTCATCGTGAGCACCTTCATTGTGCCGCACTTTATCCTTATATATTCTTGGTAGCGCTGAAGCCACTCTGCGTTTACATTGCCATGTATCTGCTCTGCTAGCCCTAAAGTTGCATATTGTCTTAAAGCTTCTTGATAACTTTCGCATTCTAATAATACACCGCATAAGAAGTTAAGGTTCTTCTCTTGCATCTTCATTGGTTCAGTATTGTTGAAGAAGTTGCGGATGGTTTTATCTGAAATTACATCTCTTGGGTTATTTGTTTTATCTTGATAAACGTGATTAAGCTCAATAATTAAAAGCTTTGGCGATCCACCAAACTTTTCTGCATAAGCTTGTCTGAGTTTTTCAAAAACTTTTGGATCAACTACTGTTGCTGTCATTGTTATTCTCTCTTATTATTTTAAATAATTTAATATTCTATAAATTAAAGTGTATTTATAAAGCCAATTTTAATAAAAAGTTGCTGTACAATTTGGAGATTTACTATTTCGTAAATTTTGAGGATGATTATTAACTGTATTTTGAGGTATAAATACTTATATTACTAGCTGACTCTTACCTAACGCTTTACTTTTATATTTACTTTATAAAGAGACTTGTAGCAGTGCTTGAGTAGATTGGGTAAAAATTCTAAAAAATTACCAAATTTTGGGCTTTTCAGCTTCGTGTCTTGGTGTCTTAGTGTTTAAAAAATCAATTTTGAACCAATAAGACGACACTGAGAAAAATACATTACACCTTCAAAGAGCTACTTTTCCCTTTGACTGCTAGACAAAAATTGGTACTTGGTGATGACTCCAGATTTTGAGGAGTGTTATCAAACTTTTCGTGCTATTACTCCTGAAGATACTCGACAAATCTGCTTACAGAGGGAGAGACAGTAGTATAAAAAACTTGTAAATTAATAAATACCGACGGATACCGCTATTTACCGCCAGATACCGTATATTCTTGATATAAGAAGCGTGTTATGAGTAATAGTACGATCAGTACTAAGGTACAGGCAGATTACATCAACCAACGATTTGAACAATTTCATTCTCCTCTCTCTAAAGAGTTTAGATTGTGTCTTGACTGCATACTTCATTGGACTCATCTTTTGCATCTGGACAAACTTGATCAAAGCGCTACAGTTGAGGCTTTTGAAGTCATCGAGCATAACACTAAAATTCAGAGTTTACTGCTTGACAAACTTTTAAGCTGGCGTCTTACTTCCAACGAACTTGACCCTAAACAGCCACTTGATATAGATCTTATTAATCAACAATTTGAGCAATTCAAGTCTGCTCTCTCTGTTGAGTTCAGGTTATCCCTCAACTGCACACTTTGCTGGATTCATCTTTTGCGTTTGGGTCGCCTGGATCAAAGTACTACAGAGCGTGCTTTTAGAGTTATTGAGTACAACGCCAAACTTCAGAGTCTACTCCTGAACAAACTCCTAAACTGGTATCTTTCTCAAAACAAACTCGATGCGGTCTTTAGTGAACTATCTAGTGGCGCTGAGTTATGAGACTGAAATTTAATTGTCTGGGTCATGCCCAAATATGTGCAAAAGTGGGAAATCAAGATGTTATGAACACTAATAAAATAAATAATGCCTGTTTTTGGGACTCTGGATAATTCCGTGTCACCAAACAAAAAAGCCCGAACCCAAGTTATGAATTTTAGGATTCGAGCCGAATAGATTATTTGTTCTTTCAAGGATATCACAAAGACGTACCATTTAACCGTTTTTGTGTTATTTAAGCCATAAATCATAACTTGGGCATAGGGATATCACTAGTAAACAAGGAGAAAAAATAGTGAATCTCAATAGCCGTAATACTTGGATCTTCCTCTACTCTGTTTTGTTCGCTACCTTATTCGTTATGCTGGCAGGATTTAATGGGATCGTCATCGTACATGTGACGCCTTTTGGCTTAAAAGTCTTGATAAATGGTCATTCTGCTGACTGTTTAATCGACCCGCAGCTACCAGAGGGTGATGGGCAATCTCAGCCTAAGTTGCCGGAGCAGAAAATTGCTTAATCTTAAGCAATACTTTCACTAAAAGTTGTCATTGGTCATTTGTGTTTCAAAGGACAGATGACCAATAATTTATGACAGTCTTAATACAAAAATGTACAATCTAGAAGCGCATCAGCTTACTACCGCAAATAAGCGCAACTACAATGCGGCAGTTGAATCGAATAATTAGGCTATTTTTGTGCAAACATTTATTTCGTCATGCGATCGCTACTAGGTCAAAGGCGCGTCCTGAAAGACTACACCCTAAACCCTCAGTTTTGGTCAAATAATCATTATTAGAGC
This sequence comes from Nostoc sp. MG11, assembly GCF_014904695.1. Lineage (GTDB taxonomy): Bacteria > Cyanobacteriota > Cyanobacteriia > Cyanobacteriales > Nostocaceae > Komarekiella. Next base: position 296,746 of record NZ_JACXXN010000005.1, on the reverse strand, counting down.
TATACACCTATGCCAACCGCATTGAAAAATACACAAACTAAAAACCTAATTTCAATAGGTTTACTAGTTTTCTTACCGATTGCTGTTGTCGCAGATAAGTTGAACTGGGACGCATTAACAGTATTTGGACTTTCAGCGATCGCAATCGTTCCGTTAGCAGTTTGGTTGAGTACGGCGACAGAAGAAATTGCCGTAGTTTTAGGGCCTTCCATAGGAGGCTTGTTAAATGCAGTTTTTGGTAATGCCACTGAGTTAATTATTAGTCTAGTAGCTCTCAAAGAAGGCTTGGTAGACATTGTAAAAGCCAGCATTACAGGGACAATTATCAGTAATTTACTACTGGTAATGGGGCTATCTATGCTATTAGGGGGATTGCGTTACAAGGAGCAGACTTTTCAGCCAATGGCAGCACGAGTTAACGGTTCGACAATGACACTAGCTGTGACTGCAATTGTTCTGCCTGCAATGGTGATCACCACATCTAATGTGGTCGAGCAAAGCGCTATTACTAACCTGTCGATTTTTGTAGCGGTCATTCTAATTGTAGTTTATGGTTTTACACTGTTGTTTTCTTTAAAAACTCACAGCTACCTCTATGATGTTGGGGTTATAGAACTAGGAGATAAAATTTCTGAGGACGAGGCCACACAAGATAAACATTCAAAGCCAAACCTGAGTCTTTGGGTTGGTATTTTGCTTGTGGCAACGATTGGTATAGCGTTCGTATCCGAGATTTTTGTCGGTGCAGTTGAAGAGGCAACAAAAGGACTAGGATTAACACCTCTATTTACCGGAGTAATTTTGTTACCACTAGTTGGAGGTGCAGCCGAATATGTCACCGCTGTTCGAGTAGCGATTAAGAACAACATGGACTTGTCGGTGTCCGTAGCAATGGGGTCGAGTCTGCTGGTTGCTTTGTTGGTTGCGCCGCTACTTGTGATAGTTGGGCAGGTGATTGGACAACCAATGGACTTAAACTTTAACTTATTTGAGGTTGTTGCAGTGATCATTGCTGTAGTCATTGCTAATCTCATTAGCTTGGATGGTCGCTCTAACTGGTTAGAGGGAATGCTACTACTAGCAACTTATGCTGTACTAGCGGCTGCCTTCTACTTTCATCCTGTTTAAGCCTAAGTAGGTAGACCTAATTAAATGTAAGATAAAATTTTTGTCCGTAGTGAGCGATTTATCGCTCTATATAAGGTTCTTAAGGGCTAAAGCCGCTTACTACGAGCTCTGGTTTAATTAAGCCCTTCTACTTATCTATTGAGATGATGTCTTTTTAACTTCAAATTCAACAAATGATTCCCCTTGCATTAAACTGTTAGAAAAATAGTGACCTAAGTAATTCTATTGATTAGAAAGTGTATGCAAGTAGCGAAGGTAATTGAAACCTACAATCAGGGAGCAGCGGATTATGAATCGATTATGCTGCGTTACTGGAATATTGATCGCAAACCGCTTATTGCTTCCTTGCAACTTCAGCCAGGACAAACTGTACTTGATGCTGCTGCTGGAACAGGTCTTAATTTTTCAGCTTACCCTGAAGGAGTACGTGTCGTAGGCGTTGATCTTTCAGAGAAAATGCTGGATGAAGCCCGTAAAAAGCCTGTATCCGCAGACATCACTCTCAAAGTCACGGATCTTCAAAACCTTGATTTTCCTGATAATAGCTTTGATGCAGCAGCGTCGGGCTTTACCTTGTGTGTTGTTGCTAACCCAGTCCGCGCTCTTGAGGAGATTTTACGGGTTACTAAACCTAACGCATTGATCGCCATTCTCGATTACTGCAAATCGCAAAACCCGGAGGTTCAGAAATGGCAGGAGTTAATATCTGATGCAGCTTTAGAATTAGGCTTCCCAACTGGCAAGATTAAATGGAATGCATTAATGGATTACGACGAATTAATTTACAACAGTAAGCTTGCCATTGAGGTACTTGTGGACGAGCGTATAGAAAGCCCAAACCCGTTTTCGTGTGGTTGTCAATTACTACTGAAAAACTCGAAAAGTTAAAATCGCCTATACTGAGCGCTTTACACCATCGCACCTTGACCAGAGGTGAGGCGATCACTAGTAGCTTTAATAGAGTTAGCTAGTAACGAAATTGCGCGGCGATCGCTACATTAGTAGATATATAAATAAAAATCATTGTTCGTTGCTATTTAACCGCATCACACGCAAAACCATGAGTGCAAATGTCATTATTTCCCAAAATCCCCTAATCCAAGGCTACGGTCTACCTCTTTTCGCAGAGATTAAACCAGAGCAGATAGTACCAGCCTTCAACCAGCTCCTAGGAGAACTTGACCAGCAGCTTGCCACCTTGGAAGCTAATGTACAGCCTACTTGGACGGGTTTAGTCGAACCACTAGAAAAGCTTACAGAACGGCTTTCCTGGAGTTGGGGAGTGGTAAATCATCTAATGGGTGTCAAGAATAGTCCTGAATTGCGGGAAGCTCATGAAAACGTCCAACCACAGGTAGTACAGTTTATCAACAAGCTCGGTCAAAGCCAACCCATTTACAACGCCTTTAAGGCACTCCGTGCTAATGAGACTTGGGCAACTTTAGACTCAGCCCAGCAACGCATTGTAGAAGCCGCCATCCGCGATGCACAACTTGCTGGTGTCGGTTTGAAAGGAGAAGCCAAAGAGCGTTTCAACGCCATTCAGATGGAGTTGGCAGAACTTTGCACTAAGTTCTCTAACCATATACTGGATGCCACTAAAGTCTTTAGCATCACCCTGACAACAAAAGAGGAAACCGACGGCTTACCCAATAGCTTACTGAGTTTAGCGTCACAAGCCGCTCGTGCTGCTGGAGCAGAAAACGCCACACCAGAAAATGGCCCCTGGCGCATTACTTTGGATTTCCCCAGCTATAGCCCTTTTATGCAGCACAGCACCCGTCGCGATTTGCGTGAAAAGCTCTACAAAGCTTATATCACTCGTGCTTCTACAGGCGATTTAGATAATAACCCATTAATTGAACGCATTTTGGAGTTACGCCAAGAACTTGCAAATTTACTGGGCTTTAAAAACTTTGCTGAATTAAGCCTTGCGAGTAAAATGGCTCCCAACGTTAAGGCAGTCGAAGCATTGTTAGAAGAACTACGCCGTAGCAGTTATGATGCTGCTATCAAAGACTTAGAAGAACTCAAAGCCTTTGCAGCGACAAAGGGAGCAGCAGAATCTCAAGATTTAAAGCACTGGGATATCAGCTTTTGGGCAGAACGCCAACGAGAAGAAAAATTTGCCTTTACCGCTGAAGAATTACGTCCCTACTTCCCGCTTCCCCAAGTATTAGATGGCTTATTTGGACTTGTAAAGCGGCTGTTTGGCGTTACCGTTACCCCTGCCGATGGTCAAGCCCCAGTATGGCATGAAGATGTTCGTTATTTCCAAATTGCTGATGAAACTGGTTCTCCCATAGCCTACTTTTACTTAGACCCATACAGCCGTCCTGCGGAAAAACGCGGTGGTGCTTGGATGGATGTGTGCATTAATCGTGCCACAATTACAGAAAATGGCGTAACTAACATTCGCTTACCTGTGACTTATTTGGTATGTAACCAAACTCCGCCAGTCGATGGCAAACCTAGCTTGATGACTTTCTATGAAGTTGAGACTCTGTTTCACGAGTTTGGTCATGGATTGCACCACATGCTCACCAAGGTTAACTATGCTGGAGCCGCAGGCATCAATAATGTGGAGTGGGATGCAGTAGAATTGCCGAGTCAGTTTATGGAAAACTGGTGTTATGAGCGACCCACTTTGTTTGGGATGGCTAAGCATTATAAAACTGGTGAAGCTCTACCAGAGCATTATTATCAAAAGCTGCTAGCGGCGCGTAATTATATGAGTGGTAGTGGCATGTTGAGACAAGTTCACTTTAGTATTGTGGATTTGGAATTGCACCACCGCTATCGTGTCGGTAGCGATGAAACGCCCGCTGATGTACGTCATCGGATTGCCAAGACTACAACTGTTTTAGCACCTTTACCTGAAGATTCATTTTTGTGTGTTTTCGGACATATTTTTGAGGGTGGTTATGCTGCGGGCTACTACAGTTACAAATGGGCTGAGGTACTAAGTGCTGATGCTTTTGCCGCTTTTGAAGAAGCTGGACTAGAAGATGAGGAAGCTATAAAAGCTACAGGTCGGCGTTATCGGAATACAGTACTAGCACTTGGTGGTAGCAAGCATCCAATGGAAGTTTTTAAAACTTTCCGGGGACGTGAACCAAGTACAGTTGCTTTACTCAGACACAATGGTTTAGCTAGTGCTGGTGTGAGTAGTGCTGAGTGATGAGTGATGAGTTCATGAGTATGGAGCATGGATTTTCTTCCCAATGCCCCATCCCCAATGCCTTCAGGCTTGAGATGAGTTAACTTTTAAATTAAGCTTGCCATCTTCCATGTGAACAATGCGATCGGCAATGTCTAGGATACGGTTGTCATGAGTAACCATTAAGATGGTACAGCCTTGTTCTTTTGCTAGTTTTTGCATGAGATTAACTATATCTCGACCTGACTGACTATCAAGAGCGGCGGTGGGTTCATCTGCTAAAACAATTTTAGGATGACTGACCAAAGCGCGAGCGATCGCAACTCGTTGTTTTTGTCCCCCCGACAGTTTATCTGGATAGTAATGAAGATGATTCCCTAACCCTACCTGCTCTAGCATTTGGGCTGAACGAGTTTGTATCTGTTGTAAGCCTATATACTTGTGTAATTCTAAACTCATTTTGACGTTCTGGAGTGCCGTTAAACTACCATGCAGGTTATTTGCTTGAAAAATATAACCGTTCTGGCGTCGTATCTGCATTAGTATTTCAGCACTAGCACTACAAAGTTCTCGCCCTAACACCCGCAAACTACCAAACTGGGCGGAACGTAACCCACCCACCAAGGTCAACAGCGTTGTTTTACCAGAACCAGAAGGCCCGGTCATGATAATAACTTCACCAGCGTTAATCTCCAGGTTGATGTTAAAAAGAACTTGTTTGCGGAGTGAACCGTGACCAAAGTAGTGATCAAGATTTTTAATAGAAATGACAGGTTTATTAGTCATAAGTAAGTTAATTAGTCTTGATGACTGTCATTTGTCATTCGTGATTACAAAGGACTAAGGACAAAGCGAAAAGTTCTGTAGGTGGGTTTCCAATCGTAGGAAACTTTTCAAGACAGCGAAAAGTTCTGCAAAGAGAAGTTGCCATAGCGCAACCTCTTCGAGTCATCGAGCGTCGGAGGGTTTCCCTCCAAGCAAACTTCGGGGAGGGTTTCCCTCTCTTACGAGACGCTAACGCGAACCGCAGGAAACTTTTAAACAGAAGACAAATGACAAATTTCTAAAACATATCAGCAGGGTCAGCACCTTGAAGTTTGCGGGTAGCGATCGCCCCGGAAATTGCACACATCATGATCGTCAGTACTAGCACTTGTAATCCCCGAATTGCAGTCATGTACATCGGTAAATTTGTGGCATGGCGAGTCAATTGGTAAAGTGCCAAGGATACACCCATTCCAGGAAAGAACCCTAACGCGGCTAAGATCACTGCTTCTTCAAATACCACACCTAACAAATAGTAATGATGATATCCCATTGCTTTGAAAGTGGCATATTCTCTAACGTGAGAATTAACATCAGTGGAGAGGACTTGATAGACAATAATCACCCCGACTACAAATCCCATCGATACACCTAGGCTGAAAATAAACCCAATTGGTGAGTTTGTTCTCCAAAAGTTGTTCTCAAATTCAATAAATTCTGCGTTGGTTAGGACTTTGACATCATCTCTCAAGTAAGCTTTCAAGACTGCTGCTACCTTTTTCGGGTCGTAGCCTGGTTTTACTTGAATCAAACCTAAGCTGACACTGCTTGAGTTTCGCCGAGGAAATAGCCGCAGAAGGTTCTGATCGCTGGTGATTAAGCTACCATCAGTTCCAAAGGAAGCCCCAACTTTGAATAAACCACTAATATTAATCGTACGTCCTTCTATTTCGGTAGTTAGGGTTTTACCTTGATCAATTTGGGCGATCGCTTTTTGGTATTCTCCTCTAGCACCACGATCAAATAAAACGGTATTCGGCAGCTTAATCGTCTGTAATTGCTGGTTAACATCTAATAAGTCAAAGGCTGGCTTATCTGGATCGAATCCAATCAGTAACACCCCCGTCTCACGGCGCGTTTGGGGATTTTTCCATGTGATGTAATTAAAATACATTGCTTGTGCAGACTTCACCCCTGGTATATCCATTGCCTGATAGAGTCGCCGACGAGAAAACATAGATAAGCCTTGCAAATTACGAGCTTGGGGACTCATTAAAACAATGTCTGCTTGTAAACTGCGATGCAGTCTGGTGTTACTGTCATACAGCGCCGTCTGAAAACCCAATTGCATAAACATCAGAACATCAGCAAAGGCAATGCCTGACAATGCTACTAACAGACGACTTTTTTCATGATTCAGTTGCAACCATCCTAGAGGTGTTCGCCGCCGCAGTTGTTGGAGTAGTCTCATCATACGAGGTGCTCAGTGAGGATGGAGGGAAGATGCGTGAGCAGAGAGAGCAGAAAAGTGGGGAAGAATAACACAGCAGTTTTCATTTTTTTACACACTCATGTATTCCTCTCTGCGGCTCCGCGGCTCTGCGTGACATAAAAAAGATATGATTCATTTACCTGAAAAGCCCTGTAACTTTTGACCCTTGACTCCTACCCTTTAATCTCAAAGTTCAATTACCGCCTTAACTTGCATATTGGTTAAACTGGCAGCTTTCAAGCTGGAGGCATCGTCAAGTCGGATATAAACTTCTACTACTCTGTTGTCAATATTACTAATAGGATCAGTATTAATTACGCTCTGCCGCCGCACTTGTAAGCCTAAACGCTCCACCGTTCCCTCTAACTCAATAGGAAGGAAATCGCCAACTGCTCGCACCCGCTGCTTTGGACGCACCTTGGTGATATCGCTTTCGTATACTTCGGCTATGACATACATCTGGCTGGTTTGCCCAATATCGGCAATACCATTATTTGATACCAATTCTCCAGGGCGAGTGTGGATCTCGAATACTTGCCCATCTTGGAGCGATCGCTCCCCCAAGACCTTCGGCCAACGCACGTAAGCTTGTTGCAAATTTGCTTTTGCTAAGTTCATGGCTGCGACAGCACGATTAACTTCTGCTTGGGCAGCCTCTACATCGACTTTCGGCACATCCGTAATCTTATCTAGTGTTGCTGTAGCTTCTTTAATTTGTTCTTGGCTAGCTGACTGACTGCGATTTAACTGCGCTTGCGCTTCTTGCAGACTTTTTTGGGCAGTTTCTAGAGTTAAGCGCTTGCTATCTCGTTGGGAAGCGGAAATTGCTCCCTTTTCATACAGTGTTTGATAACGTTGTTCTTCGGCTTCGGCGTTACGCGCAGTAGCTCGTAATCGCTCAATTGTGGCTGTTTGAGCGTTAATACTACCTTGAAGTTCTGCTTTTAGGCGGGCGATCGCTGCTTGTTGAGCTGCAATCTCGCCGCGTTTAGCACCCGCTTGCGTCCGCATCAGGTTTGCCTGTGCTACCTTTACTTCTTCCTGCGCCTCTTTTAATGCTGCTTGCAAGCGATCGCGACTGTCCAAAACTGCAATCAACTGCCCTGGCTTTACCCTATCGCCCTCCTTCACTAGTAACTGTTCTACCCGACTTCCTTCCGTAGACGCGGTAGCAGAGAGTTTAATTACCTTTCCTCGTGGTTCGATCCGCCCTAGGGCTGTTACAGTTTTTAACTGTGGTAATTTTGTGATTGCTGTTTGTACCTCTTGATTCGCATAATTTTGCCAGCGTTTTACTGTATAAAAGCTGATTCCGCCAACCAATAAAGATGCGATTATAGCGATAAAAACGGATGGACGCAGAATAGACTTAGGGGACAATGTGTACCCTAGCTTTGAGTTTCGCACCATAGATTACCTCTTAACTAGTGGCGCAGAAAAAACTGAAAAATTAGGCTTTTCTTAGTGCTTATTTGTTAATCTCCATTTTCTTAGTCAGTTATTGTTGATTTATAGCTTCCGAGTCCATAAAAAGAATGGGATTTGTTGAGAATTTAGTTAGATAGCGTAATTTAGCTGGAGAGAATAACAACAAACCCTTATACCGAATGAGAGACTTATGTTTCTAATGAACTACTTTTGTTTTATGAAAGTATTCAGGTATATTAAACTTTTTCAAAATGATAGGTTGTAACAGCGCCAACAATCAGCCTCAAATTAAGCAAATAGGCAAAAGTATTTGGTGTTTTTAGTAGCAAGGCAATACAAAATTCTGGTGATCGCAACCAGATGAAAAACAGCAATTATATATATCATCCTTGCAATAATATAGTTAAATTTAATTATTTCTACTTATTTACTAGAACTGTTAATACTTTTAACAAATCATATTTTTGTCATAGAAATTTAAAATTATATGCATGGCTAAAATATTAAATTCGTCTTTTCGCTGTCAAGCTTTATAGATAAATTTTAGAGGCGGGTAAAGAAGTAACAAAAAAGAGCATCTTGAATCCCTGGCTGGAAATATGCACTATCCCTACAAATTAAGATTTAGCTCTGTATTCATAGCTCTCAAATAAACCTAATAATTTTTAGCTTTTATACTTTTTGTATCTCTGAATACTTGATGTTTAGAGCGTCAAGCATAGACACTAATCGTGTCTTTGAATACCAGAATCATGAGAAAAACTAAGCTTTTTAAATTTCTGTTACCTTCTGTAGCTGTAACCCTGTCTATAGCTCTGATTGGGTATTTACGCCCAACTAAGGCACAATTTTCAAGTGTGCATTTAACGTTGGGCAATCCCAGTAATGCAATAACAAGCGTCTCATCCCCAAATAATTATTTATTATCAAAAGCTCAGTATGCGCTGAGTTACAGCCGTGATAGAGGAACTCCAAATTGGGTGTCTTGGCAACTAAATTCTTCGTGGCTCGGTTCAACACCAAGACAAGACGACTTCCGCGCAGATACAACCCTTCCTACAGGATGGTATCGAGTAACTGGCTCTGATTATTCTGGCAGCGGGTTCGATAGAGGACACATGACACCTTCAGCTGACAGAACAAGGACAGTGACGAATAACTCTGCAACATTCCTGATGACAAATATGATTCCACAGTCACCCGATAATAATCAGGGGCCGTGGGCTTCACTAGAAAACTACTCTAGAGACTTAGTAAGGCAAGGGAGAGAGCTATATATTATTTCTGGCACATACGGCATTGGTGGAACTGGCTCGAATGGCACAAAATATACAATTACTAATGGCAGGGTTCAAGTTCCTAATAGAGTCTGGAAGGTGATTGTAGTTAGTAACCCAGGTGTTGGAGCATCTGGAATTACAACTAACACGAGGGTTATTAGCGTTGATCTTCCCAACACCCAAGGCATAAGAAACAACGATTGGAGAACATATCGAGTTTCTGTTGACTCAATTGAACTCAAAACAGGCTTCAATTTATTATCTAATGTCTCAACATCTGTTCAATCTGTGGTTGAATCTAGAGTTGACAATTTGTAATTAAATCAAAGCCATAAAGCCTGCCAACATAATTCGTAATTGGTAGTGGAATGTAGCCCATCACCAATTACGAATTACGGATTAATGATTATTTGATTATACGTTCCTATTAGGCTTTATATAATTTACAAGTTGCCTGCTAGGTTTCCACAACTTTAGTGGAAAGCCCTGCTAAATCTCCAGATTGGGTCTTTCCGATGATATAAACATCAATATTTATCGTACCTATGCGATAAACTTTGATTTCATTCAAATTATCCTTAAGCGTCTGCACAAGTGTTTGAAATTTTTTAACATTCTGCTTCTGTTGTTCGTCATGCCACTCTTTTTCATAGGCACAATTACGAAATAAATCATCTAGAGCCACTTCTTCGACTGGTGACTCTTGGGGATGGTCTGTTAGCTGGAGTAGGTTTTGAGTTGTCAGACTGTTAGCTTGACCAGTCCACAAAAAAACCTCAAATGGGTATTCTGACTCGCTCATCATTAATAAACCAGCACAAGACTGTTTTAACTTTTCAGTAATTTCGTTAGTCATTAGCCATTAGTTTTTGACAACGCTCATACTGTATCATTCCTGGTTCCCCTAAACTGCTGAGACAACGGCTCGATCATTTACTAACTTGCCATCTTCCATGTGGACAATGCGATCGGCAATATCGAGAATGCGATTGTCATGAGTTACTAAAAGAATAGTACAGCCTTGTTCTTTTGCCAGTTTTTGCATGAGTGTTACCACATCTCGTCCCGATTTACTGTCAAGGGCGGCGGTGGGTTCATCTGCTAAAACAATTTTAGGATGACTTACTAGAGCGCGAGCGATCGCAACTCTTTGTTTTTGTCCCCCCGATAAATCATCGGGATAGTAATTGATCCGCTCTTGTAATCCTACTTCCTCTAACATTTGTGCTGACCGAGTTTTCATTTCTGCCAGCGACATATTTTTGTGCAATTCCAAGCCCATTTTGACGTTCTGGAGTGCTGTCAAGCTAGCGTGTAGGTTGTGCGCTTGGAAAATATAACCGTTACTGCGTCGCGCCTGAGTAAGTTGTGCTGCACTAGCACCACAAAGTTCTTGTCCCAATATCTCCAAATTACCAGATTGGGCAGAACGCAACCCACCTACCAAGGTAAGAAGTGTGGTTTTACCAGAACCAGACGGCCCAGTCATAATGATAATTTCGCCAGTGTTAATCTCCAAGTTGATATCAAACAAAACTTGCTTACGCAGTTGACCCTGACCAAAATAGTGGTCAAGATTTTTAATAGAAATAACGGGTTCGCTAGTCATAAGTAAGCGGATTCCTCATAATGACCGTCATTTGTTCTTAATCCTTAATAATGACAAATGACAATTTTTAAAACATATCTGCGGGGTCAGCAGATTGAAGTTTACGCGTGGCGATCGCACCAGAAATTATACACATAATCATAGTTAGCAGTAGTACCGTAATGGCTCGTGCTAAAGTCATGTAAAGTGGCAAATTGGTGGCATTGCGAGTTAGATGGTAAAGTCCAAAGGGTACGATTGCCCCTGGTATAAAACCCAATACTGCCAGAATTACTGCTTCTTCAAACACCACACCGAGCAAGTAGAGATTGTTGTACCCCATTGCTTTAAAGGTGGCATATTCTTTCATGTGGGCATTCACATCAGTAGAAAGGACTTGATAAACGATAATCACGCCCACTAAAAATCCCATTGTTACACCCAAGCTGAAAATAAACCCGATCGCAGTGTTTTCTTTCCAATAATTTTTTTCAAATTCAATAAATTCTTCGCGGGTCAATACTTTGACATCTTGACCTAAATAAGCGTTTAAAGTTGCTTTGATCTGCTTGGGGTCATAACCTGGTTGCAGATTAACCAAACCTAGACTGACGCTGCTTGCTTCTCGCCCAGGAAATAGTCGCAAAAAGTTTTGGTCGCTGGTGATCAAGTTACCATCGGCAATGAAGGAAGCCCCAACTGGAAATAAGCCGCCAATGCTAACCGTCCGACGGTCAATTTCAGTTGTAACGGATTTTCCTTGTTCAATTTGGGCGATCGCTTCTTTATAATCTCCTCTGGAGGCGCGATCAAAAAGAACGGTATCTGGTAACTTAACCATATCTTTCTGGCGGTTCACATCAGCTAAGTTAAACACTTGCTGATCAGGATTGAACCCCATAACTAATATTGTTGTCTTCTGTTGTGTTTGGGGATTCTTCCAATCGATAAAGTTAACATACATGGCTTCTGCTGACTTTACCCCTGGTACATCCATTGCTTGAAACAGTCGCCGCCTTGTAAAAGTAGACATGTTTGCCAAGTTACGTGCTTGGGGACTGATGACAAACATGTCACCCTGCATACTGCGATGCAGCACGGTGTTACTTTCAAACAGAGCATCTTGAAACCCTAACTGCATGAACATCAGGACATCAGCGAAGGCAATGCCTGACAATGCTACCAACAGACGCCCCCTTTCGTGACTCAGTTGCAGCCAACCTAGGGGAGTTCGTTGCCGCAATTGCTGAATAAATCCAATCACAGTTCAATTACCGCCTTGACTTGTAGATTAGTAAATTTAGAAGCTTTTTGGCTAGATAGTTTATTCAGTTGCACATGAACTTCCACTACCCTGGCATCAATATTGCTAGAAGGATCACTGTTGATCAGATTTTGCCGCTGCACTTGCATACCAATCCAATCCACCCTTCCTTGTAATTCATTGGGTAGAGACTCGCTGCTGATCCGCACCGCCTGTCCCTGACGCACTTTGTTAATATCACTTTGGTAGACTTCTGCCACTGCATACATCTGGTCGGTTTGACCTAAATCCACGATTCCCTGTTCACCAACTGTTTCTCCGGCTCTTGTATTAATCTTGAGAATTTGCCCAGTTTTGGGAGCGTGGATATATGCCTGAGTTAGTTGCGCTTTAATTTTCTCTGCGGTGGCTTGAGCGCTTTCTACTTCTGCTTGGGCGTTTGCTAGATCTGTGGGACGGATTTCTGCGGTTTGATTCAGGGTAGCTTTGGCTTCGTTAATTTGCTGTTGCAAGCTGGCGATGGTTTGGTTGCGGTTGGCTTTGGCTTCGTTAAGCTGCTGTTCTAGGGTGGCTATAGTTCTGGCTCTGGTGGCTTGGCTTTCGATTAACTGCTGAGAGGAAGTTTCGGCGCTTAAACGTCTGCTATCAACTTCTTGACTGGAAATCGCGCCGCTTTTGTATAAAGTCTCGTAGCGTTGAACATCTGCTTGGGCGTTTTGCCTCTCGGCTGCGACGCGAGCAACTGTTGCTTCTAGTTGCTGTTTTTGTCCTTGTAGTTCTGCTTCTAAACGGTTAATTGTGGCTTGCTGAGTTTTGATGTTTCCCTCTAGTTCCACTTCCAAACGTTTTATGGTAGCTTCCCGCGCTCCAATTTCTCCCTGTTTTGCGCCTGCTCTTACCTGGTTAAGGCGGGATTTGGCAACTTTAACTTGTTTTTGTGCTTCACCCAAACTCGCTTGAAGGCGATCGCGACTGTCCATAATGGCAATTACCTGCCCTGCTTTGACGCGATCGCCTTCTCTGACTAATAGTTTTTCCACCCGATTCCCTTCATTAGAAGAAGGTGCAGAAAGTTTTATCACCTCTTCGTTTGGTTCCAACCGTCCCAATGCTGTGACTGTCTTTACTACTGGTTGAACGGCTACTGGCGCTTCTTGCTTTTGATTAGCCTTAGCCTGCAACTGTAGCAACGTGTAAACACTAGCTCCCCCTACAGCTAAAGATGCAATTATTACTAACCAAATATGCGATCGTAAAAAATTTTGGGAAGACCTTAAACTCTCTATCTTCCGATTTTGCGCCATAGTATTCCCCTTTTACCAGTAGCAAGTCGTACTAAACCGTTCAGTTTTAATATGCTAAACTGAACGGACTAGTTTAGTCAAGCTATACAGCCAAAGCTACAACTCATTGAATTAGTCTGGAATTATCTGCCAGAATGCTTATCACAATTGGGATTAATTGCGTAGAGTATTTTGCAGCGTCTATTAAAATTATTTATAGAAGAGGATGATTAATAAATGGCACATATCAAAATTGGCGAAGTTGACAAAGACAATTCCGTTGATAAAGTCGAACAAATTCTGCAAGGGGCAATGCAGGAGTTTCTCAAACAAGGCTACGCTGGCACAAGTATGGATCGGGTAGCAGTAGCAGCGGGTGTTTCTAAAGCGACAGTCTACAGCCACTTTCAAGATAAAGAAGGATTATTTAAAGCGCTGGTAGAGCAGCTAGCACGCAAAAAGCTCCACTTAATCTTTGGGACAGAACCTCTTGAGGGAGAACCACTAATCGTACTGCGCCAATCAGCAACCAACGCATTGGAGCAGATGACTAAAGACGAAGAACATTGTGCATTTATGCGAGTGTTAATCGGTGAATCTGGTCGTTTTCCTGAGTTAACTCAGATTTGTGTTCGGGCGATGATTAAACCCTTGCTAGAAACGCTCAGTCAATACTTGGCTGCTCATCCAGAACTGAACATAACTGACCCAGAGGCAACAGCGAGGATTCTTTTAGGGACATTAGTTCATTTTCATATTACTCAGGATGTGATGCATGGGAAAGATATTATTCCGATGGAAAGCGATCGCCTGATTGATGCTTTGATACACTTAATCTTTAATTCTGCCGAGTCACATCAATGAAGGGCAAGGAGCAGGGGGAGTGATTTGTATTTTTGAGGACTACCCAGAATGAATACCACAGCTGCTCAAATTCCGGTTAATACAATCATTCCTACATTTACCGCGATTGGCGATCGCCAGTGGCAGTTCATCTGATTAATTAAAGGCATTAAAATTTCTGCCCTGCATAAATTGAGCGCACTTCGCCATTACGACGAATTACAGCTTCGCCGTTACTAACATCTACTAATGTCCAACCACTTGAACCAATATTCTCACCTACATCGACACGGCGAGTTACGCCATCTATTTTAAACAAAGCAGCAGATTTGTTGCCTAACTCTAGTAATCCTTCTAAGGTATCGCTAGGAGCATCTGCAACAGCAGTGGGTAAAAATACTTGATGTTGGGTGATAGTTGGTGCTGATGGCGCGGCTTCTGGTGTGGGTGCTGCGCGTAATGGGACAACTGGTAACGCAGGTAGAGGATTAGATGGTTGCCGTAAGGTAATTGGTGCGGTTTTAACAGCTACAGGTTTGAGTTCTCCGCGCACAGCAGCCAACATGTTGACATTTATGGGCTTAGCAGCTTGCTGCACCGTATTTAGGGCGGTTTTCACCACATTAGGTTTAGAACCCTGTGAGGTGGCAACTGGTGGTAATTTTGGACTGCCAGGAATACTGGGGAGCGTGTAGCGCATTGGCGACGGCGCTTGATAAACAGGGATGTAGATGCGCTCAACAACGCCTCCAGAACGGTTGGGGGCTGGTGGTATACCGTTAGCTGCTAGAAGTGGTGGTAGATTACCAGCTGGCGCAACACTAGCTGTTTGATTAAGAGTTTCCTGATTAGAGAATCCAGGTCTGACAGATTTTTGATTTTTTGCTTCTTGCTGCTCTATAACTGCAAGTGCTTCCAGCATGTAGTCTACCAACTCCGCCTCAATTTCTGATCTTGTAGGCAACTGTGCCTGTGGTTGCGATGCTGGAAGATCAGATTGGGTCGGTTTAGTATTTAGAAGATGTATAACTCCAGACTGTACCAAGTAGATAATACTAGCGATCGCCACACCTAAAGTTGTACCTACAATCAGCAGCTTGCCTAAAGCACGTCTGGTTTTCTGGGGTCTTCCACTCACTCCTTTGACAGTTGGAGTGCCAACCACAACCGTACTTAATTGCTTGTGCCTACCTTGAGAAGGTTGGTTCAGTGCGTTTGGCAAGACAATTTGCGGCACCGTAACTGTTTGCACAGGCATGTATTCTGGAGGCAGTGGCGCGGCCCGGTTGCCCTGTCTAATGGTTTGGGAAGGCAGATTCCCACTACCATCCAGAATGTAGTCTATATCGGCAAAGAGTTCATCCATCAAGCCATCAGCATACATATCTATCGACCAAGGTTCATTGGCGATTAAGTCTTCTGATGGTTCGGAAATAATGAGATGGGTGCTAGCTGCTTGTAACATAGGCGTTGTGGGTTGTGGCTACTAGGACGGGGAAACGCCGCCCCTACTGCCTGGGAATCAGGATTATTAATTAAATATCCAATCCCCCGTCTTATTTAGACGAGTTGATTGAGCGGTAGTATTAAACTCAACTTTCATCCGAGGGTTGTTGATGATGCCACTACTAAAGTGTATGTCATCTATCATACCAAACCTCCTTCCTACTACTATACTCAGTCTTTATGAAGTTGGAGTTAAGCTAACGCTGGAAACCCTGATTGGCTCTTGGTTTTACGCAATTCTAAATATAATAACAAGGCGTTGATATCCGCTGGGTTTACGCCACCTATACGTGCAGCTTGACCGATAGTGAGTGGTTTTACCTGAGTGAGCTTTTCCCGTGCCTCTTTAGAGAGGGTATCAATTTTTGTGTAATCCAGATCCGCAGGTAAGTGGCGGTGTGCCTGACGGGAAATCTGCTCAATTTGATGCTGTTGTCTAGCGAGATAGCCAGAATACTTAATGTCGATTTCTGCACCTTCTTTTTCGGCTCGATTGAGGTTGGGGTTCCCCAGTCCGTACCTGTCGAGGTCAACGTAATGCAGCCCTGGACGCCGTAGTAAGTCAGCTAGGGTAATTGAACCTTTAATTGCTTGTTGGGTATCAGATGCGATCGCTATTCCCGTTGCATCATGTTCTTTTACCCGCGTGGTGTGCAGCCGCTCTTTTTCTGTGGTAATCTGTGTTTGCTTGTGGGTAAATAAATTCCAACGGCGATCATCAACCAAACCAATTTCTCGTCCCAAAGGTGTCAAGCGTTGGTCGGCATTGTCAGAACGCAATATTAACCGATACTCTGACCTACTAGTGAGCATCCTATAAGGCTCTCGTAAGTCTTTTGTACACAGGTCGTCAACTAGCGTACCAATGTAACTTTGCTCACGTGCAAACACAATCATCTCCTGACCACGAGCAAAGCGAGCTGCATTGATTCCCGCCACAAGCCCTTGAGCAGCGGCTTCTTCATAGCCTGTTGTGCCGTTAATCTGCCCCGCACAAAACAGCCCGGAAATCTTCTTAGTCATGAGTGTGGGATAACACTGAGTTGCGGGTAGATAATCATACTCCACAGCATAAGCCGGACGGAGCATAGTACATTTTTCCAGCCCAGGGAGAGTCCGTAACATTTGCAGTTGCAAATTTTCGGGCAAACCCGTAGAAAACCCTTGGATGTAAAGTTCTGGTATATCTCTTCCTTCCGGTTCAATAAAGATTTGGTGGCTTTCCTTATCAGCAAAGCGCACAATTTTATCTTCAATACTGGGACAATAACGCGGCCCCTTGGCTTCCACCCAACCGCCATAAACGGGCGACAGGTGTAAATTTTCTTGAATTAGACGATGAGTTTCAGTAGTTGTGCGGGTAATGTAACAAGGCATTTGTTCCCGTTCTACCCACACATCTGGGTCAAAGCTAAACCAGCGGATATCTTCATCACCTGGCTGGATTAACATTTTACTGTAGTCTACTGATCGCTTGTCTACCCTTGCTGGAGTGCCAGTTTTGAGCCTTCCGGTTTCAAATCCTAAGCGATTCAGGGTTTGTGTCAATCCTTCCGCCGCAAATTCTCCAGCACGTCCCGCTGGCATAGATTTGTTACCTACCCAAATTTTGCCTCCTAAAAAAGTGCCAGTTGTTAAGATGACTGCTTTGCATTCAAACGCCATGCCAAAGTAAGTTTGAACGCCAATAACTTCATCGTTAGCACCCAGAACTAAATCTGTCACCATACCTTCGCGGATGGTCAAGTTTTCTTGATTCTCAACAATTACCTTCATCACCGCTGCATATTCGCGCTTGTCTGTCTGGGCGCGTAATGCCCAAACAGCAGGCCCCCGTGAAGAGTTGAGGATGCGCTTTTGCAGGTAGGTGCGGTCTGCAACTTTACCAATTTCTCCGCCGAGTGCGTCTACCTCGTGGGTCAACTGGGATTTAGCTGGGCCTCCCACTGCTGGGTTACAAGGTTGCCAAGCAATTTTATCCAAGTTGAGTGTCAATAGCAAGGTACGGCAACCGAGGCGTGCAGTGGCAAGGGCCGCTTCACAACCGGAGTGACCTGCACCGACGACAATAACATCAAAAGCGTCTTGGAATTCTATGGAATTGTGCATGGTCATACTTAGAGAATCAGCAAGCTGAGAGTTCTTTTCAATTTTAACTGTTCCAGTGGTTTCATGGATGTATCTTTCTGATAAATAAAGTTATCAAAATAAGTAGTAATTATTAACGAAATATATTTACTTTTCCTGAACTTTAATGCTAAGTCCAAGGCGATGAAACGAACTCTAAGGAAAACAATTTTTATTACTATAGTTATATTCATGGTTTTTACCTTAGTAGCTAGTAATGAAATTAGCTATCACAAATTAAATAAGAACTTCCAACAACTAAAAGGATGTTTTAATACTAATTCATTAATTTGTACAGATACAATATCGGTTACACCATTTATTCCCAACCAGCAATTGAATGACCAAGAGCGTTTTTTGTCTACAATTGCTAGAAAGTTACCTATAATTCCTCAACCTGGTACTTTTGAATATATTCTGCTACGAGCTTATGGTGCAGCATTTGTAAATCCAGATACAGAAATTAAACTACCACAAAAAGATATTTTTGCTAACGAACAGGAAACTCAAGAATTTCAAGATACCCTGATAATGGGTCAAGTTGATGGTACTAAAGACTGTTATTTACAAAAATCGGCGGCTGATGCCTTAAATAAAGCACGATCCTCTTATAGAGGAGCTTCGCTAACGCTACAAAATATTCCGTTAAAATCTGGTTATGGTTCTGGTGATTGTACTCGTAGTTTTGCAACGAATTTAAGATTTTGGCACAAATATGCTAACAATCAAATATTAGCAAGAGTACAACAAGGTAAAGAAACAAAGATTCTTGGTTTAGTTGCACCTCCTGGAACTTCACAACATCTCTGGGGATTAGCAATTGATTTGCGCGCATCAAATCAACGGCAAAAACAAGCTCTTAATCAAAACGGCTGGTTTCAAACTGTAGAAAACGATATTCCACATTGGACTTATATAGGTTTACGTGAAGAAAATTTATCTCAATTTGGTTTTAAAAATCAAGTTGTCCGAGGTATTACTTATTGGGTGACACCGCTTTAATTGTTAGATGCAATGCAAAGTGGGGAATACTCAATTAAAAGTATATTATCAAAAAATAACTATGCCAAATGAAGTTGCTAACCAGGAACAGACCTTTCTACTCGAATTATTAAAAGCCACTTATCAAAATCAGGAAGTATACCCAATTCTGCAACAGAACTTAAATAAACTAAATGATAACTTGGCTTTGATATTGCGAAAATGGGTAAGCGATCGCTTTGCTAAAGAACCTGCTAACGCTGTTAATATAGCTAATGTCATTGTTAAGTTAAGTACAACTATTCAAGGGTTTACACAAGGGAACCCTGTAAGCAATTTAGAAATTGCCATAGCTGGTTATGAAGCTGTTCGACAAGTTTTTACCCGCGAGGCTTTTCCAAAAGAGTGGGACATCATCCAGCAAGCTTTGGTAATAGCTTATCAACAACGCCAGCAAATTCTCTCTAGAACCATTGGTGAACTCCGCGAGCAAACTATCCAAACTCAAGCTCAAATCAATACATTAACTAATCAATTTCAGCAAGAATTACAACAGGCAAAACTGCAAGTCAATGACTTAAAAGCAGTAATTACGCAATTTAAACAGCAAGCAGTTAGTTCTGAGCTAACTCCAGAAATGTCATCTTTAATAGCTGAGTTTAGAGAGCTAAAGCAGTGCCAGAATCGTTTAGAGCAGTTGGCTACCAAAGCTAACGTTTCAGCTAAGGCTGAGCAGTTCAATACAGCTATTTTTTATGATATTGAAAACCTAACAATGGGTAGAAGTAACCCAAATTTAAATTTTTCTCTTAAACAAATTCAAACAAATCTTGAAAAAATTAGCTTAGTTAATAAAGTTGCTATTCAATGCGCTTACACTGACTGGAGCGACTCGCGATTGAGGCTTCTCAAGAATGAAATTCAAGAACTTGGCATTGAATCAATTCAAATCTTTGATTACAGTCATAAACGAAATGCAGCAGATATGCAACTGGCGATTGATGTTATGGAATTAGCTCAAAGCCGTTCTACGTTGCAAGTCTTCGTTATTGTATCAGGTGATGGTGCATTTGCTTCCTTAGCTAAAAAGCTCCATGAGTATGGAAAGACTGTAATTGGATGTGCTTACGAAGGAAATGTTAATCGTGTTCTCAAGTCTGTTTGTGATCACTTTTTACCTATACCTGCTCCCCAAGCAAAAATAGAGGATATTCAAATTACTGAAGTAAATAACGATAGTAATTTAAATAATGACATTTATGTAATTACCAAGAAAGTTTTGCAGGAATTAAAGCACAATAATGAGCAAGCTAGTCAACTTAGACAAGGTGGTATTCCCATGTCTCAAGTTCACCAAATTCTGAGAAATAAAATACCAGATTTTGACCAAAAAAGAGAACAGCATAACAACAAATTGACAAGCTTTGTGAAAAAAGCTCTGGAAGGAAAAGATATTAGTTTATGTATTGATAACAACAAACTGATTTTGAAAGAGACATTAAATACAAGCTTAGATAACTCATTAAATAAGAGCCAGAAAGCTATCACTCACTCTAACGGTAACTTAAAAGAAACTGTCGTAACTGGTAAATCTTAAGTTTGTTCTCTCAACGAAATTCTGTCTACTTAGTTAATTCTTCAACAGTCTCAAGGTAGGCTTGAATAGCATCTTTGATATTTTCTAAAGCTTCCTCTTCTGTCTCCCCCTGCGACCAACATCCGGGTAAAGCAGGACACCAGATAGCGAATCCTTCATCAGCCTTATTTATATTTACTTTGTATCGCATATCTAAATCACCGTTTTTGTCTACCCACTCTATCTTGTTCAATCATACAAAGGACTTTCTTGCTCATGTTAACTATAAGTAAGAAATCAACTTTACTTATGTAAACAGCGATCGCTCCAATGTTTACACCTGCATATCACAACATAGAATATAAACAATAGCGTAACAATATATAAAACTGCATTTTTTATACCAAGGTTTCTATTGATATTCGTAGTTTTTGACTTTCATACCAGCCATTTAAATTGCTTGATAACTGAACTATTAAAATCTACTATCCGCGCACGATAATAATTACTACAATAAAATAGTTACATACCCGATGTCTGGAGTTCTGGCAGTGGGCTTATTTGATGATTTGAGTCGGTTTCTGGAAAATCGTTTAGAAGAATTCTTGCGTAGTAATCCACATTTGGAGTTAGAGGCGCTGTTAGAACAGCTGCGTGAGCAAGAAGAAGACACTTTAAAGTTGGTAGCAGATTTAAAATTACAGGAAAAGCGATCGCAAGAGGATATTCTGTCCACTGCTCAAGAAATTCAGCGTTGGCATATCCGCGTTCAAAAAGCCAAAGACGCTGGTAGACAAGATTTGGCAACTCCGGCGCAAGAGCGAGAAGCCGCCTTGTTGCGCGAAGGAAATCAGCGTTGGGGACAGATGCAAGGACTCAAAGAACGCATCACCCAATCTCAAGAACTACTGCGGAAAATTCAGCAGCGGCGACAAGAGGTGCAAGCCAAAGCTGCGGAAGCGCAGACAGTGCGTGCTCAAGCTCAAGCTCAGCAACGTTTGGAAACCAATGGTTGGTCGAATCAAACCAGTAGTTATTCTAGTGGTTTCGACGACTTAGAAGACAAGTTCCGCCGCTGGGAAACCCAAGATGAGTTGGAACAAATGAAGCGGAATATGGGTAAATAATTACCAAGGCTGATAAGGGATGAAAGTTCAAGAAGCTAATCGGCATTTAGGTTGCTTATTGAAATAGGAGTCAAGGGTTAAGAGTCAAGAGTTATTTTCTCCCCCCTGCTGATTCAATTTTGGATTTGCAATTCGGGATTTTAGATTGTTCAATCCAAAATCTAAAATTAAAAATTCCTCTGCTCCCCTCCTCCTCTGCCCTCCTGCACCCCTAGCGGCGATACTGCAAACTAAATGCATATCAACCTAAATAGCAGCAATTTCATCCTTCCAGAAATATTAAATTTCGATACAAAAGTTTACATGCAGAGAAGATAAATTTAATGATTAAGATGAACGTAAATGTGGTATGTTTACTAGTATTTGCACTTTTTTAAGGAAAGATAGCGATCGCAAAGCTAATTTAAACTGAGAGCTTGCAACAGTTCCAACAACCACCTGAGAATAAATTCTCTTATAGCGAAATTCTTCTAGTCCACTTTAATAAAGTTAGGCTATTAGCCTGGAAATCGAAGTTCCAGGCGAGTAAGGGTAATAATTAAGATTGGTACATGTCAGTTTTAATGCTCATCAAGGCATTGACCGAATAATAGACTAATTGAAGATCTAAATTTCTTAATGGAGAAGTTGCCAGAAATCGCCATCCAGCTATCTTAATTCCAGTCTTGCTCCTCTTTCTTACCGCGACTTTTGTAAATACCTCCCAAGTCATGGATTTGGCGAGTTCTCTCATAAAGTTCAGCTTCGCTCAAACCCCACTGCTGTAAGACTTTATCCAAGTCTTGTTGGATGTCTCTGGCCCCTGGAAAACCTTGATAACGCATTCGCAGTCTAGCTAATTCTGCCAAATTGTAGTCCGTTGCTTCTTGAGCGAGTAAAATATCAATAAGGGGGCGATCGCGATTGTAAAGTGGATGTTGTTGGTCTTTACCTTTGGTTGCTTCAGTCATTTTTTATACCTATAAGAGGACGTGGATTATTAAGAGTCAAGTGTTAAGAGTCTTTGCATCTCACCCGAATTATTTGAAGACGGCAACTACACCTAAGCTCTTACGGCTCTCCCCACTGCCATTCAACTTTAAATAAAGATACATTGTCCTTAAGAAAATACAAAAAACTTTAGATGAGGGTGAATTTTATCTCACCCAAAGTCCAAGCAGCAAGGGAGCAAGAACCCGCTATGTTTGAACACTTCACTTCCGAAGCTATTAGAGTAATTATGCTCGCTCAGGAGGAGGCACGTCGCCTAGGACACAACTTTGTAGGAACTGAGCAAATTCTCCTGGGTTTGATGGGAGAAGGAACCGGGGTTGCTGCTAAAGTGCTGACCGAATTGGGCGTGACACTAAAAGACGCACGTCGCGAGGTAGAAAAAATAATTGGTAGGGGTTCTGGCTTTGTACCGCCAGAAATTCCTTTTACCCCCAAGGTGAAAAGCCTCTTTGAGCAATCGTTTAAAGAAGCTCATAGTCTGGGACAAAATTACATTAATACCGAACACCTACTCTTGGGATTGACCGAGGCTGGTGAAGGTGTCGCCGCTAAAGTACTGCAAAATCTAGGGGTTGACCTCAAGAGTGTCCGTAGTGCTGTAGTTCGCCGTTTGGGTGATAATACCTCTGTGTTCGCTGGTGGTAGCGGTGGTCAAAAGCGTACCCAAACACTAACTATGGAAGAGTTTGGTAGAAATCTTACTAAACTAGCGCAAGAAGGCAGGCTTGACCCGGTAGTTGGTCGCCAAAAAGAAATTGAGCGTGCTATCCAAATTCTGGGGCGTCGTACCAAGAATAACCCAGTGTTGATTGGGGAACCAGGAGTTGGTAAAACTGCGATCGCTGAAGGTCTAGCTCAACGTATTGTAAATCAGGATGTACCTGAAACTTTACAAGACAAGCAAGTCATTAGCCTCGACATGGGGTCGCTAGTTGCAGGCACTCGCTTCCGAGGCGATTTTGAAGAACGCATCAAAAAAGTCGTAGAAGAAGTCCGTACTGTAGGCAACATTATTCTGGTAATTGACGAAATCCACACGCTAGTTGGTGCTGGTGGCACAGAAGGTGGCTTGGATGCAGCCAATATCCTCAAACCCGCCTTAGCACGGGGTGAACTCCAGTGCATCGGCGCAACTACCCTTGATGAGTATCGTCAGCATATCGAGCGCGATGCCGCCTTAGAACGTCGTTTCCAACCGATTATGGTAGGAGAACCTTCAGTAGAAGAAACTATTGAGATTCTTTATGGTTTGCGCCAAGCTTACGAGCAACACCACAAAGTGACAATTTCTGATGCAGCAATTGTAGCAGCAGCGCAGTTGTCAGACCGTTATATTAGCGATCGCTTTTTGCCTGATAAAGCAATTGACTTGATTGATGAAGCTGGTTCTCGTGTTCGTTTGCGGAACTCTCAGATTTCCACTAATAAAGAACTCAAGCTTGAACTGACTGGTGTCACTAAAGCCAAAGAAGCAGCCGTCCGAGTCCAAGATTTTGACAAAGCTGGACAACTGCGCGACCAGGAATTGGAACTCACAACACAATTACAGGCAACATCATCACAAGACAATAAGCCTGCCAATTCTACCATCGTTGATGAAGAAGACATCGCCCAAATCGTTGCCTCGTGGACTGGCGTACCAGTTAACAAGCTGACTGAATCAGAGTCAGAATTGTTATTACACCTGGAAGACACTCTTCACCAACGGCTAATCGGTCAAGAACAAGCAGTCTCGGCTGTATCTCGTGGTATCCGTCGCGCCAGAGTCGGACTAAAAAGCCCTAATCGTCCCATCGCTAGCTTTATCTTTTCTGGCCCTACTGGAGTCGGCAAAACAGAACTAGCGAAGGCATTAGCAGCTTACTTCTTCGGTTCGGAAGACTCGATGATTCGCTTGGATATGTCCGAGTATATGGAAAGCCATACCGTCTCCAAGCTAATTGGTTCGCCACCTGGTTATGTCGGATACGATGAAGGTGGACAACTTACTGAAGCTGTGCGGCGTAAACCTTACACGGTACTGCTATTCGACGAAATCGAAAAAGCTCACCCCGATGTATTCAATATGCTGCTGCAAATATTGGATGACGGACACCTCACCGATGCCAAAGGTCGGAAAGTAGACTTCAAGAATACACTAATCATCTTGACTTCTAATATCGGTTCTAAGGTAATTGAAAAAGGTGGTAGTAGTTTAGGCTTTGACTTCGACAATCAACCCGAAGCTAGTTACAACCGCATCCGCACTCTGGTAAACGAAGAGTTGAAAGCTTACTTCCGTCCTGAGTTCCTCAACCGTGTTGATGAGATTATCGTCTTCACCCAGCTTTCTAAGGATGAAGTCAAGCAAATCGCTGATATTATGCTCCGCGATGTTTCTACTCGCTTGACTGAAAAGGGAATTACCCTAGAAGTAACGGAACGCTTCAAAGAGCTTGTGGTACAAGAAGGCTATAACCCAAGCTATGGTGCTAGACCATTGCGTCGGGCAATTATGCGCCTTTTAGAAGATTCTCTTGCCGAAGCGTTGCTGTCTAGTCAAATCACAGATGGAGATACAGCCATTGTTGATGTTGACGATGACGGTCAAGTGAGAGTCCAAAAATCAGAAAAACGAGAATTGCTATTAGCAAATGTTGGCTAAGATGCATACCTTTTATACCTGATCACCTTTTGCTGTAATATTTGATCAACACTCCAACCTCTTGCCTAGAGCAGAGGTTTAGACGGGGGCATCTCCGGCAAACATAAAGTGAAATGGTATTAATTCTCACCCCTAGTAGAAATGCTGGGGGTTTTTTTATGCAATTCCTTTTTAGTGGGCAATACTCACTTAATGACAGCTGCTTATAATGAATTTAGGATATGGCAGCAATATGATTGAAAATCAAAACTTCCATATAGTTAAAGATACTGTCAAAACTGATGACAGAGAATGATTAACCTTGGGTACTGCTGCCAAAGCAAAGAGTTACCGAGTCCTTATTAATGAAGCAGGGTAAATTCTGCTAGACCCAGTTGTAAACATTCCAGAAAGGGAACTTTGGATATGGCAAAATTCTGTAGCTCATACCTCCTTAAAAGTTGGTATGAAACAGGCAAGTTCTGATGAACTTCACGACTTAGGCTCGTTTACCCAGTATGCGGATTTAGAAATTGATGACTAGTGTGTCTCCACCACACAAAGAGGACACCAGGACACTAGCCCTAGACACTGATCTCAACATATAATCCTTGTTACGAGGTTAATCTGCAATACTGAGTAATAGTGAATTTTAAGATAATATTTTCAACTGAGGCTAGTAGAGCACTAGCTAAGCTACAACAAACTGACTCTAAAAAGTACCAAAAAGTTTTAAAAACGTTAGGTTTAATGGAAATAAACCTACGACACCCTAGTTTGAATACTCACAAATATGAATCTTTATCAGGGCCCAATGGATAAGAGATTTTTGAAGCCTATGTAGAAAACAAAACACCTGCGGCTTTTCGAGTTTTTTGGTATTACGGATTTGAACAAGGAGTTTATAACTATCCTGACAATTACACCCCATCCTTAATGATACCGTTGCAACTTACCTTTAGCGGCAGAGATGGCGTCTCATTTTATCCACAACTCATTGTGATATTGGTTTCTCTGCCAATAATTCTGATGTCGCTTCACTCTCAGTTACATTTTCAGAATAACCAGATTTAGCAAAACCATCTGCCGCATCTTTGATAAAACCAGCTACAGGAACCGCAATTAGCAAGCCTAATACTCCTCCAACATTAGTTCCTGCTAGCAAGGCAATTAATACCCAAATTGGTCTTATCCCTGTAAATTTGCCCAAAAGCCGTGGTGCGATCGCCTGATCAATTAATTGGTCGATTATAATAGCTACTGCAAAAACCTTGACTGCTAGCCAAAAGTTGTGTGAGGCTATGATTAAAGTTATTACAACAAGACTTACAACATCACCAAAGGGAATTAAGCTCAAAAGCCCAACTCCAAACCCAAAGAGTAAACCAAACTGGACTTGAAAAGCTAAAAACATTAATGTTTCTGAAACTCCCATCAGCAAAGCCAAAGTTCCTT
The DNA here is from genome assembly GCF_014904695.1 of Nostoc sp. MG11. Lineage (GTDB taxonomy): Bacteria > Cyanobacteriota > Cyanobacteriia > Cyanobacteriales > Nostocaceae > Komarekiella. The sequence goes on along the minus strand of NZ_JACXXN010000005.1, from coordinate 270,127 downwards.
GGCCAATCAAATAATTTTGAAAGTTTTGCTGAATAGATTGGCTAACTCGCCCAGCAAAAGTTCCAGGTAATTTTTTAAATAACCCCTCCCAAAGTCTTGGGCCATCTAATAAAAGATAAAAAGTCAGCACTACTGTAATTAATGCTTCAGATATACTATCAATAGTATCTATAATAATGCCTAAAAGTTTATCAGAAAGGTACTCTAATTCATCAGGTAAACCATCCGTAACTCGTGTTAAGATCTGACTGAAATTGACCTTTAACTTATGACTAAAAGCCCAATCATTTAATCTCTGAAGTTTTTCTTCACTAGAATCAATCCATTGGGGGAGTAGTTTAGCCATTTCATGAAATTGCTCTAAAACGATGGGTACTAAAGTAATACCCAAAGCAATTAAAATAACTAAGGCTAATATAAAAACTAAAGATACCGCATAGTTACGTTGAACTCCCCGCTGCTGGAGAACCGAAACAGGGTAATTTAAAATAAAGGCAAATAAAGTAGCTAAAATAAGAATTGTTACCAGGGGTTGGAAATTTTGAAACAGCCGAAACGCCAGCCAACCATTGAGAAAAACTAAAGGAAATAGCAGTGTTAAAATTAACCATTTAAGTAGTTGTTTGAGAGAAAAAATCATAAATTTGTTCAAAATTCAAAATTATTCTGATGCCCAAGGACTGCTTGGGCATTAAAGATGACTAGTGTTAGGAGTGATACAATGTAATAGGCGATCGCTACTCTAACTTTCGTTAAAAGCTAACAATTGCTCATCATTTATTCTTCCTGCTTGATATAGAGTTGTGGTAATTTCCGAAATAGTTAAAACCGCATGACTGCAATAACCATTATTTTGTAACCTGTCTCTTACCCCTTGTTCATGATCGATAAATACCACAATATCGTTAACATTTAATCCCGCTGATTTTAACTTTTCTGCCCCTTCCATGACACTTTTGCCGCTGATGAGAATGTCATCAACCACCACAACCGTTTCACCAGGCTGAAAGTTCCCCTCAATTACTCTGCGAGTTCCGTGTGCTTTCACCTCTTTACGAGGAAAAATCATCGGACAGTGAAGGCGCAAGGCTAAACCAGTAGCAGTTGGCAAAGAACCGTAGGGAATACCTGCTACTCTATCAAAATTGAGATTTTTCAAAATATCTTCATAAGCAGTGATAACTTGACTAAAAACTTGGGGATTAGAAATGATTTTGCGTAAGTCGATATAATAAGGAAATATGGCTCCTGATGCTTGGACAAATTTGCCAAACATAATGCAGCCAATATCATAAAGTTGTAAAATCAAATCCTGTTGAGGATGCTGATTTAAAAAACAAACATTAGGCAACCATACAGAACACGTAGAATTTTCCTGAATAATTTCAGCTTTTATTTGGTTAATTTCTGCACGTAAAGACTGGATTTGCTCAGATAAATGTGTGTTTCCCAACATATCTTGAGGAACCGGAATCAGCAAGCCATCACCACTAGCATTCAAGCCTGCTTCTAAAATTTGCTTTAGGTTTCCGCCCTCAGCCCAGATGCTACGCGCCATGATAATTCTCTCAGGAGCAACTCCCCGAATCAGCGCCAAAACTTCAGGATTTGTAGTTCCCACTTCTAAACCTAATTGTTCTGGAGTTCCCCAGGTTTTTGATTCTTTTACCACTTGCAAATAAAGCGGTAATTGGTTCGGAGGATATTGTTGTAAAGCTTCTGCTCCTGGATTAGAAGTACAACATAAAATAAACACTGCTTTATCAGGATATACCAAAAAAGGTACTACATGATCTTGTCCAGTATAAGGACTGAGAGTGATTGCATCGACATGCCATTCTGCAAACACAGCACGAGCAAAAATGCTGCTGGTATTTAAGTCACTGTGTTTAGCATCCAAAATAATTGGGATGTGGGCTGGAATAGCTACTAAAGTTTTATGCAGTAGTTCTAAACCTGGAATACCCAACGCTTCATAAAAGCCAAGTGTCGGTTTATAAGCACAAACAAAATCAGCAGTCTCAGCGATAATGAATTGCAACCACTTCCATAACCCAGCGATAATATCTTGAGATTCATAACGGCTAGGCATCATCTCTGGATTTGGATCAAGTCCTACAAATAGTAAGCTTTGATTTTGTGAGATATTACCATTCAATTTATCAAAAAAGTTCATTTTTAGAGTGTGATTTAAAAAGTTTACCAAAACATTGATTCCGTAAGTTGGGAACCTCCGGCTTTACGTCCTAATAAAGAGTGAATTATTACAAAGAGGATAAACATTGGTACTGATGCAAAGTGAACAATACGCAGTGCTTGCCAACTGCCAAACATATCCACAATCCAAGGAAATTGAGCAGGTTTATACATTCCTATTCCTGTAAATAACGCCAGTAATAAGATAGGAATAATGGCTGTATAGACAATACGATGCCAAGCATAAAATAAACGGTGGGAATTTTGAGTTTTTTGTAATGCTTTGAAGTCATTGACTCCTACAAATCGATGTCGCCAACGTCGGGTAATTAAAACATAAATTCCATACCATAAGAGATTGAGCGAGAATAACCACATTGCTGCAAAATGCCAGTGTCTACCTCCCGCAAGCCAACCTCCTAATGTAAATATTGGAGGAACGTGTAAACCTGCACGTCCACCAAAAACAGGGTTGGCGTTGTAAATTTGTAGTCCACTTGTCACCATGAGCGACAGGCTAATGATGTTACACGAGTGGAAAATCTTGGCTCCTATCGCTTGGATTGGTAACTTCCGAGTTTTAGCGGGAACGGTTGAAGTCATAAATATTAATAAATTTTCTGTTTATCTGTCTTAAGCAAATAACCCAGCAAGTTTGGGAATGAGTATTGCTCATCCTTATTTTCCCACCCTATGATTCAGTTGAAGCTAAAAACTTATGTCGCACATGGGTGCGATGGGCTACACTCTGCAGGAGGCGATCGCATCTCTTTTGTACATAACTTAAAATATATAATCAAGCACTATCGGCTTTGAGAAATTCAAGTTGGCAATCCATCTCTACTTTGTTGGAAGGCTTTATACGCATGTTCTCAAGTCTGGATGGGTATAAATTGACTGTATTACTGCTAAGGGTTGCAGTATGAATTTAATCTCACGCAGAGGCGCAAAGACGCAAAGATAAGAGTTTTCAACACTCGATTTGGAATAAGAAAAGAAATTGGCTCTACCGCTGATTACATGTTTTTATCCCTAATAGGGATTTTAGTTAATTGAAATATGCCAAAAAATTAAGAAGAGGCATAACCTTGTTGTTTCAATCCCTAATAGGGATTTTAGTTAATTGAAATTTTTGGCAGCATAGAGCCACAGCACTTTGTAGAGATTAAATGTTTCAATCCCTAATAGGGATTTTATTTAATTGAAATATATTCTAACTGGCTGTTAGACGATAATGGCAAGCTGTTTCAATCCCTAATAGGAATTTTAGTTAATTGAAATCCAACTGTTAAGCCGACTAGCGTTGATTTAGCCTCGTTTCAATCCCTAATAGGGATTTTAGTTAATTGAAATGGATATCCGAGCGCTGACCACTGCCACGGCTACTCAAAGTTTCAATCCCTAATAGGGATTTTAGTTAATTGAAATTCATCTATTTTGGGCTATATGAGCATTCACAAGTCAAGTTTCAATCCCTAATAGGGATTTTAGTTAATTGAAATGATATTGAATTTCTTACTCATGTGAAGAAGGTTATAGGTTTCAATCCCTAATAGGGATTTTAGTTAATTGAAATGTTCCCACAAGTCCCCGCGTCATTGGGCAAAGGTTTCAATCCCTAATAGGGATTTTAGTTAATTGAAATCTGATGTATGATTTCAGGAGTTCTTGGTGCTTGGTTTCAATCCCTAATAGGGATTTTAGTTAATTGAAATTATGTTGGAAATGCCTTCTAATAGCGAAGTTTGGGTTTCAATCCCTAATAGGGATTTTAGTTAATTGAAATCAAAAACCCTTGCTTTACAAACTTACGCAACTGGTTTCAATCCCTAATAGGGATTTTAGTTAATTGAAATACCTCCAGTCTTGAGTTTTTCGTACTCTACACGTGTTTCAATCCCTAATAGGGATTTTAGTTAATTGAAATCAAAAATCGAATGAGTTAATGACTTTGTTGCTGCTGTTTCAATCCCTAATAGGGATTTTAGTTAATTGAAATTTTACATTTAGTAATTGAAGCTATTAAAAAACTAGTTTCAATCCCTAATAGGGATTTTAGTTAATTGAAATTCTAAAGATACTATTACCACCAGCAGTTTCTCCAAGGTTTCAATCCCTAATAGGGATTTTAGTTAATTGAAATTCTACAAGAACTTAGACTCCGACGCCATAGATGTTTCAATCCCTAATAGGGATTTTAGTTAATTGAAATTCAAACTCATGTGCCTAATGTACATATCTGGATGTTTCAATCCCTAATAGGGATTTTAGTTAATTGAAATCTCGTCGGAAGGTTCAACTTCACCAGTAATAAGTTTCAATCCCTAATAGGGATTTTAGTTAATTGAAATACCTGGAAGAGACATTTACCTACTCCAATCGACTAGTTTCAATCCCTAATAGGGATTTTAGTTAATTGAAATTACACCAACCGCCGCAACAGTTCCCGCCGCTTTTAAAAGTTTCAATCCCTAATAGGGATTTTAGTTAATTGAAATCGTGAAGAATTATTAAAACAGTATCCTCTGTTCTGTTTCAATCCCTAATAGGGATTTTAGTTAATTGAAATACAAAGTAGCTAATTATGCAACTGCGGTATTACTTGGTTTCAATCCCTAATAGGGATTTTAGTTAATTGAAATTGGACTTGGTGATGGACTTGGTGTTTCAATCCCTAATAGGGATTTTAGTTAATTGAAATATCACAGATTAACTCTAGTTTCTGCCCTAGCAGGTGGTAACGTTTCAATCCCTAATAGGGATTTTAGTTAATTGAAATACAAGGACTTGAGGTTTTAGCTCGTGAAATGAGAGGTTTCAATCCCTAATAGGGATTTTAGTTAATTGAAATCTTACCGGGGAAAGGCTGTTACCTATACTATTTGTTTCAATCCCTAATAGGGATTTTAGTTAATTGAAATTGCATGAGATATTCAACTTATCAAGAAGCTTTAATAGGTTTCAATCCCTAATAGGGATTTTAGTTAATTGAAATCCTGTTGCTGCTTGGGATACCCCCATAGGGGTAGCGATCGCTGTTTCAATCCCTAATAGGGATTTTAGTTAATTGAAATTATCGAGCGCACCATCTAGCTTTACCAGATAAAGACGTTTCAATCCCTAATAGGGATTTTAGTTAATTGAAATGTCAGGGCGATGATCAGTACCAGCAATAATCAAAGTTTCAATCCCTAATAGGGATTTTAGTTAATTGAAATTTCAACTTTTTCAGTATCATCCATTTCGGAAAATTTGTTTCAATCCCTAATAGGGATTTTAGTTAATTGAAATTCGTTCTTGCAATTGGGAACAAGCAAATAAAAGCGTTTCAATCCCTAATAGGGATTTTAGTTAATTGAAATTTGCCATGCACAACCGCTTATTGTACTTGATAGTGGTTTCAATCCCTAATAGGGATTTTAGTTAATTGAAATTTAATACGTTTGGTACTGTTTATGTGTGCTTCGATGTTTCAATCCCTAATAGGGATTTTAGTTAATTGAAATTAAAAGCTTACGAACTTCCATGATTTAGTCTCCTTGTTTCAATCCCTAATAGGGATTTTAGTTAATTGAAATTATGCCCGATTATTTTAATTCGGGCATTTGAGTTAGTTTCAATCCCTAATAGGGATTTTAGTTAATTGAAATGGGACTATTAATTTATATAAATTTTTGAATAAGCGTTTCAATCCCTAATAGGGATTTTAGTTAATTGAAATTTTGTTTGCCCACCAAGTCGAGGAATATTGCTTGCGTGTTTCAATCCCTAATAGGGATTTTAGTTAATTGAAATGATAGGTTACGCGGATGGCGTATTGCTGCTCATTGGTTTCAATCCCTAATAGGGATTTTAGTTAATTGAAATTTGAGACATTGAATATCTTCACAGCCTTCGCGGCTAGTTTCAATCCCTAATAGGGATTTTAGTTAATTGAAATTTGCCATCACCATCTGATTGCCTATCTTCAAAAGCTGTTTCAATCCCTAATAGGGATTTTAGTTAATTGAAATATTCTAGCAACATCATAAACATCCAATATAGCTTGTTTCAATCCCTAATAGGGATTTTAGTTAATTGAAATTTGGAACACTGATGCAGGAGTGTTAAGCGATCGCTTTCAAGGTTTCAATCCCTAATAGGGATTTTAGTTAATTGAAATGCAACAGTGGAGGCGCAACAGAAAATGCAAGTGTTTCAATCCCTAATAGGGATTTTAGTTAATTGAAATCTTAGTGTTCTGGGTTTACCTGGTGTTTTCTTCGGCGCAACAGAAAATGCAAGTGTTTCAATCCCTAATAGGGATTTTAGTTAATTGAAATATGTGTTGCGAGTGGCGCTAAGTAACTGTGAGTAAGGTTTCAATCCCTAATAGGGATTTTAGTTAATTGAAATTCCACCAAATGCTTTCGCGCTATCAATATCACGAGCGTTTCAATCCCTAATAGGGATTTTAGTTAATTGAAATCATTGAATTCCGGCAAGCAAAAGTCAATCACTTTGTTTCAATCCCTAATAGGGATTTTAGTTAATTGAAATCTAATGCTGATTGGGCACAAATAGAAGGACTTTCTGTTTCAATCCCTAATAGGGATTTTAGTTAATTGAAATCTTTACTGCTTTTGGTGCAAATTATAGACAAGGCGTTTCAATCCCTAATAGGGATTTTAGTTAATTGAAATGGTAGTCTCCTTTGGCGTAGTCTATGTCTAGCACTGTTTCAATCCCTAATAGGGATTTTAGTTAATTGAAATCAAAACAAGGACATAAACCATGAGATTTCAAGTAAAGTTTCAATCCCTAATAGGGATTTTAGTTAATTGAAATGATCCAAACCTTGCTTCTTCGATTCTGACTTTTTGTTTCAATCCCTAATAGGGATTTTAGTTAATTGAAATATATTAAACAACGAAGTATTAGTTGCAATTATTAGTTGTTTCAATCCCTAATAGGGATTTTAGTTAATTGAAATTATGGTTCTGTCCAAAATACGTAACGATATGGTTTGTTTCAATCCCTAATAGGGATTTTAGTTAATTGAAATTCACCTCAGCTTTGGCAATGCGTCCAGAAGATGCGTTTCAATCCCTAATAGGGATTTTAGTTAATTGAAATAGCAGAAGTTAAATCAATAGTGCGCGATGAATTTAGTTTCAATCCCTAATAGGGATTTTAGTTAATTGAAATCTTGCACAATGAAGGATGGCGATACAGCAAGCATGTTTCAATCCCTAATAGGGATTTTAGTTAATTGAAATACTACACCAGCCACAGCGGCGGATTTACCAGAAAGTTTCAATCCCTAATAGGGATTTTAGTTAATTGAAATAAAGCAATCCAAGTATTCTACTAACATCAGCTGCGTTTCAATCCCTAATAGGGATTTTAGTTAATTGAAATCTGAGGCATAGAAAGACCTGCCAGCGCTGAGTGAGTTTCAATCCCTAATAGGGATTTTAGTTAATTGAAATAAAAAAGTCATTCCATATATCTTTTGCTTCCTGTTCTGTTTCAATCCCTAATAGGGATTTTAGTTAATTGAAATGTAACCGAGCAAGTTTGGGAGTTAGCTGATTTGTTTCAATCCCTAATAGGGATTTTAGTTAATTGAAATGGGTAGATTCCATAGAAAGGAAAATACCTTTAGCGTTTCAATCCCTAATAGGGATTTTAGTTAATTGAAATCTTGTTTACAATTACACCCCAGGTACTGAGTATTGTTTCAATCCCTAATAGGGATTTTAGTTAATTGAAATATGTCTGCGTAGTCTTGTATGTCTGCATCAGGATGTTTCAATCCCTAATAGGGATTTTAGTTAATTGAAATCAGTTGCAGCCGGCCGCATGGATCCTAGGTATTCCGTTGTTGTTTCAATCCCTAATAGGGATTTTAGTTAATTGAAATTCTGCCAGCCACCGCCTTCTTGTCGCAGTATCTCGGTTTCAATCCCTAATAGGGATTTTAGTTAATTGAAATTTTTCTGCTGCCATAAGTCACCCCATCCTTAAATGTTTCAATCCCTAATAGGGATTTTAGTTAATTGAAATCGTCCATTAGTTAGGCTCCGTCACATCGCCAAAGGTTTCAATCCCTAATAGGGATTTTAGTTAATTGAAATATGCTGCTGAAAGAACTACTGATACTCTTTCCAAAGTTTCAATCCCTAATAGGGATTTTAGTTAATTGAAATCTTGCACCATGAAGGATGGCGATACTAGCACGATGTTTCAATCCCTAATAGGGATTTTAGTTAATTGAAATTTCTGGGCCGGTGTACTGCCAAAGAATTATTGAGTTTCAATCCCTAATAGGGATTTTAGTTAATTGAAATATGATCAAGGGAGTTGAAGCCGATGATCCAGCTAAGTTTCAATCCCTAATAGGGATTTTAGTTAATTGAAATTCACACCACTCAAAAATCTGGGCATTCCGAATTAACGTTTCAATCCCTAATAGGGATTTTAGTTAATTGAAATTTTCTATGGCTTACATAAGTAGTATTGCTGTAATTGTTTCAATCCCTAATAGGGATTTTAGTTAATTGAAATGTATCCTGCAAATCTCCATATTGATTCCGAGGGGTTTCAATCCCTAATAGGGATTTTAGTTAATTGAAATTCGCCCAATACCCTAGCTCCGTTGCTGAAGATTGGCGACGTTTCAATCCCTAATAGGGATTTTAGTTAATTGAAATCTTTGGAGCTAGCAAACATCGCTCCTTCATTCAAGTTTCAATCCCTAATAGGGATTTTAGTTAATTGAAATTCTATAGCAAGTACTGGAATGTTCATCAGTGGCGGAGTTTCAATCCCTAATAGGGATTTTAGTTAATTGAAATCGCCACAATTATAGCCCTTGCAAAAATTCGATTTGTTTCAATCCCTAATAGGGATTTTAGTTAATTGAAATTATTAAATCAATCTAATCAGGGATTCTGTGGTAAGTTTCAATCCCTAATAGGGATTTTAGTTAATTGAAATCTTTTACGACCGTAATACCAAATTCTTCATGAGTTTCAATCCCTAATAGGGATTTTAGTTAATTGAAATAGTTGTTGGCAATCAGTGTATTGTTGGCGTAAATGTTTCAATCCCTAATAGGGATTTTAGTTAATTGAAATAAGTAAGCTCAAAGCTAACTTGTTAGTGTTTGTTGTTTCAATCCCTAATAGGGATTTTAGTTAATTGAAATCCTTAAAAGTCAACGCCAAATCTATAGATGTTCAGGTTTCAATCCCTAATAGGGATTTTAGTTAATTGAAATGGTATTGCACTATTGCATTTTTGCTGTTTTAATAAGTTTCAATCCCTAATAGGGATTTTAGTTAATTGAAATAATAGCTATCAAGCCCAAAAATTGAATGAGTTAATGTTTCAATCCCTAATAGGGATTTTAGTTAATTGAAATGGTAGTAGTTGGGATAGAGAACTAAGAATTTTTGTTTCAATCCCTAATAGGGATTTTAGTTAATTGAAATACTAAGCCTGCCAGTACGGGTAACGCATTGATTGTAAGGTTTCAATCCCTAATAGGGATTTTAGTTAATTGAAATTCGTCAGACTCATAGCGCATGGCTAGACTTACGTTTTGTTTCAATCCCTAATAGGGATTTTAGTTAATTGAAATCTTGCAGGATTCCGTCAACGGTAATGGTGGTGTCTTGGTTTCAATCCCTAATAGGGATTTTAGTTAATTGAAATTGTATTTATATGTAGTTAGTTTAAAGAGTTGTATAAAGTTTCAATCCCTAATAGGGATTTTAGTTAATTGAAATCACTACCCCAATGTTTACTCAGCGATCGCTTGCTGTTTCAATCCCTAATAGGGATTTTAGTTAATTGAAATTGTACGTGGTGATTCTTCAACGTACTTGTTTATAAAAGTTTCAATCCCTAATAGGGATTTTAGTTAATTGAAATATGATTACGGCAAAGGAAGAATTACCACTAACTAAGTTTCAATCCCTAATAGGGATTTTAGTTAATTGAAATTTCTTGATATTGTTCATTGACCATATCAATATAGGTTTCAATCCCTAATAGGGATTTTAGTTAATTGAAATTTAATTGCTGGATTTTTTATCAATATGAGCTTGTTTCAATCCCTAATAGGGATTTTAGTTAATTGAAATCACCGGGATCTGAAAGCCTTGTTTTATTTGGTTTTCAAGGTTCTGTTGCGCGAATGGGGAAATCATAACATAAGCAGTTGTAATTTGACTAGATGCAAATGGCTAAAAGTCAGTCCTGATAAGGTGCGCGAATGATTTGAAAGTGTTATTGTCCTCAACTTATCGTATATAGAGAGATTCAGCCATTTTTTCAATCACCTCTTGAGCAACACCTACCCATCCGCGCACTGGTAACGATTGCAACTATTATAGCGATCGCCTACTACCTTGACTGAAGTATAAGCGATCGCAACTTGGAGAAATTCCCACATCTCTCCAGCCAAGAGTTAAATGTTGATTTTAAGCTAATTTACTCCTCCTCTGGTTGTGGAAGCGGGAAGGTTTCACCAGCCAAATAAGCCTGAAAGTGCTTTTGAAAGTACAACCAGGATGTCATATCTTCCCCTTCTACAAATGCTTTTGGGGCTTGTTTATATAAAGGAATGCGGGTATTTATTTCGTCTTGCAACAGTTGGGGTAATTCTGTTAAACCGCTAACTTTGCTTCCAAAAGCACTGTAGATCAGATTACCAGGGCGATCGCCCATTTTCATCCAAGGAAGCCATTGACCAATTCTATCCCAACTCAGCTGAAGTTGAGAAACGGAGGGGAGTGCTGAGTTAAATAAATCTGCGGTTGGCACGGTAAGTTTAAACAATTCCGCTGCCTGATAAATTGGATATGGAGTGTATTCGGCAAATTTGCGATCATCTGCCAGAGGATTGGGGTAAGTAGGAAATAAATCAAACACAAAGGTTGTGTTGTCTCCTTCTACTTGCGCTGGAAACTTGCCCTGAAATTTACCTTGCACAGGATTATTAGCAACATGGAGTACTGATACTGTCTCACCTGTCCAAGGATTCTCCCATTTGGGCAAAATCTCATCTGTTTCTGGGTTTAGGTAATAAGTTAGTTCCCTAGAGGTAAAATCCCAGCTACCTTCTTGTGTGGGAATACACCTGCTAACGCTCAACCCCAGTATTTTAAACAGGAGTTGTCTCTTCTCGCCGGGAATAAATGCGTAAATTTTCCCTTTCCAGGTTAAGAAAGTGGATTGGGAGGGATCGAGGGAAGAACGAGTTTTTACCCAGTGCTGGGCTTCAAGTTCTTGAGTTTGAGCAACCATCTATAGCATCCTTATTATTGGAATAAAAAAACAATACCTTAATATTTAAGATGTCATGTTGAGCGGAGCGAAACATCTTTAATAGAAAACCGATGTAAAGGCAGTTGACAAGCATGAGTTCAAAATATTCTGCCAAATGCAATTATGCTCTCTTCTCACATGTCTACCGGATGTTGCCCATAATACGGTAAAGCCTCTGACCAATGAGGACGTTTACCTTGTTGCCAATCAAGATAAGCTAGTTCTAGGATACTTGTCGCCGTTCCTGCTAACCCAGATTTTGCTTCAATTAGCTGATAACTGGTATTCCAGTTAGCTAAAGTTTCCTGCCATGCTTCTGGTGTGAATACTGTATCTGGCAATAAGGCTATTAGTCCGCAATTATCTGGTGTCAGTTGATAAATAGCTGCAAAAATTTTACCCCTTTGTGCTGGCATTTCCACAGCAAAAGTTTTGGTATTTTGATTTGTGCTTGCTTCTGACCAAGCTACCGCAGCTAAAGTGGAAATCACAAACACAGGTATATCTAACTGTTGTCCCAAAGTTCGGGCAGTGACAACACCAATGCGAGTTCCAGTAAAGCCACCCGGCCCTTTTGCTACTGCAATAAACGCCAAATCTGTCCAAGTTTGCGGTTTGATAAACTCAATTAAATATTGATGTATATGACTGGATAAATCTCGCCCCAAATTCCAAATATTAAAGCGGGTTTCGCCTGCAAAATTACTAATTACTAAACCCAATTCGGGAGTAGTGGTGTGCAGTGCTAAAGCGTATTTTGTTGTTTCGAGATGTTCTAGGTCAGTTGTCAAAGTAAATGTAAATATCTATTTTTATAAGGTTCAGATTCCCTACTTCTTAAAGAAGTAGGGAATCTTGTTTTGTTTTCACGTTGGTACTAATTCACCTGGACGCAATTTCGACCACTTACCCATTTCCCGCTTAAAGCTGAGACAACCAACAACATCCCACTCCATTTCAATGAAATCGTCTTTGGTACGGATGTTAACATTGATAGAAGGTTCATTCGGATCAAAATCTGGGGTTTCGGTCAAATGGGGCTGTTGGTGCTGTGTTTCTACGGCATTGTAGGTTGCACAGCGGTCTACATAGTGGCAATTCACGCAAATACACATAATAGAACCAACTCCAGAGCCTTTATTGTTAATCTAGCTTAAGTCAAACTGTTATTCATTAACTGCTGGGTTGATTTTTATTACAATGCATCCTTCAGTCCCTTCTACCTTAGCTTCTGAAAATTGGCCTTTTAGCCTGGAATGGTTGCCAAAACCCGCTTACATGGTAGGTGGTGCTGTGCGGGATGCGATTCTCGGCAGAAGTCGTGAATATCTGGACTTAGATTTTGTTATACCATCTGATGCGGTAAAAGTAGCAAGAGCGATCGCTCGTCATTATAAAGCTGGTTTTGTCCTGCTCGACCCAAAACGACGAATTGCTCGTGTGGTGTTTCCTCACGCTACGGCTGATTTTGCCCAACAGGAAGGAGTTAGCTTAGAAACTGACTTGCATAGAAGAGATTTTACAGTAAATGCGATCGCCTATAATCCCCATACGCAAGAAATTATCGACCCTCTGCAAGGCTATGCCGATTTACAACAGGCTACTTTGCGAATGGTATCACCTGCGAACTTAGAAGACGACCCTTTGCGATTAATGCGAGCCTATCGCCAAGCCGCTCAACTGGGTTTTACCATTGAGCCAGCTACCCAAGCTACAATTCGCTCATTGGCATCACACATCAGCAAAGTGGCTACCGAACGAGTTAGGGTAGAAATCGGCTATCTGCTAGCAAATTCTCAGGGTACTCCTTGGATAACCAGTGCTTGGGAAGATGGTTTACTTGCTCCTTTCTTCAAAAACGCCACCCGTGAAAGCTTGATTAAACTAGCAGCGGTTGATAAAGCAGCGAATTTACTTGCTCAAAACTGGCAACAATTAGGGGTGGAACTGCAAGAGTCTGTACGCGATACCATTAAAACTACTTGGTTAGGTATTGCCAAACTTGCTTGTCTTGTCAACCCAAATCCAGAAGCAGCAGAATTGGAGCTACAGGAACTAACTTATAGCCGTGCGGAAATTCGAGGTGTAACTACATCTTTGAGATTGTTTCCGCAACTCAAAGTAAGTAACATGCCTTTGCGAGAACAGTATTTTTTGTTCCGGGACGCAGATATAATGTTTCCTGCTACAGCAGTGCTAGCTGTAGCACTTGATAATTTGGTAGAGGTGATGTCCGGCGACAAGCTACTACACACTTACGCGCCGTTGCTCAACCGCTACCTTAACCCTGATGATCTGGTCGCTCATCCCATCCCCTTAGTGAGTGGGAAGGAGTTGATTATAGCATTAGATATTCCGGCTTCACCAACAATAGGCAAATTGTTAGCAGAGATTAGCGTAGCACAAGCTGAGGGAAAAGTGGCTACTGTGGAGGATGCGATCGCATTTGCACGTCAGATACTTGAGAGTCTAGAGTAGTTTTAGGGGAAGCGCATAACTCACCAGGTACATAAAAGATGGTACACAGCTTCATACTCCCACAAGAAACAATTGCCAGCATTCAAGAGCGGTTAGAAATACTTGAGGGATGCTTGAATGATGCCGACTCTCAAGATGAAGCAATGGCGGAGATAATTGAGTTGGTAAATAGTAGACAAATATCTCTTAATCAGCTTAGAGAGGAAATAATAAAGCTTCAGCACAAGCTGAATAGGTTTACTAAGCTTAGAGAGGGTTTGAATGAAAAAGTAAAGCAAGGTGAATTAGCAGTTTTGCTTAGTGTTAGATGCAATTTTACGCTCAAAGAGATTGTAGATGAGTACTGGTACTTTTTTTTGAATAAAGATGGTAGACAAATCTTCAAAGAACTGACTTTAGGTTTTGTAGATGTATATAGACAACTCAAGAGTGAAGCTAACTTTCAAAGTTCCCAAAAGGACGAAATATACGTTTTTATAGAATCTCTCAAACATCAAATACAATCACTAATTAGAGCTAGTTTACGAATCAACGCATTATCTGAAAAAGAAATTGATGCCCTGGAATTAGAAGATATCACCCCTCAAGAATCGGAAACTGTGCTAACTTCTTTGGCATCTACGAAAAAATGGGATCAGGTGTATAGAAAACTTGCATAATCCTAAATTCGTTAAAAAAGAAGATGTTATACGTATACATAGTGAGCTTATAAGTGAATATGGCGGTTCACTTGGTATACATGATGAAGGCTTACTAGATTCTGCTATTTACTAATCAATGGCAAAGGCGAAAGCTATAACATTTAGTTTTATTCGTTATAAGTATTTTTAAGTACTGAATTGATTTGTAATGGTTCAAAGTAGCGAGTGAAAGGCTCACTACCACTTTTGGCAAGGTCAAGTTGATAGCAGCTACCCTTATAAGGACTGATTGCAGCTATGTCACAACTTAGCTTTCAGCCTATTGTTATAGATTTGCCAAAATTGTCTTAGCTACTATTACCTAAATTTATCATTGTGTTATCTAAAGTTGAGAAATATAAAAACTTTCTCCAAGATACTAACTTTTACGTAATTAGCACATAGTAAAAAAATCCGTGTCATTTCCCATGTCTAGCCAGGGAAATTAAGTTTAAAGTCGGAGAAATTAGAAAAATTAAAAGTTTGAATGCAGATTCGATTAGCCTTAATATTTTTCAGTTGCGTAGTATTTATAGGCTGTGTTGCTAATGCTGAATTCAAATCACCGCAGAAATTAATTGCACTACAGTCCAGCAGAAATATAAAGCAAAGCACAGAAAAGTTAACAATAGGTAAGAACAAATGGAGTGAGATTAATGTTCTGATAAATTCTAATTCTGGTGCAGACAATAACGATCCTTTATCTATAGAATCATCCTTCAAAAAGGCGTGGAGTGTTGATAATGACGAGTCAAACAAAGGTAACTTTCAATCTCAAAAAATTTCAACTGTACCAATCAGGTCAAATACTTACATGACTCTAATGCCAAAGGGAGTTCTCAATGCACTAGATAACCCAATTTATGAGCTTCGCCTCTACGCTAACGGTGAATTGAAGGGTTTGTATAACACTGTTTCTGGGCGAAGATATACCCAAAATAGAGACCGTGATAGTTCTGGAACGGAAGCACCCTTACCAAATGGAAAATACAAAGTTGCAAGAACGTATATTCGCGGCACTATCCCAGAAGCTGGTGACCGTTTCCTTCCCATACAACCGCTGTTCCAGACTGGTCGCACAGCTTTAGGTATTCACTATGACCCGTCTTTTGAAAAGAACAACGGTGAGGACGGGACATCCGGATGTATTGGACTAACTAATAAACAGGATTTAAATCGAGTATTGGAATATGTTCGCACTCACCAGCCCCAATATCTCGAAGTCCGCATTTAATAATTCGTTCATTAAAAAAGGAGTATTACATGTTTAAAATTATCATGACTGGTGTATTTATTCTAACTGCTGCTCTACCAGTAAATGCAGAAGTTGGCCCAGGACTTGGTAACACTGACAGCGTTGCATCTCGTTCACAATCTTATGCTCAAGTTTGTACTAATGACGGTACTGGTCGCCTTTCTATGCGTAATGGACCCGGTCGCAACTTCCGGAAGGTGAAAGAAATTCCTAATGGAGATGTAGTGGTTTTAACTGGGGGTAAGTATAGTCAAGATGGTTATTGGTGGTGGAATGTCTCTCATAGAGGAGGACGTGGTTGGGTTCGCGCTGATTATGTTTGTGACGACCCTCAGTAATTTATAAGGCTAATGATAAAGATTTGCTCAATCAAATAAACTTGGCACAAACTTTTGTAGGTTTTGTTATGGAAGGCAATAGAACTAGGGGTGAAACTAGTAGCCATGGCTTCTAACTTTATTGCCTATTTAATAAAATTATCTTACCTTATAATCCTTGAAAAGGTTAGTTAATTATTACACCCTCAAGTTCCTCATCTGTCAACTCATACAACTGGCGCAACTTATCCAACTTATCAGCATCAGTTTGCCAGAAACCTCGTCCATGCGCCTCTAACATTCTCCCTAAAATATTGCGAAAAGCTTCAGGATTTGCCTTGCGTAATTTCTCTGCCATCTCTGCATCTAAAGCATAAGTATCAGCCGCTTGGTCATATACCCAATCATCGGTAAAATCAGCAGTACCAGCCCAACCAATCAACGCCGTCATCCGTTGAGAAATTTCAAACGCACCACCGGAACCTTGATTCGCCATTGCTTGGGCCCATTTGGGATTTACTAACTTGGTGCGATACTCCATACGGAGTAAATCATCTAAATTCCGGGGTGTCGTATCTTTCGAGAAACTTTCTACAAAACTAGTAGTAACTTTTTTACCGCGTTGTTTTTCTGCTGCCTTTTTCAAACCGCCCGTATTAGCATAATATTCTTGAATATCGGTTAAACCGTATTCTACCGAATCGATTTCTTGAACAATGCGATCGCTTGTTTTTAACAAAGTATTCAACACCTCTGGTCTAGCTTGACCTTTATCTTGTCTTCCATAGCTAAACACATTGCGACTTTGCCAAGTATTGCCTAACTCCTCGCCAGATTCCCAGTTACCATCCACCACCCTATCATTTACTAAAGAACCAAAATCACCAGCAGGGTTAGAAAACAATCTCGCCGATACATTTTCCACACCTTGTGCTTTTAAAGCCAAAGCATGTTTTCTAATAAAATTCTGGTCTTCTGGTTCGTCAGCATCAGCTGCTCGTTGAAACAAATCATCCAACAATTCAATGATATTTACAAAACTATCCCGGAAAATTCCTGATAAATTTCCCAATATATCAATGCGAGGATGTCCAACTTCCGCCAACGGTTTTAATTGATAACGAACAATTCTTCCAGTTCCTTCCTTAACAGGTTCAGCCCCCGCCAACTCCAACAGAATACCCAGAGATTCACCCTTAGTTTTAATCGCATCCAATCCCCACAACATCACCGCCACCGTTTCGGGATATGTCCCATGTTCATCCAAATGCTGAGCAATAATTTTTTGAGCAATTTCTTTTCCCCGTTCATACGCCGCAGGTGAAGGCATACGATAAGGATCTAAAGCATGAATATTCCTACCAGTTGGCAACACCCCAGCCCCATCCCGCAACAAATCACCACCTGGTGCAGGAGGAATAAACTCCCCATTCAATCCTCGCAACAGATTAGTTAATTCATCCGTAGTTTGCATCAACAAATCTGTAATTTGCCTTTCCTCCTCTTCTCCGTGTTCTCCCTTCGGGTTCGCAGTCGCCTGCGGAGGGAAACCCTCCCGCAGCGCTGTCTCACCGTGCCTCTGCGGTTCGTCTCCAAAATAAGCCTCCAAATACGACGTCATATCTTCCTCATTCGGCGCTTCACCCAACGTATGCAACCCAGAAGAAAACAGACGATTTTCTAACACTTGCAAATATTCGTATAACTTCACTAGATAATCATCAAAAGCATGAGCGCTAAACATCCGAATATTTTCTGGAGTAAAAGGAATACCCAACCTTTTAGCATCCTCAAACGGACAATCTGCATCCAAACCAGTATCTACAATCTTTTTACAAATCGCTTCCTTAAGGACATAATTTTTTTGTGGGTCTTCTCGATACTCCGAAATCAAATCCCGCAACGCTACCAATTCTTTATACAAACCAGCACGACCATAAGGCGGGACATTATGCGAAATTAACACCCCATAACCGCGACGTTTTGCCAAAATTGACTCAGAAGGATTATTCGCCGCATATATATATAGATTAGGCAAATCTCCTAACAAAATATCCGACCAAGAATAACCCGTATTTCCCAAAGGAGAACCAGGCAACCATTCCACTGTGCCGTGCATTCCAAAGTGAACTATAGCATCAGCTTGAAATTCATTTTGCAGCCATTTATAGTAAGCTGCATATTGAGGATGAGGGGTTAAATCTCGTTCAAACATTAAGCGCATGGGGTCGCCTTGTATCCCCAAAGGTGGTTGTACACCTATCCACACATTCCCTAACTGCACACCGCCAATCTGGAATTCATTGCCATAAGTTTTAATACCTGTTCCCGTCAAAGATTTCCATTGTTTTTCAATGCGGGAGGATTGCAGATATCCCAGCCATTTTTCTAATGTGCGGACGTTGACGCTATTGTTCGGTAGAGACGTTGCATGCAACGTCTCTACACTGGTTGGGTGTGATTCATCTGCCTCTTTTACCCAGCGAATCAACTCTTCTCCGTCATCTGGCAAATCTCTGACAGTGTAACCTTGGTCTTTGAGTGCGTGAAGAAATTTCAGGAGACTGCGCGGGACATTTAATAATGCAGCTGTGCCTACAGCGCCGTAACCTGGAGGAAACCCATACAAAATAATCGCAATTTTACGTTCCGATACAGGTTTTTGCCGCAATGCAACCCAGCTTTTGACCCTACCAATTAATCGCTGTACCCGTTCAGGAACCAGATAAATATTTTCACCCACTAAACCGCCAAGGGGAACAGTGTCAATTGCGCCATCCAATTCTGGCAAAGCATACAACACTACACTTTGCAATCCGCCAATACCTTGGCGCGTCCATGAGTGAATATCTTGAATTAGCAGGGGTGCAGCAACTATGTAAGGCACATTCTTGGCGGTGAGGATACGCTTTGCTACTTCTATCTGGCGTCCTGCTTCCATTGAACCAGCCGGGCCACCCACTAGAGGAAAGCCAATTGTTGAAACAACAGCATCTACTCTAACTGCTTCATTAGAAAGTGAAGGCGTTTCAATATTACCGAGTTGCCGTTGTTGAATTTCGTAATCGGTTGTCATCCAATCTCTTACCGCTACATGACCTTCCACACCGTTAATAAAGATGGGTAAAGGAGTTAACCCAGCTTCCTCAAAACGACGAATCATTTGGGGAATATAAGGTTGTTTGGTGATAACGTGTTTGCGGTAGAGTAAGATGCCGACGACGGGTTGTGTAGAGACGTTGCATGCAACGTCTCTACAGGAGGTTTGATACCATTCTAGGTATACTTGCGGTGATTCAAAAAATCCTGGATAGTCGGGATGGAGTAATCCCATGTTCGGGGTTTCGATGGGTGGGGGAATATCACCGACTTTTAAATCTAAGTATTTTTCTGCTAGTGTCCAGAATAATGAGGCTACGTTTTCTGAACCGCCAGCATTCCAGTAACCATAAATAATTAGCCAGTTGCGTAAGTCTTGGACTTTTTGCACTGGTACATATTTGAGGAGTTTAGGGCCGACTTTTAAGAAGCTGATATAACCAGCAAGTTTGTCTTCTTCTCGTCCGTTGCTAAATTTGTCGAGGATGAATTTAACTGGTTTGGGCATTCCTTTGGGTTTATCGCCAATGGCAAAAGCACCCAGCTTGGTTAAACTCATCAATTCCAAGGCTGACTCGAACACGAGGCGGATGGGAATCTGGGGAATGCGATCGCGCAGCCACAAAACCTGATCATAATCAAATAGCAAGCTGCCGAAAAATACATCAGCCCCATCAAGTGCTGCTTCCACCTCCAGGCGCTTAGTGATAATATCGCGATCGCTAAACACCCGAATATCCAACTCTAGACAGCGAGAGTTAGCCAAAAAAGCTGCTTTCCTGTACAAGTCAGCGTTGAACGATTCAAATCCAGCAATCAAGACGATGCGTTTCATGCCCGTAAGCCAAGAAATATTTCTTCACTTAGATTTTAAACATGCTTTCAGGCTGATTGTTAAATATCTACCTACAGATTCAGGCCAGCCGCTCCTTTTCATCAGGCTCCTCTCGTATCCAGCCCAGTGATTTAGATAGTTGCGTATTAAATATTGCCCAGTACTTAGTTACCCTTTTTGATTATAGGTAGCTAGGCGTAAATAAATTAAAGTTTGTAATGGGGACTTTAGTCCTGATAATCCTTGTTTTGAGCGATGAATCGCTCACTACGAACTAGGATTTTATTTTATGTTAATTATACCTACCTATTTTTACGAAGAGTTATTATCTGAAGAATAATTGCGATCGCTGCATTTCCAGTTATAGAAAAATAATTAGATGCTTTAGAATGCTGATAAATATTGCTAATTTTGCTTTTCTGTTACAATAGTTACTTGAAAAATCAAACTTTATCATAGTAAAACCAATAATTAGTTTTACTTATATTGAGATTTTATATATTAAAATAATAATGAGTCATACAATACGCTAATTACCTATTACCAATTGCGAAAAAATACTCCCACAAAATGATTAATAGAAATTTTTATTAAGAGCCTAAAAAGGTTTTAACTATTCTGACAATATCTTAAGGAGAAAAAAATGAGATTTGGAATTGATATCGGGCATAATTGTCCACCAGATACAGGAGCTAGAGGAATCAAAGTTGAAGATAATTTAACTTTAGATGTAGGCAATAGAGTTATAGCAAAGTTAAAAGCTTTAGGGCATGAAGTAATAGCATGTAAACCAGATGGTGCTGGTAGCGTACGCGATTCTCTTTCAAAAAGATGTGCTAGAGCTAATGCTAGTAATGTAGGCATTTTTGTGTCGATTCATTTTAACGCTTTCAACGGGCAAGCTAATGGCACAGAAGTATTTGCGACTAGCGAGAGGGGTAGGAAAATCGCTAAACCCGTATTAGATGAAATCATCAAGTTGGGATTTTTTAATCGCGGTGTTAAGAGCGGTTCCCACTTGTATGTTCTGAGAAATACAGATATGCCAGCGATTCTAGTAGAAGGTTGCTTTATCGATTCGGCAAAAGATATGAATCTTTTTAACGCCGAAGCAATGGCCAATGCGATCGTCAAAGGCTTAACTGGACAAGTACCAAGTACACCTGTTAATCCCGTACCAGATGATGAGCAGAATGCAGATACCACTGTTCTCAGACTGCAAAAAGCCTTAAATAGACTAAAAATAACTGATAAAAATGGTAAGACATTAGTAGAAGATAATTCAATTGGGCCCAGCACACAATCTGCTGTACAAAAATTTCAGATTATTGCCGGGATTCAATCAACGGGAAATGCTGATCAAACTACATGGAATGCAATAAATCTGATTTTAGCGAAAAGAATCGTCAGACCTAACCACGCTGGCGGCCCAGTTGTCAGATACTTGCAACACCGTTTAGGTATTGAAGTAGATGGTGTATATGGCCCCCAAACAGAAGCGTCAATTAAGCAATTTCAAAAGCAAAATGGTTTAGTTGCTGATGGAATTGTGGGCGCAATAACTTGGCAGAAGTTTATTGGTTAGTGATTAGTTACTAGTTATTAGTTGTTATTAATTGAGAATAACAACTAATAAAAATTAAATAATTGTAGGCTTGAAAACGAGCCTCCTCATTTTTGAAGACCCTTAGCTAACCCGTGAAGGCTCTGGATGGCATTGGTTACTTCTGCTTCCTACCTTGCCTAAAAGGGTAACTTCAAGTTTATCCCGGAACTTCCAGGGGTTCTAAGACTGTCCAGACCGCCTTAGTCTTCTTACCAGATACTTGCCACCGCATACCATCTAGTTCTACCCAACCTTGCTCTTGAGCTTGGGATACCAGCTTGTTGTAGTCTCCATCACTCATAGCATACCGCTCCATCAGATCTACTCGGCTCAACTGAGTCGGCTTAGGGGCTATCTCTTGTTCATCTTTGGTTGACTGGTCTGCCTTAATAGTCGCTGAGGAATCTAAATCCTGATCTTGATATTTAGTATCATCAGCACTTTTAAAACTATCCTGAGCTACTTCCTTTAAGGTACTTTGCTTGTCTTTTAGTATCTCTGTTAGGCTGGCTATTGTTTCCTGTTGGGATTTGATGATCTCTACTAAGGCGCTTGGTGGTGTACTCTCAGTCAGTATCTTAGAAACTATGTATTCCTGCTGAGTTGACGCAGAAGCAACCACTTGTGCCTTAAATTGAGCTAGCTGTTTATCATTTAAGAGAAACTTCACTTGATTCTTAGACATAACTCTTAAATATCTTTAGTACTTGGTACTTATTTATAGTACCACGCGAAAGTTACTATTGTAGACAACTCTGACTTTTTTAGTACCTAGTACCTAGTACTTGATTTGATGAGCTAATCTGATAGATGAACGGGTGCTAATTTACCACTTGGTTTCCATGACTGCGGGGGTCATCTTGACTAGCAGTTGGTGCTACTGGAGCTGAGAATTTGGAAACTTGCCCACTAGCTTGAGCATAGGGGAGAGACGAACCGCTAATTAAAGCCTCTAAGTTGCTAGACATAATCGTGCGGGGTTGGTCGCCGATCGCTTGCGCTATGGTTTCTCCACTCTGGCCCAAAAATACAAAATGGGGAATCCCATCCACCCGATATTTCAGCATTTCTGGTAGCCATTTGTTGTTATCCACATTCAGCATGACAAAATTCAGCTTGTCAGCATACTGTGTTTCTAGTTGGGCAATATCTGGTGCCATTTTTTGACAGACAGTACACCAATCAGCATAAAACTCCACTAACGATGGTTTGCCATTGCTAACAGCCACTTCTAAAGGTGTGGAACCCTGATCTAACTTAGCGAGGGAAACTGAAGTTGTTTGAGTTCGCAGTCCCAAGAATAAAGCAACGCTGAGGGCGATCGCTACGATTGCTATTAAGAAATTTCTCACACGCATTCCTAATATGGATTCAGACTTTGCGGGAGAATTAACAGGTGAATCCGTACTCATAACAGAATTATTAAAACTTATTAAGTACTAGCATCTTTAGTTTAACTGACCTAAACTCAGTTTCCGCGCGGAAACATTAAAGGGCAAAGGATAACCTTTTACCCGTGACCTCGCCAAGCTCCCTAAGTGGACTACTAAAGCTTTGTACTTTGACTGTAAAGAATTTCTGTAGCTTTCTGGACAGTAAGCGGTCGATAGAATAGAAAGCCCTGTACATCTTCGCAGTTGATAGATTTCAAAAATTCTAGTTCTTCTTCCTTCTCTACTCCTTCTGCGGTTAGCCTCAACCCCAAACTCTGCCCCAAGTTAACTATCGCCTTGACAATATGAGCTACTTTGACATCTGTCGTTAAATCTCGAATGAAAGACCGATCAATTTTCAAATTGTGGAGTGGCAACATTTGTAGGCGTGAGAGGGAGGAGTGACCTGTACCAAAGTCATCTATGGAGATGTAAACGCCCATCTGCTCTAGTTCCTGTAGCACAGTTCTGGTGAAGTTTAAATCCTCGATCGCAGTCGTTTCTGTAATTTCTAACTCTAAAAATCGGGCTTCTAGTCCCGTCTGTTCTAAAATTCTGGCTATAGTCTCGACTAAATTGGGTTGACGGAACTGCTTAAGAGAAAGATTGACCGCCATCGTCAAAGGTGGCAATCCGGCATCTTGCCAAGCCTTATTTTGATGACAGGCTGTCTGTAGTACCCATTCGCCGATGGGGAGAATCAATCCACTTTCTTCAGCAAGGGGAATGAAGACATTGGGCGCGACCAATCCCATCTCAGGATGCTGCCAACGCAACAGAGCCTCCATACCAGTAATTTGTCCTGTGGCAATGTTTACCCTAGGCTGGTAGTACACTGTTAATTCTGCTCGTTCTAAGGCATAGCGCAGATTTTTCTCCAAAGTCAAAAGTTCGGGATTCTTAGCACTCAGAGAAACGCTGTAGAATTGGTAGTTATTCCTGCCCTTGTCCTTAGCATGATACAGAGCGGCATCTGCGTGCTGGATTAAAGTTTCGGCATCAGGGCTGTTTTGATCAAGCAATGCAATACCAAGGCTGGCACTGACATAAAGTTCGTGCCCTTGGAGAGGAAAAACATTCTCTAAAGCTTGTAACATTCTTTGAGCAACCTGGGCTACCTCTTCGATATGATTCACTCGCGGCAGTAGAATAGTGAATTCGTCCCCTCCCCAACGAGCAAGGGTATCTCCGCCTCTAAGGGAGTCTCTCAATCTTTGAGCCACCCTTTGTAACAATTGATCTCCCAGCGTGTGCCCTAGAGTATCATTAATTACCTTGAAACGATCCAAGTCGAGGAACATCACAGCTAAACTGTCGCCATTCCGCCGCGCGTTGGGTAATGTTGTGGCAAGCATCTCGTTAAATAACAGACGATTGGGCAAGCCTGTAAGCAGATCATGGAGGGCCTGATAGCGAATTTTCTCCTCCACCTGTTGACGTTGCCGCGCACCAATGATACTAGCGGCCATCGTCAAGAGCGTGGATTCTTCGTGCCTTGACCAATGACGCTCACAGGTACAGTCTGCCAAACCGATATAACCCCAAAACTCGTCATCTAACCGCAGAGGAACCAAGAGCAGAGATTGTATCCCATCGCGGGTAAGATGTTCTCGTTCGACTGCGGGAAATTCTTGGCTGAGTCCGCTAATGGACTGTCCGCTAGAGAGAGCAGTGTACCAGCGAGCTAGTCCAGAAACCTGATAGGCTTGATTCTGCCAATGGTGACGAGAAGGTTGAATCGATAGACGCGTCCATTCAAATCGCAGGCTAACTGCCATCTCTCTTGTATCAGGATCGGGATGATTCTGGAAAAAGTAGGCACGATCAACCTTG
Organism: Nostoc sp. MG11; assembly: GCF_014904695.1. Lineage (GTDB taxonomy): Bacteria > Cyanobacteriota > Cyanobacteriia > Cyanobacteriales > Nostocaceae > Komarekiella. Next base: position 245,077 of record NZ_JACXXN010000005.1, on the reverse strand, counting down.
GCAGCTTCGCCCAAAGTAGCGAGAGCTTTATCAATAGCTGTCTCGTAATTCATTTCCATCAGCAAATAATTGGCGGCTTCTGCAACTGCCTGTAGCAAGCGATCGCGCTGATGTAGTTCTGCTTCAGCTTGCTTTTGCTCAGTAATATCTCTAACAATAAAAGTTCTAATTAAATCACTTTCAGGAAGGTAGTGAACGGATTGTTCAAAAACTTCTGTGCCAACTTCTACCTCCCGAACAAAAGAATTTTTTTCTAAATTCTTAACCGCACTCAAAAGTCCTGCCAAAATGGGGTGCTGCTTACCAGTTTCCCTAAGTTTGGGGAACTTGAGAGATGCAGCTGGATTGAGATAAGTGACTGTCCCCTCTAAATCTGTCTCGATAATCGCATTGGGGATAAGTTCAGGAAAGGATGCTAAGCGAGCTAAGGCTGTATCGCTAGCTCCTTCAAAGCTAGGATCGACAACTAGGGTTTGAAAAGGATTAACGGGATTAGCTTGCTCCGACAGGAAACCAGATAGGTCATCAACTTGACAAGATTCAGAAAATGCTTTTTCTGATAGGTTAGAAATCGCATAATATTTGGCCTGAGCTTGATTATCGCCAAATACAATAACGTCTCCATGTTTGAGGTCATGGTAGGAGCATTTAGAACCATTCACGAATAAGCCATTAGTACTCCCTTTGCCGTTGAAGTTGCCATCAATAACCCGAAAGCCATATTGGTCAGTCTGTGGAAGAGTTACCCGTAATAAAATGGCATGTTGCTTAGATACTGACCGGGAACGGAGGACGATCGCATTCCCACTGTGCCGCCCAAGAGAATAAGTAGCCTCTTTCAAGGGGATAGTTCGCTCCCCTTGCGGGTCTTGGACGACCAACAAGTGGCGTATTTTTTCCCGCTCATTTCCTGACATGCCTGTTCCTCAAATCCTCCTGTAATATATGCCCAATTAGCAAGCTAGTTTTTTTAGTAGAAATCCTAACCGTTCACTCAACTCAAGAATCAGATTTTTCAACTTCGTCCATGCAATCACTGTCTTCCACTTTTTCCTTTCTTAAATAACCAGAATAAAATTAAATACCTAACAGAACACATGGTATATTTGCGGATTTTTGTTTGGAGCTAGCATAAACTTATGATGAGAGAAAAACTAATGCCATTAAGTTGAGCAGTATAGTTAGCTTAAAAAAAATGCTTATTGCAATTACACAGATTAAAATAACTAATATTTAAAGATGAAATGTTCAGTTTTTCAATAATTTTCGTGTTAGAATAGTAATTAAAGTATTAAATAATTTGACTTCTGAGTTTTAAAACTACAAAAATATTTGAATCCATAAAGATAATTTTTTAATTAACTACTGATGCTTAATGCTGGATAAAAAATACTCCCGCTTCCCCTGCAATAGTCTTGGTCGTGGTGGCAGCTGCCAAACTGTTGTTTGTGACTAATTTTTATACTAAATTTATAGCTTTATAAAATATTGTTTTCCATTTATGGGAGAATATACGTTTTTCATCAGGTGCATGTGAAACAGCTTTTTTCCCTAGCCTTTTTTGTAAAGCTGTTTTACTCTATTAGTGACAATGCTCTCAACTTAGTAATTATGCTCATCAATAATGTCAAAGATAAAGTCTGCGGCTGGCAAACTGTTAGCTTGAAGACAGAGAAACATTCAGTCAAAAGCCAGACAAGACCTCAACTATTGCAACAGAGGTTGCTATGTGCCATCCAGTAACAACTGTCTCAACACCAGGAATAAGACATAACTGTTGCTCAAGTGTACGGGAGTTCCGAACAACAGTTTTTACATTTATTTAACCTGTATGATGCTAAAACCCGCCTGTGCTGTCTATGTGAAGCAGGTTTTGAAGGTATCATATTACATAACTGTGAAATTATTTTAGATGCCAATCGTAGTTTGGCAAAAATAACTGCTTATGAAGTTAGAGAACTGATTGGTAAGAGGGTTTTAAAACTCGTTGTTCTAAAATCACAAGATTTATTTAGAAAAAAAATACTTTCCGGTTATGAAAAACCCTATGAAGTAATTGTAGTTAGAAAAGACAGTTCTACTTTTCCTGTAGAGCTACAAGGCAAAATTATTTCTTCCCAGGGGCAACCAATGCAAATGGTGGCGGTTAGAGATATTACAGAGCGTAAGCAAGCCCAAGAGGCTTTACAAATAAGAGAAAATGGTCGGAGTCGGCGAAAACAGAGCCAGACGCTAGTACAACTTGCAAAGAGCAAGACATTTCAACAAGGCAATCTGAATGCGGCGTTAAGAGAAATCACAGAAACAGCTGCTCAGACACTCTTAGTGAAGCGGGTTGGTGTGTGGTTATATAATGAAGACCGCTCAAAAATTGAATGTATCGATTTGTATGATATGTGTACTCAAGAGCATACATCTGGTATGTCGCTCTTGAAGGCAAGTTATCCTACTTATTTTCAGGCTTTAGAAGAGGAATGTAATATTGCTGTGTATGATATCAAAAATGATATCAGGACTCAAGAATTATCCAAATCTCATCTTTCTGTGTTAGGCATCACATCCCTATTAGATGTACCGATTTGGTTAGGGGAGCGTTTGGTGGGTGTAGTGTGCTATGAACATGTGGGCGACTTTCGCCAGTGGACTTTGCAGGAAGAGAACTTTGCTGACTCGATTGCAGATTTCGTGACCCTGGCCATAGAAGCAAGCAAGCAAAAGACTGTACACGAAGCACTGCGACAGAGTGAGGCACAATTTCGGGCGATTTTTGAGCGCTCCTCTATCGGTATTGCACTTATAGATATGAAAGTACAGATAGTTGATAACAATCCGGCGCTGTGCGAGATCCTGGGATATAGCCAAGAAGAACTATACGGTCAAAGCTTTACAGATTACATCGTAATCCAAAGGGGAGATTTAGAACTTTACAAACAACTGGTATCAGAAATTCGTGTAGATACAGAGAAAAGTACAAGGGTTGGGTTCCAAGTATCGGAACTTCTGCCAAGGGGAGACACCAAGGGCGATGGAAAGCAGCTTGTTGCTAATCGTATTGAGATGAAAAGACGCTGCTTGCATAAAGATGGTAACTTGGTTTGGACTCATATTTCTGTTTCTGTCATTCCAGGTACAAATGGTGAACCGGAGTTGTTTCTGGCGATGATTGAGGACATTACTGAGCGCAAGCAAACAGAATTGAAGCTGCGTACTTCTCAAGAAGCAGCAGAAGCCGGTAGTCGGGCAAAAAGTGAATTTTTAGCGACCATGAGCCACGAACTACGGACGCCTCTCAATGCAATCATGGGCTTGTCGCAGTTGCTACAACAAGAAATGGTTGGCTCTCTGAATGACAAGCAGCAAGAATATATAAGTTGTATATATAGTAGTGGTGAACACCTTCTAGCACTGATTAACGATATCCTTGACTTATCTAAGGTAGAGGCAGGCAAAGAAGACCTGTTGTTGTTACCTGTATCAGTAGCAGAGTTATGTAATTATGCCATATTAACAGTGAGCGATCGCGCCTCAGAAAAAGGATTGCAACTCACGTGTGAAGTTGATAAAGAAGCCGATATTTGCATCGCCGATGAACGGCGCATCAAGCAAATGCTCCTCAATTTGCTTACAAATGCGATTAAATTCACCTCAGTAGGTCACGTATCCCTGGTAGTCAAAAAAGTAGCCCAAGGGATGACGTTTACAGTTTTAGATACTGGAATTGGTATTGACTCAAGTCAGTTTCAATTTCTGTTTGAACCCTTTAAACAGCTTAATAGTCAGTTAAATCGTCAGTATGAAGGGACTGGATTAGGTTTAGCCTTGACACGCAAATTAGCACGTTTGCATGGTGGAGATGTGACAGTGACATCGACTTTGGGAGAAGGTAGTCAGTTCACTTTATTTCTGCCAAATTCAGCGGCTCTAGAAGAAGAGGAGAGAAAATGATTTCTGATTTACTTGCACCTCTGTGTCTTCGTGACTTTGTGGTAAAAATAATTTGAACCACAAAGGCACAAAGGCACAAAAAATTTATGAATCTACACCTTCAATTGGTGCAAAACCTTGACGCTGAATATTTTCTGTGACTGTGCGCGGTTCGAGGAATTGTAGCAGGTAATCAGGGCCCCCTGCCTTAGAACCAACGCCAGAAAGTTTAAATCCACCAAAGGGTTGCCGTGCAACTATAGCACCTGTGATGGTGCGGTTAATGTACAAATTCCCGACTTCAAAATCTGTCTGCGCCTGTTGAATGTGCGAAGGTGTGCGGGAGTAAAGTCCCCCAGTTAAAGCATAGTTTGTACCGTTAGCAACTACTAAAGCTTCCTGAAAATCCTTCACCCGAATTACTGCAACAACGGGGCCAAATATTTCTTGTTGGGAAATTACTGCATTTGGCGGTACTTCCGTAAAGATGACAGGCCCGATAAAATACCCTTGATTTGGTGCTGGTAACTCCAGTGCTAATTGCGCTTCTGCCTTACCTTTCTCAATATACTCGCGGATGCGATCGCGGGCATTAACATCAATCACTGGGCCAACTTGCGTGCTAGGTAACTCTGCTTCTCCAATGTTCAAGGATTTTGTCGCTTCCACTAACCGCCGCACAAAGGCATCATAGATCGGTTGCAGCACAATTACCCGCGAACAAGCAGAACATTTTTGTCCGCTATAACCGAATGCTGACTGCACCACTCCCACAACCGCCTGGTCTAAATCAGCACTTTCATCCACAATGATGGTATTTTTGCCACCCATTTCAGCAATCACCCGTTTCATGTGCTTTTGACCAGGCTTCAATGTTGCTGCTTCTGCATAGATTCTACATCCCACTTCTTGAGAACCTGTAAAAGCAATCACATGAGTATCGGGGTGATTTACCAAGTAAGCGCCAACTTGTGAACCCTTACCGGGTACGTATTGAAATACACCTTTAGGGATACCTGCCTCTATCAAGATTTCTGTAAGTTTGGCAGTAATTACAGAGGATGTTTCAGCAGGTTTGAGAAGAGTACAATTACCTGTAACCAAGGCTGCGACAGTCATTCCACAGGCGATCGCCAACGGGAAATTCCAGGGAGAAATCACCACAGCAATACCCCGTGGTTGGTAGATATAACGGTTTGTCTCGCCTGGTATGTCGTAATTTACACCTTTGTCTAGCCGTTCCATTTCATCGGCATAATAAAGACAAAAATCTATTGCCTCAGAAACCTCTGCATCTGCTTCCTTAACTGGTTTTCCAACTTCTAAAACTATCCAAGCTGAAAGTTCTTCCCGGCGTTGTTCCATCAAATCAGCGGCTTTCCGCAAAATATCCGCGCGTTGCTTAGCTGGTGTTTTGCGCCAAGCAGGAAAGGCCGCTTTAGCAGCTTGCATAGCCTGTTCTGCTTGTCCAACGCTAATCAATCCAACTTTCCCAATTACCTCACTAAAATTAGAAGGATTGAGAGAATCAACAACTGCCGACGTATCAACATACTCTCCATTAATCAACGGCAAATAAGTTCTACCAAGTTGTTGGCGAACCTCTTGAAAAGCTTGCATCGCCTTCCTTCTCCCTTCCTCCTCCGCATAATCCGTATCCGCCACACCGAGGAAGGAAAGAGGGGGAGAAAGGGAGAGGGGAGCAGGGGGAGACTGTTGCAACATTGGAGGTGCTAACAATTCCTCAATTGGTCGGTTTTCTAGATTTTGCCGTAAAAAAGAACTATTAGCCGTATTTTCCAACAAACGGCGGATGAGATAAGCCATCCCTGGTAGTAACTCACCATAAGGACAGTAAACTCTGACGCGATAACCCCTGTCAACCAATGCCTTTGCAATTTTATCGCCCATGCCGTAGAGAACTTGCATTTCAAAGCGACGACGGGGGACATTTAAACTTTCAGCTATGGCAATGGCGCGAGAGTGCGATCGCACATTATGGCTACCAATGGCAGAATACACATATTGATGATTCTCCAGCAATAACTGAGTAATGGTTTCAAAGTTAGCATCTGTTGCAGCTTTGTCATTGTAAACTGGCTGTGGCCAATGTTTCTGTGCTGCTTTGATAGTTTCTTGATCCCAATATGCGCCTTTTACCAAGCGGATTGTCAGAGGATAACCACGCTGTTTCAACCAAGCAATCAAATCTTCAGCATCTTGCTCGCTATCACGCAGATATGCTTGGATTGTGATGCCAATATCTGTACGTTGCTTAAACTCTTCTTCTAGTAACAGTTTTTTCAGGATACCGAGAGTTATATCTTTGTAGGCATATTGCTCCATATCAAAATGCACAGCTGTGCCTAATTCTTGAGCACGACGTAACAGAGTACGGATGCGATCGCTAACTTTTTCTTCACTACCTTTAGCATCTAATGGGTCAAATTGGGAATAAAACGCCGTTAGCTTCACAGAAACCTGAACCTTTGGTAGCAGTTCGCCATCTGCTTCATCAATAGCCGGGATAGTTGACCAATTCTTTGATGCTTCCACTAATTGTTGCATCAATTCTAAATAGCGTTCTAAATAAGACTGCGCTTCGGCTTCGGTAATCACCGCTTCACCAAGCAAGTCAATGGTGAAAGCCATTTTTTCCTTTCGCAGTCGTTCAACTGTCTTAATGACTTGTTTAATATTTTCGCCAGCGATATATTTATGAGCAAGAGTCTCTACCGCTGTGCCAACAGTTGTAGCAGCAACTTGCCCCGGCATGGAGTCCGGGTTAGCAAAGTTTAGCATTCCCTTCAGAGCTGCTGGTAATTCTACAGATTCATCTCCTAAATATTCTTGTAAATGTGAGGCAATTTCTGATTTGCTATGCAAAGCAGGCAGTGTGTCTATAAAACGAAATAGCTGCACCCGCAACCCAGGATTACTCATCGCCCAGCCTAGTAATTTATCATCCCAGCGCATTTGATCGCGCAGAGAAGCAAAAAATGAGCGATTTTCTTGTGTTGCTGCTAGAAGTTGTTTAGCAATTTCTTGAGTTTTAGCTTCGTAGGTGCTTGTTTGTACTTGTAATACCACTGTTAGTAAACTCCTTAATTTTGGGGGCTGGGGATTGGAGCAGGGGAGCTGGGGGAAGTTGCAGTAAGTCTTTCCCCTCTGCCTCCTAACTCTTGACCCTTGACCCTTGACCCTTGACTCTTGACTCTTGACCCTTGACCCTTGACCAATACCCAAGTAATACCAATACCCAGTCTTTATTAAAGGCTGTGTCTTCTATTTTGACGCGTTCATTTGGCTGCCACCATATTTAAGATGACTAATCATGCTCATGTTTCACCAAAGCCTTACAGTCGATTTTTGCTTGGCACTACAATCATCGAGAAATAAGGCACTGCTGCTGGGTCAACTTCATCCAGGGGTACAATTCTTTGCTGTGTCATTGTCGCCCGCTCAATGTATCTTGCCCGTGATGCTAATCCTAACTGATGCAGGATATCCCGCACTTTCGTAAAATGGCGACCCAACTTCATAATAGCCGCTGCGTCGGTTGCTAGTAGATGTGTAATTAACTCTTCTGCTGGTAGTGGGGCGGGTAGAACTGTCAGAATATCTGTGTAATAGGTGAAGGGTACGCCCAAGGCTACCGGACAAGCCATCAGTGAGGAAACTCCAGGGACAACTTCCGTTTCGTACTGTTCAGATAAACGTGTGAAAACATACATAAAGGAACCGTAAAAAAACGGATCTCCTTCGCACAACACCACTACATCTCGCCCTGCTGCGAGATGTTCAGCGATTGGTTGAACTTCTTTATCGTAAATGGACTGTGCCTTTTCTGGCTCTAAGGCACGGGGTAGGTGGAAAGCTACCTCAATTTGATGGCCAGTTAAATACTGCGCGACGATCGCCCGCGCTATACTCTCTTTGTCTGTTGCTGATTGATAGGCGACTACGGGAGCAGCCTGTAATAGCCGCAGCGCTTTCAGGGTCAACAGTTCTGGATCACCTGGCCCTACACCAATTCCGTAGAGACGACCTTTGCTTTTCATGTTTATTCTTCCTCTGTTGCCAAGGCGTTAACTGCTGCTGCTGCGATCGCACTACCGCCGCGCCGTCCATGTAATGTTAAAAATGGTACATTTCTGCTGTCTGCTGCCAATGCTGCTTTCGATTCTGCTGCACCGACAAATCCAACAGGAAAGCCCAAGATTACAGCAGGTTTAGTCACGACCGTATCCAGCATTTCTAACAGCCGGAACAGTGCTGTGGGTGCATTCCCAATTGCTATCACTGCTCCTTCTAGATGCGATCGCCATAATTCCAGAGCAGCAGCAGACCTCGTTGTACCCATACGCTGAGCAAGTTCGGGTACTTCAGGATAGTTGAGGGTGCAGATAACTTGGTTATTTGCAGGCAGCCGCCGCCTAGTAACGCCTTCGGCAACCATCCGGCAATCGCACAAAATTGGCGCTCCCGCTGCCAGTGCTGCCCGCCCAGACTGTACCGCTGTTGGCGAATATCCCAAGTCGGTAACAATATCCGTCATTCCACAGGCATGAATTAAACGTACAGCAATTTTTGCTACATTCACTGGTAGAACATCTAGGTTCGCTTCTGACCGGATAATGGCAAAGGAATTACGGTAGATTTCATTGGCATCTCGGATGTAGTCGGGCATTGGATTTGAGAATTAGAATTTTGGCTAGGGAATAACTGTTTTAATTGAGCAATTGCATACCGATTAGCAAATTCCCCAAAGGATTCGTCGGAATTCCTGCGTTGGATTTCATACGTCTTTAGCATCTGCTCAAATAGTGCAGGTAGTTCCTCAAAAGTCACATACTGGTAAAGTTCACGACCAAATTTCTGGTTATTATCACCGTCACCAACATAAACGTGATAACCCTCCACAGTTCCATTATCCACCTCAACGTTGACACCGAGCAGGGTAATATCACTCTTAGTGTGCTGGGCGCAGGATTTTTCGCAACCGCTGAAGTGGATATTGACTGGTCGATCCAGTGTAAGGCGTGTTTCGAGATACTCTGCTAATGCTAAGGCGTGTCTTTTAGTGTCAGTGGCAGAAGCGGCACAGCCCTTGTTGCCAGAACAAGCAACTAATGCACTCTTAATGTTAGTTACCGAGGAATCTAATCCTAACAAAGCAAGTTTACTTTGCACATCGACAACCCATTGCTGAGGAATATCAGTGAGGAGCAAATTCTGCCAGGGAGTCAGTCTGAAAGTTCCATTACCGTATTTTTCTGCCAAATCAGCCAAACCCCACATTTGAGCGCTTTCCAGTCGTCCAAGTGGCAGCACGACACCAATATAGAATAAACCTTGCTGACGCTGGGGATGGATGCCGATATGCTGATATTTGGCAGGTGTGATTTGATTTTGACACTCTTGAATGCAAAAAAGAGGAAAACGCAGACTTTGCTGGACTTCCTGGAGATAATTTTCACAACCTAAAGTATTCAACAACTCTCGCAGACGTTGCTTGCGCTTGCTTGTAGTGTCAATATGAGCCAGATAAACATTAGCCAAAGCTGCCAAAACTTGCAAACATTGCTCTGGTGGCAACAAAATTCCCACATCGCTTAGTGCTCCCTTTGTACCTACACTGAGATAGAGGCGGAAGTAAACACTACCATCAACTAAAACAGCAGCAAAGGTGATATCGTTTAGGCGATCGCGTACTGAAACTATGCCACCACCATCGAAGCAAACGCTAAATTTGGCAGACAGTCCCGATAGGACAGGATGTGCGGCAATATAATTATCCCAGGCTTGAACAAAAGGGCGGGTATCGATCAATTCTTGTGGATCGATACCAGCAGTGGGACTAGTCATTATATTGCGGATGTGGTCTACAGCAGTATTAGTAGAACCTAGTCCTATATCCTGTAAATGCTTAAGAACTTGAGCGTTGATTTTCGTGTGGATTTCGCGGACTTGTATGTTAGCGCGATTAGTCACGTCCACATAACCACCGCCGTGATGGTCTGCTATATCTGCGATCGCCCGGCACTGTAGACTATTAAGAATTCCGCCTGGTATTCTGATCCGAGATAATATACCGTCTTCGGCAGGTGTCGAGTAAAACAAGCCAGGACAAGTGGCACCAGATAACAAGACTATAACTCCTTCCCCGTGCTACGCAGGGAGTAGACAATGAGTATGGCTTTAGGACATCCCTGGGGTTGGCATTCTGACTTGGGTAATCCCATCACAGCTGCGGCACAGTCCCGGAATTTCACCGGAGTTTCCCAACACCAGGCTTTAGTAATCTAGCATGAGAAGGTAGTTAGAACGTTGAACACTTTATATTTTGAATCAACTTGATAAGCTAATTGTTAATTAAGATATGTATTAGAAAATATTTGAGCGACTCAAAAAATGGCTGTTTATGAGCAAATTGGCAAAGGCTACGACCTAACTCGCCATGCTGACCCTGAAATTGCTAAGCAATTAGCTGATTACCTTCAACTTAAATCAGATTGCTTATATCTAGATGTAGCTTGTGGTACAGGAAATTACACTTTAGCTTTAGCCAAATACGATGGTGTTTGGCATGGAGTAGATCAGTCAAAACAAATGATTGATGCCGCTAAAAACAAGAGTAATGCAGATTAATAGTTAAAATAGCTGCCTAGGAATGAATTCCTAGGCTAATAGCTAAAGCTGAGCATGAATTCTCTTTATTAATCAAGCTAAGTTTTGATAGGTTTCTATTACAGGGACATTCGCCCATTTACTATGAACGAACCATTACTTTTTTTTGTTTCCACTTCCGAACTAGCTTGGTTCCAAGGAAGACGCCAGATGCTAGCTCAACCAATATAAGTGAAGGTTCAGGAACAGGCTGAGATTGATTTGTCAGGGTTTCAAAAGCTAGGTTTCCAAGAGCTTTATGTGCAGCGCTTGTAGGATGAAGATCATCCCAGAACAGATATTCATCTGGATTATCACAGACTGAGATCGGGTTGTCTGCTGAGATGGGATTAAACAAAGGAGAGTTAGCTAAGCAAGGGGAAGTTACATTCGTAAAACCAAAAGTTGCTGGCTTTTTGATAGCTGTATTAAACAGGGAACCTACATCCAGGGTTTTTAAGTTAATTCCAGGTAAGTTACTCAGTTGTCCAAAAGCCTGAGAAAAAACTGAATTGTGCCCCGCAGTCAATTGGTTCAGTTGATTAGAAATTTGGTCGCCCCGACGCAGACCAATTGGTGTAGCACCCAAAGATGGCAAATTTGCGACTAAGAAATTGCGAGCGCCTGCGTCAAAAAGTGTCGTGACTGCATTAGACAAATTTGTAACTGGCTGGGTTGGATCTGTTACACCACCACCCAAATAATCGTTTGCACCAGCCCACAAGACGTAAAGCGCTTCGGGATCTACAGTAGTGTTGTCTTGTTTAAATTGAGCAACCTGCTCTTGTAAACCTACGAAACCATCTAGAGGAAGAGGGAAAGTGTTCTCATCTCCTGTGGTTGCCGCATTGGTAGCAAAGTTAACACCTGTAGGACTAGCTCCTCCCACAGAGCGAGATATTGGGGGTAACGGAATTTCTAATTTAGCTGCTAGAGTATCTAACCATATAGGGCCATTAGCAAACCGCCCCTTAAAATATCCCAGTTCGCTGGGAGGAATAGTAATTGGTATGGTCTTCTCGGTGATATCAAAGGAATTACCTGTGTCAGAAAGACTATCACCGAAGGCATATATGCGGCTAAAGATTGCCGCTTGTGCTGCTGACGGAATAAAAGCTACAAGTGTAAGGGGTAGCGAAGTTAAGAACAAAGTACGGCACACTTGAGTAAAAACTTGTCGAAGGTGCATTCTCAATTTTCTCCACAAATTTAGCAGGGACGGGTTTGATGTCAAATACTACATTATTTTTTGGTTAAGCTAAATTCTGATAAGTTTTTCCGATAATATGCGTGAAATTTGCCTATTTTTATTGGGAAAAGTTTGCTAATTATGACACGAAAATGGCTTTCTATTGTAGGGATTGGCGAAGACGGGTTACAGGGATTGAGCGCGATCGCTCATTCTCTAATTGCTCAAGCTGAAATCCTCGTGGGAGGCGATCGCCATTTAGCAATGTTGCCCACAGATGACCAACGTCAGAAAATAGTTTGGACTTCGCCAATTAGCGCCTCGGTAGATGAAATCATCCGCCGTCGGGGTCAGTCAATCTGCGTACTCGCAAGCGGCGATCCTATGTGCTACGGCATCGGTGTCACTTTAACGCGGCGAATTCCTGTGTCTGAAATGACGATTGTCCCTGCACCTTCAACCTTCAGCCTTGCTTGTGCCAGATTAGGATGGTCTTTAACTGACGTGGAAACCTTAAGTTTGAATGGTCGTCCACCTTCTTTGCTCCAGTCATACATTTATCCTGGAGCACGGCTATTGATTTTGAGTGAAGGTAAGGATACAGCCGCAATTGTTGCCCAACTCTTGATAGATCGCGGCTATGGTAGTAGCAAAATTACTATATTAGAACGCATGGGCGGCAGTCAGGAACGGATTGTTGAAGATACGGCTGTATCCTGGAGTGGTGAACTCGCTACTCTCAATGCGATCGCAGTTAATTGTATTGCCGATGCTGGGGTTGTCCCTTTACCCAGACTACCAGGACTACCAGACAATGCCTACCAGCACGATGGACAGCTAACCAAGCACGAGGTTAGGGCAATTACCTTAGCAACCTTAGCTCCCACACCTGGAGAACTACTGTGGGATGTCGGTGCGGGTTGCGGCTCCATTTCTATCGAATGGATGCGGAGTCATCCCCGGTGTCGGGCGATCGCGATCGAACAAAACTCGTCCAGGCTGGGTTACATTGCTGACAACGCCGCAGCTTTAGGTACTCCAAACCTGCAAATTATTGAAGATAAAGCGCCCAATGCTCTCAAAGACTTGCCTACACCCGATGCTATCTTCATTGGTGGTGGGGTGACAGCAGAGGGACTTCTCGATGTCTGCTGGCAAGCACTGCGATCGGGTGGACGTATAGTAGCAAATGTTGTGACAGTAGAGGGCGAGCAAACGTTATTTAAATGGCGTGAACAAGTTGGAGGCAATTTAACCCGTATTGCCATTCAAAGAGCGGAACCTATTGGTAAATTTTTGGGCTGGCGAGCAATGACACCTGTTACGCAATGGATAGCTGTAAAACAGTGACCAAATCCTTTGGACGGGGTGTAAGAGTATAGGGGTATGAGGGTATAGAGCAAGAATCTAGCTCCACAAAAAGATACCTGCACCATTATTTATTTATGGATCAAATCAAGAATAAGTAATCAGAACTTACGCACTCAGATCCCCCAACCCCCTTAGAAAGGGGGCTTTAGACGTTCCCCCCTTTTTAAGGCTACGGTGTACACACATCTGTGTACAAAACCAAAATCGTTGTATATCCTCCTAAATCCCTTTTCAAAAGGGGGACTTTGAGAGGTTTTTGCCCCCCTTTTGAAGGGGGGTTGGGGGGATCAAAAGCCTGTAGGGCAACTCTAAAAGACTTGTGTGTACACCGTAGCTTTTTAAGGGGAGCCAGCGCGGTCTTCTCCCTTCGCGTAGCGTCTCGTAGAGAAGGGGAGACGCAATCATGCGATGGGGTCTCCCCAAGTGGAGCGACTGGCGTGGGTTAGGGGGGATCGGGGTTTCAGGCTTCAGTGCGTAAGTCCTAGTAATTTGTTTGTAAATTTTAAAAGTTCCGAGTTCCGAGCACGAAGTTCCGAGTTCTGAGCATGAAGTTCCGAGTTCCGAGCATGAAGTTCCGAGTTCCGAGCACGAAGTTCCGAGTTCCGAGCACGAAGTTCCGAGTTCTGAGCACGAAGTTCCGAGTTCCGAGCACGAAGTTCCGAGTTCCGAGCACGAAGTTCCGAGTTCCGAGCACGAAGTTCCGAGTTCCGAGCACGAAGTTTCAAGTTCCAAGCGAGCCGTGCAATTTTTCAAGCAGCCACGCCAACACATCATCAATATTCTTCACCTGCTCACCTGGTGGTATGGCTGGACGATTCACCATAATAACTTGCAGTTCCAGTTCCCGCGCTGCGGTAATCTTGGCATAAGTTGCATTGCCACCACTATTTTTACTGACAATGGTATCAATGTTGTTGTGAATCAGGATTTCCTTCTCTTTATTGACGGCAAAGGGGCCGCGATCGCACAGTACCACTCCTGGCGGTATCAAGGCATCGGGGGTAGGTGGTTCAATCATTCGCATCAGAAACCAAATTGCCTTCAGGTGTGCGAAGGCAGCTAGTTCTTGCCTACCAACTGTCAAAAAAACCCGCTGTGCTTGGTCTTGCAGGGCTGTGGCGGCAGCTTCAATAGTGTCAACTTCGATCCAGCGATCGCCACTTACCTTTTCCCAAGGAGGGCGAATCAACATCAGACGGGGTACTCCAACTTCAGTTGCAGCCGCCGCCGCATTGAAGGAAATCTGAGTAGCAAAAGGATGGGTTGCATCGATTAGTAAGTCGATTCCCATCTGACGAAGATAGCTAGCCAGTCCAGCCACACCACCAAAACCCCCAATCCGCAGATCGCCTAACGGCACTGACGGTTCACTAGTACGACCTGCTAAAGATGTGATTGCCTCTACCCCTTGGATAGTAGCCACTCTTGCAGCTAGTTCTGCTGCTTCTCCCGTTCCGCCGAGAATCAAAACACGCATCATAATGTTTTCTCTGCGTTTTACTGAGGCAATAACCCAAGCCGCTGCAATAACTTCTGTGTGCTTCTCATCATTTTGATTGATGAAAGTTTTTTTGCAGTTTATTAGGCATTGGAGATTAAGGGAGAGGTGACAAGTTACAGGTGATAGGGAATAATCTGTAACGTGTATCCTCAACCTTACTTCAGTCCTCAGTCTTATTGATTAAATTTCTGTTGTGTTAACTTTCTCTACGGGTATAGACGGAATCTTGGCTAAAATCCCCTTTTTCAGAAGTTCCGGTCGCTCTGACCAAGGCAGTAAACCATCAGGATTGGCATAGTATTGACTAGCACATTCCAGCACAGCGGATGCACTGCCATCAATTGCCAAATCACCAAACAGATACGTTAATTTGCCTTTAGCAGCAAAAGCGACGACGCATGAACGGTTACAAGCACTCATGCATTCAACTTCTTTAATTAAGAATTTATTTCGTAAGTCCCAATCTTGTGCAAGGTGCTGAAGCTGCTGTAGTAGTTTTTGACCACCACTTTCACCTAAGCGCTCTCCATTTTCCCATACACTGGCACAAGTTTTACAAACAAATAAACTATGGTAACTATCAACCAAGCAACTGGTTGTAGAAATATTTGCAGCAGCAGTCATCTGTACCTCGCAGATGTGTAGAACTGATAAGTCTATTTCGGTGGGCATCCTGACTTACTCAATTTTCGATTACTTAGTTCGCTAATCTCAAATCTCAAATTGGTTCACAGTTGCGAGACAGCGGCGGATTTGCACCGAACTTTCCCCATTACCTCTGGTGACTGACCCCCACCAGAACCGAATGACCTTGTTCGATCATACACTAGTAATCTGCCAAGGAAACTTGACTCTTGGCTCCTGACTACTTCTTAGTCAAAGCTAGAATATGATGATTTACAAACCGTGAGACTAATCTTTTGCGGCAGTCAACTATAATTTCGCGCGTGAATTACTCAAACAATCTACAGGTATATGCCCCATCGTTAATGTCCCTGAATGATCGTGATTGGAAAGTTTTGGTAGATCTATTTGACAGGGACGACGGTGATGAAATTGAAGCCGACATCAACAGCAATTTGCTATGGCTGACACCTGAACCATGTTGGGAAGACGACCCCTTTGATTTCTTGCGCGAATATCTTTGAATCAGTGCTGAGTGATGAGTCAAGAGTCAAGAGTTATTAATTATTCTCTCCCCCTGCTCCCCCTGCTCCTCTATCTGGCGTTGAGGCGACTGAGGAAAAGACGTAGGCGATCGCTTTGCGGATTGCTCAAAACTTCATTAGCTGGGCCTTGTTCTGCTACAATACCTTGATCTAAAAATATCACCCGATTTGCTACTTCTTTTGCAAATTGCATTTCATGGGTGACAATCACCATTGTCATGCCTTCGGCTGCTAATTGTTGCATTACTTGCAGAACTTCGCCGACGAGTTCTGGATCTAAGGCGCTGGTGGGTTCGTCAAATAGCATGATTTGGGGGTTCATACACAAGCTACGGGCTATGGCTACTCGTTGCTTTTGTCCTCCAGAAAGTTGTTCGGGATAACTAGAGGCTTTGTCAAATAAGCCAACTTTTTCTAGATATAATCCTGCGAGTTGGGCGCTTTCTTTCGGTGTTTTACCCAGGACTTTACGGGGAGCGAGTGTCATATTTTCTAAGACACTAAGATGGGAAAACAGATTGAATTGCTGGAAAACCATGCCTACTTGTGTCCGCAGTTGCCGCAGTTGGCTATAGTCAACTGTAGGTCGAGATAAGTTGATACCGTTGACTATTAAGCGCCCGTTGTTAATGGTTTCTAAGCGGTTGAAGCAGCGTAGTAGGGTACTTTTCCCACAGCCGGAGGAACCGATAATTGCAACGACTTCTCCCCGATTGATTTCGCCTGTGATTCCTTTGAGGACTTTCAGGGAACCAAAGTTTTTTTCGATAGTTTCAAAAATTATGGCGGGGGTGGTATTGTTCATTGCATCTGTCAAGCTGCTCTAGAGTTGATTGTAGTGTTTTTAACGAACCGCAGAGGAGCCAGTGCGTTGCGCGGGTTCCCACGGCAGTCCGCTCAAGTCGGGAAACCCGCCCACGCGGCTGCCTCCGCGTTGTAGCAACTGGCGTCGCGCAGAGGGAAAGAGAAAATAATATGGCTAAATTTGGTTTTGGGTGTTGGCTGCGCTGGTTTGTGGTTGTAGGTTTTAGCTGTTTGTTATTGGTTAGCTGTGGTGTGAATTCTAGTGTAGGGAAGACTCTGCGGGTTGCTACGGAACCAGCTTTTCCACCTTTTGAGTTTCAAGGTAAAGATGGTGAGTTGCAGGGTTTTTCTTTTGATTTGATGAATGCAATAGGAACTGCTGCTAACTTCAAAGTGGATTTTCAAAGTCTGCCTTTTGATGGCATTATCCCAGCTTTGCAAGGCAAGACGGTAGATGCGGCGATTAGTTCGATTACGATTACAGAGGAAAGGGCGAAGTCTGTTGCTTTTTCCCGTCCTTATTTTAAGGCTGGGTTGGCGATCGCAATCCGCGCAGATAATCAAAATATTACTGGCTTTGATAGTCTCAACAATCAAAAAATTGCAGTACAAATTGGCACAACTGGCGCTGCAAAAGCTAAGAGTATTCCCGGTGTGCAAATCCGCAGCTTTGATTCTGCACCTTTAGCTCTGCAAGAATTGCTCAATGGTAATGTGGATGCGGTAATTAATGATGCACCAGTTACTTTATATGCCATTAATACGGGCAATCTCAAGGGCATTAAAGTAGTAGAGCAACTGCTAACAGAGGAGTTTTATGGGATTGCTACAGCTCAAGACTCGCCTTATTTGGCACTGATAAATAATGGTTTGGATAGGGTGCTGGGAAATGGCACTTATTCCCAAATTTACCAAAAATGGTTTAATGCTGAGCCGCCATCATTACCAGCTCAATCGCCATTTGAGAATCAGACTGGCGCTGATGCACCTAGAATATTTACCTCAATTGGCGTGATTGTGCAGTCTCTTCCGGCTCTATTACAGGGTGCTTTGGTGACGCTGCAATTAACAATACTTTCTGTGGTGCTGGGTTTAGTTGGGGGTTCCTTGATTGGAATTGTCCGCCTTTCTCGTATTGCACCTGTGCGTTGGCTGGCGCGGGCGTATGTGGATTTTTTCCGGGGAACGCCTTTGCTAGTGCAGATTTTTATGATTTACTTTGGATTACCTGCAATTTTGCAAGAACTTGGTTTAACTTTTACCTTTGATCGCTTAGCTGCTGGGGTAATTGCCTTAAGTTTGAATAGCGCTGCATATATTGCTGAAGTTGTCCGCGCAGGGATTCAATCAATTGAAGTAGGACAAGCAGAAGCTTCAGAATCACTAGGTTTGAGTTCTGTGCAAACTATGCGCTACGTGATTTTTCCTCAAGCTTTTCGGCGGATGATTCCACCGTTGGGTAATGAGTTTATTAGTTTGTTAAAAGATACGAGCTTAGTTTCTGTAATTGGATTTGAAGAGTTGGTACGCAAAGGACAGTTAATTGTCGCAGATAACTATCGCGCCTTTGAAATTTACGCGGCTGTAGCGGTGGTTTATTTATGTTTGACGGTGCTTTCTTCACAGGCGTTTAGTCGCTTAGAAGTGTGGATGAATCCGGTTAAGCGTAATTCGTAATTAAGAAGATGATTGATCATTCTTCGCTTGAGAACAGAACTTCTAAATCACGATAGCCGCTGACAATGCGGACAATTTCTATGTTGTTGTTTAATGGACGATAAAAAATTACATAGTCTTCTATAGGAAAACTTCTTAACCCTGATTGGAGGTTATCAGCCTTTTTCCCATCGCCGGAAAATCGACTAGCAGCTTGCACTGTCGTTGTATTTTCTCTTTCAGCCGTCTAGCCGCAGCAGGACTAAATTTGATCAAATAGCGGTTAATCTCTGCAAGATCCTGCTTGGCGGTAGGAGCGAAGATGTACCGACTCATGCAGATTCCTCGGTTAACTGGATTTGCGCTTCTGCTTGTTGAATTTCTAACTCTAACTCTACAAATACAGTATCTCCATCAATTCCTAGACCTCGATCTAACTCTTCAATACCGATTTGAATTTTCTGTTTTAGTTCTGTTAAACGTTTTTCAGCAAGACGATCGCGTTCATCCAATAATCTTAATCCTTCTCGAATGACTTCACCAGCAGAGGGGTAGCGACCACTGTTGACCTTATCGTAAATCAACTGTTCGAGTTCTGGAGTTAAGGGGATGTGCATAGTTTTGTGGCTGAAGTCTACTATCTCAATTGTAGCGATCGCCCTGCTCCCAGACTACTGTCACTACAATAGAATGTAACTACATTCAACATTTCTGGCTTTAAATATGAAAACAGAAATCGAAAGAGAAGAAATTATCAAGGCTAGTAAAAATTAATAATTTAGCCATATAACCCCGTCTAGAAGGGGTAAAAATTCGACGAGCGGAATGAAACCCAACCTTGTATCTTAGTTTATGCGATCGCTTTTCGATGTAATAAATAAAACTTTAAGAAAAATATCATAGTCCACGAAGCTCTGAGGTTCATCGACGGAGTTCAAAGACTCGTTCATGAGTATCAAAGACTCATTTACAAAGCTCTGAGGTTTACCGACGAAGCTCTGAGGTTCATTTACGAGTATCAAAGACTCATTAACGGAGTTTAAAGACTCATTCACAAAGCTCTAAGGTTCACTCACGAAGCTCTGAAGTTCATTCACAAAGCTCTGAGGTTCATCGACGAAGCTCTGAGGTTCACTCACGAAGTTCTGAGGTTCATTCACAAAGCTCTGAGGTTCATTCACGAGTATGTATTAAAGATTTATCCGGATGTATCAAAGATTTATCCGGTTTTTGGCGATTTTCGGGTAAGTCCTGGTAAAATCTGAGAACTTATTAGCATTATTATGCACAACCGTATATTTACTACTTTATTTTTAACTCTATCTCTAGCTACGACACCCCAGTTTGTAGTCGCTCAAAATAGTATTGAACAGCTATTTCAACAAGGCGAAGCTGCCGAAGTCGTCGGTAACAACTCCCAAGCCGAGACGATTTGGCGTAGAGTTTTGCAACTTGAACCAAATAATGGCAAAGCTTATAACAATTTGGGGAATGCTTTGCGGCGACAGGGGAAAATAGATGCAGCATTAGGAGCGCACAAGAAAGCGTTAGAACTCAATCCTAATGATGCGGAAGCTTACGTTGGTATAGGGAATGTGCTAAATGCTCAAGGTAAATTAGAGGAGGCATTAGCATCTCACCAAAAAGCCTTGCAACTCAACCCTAACTTAGCTACTGCTTACAACGGTCTGGGCAATGTGCTGAGTAACCAGAAGAAATTAGATGCTGCGGTTACCGCCTACCAAAAAGCGATTCAACTAGATCCTAAATATACTTTTGCTTACTACAATCTCGGCATTGCCCTGAAAGATCAGAATAAATTAGATGCTGCTGTCGCCGCCTTCCAAAAAGTAATCCAACTCAACCCTAACTATGTTTTTGCTTACAACAATCTCGGCAATTTGCTTGATGAGCAGAAGAAATTAGATGCAGCAGTTGCCGCCTACCAAAAAGCGATTCAACTTGACCCTAACTATGCTATTGCTTATTACAATCTCGGATCTGTCCTGAGTGACCAGAAGAAATTAGATGCAGCAGTTGCCGCCTACCAAAAAGCGATTCAACTCGACCCTAACTATGCTAATGCTTACTACAATCTCGGCAATGCCCTGAGTGACCAGAATAAATTAGATGCAGCAGTAACCGCCTACGAAAAAGCAATTCAACTTAACCCCAACTATGCTAAGGCTTACTACAATCTCGGCATTGCCCTCAAAGACCAGAAGAAATTAGATGCAGCAGTTGCCGCCTTCCAAAAAGCAATTCAACTTAACCCCAAATATGCTGATGCTTACTACAATCTTGGCATTGCGCTTTATGACCAGAATAAATTAGATGCAGCAGTTGCCGCCTTCCAAAAAGCAATTCAACTTAACCCCAACTATGCTAAGGCTTACTACAATCTCGGCATTGCGCTTTATGACCAGAAGAAATTAGATGCAGCAGTTGCCGCCTTCCAAAAAGCAATTCAACTTAACCCCAAATATGCTGATGCTTACAACAATCTTGGTGCTGCCCTGAGTGACCAGAAGAAATTAGATGCAGCAGTTGCCGCCTTCCAAAAAGCAATTCAACTCAACCCCAAATATGCTACTGCTTACTACAATCTCGGCATTGCGCTTTATGACCAGAAGAAATTAGATGCTGCTGTCGCTGCCTACCAAAGAGCAATTCAAATCGACCCTAACTATGCTAAGGCTTACAACAATCTTGGCTATGCCCTCAAAGACCAGAATAAATTAGATGCAGCAGTTGCTGCCTACCAAAAAGCAATTCAAATCGACCCTAACTATGCTACTGCTTACAACAATCTCGGCATTGCTCTGAGTGACCAGAATAAATTAGATGCAGCAGTTGCCGCCTACCAAAAAGCAATTCAACTCAACCCTAACTATGCTGATGCTTACAGCAATCTCGGCAATGCCCTGAGCCAGCAGAATAAATTAGATGCAGCAGTTGCTGCCTACCAAAAAGCAATTCAACTCAACCCCAACTTTGCTAAGGCTTACATCGGTTTAGGTCTTTCGCTGTTACGACAGAATAAATTCGATGCCGCCGTAGCTACCATCCAAAAAGCTCTTAAATTACCAAAAGATGATTCTACAATTTCCCCAAATGAACACACTCTTGCTCATAATGGCTTGGGTTTGGTGTTCCAACTAAAAGGAGAACTAAAAGAAGCCATTGAACAGTTTGACAAAGCAGAAAACCTTGACTCCAATTTTGTCTATTCGGGTAACAACTATAGAGAAGCAGAGCGGTTATTGATAGAGCAAGAGAATAAACTAGGTAGTGTAGAAGACGATCGCCAATGGTTGCCTAAAGATGATCTAAACGTACCCGTTAAGCGTTCTGTAGTACTTATCACTGCAGATTTTTCTGTTTCTAGTAGCCGTGAACGCCAGGGATTTGAGCGTGGTACTGGTATAGTTATTAAGCGAGAAGCCAACCGGACATTAATCCTCACCAATCGTCATATCATTTTTGATGGCAATGAGCAGGGTAAAAATATTCAAGTTGAATTTTTCAGTTCACCGCCACCCAACCGAGTGCGAATGCGGCGAGATGCCAAATTGTTCAAAGTGACTTCTGTTGACGAACAACTCGATTTAGCCGTTTTGGAAGTTACTGATAATCTGCCAGAAGATATCCAGCCTTTACCCATCTCCTCAACTGCGATCGCCTCGAAAATGCCCATTCGGATTATCGGTCATTCTGCTGAAAGGCGTGAAGATAAATTTTGGTCTATGCAATCAGGACAAATCAGTAACTATCAAAACCAGCAATTAGAAATATCTCAAGCTGCACTCACACCTGGTTATTCTGGCAGTCCTGTGCTTGACTCGCAAAATCAACTTTTAGGTATTGTCTTTGCCCGTAAAAAAGGTGAAGACCGAGATTTCGCTTATCCTATGTCTGAAATTCAAAAACAACTGCTTACCTGGAGCATTCCTTAAACAAGCTATGAATTATAAAATTATTCTTGCCAGCCTATTAATCCTCAGCGTCAGTCATCTTCCGGCTGCTGCTTATTGCCCTGAAGGGGACCCCCAATCTACCGATTACATCCGCCGCAAATCACCCGACCGATGCGAAGGTATCAAAGAAGAACCAATAAGCGGAAATAGCTTGAGCTTAATTTCTATTGCTACCCGCAACCTTGCCAGTTTCGGCAAAACTCTCACACTACAAATTCCCCAAATAAATAGTGGTAAAAACCTTCAAATAAAAGTGAAATCATTGGACGCTAATTATCACTATCAAATGGATGACTTGTTACTGTCTGATAATGGTTCGCGTTTTAGCTTTAGCTGGGATACTTACGTTCTCAGGCAAGCCCAAATACCAGCAAAAAAACTCCGTGCTTTGGCATCCTATAGCTTTGGATCTCAACCTGTCTATGTTCCAGTCATCCTGGGACAAACTTCTGGTAAGTATGAATTTGTCTTTTATTCCGAGAGTCGAGTCAAATTTACCACCTTTGAAATCCTCACCCAAGGTAAAAAATCAATCTATAGAACTTCCCGCCTTAACCTTAAAAACGGTGAAACTATTTTTACCTGGGATGGTAATGCCCCATCTGGGCGCTATGAACTGCACTACGTTGCTAAGATTGAGCGAAGAGATAAACATCCTGATCGCATCGAAAGGCGAATTGTATTTGAACATAACCCAAATTGGTTGAAATAAATCATGGCATCTCGGCAAAAAGCCAAACAATTTCCCGACTTCATCAAGATTCGCCAATGGTTGAATTCTCTGAAAAGATATCTAGTTGCTGGGTTTATAGTTAGTGCTTCAGCGTTAAAGCGCTTACTCAAGACTATCTCAAAGCATCAAAAATTATTTTTGGTATTGCTGTTACTTTTATTTTTGACTCTCGTTACCTTTGCTGCGATCGCACCTGGCACTCATACATTTGAAGGTAATATCATTTCTCAAGAAATGAGCTTTGTCTATAATGGACAGCAACCCAAACGTTTTATCGAAAATATTCGTGGCATCAAAGAACTGGAAAGTGAAGGCATCCAAACCTTAACTTTCACAGGCAAGTTTCAAAGTCAATTATTACCCCAACTTAATCAGTCAAAGTCGTTAAAAATCCAACTCAAAGACCGCGAAAGTAAATGGATTATTGCTCCAGCTAATCCCGAAGTAACGAGCGAAATCGAATTGAATGAACTGCGGCTACAACCGAATACAAAAGTAACTGAGTTAAATTATGATTTTTATCGTAATCAGTTGGCTTTTTCGCTACAGCGAAACCCTAAACTAGACCTAAAAAACAACCCGAATCTATTAAAACTCTATTTAGGCGAACAATCAATCAAAATTATAGTAGAAGGTTATGAATTACTAGATTCAAATTTACAAAACCAACTAGATAATCAAACACCTCTAGAATTTATTTTAAATCCAGATAATCAAGAATTCAATTTAGAGATTCCCCAAAATAACGATATTTATATTACCTTAGCCAAACCTGCCAAATATGAATCAGAACAATGGTTTAGAGGCAAGATAAAAACCAAAAATGTTCAGTTTATAGATGTAGATAGAAATGGCAGCGATCTCAGAGATGACTTAGATGTTTCTACTATTGTAGAAGGCAAAATTCGCATGGTAGGGCAGGAACAAGAAATTAAACAAAATCAATTTGTCATGGGAGAAAATCCTGATACACCTCTAAATATTCAACTAATACGTCATCTGCAAATTGTGCCTAAAAAAGGCATAGAAGCCCGCTTTTCTGGGAGAACAAAACAGATTCAAATCGGTCTAGATCAAGATTTTCCTGTTTCCAGAATCCAGGGTAGCTGGTTAGATGGCGTTTTACCTCGTGATGCAATTATTGCGCTGTTTTCTTTTGGGGCTGCAACAATTCCTAATCTTGTATCTTGGTTATTTAGTAACGCTTCTAAATCAGCGTCAAAACCATAGCCACAAGTCGTCAAAAAATGTGACGCATAGTATAAGTATGATCTGAATAATACCTACTACAAACAATAGACCTCTTGCATAAATGCTTAAATTGTCATGTTGAGCGGAGCGAAACATCTGAGTGAGATTCTTCTCTCCACTGCGTTACACTCAGAATGACATTCCTGATTTTTGGAATTTCGCAAGAGGTCTAATAATGGTAAGCATTACGCATCTTACTTTTGTATCTTATTAAAACTGCGGTACTCCCAAGGATTAACAAACCTAGAATCACCCCAAACACCAAGCCGTTGTTGTCTCGCCTCACCTTCTGCTTGTTGCACTAAGGTTCTACTGGGACATTTATTTAAATAAGGACGATACACCTTTGCTAAACCTTCTTGCACTAACACTTCTTGCACAAGAGTCCCATCTCTCAGGCGGACTTCTGCAACTTGCCTTCCATAACGATCGCTATCTGTGATATTCAAGTTAACGCGATCGCCTCCTTGTCTCACCAGTTCCCTCACCCGTTCTTGCGCTCTCACACCCCAAGTAAATTGATTGCGATCGCTAGTGCGTCTACTTTGTTTTTCCCTGTTAGAATGGGCTACTTCCGGCGCGTCAACACAAGCAAAGCGCACGGTGACATTTTGACCATTGGTGTCTCTCACTACCAAAGTGTCGCCATCACTAACTCGCTCAACCACGTTTCCAGAATTACCAACCAGGCGATCGCAGCCTATCAAACCCAACAGGATGATAGTTGCACAAAGCCAAAATTGTACTTGCTTAGTTGATTTCTCCATCCAAACTCACCAAACTACCTCTGAGGGATGATAGTAGCAAAATGAAAATATCTTTTTGTTAGGTGTTGACATACTGCCACCGATAATTAGCAAACAGTTAGCCAGAGTTCTTTACCTGTATAAGCAGAAAGTTTTACTTAAGATCTAATTCAAATACAATCTCGTCACTGAATAACCGAATTTAACCGAATAGAAAAGGCAGAATAGTATAAGAAATGTAAACTTCCAACAGTCAGCGGGAATCTTTCATGAATTTCTTGACTTATGTCATGCATTTAGCAGGTTCGGGTGCTGTGGCTTATTACTCAGCTGCTCAGATCCGCGACTCTAAAACTCGCCCCAACGTTCTGGCGGGGTTTCAGTTGGCGGAATCTGGCTCTGTGCCGTTTTTGTCTGCACTTAGCGATCGCGCCGCCGCCGAAGGCGATACATGGCTAGCAGAGAAACTAGCAAAACATGCATCAGACGAAACTAGGCATGGTCAAATTTTTGCCCACGCCTTAAAACAGCTAAATAAACAAGTTATAGATTTCAAGCGTCAACCCCAAACCACATCTGCAAATAAATCACAACAGCAGCGTAGTCCATTCTTTGCCGCATTCTTTCAAGGTTACACCCCAGAACAGCTAAAACCGGCTGCCATTGACTGGGATGTTTTTATGGCTAGCACTTACATTCTGGAGTTGGATGCGAGCAAAGACTTTACTCGTATGGCGAATGTGTTACCTGACGATGAGCCAACCGCTCGCAACCTCAAGTTAGGAATGTTAAGTGTTGCTCAAGATGAAACTGGTCATGCAGCTTATCTTTACGAAGCAATGATGCGGCGGATGCCTGCTACTCAAGTGCAAAAATTGGTGGATGAGTGGCGTACTCGCAAAGTAAATGCTTTATTAGCAATGGTTGGCGGTCTTCTCCAACGCAACGGCGAAACCCGTTCTTTAGTTCAGGATGGTGTACCTTCAGAAAACGATTCTGAGTTGATAGTTGCTTAACTGATCTATTGATTACAGAATATACGAAGATTAGTCCGGCTAACCCCAAGCTGTGGATGAATTAGCCGGCTAATTTGTGTAACTGCACAAGTATTTTTAATCGTTTGAATTTACGCGATCGCAGCCAAGATACTATATTTGTGGATTCTTTTCTATCTTTCTTGAATACTTCTTTTTATACAAAGTCAGGAATCAAATTTTATCTTTTGTTATTGTATTCTCTCTGTGGTTGCTGCTGGCTTTCGGTAGGTCGAAGCTTCTCAAGTAAAGCAGGTGGTGTCGCTTGGCGAAAAGCTCCACAGTAGTGCATAGTCATGACTGCTTTAAAAGCCCAATGGTCTGATGGCACATCGCTAAAGGGATTTGGTAAAGTCTGGGCATGGTTTTGAACGCAAGCATTCACAACTTGATCTGATTTGACTGGAGTCTTATTAGGAGATTCTTGAGCTTTAACAGAAGAAACTAAGCCACTAATAGCTAAAATTATGACTGTTGCCATTTTGCAGTTCATAAGTTGATATGTCTCAAGTTTCGTTTTATAGAGACGACAGTCCATCAGAATTTAGTTCCTAGGCTGCTGCCCAGAAACTAAAATAATCTTGCTGAGATCAAGCGTTAGAAAACATTGCTAGCATTACTAAAAGTACAATTAATGAAGTAACCCAAAGAGCTAAAGATCCCCAACTCACAGAATCTTGTCGCACTCTCTGCCATAAATTGCTAACTAAGTTATTTCGTACTGCCATTTTATAACCTCCAATTTTTAGTAAGTTTGTACAAGACTCGATTAATCAAGCCTGCACTAAGTAAAGTAAAGTTAATATTTGAGACTATAGGCTATTTGACTTTAAAACCCCTCGTAGTAAGATACGCGCAGCGCGATCGCCTATGGCGGGGCGTAGCCCATCGCAAGCCTATTTCTTGTAGCCGCGAGTTTACTTATTCGGACTCACACCTTAAAACCAATTAACAAACATTTAAATCAATCAATCTCATAATGGAAAACGCGTTTCCATAGGCGCATTCTCTTGTTGAATACAAAACAGAAATTTACAAAAAGATATTTGTTGATGTTTAACTTTATTTTCCCATGAGTAACTGTTTACACTTCTAAAATTCTCTAATTTTGAAAAGATTCTTAACGTTGTCTTAATTTGTAAAGAAATTTGTATTAATCGAATTACAAAATGACGCAAGATGTACATAAATTTATTTTCATAAATGTTGTAATCTGCGGTTATGAATATATTGAAAGTAAACGGTTATTCTCAGCAAAATTGGTGGGTGAGCAATGGTGCAACAAATAAGACATAATGAACCGCAATATATCTGTATCATTCCAGTTGATAGGATTACGGGCAACCAAGACGAAGAAATTATCACCTTTGGTGTATCTGCTAATGAGGCAAAAAATCAAGGAGAGCAATTGTTAACATCTACCTACGGTTGTAATCAATCGCAAGTATTGGAATTGATGCAGCAGGCGAGAATTGAACCAATATCTCAATGGTGTGTCCCTTAAAGAGCGCCAGAACTAATTTAGACGTGGCAAGAACACGAAGATAGAAAAACTAATATAAACTGAAACAGCGCCGCATACCAACTAACCCATGCAAGCATTCAAGACTTTACTGCGCGTTCGACACTATGAAATGGACGCTCTTGGTCATGTCAATAACGCTGTTTACCAAAACTATTTGGAACAAGCAGCCGTTGAACACTCAGAATATTTGGGCTTAAATTTGAATGTATACCAAGAATTAGGCGGCGTATTTGTCATGCGGCGGGTAGAAATTGACTATCTGCGCCCAGCCGTGGCAGGTGATACCCTGGAAGTCACTACCTGGTTGAAGGATATGCGTGGTACGCGTGCTCTCCGACGTTACGAAATTCGCAAACACAATCAAGAGGACTTGTTAGTCGCTGCTGAGGCGTTGTGGGTTTGGGTAGATGCCAAAATAATGCGTCCGCGACCAATTCCCAGTGTGATGTTAGACAAATTTTTGCAAATCCAACACTCAGATATTGGCAGATGAGTGGGGGAGTGGGGGGGTGAGAGACAAGGGGAATAGCTACTGACCCTTGAACGTCAGTCGCCTCAAGTCAAGCCACTGCCTTGCGGGGGTTCCCCCCGTTGTGGCAAGTGGCGCGGGAAACCTTGACGCTCCTACGTCGCTACCGCTGCGCTAACGGCAGTTCCTCCTGGGGAGCCAGTGCGCCCTTGCGGCTCTGCCGACTTGTTCGCTCTTAGCGTTCCCGTAGGGTAGCAACTGGCGTGGAAACCCCCAGACGCTCGATGACTCGCTACCGCTTCTCTACGAGACGCTGCGCGAACGCTATCGCCCTACAGCCCTTTGGGCATCCTACGGCGGGCGTCTCCCCTTCTCTACGAGACGCTACGCGAAGGGAGAAGACCGGACTGCCGACGCTACGCACAGTCGCTACCGCTACGCTAACACCACGGCACTGGCTCCCCTTGACTCTTGACTCTTGATTTTGCTGTCAAGCCTTTTAGTGTGTAAAGTTGATAAAGTAGTACCTGACTCTTTGCAGATAACTACGAATATGATGTTATGTATGCAAAATTTCAAGTAGGAACTGCAAATTAAGATTACGCGATAAAATTCAAGATTCTCAAGCCAAGATTATGGAGCAAAGTCAGCAAACACATCGCCACGCCGCCGCGAAAGATTTTTTTCAGTCACTCGATCAATTGGAGGATATTTTGCAAGAGAATCCGACTGAGGATGAAGAAACACCAGAATTGAATACTGATAGTACCAATGATCCCGAACTATTGGAAAATTTGACAGAAATTGATCTAGCGGCTTTTGAGGACGCTGTTGCTGATATTGAACAATATCTGGAAGAAAAAACAAAATCTAAATAGAAGTAAAAAGTTACAATTTATTGCTTAGCAGTCATTTGCCGCTGGGCTTCATACAGCATTAAAGCGGCTGCGATCGCTACATTCAAAGACTCTACTCCTGGACTTAGAGGAATTTTTACTCGCTTGTCTGCGATCGCTGCTAAATCTGCCGATAAACCAGCACCTTCGTTACCCAGTAAAATCAAACTGGGTTTTTGCCAGTCCACTTCCCAATAAGTCAAAGTTGCACTGGGCATAGTTGCCACTACTTGCATTCCAGCTTGCCGACTTTGTTCAACTGTAGCTTTTAAATCTTCAGTTACCGCCGTTGCTAGACGAAACCACTGTCCAGCAGAAGCACGTAAAACTTTCGGGTTGTCTAGATCTACACTATCTTCGCTTACCCATAACCCCGATGCTCCAGCCGCCGCCGCCGTGCGAATCATCGTCCCCAAGTTACCTGGATCTTGGATAGTTTCTAAAGCTAGGACTATACCAGTAAATGGCACTTGAGTTTGGCGAGCATCCCGTTTTGCCGTTGCAACTACACCATCTGGTTGGATTGTTGTAGCGATCGCATCTAAAACTTCTTCACTAACGATTTCTGCGCGATCGCATCGGCTCAAAGCCTCTTGCCACAGTGAGGGATGGGCTGCTTGCCAATCTGGGGTACAACACACCGCTACTAGCGGGTAATTAACCGCGCAAGCTTCTTCTAACAGGTGCGTCCCTTCTAGTAAAAATAACTGCTGTTTCTGCCGCTCTTTGGTAGAGTGCAGTTTGCGGATTTGTTTGACTAGGGAATTCTGTAAACTGGTCAACACGATTTTAGATTTTGGATTTGAGATTTTAGATTAATCCAAAATCGGCAATCTAAAATCCAAAATTGATATGCGGAACCCGGGACTTGAACCCGGAAGCCTTGCGGCACTAGAACCTGAATCTAGCGCGTCTGCCAATTCCGCCAGTTCCGCTGGTATTTGTTTTTGAGCGACAATTTCCTATTGTTACTAAATTATTGACATTTGTCAAGAGCTATTACAAAGCTACAAATTAAGATAAAATAAAACTTTTGTTCGTAGTGAGCGATTTATCGCTCTATAGCTATATATAAGATTCTTAAGGGCTAGAGCCGCTTACTACTAGCTCTGATTTAATTAAGCCCTTTTACTTAGTCTCTGATTAGCCTTTCTTTTGCTCGTGTTCTATGCTGACGATAGAGACTAGGACTTACGCACTGAAGCCTGAAACCCCGATCCCCCCTAACCCCCCTTTTTAAGGGGGGAACGTCTAAAGCCCCCTTTCTAAGGGGGTTGGGGGATCTGAGTGCGTAAGTTCTGGAGACTTCTGTTGATTAAATACTAACTGGCTGTGATGCGTAAGGCTACTTTACACTGGAATTAGGAGAATGTATCGTCAACTGACTCGGATGTCGAAGACTGAAGGGTTTAGCCATGCCTTCTCAGTATGGTGTAGAAAAACTTAGTTTAAATTCTGTCAGTTACTAACGGAGTTGATGGGAATGGGTAAATTAATTATTTTTGGTTTGATAGTAGTTTACTTTGGTGGCGTTTGGAAGTTTTGGCGTGGGTTTGAACGGACTAATTTTAGTCCAAGTTTGCCTAATCGCATTGGTTTATCTTTGTTATGGCCAGCTTTGTTTATTACTAATCAATCCTATCGTCGAAATTTTAGAAAGGCTTTGAAGGGCTAAAGATACTGTTGATTTGATGGGTTCGTAGTTAGCGCTTTAGTGTTAACTACGAACAATGTCTATTTTTCTCGGAAATTTTTAGTTTTAGGGAAAGTTTTGAGAGAGCAATACCTACGGCGGTAAACTACGCACTTTATCAATTACAAATTTTCCACATCCGTGATCAATACTCAGCTTTGGTAAGTGCAATCATATTTATTTAAGCAGTTTATGGAGACTTTAGCTTTATAATATGGTAAATATACGAATTTTTGGGCTGATTTAGGTAAAAACCCTGGCTCACTCCTAAATTTTATTAACCCGGTTGTTTAACAATGCAGCAATCACCAAAATGGCTTACTGAATTAGTCAAATAGTTTCCTACAGGTGTTGCTGGTGCGACTACGGGTCATTTTCTCCTCAATGGTGAAGGCAAAAATGCTATTATCTCAGCGGCGGTAACTGCTGGCTTGTCTCTATGGGCTAAGTTCAGCGAAGGCTTCATGCAAGAAATGGAAGCAGGAGTCAATGAACGCGGTAAGACAACGGCAAAATTTGTTTTGACACAAGCTGACAAGTTACCTAACAAACTGCGTTGGAAGCTGTCCAAGTTTCAGAACAAATATTATGAAAGCTTAATAGATAAGTATATTGCGTTGAAAACTGAAGGATTCAATCTTGCGCCAACGACACCGAATCTAGAAGATGTATTTGTTCCGCTCAAAGTAGCGAGTGAAAGCTACCGGAATATCTCTGGAGGGATTACTGCAAAAAATCAACCAGATACCCAACAAGGTAATGAAATTTGGCATTTCTTAACCCCAAATTCTCAGCAACGATGTATCGCCATACTTGCACCATCAGGTTCAGGTAAAACTACCCTCCTACAGTACATTACTCTAACCTACGCTCGCAAAGCTTACCGCAAGTATAAAGCTCCTAACTTGATTCCTGTGCTTTTGCGTTTGCGGGATGTGCGCGAAATGCTCATCAAGCCAGAACCTCCTAGTCTTAACGAACTCATTCAAGAGCAAATCAAACTTCTACCTCTGCTTGCGAAAGTCAATTTACCTACTGATTGGTTCGAGAACCGCTTAAATAACGGTATGTGTTTGGTGATGTTGGATGGATTGGATGAAGTCGCCAATGATAGCGAACGTTCTACTGTGAGCCGATGGGTGACGCAGCAAATGGGGAAATATCCTAAATCTACCTTTATTCTTACCTCTCGTCGCCACGGCTATGAAAGCGAGAGCGAAATTTTGGGTGAGAAGGTGAATACAGTGCTAGAAGTCCAGCCTTTTACTCTGGCGCAGATGAAGCAATTTATCCAAGGCTGGTATTTGCAAACAAAAATTCAGAAACAAGGACGCAAATCGCTGACGGTGCAACAAGAAGCTCAACAAGAAGCGGACGAGCTAATAGAAGCACTACTTCAGAATCCAACTATCCGCAAGATGGCAAGCAACCCGTTGCTGGTGACGATGATTGCGACAGTTCACTACTTAGACTATACTTTGCCAGGCAAAAGAGTTGAACTGTATAAAGAAATTTGTGATGTTTTGTTAGGTAGAAGACCAAGTGTTAAAAGAATTCGGCTGCCTCTCAATGCCCAACAAAATCAGTCGATATTCCAGTTAATTGCCCTAAATTTGATGCAGCGGGGAACTCAAAAGTTCACCTTAGAAGCAGGTAAATTGCTAATTAAAGACAAATTAGAGCAAGAAGCAGGGAATACGCTTACCCCTGAAAAATGGCTAGAGACTATTAAAAATGATGTTGGCTTACTTGTCGAAAAAGAACAGGGGAGTTATGAATTTGCTCATTTGAGTTTTCAAGAATATTTAGCCGCTGTTCAGGTAGAAAAATTAAAACAAGAAAATATTTTAATTCAAAATTTCCATGTGACTCAGTGGGCGGAGACTATTTATCTTTATGCTGGGTTGAGTGATGTAAATAATATAACTAGACTGATTCTAGAAGCCCTTCAACGTTGGCAAAAGTATGGACAAGAAGAAGTTAAGTCTTTAACTCTAGCGTATTCTTGCTTACAAGAGAATCCGAATAAAGTAGAAAAAGAAACTAAAAATAAACTCACTAAAATCCTAGAAGAAGGCTTAGAATCTTCAGACCAAAAAATTGCTCAAATAGCTGCTAAAGTCAAACTATCCAGTCGGCTGAATCAGTTATTAGACGTTGATGGAAGATGTTTTATAGACCGCAATTATATTACTTATGCTGAATATCAACTTTTTCTTGACGACCAGTTAAATTCAACAAAATGTTTCCAGTCTGGCAATGCTAAACATATAATTACTGGCATTAGCTATCAGAATGCTTTGGAGTTTTGCACTTGGCTCAGTGTAAATGCTCCATTGCTAATTAGGAATGAAGATGAGAACAAGGCTGCTTATTATTATAGATTACCGACTGCAACTGAAGTTAAAGAGCATCCAGCTAGAGAGAGATTAGAATGTTGGACGATAGGAGCAAGCGATATAAGCAGCACAAAAAAAGGTATACGAATAGTTAGAGCTTTAGTTCCTAATGATTTCAGCAAGCTTGTCAATTACCTCGCAGCAGCAGAGTGGGAAAAAGCCAGCCAAGAAACAGAGTTAGTAATATTTAAAATGGCTAGGCGAGAAAGAGAACGTGAGCTTGATATTGCTGCAATAGAGTCGATTGATTGTCAATCTCTTCAAACTTTAGAACAACTTTGGCTGCAATATTCTCAAGGGCGCTTTGGGTTGGGGGTGCAAATTAGTATTTGGGGAAATGTAGGGGGAACGCCACTAGGGTATCTGTTTCGTTTGTGGTATTCAAATTCTTCTGCAAATACCAAAGAAATTTTATCTGCACTAGCTAGAAAATTTGCTGTTTGTAGAATAGAAAAAGCGCTGCCATTTTTGGAATTTGAGGTTATCACCGTTAACGCTCAGGGACAGGAAACTCAGAGAAAAAATAGTCAAGCTAGATATTTCACTGAAGATTTGGGAAATAGTATCGCATTGGATATGGTTGCTATTCCTGGTGGGACGTTTCTGATGGGTTCACCAGAAAATGAGAAAGGAAGTAGTGACGATGAACGTCCTCAACACCAAGTCAGCGTTAGAGACTGTTTCATGGGGAAATATCCAATTACTCAAGCCCAATGGAAAGCAGTCGCTTCTTTAGCTAAAGTCGAGCGGGAACTTAAACCAGATTCTTCTCATTTTAAAGGTGATAACCTTCCTGTAGAAGGCGTTTCATGGTATGATGCTATAGAGTTTTGTAAAAGACTCTCCAAGAAGACAGGACGCGAGTACCGCTTGCCCAGCGAAGCCGAGTGGGAATATACCTGTCGTGCTGGGACTACAACACCATTTCATTTTGGTGAGACAATTACGACGGAGTTAGCAAATTACGACGGAACCAATACATACGCCTCTGCACCAAAAGGTCAATCTTTAGGTAAAACGACGCCAATAGGCAGTTTTCCACCTAACGCCTTTGGTTTATACGATATGCACGGTAATGTATGGGAGTGGTGTGCTGACCATTGGCACGATAGTTACAAGGGTGCGCCAAATAACGGACTAAGTTGGCTAATAAGTGGTAGTAGCAATGATAATCATTATCGGCTGCTGCGCGGTGGTTCTTGGGACTACAGTCCTGGATACTGCCGTTCTGCTTATCGCGGCAGGGGCAACCCAGACATCGACTACGACGACATCGGGTTTCGGGTGGTGTGCGGTGGTACGGCGAGGACTTACTAGCCCTTTGTACTCTTGCCCTTTTTCCCTTCTTTATTTTGCCCTCTGTAAGCGAAGCAGAGCGGAGCGATCTAATTTTTTTTTGAGAATAGTTAGCAGTTGTTATGAGCTTGTTTTTACTGCTTGTTAATTTTGTATAATGTATTATTCAAGCTTAGCGCATTTGATTTAGGATGTCAATTATCCAACAAACCGAGTTTCTAATTGATAGCCTTCCCAAAACAATAATGGATGAATTACCGATTATTCAAAAGACCTATGATTTGATTCATTGGTATGTTCCAATTCTCAATCGCCTACCTAAATCTCATAAATTCAATTTAGGAGATAGAATGACAAATAAATTGTATGATTTGCTAGAGATTTTAATTATTGCTCGCTATGCCAAGCAGAAACTAGCACAATTAGAATCACTAAATAGTCAATTAGATATTCTCCGCTATCAAACGCGATTACTGTTAGATTTTTAGCTAATTCCAGTACATCGTTATGAATATGCAGGAAAGTTAATCAAAGAGATTGGTGTTTAATAAACTTCTTGCAAAAATGCGCATAAGTAAAAAAGGAACTACAGATGAACATTGATAAACATCGGTTAATTATATGCGTTCATCTGTGTTTGTTTGCGAGGCTCCGCCTCTTGAATTCGCAGCAGAGCCTTATAGAGAGCATTTCCAGTCATAGACTGGAAACGAGGTTTGGGAGGTTTTAAATTCCCAATGTGGAATTACAAATTATTTTCTATTTGGTGAGGATATTGATGACTGCACCGGCTGCTGCACCATCAAGTAAATCACCAGCGGTATCTTCACGACCACCAAGGACAGCACGAGTTGCGGCGCTAGCGCCTGCACCTACTGCGGCATCTTGACCTAAGCTACGTTTTTTGGGATTGCGTCTTAGCCCATTGGCTCCATTAACAGCAGCGCCAGCAGCGCCACATTTGGCAGCATTGCGTAATACTGTGCCACGTCCTCTAATAGCTCCAGTTACCACACATGTACCAGCTCCAATGGCTGCATCTCTTAGTACTTGGTCATCGGCGGCAGCTGGTTTAACAGGAACTAAGGTGACACCAGCTAAACTTGCAGCCATGATACCAGGTAAAAGCGCACGTTTTAGAATTCGATTCATGGTAGAACCCTCTTAAAAATTCAAACACTTGGAGAAAAATCGGAGTTGTTGCGATCATCGCAGATGATCTTATCTGATTTTTAGTCTAGATAACAGCAACGATTTTTGTTTGATAGCACTCTTATGATGACACTAATAAAACTCCAATTGCATCTACTAAAGGCGTGAATTTGAGAATCTCTAGACTGATAAGTTTTGCTGATTAACGGACTATATGATTTTTAAATAGCCTGAATCCACTCTTTGACAAAATATTCTGTCCAGATGCCATTTTTCCAATAAGGGTCATTTTCAATCAAATTACGGATGGTGGCTTCATCTTCAGCTTCGTAAATTCCAAAAACTTTGGTGACATCTTTGGTAGGGCCAATAGTAATTAGCACACCAGATTCTTTCTGTTTTGCTAATCCATCTAAATGTGCTTGACGGTAAGGGGTGCGCTTTTCCAAAACGTCTTCGCAGTAAGTTCCCCAGAGGATATATTTAGTCATAATTTTTGTTAGTACTATTAGTTAAGAATATATTGTGTTAAGAGTAGAGACGTTGCATTGCAACGTCTCTACATGGTCTATCTCAGCCTGGGAACTAGAAATCTCGTGACTATTAACTTCTCAAGTTAACGCCGAATTTTTCTACCAAAGCTTCGCGGACTTGATTGTGAACTGGTTCAACTTCAGCTTCGGTGAGGGTGCGATCGCTGGCTCGATAGATTAACCGAAATGCCAAACTTCGTTGTCCTTGTGGGACATTTTCGCCGCGATATTGATCAAACAATTCCACTGATTCTAGTAGTCCTTTACCAGCGTTGCTAATTACTTTTTCAATTTCGGCGACTGAGATTTTGACTGGTGCGAAGAAGGCGATATCGCGATCGCTAGCTGGATAGGTGGAATAAGGATGGAATATCGGAGTGAGGATTTCATCTTGCTCCATATAATCCAAGAGCACATCTACATCTAGCTGGAAAACGTAGACTGAATCTGGTAAGCCTTTTTCGCGTCGCACTTGGGGATGGAGTTGTCCAAAAATCCCTAGTCTGTTACCTCTTACCCAGAGTGAGGCGGTACATCCTGGATGCAAGCGTTCATCACGGCAATCGGGTTGATATTCTACTTGCAAACCAAGTTGTCGAAATACACTTTCTAAAATGCCTTTGGCTTCAAACCAGTTTAGGGGTTGCTCACGACCACTTTTTGACCATTTGCCAACGGTGCGATCGCCTCCAATGATAGCAGCGATCGCTTCTCCTTCTTGTAAACCGTCTTCTTGCCAGAAAATTCGCCCAATTTCAAAGCCATTGAGAGAACCATTACCCTGCTCTAAATTGTATTGAAAAGCATCAATTAACCCAGCAATTAAATCAGTTCGTAGTGCCGAATATTCTACAAATAAAGGGTTACTCAATACTATCTGTCCGGTTTCCCCTGGTTTAACTAAAGAGTAGTGGATTAATTCTGTCAATCCTTCCGCCCGCAAGTATGCGCGTAACTTGCGAATCAGTTCTTGATCTAAAGGCAGATAACCAGCTTCCGATTTGTCTGGTAGGGTATCGCAAAACTTGTTATAGCCATAGAGACGGGCAATTTCTTCAATCAGGTCGATTTCGCGTTCTAAGTCACGGTAACGATAAGGCGGTACGGAAACAGACCAAGTACCTTCTCCTGAAGGAGTTAACTGACATCCCAGTGCAGTCAAGATCCGTTCAATATCTTTTGCTTCCAGTTCTCCTGTATCCTCTGCCAAGTCGATTGGGCCGAGAATTTGATTAACTCTGTCTAGGCGCAGTACAATGGAACGACTCCAGGTAGATGGATCGGGGCGGGTATCGGCAATTTCCTGCTGGACAATCACGCCTTGGGCTAACTCGCTAATCAACGCCAAGGCGCGGCGATTGGCTACTTCCAACTCAGCCCGGTTAACTCCTCGTTCGTATCTACCAGAAGCCTCACTTCTTAACCCCACACTCCGGGAAGAACGGCGAATTGCTACAGAATCAAACAACGCTGCTTCTAAAACTAGGCTTTGAGTACCTTCATGCACTTCCGTTTCTTCTCCGCCCATGACTCCTGCTAGTGCAACAGGTTGATCATTAGCGGTGATTAACAAATTTTGGGTTGTGAGGGTGCGAGTTTGTCCATCCAGCGTTTTGAGGGTATCCCCAACTGTGGCGAAGCGAACACCGATGGTTAAACTTTTTTCACCTGCAACTGATTTTAGGCGATCGCGATCAAAGGCGTGTAGTGGTTGTCCCCATTCCAACAAAACATAGTTAGTAATGTCCACTACATTATTAATTGGTCTGACTCCAGCCGCCCGCAAGCGCTGTTGCAACCAATCAGGAGATGGCGCAATTTTGATCTGTTCAATTACTGTACCAATATAGGCAGGGCAAGCTTGCGGATCGGAGATTTTTAAAGCTAAATGTCCAGTACCTTTGGTAATCGATACCTCACCCGGTTCAGGAATGCTCAACTTTGCATCTGTCAAAGCTGCAACTTCTCGCGCGACACCTACCATACTCAAAGCATCAGCGCGATTAGCTGTGGCAGTTAAGTCTAAAATTACATCATCTAGACCCAACAATGGACGCACGTCGCTACCCAATGGCATTTCTTGAGGAAAAATATGAATTCCGTCTACATCGGTAGGTAAACCGAGTTCCTTTAAAGAACAAATCATCCCCTGAGACTGGACGCCACGCAGTTTTGCAGGTTTAATTTTTAAATCGATGTTTGGCAGGTAAGTACCTGTAGTTGCTACTGGCACATAAATATCTGCCCGCACATTGGAAGCACCACAGACAATATTTAAAGTTTCATTTGCACCGATATCTACTTGGCAAACACTCAATTTATCAGCGTTGGGGTGGGGTTGACGCTCAACCACTCTTCCCACAACAACGCCATTTGCCCAAGTGCGGCGATCTTCAATATCTTCTACTTCAAACCCAGCCATTGTTAGGGTTTCGGCTAATTCTTCGTGGCTCAGTTTTATCTCTACTAGTTCTCGCAGCCAATTTAGAGAAATACGCATGGAGTGTGCTGGTTTTTGAAATCGTCTTTTGCTCTAATTTTAGGGTGTCAATTAGCGATCGATGGCTACTCATCCCGCAAGACACACCCTTCCACTTGAACAATCCTACTACGTTGAACTGCCAGAATAATCTCTGTTTGCTATCTTTGTGTTGGGTTTTTGGCGTCTTGGCAGTAGGCTGCGATCGCTCTGGGTCTACGTTAAAAAATAACTTGTATCAATTATCTGATCAACTTAAACCTAGTATTCAACTAAAGTTATGGGAATATGCTGACTGAAATTATTAAAATCGTTGTCCGTAGTCAGGATACTAAAATTTCTCCGAACGGTTGCGGCACAAATGAGAAAATCTGTGTTTGCACCCTGAATGCCATTGTGTCGGCAAGTATTATAAAACTCAGAAGCAAGTTCGTAGTCTTCAATATCTAAGTCAAGATTTGGAAATGCGCGGAGATAATTTTTAAGCCGATTGTATTGGTTAGCGTGACGAATTCCGCAAAGTACCTCTTGCCGGACAGCACCCAGCAAAGCAACTCGACCATCCGTAATTAATTCATGAAACAATGCAATATAAGGTGAGTCGTCAGCTTTGCTAGCGCGTCTGAGAGCTAAAGACCAAACTGAAGTATCAACAATGACTTTCATCCTCTCTGGCGCTGTTGCTTGTAATCATAATCATCATCGTATTCAATCGTGCCAAATAGTTCTATTATTTTCAGTTGCTTTCGACGCTGCACATACTCTCGCAATGCTTCTTCAACAACGGCACGCTTAGTACGATTACCACCCAGTTCGAGGGCTTCCTGAATTAAGTTTTCGTCGATTTCTAGATTAATAGCCATGTACATATTCCCGAATTTTCGGCTGTTTACCTTCGTGTCTTAGTGCCTTAGTGAACCAGCGCTGTAGGCGACTGGTGTTCGCCTTACAGCCCTTTGGGCATCCTACGGCAGGCGTGCCGGAGGCATCACCCGGAGGGTGGTTCCAAAATTGACTTTTGAACCACAAAGATGCCAAGACACCAAGAAAAATACATTACACTTTGAAAGGGCTAAGTCAGATGCATAAAGACTATTTTTAATAATTCTGCGCGAGTAAAAGGTTTAGTGAGATATCCAGATGCTCCTACTAATCTTGCTTTTACTTTATCTACAAACCCCTTGTTACCTGTTACAAAAATAATGGGTATCTCTTTAAATAGCGAGTTATTTCGTATAATTTGGCACAACTCGTATCCATCAATTCCTACCATGTTAAGATCCAACAAAATTAAGTCTGGCTTGTGCCTAATAATCGACATCACAGCCTTTAGTGGCTCGTTAATCGTCACAACAGAAAAGTTTTCATTTTCTAAGAAACGGCTAATTTCTTTGAGAATTGTAGGACTATCATCTACAGAAACAATTTTGTAGGTTTTTTTGCTAGTTACAGTAGTAGCAGTTACTCTTTCAGGAGTAGGATTTATATTATTGGTTATTGTTAATTTCTGAATGTTTTCTTTTAAAGATTTAGAAATTTGTGGTACTCGCTCAATAGGAATTTTATTCTCTTCAAGAATATCTGGGTAAGCTTTGGTATTAGCGGTACTTAGTTCTTCTGCAACATTAACTGATTTCTGATTAACTAATGTTATCAATTTAGAAGATTGTGCAAATTCTTCCAATGTATTTGGTAACTGATCAAATGGTGGGTCTGGCTCATGCAATATAATTCCTCCCTGGATGATGTAAGGGTATAAATTGTGAGTAAGTTCGATTTCATCTTGATTCATAATCACAGCAAGATGACGTAGGCTGAAACCCTTCATCCAGTTAGTTAAATTTGGCTGGAGGTCTGGTAAGTTTTGTTTAGCAGGTTTACCAGTAATTAACAGATATGGACGTTGATAGGGAGAAGAAATTTGAGGCTCGAAAGACTTCCAACTCTCTAATCGTGCTTGACAGCGTTCTAAAATATTTTCTACATTCAATCTGCAAATGATTGGCATTCTATTAAGTGGTTCTGTTAGTTCATAAGTACCTTCTTTGATCAGTAAAAATGATTCAAGCACTTCTTTAACTAATTCTGGAATCAGTACTGCTGCTTGTGTAGAATGTAGATATTGTTGACTAACAAGCCATTGTATAGCTTGATATTCAGGAGGCTGATTTCTAGAGTTACTCTCATGTTCTACTACTTGACTATGTGTATCTGATTCAAACATCAGACGTAATTGAACACGAACTTCATTAGTAAGTGATGGAATTTGATGGCTGAGGCGACGCAAATGACGTTCTAGTCGATCAAAGGGTTCAACTGAATGGGTAGCATAAATTATTTTGCCTTGCTCTAAATAAATCCACCAGGAAACTGAGTTGCTAAATACTTGTAAACAAATACTCTCAGAACAATTAAATAACTGTTTTAACAAACTCTGAGGACGTAATTTAGTAAATGTACCTGAGTTATTCATATTTTTCGATTTTTTGCGGATCAGCGACTAAATATTTGTAAATGGGAAATATCGGCTATGAAGTATTCTCTTCTTTTTAATATTTCTCTAGACACAAATTATTTTTTAAAATATGTATATATATTACAAATTATAATTTTTATAACTTTTTTGTTACATTCGGCACGTTTGACAACAAGTCTGAAAAGTTAAGTTAAGTGGACACAAAAAATGTAAATATTAGTCATGACTATTTCAGCGGGCGTCAGTTTAGTTGTCAGTTGCCCTCCCTAACGATAACTATTAACTCAAGTCCTTAACAATTATGTTTATTTACGCCCCAGTTACTTACTAAGCAATTTTGATGTAAAGTTCACACAGTTACGTGAGTATACTTTGAAGTCTGATAGTCTTAATTAGGATTAATTACTTTTATATAAAATGGAGGTTTTACTACATGAAATCTTTAAAAACTTATCTAGGAAAATTTACGTATTTATTGTATCCTAGTTATGAAGAGATAGAATTTTTGGTAGATCCACTACAACAGGTAATGTTAGCTCCTGATAAATTCTTTATTTATTAAACGCAGTCTAGTTGTGATTAAGAGTTCCTTAAATATGTAGAGATTCTTGTGAAAATATTCTGTTTAATAAAAATTAAAGTATCTGCTGCCAAACATCATATCTGTAGTTGTGTCGGCATCAAAAACTATATACTTTGAGAACGAGGTCAATAAAGCTTTGGACTATAACATAACACAAGAAGTTATGCATGATACATTAAGACTTGATGAAGTTGTGGAGTTTGCGGAAAATCCAGAACCGCGTTGTCCGTGCGTGCTACTACTAGATACATCTGGCTCAATGCAAGGAGAGCCGATTGAGGCTTTAAATCAGGGTTTGCTGAGTCTGAAAGATGAATTAGTAAAAAATTCTTTGGCAGCAAGACGGGTAGAGGTAGCGATAGTTACCTTTGATAGCAATGTCAACGTAGTGCAAGATTTTGTGACTGCTGATCAATTCAATCCCCCCATTTTGACAGCACAGGGACTAACTACGATGGGTTCGGGAATTCATAAAGCTTTGGACATAATTCAAGAGCGCAAATCTCAGTATCGTTCTAACGGCATTGCTTACTATCGTCCTTGGGTCTTTATGATTACTGATGGAGAGCCACAGGGTGAGCAAGATAATGTGGTAGAGCAAGCAGCGCAGCGCCTACAAGGAGATGAAGCAAACAAACGCGTAGCTTTTTTTACTGTCGGTGTAGAAAATGCGAATATGACGCGCTTAAATCAAATTACTGTGCGTACTCCTCTAAAACTCAAAGGTCTAAACTTTATTGAGATGTTTGTCTGGCTGTCAGCTAGTATGTCAGCTGTTTCTCACTCACAGGTAGACGAACAGGTGGCACTACCACCAATTGGCTGGGGGGCTGTTTAATTTAAAGATGGCAGCTTGATGTTAACGACAGCGGGCTGTTGGAATAAAATCTATGAACACATCAAAACAGATTGCTCAATGGCGGGTAGTAGCTGCGTCTGTATGTGGTACAAGCCACTTAAAGAACAAGCAGTTGTGTCAAGATGCTCACCACTGGCAGATATTATCAGATAATGTTTTAGTCATAGCGGCAGCAGATGGTGCAGGTTCAGCCAGCCAGGGGAAAGTGGGGGCGATGGTTGCTGTGGAAACAGCAATAGAAAGCATTTCCATCAAACAAGTCACCCGGAAGTTCTTGACTGATGATACCAATGTGCGATCGCTCTTGAGCGAGGCGATGGTAGCCGCCAAAAAAGCTGTGGAAGATGAGGCGGCTGCTTGTCAGAAACAACCTCAAGATTTAGCAACTACCTTAATTATTCTGGTTGCCACGCCAGAAGTTGTGGCTGTGGCACAGATAGGTGATGGTTTAGCCGTAGCCAAAGATAGCATGGGCAACCTCCTCGCACTTACCATGCCTGACAGCGGCGAATACATCAACGAAACCACTTTTTTGACTTCGGCCAGTGCTTTAGATACAGCGCAGATGAGATTATGGCGTGAAGACATAATCAATGTTGGTGTCCTTACCGACGGACTACAAATGCTGGCTTTGAATATGGTTGTTAGTGAACCTCATAAACCGTTCTTTTTTCCTCTGTTTGAGTTTGTAGCGAATTCTGAAGATAAGACCGTGGCAAAAGAACAGTTGGTAAGCTTTTTACGCTCAGAGCGGATTACGCAACGCACTGATGACGATTTAACACTCATTATTGCTGCATTGAGCGACTCATGAGCAATAGTTTAGTGTTTGGCATTTTAAACAACTCCCGTTAGCGGTAATTCACCATGCAGGTACTACGTTGTCTTCCTAAGCAAGAAATTCTCAACCTCAGTGTCAGTCTGGGGCGTGGCGGTGAAGCTTGTGTCTATGCACTGCCATCCGATAGCAATATGGTGGCAAAGATTTATCACAAGCCAACTGTTGCCCATGCTGACAAACTCCAGGCGATGCTTGCCAACCCGCCGGAAAACCCTACAGCGAGTTTAGGGCATATCTCCATCGCTTGGCCAGAAGTTTTATTGCGATCGGCAGATGGCAGCGGTGGCGTCATCGGATTCTTAATGCCACGCATTCAGGGGATGCGTCCAATCATCGACTTTTACAACCCCAGAACCCGTCGCCAACACTGTCCTTTATTCAATTATCAGTACCTACTCCGCACGGCTCGGAACCTAGCGGCGGCTTTCGCTGCTCTACACGCTAGTGGATATTGCGTTGGCGATGTGAATGAGTCAAATATCCTCGTCAGCGACACAGCACTCGTCACCTTGGTAGACACAGACTCTTTCCAAGTACGCGACCCAAACAACAATATTGTTTACCGCTGCTCAGTGGGTAAACCAGAGTTTACCCCACCAGAACTACAGAATAAAACTTTTGCCCAACACGATCGCGAAATTTCCCACGACTTATTTGGGTTAGCAGTGCTGGTATTTCAACTATTAATGGAAGGCACGCACCCATTTTCTGGTATTTTTCAAGGCGCTGTTGAGCCACCGCCCTATGAAGCACGCATTGCATCTGGACATTTCACTTACAGTAAACAGCGACGCGTACCTTACCTGCCTACCCCAATTGCACCCGCTTGGGAAATTCTCCATCCCAGCTTACAAGAATTATTTGTGCGTTGTTTTGAAGAAAGTCATAACAGCCCACACCTGCGCCCCAGCGCTCAAACCTGGCTATCGGCACTAGCTGAAGCCGAAGATAGCCTGATTAGCTGTACTGTAAATCCCCAGCATCGCTACAACAATCATCTGCAAAGCTGTCCCTGGTGTGAACGGACATCGCGATTAGGTGGACGTGACCCCTTTCCATCCCATCGGGCTATTGAAAGTAGAGAACATCTACAACCGCGAATCAAATCGAAAAGACGCTACAATCAAACTCCACGTTCACCACAGCCAGGCATACCGACGCACGCAGTCAATTATTGGCAGCCAATTATCCAAAGTGTTGCGCCTTATCAACCTTCCAGAAGACCAAAATTATACCCGATTATTTGTTGCTTGCTGGGTTTTGGTGTTTTGGGATATTTGGACGTAATGATTAAATTTACTCGTCCGTTTGTTTTCCAAAATGCTTATACTCAACAAACATTAAAGCCTCCTCAAACAATTAAAAAAGATCTTCTCAGCTTCGCAGATTATTATAAACAGGGTCATGCTGCTTACAAAGTGCGAGACTATGATCTAGCAATTGAAAACTTTAGCCAAGCAATAGAAAAAGATCCCAAAAATGCGAAAGCTCGCGTCAATCGGGGTAATGCCCGCTACAACTTGAAAGACTATGAAGGAGCGCGTACTGACTATAGCCAAGCTCTACAAATCAATCCTAAA
Organism: Nostoc sp. MG11; assembly: GCF_014904695.1. Taxonomy (GTDB): domain Bacteria; phylum Cyanobacteriota; class Cyanobacteriia; order Cyanobacteriales; family Nostocaceae; genus Komarekiella. Next base: position 200,272 of record NZ_JACXXN010000005.1, on the reverse strand, counting down.
GAAATAAAAGCTTTTGTGAATCGGGGAAATGCTCTCTATATGCTCGCTGAATATAGTAACGACCCTGACAAAGAGTATAACCTGGCGATCGCAGACTTTAATAATGCCCTACGCCTTGACAGTAATGAAGTAGAAGCTTTAATCAGGCGAGGTATTGTCCGCGCTCAAATTGCCAAATACAGCGGTGATTCTCAAAAAGGTTATAAAAGAGCCATTGCAGATTTTACCGAAGCAATAGACCTCAATTCCTCTAAAACAGAAGCTTACTTTCAGCGCGGTGTTGCCTATTATCAAATCGCCCAATATAGCAGCGATTACGCTCAAGAATACAAAGAAGCAATAGCCAACTTTAACCAAGCACTAAATCTCAATCCCAAGCTAGCGAAAGTGTATCTCAAACGAGGTATGGTTCGTTATGAACTTTCACAATATAGTGGCACTAAATCTAACCAAAACCGTACGCAAGCTATTGAGGATTTACAAACAGCTGCTAAAATCTCTCTTGAGCAGGACGATATGGATAATTACCAGCAAGCACTCAGCCATATGTGCGTAGTCGTAGAAAACAAATGTGACAGTTTATTCCAAAGCTCAAGTATGTTAGAAAAAGCTAACAACAAAAAGTAAATTTTGTTACTAGTAAATATGGGTTTTGATTGAGAAAAATCAGTCCTAATCAGGGTTAGCTTCAGCTAACCCTGATTGTTTTTGAGATAGATTTTGTATTTCAATTAATATAAAATTTTCCGGTTTATATATATTTATAAAGCTTTCACAGACAAAAGATTTTAATTTATCATTCCTTCATAATTTTGAATAAAATCTTCGTTAGATTATTTACGGAGAAAAATAAATTAGAAATCAATTTTTCTCTATCCAAGTGCATCCTCTTCATATCGTAAAAGTCAAATAATAATCTACCTGCAAATCTCCGAGGTAATTGCATGAAAGCGGTGATTTTGGCTGGAGGGCTTGGTACACGCCTCAGTGAAGAAACTAGTATCAAACCCAAGCCGATGGTTGAAATTGGTGGCAAACCAATTCTATGGCATATAATGAAAACTTACTCTGCCCACGGCATTAATGATTTCATTATTTGTTGCGGTTACAAAGGTTACATAATTAAGGAGTATTTTGCCAACTACTTCTTACACATGTCAGATGTTACCTTTGATTTGCGATTTAATCAGATGAATGTACATTTTGGTTATGCTGAACCCTGGCGAATCACCTTAGTGAATACGGGTGATAACACAATGACAGGTGGACGCTTAAAGCGCATTAGCGAACATGTTGGTAATGACACTTTTTGCTTCACTTATGGTGATGGTGTCAGTGATGTAAATATCACAGAACTAATTAAATTTCATCAAGAACAAAATACCTTGGCAACACTCACCGCAGTTCAGCCAGCAGGGCGTTTTGGTGCTATTTCTTTAGGAAATGAGCAAACTAAAATTGCTAGCTTTCGGGAAAAACCTGAAGGTGATGGTGCTTGGATTAATGGTGGTTATTTTGTCCTAGAACCAGAAGTAATTAACTTAATTGCTGATGATTCTACTATTTGGGAGCAAGAGCCATTAGAGAAGCTAGCTGATATGGAACAGCTATCTGCTTTCAAACATCATGGTTTTTGGCAACCGATGGATACTTTACGTGATAAAAACTATCTAGAGGAGCTATGGAAGAACAGTCAGGCTCCTTGGAAAGTATGGTAGATAATAGTAAATTTTATCTGCATAAAACACTTCAATACTCTGGCTTCAGGTGCGATAGTACTAATGTATGATTTTGCGATTATAGGCGGGGGAATAGTCGGACTTTCCACAGGATTAGCTTTAGGCAAACGCTATGCCAATGCACGCATTTTAGTATTAGAAAAAGAGAGCCAATGGGCCTTTCACCAAACCGGTAATAATAGTGGAGTGATTCATTCTGGTATTTATTATAAGCCGGGGAGTTTCAAAGCTAAATTTTGTCGTGACGGTAGTCGCTCGATGGTAGAATTCTGCCAAGAGCATGGAATTGAGCATGAAGTTTGCGGTAAAGTAATTGTTGCCACAGAAGAACAAGAGCTACCACGCCTGGAAAAGCTTTACACGCGAGGCTTAGAAAATGGCATAGCAGTCCAGAGAATCAGCCCAGAGGAAGTCAAAGAAATTGAACCTCATGTGAAATGTGTAGGTGGAGTTCGAGTATTCTCAACTGGTATTGTTAATTACAAGCAAGTTTGTTTGAAATACGCTGAGTTAATTCATCAACAAGGTGGAGATTTACACCTCAATACAAAGGTTCTAAAAATCTCCCCAAGTGGTAAAAATCAGGTACTAGAAACAAAGAATGGTAGCTTTGAAACGCGCTTTGTGATTAATTGTGCAGGATTGCATAGCGATCGCATAGCCAAGTTAGGTCAAGTTGACCCTCAAGCGAAAATTGTACCATTCCGGGGAGAATATTACGAACTTGTCCCAGAAAAACGCTATCTAGTCAAGACGCTAGTTTACCCGGTTCCTAATCCAGATTTTCCCTTTTTGGGTGTTCACTTTACTCGGATGATTGATAGCAGCGTTCATGCAGGGCCAAATGCAGTTCTCAGCCTGAAGCGCGAAGGTTATCAAAAAACCGACTTTAACTTAGGGGATTTTCTGGAAGTCATAACCTATCCCGGTTTCTGGAAATTAGCAGCCAAACACGCTGATGAAGGCATTCAGGAAATCATTCGTTCTTTTAGTAAAGCCGCCTTCGTCAGCAGCTTGCAAAAACTAATTCCAGAAGTGCAAGCAGAGGATTTAGTTCCCACCCATGCGGGAGTCCGCGCTCAGGCTTTGATGAACAATGGTTCTTTGGTGGATGACTTTTTGATTGTTCAAGGTCAAAACTCCATCCATGTTTGCAATGCTCCTTCTCCTGCTGCGACATCTTCTTTAGAAATTGGTAAAGCGATTGTGGCACAAATTCCTCAACCGTTACATTTAGAGACTGTAGTAGCTTAAGAGATAGTTGCTTGTGCTTCTTGGGTGGATGCAAGTAGAATTAGGAACAAGCGATCGCAACTTCAAAATAACTCAGCTTTGAATCTCAACATCTACACTATCAGGAAATGCGATCGCTGCTGATTTCTGCTTGCAAAAGTAACTATATCCTCCAATTTTTTATCAGTTATACAAAACCGTTTGCATTGACATATATATATGTGAAACTTTCCGGTATTACTGATATCTCAATTGAAAGTAGTGGTGTTGGTATTAGACCCCACAAAATTCCCACAAGAAGTTATACCAATTAAAAAAAAGTATGTGACAGATAGACCATTGTAGAGACGTTGCATTGCAACGTCTCTACCAAAGGATTTGTTGCAGTTAGCGGAGTCATGGGGTAACAAGCCATACATGATGCCACAATTTGTCGCAGCAGTCATCAATAGAAACATTCCTCCTTACTCAATTGCGGCTGGTGTACCCGCAGAGTAATTGCTCAGCCGAATGGAATTGAACTCATCAATACAGAGAATTTGACAACAATGAAAATATTAGTAACCGGAACAGAAGGCTATCTTGGTTCGTTATTACCTGCTCTGTTAATCGAACGAGGACACGAAGTTCTCGGCATCGATACTGGTTTCTATAAAGTTGGTTGGCTGTACAACGGTACTGAAGTGACAGCCAAAACCCTCAACAAAGATATCCGTGACATCACACCGGAAGATTTGCAAGGCGTGGAAGCAATAGTTCACATGGCAGAACTCTCCAACGACCCCACCGGACAGTTAGCACCCAATATCACTTACGAAATTAATCATCTAGGTTCAGTTCGTCTAGCTAACCTAGCTAAAGCCATAGGTGTGCGCCGCTTCATATATATGTCTTCGTGCAGTGTCTACGGTGTTGCTACCGAAGGTGATGTCACAGAAGCATCTCCTATTAATCCCCAAACAGCCTACGCAGAATGTAAAACTTTAGTAGAGCGGGATGTCCAACTATTAGCCGACGATGACTTCTCTCCTACCTTTATGCGGAATGCCACAGCCTTTGGTGCTTCTCCGAGAATGCGCTTTGATATTGTTTTAAACAACTTGGCAGGCTTGGCATGGACTACAAAACAAATCAAAATGACCAGTGATGGTACACCTTGGCGTCCATTAGTCCACGCATTGGATATTTGCAAAGCCATAGTCTGCGCTTTAGAAGCGCCACGAGATATTGTACATAATCAAATCTTCAACGTGGGAGATACAGCGAACAACTATCGCGTCAAAGAAATTGCTGAGATTATTGCTGCTATTTTCCCAAATTGCAAATTGTCCTTTGGTGACAACGGTGCAGACAACCGCAGTTATCGAGTCTCCTTCGAGAAAATCAACACAACACTACCCGGATTTAAGTGTGATTGGAATGCCCAGTCCGGTGCTCAACAGTTATTTGATTTATTCAATCAAATAGATATGGCTGAAGATACTTTCTTATTTAGAGGATTTACACGCTTAAAGCAGCTAGAGTATCTAATTCGTACTGAGCAAATTGACCAAGATTTCTTTTGGAAAAAAAGTAGTTAAAGTAGCCTAATAGTAGTAAATAAACAGATGCCAATTTCCGAATCAACAATATTTGATTCGGATTTATCTCATCTATCAAGTTGTTTTCCTTTAGCGAGACTTTAATTTATGGTAATTGCACAATGTCGTTTTAGTCGTCAACATTTACACCATACGTTTGTTGATTTAGGGATGTCACCTTTAGCCAACGCTTATCTAACAGCGGAACAGCTAAATAGTGCCGAGAAATTTTATCCACTCCACGCTTATATCTCAGAAGATACTCTATTGGTTCAATTAGAACAGTTTGAAACTCCAGATCAGATTTTTGGTGACTATGCTTACTTTTCTTCTTACTCGGCAACTTGGCTAAAACACGCCAAGGCTTACACCGATATGATAGTAGAAAAGTTTGGTTTAAATCATCACACTCAAGTTATTGAAATTGCCAGCAACGACGGCTATCTACTGCAATATTTTGTAGAGAAAAGAATCCCAGTTTTAGGAATAGAACCAGCAACGAATATAGCCAAGGTAGCCCAAGAAAAAGGTATTCCTAGTATAAACAAGTTTTTTGGAGTTGAAACCGCTAAAGAACTAGTTATACAAGGAAAACAAGCTGATCTTTTAGTAGGCAACAATGTCTTAGCTCACGTTCCAAATTTAAATGATTTTATCGCCGGGATAAAACTCCTTCTCAAGCCGAATGGTATCTTGACAATGGAGTTTCCTCACATTTTACAACTCATTCAACAAAATCAGTTTGACACTATCTATCACGAGCATTTTTCTTACTTTTCATTCCTCACTGTAGAAAAAATTTTTGCAGCGCACAATTTAAAACTTTTTGATGTGGAGGAATTATCAACTCATGGCGGTTCTTTAAGAATTTACGCCAAACATGACTATGCTGATAATCCCATAATTAGCGAACGAGTTAGCCAAATCAAAGCAAAAGAAATTGCTGCTGGATTACACCAGATAGAAACTTACATTACATTTGGAGAAAAAGTCAAAGAGACAAAGCACAAGCTGTTAAGTTTTATCCTAGCGGCTAAAGCCAAGGGTAAATCAATTGCCGGTTATGGTGCGCCTGCTAAAGGTAATACGTTACTCAATTACTGTGGTATTGGTAAAGATTTCATCGATTACACAGTAGACCGCAATCCCTATAAACAGGGATTATTTTTACCTGGAACTCATATTCCCATTTTTCATCCAGACACAATCCGCGAAACTAAACCAGATTATGTACTAATTTTACCTTGGAATCTCAAGGAAGAAATTATGGAACAAATGGCATTTATTAGCGAGTGGGGTGGACAGTTTGTAGTGCCAATTCCTGAAGTTCAAGTTTATTCGTTACCTGTACGGGATTTGCTATCCGTAGTATCGTAATTTGCAAATAAAAGCAGTGTAAGTAAAAATTTACACTGCTTCTTTAGTTGAAATTATTCATAAAAGAACTGTTTGGTAAATAACTAAAAAAATCGTAATTTAGCACTATTAATTTTAAATTTTTCCTGGCTGAGTACATCAACAGATGAAGTAGTTTATGAACGATGCTTTTCTATTGAAAATTAAGATATTACATCTGACTGCAAAGTATAGCGAACTCTACAAAAACTGATTTTTATTTCTCACCATGAATAAATTACTAACCATTGCCATCCCTACTTATAATCGTGCCGAGTTACTTGATAAACAGCTAGCATGGCTGACTCAGGCTATTAAAGGTTTTGAGTCTGATTGTGAAATTTTGGTTTCTGACAATTGTTCTACCGACAATACTCAGTATGTCATAAAAAAGTGGCAAACTCAACTTAGTTCAATCACATTTAAAATAAATAAAAACTTTAAAAATTTAGGCGTAGTTAAAAATATTATTTATTGCCTCAACTCTGCAACAACAAAATACGTTTGGACAATTGGCGATGATGACCCAATTCAGGAAAGAGCCGTTAGTTATGTCATCGACAAACTCAAGCAACACGAAGATTTATCATTACTGTTTCTCAACTTTTCTGGCCGGAATAAAATTACTGGAGAACCAGTACATCCACCAACAATAGTTGATAATCGCTGGTTTGATGTTGATAGCGAAGATGCTTGTGGTGATGGTAAAGCAATATTTGAGCATTGTTTTTCTAAAAGTGTTGGTGCAGTTATATTTTTGACTGCTACGGTGTACCGCACCGACTTAGTAAAACGCGCTCTACAAATTTGGCAAGATGCTGAGAATAACTGGATATCTTTGGCCTATTTAGCTGGTTATTGTGCAGCTAATGGTAGTGTAATTGTTACTAAAGAGACTTATTTGGAATGTATTGTCGGTGTGAGTTATTGGCAGAAAGAACCCAAGTCTGCACTATTAATGCAATACAAACATATACCGGAAGTGATTTTAAAACTGGAGGAGAGTGGATATTCTAAGCAGTTTTGCAGGCGGATGCTTTTGCAAAATGGTAAAGAAGTAAATTTAAAAGTCTTCTTAGGTGCTTTAAGAAGATGGCCTTTGTCTGCTATTAAAATAGTCATTCCGTTTTTAGCTTTAGTTAGCTTTTCAGCATTTGATCTCATGGCTTTTAAAGAGTTTAAAATCTCCGAAGCTAGTGAAACATCTACTCAAGAAATGCGAGCTAATAATAAACGTTTTGGTACTAAAGCTGCATTAAAAACAAAGTGATTTTACCATGCTTAACAACATTAAAGACAAAATAGCTTCACTAGGATCTGAGTTAGTTTATAGATTAGCTGTTTTGAAACATGCTGCTAATTTGCCTGCATTGGAAGAAAGCGATCGCCTAATTCTTAATGCTCTTAAAAAAGACGGCGTTTATATCACAACACTTGCCGAATTAGGATTAAATTCTACTTCCGAACTGCTCAAAACTGCTTACGTGCAATTATCTCAGATGGAAGAGTTAAATAACGAACATCTAGATAAAAAGTGGCCGCAAATTTACACAGTTACAGGTTTACCAGAAATCTCTACCTGGGGAAGGGAGAAAAGACTACTCAACATCATCGAAAATTATATTGGTCTTCCTATTACTTTTCACGGTGTACACTTACGCAAAGATTTCAAGAGCGATAATCAGTTTGGTACACTGCTTTGGCATAGTGATGCAGAAGACCGCCGGATTATCAAAATCTTTATTTACTTAAATGATGTTGATGAAAAGACCGGGCCTTTTGAATACATTCCGCGTTCCTTAACCTCCTTATTTAGTTTGAATTATTGGCGAATTTACTACAAGCTTTTGAAGTCAAGCTATTTAGGTATTAATGATGAACAAGTAAAAGAAGTCATTCCCAAATCAGCTTGGAAATCCTGTACAGGGCCAGCAGGAACAGTCATTATTGTAGATACAAAAAATGCTTTCCATCACGGAACAGTACGCACAGAAGACCGCTCAGCTTTATTTTTTTGTTATACAGCTAATCCTCCAGAACGCCCAGACCTTTGTACTCAATACTGGGATGATACTTATCCCAGAATAGAGTTAAAGCAACAGCTAGAAAATAGCCGCTAGTGTATTAATTGCCAAGTTTTTGTTAATACTAACCCTTGTTATCTATGATATTCACCGAAACCGCACTCAAAGACGCATTCATCATTGATTTAGAAGAAAAGCCAGATCACCGTGGTTTTTTCGCGCGGACTTTCTGCGCTCAAGAATTTGCAGCACACGGGTTAAAGCCAACAGTAGCTCAATGTAACCTATCTTTTAACTACAAAAAAGGTACTCTGCGGGGAATGCACTATCAAACTCTCCCAGCAGCAGAAACGAAACTAATTCGCTGTACTAAAGGTGCTATTTATGACGTAATTATTGATATGCGTCCTGAGTCGCCAACTTTTTTATCACACATCGGTGTAGAACTCACAGCAAACAACCACCGCGCCTTATATGTTCCAGAAATGTTTGCTCACGGCTATCAAGCACTCGTGGATGAGACTGAAGTTGTCTATCAAGTGGGTGAATTTTACACGCCTGGGTATGAGAAAGGTCTACGCTATGACGACCCATTTTTTAATATTGATTGGCCTCTAGATGTGACTGAAATTTCTGAGAAAGATTTAAATTGGCCTTTGTTGAGAATGATGACTGTTGGAGGTACAAGTTCCAGATAAATATAGCTTTTAAATAGTTTGCGATCGCCCTCTATTTTTATCATCTTCATTTGGCAATTAAAAACTGAAAAGCAGTTGCTAAATCCTCTTTATTGAGTCTAATAAAATTGGAAAATACAAAATGCCAAACAATACTATATCTCATCTTGCTACTTCTATCTCTTCTTTGATCAAAAAGGTAAACACTCGCATCAATTACATCAAAACGTTGCAGGTTGTTTCCCTAAAACCAAACCAACCTTCTAAAGGAAATGTACTTCTTTCTTATCGAATTGAACCATTCTTGTTAAAACCAGGTCAACCTGTGCCCAATGACCAAAGTTGGAATTGGGAGTGTCTGCTCATCGCGCAAACTTTTTTAGACCTTGGTTATAGCGTTGATGTTATCCAATTCCACAATGATGAATTCGTTCCTCAAAAAGACTACGCATTTTTTATTGATTTACGTCATCGGCTAGAAGCACTTACACCATTACTTAATAAAGATTGCATCAAAATTTTTCACGTTGACATTGCTAATATGGTGTTTCGCAATGCGGCTGAATGTAACAGGCTTTTAGAACTACAACAGCGTAGAGGTATTACTTTACGTCCGCAGCGGTTTGAAACGCCTAACTTGGGAATTGAATATGCCGATTATGCTACTGTGTTGGGCAACGATTTCACAGTTAATACATTTAAATACGCTAACAAACCGATGTTTCGTATTCCTATTTCTTCGTCACACGTTTATCCCTGTCCCGACAAGAAAGACTTTGAAGCGATAAGAAAGCGTTTTCTGTGGTTTGGTGGTAGTGCTTTAGTTCTCAAAGGATTAGACTTAGTTTTAGATGCTTTTGCTCAAATGCCAGAATACCACTTAACGGTTTGCGGCCCTGTCAGTAACGACAAAGAATTTGAAAAAGCATTCTATAAAGAGTTGTATGAAACACCAAATATTCATACTCATGGTTGGGTTGATGTTAGCAGTCCTGAGTTTTTAGAAATTACAAATAACTGTTTAGGACTTGTTTATCCTTCTGTTTCTGAGGGGCAGGCAGGAGCCGTAATAACTAGTCTGCAAGCCGGGTTAATTCCGATTTTAACCTACGAGTCTGGTGTAGATGTTCACGATTTTGGTGTAATTCTAAAGAACTATTCTCTTGAAGAAATTAAGGCAACAGTTAGAAAAATTGCCAATTTACCTGGAGAAGACTTAAAACTAATGTCCCGTAAAGCATGGGAATATGCAAGAGAAAATCATACCAAAGAAAAGTTTGCTGAGGCTTACCGAAATGCTGTGGAGCAAATGATAGAAAACCATAGACAGAAACAACAAGCATCTTTCACTGAATCTAGCAAACAATCAGTTAGTAGTTATAGCTAATAAGTGAACACTAAACAGTTATCAGTTTTCTTGATTTATAGGAATTAATTGATAACTGATAACTGATATAGAGAATTGGTATACCAACAAACAGTTCTATAAAGGAATTTAGTTAATGATTATTATCGATCGCGCCTTACAAACCCGCGCAGCAGCAGGGAATCCCATCAAAGTAGGGATGATTGGTGCTGGCTTTATGGGTCGAGGAATTGCCAATCAGATTGTCAATTCAGTTCCGGGGATGGAGTTAGTTGCTATCTCTAACCGTGGGATTGACGCCGCCAAGCAAGCTTATTCAGAAGCAGGAATTGAGGAGATTCAAGTTGTTGCTAGTGTCAGCGAACTAGAAGATGCGATCGCCTCTTCCAAGTGTGCCGTCACAGAAGATGCCAACTTACTTTGCCGCGCCGAAGGAATCGAGGCCATAATCGAAGTCACGGGTGCTGTAGAGTTTGGCGCTCATATCGTGTTAGAAGCGATCGCCCATCGCAAACATGTGATTATGATGAATGCCGAACTCGACGGCACTATCGGCCCTATCCTCAAAGTGTATGCCGATAAAGCTGGAGTGATTCTCAGCGCTTGTGATGGCGATCAGCCAGGAGTGCAAATGAATCTTTACCGATTTGTGAAAAGCATTGGTTTAACTCCGCTATTGTGCGGTAACATTAAAGGACTTCAAGACCCCTATCGTAATCCCACCACCCAAGAAGCATTTGCCAAGCGTTGGGGTCAAAAACCCCACATGGTAGCTAGCTTTGCCGACGGAACAAAAATCTCCTTTGAGCAGGCGATCGTTGCCAATGCCACAGGTATGAAAGTCGCCAAACGCGGGATGCTGGGATATGACTTCAGCGGTTATGTTGAAGAAATGACCCATCTGTACGATGTTGAACAACTCAAGCAACTAGGCGGTATCGTCGATTATGTAGTTGGAGCAAAACCTGGGCCTGGCGTGTATGTATTTGCTACTCACGATGACCCCAAGCAACGCCACTACCTCAACTTGTACAAACTAGGTGAAGGCCCTCTTTACAGCTTCTATACTCCCTATCACCTCTGTCATTTTGAAGTTCCACTATCTGTCGCGCGTGCTGTCCTGTTCCAAGATGCTGTTATGTCTCCATTGGCTGGCCCTCTCGTGGATGTTGTCACCACTGCCAAAATCGACCTAAAAGCAGAGGAAACCTTAGACGGCATCGGTTACTACATGACCTACGGACAATGTGAAAATTCCCACATCGTCCAAGAACAAAATCTTCTACCAATTGGTTTAGCTGAAGGATGTCGTTTGAAGCGAGATATTCTTAAGGATCAAGTCCTCACTTACGAAGATGTAGAATTGCCCAAAGGTAGACTCTGTGACCAACTACGAACTGAGCAAAACGCTTATTTTGCTTCAGAAAAAATTCTGGCAGCAGTTGGGTAAATTCTAGACTTTTATAGATATTAGTAGTAACTATTTTTCATGTGTGGTCATCACAAGAGTTAACTACCTGCTCTCAAATCAGAACAAGTTTATCAAAAACTTATGATGTCATTATCCTCAGAAAAGGGTTTACTACTATTATCTAATATTTTGGTCTCAATCATCAATAGATTGTGAATGTTTTATAGTACCAGTGTAGGTATTTCTAGCAAGATTTAGAGGATATTTGAAAAGTTGCTGGTAAAACACCAAATGCTTTGATAATCTATTAACCCTCATTTTTAAATTGATTGTGGGTATCTAAGAAATATTTGTTACTTCTCAAATATCCTCCTAAAGAATAGACCTCTTGCATCAATGCTTAAATTGTCATGTTGAGCGGAGCAAAACATCTCGGAGATTCCTTCCTGCGGAACCAAGGCTTAGCTTGCTTAAGCGTAGGGATACCCTCCGCTACGTTCTGGTCAGAATGACACTAATAATTTTCGGAATTTTGCAAGAAGTCTAATAAGTAAAAGTGCTGAATTAAACGAGAGCTAGTAGGAAGAGTTTTAACTCTTTCAAACCTTATCTAGAGCAATAAATTGCTCGTTACAAACAAAGTTTAATTACATCTACTTCTGAGAAAGTTATTCTAATCAATACTAAATTTGTTGATAGTAACTTATTGGATAACTTTCAAAAAAGCTTTATTATAACTTTAGGTAAGATTAATGAAAATTGCTCTAGTCCATGATTATTTAACCCAGCTCGGTGGGGCAGAGCGCGTGTTTGAATTGCTATGTAAGCGCTACCCCGAAGCCGATATTTTCACATCTTTGTATGATCGCCAAAAAACTATTGATGTAGGTGAGCGTGTAGTTAACACAACTTTTCTGCAAAAGATTCCAGGTGCAGCAAAGTATTTCAGGCTGATTGCTCCCCTATATTTCCCGGCTTTTCGAGCATTGAATCTGCAAGAGTACGATTTGATTATCAGTAGTAGTACCAGCTTCGCAAAAGCAGTACGCAAACGCCCAAATGCCCGCCACATTTGCTTTTGTCATAATGTCACCCGTTTTTTGTGGGACACAGAAACTTATTTACGGGAATACGGAGACTATCGATACTTTGCTCCTTTAATCGAATATATTTTCCAATTAATGAGAAACGTAGACCTGACTTATGCTCAGGAACCTGACTTGTACATAGCTAATTCGAGTGTTGTCGCCCGGCGCATTCAAAGTATTTATGGTAAACCCGCAATTGTAGTCAACTATCCAATTGATACTAGTAACTTTGTTTTTTCGGATATAAAAGATGAATATTATCTGGCCTCAGCTAGAATGATTAGCTATAAACGTCTTGATATAATCATCGAAGCTTTTAATTGGTTAGGGTGGCGGTTATTAATATCAGGTGACGGGCCAGAACAAGAACGGTTAAAGTCCAAAGCATTAGATAACATTGAATTCTTAGGACACGTAAGTGATGGAACACGCAAAAACTTATTTTCTAAAGCTAAATCTATTATCGTTGCAGCTTTAGAAGACTATGGCTTAGTTCCAGTAGAAGCTAATGCTAGTGGAACACCAGTCATCGCCTATGGCGCAGGTGGAGTATTAGATACTCAAATACCTGGAGAAACAGGGGTCTTCTTTAAAAGACAGACACCCGAATCTTTGCAAGCTGCTTTACTAGAAGCAGGAAAAATCACTTGGAATTACGATCATATCCGTAATCATGCAGTGACAAATTTTTCTGAAAAAGCATTCTTTAGTAAAGTCGAGAAAATTATTGGTCAAACGCGTGGCGTGCATCAGTCATTCATTTGATTTATTGGGTGTACCTCTACGGCAAAGCAAGCTACGCAAACAGAAGTCTGAGCCGTAGAAGCCTCCGCTCAGAACTTCGGCAGCGTCACAAAGAGAAGAGAAGGATAATAAAAGTGATTCAAAATAGTCTAAATCCACATATAACTACAGCCCCCGAAACTGAACCAGGCTACGGACAATTATTTGCAATACTTGTGCGGCGATTTCCCTGGTTTTTAGCAGTATTTATTAGTTCAATTGCTATTGCAGGTATAGTAACTTCTAGGACACATCCTACTTATAAAAGTTCGATGCAACTGCTAATAGAACCTAATTATCAAGGGAAGAAAGAAGGAATTGGGCCAGAAAATCAGTTTACCGACTCTAATGTTGTAATTGATACGGCGACCCAGCTTAACTTGATGCAGAGTTCTGGACTTATTCAAAAAGCGGTTGATAAGCTTCAGTCTGACTATCCGAATATAACAACAGCTGAAATTAAAAGTTCTTTGGTCTTAAATCAATTAAGAACTAAAGAAGATAATGTCGTTACTAAAATATTTCAAGTTGAATATATCGATATAGATCCAGAGAAGACACAAAAAGTTCTGAATGCAATTCGGCAAGTTTATTTAGAATACAACAAACAACAGCAGGATTCGCGTTTGCAGAAAGGTCTGCAAATTATCAGGGAACAGTTGAGTAAAGCTAGTGAAGAAGTAAACGCGTCTGAGGCAAACTTACAACGTTTTCGCAGAAACCAAAATTTAATCGATCCAGAGTCACAAGCTAAAGCAATTGAGACAGCTTTAAATACTATTGAGCAAGAGCGACAGACAACTCGTTCTCAGTATCAAGAGGCTTTTGCACGTCAAAAATCTTTGGAAGAACAACTTAACCGTTCTCCACAAAACGCTCTAGTTTCTTCTCGTCTTAGTCAGTCTACTCGTTATCAAGGCTTACTGAACGAAATCCAAAAAACAGAACTGGCTCTAGCACAAGAACGCTTACGTTTCACTGATGAGACTCCGAGTGTACAAAAATTCAAGGAACAACTTCAAAGCCAGAAAATATTATTGCAACAAGAAGTAGGAAGGACTTTAGGCAAACAGCCTACAGGTGCATTCTCTGCTGGACAATCTCTTCTTGAACAAGGACAGCTCGGTGAAATTGACCTCAGCCTTGCTGGTCAGCTAGTAGAAACGCAGACAACTATAGTTGCTTTAAGCGCTCGCGATCAAACTTTGACACAGAAACAGAACGAGCTGCGCTTGGAACTCAAACGCTTTCCTCCTCTGTTGGCTTATTACAATCGCATGTTACCGCAATTACAATTTAGCCGTGAAAGGTTGGAGCAACTTTTAAGAGCAGAGCAGCAATTGCGGCAAGAACTTTCCAAGGGTGGATTTAATTGGGAAGTTGTAGAAGATCCTCAAATAGGTGCAAAGTTGGGCCCTAACCTCCAGCAGAATCTTCTGTTGGGTGCAGTGGTTGGCTTAATGTTAGGAAGTGTTGCTGCCTTTATTCGAGAAGCAGCTGATGATGCTGTTCATACCACTGCTGAGTTGGAGAAGCAGGTTGCTTTGCCGTTGTTGGGTACGACTCCCAAGTTATCGCCTGCCAAAACTAGAGAATCAATGATCAAGTTGCCTTTTGGCAAGCCAGAAGTTCTCGCACCTTGGACAATTCAGGTGTTGCAATCCCCACCGCGTTGGGAATCACTGGATCTAATTTATAAAAATATTGAACTTTTAAATTCTGTAACCAGCTTAAAGTCTTTGATGATCACCTCGGCTTTGCCCGATGAGGGTAAGTCAGCTTTAGCATTGGGTTTGGCAATGAGTGCTGCTCGTTTGCACAAACGAGTACTGTTAATTGATGCCAATTTAAGAGATCCTAGTCTGCACAAACAGCTTAATCTTCCCAATGAACAGGGACTTTCAACTCTATTGGCGAGTGATGTCACTCTACCCAACCAGATTAGTATTCAGTACTCAGGCTCAGCCTACATCGATATTTTGACCGCCGGCCCAACACCTGCTGATTCAGCTAATCTCTTGAGTTCCCCTCGGATGATGCAATTGATGGCAACATTCGAGGATAACTATGATCTGGTACTCATAGATGCTTCTCCAGTTCTCGGCTTGGTAGATGCTATGCTCACCGCATCATCTTGTCGTAGTGTAGTACTGGTAGCAAGCATTGGTGGCGTGACGCGAACCCAGCTAGCCCAAGCTACAACTATGCTGAGCAGATTAAACCTAATTGGGGTTGTGGCAGATGGAGTATCAAACACTGCTCATACTTATGTACCTTATGCAAAACAACAACGATTAGCCCTCAAACAAGCTGTGGAAAAATAGTTAGATTATTTCCACATAACATATCGTGCTTTTAGAGGATTTTTAATTGGAGTGGATGCCTTTGGTGTCAAACTCTGGCATATTTTGTAGATTGTGCGATCGCACTAGTTGGGATGCGATCGCACATATAGCAGTTGGCAACTGAATAGAATACAAAAGCAACACAGTAGGGGCACAATATATTATGTTTCTACAATGACTTGTTTAAAAATTAATTAATTAAATTATTTGTAATAAATAAACTTTTTTAGTGTCACAATTTAGTTGTATTACTATCATAAAAATGTAAGTATATTTATAACAGCTTTATAATTATCTAAAGAAATTGCTATTTATTTAAAGAGTCAATAAAGAATTTATTTGAGCATTAGTTATTCCTACATAGTCTTATATTCTAGAGATTAAAGCCTCTTCCAAAAGAAAACTAGGAAGCAAGAGTAAACTGGTTTGGTTAGACCAATTGAAATAAGTAGATAAGCGCAATTAAATGTAGGTATAAAGCAATAAAGTAATCAGGTGAACTTCCTCTGTATCTCCCCACTATCATTAATTCTAGGAGGAAATACCTAATCTCCTGCCAAGCTTTTCAGTTACGTTTATTGTTATTTATCTGCTTAGTATCTCTTGAAACCAGCATCATTATGCAAGATGTGTACTTGCCTAGAGGACAAGCAAAAATAGCATATTTTGCACACAATTATCGACAGCTTTTCGGGGCGAAAAGGATTCAAACTGAGTCTTTGATCTTGATAGTCTTTGATAACACTTCAGCAATTCACTATTGTATAAATCCAAAGACATATGACAACTTCAATAATTCCAACTCTACAGAACTTTTATAATGTTACCAAGCAACACCAAGTTAATCCCTCCTCACGCTGCACGCTTCAGTGGCGGCGGGGTCAGCTGGTGGTAAAACCTTGTGGAGAAGTGAAACAACCATATCTACCTTCATTAGATAATGAGCAATTATTAGTAGATTGTTTAAAACATTCTCCAGTAAATTTGGTGAGTATAGATCCAAAACTCGGTGAGACTTTGCTGAGGTTTTGGGCAGATGCGTGTGAGCAAGCTCATAAGCCAATATTCTTACGCATCCGTCCTGGCAATCTGCCGAAAGGTAGCTATCCCTTGAACTGGTTGCAACGACTAATTGATTGGATGACTGCTTTAGTATTACTACTATTAGTGAGTCCAATTATGCTGATATTGGTTGTGTTGATGCAATTTGATTCGCCAGAGTCACTTTTTTCTCGTGAGTGGCATGTTGGAGAACGGGGTAAACTCTTTCAAGCAATCAAGTTTTGCACAACTGCAAAGCATAAAATAACACCGTTAGGACATTGGATGCGTAAATATGATCTGGATAATCTGCCCCAATTATTGAATGTATTGCGCGGTGAAATGAGTTTGATGGGATCTCGTTCTTGGACTTTAGAAGAAGCAGTGCAGCTGAGTTTACAAGGAAAACGCCAGCTAAATAAACTATCAGAAATTACTGGTTCATGGGAGATAGATACACAGCCCAACCTGTTGCATTTAGATAGCTCAACACTGTAATTTATTTGCTCCTAAAAGTTCGTAGTTGGCGCTTTAGGGCTAATTACAATCTGCTCAAGTTTTTCTTCCTCTTTTCAATTCTGCAAAAATAACTATTAAGACTTAGTGCGGTAATTGATTAGTTCATTTACCGCACTATATCTGCAAAAATATTTGCATAGCATCTACAAATGTCTATTTAATTTCTGAAACTATTGTTGAAAATCCATGCATTTCCAATCTCGACCACTCCAAACTTGGCTCAAAGCCACTAGCTTCTGGCAGAACAACTATTTGATTTTACGAGAATTTAAGCACTTTCGTAAGATTGCTATACTTGCCTTGATATTTTCATTTTTAGCGGCAACTTTTGAAGGTGTAAGCATTGGCTTTTTACTATCATTTTTGCAGAGTTTAACTAGTCCTGATGCCCAACCTGTCCAGACAGGAATAGACTGGTTTGATATTTGGGTTTTGGGAGCTAAGACATCGGCCGTTAATCGTTTGTACCGCGTCTCTATATTAATTTTATTGAGTACTTGGTTACGTGCAACCTTCAATTATTTTTCTCAAGTTTACACCGAATTATCTCAACTACATCTTGCTGATCGCTTACGTAAGCAAATTTTTGAGCAGTTACAAGCCTTATCGCTAAGTTATTTTGCTAAAACTCGTTCGGGTGATCTAATTAACACAATTACCACAGAAATAGAAAGGATAAGACAGAGTTTCAGTGGCGGAGCCTTTTTAGTGACTAGAGGACTGACAACTTTTGTCTACTTAATATCAATGTTTTTAATATCATGGCAACTGACACTGATTTCAGCATTATTGTTTACCCTTTTAGGCGTGGGGTTGTCTAATTTGAATGCCAGAGTTAGAGAGTCAAGTTTTGGCATGACAACTGCTAACGCTAATTTTACATCAGCAGCCGTAGAATTTATTAATGGTATTCGCACTGTTCACTCTTATAGTACTCAAGAATTTGAGCGTCAGCGTTACTACAAAGCTAGCGACAAGGTAGTAAGTACTACTACTAAAGTTGTGTTTACCTGGACACTTGTCAAACCAATTGCTGAAGGGGTAGCGACTACAGTATTAGTCGGGATGATTATTTTGGCGTTCACCAGCCTTGTTAGCAATGGAACGCTACAAGTTGCTTCCTTGCTAACCTTTTTCTTTGTGTTATTTCGCTTCGTCCCGTTCGTCCAAGATATTAATGGTACAAGAGCATTTCTCAGTACTTTACATGGCTCAGCAGATAATATTAAAAATCTGTTGAAAAGTGATAATCAATATTACTTTAAAAATGGCAAAATTAAGTTTAAGGGTTTAAAAAGATCAATAGATTTAGTGTCTGTAGATTTTGGCTACGATAATCAGAATTTAGTGCTACATAATATTACTCTTACTCTTGAAAAGGGAAAAATGACAGCGCTAGTGGGAGCATCTGGTGCTGGTAAAACAACACTTGCCGATTTAATTCCCCGATTTTACGATGCTACAGAGGGAAATATTTATATCGATGAAGTCGATGTGCGGAAGTTTGAAATTAACTCCTTACGTCATAAAATAGCTGTCGTCAGTCAGGATACTTTTATTTTCAACACTACTGTTTGGCAGAATATTACTTACGGTACTCCAGAAGCCACTAAAGATGAAATTCAGGAAGCTGCTAAACTAGCGAATGCACTAGAATTTATTTTAGAAATGCCCGAAGGTTTTAACACTCAATTAGGAGATAGGGGTGTCAGATTATCTGGAGGACAAAGACAGCGAATTGCTATTGCACGGGCTTTACTAAGGAACCCAGAAATTTTGATTTTGGATGAAGCAACTAGTGCATTAGATTCTGTATCTGAGCGTTTAATTCAAGATTCATTAGAAAAGCTATCTATTGGTAGAACAGTAATTGCGATCGCTCACCGTCTCTCTACCATCGCCAAAGCAGATAAGGTTGTGGTGCTAGAACAAGGACGGATCGTAGAACAGGGTAACTATCAAGAACTACTTGAGCTTCAAGGTAAGCTTTGGAAATATCACCAGATGCAGTATGAAGTGAGTCGAGTAGATTAGCTAACAAATCAGCAAATCGTCCCGATGGAACTTATAGCCGACGTATTTGATGTAAAACCTACTGGCGTGGCACAGCTAAAATAGTGCATTAGCTTTCCTCTTGTGGGATGGGCGTCTCGCACGTCCGGTGCTGGCTAGAAGACCACACTACAAGAAAATTTATTGCAACATTTTAGCCTTGCCACGCTACTACAAATATTTAATGACAAATTACCCAATTTTGGTAGCAGTACCTAAAATTAAAACTGGAATTATTTACAAGATAAGCCTGGAGTGTGGTTAGTTGAACCCACAGGTACAGAGGTAATGAGCAAAGTAATTGCTCAACTAGCAGCAGCAATTTCTGATTTTCACCTGATGTTTGATCGAACTGCTCTCCAACAGAAACTTAGTTATATCGAACTCCAGTTGTTGCCTATAAAATTCCTGGTTATAAGCAACAGGTGCGACAAACATTTAGAATTCAGTAATTGCTCAACTGAAATACTAGATACTAATTAATAATATCTATTTGAGTTTGAAAATAAGTGTAGGGTAATAATGGCGAACTTAGTAACATATACGGGACAAAACCAGAAAAAATTAACACAGGAAAATTTTGAAAAAGGATTAATTTACCAATGTTCTGGCTTTGATGTTGGTGGTAGTGGAGGAGCTGAAACTTATTTAACGTCTCTAATTAATTATCGCCTACCTGGTGTAAGCGATCGCGTTCTCAAATCTCTTCAGAATATTGACCAAAGCCAGCTTAGACTCGTCCACATTCACAGTCCAGATTTATTATTAGGACTTACAGGTAAATGTCCCGCAGTCTTCACTGTTCATAATCATTCAACCTACTGTCCTAGTGGCACAAAATATTTAGCAGGTCAGGGTGTAGTTTGTGAGCGAAATTTCTCATATTTGAGATGTACTTGGGGCAAAGTAGTAGATGGCTGTGGTAGCCGCAGACCTCAAAAAGTGATTAAGGAATTGCAGCACTCTCAGCAGGTGTTAAATATCTTAAATAATCTAAAAATTACAGTTATTGCTAATAGCAATTATGTCCGGGGACAGTTGATAAAAAACGGTGTGCCATCTGAGAAAATTATTACTCTGCGTTGTGGGACTTCAGTACCTCAAATTGGCACAAAACCCCTAAGTTTAGAAATTCATCAAAATCATAGAATTCTTTTTGCTGGGCGGATTGTACCTGACAAAGGCCTGGAATGGTTGCTAAAAACTTTAGTACATACAAATCCGCAAATTCATCTTGATATCGCAGGTGAAGGATGGGATAAGCTTCGATTAGAAAGATTAGCTAGTTCACTAGGATTGAATAACCGGATCACTTGGCACGGTTGGTGTGAGGGTGATAAATTAAATACACTTTATCAACGGTGTTTTGCAGTCATATTTCCTAGTGTTTGGCCTGAACCTGCTGGACTTGTTACTCTTGAAGCTTATGCTCGTTATCGACCTGTAATTGCTAGTGCAGTTGGAGGTATTCCAGAACACTTAAAAGATGGAGAAACAGGTATTCTTGTTCCAGCTAATGATATTAAAAAGCTGGCTGAGGCTATCAATGAATTGGACACAGATTATCAAAAAAGTCGCCAGATTGGCGAACAAGGTCATGCTTTTTTGATGAAAGAACTTACAATGGATGTTCATGTAAAACATCTACAAGAGATTTATGAAAAAATCATATATGATTTTTCTATTTGAAGTAACTAAGCTACTAAAATAAATCAAGCCAAATTGGCTGTTTTGGGGGATAACTTTTACCGGACAAAATACAGAGTACAAACATGTTATCGAATCAAGAATGTCAACAACCTTTAGTCAGTGTTATTATTCCAACCTATAATCGACCAGAATATCTTAAGCTAGCGATCGCTAGTGCTGTTAAACAGACTTATCAAAATATTGAAATTATTGTTTCTGATAATTGTAGCCCAGAAAATCCCCAAAATATTGTTGAATCTTTTGGGGATTCACGCATCAAATTGTGGAGGCAACCACAAAATGTCGGTATGTTCGCTAATCAGCAGCATGGCTTCAAAATGGCCCAAGGTAAATACGTTGCTAGCCTGCATGATGATGATATGTGGAATGAAGACTTTTTAGCAAAGCTTGTGCCAATTCTAGAAAAAAATTCTGAATTAGTTCTGGCTTTTTGTGATCAATACATCATAGATGCATATAGCAACATTGATTATGTTGGAACTGAAGAAAATACACGCGCTTATAAACGAGACAAACTCGTACAAGGCATTCATCAATCTTTCTTTAAGATTGGGCTAATAAATAAAAGCATAGCCACCGCTGCTGCTTGCGTGATTCGCAATGATGTTATTGATTGGGATAGTATTCCTTCAGAAGTTGGCGGAATGTGGGATTTATATTTAACTTATCTCTGCTGTATATCTGGGCGTGCTGCTTACTATTATCCAGAAAGACTCACGCAATATCGTGTCCATGAACAAACTGACACCATGCTTAGTGGTGGTCGAGATGTGCAAGCCAAAATTCGCAAAGCTAAAAGCGAAATGTTTTGCTACAAAGTTTTTATGGAAGACACGCGTTTACAAGAATTTAAAACGTACTTTCAACAACAATGGTTAGCTGCTAATACTACTTTGGGAATTGGTTTACTGCGAATTAATCAGACAACAGCCGCACGCCCTTATTTTTGGCAAGTGTTGAATAAACAAAGATTTAATTTGCGAACTCTAGCAGCGCTCACTCTCAGCTTTACTCCGCAACTCTTGGTAAGTAAACTACTAGAAATATCGAAATAATTGAGTTGATTAAACTTCAGATATTGGTAGAGGTGGGACGTGAAACTATGTATCGTTACTCATAAAGTTAAACGAGGTGATGGTCAAGGTCGAGTAAATTATGAAGTTGCCAAAGAAGCAATTCATCGCGGTCATCACCTGACATTATTAGCAAGTGAAATTGCGCCAGAACTAGAAAATGATAGCCAAGTTAATTGGATAAAAATTCCAGTTAATGGTTATCCTACTGAATTAATTCGTAATTTCATCTTTGCTAAAAAAAGCGCAGATTTGTTAAAAAAATCTCGTGGCATTGATTTAGTCAAAGTTAATGGGGCGATTAGTATGGCTGCCGCTGATGTGAATGCCGTACATTTTGTCCATAGTTCATGGTTGCGATCGCCTGTTCATATTTCCCGCAATCGCCGAGATTTATATGGTCTTTACCAGTGGCTTTTTACCGCTTTAAATGCCCGTTGGGAAAAGCAAGCTTTTCAAACTGCGAAAGTCGTCGTAGCTGTATCCGAAAAAGTAGCGCAGGAATTAGTTGATATTGGCGTTCCCCGTTCTCGAATTCGGGTAATAGTCAATGGAGTTGATTTACAAGAATTTGCTCCTGGTACGGCATCTCACCAAAAATTAGGACTCCCAGAAAATGTCACCCTAGCATTATTTGCCGGAGACATCCGCACACCCAGGAAGAACTTAGATACTGTGTTGCACGCCTTAGTAAAAGTTCCCGATTTACATTTAGTAGTGGTGGGTAACACCGAAGGTAGCCCCTTTCCCCAACTAGCAGCATCCCTAGGATTAACTGAGCGCGTGCATTTTGTCGGATATCGACGTGATATCGCCGAAATTATGCGAGCAGTAGATTTATTCGTTTTTCCTTCCCGTTATGAAGCTTGCACACTTGTATTGTTAGAAGCACTCGCCTCTGGATTGCCTGTAATTACTGCCACTGCAACAGGGGGTGCAGAATTAGTGACACCAGAATGTGGAGTCGTCTTGCCCAACTCAGACGATGCCGATGCTTTAGCAGCAGCACTGTTGTCGTTAGTGAGCGATGGCTCCGCCAACGCCAAGGGCGAACGCATCTTAATGCAGCAGATGGGTCAAGCAGCTCGCTCTGTAGCAGAACAACATAGCTGGACTACTATGGCGCAAACTTATGTGGATCTATTCGAGGAGTTAAGCAATGCAGAACACCGTTCTCATCCCGACCTATCGCCGTCCTCTAGATCTCTGCCGTTGCCTTTCGGCGCTACAGGAGCAAACTAAACCAGCCTCTCAGGTGATAGTAGTTGTGCGTGACACGGATGCAGAAACACGGCAATTTCTCGATCAATACAAAGCGCACAACCTGCCACTACATATTGTGAAGGTAACGCAACCGGGAGTAGTAGCAGCCCTCAACGCTGGGCTAGCAGCAGTAGAGGGCGATATTGTTTCAATTACTGATGATGATGCCGCACCTCACCCAGATTGGTTAGAGCGCATCACCGCTCACTTTATCTGTGATAGTCGCATCGGTGGCGTGGGTGGGCGTGACTGGATACACCACGGTAGCAAGCTAGAAGACGATTCCCGCCCAGTAGTCGGGCAGTTGCAGTGGTTTGGGCGAGTGATTGGCAACCATCACCTGGGAATTGGAGAACCCCGCAAAGTCGATATTCTCAAGGGCGTGAACATGAGTTTTCGTACTCAGGCGTACGGACAATTGCGCTTTGATGAGCGGATGCGAGGTACAGGGGCACAAGTACACTTTGAAATGGCATTCACTCTGACTCTCAAACGGGCTGGTTGGCAGATAATTTACGACCCCCAGGTAGCTGTAGATCACTATCCAGCTCAACGTTTTGATGAAGATCAGCGAAACAACTTTAATGAAATTGCCTTTATTAATTTAGTTCATAACGAAACTCTAGTTTTATTAGAACATCTGCCGTCTATCCGCCGTGCC
The DNA here is from genome assembly GCF_014904695.1 of Nostoc sp. MG11. Classification (GTDB taxonomy): domain Bacteria; phylum Cyanobacteriota; class Cyanobacteriia; order Cyanobacteriales; family Nostocaceae; genus Komarekiella. The sequence continues at coordinate 176,312 of NZ_JACXXN010000005.1, read as the reverse complement.
GTCTTTTTGCTCTGGGCCGTATTAGTTGGCACACGCGATAGTTTGGGCTTAGTACAATGGCTAAGACTTTTACCCAGTCAAGGTCAGCTAGCAGGTAAAAAGTTGCTAGCATCCTGGCGTGGGCGTTGGCAAGCATATCGGCAATTCAAAATGAGCAATGGTTTGTAGTAAGCACTGAAGTGCTTAAGAGTGAAATTTCACTTGTAGTCAGCATAATCCTCAAGGCGCTTTCAACTTTTCAATCAACTACCTGCATGGTGGAGATGTATAGTGATTTCCAAGCAGATACTTTTCAATAGTTTTTTAAAAGAAAACTTTTCTCCTAAAGAGCGATCGCCACAAGGTTGGATTGTCATCCTGGGCTTTCTATTCGTAACTGTAGCTTGCTATTTTGCTGGCGCTGCTGCCTTATTGCGCCTAATTTATCCAGTAACAGCTTTACTTGTAGCCGTATTTTTATACTTGCGGCATCCCATTCTCTACATCGGCTTTACGTGGTGGATATGGTTTCTCACGCCCTTAGCTACTCGCCTAGTTGACTATCGAGTTGGCTGGGATCCTACCCGTCAGATGCTCATCGCCCCCTATTTAGTGGTGTTTGTAACTATAGGGAGCTTCTTACGCAACCTTCCTGGTGCTTATCGTCAGGGTGGCTTACCTTTTATTTTGGGTTTTGTCGGCGTGTTCTATGGCTTTTTGGTAGGACTAATTTACAACTCACCGATTCCTGTAGCGCGTGGTCTTCTGGATTGGCTAAGTCCAATTATCTTCGCTTTTCACTTATTCACAAACTGGCGAGATTATCCCAGTTATCGCCAGAATATTCAGCGCACATTTCTTTGGTGCGTGTTAATTACAGGAGCTTATGGCATATATCAATTTGTGGTAGCTCCTGAGTGGGATCGGTATTGGCTGATCGAGTCAAAACTGTTTACCAGTTCGGGAAATCCAGTACCTTTTGGGATGCGCGTATGGAGCACATTGCACTCAGTCGGGCCGTTTGGCTCCGTCATGCAAGCTGGATTGCTGTTGTTATTTACCAGTTCGGGAAAATTAATTTTTCCTGCCTCAGCTGTTGGCTACTTGTCGTTCTTGCTAGCACAAGCGCGTACTAACTGGGGCGGTTGGTTATTAGGAGTAATTATGATTATGGGTTCAGTTAAAGCTCGTATTCAAATGCGCCTAATTACAATAATTCTAGTGATGGCAATGTGTGTTATCCCCTTAGCAACTATTGAACCACTTTCTACAGTTATTGGTAGTCGGTTGGAAACTTTTTATAATCTTCAAGAAGATGGCAGTTTTAAAGATAGATCGGGGAGTTATGACAGAAACCTTAGCCTAGCCCTTTCCAATGCTCTAGGTAGTGGTTTAGGAAATATTTGGAAGGTGAACGAAAAAACCGGTCAAATAGAAGTTGTTGTGATTGACAGTGGCATTTTAGATATGTTTTTCACCCTAGGTTGGTTCGGAGCCATACCTTACATGGGTGGATTAATCTTGATGCTTTTCAGTGTTAGTCAATATAGTGAAGCCCGTTTTGATAGTTTTGTCAGTGCTGCCCGTGCTATTGGTATTAGTGCTTCCACACAGCTACTTATTGGTAGTGGCATGTTGAGTGTAGCAGGCATGATTCTTTGGGGCTTTTTAGCCATGACTATGGCAGCACATAAGTATTATCAACATCAAAATTCACGACTTTTTTAAGAAGTTGGGAATCTGAATTTTGCAATTATTTTGTGGTTCGTTAAAAAACCAAATCTTACAACTTAAATAGGATTGATATAGATTATGAAAGTTATAGTTGTGATGCCACTAGCCGAGCAAAAAGGCGGCGGTGAAATGATGCTTTGGGACTTGATGCATCAAGGACGTAATGCTGGCGTCGAGTGGTTGGTGATATTTTTGGAAGACGGCCCGATGGTAGAACAAGTAAAGTCCCTCGGCATTGATACGCGAATTGTCAAAAGCGGTCGTCTACGCCAAGTTCACCGTTTTATTACCGCTGTTTTTCAGATAGCTGCGATCGCCCGCCGCGAACGTGCAGATATGATTGTTAATTGGATGTGGATCACTCATATATCTGGGGGTTTAGCGGCGATGCTAGCGGGGTTGCCTGCTGTGTGGTATCAACTAGAAGTACCTAGTGATAAAACTTGGTTAGTACGACTTGCTACTTTAATACCCGCTCGTGCGATCGTCACCCTCTCTAAAGATGGCAAGCAAGCACAAGCGCAGATTTGGCCCCACAGACCAACACCTTTAGTCTATCCTGGTGTCGCCCTAGACAGATTCGAGCCTGCTGCTTTACCTTCTGCTGAAGAAGCACGCCGCAAGTTAGACTTACCATTGCATGGGCCGTTGATTGGAATTGTTGGGCGATTGCAACGATGGAAGGGAATGCACGTATTGGTACAAGCAATGCCCCAAGTTTTGCAAAAATATCCCGATGCCCATTGTGTAGTGGTTGGCGGTAAGCACGATTTGGAACCAGATTATGAGGAATTTTTAAAAGCAGAAATAGCAGCTTTAGGGTTGAAAGAGCGAGTGATCATGGCTGGGCTACAGCGTAACATCCCAGAATGGGTACAGGCGATGGATGTATTTGTACATGCATCAGATAAAGAGCCGTTTGGAATTGTGATTATTGAAGCGATGGCATTGGGTAAACCGATTATAGCTGGTAATGCTGGGGGGCCGACTGAGATTATTACTGACGGCGTTAATGGACTATTAACACCTTACGGCGATGCGGATAAATTAGCGATCGCCATTCTCCGCTATCTTGATGAGCAAGAATTTGCCCAAGATGTCGGACTAGCAGCGCGACAACGTGCCTGCGATTTCTCCACGCAGCGTTATGCTCAAAACTTTATTAATACAATCCGTTCTGCGATACCAAGTGTTTCGTAGATGGTGTTGCATAAACAAGAGATAAAATTGATGTTTTGGGATTTAAAACTCCTCATTCTCTCTGCGCCTCCGCGCCTCTGCGTGAGACAAATACTCATGTAACAGGTTTAATATAGAGCATACGAGGAGTAGCTGTAATCATAACGTTACACTATTCCTATGCTTTAACTAATAGTATTAATAGCTACTTTATACCTTTGTCTATGGAGAGCCTCAACTTTTCAGCCAACAACTGGACGTTAGGCTCTTTCAAAATACCATGATGATCACCAGGAATTTCATGGATCTCCAATCCTCCAGCCGCCAACTTAGTCCAACCCAGTCCCGGCTCAACTTCAACAACCTCAACGTTAGTAATATCCCTATCAATAGCCTTGAACAGAGTCACACGGTCGAGGTAAATTTGCGGTACGTAGTTGATTGAATATTTTTTTACTCCTTGGTTGTATGCCTCTCGCCTAATTAGATGTTCGAGATTTTTAATCCTAAAAAACTCATTTTTTAAAGCAATTTTTCCATAAGAAATGCTCATTTTCCGCTTGAGCATTTCTAAGAAATAAGTAGGGCCAATTTGTAAAAACTGATTCAAGTGATGCGAAAGCCTCTTGTACATTGGCATTGGTAATACTTTTTGTGCGCCTGGTAGACAGGAATCAAATAAAGCTAATAAAGCTACCTGCTCACCTTGTAAGATCAATTGCTGAGCAACTTCAAATGCTATAACACCTCCAAAAGATAGACCTCCCAGAAGATAAGGGCCTTCAGGCTGGAGAGTTTTTATCTCTTCAATATAGTGAGCTGCTAATTCTTCTATCCGATTTAAATAAACTGGTCTTCCTTGCCCATCCTCTGCTATCAACCCATAAACAGGTTGGTCTAAACCTAAATAAGAAATTAGAGGTTGATATAAGCTAACACCTTGACATAAAAATAAAGGTGGTTTGGAACCATTGGGTTGAATTGGTACTAAATAGGATAAGGATTTTGGCAATCCTGATTGGCACAGAATTCTGGCTAGTTGCTCAATAGTCGGATTTTGGAAAAACGTAGCTAGGGGTAAATTTTTCTTAAAGGCTTTCTCAACTTGTGCAACCAGGCGCAAAGCTAGCAGAGAGTTCCCTCCTAAATCAAAAAAGTTATCTCTGACGCCAATCGGCTCAATACCTAAAACTTTTTCCCAAATGCTTGCTAGTTGGAGTTCCACCTCATCGCGAGGAGCGACAATTGCTTCTATTTCTTGTCTGGTTTGAGGGGGTTCTGGTAAAGAACGGCGGTCTACTTTGCCGTTAGGATTCATTGGCAAGGCTTCCAACATCACAAATGCTGAAGGAACCATATAGTCGGGCAATCTCTGTTTGAGAAAATGCCGTAGTCTATCAATAGTAGCTGCTTGCTCAGAGTCGAGAACAACATAAGCTACTAGGCGCTTATCTCCAGGGACATCCTCTCGTGCTGTCACCACAGACTGCTGCACGGCGGGGTGTTGAGATAGTACTGCCTCAATTTCGCCTAGTTCGACGCGGAAGCCTCGGATTTTGATCTGGGAGTCAAGGCGACCAATATATTCAATGTTGCCATCTTCCAGATAACGCGCTAAGTCACCAGTCTTATACAGTCGCGCTCCTAGCTCTTTACTGAAAGGGTTGAGAATAAATTTTTCTTTGGTCAAGTCAGCACGTTTGAGGTAGCCGCGAGCAAGTCCAGCACCGCCGATATACAATTCCCCAGATTCACCAACAGGTACAGGCTGTAAATCCTCATCTAGGATATAAATCTGTGTATTGGTAATGGGGCAACCAATAGGAGCAATAATATAATTGTTGCCGCGCTGACATCTCCAGAAAGTTGCATCAATGGAGGCTTCTGTCGGGCCATAGCAATTATATAGAACATTATCTAAGTTCAATTTGGTAAAGAAACGCTCTATAAGTTCGACAGGTAAAGCTTCACCACCACAGGTAATGTGTTTGAGTGATTGACAATTCTCAATTCCCTGCTCATCCAGTAATACACGGAGTATTGAAGGTACTAAACCAATGACGGTGATTTGCTGTTCGGTTATCAGCTTAACGAGGTAGGCGGTGTCTTGATGTCCACCAGGGCGAGCCATAATCAATTGCGCTCCGAAGCACAATGGCCAGAATATCTGCCATACCGAAGGGTCGAAGCTAAAAGAAATGGTCTGTAAAACTTTGTCTGCTGAAGTTAATTTAAAGGTTGTTTGCCGCCATTCGAGTTGGTTGTAGATCCCACGGTGAGGAATCATGACACCTTTGGGCTGTCCTGTAGAGCCGGAAGTGTAGATTGTGTAGATCAGGTTATCAGGTGTAGCATTACAGAACAGATTCTCTTGGCTATTCTGGGTGATAATTTCCCAATCTGAATCTAGACAAACGACTTGTATTCCATGAGTAGCTAGGCTTTTTACCAATTGCTGTGTGGTCAGCATTACTGGTATTTGAGTGTCTTCTAAAATAAAGGCTAAGCGGTCTGAAGGATATGCCGGGTCTAAAGGTACATACGCTCCTCCAGCCTTAAGAATTCCCAACAGTCCGATGATCATTTCTAAAGAGCGCTCTAGACAAATACCAACCAGTACCTCTGGTTCAACGCCCAAGGTACGTAGGTGATGTGCTAGCTGATTTGCTCGCTGGTTTAACTGACGATAAGTAAGTTGGGTGTTTTCAAATACTACGGCGATTGTATCAGGCGATCGCTCTACCTGAATCTCAAACATTTGATGAATGCACAAATTCTGGTAATCAAGTATTTGAGTGTAATTCAATTCCTGTATGACTTGACTGCCGATGAAGTGAGTCAAGGTATCTAACTGAATATTTTCTTTATGTTCTGAATCTCTAATTGTGATACTCATTTTATATATGTCAATATTTCACTAAACTTTCTTCCTTCAGTTGTTCTTTAGCTAATGCTAATGCTTGATAAGCAGCGTTTAACTTTGTTTTATCTATTAGCTGATGAGCAAAATGCTTTAAATAAGCTTCGAGATACCTAATACGTAAGTATGGACTATCTGGACTTAAAAGAAAAGGCAGATCAGATTCAACCATAAAACGGATAGCCAGTAAGGGAATCGGGCTACGAAGCGGACGGAAATTTGAGTTGTGCAGTCCAGAACTCTCATTCCGCTTATGAAATTCCCCAATCATCAGTCCTGACTCGACAAACGAGGGTTTAAGTTTTTGCTGAATCCCATCAATTAGATTAGAGGTTTCCTGAATTTGAACATCAGGGAAAATCAGTAAAAATGCCTTATTTAAAGCTAATTCTTTCTCTTTTGGAGCTATCTCTAGAAAAATATCCCGGTAACGTCTAACAATCTCTTCTAATTGTTGTGAATCTAAATTTTTTGCACGAATAACCGCCATTTGAATACTGTTTGATTTGAGAGCGTGAGGCACAAAAGGGCAAACTGGCCCAGGCCTACCTAAATCAGGATGATGCCTTCCTAAAAAATTTTTAACCCACTCCATGATTTCAATTAAGTGGGGAATATCCTGTTGGATTTGTTCGATTTCAATAGGTGTATAGAGTTGCATTATTTTGAGATAAATATAGTAATTGTGTGATTTTTGATCAAGATTAATCTCATAAACATAGTTAATATGAAACTAATCATCACTAAGTTAATAAAAAACCTTACATTTTTTCAGTTAATTACTTAATATTCATATCAAAAAAAGTATGAACTTTATGTATAAATGCTTATTGACATGATGAAGTTTTAATAGAGATTTAAGTAAAACTTAGGTATTGACAGGAAGTATTAAATATGAGATGGAGATTCTTAGGCATTAACGTTTGATTTGTCCAATATTAAGCAAGCGATGCTTTACTCAAAGCTGCTTAGCGTCTGTGCAGGCCATATAAAGATAATCGTCAAAAATTTTAAATGACCAAAAGCCGTTAATATATTTAATACATAAGATGTTCTCTTTGTAAAGAGATATATAGTAATTTTATGAGTTTCGAGTTGTTGGTATTGTAATTCTGTTCTATGCATTTATAAAAAATATTTAGAGTGAAATAAAATATTTTTCCTTTAGCTTTCTTACTAAAACATATATTTTTTTGATATTACTAAATTTTATATATTAAATTGTTATCTTGGATAAAGCCCTACATCCGCCTGACTGACAACTAGCTACTTAGTGAGGAATATTGATTACTATTTAATTAGTTTGACTGATTAATTAAATCAAATTTGTATAGCTATAGTCTTGTTTCCAAAGACATATAATTTGTATAGTTATTAATATGAGTTAGTATTTAATGTTATCTAGGAAAACTTGAATATTTATTTAGTTTCAGGAGGTAGTTGCATTCAAATGGCTGTGCTTGTTCACTTCTAAAGCATTTTGACCTTTATTAATTCTATAGTAAAAAAGTACGTATATTTTTTGAATACCTTAATAAGAAAGTATGTTTACACGTCTCAAGGCTAAGTTCACGCGCATTGATGAGATAGTTCATGGTATATATAAGCTCTCTGTATCAAATGATAAAAAATTTGTTTTTAGTCAATTCCTCATCCTTGATGAACATTCTATGCTCATTCATACGGGTCGAGCAGAGTGGTTTGATCAAGTATATGAACTTGTCTCATCTGTGTGCGACGCTTCAAAGCTTCGATATATTGCCTTCAGTCACCTTGAGGCTGACGAATGCGGCTCCCTTAATCAGTGGCTTGAAGTAGCTCCGCAAGCAGAAATAATTGTGAGTCGTCTTAATAAATCGAACATAGATGATTTTGCATTGAGACCCTCAACAGTTCTTAAGAACAACAAAGCTCTTTGCTTGGGCAAAAGAGAGATTATACTTATTGAGACTCCCCATTTTCCTCATGGATGGGAGAGTTGTATATTTTATCAACCGCAAGAAAAAATTCTTTTTTGTTCCGATCTTGCAGCTCACCCTGGTCAATTTGAGGAGCCTGTTACCGAAAAAGATCTTACAGAATCCATTATCAAGTTTCAGCAAAAAGTTGGGTTCATGTCTGAAGGCAGAAGCTTCACTCGCGGAATTGAGGCAGTAGAAAAGCTACCGATTAAATATCTTGCAACAATGCATGGTTCTATTATTCGCGGGGAGTATATATCAAATTTGCTTTCGGAGATGAAGCAAACTTTTGGTGCTTAAGTTTATAGCTAATGAGATTAATTTAAAGGTATGAAATATTGCTGTAAATTGTCATGTTGAGCGGAGCGAAACATCTTAGCAGAAGTTAGTTAAATTTTTGTCGCGCTACACTTTTTGTCACTTCTAAAAACTCATGCAAAATTACAGATGAATCATCGCGCCGCCACACCACAGCTAATTGTAGAGTTAAATTTTGTCCTTGAATTGGTCTGTAGACAACTCCAGTTCGCTGTAGGTTTTGGGCATTTGCAGGAAGCAATGTTACACCCACTCCACCTGCAACCAAGCCGAGTACAGTCACCATCCATGTTGCTTCTTGTACAACTTTCGGCGAAAAGCCCACCTGCTGACAAAGGTTAATAATCTGACTGTATGATGGTACTAAGTCGGGTGGAGGTAAAACAAAAGGTTCTTCTGCCAGTGCCTTGAGTGGAATTTCGGTTTGGGCTGCTAGAGGGTGCGTTTCTGGCAAAGCAATAATCAAAGGCTCTTGTAAAATCGGTAGAAAATTTAAAGCGCTGTCGTAGCAATTGGGATTAGGCAAACTTTCAAAAGCAATATCAATTTGGCGATCGCGTAGTTGGTTTACCTGCTGAGAAGAACTTACTTCACGCAATACCAGTATCACCTCTGGAAACAAAGGGCGAAAAACTTGCAAAATATCTGGCAAAATGCTGTTAGCAAAAGAACTATTAGTTCCCACCACTAAGCGTCCAATTTCACCCCGGCTAACTTTTTGCGCGGAGGTAATTGCTTGCTCCAACTGAAGGAACACTAAACGTGCTTCTGTTAAAAAGACTTGTCCCGCAGTAGTTAACTGTAGCGGACGTTTTTTCCGTTCAAATAGTTGTAGTCCTAATTTAGCTTCTAACGCTTGGATTTGTTGGCTCAAAGGTGGTTGAGCAATATGCAAGCGTTCAGCCGCACGGCTAAAGTTTAATTCTTCAGCCACAGCGATAAAGTATCGTAGATGTCGAAGTTCTATCATAATGACTACTATATTTTTAAAATATACTTTAGTCATCAAAAAAATATTGGACATATAGTAGCATTTTGTTTATTGTAATTGTTACAAGAAGTGATAGACAGTGAAAAGTGCCTCACTTCATATCGCCTATTTCATCAAACGAGTGACCTTTACTAAATTAAAGTTTTTCACTTACAACATACTAAAGGGTGGGTGATAGAACTCTTTAGCACTAACACACACGTCTGTGCAGTTATGCATTCCCAAAAAACTGGCAGAAGTATTGCACTTTTTTTATAAGATTTTTACACACGAGGTTTTTATGACTCACATCAACCGAGCCGCGATCATTGGAGGAAGCCACGGTAATGAGTTAACAGGAGTGTATTTAGTCAAAAAATTTCAGCAGTATCCAAATTTAATCAATAGATCAACTTTTGAAACATTGGTATTACTCGGCAATCCTAAAGCCATCGAAAAAGGTAGACGATACATTGACAAAGATTTAAATCGTTGCTTCACTCATCAAGGTTTGCAAAATTCATTACTATCAAGTTACGAAGATATACGAGCAAAAGAAATTCAACAGTTGCTACACCCACAAAATCAGCCTTTCGTAGATGTAATTATTGATTTGCACAGCACAACTGCCAATATGGGGTTAAGTCTTCTCCTGAGTAATATGCATCCTTTATTACTACAGTTAGCAGCTTATCTGAGTTCAATAAACCCTTTAGTAAAAGTATATTTTCATCAGCAACTTAGAGGAAGTGGCTTTCTCCGTTCTATGTGCGAATTGGGTTTTGTTATAGAAGTTGGTGCTGTGCCTCAAGGTGTTTTAGATGCTGAATTATTTCGACAAACTGAGCAACTTGTTTATGCAGTTTTGGACTATTTTGAAGCATACAATCAAGGAAAAATCTTGCAGAAAAACAGCACGTTTACACTTTATCAGTATACTGGTGTCATTGATTATCCTAGGAATGAACACGGAGAAATTGAAGCCATGATTCATCCTCAGCTTCAATTTAGAGATTATGAACCGTTGAATCCAGGTGATCCAGTATTTCTGACTTTTGAAGGGAAAGATATTTTTTATGATGGAGCATCCACTATTTATCCCATATTCATTAATGAAGCAGCTTATTATGAGAAAGGAATTGCCATGCATCTAACTCAAAAACAGTTGATTCATGATTATTAAATACTTAGACGTGAAAATCATAAAAATAGATACAATCAAGTTGATGAAACTTAACCAAATGTTACTCAAATAATTACAAGTATTAATTGATATATGAGATCTAAAACTAATCTCCTCTGTGTTATTGCTTTACAGCAAAACTAACAAGTGATCGCAGGATTAAAAAATATAAGTTAGAGCAATATAGTTCGGTTGCGCTATAAACAGCTACTCCATAATAAAAAAAAACTGCATTTTGATAATAAGCTTTACCAAAATGCAGTCAATAATTGCTTGAATCACCAAATCGATGAGGATACTACAGATATATCATTCATTGAGAATCCTTCCAAGCTTAATGCAACGCTACTTTTAAAATTTTCTTTTCGCTTTTTTCCGGATATTGCTTAAACAAAGCTGTATAGCACTATAGTATCGAATTGTTTATACCTGAAATGGGGCATCAAAACCATGAAGCCCCTATGTAAAACTCCTCTTTTTCAACACTGCTCTGAATCTGCCCCAGAGCAGTTTTATATTTTAGGGGTGTATGGGCGCTAATACATAAGCGTTATAGACCGACGAGTCATGTTATGGCCTAATTGCCCATAAAAAAAATTATCCCACCCCGTCTTTTTACTAAAGAGAGGGATTGGGAGTGGGATTGCAAATATTACGGGTAATTAGCTAGACAGAATTTCACAATATACCTGGACTTGTATTCTTGCTGGATAAAAAAATACTAAAGTTAATTTGAAGCTTGGCAGTAGTTTTCGTCTAATGCTTAATATGTTACGGTGAGTGAAAACTGGATGCTATGCTAAGGTAGTAGATGAGAAAAAAATTCGGTTGTAGCTTTTGTTTTTAGTATTAATAGGCTTCTACCTTTTGGTATTTACAGGCTTTTCCCCGAAATCTAAATCTCTACAAACCTCTGATTTTGGAAACAATCTATGTCAATTTACGTAGGCAATTTGTCTTACGAGGTTACACAGGATACTCTCACTGCTGTGTTTGCAGAATATGGTTCTGTAAAGCGGGTTCAGCTACCTACTGATCGTGAAACAGGTCAGCTACGGGGCTTTGGTTTTGTGGAAATGGGTACAGATGCCGAAGAAACTGCTGCCATTGATGCTCTTGATGGTGCTGAGTGGATGGGACGCAACCTCAAAGTTAACAAGGCTAAGCCACGTGAAGACAGAGGTTCCTCTGGGGGTAAACGGGGGAACAACGGTGGAGGATACTCTCAACGTTACTAAAGTTTGAAATAAAAAATTTAACTTTAACGTCTTCAGGGCAGGCTTGTTGTCTGCCCTTTTTACGCTCCAGTCTACTGGATAAGTTAACATTGCCAAATACCTAATTTAAGTAGGAGACAAAATGACCCAAATAGTTGTGGGCGAAAATGAAGGAATCGAGTCAGCCTTGCGTCGATTTAAGCGGCAAGTCTCCAAAGCTGGGATTTTTTCAGATATGAAAAAGCATCGTCATTTTGAAACACCAGAGCAAAAACGTAAACGCAAAGAAGTTGCTAAGCACAGACAGCGTAAGAGAAGTTTCCGTAATTGAAGATAAGGGAACTAAGAATTCCCTATGCTTTAGCCCTTGTCATTACCAACATCTTTTAAATCTTCCGCTTCGTTGCTAGAGAGCCTTGGAATTTATTTCCAGGTTAATAGCTAAAATCCACGCTTAATGGACTAAATATAAGATTTTAAGCAATGTCGATGGCTAAACTCTGTCAAAGGGAAAATTTCAGTCCACATTTCGTGGATTTGATCTATTAGCCCAGAACTTAAGTTCTGGGCATAATATTCAGTCAAAATAATTCATAATCGATAATTAATAATTCATCGAAAAATGAGAATATGAATATTGAGTATTAAAACAACTAATACAATCTTTCATAGATCCTCAAAATAGATTTAGCAAAAAAGCTTTTCTGAACCTGCCCTATTCTTAAGAAAATTTATATACTTTAATTATAAAATCTGCTCTAAGCGCTGAAAATCACGCTGTACCTCATGCCAGAGGGTTTTGTTATGGGGATCTGTCTTTAGGGCTTTTTTGAGATAAATTCTGGCTTTGAGTAGTTGGTTTTCAGCAATTAGCGCCCGTCCCCAAATTTGATAGGCAACTGCCAGCCATTGGCGTACTTCCGCATCTTCTGATAATCTTTCTGCTAAAGCTTCTGCTAGGGCGATCGCTTGTGGAAACCGTCTTTCTTGCAAAAACCGCTGTAGTTGCTCATAAGTCTTCCACTTTAGCCGCTGTTCTATTTCCAAAAGATTAGGCGGCTTTGATGTTGGCTGCTGTTGGGGTGTCACCGTTGTTACTGGTGCTTTTTCCCGACGCGTTGCTTTGACATCATCAGACTCAAAAGTTGATGACTTATTTAACTCTTTAGTTATTTCCTCTGGCAGTACTACTGTCAGCAAGAGCTTGTAAGCCTCGGTTAAGGCAATAAACTTATCTTTCGCCTTTTTGTCATCTGGATTAATATCGGGGTGATATTGCTGCGCCAGTCGTCGATACGACGCTTTGATGTCAGCAAATGAGGCCCCCGACCTTAAACCCAATAAACGGTAGCAATCTCCAAGATCCATCTTGAGCTATCAGCTATCAAATACCCAGCTATTAGCTTAAAGCCAGGACTGTTAATTATAAAGACTAATTTTCTAATTTAAAGTTCAGTTTTGACAGTTTGTCTAGGGAAGGGGAGGCAAAAGTTAAGAGTCAAGAGTAGGAGTCAGTAGTAAGTAATATTATTATTTTGCTTCCTTTACCTCCCCTGCTTCCCCTGCCTCCCCTACTCCCCCTGCCCCAATTCTACGGACGTTCTTCAATCACACGGTCAATTAAACCGTATTCCTTAGCCTCTTCGGCAGACATGAAAAAGTCACGGTCCATATCTTTCTCAATCTTTTCTATGGTCTGACCTGTTTTATCAGCATAAATCCCATTGAGCTGGTGACGAATCCGCAGAATCTCTCTGGCTTCAATTTCGATATCAGTTGCTTGCCCACGAGTACCGCCAGAAGGCTGGTGAATCATGATCCGCGAGTGAGGTAATGCCATCCGTTTGCCTTTGGTGCCAGCTGCTAGTAGAAAAGACCCCATTGAAGCAGCTAAACCTACGCAAATAGTTACTACATCTGATTTGATATGTTGCATGGTGTCAAAAATAGCCATGCCAGAAGTAACCATCCCACCGGGGGAATTGATGTATAAATAAATATCCTTACCTGGATCATCTGAATCCAGATACAACATCACAGCGATAATTTGATTGGCAATTTCATCATCAATATCTCGCCCCAAGAAAATAATCCGTTCCCGGTAAAGGCGATCATAGATGCTGATCCAATCTGTGTATTGCCCTCCGGGCATCCGGTAAGGAACTTTAGGAACGCCTATAGGCATTTTCGTGACTCCGTTTGTAATTAATTATTTAGTCAATAGTCCAAAGTTCACAGTCCAAAGTTTTTTGACTATTGACTATTGACTCTTTGACTCTTTAAAGAACACTGGCGGGTAGTGGGGGATTGGCGAGTTCTTCTTTTTCAAAAACTCGGTCAATTAGTCCGTATTGCTTGGCTTCATAGGGTGTTAAATATAACAACCTATCCATGTCTTTGGTAATTTTTTCTGGAGGCTGTCCGGTGGTGCGATTCAGGATATCAATCATCGCTCCTTTATTTACCAGAACTTCCCTCGCCCGAATTTGAATATCCGTTGCTTGACCTTGGGCGTAGCTCTTGGGCTGGTGCAGGATAATAGAGGCGTGGGGCAGACTGGCGCGGCAACCTTTTGTGCCAGCACTGAGAAGCATCGCTGCCATACCCATCGCGGAACCGATGCAGATGGTGTGGATAGGAGGCTTGATATATTTCATTGTGTCAAAAATGGCGAAGGCTTCAGTCTCAAAGCCAATGGGTTCGCCACTGTAACCGGAGGTGCCGGTAGAGTTTATGTAGATTTTAATCGGCTTTTCGGGATCGTCGGACTGCAAATACAGCAGTTCAGCGACGATTAATTCCGTGACAGCAGGCACCAGGGGCATTCCCAGATAGACAATTCGCTCCTTCAGTAAGAGGGAAGGTAAATCTGGCGGCGGTGTCCGGTAGAAATTATCGCCGTAATATGGGGCTTGAACAGCCTTGATGGGGGAAATGTCCATAGCAACTGATCGCCTGAAACTATGCCGTTAACTGTAATACATCCTAGCGCGATGCTCGCTCTCTTCAAGGTGTGGATTTCTCCCTAATGCTTCAGAAGACTTAGCATCTACCAATGCTTGGCTTCTAAGATATTCTGAATATATTAATGTATTTGTGTTGGATAAGTTTTCCGTAGCGCTAAAGTTGTGCTTTGAAGTTATTGATAAATATGTATATTCCGGATAGGAACTTTGGGTTATGAAGGTTAGCTTGCAGCCTGCCTTGAATGATGGTAATTTAGATGCGAATCAACTGAGCAGTCAACGTCAGTTGGGAATTTCGATTTCGGCGATTGCCGAAACTCTGGATCGCAAAGTCCCACTTAATTTATGCTTAATTCTTGACCATAGTGGTTCGATGAATGGGCGATCGCTAGAAAATGTCAAAAAAGCAGCGACTCGTCTAGTTGATCGACTCAAGAGTGGCGATCGCCTGAGTGTTGTAGCTTTCGATCACCGTGCCAAAGTCTTAGTACCCAATCAAAGCATCAAAGACCCAGAACACATTAAACAGCAAATCAATCGCCTAACTGCCGATGGTGGAACTGCGATCGATGAAGGATTGCGCTTGGGCATCGAAGAGTTGGCGAAGGGAAAAAAAGACACTGTTTCTCAAGCATTTTTATTAACTGATGGAGAAAATGAACACGGTGATAATAATCGCTGCTTAAAATTTGCCCAATTGGCTGCTAGCTATAATTTGACGTTGAACACCTTGGGATTTGGTAATAACTGGAACCAAGATATTTTAGAAAAGATTGCTGATGCGGGCTTAGGTACTTTGTCTTACATTCAACAACCTGATCAAGCAATCGAAGAGTTTAGTCGCCTGTTTAGCCGGATGCAAACGGTGGGATTGACTAATGCTTATTTGCTATTCTCCCTAATGCCTAATGTTCGCTTAGCAGAACTTAAACCCATCGCTCAAGTTGCCCCAGACACAATTGAGTTACCACTGCAACAAGAAGCAGATGGACGCTTTGCTGTGCGCTTGGGAGATTTGATGAAAGATGTAGAACGGGTAATTTTAGCTAATATTTATCTGGGACAATTGCCAACAGGTAGACAGGCGATCGCTAATATGCAAGTCCGCTACGATGACCCAGCCGCCAACCAGGTAAATTTATTGACGCCAAATATTACAGTTTGTGCAAATGTAGTTGAGCGTTACCAAGCAGACCTCAATCCCCAGGTACAACAATCTATTTTGGCATTAGCTAAGTATCGACAGACCCAGTTAGCTGAGGCGAAATTGCAACAAGGCGATCGCACCGGTGCGATCGCCTTGTTGCAAACAGCTGCCAAAACCGCGCTGCAAATGGGAGATACAGGGGCAGCAACAGTGTTGCAAACTTCTGCCACACAGTTACAATCTGGTGGAGATTTATCCGATAGCGATCGCAAGAAAACTCGGATTGTCTCAAAAACTGTGTTGCAAGATACCCCTCCTACTAAATGAAAGTTAAATTGCTATCGGCGCTAAATGATACGAATGTTGATGTATCTCAAGCGAGTAGCCAACGTCAACTGGCAATTTCGATTTCGGCGATCGCTGGTGAACTTGACCAAAATTTGCCACTCAACCTCTGCTTAATTCTGGATAAGAGTGGTTCCATGCATGGGCAACCAATTAAAACTGTAATCCAGGCAGTAGAAGGATTAATAGATCGGTTGAAAGTAGGCGATCGCATCTCAGTTGTCGCTTTTGCTGGTTCTACTGAAGTCATTATCCCTAACCAAATTGTTTTAGACCCTGAAGACATCAAATCTCAAATAAAAAGCAAGCTGAATGCTAGCGGCGGCACGGTAATTGCTGATGGTTTGGCGTTGGGGATCACAGAATTGATGAAGGGTACAAAGGGGAATGTTTCCCAGGCATTTCTTCTAACTGATGGTCATGGTGAAAGCAGCTTGCGGATTTGGAAGTGGGAGATTGGGGCAGATGATCACAAGCGTTGCCTGGAACTTGCCCAAAAGGCTGCTAAGCTCAACCTCACTATTAACACTCTGGGATTTGGTAATAGCTGGAATCAGGATCTATTAGAAAAAATCGCCGATGTCAGTGGTGGTACTCTAGCCCACATTGAGCGTCCTGAACAAGCAGTTGAGCAGTTTAGCCGTTTATTTAAACGCATTCAGTCTGTTGGGCTAACCAATGCCTACCTGTTACTGTCTTTAGTGCCCAATGTCCGACTAGCAGAACTTAAACCCATTGCTCAAGTTGCTCCAGACACAATTGAGTTACCAGTGCAACAAGAAGCTGATGGAGGCTTTGCGGTGCGCTTGGGAGATTTGATGAAGGATATGAAACGGGTAGTTTTGGCTAATATTTATCTGGGACAGTTACCAGAAGGTAAACAGGTAATTGGGCATCTTCAAATTCGCTATGCTGACCCAGCAGAGAATAAACAAGGCATACTTTCCCCGATTATGCCAGTGTATGCGAATGTGGTTCGGGTTTATCAGCCTGCAACTGATTCCCAAGTGCAACAATCTATTTTGACATTAGCCAAGTATCGGCAAACCCAGCTAGCCGAGGCGAAATTACAACAAGGCGATCACATCGGCGCTGCAACATTACTGCAAACAGCTGCTAAAACCGCTCTCCAAATAGGAGATACAAGCGCAGCCACAGTATTGCAAACTTCTGCTACTCGCCTGCAAGCTGGTGAAGAACTTTCGGAAAGCGATCGCAAAAAAACTAGAATTGTATCAAAAACCGTTTTACAGGAATAGTAATCCAGCGTTGCTGATTAACGGTAAGCGTGTAAAGTATTTTCATGGTAATTCCTGATCAAACAACAGTTTCATAGCGGTTAGGTAGTTCAATGATGCGATCGTCCAAGTAGGAAGATGCAAAGATTAAGGTTTGCTAAATGTCTTCATCTTCTAATTCGGGAAACTCCTGGCGCAGTTCTTCTCGATTAGGGTAGGTAGCTAATAACTCAATCACCCGACGAACGGTAAGGCGAAGATTACGAATAGAAGGCTGTCCATTCATGCGATTGGGATTGCTGGTGATCCGATCTAATTTCATGGAAGTAACCCTAGCTCCTTACGAAAATCATTGTCGTATATTGCTTTATGCCAAAATGTAGCAGTTCTGATCTGAATCTACATTAAAACTGGTGGCATCAAGGTTTGCATTTTCAACATTAGCACTTTGTTAAAGCCCTTATCTTGCAAAAACTAGCAAAGCTCTGCTAAAAGTGCTACAGGTAAATGATTGGTAGCTTGAGAAGTACACATGAAAACAACTGGCATTCATCATGTAGCTATTATTTGTTCTGACTATCAACGCTCAAAAAATTTTTATGTAGAAGTTTTAGGTTTTTCGATTATTCAAGAGACTTTTCGAGCAGAGAGAAATTCTTATAAATTAGATTTAAAAGTTGCACAAAATACTCAAATAGAGCTATTTTCCTTCCCAAATACTCCGCCACGAGCCAGCAATCCAGAAGCTTGTGGTTTAAGACATCTTGCTTTTAAAGTTGATGATATTGAGCAAACTGTTTTTTACTTAAAATCCCACGGGATCGAGGTAGAAAATATCAGAATTGATGAAATCACAGATAAAAAATTTACTTTTTTTAGGGATCCAGATAATTTACCATTAGAAATTTATGAAAATTAGAATATATAAATATTTGGATTAAATAATTCCAGATAAATAGCAAATGAGAGAGCTGTTTGGTAAAATTTTCAAATGTTTGACAATATCTGCAAATTTTTAGCTGAAAATTTCTCCAGTGACTTTGCCACTTGGTTATTAGGTAAACCCATTACTTTAACTGAACTAAGTCCAAAAGAATTATCTATTGAACCCATTCGCGCTGATGCTCTAATTCTGCTACAGTCGAAGCAAAATATCTTACATTTGGAATTTCAAACCCAAGTCGATGTAGAAATTCCTTTTCGGATGATTGACTATCGATTGCGAGTATATCGTCGTTTTCCAGACAAAGCAATGCATCAAGTCGTAATTTACCTCAAGCAGACAAATTCAGATTTGGTGCAGCAAAATACATTTACAATTTCTGGAACGCGCCATGAATTTTCAGTTATTAGACTTTGGGAACAACCAACCGAAGTATTTCTGAGAACACCTGGACTTTTACCTTTGGCGGTGCTAAGTAGTACCATTGATACAGAAGTTATACTTAACGAAGTAGCACGTGAAATTAATGGTATTACAGAATCAAGAACTCAAAGTAATATTGCTGCTTCCACGGCGATTTTAGCTAGTCTAGTATTAGATAAAGAGGTTATCAGACGAGTTTTGAGGTCAGATATTATGCGCGAGTCAGCAATTTATCAAGATATTTTACAAGAAGGGAGAGCTGAAGGGAGGGCTGAAGGAAAAGCTGAAGCTTTACTTGAAGTGGCAAGTAATCTATTTAATACTGGTATACCATTAGAACAGATAGCAAGATTGACAGGGCTATCAATTGAGCAGTTACAGTATTTGCAAGTAACTGAGTCTGGTGAGTCCAAATAAATAATCGGTGCAGGTTGACTGCACCGATAGCTGCGCCGACGCTGCGCGTACGCATAATTTTATTCTAATCTTACCTGGCATTTGCCTTATGCCAATGCAGAAGCTTGAGGTTTGGCAAAAATCATGCGTCCTGCTGTAGTTTGTAAAGCACTCGTGACTACTACTCGTAATTCACCACCCACATAACTACTACCTTCCTCAACAACAACCATTGTGCCGTCATCTAGGTAGCCAATACCTTGACTTGGTTCTTTACCTTCCTTGAGAATCTTTAGGTCAAGGTTGTCACCAGGTAAATAGCTAGGACGGACGGCGTTCACTAAATCATTAACATTCAAAACAGGCACTTTTTGAACACTGGCAACTTTTGATAAGTTGTAATCATTGGTTAACAGTGTGCCACTGATTTCTTGAGCGAAGCGCACTAACTTTGCATCAACTGTGGGAATATCGTCGTAGTCAACTGCGTTGATCAGGATGCGATCGGGGTAAGTTTCCCTAATTCGGTTGAGAATCTCTAGCCCTCGCCGTCCCCGTACCCGCTTTTGGTCTTTGCTAGCATCAGCTACCTGTTGCAGTTCTTGGAGAACGAACTGCGGTACAATGATTTGCCCTTCCAGAAAGCCTGTTTCTAATAGTGCTTCAATACGACCATCGATAATACAGCTGGTGTCTAAAACTTTGGTATTGGCAGGTTTTAGCGTCCCTTCCACTACCATCGTTTCTACCGTGTTGGGATTAATAAACCGCAATAAGCCGCGTCCGTGGGTATCTGCCAAATTCATGCCGGTGACGGCAAGTATAATACTGCCAACAACTGCCACTAGCGGCTTAATAAATCCGAAATCCGCGGGTATAGGTAGCAAAAATAACGGTGCTAGCATTAAGTTGGCTAACAATAGCCCAATCACCAAACCAATGGCACGAGTTAAGATCATTTCAAGTGGCATTTCTCGGACTTGTGCCTCTAAACGACGATATGTCGTCTGGAAACTCAGCCCGATCGCACCGCCAATTATAGCGGCAAAAACAGCAACAATTAAACGTAAAGCTTCGAGATTCGTCACTCGGTCTAGGGTTCCATTCGGTAGCAGTTCAATGCTGTAGAACCCTATTCCCGACGCTGCTAAGATAAATGAGAAAATAATAATGGCGTCAAGCATGGTTGTCTTGGTTTCCTGCAACTGTGTTAACCGATAGACTCAAGTATTTTTTATCTCATCGGTAAGATAGATTAATCAGTTCAATATTGACTTACACTAAGGGTTTAGGCAGGCAATATCTGCAATCATTATAACTAAAGAGTTTTATCTTAATATTTTTCATTGTTTTGTTGTAAAACGATAAAAAATCGTAAACAAACTATTTATTTTCATTGTTTGTAATTAGTAATTGGGTTAATTTAATTCTTTCTCAAAATGAGTCAAAAAGTTAGTGTTTTTGGTATTGCAAGTTCTGCTTACGTACATATTCCCTTTTGCAGACGGCGGTGCTTTTATTGTGATTTCCCTGTGTCTGTTGTGGGCGATCGCTTGCGAGGCGAAACATCTGGTACGATTTCCCAATATGTTGAGGTATTGTGTCAAGAAATTGCCATTACACCTGCTTTTGGTCAACCCTTAAAGACAATTTTCTTTGGTGGTGGTACTCCTTCGTTGCTATCAATAGAGCAGTTGCAACGTATATTGGGAGCACTTGAGGAGCGTTTTGGTGTTGCTCCTACGGCAGAAATTTCAATGGAAATCGACCCAGGCACATTTGATTTAGCACATATAGCAGGCTATCGTAACTTAGGTGTGAACCGGGTGAGTTTGGGTGTACAGGCGTTTCAGGAAAAATTATTGCAACTTGCGGGGCGATCGCACTCGGTTGATAATGTTTTTGCAGCTGTGGAATTAATCCACCAAGTTGAGATTCCCGAATTTAGTTTAGACTTGATTTCTGGCTTACCGCATCAGTCTTTAGATCAATGGCAGAATTCTTTAGAAAAAGCGGTAGCAATAACACCAACTCACATATCCATATATGACCTTACCATTGAGGCTGGGACAGCGTTTAGTCGTTACTACAAGCCTGGTGATAATCCTTTACCAACGGATGAAACCACAGTCAAAATGTACCAAATGGCGCAGCAAGTTTTAACTGGTGCAGGTTATGAACATTATGAAATTTCCAATTATGCCCAGCCTAGCCATCAGTGTCAGCATAATCGGGTTTATTGGGAAAATCGCCCTTATTATGGCTTTGGTATGGGTGCAGCGAGTTATGTAGAAGGGAAACGCTTTACTCGTCCGCGTAAGACTAAGGAGTATTACCAATGGGTGCAAGCTGGTGGTGTGATTGATTGTGAAGTAACTCCTCCAGAGGAAGTATTGTTAGAAACTTTAATGTTGGGGTTGCGTTTAGCGGAAGGTGTGAGTTTGGCGACGTTAGCAGAAAAGTTTGGGGAACAGAAGGTAGAGGAGATTTACAAGTGTTTGCAACCTTATTTTGAAAAAGGTTGGGTGGAAGTTGTGAGGGGAAGGTTGCGTTTGAGTGATCCCCAAGGGTTTTTGTTTTCTAATGTAGTGTTAGCGGAGTTATTTGAGAAGTTGGGGTGACGGCACCATAACAGAAAATTGAAAAGCATCGGCAGCGGATATAGCTAATAGATTAACTTTATAGTCAAGGCAATATTAACTATGACACTTAAAGAATTAGAAACACAACTTCAGGCATTAAATCTAACTGAGAAAGCAGAGGCAATACAAATATTGACTAAAACTTTAAGCAACGGTTCACTAGGAATTACCAAAACTCCTGGCGTGTGTGGTGGTGATGCCTGTATTGCAAACACTCGCATTCCAGTTTGGTCGTTAGTGAATGATCGCCGTTTGGGTATGAGTGATGCTCGTATTTTAGAGGCATTTCCCCATCTTACCGCCGCTGACTTAGTAAATGCTTGGGCTTATGCGGATGCAAACCTAGAAGAAATTGAACAAGCAATCCGAGAAAATGAGGAAGTAATGCTCTAAAATTTGGAATATTAAAAATTGGCACGTCTTTATACAGATGAAAACTTCCCATTACCAGTGGTGGAATTTCTACGCATTTTTGGTCATGATGTATTAACAGCTATGAATGCAGGGAATGCAAATCTAAGGATTCCTAATGAAAATGTATTAGCTTTCGCTGCGAATAATGAGCGAGCAGTTTTGACACGCAATCGCCGTGATTTTATTCGATTGCATCGGTTACAAGCAAACCATGCTGGCATAATTATCTGCACAGAAGACCCAGATTTTGAACAACTAGCAATTCGCATTAATCAGGCTATTTCTGCGGAAGAAAGCTTAAAAGGTAAATTAATTCGAGTCAATCGTCCAGCAGTATGAGGAAGATGCAACAGGAGATTAAGAATCAATTGATAATATTAAATAAAGTAAGGATACTTCAAATTATAAAATGTCTAAAGAATTAAACGAAGTTAAGGAACTTGCTAAACAACTCACACCCGACGAACAATTGCAGCTAATTGCCTATCTAACTCAAAAGCTGCAACGTTGCGAAATCAAGCGGAAACCAAGCCGCAACTTGATGGAGTTTGCGGGAATAGCACCCAATCTTATGGGAGGAATGGATGCTCAAGAATATGTCACTCGCATAAGGCGTGGGGAGTTCCCTGATTTAGAAATTGCCGAAAAGCAATCAGGGAAAGAAGAGTGAACATTACCTACAGTTTACAAGGTGTGAGGCGCTTATTTCTGGATACAGCACCAGTTATTTACTTTGTGGAACAATACCCACAATACTTTTGTTTGGTTAGAACAGTGTTTGAGCCACTTCATAACACGCCGCTGATAGGTGTTGTTTCACCTATTACTTTAGCTGAATGCTTAGTTCAACCCTATCGTTTGGGACAAACGGAATTACAGCAAGAGTTTATTGAGCTGATGACTGACAATGACAACATTGAATTTGTGCCATTTGCTAACGAAACTCTAGCAATAGATGCTGCTCAAAAGAGAGCCAGATACAATCTACAATTACCTGATGCTTTTCAAATTGCCGTAGCTTTATCTACAGGCTGTGAAGCTTTTTTAACCAATGATGTTACATTCAGGCGCATCACAGAATTACCGATATTGCTGCTAGATGACTTTGATACTGCCAAATAAACAATAAAGTCATCAAAGTAGTTTTTGGCAGTGCGTTACACTGCGTTAACGCACGCTACAAGTTTTTCAAGGCACAATCAATACTGGACAAGGGGAAAGGTTAATCACGCGCGTGGTAACACTATCAGTTGCGCCTTCTTCAGTTAAACCTAGCCCCCGACAACCCATGATAATTAAATTTGCCTCGATTTCATCGGCGACATCGCAGATGGTAAACGCTGGTTTGCCCTGTCGTTCTAAAACTTCGGCTTGAATTCCTTGCTGAGAAAATAAATTTCGGGCATTTTCTAGCAGTTTGGCTACTACCTCTGGTGACACCATTGGATCTGCACTAGGCTCCTCTGGGGAAGGTTCTTCAACTACAGACAGCAGTACTAGGCGACTGCCGTACTTTTGCACGACATTGGTAACTACGTCAGCAGCTTCCCGCGCTTCCCGGCTTTGATCGATTGGAAATAATACTGTCTTGAACATCTGTGTCTCCTCTGCACCCCTGACTCCGGTAAAATCTGGATGGTTCTACTTTCAAAACAATAACAAAAAGGCAATCAGGAGGGTTTGGTGTGTCCAAAAAAACTTTAGCAAATTTATCTGCCGCCGATGTATCTGGAAAACGCGCCTTAGTGCGGGTTGACTTTAATGTGCCTGTGGATGACCAAGGTAACATCACTGACGATACTCGCATTCGCGCCGCTCTGCCAACTATTAAAGATTTGACGCAGAAGGGAGCTAAGGTCATTCTAGCAAGCCATTTTGGTCGTCCCAAGGGTGTGGATGACAAACTGCGCTTAACCCCGGTTGCCAAGCGCCTCTCGGAGTTGTTGGGGCAAGAAGTCGTTAAGACTGATGACTGTATTGGCGATGATGTTGCTGCCAAAGTGGGAGCGTTGCAAAATGGGCAAGTACTGCTACTAGAAAATGTCCGCTTTTACAAGGAAGAGGAAAAGAACGACCCAGAATTTGCCAAAAAATTGGCATCTAATGCGGATTTTTATGTAAATGATGCGTTCGGCACTGCACACCGCGCCCATGCTTCCACTGAGGGTGTGACTAAATTCCTGCGTCCTTCTGTGGCTGGATATTTGGTTGAGAAGGAATTGCAATATCTGCAAAACGCGATTGAAAATCCCCAAAGTCCTTTGGCGGCAATTATCGGTGGTTCCAAAGTTTCTAGTAAAATTGGCGTGATTGAAACGTTGCTGGAGAAGTGCGACAAGTTGATCATCGGTGGTGGGATGATTTTTACATTCTACAAAGCTCGTGGTTTGAATGTTGGTAAGTCTTTGGTGGAAGAAGACAAGCTAGAACTGGCGAAGTCTTTGGAAGCCAAGGCGAAAGAACGCGGTGTTGCTTTATTGCTTCCCACAGATGTGGTAGTGGCAGATAACTTTGCTCCAGATGCCAATGCTCAAACCGTTAGTATTGAGAACATCCCTGATGGTTGGATGGGTTTGGATATTGGCCCCGACTCTGTAAAAGTCTTCCAAGATGCCCTTGCTGATTGTAAAACGGTGATTTGGAACGGCCCGATGGGTGTGTTTGAGTTTGATAAGTTTGCGGTGGGTACAGAAGCGATCGCTCATACTCTCGCTGATATTAGCAAAACTGGTACAACCACGATCATCGGTGGCGGCGACTCGGTGGCGGCTGTGGAAAAGGTTGGTTTAGCCGATCAAATGAGCCACATCTCCACCGGCGGCGGCGCTAGCTTGGAGTTGCTCGAAGGCAAGGTATTGCCTGGGATCGCGGCTTTAGATGAAGCGTAAGTAGGGATTGGGGACTCTTAAGAGGGGGAAAAGGTTAAAGGGAAAGGGTTAAGAGGATGGTTTTTCCCTTTCCCCCTTAACCCTTTCCCTTTTCCCAATGTCCAATCCTGAGAAAAATATATGGAACCTAAATGGCTGGAGTGGGCGCAAAAGTTACAAGCGATCGCCCAAAATGGTCTAACGTATTCTGAGGGTGTTTTTGATATTGAACGCTATAAACAATTGCGGGCGATCGCAACGGAAATTATGGCGACTTACTCAAATGTCGAACACAATTATGTCCTTGATTTGTTTGCTCGTGAAGTAGGATATGCAACTCCTAAAGTTGATGTGCGGGGAGCAATTTTTCAGGATAATACTATCTTGTTAGTCAAGGAAAGATCTGACGGCTGCTGGACTTTACCTGGTGGATGGGCTGATGTTGGCGAGTCTCCCAGTGAGGTAGTTGTTAAAGAAGTATTTGAAGAATCTGGATATCAAACACGCGCTATCAAACTACTGGCAGTTTACGACAGAGACAAACAAGGACATCCACCGTTTCCGTTTTATGTCTATAAGTTGTTTTTTCACTGCGAAATTATCGGCGGTTCTCCATCACCGAGTATTGAAACTGAGGAAGTGGGTTTCTTTCCTGAAGATGCGTTACCAGAACTTTCAATTGGACGTGTAACACCAGCACAAATCAACCGAATTTTTCAGCATTACCGTCAACCAGATTTACCGACAGATTTCGATTAGGAAGTAGCCTTTACCAAAACTGGTAGTTACATCATGGTTAGGTAACTCCAACAAATAAATTATCTAATTTTATGGAGTAGGCTTCTACCCTGCTCAGTTCATAGGACGGACGAGACACTCATATCACAATAAATATAGCTGTTCTATTTGATTCGTGAAAAATATAAATAAAAAAACGAACCGCAAAGTACGCTAAGGGCACAAAGGGAAGAAAGAAAAAAGAGATATATAATTTTCACAAATGATTTAGGACTGCTATAGTTGGGTATTTTTTTACTTGGAAGTCCCTTAATAGTTAAAAAAAACGCCAAGACTAAGCAGCAAAGGCGTGGATTTATTTTTTAATTTCCGAAAGTTAAGGCGCGAGTGTCGGGAGTACAGAAAATATCTAAGTAATTCTCTTTAAGAGGTTAATATTTCTGGCGTTGATCTCGAAGTTCCGAGTTCTGAGCACGAAGTTCCGAGTTCTGAGCACGAAGTTTCGAGTTCTGAGCACGAAGTTCCGAGTTGCGAACACGAAGTTTTGAGTTCTGAGCACGAAGTTCCGAGTTACGAACACGAAGTTTTGAGTTCTGAGCACGAAGTTCCGAGTTCCGAGCTTGATGGACTATATTTTTAATGTTTAATTACTCTGAGGCGTTATCTCAGCAGTAGGTGTAGGCGTGGGTGTGGCGGTTTCTGTAGGAGTTGGTGTAGGTGTAGGCGTGGTAGTTTCCGTCGGAGTTGGTGTAGGCGTAGGGAGAGGTGCGGGACTTTGCGCTGTGATGCTGAGTTGATAATCTATCGGTTTTGATGCTGTAGAGACGACGACAAATTCATAAAATCCCGATTCTGGTAATTTAGTTGACAAAGTACGCTGTTTAGAATCTTCCAAAAATGCGATTTTGCCAGAAGGGGAATAGACTGAGAGCAAAACTTGGGAATTTGCTTGTAGCTTTAATTCCATAGATTGCTCTTTGGCAAGTTCAGCAATGAAAACTTTACCATCACCGGCTTTGAGAGTACCGCTGACTGTTTTGCTAGTTGCGCCTTGATCAAAGACAAGTTTCTGGAAAGCGCTACCAGCGAGGATAGCACTGAGTTTATCGCTAACAAACCCATACCAAACTTGTCCGATAGACTGGTTTTGGAAATTTTTACCACGCTGCTCAGGAAATTTGCTGAAGAAGGCAGCATCACCCAAATCATATAGAGAACGACTACCAACGTTAATTCGGTTAACTTCCACTTTCCAGCGATCGCGTTCAGCATTTGTGTAAGTTCCCAGTTGCCTGCGCGCGTTGGCACTCAGTGAGGCGAGCTTTTCTAGTAATTCGGCGGCAGTTTTATCCCATTGGGCCCGTAAACTTTCATCTTCGGGCCCATCGCTGAGAGTGCGTCCTCGTAAACTGGGGTTAGTGTCCCAGAAGACTTGATTTACTAAATTCACGTAGAAGTTCTCGTTAATACCCAATTGTTGACGGCGATCGCTTAATTCTTCTTTGCGCTGACGTTCTGCTGGTGAATAATTCGCCAAGGGATCAACTGGCTGGGTAACAGTTGCGGTTGGTGTAGGCTTAATTTCCTCTGGATTGCGATTGCTTCTACTGACTCCCCACCAAACTAGTCCAGCGGTGCTAATCAATACTAGTGTTGCGAGAAAGGTTTTTGTTGGTGTCCACCAAGCAGGAGGGGGCAGAGGGGCAGAGGGGCGGGGGGGCGGAGGGGGAGAGATGGCGACAGTACCAGAGGTGGGTTCTGGTGGGGTGGGATATTGAGTTGGGGCGTAGCTAACTGGGGGTGCAGTTAAGGCTTCTAATACTTGGCGGGCTGATTGGTAGCGATCGCTCGGTCTAGGAGATAGCATTTTATCTAATACCTGTCCCAAATTGGAACTCAGACTAATTTCTCGTCGCCACTGCCAGGATAGGGTATAAGTATCAATTAAGTCTTGCGGCTGCTTCCCTGTCAGTAGAACTAGCACCGTTACCGCCAAAGCATACAAGTCGCTGTGGGGAGACACCATCCCCGTTTGCATCTGTTCTGGGGGAGCAAATCCTACTTTACCCAATAGGGTTGGTGATGGAGGAGGCGCAACTTCGCCAGGTTGATAATATTGGGAAGCTACGGTTGCTACTACTTGTTTGACACCGCCAAAGTCAATTAATACTGGAAGTTGGTCAACGTTGCGAAGAATTAAGTTATCTGGGGAGATGTCCCGATGAATGACACCAAGTGAGTGGATGTAATCCAAAACTGGCAAAATTTGCTGTAACAGCTGGCGTCCTTCCGCTTCTGTAAACCGCAAACCCCGCTGGATTCGGTCATTTAATAAAGAATTATAAGTTTGCCCTTCTACATAATCTTGCACCAAAAACAGGTATTCTTTGCCCTGTAAGTTGATGCGTAGCAGTTCCCGGAAGCGGGGAATTTGGGGATGTTGCAGCTTGTAGAGAACGCTTGCTTCTCGCTCAAATAGTTCTCCAGCTTTTTGGACAACGTAAGCAGTCTGAACTTGAGGAGAGAATTCTTTTAAAACACAAAGTTCGCGGAAGCGGTTGACATCTTCGGCTAAATATGTACGTCCAAATCCCCCTTGACCAATTTGACGCACAATTACATAGCGATCGCCTAAAGTTAATCCCGGTTTGATACCATAACTCACGGGCGTATCCAACTGCTCACCACACTGGAGACAAAAGCGACTACCTGGGGAATTTTCGTGTCCTTTGGAACAATATAATTTTGTCATTTGTCATTTGTCATTTGTCAAGGGTTATTGAATTATTCTCTGTTCCCAGTCCCTAGTCTCCAGTCCCTTTACTTGTCAGATTGAACTTTATTGACTTGATCAGCTGCGATCGCATACCAAACTTGAACCAAAGTTTGTTGACTCAGTTTCTCACGCCGCTGGTCGGGAAACAACTGCTCAAATTTTTCATTTGTATCTTTATTTAGTTGACTGATGGTATAGTCTCCAAACTGCCCTGCACGTGCTTGCCGTCTCCAATTATCGTAATCTTTTGTACTATAACTTCCGAGTTTTCGACGTGCTGACGTACTGAGATTAGCTTGTTCTAGTTTATTCAACAAGTTGTCAGCAATACCGTACCATTCATCGCGTAAAGCCGCGTCTTCGGATTTAGGGGTGAGGCTACGTCCCTTTAATTCGGGCTTACTAGTATAAAATAAATTGTCTACTAAGCGTGTAAAAAATACTTCTGGAATTTCTAGTTGTTGACGACGGCTGAAAATTTCTTGGGGGTTGCGACTTGTGTTTCTGTCGCTCACTGGTTGACTAAGAGGATTGGGTAACTGGGGGATTTGTGGTAACGAGATTGATGGTACGGTGATGGAAGTTACGCTGCGAATGACTGCATTTACCACCGCCCAAGTACCTGCACCAGTTAAGACAACCAAAGCAGTCCCCCCAAGACTAACAGCAAAAGGACGAATCCAAACCGGCAGAGGTATCGCTTTAGTAATTGCTTGCGTCTTATTGTGGATTTTACTAGCGATCGCACTAGCGCGTTGTCGTCCAGGAGACACTACCATCGTTTTAAGTTTGGTAGTATGAGTGGCTGAAGGTTTGGTAGCATTTGGTGATGGTAGATCTTTCAGAACTTGATCGGCTCGTTGATAGCGATCGCTCGGTTTATAAGACAACATCTTTTTTAACACAGTTTCTAATTTGGGACTGACGTTGATTTCCTTTCCCCAGTACCAAATTCCCTGAAAGCTGTCGTATAGTTTTTGCGGTTCCTTACCCGTGAGCAACACTAGTGATGTTACCGCCAAAGAGTATAAATCGCTATTAATGAATACTTTTCCCTGGCGTAGCTGTTCTTCTGGTGCGTAGCCTTTTTTACCTAACAAAGTGTGATTTACTGCCAACTTGGTGCGCCAAAACCCTTGTGAAGCTGGTAATTGTTTGACACCACCAAAATCAATCAGCACTGGTAAATTATCAGAACGCCGCCAAATCAAGTTATCGGGAGAGATATCACGGTGAACTACATCTAGTGAGTGGATGTAGGATAGCACGGGTAAAATCTGTTGCAGTAGGGTAACTACTTCTTCTTCACTAAAGGTTTTTCCTTGGCTCTGTCGCTGCTCTAATAATTGGTCAAAATTATCACCATCTACATAATCTTGCACCAAAAAGAAAAAGTCTTTACTACCGATTTTCACTTGTAGCGAGGCGTGAAAACGCGGAATTTGCGGATGCTGGAGTCTCTTCAGCACACTTGCTTCTCGCTCAAATAACTCTTTAGCTTTTTGTAAATCCTGCTGGTGTTGTACTTGGGGTGCAAATTCCTTCAGCACGCATGTTTGATTGGATTTATTTCTATCCTCCGCCAAATAAGTGCGTCCAAAGCCGCCCTGCCCTAGTTGACGTATAATTTGATAGCGATTATCCACAACCTGCCCAACAGCAAGAGGTAATGGCTCACCGCAATGGGTACAAAAGCGGTTACTACCATTATTTGTGTGTTGTTTACTGCAATAAACCTGCATGGTGCTGAAGGATGAATTAGGTTTTTATAAGTTACTACAACGGATGCAGTTTGATTTACGGAAAAGGGTCAAGGGTCAAGAGTCAAGAAACCTTTTGGCTTATGGCTTTTGACTATTGTCAGATTATCGGTTCTTTCCGAACAACTGCACTGGGGGAGAGTTTGTTTGCCTTATTTAGGAAATGAGGTTTGAGAGGACGGGACAATCGCTAAAATACTGAGAGCAAGTAACGGTGGTGTTAGTTTTACTTCAGGATGAGCAATAAGTGTCATGAACTGCAAATCACAACAGCAGCGAGTAATTAGAGCATTTGAAGATTTTTTGTCTACCCCCTTAGAAACGTTACTACAACAGCATTTAGATACCCCAGGTGAAGCAGCAGTTTTGAGTTTATTTCACGATGTGGCTGCTAATGTACCCGCTTACAAGGCTTTTTTGGCAGAAAGAGAAATTAATCCGACTGCTATTCAAAGCTTGGAGGAGTTTCAGAAACTTCCTGCGATCGCCAAAGAAAATTATATACTGCGTTATCCTCTGGCTGACTTGTGCCGTCACGGACAGTTGCAAGCGTGCGATATGATAGCCGCTTCCTCTGGTTCCACAGGTAAACCAACATTTTGGCCCCGTTTCTTTACAGATGAACTGCAAATCGCTACACGCTTTGAGCAGATTTTTCACGACAGTTTTTATGCAGATACTAGACGTACCCTAGCTGTGATTTGTTTCACTTTAGGCACTTGGGTAGGTGGGATGTTCACTACTAATTGCTGTCGCTATCTTGCCAGCAAAGGTTATCCTATCACTGTAATTACTCCTGGTAACAACAAAGAAGAAATCTTGCGGGTTGTGCAAGAACTCGGCTCAGCGTTCGAGCAAGTTGTATTGTTGGGATACCCACCATTTCTGAAAGATGTTATTGATACTGGTATTGCTCGTGGTGTAGAGTGGCAGCAAAATCAGATTAAGTTAGTTATGGCGGGAGAGGTATTCAGCGAAGAATGGCGTAGTTTAGTTGGCGAAAGAGTTGGTTCCCAAAATCCCTGCTACGATTTTGCATCACTCTACGGTACTGCGGATGCGGGTGTATTGGGTAATGAAACACCCTTAAGTATCTGCATTCGCCGTTTTTTAGCAGACAATCCAGATGCAGCTAGAGCTTTATTCGGGGAATCTCGTTTACCTACGCTGCTACAGTATGATCCCATAAGTCGCTATTTTGAAGTTCAAGATAGGGCATTACTGTTTTCTGGCGATAATGGCATACCCTTGATCCGTTATGACATCTTAGATACTGGTGGGTTAATTAGCTACGATGCCATGATCCAGTTTTTGGCACAATGGGGATTTGATCCCGTTGCAGCGTTACAAAATGAAGGATTAAAACACTCATCCACAGATGTCACTAAATCTTATACTCAAAACTCACCCAGAGGTATTCATCCGCTACCTTTCGTCTATGTCTTCGGACGCTCTAACTTTACAGTTTCCTACTTTGGAGCGAATATATACCCAGAAAATGTCACAGTAGGATTAGAGCAACCAGTAATTCAAGAATGGGTGACGGGTAAATTTGTGTTGCAGGTAAGAGAAGATGCTGACAAAAATCGATTTTTATCTGTGGTTGTGGAGTTAGCACCGGGGGTGGAGGGTAATGAAGATAAGCAGCAAACCATAGCATTCTCCATACTCTCGCAGCTAGTGCGTCTTAACAGCGAGTTTGCTAACTACGTTCCCTCAGAATATCAAATGCCACAAGTTGCATTAGCTCCAACAGGTGATCCCGAATATTTTCCTATTGGGGTAAAGCATCGTTATACGCGCAAATAGGAGAGGAATAGGTTCGGTTTATAATTTAATACAGTTCAGTTAAAAACCAACATATATTTCGGGAGTTTTGTTAAAACGCGTCAACGCTTACAGCGCCAACATAATCAAGACTTTAATTTTTAAACATTTAGATCAAATCGCTTTGCTATTTTATATGTCAATTAGTCTTTATTGTTAATAACTTTTGAATGATCACTGAACTTATAACCTGTAATTGAGGCAATTAATCGCTTAAATTGTAGCAATTTTAAGTCGATGTTTGAAAGCCAATTTATTAAAGTTTTGCTTATTAAATAAACGTTAATATTTTCTTAACTTAACTCAATCAAGATTAATAGTTATGTATAAAATTTTTTACTGCAAGTTCATAATTTGATTAAAAAATAATGTTAAATCGTGTTAGATTGTGATAGTTGTAACACTAAAATCAACGTATAATTATAATACATTGTAGGGAAATTGGCAAATGTCTAGACAAAGTTCTCATGAGAGTAACTTTTTCAAAGCTTTAACTGGTAGTGCGGTGAAAAAATCCCATAAGTTGAGACTGACAGTAGAATCATGTCTGGCTATTCTGATTGAATCTGTACCTTTTTTAATTGCTTGTGCTGTACTTGTAAGCGTTATCAGCCTGAAAAGTCCGATTCTGCTTTTTTGTTTACTAGTTGGTAGTTTAATTACAGTAATTGTGCAGCAAATTGGTCAGCAGGTAAATTTACCCAAGCGATCGCTCATCCCATTACAAATCTTAGCAGTAGCCGTTATCTTAAGTTTGTTTTGGTTAGATTATTTTGCATCCCCTGCACAAGCGCAATTTTTTAAGAAAGCTGAAGATTTTTTTAAAAATACTTTAACCCAAGGTGCAACAACTAACAGTAACACCCAAGCAGCAGTGAGTTTAATATTCAACGTATTACGGGCACTTTATCTACTCTATATAGCCGTTGCCCTAATTGGTGTGATTAACGCAGTGCGTAAAGATGAAGATTGGCAAAGTATTGCCAGAACTCCCCTATTAGTCGTTGTTGCTGTTACCATTGCTGATGTACTCACAGGTTTTGTGATAGGCGATAGCAGTAGATAATTCATTTCTATTCTTTCAGAGGAAGAATAACTAAGTTATTTGCAATGTCTCAAGAGCGTGAACAAGAATTTCGTCCAGTCAATCAAATTCTAGGAAGCCAACCTTCATTAGGCCCAATACCTGCCGATCAAATTCTTCCTTGGACGCTAATCTCCCTAACTTCATACTTTATCATCAACGGAATTTTTGGGGGGATTTTCCAAGAGGAGTTTCAAAAATGGTTATGGACAGTACTAATTGCTGGTTGGGGAATGGGGACTTGGTGGATATTAACTGGTGGTAGGAGTTGGAGTTTTTTAAGCAAATTTGTAGGTGTTCCCACTTGGACAAGAGGCTTTGCTCGTTATCAAAGCTTGCTGGAAGTTAACCATGAAGCAAAAAATCGGAAAAAAAAGCGTCGATATCGCAGGAAATGAAACTAGATTAACACCATTTGAAGACGCTTTACACTTAGCGACAATGCTGCGCGTCTCACTAAATGGACGTGATATTGGCGCTTACGCTTTGACGAAAGGAACACAAAAAGATAGGTTTTGCTTCGTCTTCGGTTTTGAATGTCGAGGTATCCATACCACTTTAAGATCTGAACAAATCGATACAATTGTCAATAATATTGAAGCGGGTTTAAAAGATATCCCTAGCGATGAAAGAATGACGCTACATTTGGGGTCTTTTAGTTCAGATAAAAACCGCCAGCAAGAACTTGCATCATTGATAAAAAATGCGCCATCACGAGATATAAAATATTTGTTGATGGCAGAACGAGCCAGAGTCAAAGAACTGACTATTTCTGGAATTCGTAAGCCAAAATTTTTGCGTATTTATGTCACTTATACTGTTGAGTCTACCAATACTAATGCTGATGATTGGATAGAGAGACTTTTAGCAAAAGCTGAATCATGGTGGTTGAAATTCAAAGGCGAACTATCAGAAGTAGAATACCAGCGCCTCGAAACTATCATCACTAATGCTTATAAACAAGGTTTTCTCCGTTGGGAGCAACTTTTAGCTAATAAAATGGGGTTGGATATCAAGCCTTTGACTGCTAATGAACTTTGGGAGGAAACCTGGAGAAGATTTAATGATACGCAGCCAATAGATATTCCCCAATTGATTACTTTAGATGAAAATGGACTACATGAAAAAGTCAATTCAGACTTAGCAAGTAGTAAATTACTCATAGAAAATATCCATAGTACAACTTTGCTGCTGGAGTCTGGTATACCTTGTGCTGACCGTCGTTGGGTTAATGTGAAGAATCGCTATATTGGCGTAATGACATTTTTAGAAAAACCCGGAGGTTGGTCAAATAAATCCACTCAGTTGCGTTATATATGGGAACTGCTAGCAAGGGAAACGGTAGTAGATACAGAAGTATTTTGTGAATTAACTACTGCAAATCCAGCATTTGTGAAAACTACCTTGCAAAGAGTGCTGAAGCAGTCAAATATGACTACTATCATGGCTCAAGAAAAAAGTAAAACAATTGATGTTAACGCTCAATTAAAGTTAAAAAAATCCGTAGCAGCACAAGAGCAATTATATGAAGGTGCAGTACCTATTTATACAGGTATAGCGATTTTAGTACATCGTCCAAGTATAGAAAAATTAGAGGAAGCGACAAGATATATTGAAAACTGTTTTCAACGTCCAGCACGGGTGATTAGGGAAACAGAATATGCATGGAAAATTTGGCTGCAAACTTTACCAATAGTTTGGGAGGGTTTGTTAGCAAAACCTTTCAATCGTCGCCAACTATATTTAACAAGTGAAGTTCCAGGATTAATGCCTTTAGTACTAACTAAAAAAGGTGATAATCAAGGCTTCGAGTTGATTGCGGAAGAAGGCGGAACACCGATACATCTAGATTTATTTAACCAACATAAAAATTTAGCGCTGTTTGCAACAACTCGTGCTGGGAAGTCGGTGTTAGTATCAGGGATTTTAACTCAGGCTTTGGCGCATGGTATTCCTGTAGTGGCGTTAGACTTCCCCAAACCTGATGGAACATCGACTTTTACTGACTATACAGAGTTTATGGAGGGGAATGGGGCGTATTTTGATATCTCTAAACAATCGAATAATTTGTTTGAACAGCCAGATCTACGATCGCTTGATCCAGAACAACAACGCGATCGCACACTCGATTATATATCTTTTTTAGAATCAGCTTTGATGACAATGGTTTTAGGGTCATCTGCTGAGAATCAGATTCTATCGCAAACTGTGCGATCGCTTCTCAACTTGGCTTTAGAAGCCTTCTTTGCAGATGAGGGTATCAAAGAGCGATATCGAAAAGCAATAGCAGGGGGATTTGGTTCTGCGGCTTGGCCAAAAACCCCTACCTTAAAAGACTTTCTCTATTTCTGTTCACCAGAACATCTACAGTTAAATTCTGTAAGTGGGAGAGTTGAAGACGCCTTAAGCCAAATTCAGCTGCGCTTGCGGTTTTGGCTTTCTAGTCGCGTCGGACAAGCCATCTCTGCACCATCTAGCTTTCCTACCGATGCCCAACTTTTGGTTTTTGCTCTCAGAAACCTATCAGATAATGAAGATGCAGCAGTACTATCTTTAAGCGCCTATTCAGCGGCGTTACGACGTGCATTAAGCAGTCCAGCTTCCATATTCTTCATCGACGAAGCACCGATTTTATTTGAATTCGAGCAAATTTCTGACTTAGTTGGCAGAGTTTGTGCCAACGGCGCTAAAGCTGGCATCAGAGTTATTTTATCAGCACAAGACCCTGATACCATCGCCAAATCCAAAGCTGCATCTAAAATTTTGCAAAACTTGACAACAAGATTGATTGGACGCATTCAGCCAGTTGCAGTAGATAGTTTTGCAGATATCTTAAAATATCCCCGCAACATTATTTCTCGTAATGCCTCAGAAAGCTTTTTCCCCCGCAAAGAAGGCATTTATAGTCAATGGCTGTTAGATGATAACGGTATTTATACATTTTGTCGCTACTATCCAGGTTATGAACAATTAGCAGCAGTTGCTAATAACCCCTATGAACAAGCCGCGCGCAGTCAAATGATGCAACTTCACACCGATAAATATGAAGCAATTTCTACATTTGCACGTCAGTTAGTGGCTACACTACGTAGTAGTTAACAGCCTCTCTAAAACTTATAGCGGTTCTCACTTAAGTAAGCTACATAAATAACTAATCACAGATGAACAAAGCCAAAAGTTATGTTATTTGCACAATACTGTATTAAACATATTACCAAAGTCCTAACTTAAAACTCCTTCCTGCGCCTCTGCGTGAGCAAAAAATAAATTTATTAATTTCAACAAATTTGTCCACCGTTCCCAAACACAGATATATGCAAAAAACTACGGTTTTGACTCTTACTTTATTATCCCTAGCAATCCTACCAGTAATGGCACAATTAGGCGAGACTGGACAAGTAGGTGAAGTTTGGACTGATTTTCAATCATATTCTGTAGATTTGCAAAACTACCTGCAAAATAATTTGAGCGAAAACTTAAAGCCTGTAGAACCACAAAGTAGAAGTGCTATTACTAATGCTACAGGAGAATTGAATATACCTAATCCAATCACTGCTGGACAGAGAATTCGTGATGATATTTTTATCAACTCCATATCAGACCGCTTTGAGAATAATTCAGTAGTCCGCTCAAATTTAGTTAGCAATGAAATCAATCGTCTAATTACCCGTGGAGCCGTGGCAGGGCTTTTAGGAGAAGCTGGGCAGATTCGGACAAAAACGAAATTAATCGATACAGAAAAATCTTTAAGAGATATTGCATTATTTGCTGAACAAGCAGAAGACGAAAGCGACAATTTACTCAGTCAAATTAGCAATATCATTGGTAAAGCCAATCCTGTGAATAATGCTATTTCGAGTTTGTCAAAATTACTCAATGCTAACCAATTGCAAAGCCTTAAAATTCAACAGGAGCAATCAAAAATTGTAGCTGAAACATTTGCTCAGACATTACAAACAAATCAAGCACTGCAATACTCAAACTTAAACTTAGCCAATATTTCTCAACAAATGGAAGAGGAAAATCGTGCTCGGAGAGTAGATACATCTACAGAAGCGGCGCGACTTTTGCGAGCTACTTCTCAAATGGATTTGTTTGGGACAAGAATTGATAATTAGAATTCAAAATCAACAATCCCGATTCCCATTTAACTACGGAAAACTTGTTTCTTTTAAAAACAGCCACTATCAAAATGCAGCTTGCTACTTTACCAATTTTTGCCCAAATAGGCATAGATGAAATTCTCGGTAATGGTGCTACAACTGCCCAAAGTATTGCCGAAGGTTGGGACAATCAATGGCTGGATTTATTACAAAATAATACCAGTAATAACTTGTATGGAGCACTGACAAATCTGGGTGTGTTCTTTGCAGTAGGAACCTTGCTGTTTTTTATGCTACAATTCCTCAAAGATTTGATATATAGCGAATATGCCCGCCCTATATCAGCTTTGATTTGGCCTTTCCTGGTGGTAATACTGTTAAGTAACTCAGGCAATGGAAGCATACTTTCTAATTTAACATTAGGAGTACGGAATTTGGTAAATGCTGTGAATCAGCAAGTACTAGTAACAACAAACACTGACCAAATTTACCAGCAAGCACTGAATATGAGTATTGCTGAAGAAGTGGCAGGTTCTTTGCTGCGTCCTTGTCAGTCACTTACTGGCGAACAACAAAATAAATGTTTTGTCAAAGCCTCAGAAAAAGCTAATGAACTTTGGCAAGAATACAGAAATTTATATGGTAATAGAACTTGGATAGATAGACTAGAAAATAAGGTAAATCAGATTACATATAACACAGGCAATGTATCTGAAAACGCATTTAATTCTTTACTGGGTTCTACAGTCCAAACGAGCATCAAGAATTTTTTAGTCTCTTTACAATATGCCTTCCAGAATTTAATAGAAGCGACTATGTTATTGATAGCAACTTTAGGGCCGCTGGCTGTAGGTGGGTCTTTGCTACCTGTAGCTGGTAAACCGATTTTTGCATGGCTTACCGGATTTTTATCTATTGGTATCGCTAAAATTTCATTTAATATTATTGCTGTGCTAACTGCCGCAGTTATTGTTAATGGGCCTGGGCAAAATGCTAATGTTGATCCAGACTTAATGTGGTTCATAATTTTTCTGGGAGTTTTGGCTCCGATTTTATCTTTATTAGTGGCTGCGGCTGGGGGGTTTGCAGTCTTTAATGCTATTAGCAATACGGCTTCTCTAGTGAAAGATAGAATATAAGTCTTTAACTGGGGAAGATTGATAAGTAATTAAAAATAAATTCAGTCGTGAGAAGCATTTTAGTTCATCACTAAGTACAAGTTAAATAAGCGCTCACTGTTGGGTTGGGAGATGAGTAAATGGTACGGTTACTGGAAAAAAGACAACGAACAGGAAGTATATTAACAGCTTTTGCGATCGCTACCTTCAGTTTGCATGTACTAGTTTTACTTTTATTCCTATTCCAAGGGATTAAAATTCGCCAACTCAGTTTAAGAAAACCTCCCAACTTTGTGCAATTGATAGATGGTAAATCAGTAGCTATTACTGATGATTTGGAACGAGAACCAGAAGCAATTCGCCAATTCATCAGTAAAACGATGATATCGGTGTTTAACTGGTCTGGAAATCTACCACCACAAACTATTGAAGAAGTCGCAAACCCCAAATCAGATTTAGGAATACTAATTAGAACAACACAAGGCGGTAGCCAAAAAATTAGCACCAGTAGTTGGATAGCTAGTTTTGCCTTATCAGAAGATTTTCGCAAGGGTTTTTTAAGCACAATTGCAGAAATAACACCGCCAGAAGTGTTTTCTGAAAATCCCAGCCAAGCTATGACATCACAGTTAGTTATTAAACGGGTTTATCCACCAAAAAAAATTGCCCCAGGTAAGTGGCGCGTGGGTATGGTAGCTGATTTAATTCAAAATAAACAAGCTGATGATAGAAGAATTATCACGCCTTTCAATAAAGATTTACTTGTGCGTTCAGTCGATTATTTCGCTAATCCACAAGCCAACAATGCCACTACCCTCCAAAAAGCAATTTATAGTATTCGGACTGATAAACTAGAAATTTACGAAATTCGCAATTTATGTTTGTTAGACGAATATAACAACCTGAACGAAGAACAATTAAAGCAATGCGGAACTATAAAAAAGCCTGATAATTTCTTAAGATAATCGGTTCTCAAAATTGAAAATATTGTAATTTATATAGATAATTATTAATGCAATTACTTAAACCCGAAAACAAGAAAAATAGCTTTTTACCACTGTTGGCAGTAGGAACATTTGGTTTACATTTGTTAACCTTACTGTTACTAGTATTTCACGGGTCTATGTTGCAGCAATTAAGTCAGCAACTCACACCTCAAAGTTTAGTGCAACTTATTGATGGTCGCGCCATCACAGTAGACCCCCAACAAAATTTAGAGCGACAACCAGAGACTATTCGGCGCTTTGTCGGTGAAAGTATGAGCTTAATGCTTACCTGGTCGCAGCAACAACCGCCAAAAACAGTCTGGGACATCAGTTCTCAATTGGTAGCTGAAGATTTTAAGCAAAAATTTCAGTTAGAACTTACTAATTTAAACCCAGAGAGTCAATTTGACTCTGTAAATAGAGGAACTGAAAATGTATTAGTAATCCAAAGAGTTTCTCAACCGACAAAGATAGGTGAGGGACAGTGGAAAGTGGAGATACTTGCCAATCAATTAGTTTTTAGTAGTTCTGATAAGCTAGGAAAATCAATTTCATTTAATAAACAAATTTTAGTCAGAGCAATAAACCAACCAGCAACTTCACTACCAAATGCAGCAATTCCGTTACACTTGGCAGCTTATCGCCTAGGTGAAGCTAGACTAGAAATTTATAATGTCTGTGAAATTCAAGATAAAAATTGTTCTGTCAATTAAAACATAAGTTGTACTATGACTCGATATTCAATTCCATCAGAAACTCCTGCACAAAATCTATTTACTTTAACTACCGACGATCGCCAACGAGAAGTAGAATCTCTAGATTGGGAATCGCGGATGGCAAGATTGGTTGGCTTTGAAGAAGCTCCTCCTAGCATCCAAGAAGTAGAAGAACCTGCTATACAGCCGTCACCTGAACAGCCGCAAGAAGTTCAGACTAAGCAACCCCTCTCATCTAACCCCTTTGCTAAATTAGGCTTAGTGGGGATGGCTACCTTATCTATAGTTTTGTTAGCTGGCGGGTTTTTATCCCAGCTGATGAATAGTGGTAATCAAAAACCACAAAGTGAGATTCCTCCCCAAGTGCGATCGCAACCTGTAAATGAATCTCCTTCTCAAAATCTAGCAGCAGAAGTAGAGACTCTCAAAACAAAGTTAGCTCTGACTGAACAAGTTGAGTTGGTAAAAGCGGCACAACAAAAGCTCAGAACGACAAAACCAACGCCTGCGGTAGCTTTACAGCCACCAGCAGTTTCTTCCAGAAATAGACCGCAGGTAGTACCACAAACAACACCAGCACCAGTACGAACAGTTTATGTGCCTCGTGTAGTCACAGTACCATCTCCTCCACAAAGACCTGTTGTTTCTCAACCATTACCAGTTGTGCAACCAACCGTCAATGTAACTCCACCACCTCCACCAAACCCACTTGATGAGTGGTCAAGGTTAGCAAAGTTGGGTAGTTATGGTCAGGTAAATGTCAGTGATAAACCTAATGTCATGGCAGCTACCTCTGAACCTCCACAAAATACCCAAGTCGCGCAACAGCCACCAAACCCCAATCCTAACCAAACACCACCCCAGGAGCCTTCTGTAGCCAACCAAGGACAACAACAGAGCCAAAAATCCGTAGCAGTAGGGACTAGCGTCAAAGCTGTATTAGCAACAGCTGTATTTGGAGAAACTACTAAAGCAAGAAACAACGACGACAACGACGAAAACAAAAATGTATTTGTTGTGCGTTTGAAAGAACCACTCAAAGCTGTAGATGGTGCGATCGCGCTACCTGCCAATACCGAGTTATTAACTGAAGTTCGTTCTATTTCCGAACAGGGTTTATTACAGCTAAATATAGTCAAAGTTATCGTAAAAAATAATGGTACTCCCACAGAAAGGAGCCTACCGCAAAATGCCCTAATTGTTCGCGCTCCCCAAGGTAGACCTTTACTAGCACAGCAATTTCCCAATCAAGGAGGAGCAATTACGGGGATGGATATAGGACTATTTGCCCTAGGTGCTGTTGGTAAAGTAGGAGAGGTATTAAATCGTCCTGATACCAGAGTCGAATGTGTTAATACTCCTACTCTAGATACTAATACTAATACTAATACTAATTCTAACGAGAATTCTAATAATCAAACTTACAGAGATAGGTATTGCTTTCAGAGTAGCGACAACAGACGTAACATTTTGGCAGGGTTGCTAGAAGGTGGGATGAACACTGTAGTTCCTCAAATTGCACAACGCAATCAACAGGCTATTTCTCAAATGATGCAACGTACTAACGTTTGGTTTGTGGCAGCTGGCAAAAATGTTGAAATATATGTCAATCAATCTATACAGTTTTAGGAGTAGTGAGTGATACTAAGTTGCATCCATGAAAAACAATATAAACTTACCAGGAAAGTCTCCAAATAATTCTTATTTCTTACATCTAGCTTCCTTGCTTTTCTCAGCTGCTATGTTATTACTGGCAGGCCGCGCCATAGCTAATAATGCTGTTCTCCGTTCCATGTTTTCTTGTCAAGCACAAGGTTTAGGAGGAGCAACACCTACCATTAATATTTCGTATCAGCAAGGAACAAACTTAAGTTTTATTCAGGCTGGAGAAGTAATTAAAAAAGTTTGGTTAAACGATCCATCACAGGTAACTATAGATTTTGATGGCCCGGTATGTATGCAGTTTGGTCAAGACCGTAATACTAATGTAGGAGATTGTAAAAATTCAGCAGCGAATGTCATGCAACTTAGACGAATTCAAAAACTCAATATTCCTGGACTTCCTGCTACTAACAATACACTTTTAACAGTTGTTACCGAAAAACAAGGTAAAACCAAGCTGTATACTTTTCGGGTGATATACGAAAAAAGTAATCCCGGATATCACACTTTAGCAATTTTCCCTGATCCTCCCTCGGCTAATGAAGCACCTTGCGTGAGAGTTTCTCAGTGAAGTTACTAGCTTGGCACTCGTTGTTAAGGGTGATGGTGCTGTGCTTTGTTGAGAGTGATGCGATCGCTAACGATGGTTTAGTGGATGAAAAAGGCATCATCTTAAATGACCTTACTGTCGAAGTATTAGTGAAAATGGCAGTTTCGCAAGCAACCGCTGGAGCGACTTTTGTTGCATCTTCCGGCATAATGATTCCAGAGTGGGAGCAATTCGTCAAGCATTAGATGCAGCAGGCTACTTTGATGTAGGAATTTTGTCATACTCTGCTAAATATGCCTCTGCATATTACCGCTAACAGCACTCCCCACTTTGCTATACCTTTGGAGTCACTCGCAAATCATCCTCTCCTTTACAGATAGAACTGTTTTTAGAGGATAGTAGTTAACGCTACTGTTATTTATAAATCACTGAGACAGGAAACGTTGAGTAAGCGAGATATTTGTCCTGAAATTGTAGAAACAAAACAGTATCTCGTTGTCCAGGTTCGATAAAATTGACTAACATCATCTAATTATCCATATCTCAGCTGCATTAGTTAATGAAATGCCTAAGTCCTATTCAGGTGTATCTTTGCTGTCAATGTATGCTACTAGCTGTGTTTTATTAGACTGTTAAAATTACTAGATTTTTAATTAACTAAAGGTTATGGACTTGAGTAATTGCGATGGTGTAGCTTACCGTAGGTATGCAATATTGTGCTGTAGGAATGCAGATGGATTGGATTAGCTTATTAAGATCTCAACAAGCTGACTTCCTTCAACGTGTGAGAAAACCCAAGACTTACGACTTATCTTTGCTAGAAAGTCAAGTCAAAGGTTGCCACACTGAAATTATGGCATTTTGGGGAGAGCCATTGGCAAAACTCCTGGAATTTTCTCGCCAACAAGCAGAAATTCTGGCCAAAAATCCGCCGCCTACGCCGCCTGAGTATCCTGAACCTCCTGACTGGACGATACCCTTTTCCAAATACTTCCAGCAGCAAGCAGAAGATTATCTTTTGCGAGAGCAAGTGGTCGAACAGGTGATGACTGAACGCTTGGGTAAATTGGTA
Source organism: Nostoc sp. MG11 (assembly GCF_014904695.1). Taxonomy (GTDB): domain Bacteria; phylum Cyanobacteriota; class Cyanobacteriia; order Cyanobacteriales; family Nostocaceae; genus Komarekiella. Next base: position 133,078 of record NZ_JACXXN010000005.1, on the reverse strand, counting down.
AAAAAAGTGCCACAAGACAGCTTGCGAAACATAATTTTAGATGATGAGGGCAATTTGCGCGGCGAAAGTAAATTTTCTTACGTGCTTAAAGATAATCCTCAGCTGAGTATTCAAGTTTGCGTTGCTGATGGAGAAAGTTTTAACGGTATTAAGAAAAACAAAATTAGATGGTCGGTTACTGAAGAGGATTTAAAAAATCACCAAGTATTAATTTTCTTATGCTTGTTTTATCCATTTGCAGGTAAATTAGGCTACGAAAAACAAACTGTAATCACTGGGTTTTTACCTGCGAATCAAGTTGAATTTACTGAACCAAAACTTTACATCTATCCGAGTAACTTATTGTATGCAGGGGGATTGAATTGGTATTTAGAATCACTTACCACTAAAAAAGCTGCGCCACTAATACCAGCAATTAATGAGAGGATAATGGCTGAGACAATTCAGACTTTGCCACCAGAGCATTCACTTAAATGTATAGTAGGTGACTGGGAATGCTGGCAAACTTTGAAAGGTCACAACAGAGGAATTAATTGTCTTGCTTTCAATTCTGGGTGTAAGAATGGCAAAACCATGCCCATATTGGCAAGTGGCAGTCTTGGAGAGACGAAACTATGGGATTTAAGCAAGGGTGAATTAATAGATACATTGTCTGAGTATCCTTGGGTGATGTCTGGGCTGGTGGATGAAGTGAATTCTTTGGCTTTTAGTTCCGATGGACAGACTTTGGTAAGTTGCGGTGCAGACTCCACAATAAAGATTTGGCATGTAGGCGCACTAGACTTAATAGATATCCTGCACAAGCATAATGGGATAGTGCGATGTGTTGCCTTTACTCCAGATGGCAGGATGTTAGCGACTGGTGGAGATGACAGGAAAATTCTGTTTTGGGATTTGATGCAACGTCGAGTAGCGATCGCTCTCTCTTTAGATGATACCGCTGCTCACTCCCTAGTTTTAAGCCAGGATGGGGAAACTCTAGTCACGGGTAGTTACCGCAAAATCAAAGTCTGGCACACCTTACCCCAAGCACCAGGAAAAATTCTCAAGGATACACCACCACTATGCACCCTCATGGGTCATTCTCATATTGTTAGCTCTCTGGCTATGAGTGCAGATGCTAAATTGCTCGTCAGTGGTAGCTGGGATAAAACCATTAAAATTTGGCAGTTGGATACAGGGGAATTGATTTCCACTCTTAAGGGACATAGAGATCGAGTGTATGCGATCGCTTTAAGTCCCGATGAGAAAATTATAGCCAGTGGCAGCGCTGATCAAACTATCAAGCTGTGGCATCTACAAACAGGTGAACTGCTGGGTACTTTTACTGGACACGCCAACACAGTTACAGCACTAGCCTTCACTGCTTCGGGCGAGATGTTGGTTAGCGGCAGTTTGGATAAAACAATTAAAATTTGGCAACGAAGTTAAAATTTCCTAGTTTTGAACTTGATTAATGAGCCTTTGAACTTGATTAATAAGCCTTTGATCTGCATTAATAAGCCTTTAATAAGTAGGTACGCATAATTAACATAAAATAAAATCCTAGTTCGTAGTGAGCGATTTATCGCTCAAAACAAGGATTATCAGGACTAAAGTCCCGACTACAAACTTTAATTTATTTATGCCTAGCTACTTACTCGTGGACAACAAACTTTAAAAACTCTCTGCGCCTTTGCTTGAAATCTAACACCCTCCTACAGGTACTATTGCCTCTCTAGCCTTTCCTGATGTATCCGTCCAAGTTCATCGCCTCGTGGGTTTCCCCAAAATATAATTTCTAGCACCTATCAGAAACGAAGGATGCCAGACGTAGCTTGCTCCCCCGTAGGTGATCGCTAACCCACATAATTAAACTATCCCCTCTATGCTATTTGCTTATGGCGATCGCAACTCAACCCCAACTAACTTTAGACGACTTCCTCAAATCGCCGGAAACTGAACCAGCATCAGACTTTATCAACGGGGAAATTATTCAAAAACCTATGCCTCAAGGTGAACATAGTTTGCTTCAAGCTACTCTTTGCGAAACAATTAACGGCATAGCTAGAAGCAAAAAAATTGCTTACGCTTTACCAGAACTGCGCTGCACTTTTGGCGGTGCTTCTATCGTCCCTGATGTGGCAATGTTTTGCTGGGATAGAATCCCTAAAACTTCATCTGGCAGAATTGCTAATCGCGTTGAAATTCATCCTGACTGGGTAATAGAAATTCTTTCCCCAGACCAAAAGTTAAAAAAAGTGTTAAGTAAGTTATTACATTGTTCGCGCAATGGCACTGAACTAGGCTGGTTAATCAACCCAGAAGATGAAAGTGTGCTAGAGATATTTCCTGGACAGCGAGTGGAATTATACGAGGCTGCTAATAAATTACCCATCCTGGAGGGTATCGAATTGGAATTGACGGTTGAACAGATTTTTGGCTGGTTGAGTTTGAGTTGAGATTCAAATGAAAGCGGAACCATTTCTAGAGCAAAAGTAACTTTTTCGAGTCTAGAAAAAAGCGTAGGCGTTCGCGTAGCGTTCCGCAGGAAAGCCCGCCGTTCGTGCAGCGTCTTGTAGAGAAGGCATCGCCCCACTTCAAAAGCGATCGCTTTTCAATTTCAACTAAAATTGTTAGACCAAAAGTGTTTGCAACAGCGGTTTATCTTCTGATAACTTACCTGTTCGCAACCATTCTGCCATTTCATCCGGTGCTTTGGCTTGGTTGAGGTGTTCTCTAAGTTGAGAACCTTCAAGTATCTCTTTTTGCAACAGTTCCTCTGCGGTCTGCTCTAGCAAATCGCGGTTATATTGCAGAATACTCAAGGCAATGTGGTGAGCATTATCCACTGTCAACTTGACTTCGCGGTCAATTTCTTCAGCCACCTTGGGACTGATAGCACGACGCGGGTTGCTGTAACCTTCGATAAACTGCTGTTGACTCTTCTCAAACGCCACAGGCCCAAGTTTATCGCTCATTCCATAGAGAGTAATAGCGCGTTCTGCCAAGTCAGTGGCTTTTTGAATATCGTCACTTGCACCAGTAGATACTTTGCCAAAAATGATTTCTTCAGCAGAACGTCCACCCAATAGAATAGCAATGCGTCCGCGAATTTCATCTTCCACCATCAAAAAGCGGTCTTCTTCTGGCATTTGAATTGTATAACCCAAGGCTCCGACGCCACGGGGTACAACGGAAATTTTTTCGACTTTACCAGCACCGGGCATCAATGCACCGATAATCGCGTGACCAACTTCGTGATAAGCTACGGTCTTCTTCTCGGTTTCATTCAGGACGCGAGAGCGTTTTTCTAAGCCAGCAACCAAGCGCTCAATGGCTTCATTGAAATCTGCCATTGTCACAGCTTGGCGATTTTGCCTTGCTGCTAATAGTGCGGCTTCATTTACCAGGTTGGCTAAATCTGCGCCAGCAAAGCCAGGAGTCCGAATAGCGATAGTGCCTAAGTTGACATCCTCAGCCAACTTGACATTTCTGGCATGAACTTTCAGAATTGCTTCACGACCGATTTTATCAGGGCGATCGACTACAACTTGGCGATCAAATCGACCGGGACGGCGTAAGGCAGGGTCGAGGACTTCGGGACGGTTAGTAGCGGCGATAATAATTACACCTGTATTGGCATCAAAGCCATCCATTTCGGTAAGTAGCTGGTTGAGGGTTTGTTCTCGCTCATCGTTACCACCTATGAAACCACCAGCACCACCGCGAGATTTACCGAGTGCGTCTAACTCGTCGATAAAAACGATACAGGGAGCTTGTTGTTTGGCTTGTTCAAATAAGTCGCGGACTCTTGCAGCACCTACACCAACGAATAGTTCAATAAATTCTGAGCCAGAGATGCTAAAAAAGGGAACACCAGCTTCACCTGCGATCGCTTTTGCTAGCAGTGTCTTACCTGTTCCTGGAGGCCCTACCAACAGCGCACCTTTGGGTATTTTTGCACCCAAATTGGTGTATTTACCAGCATTTTTGAGAAAATCAACAATCTCTTCTAGTTCGGCTTTGGCTTCATCTACGCCAGCTACATCAGTAAATTTTACACCGGTGCTACCTTCAGAGTAAATCCGGGCTTTGCTTTTACCTACCGTTAGAGCAGCGGGACCACCAGCTTGACGACTCATTAAAAAGCCCCAAATACCAAAGAAAATTAACGGTGGAGCAATCCAGCTAATTAAAGTACTAATCCAGCCATTTTGGTTTGGCGGTGGTGCAGCAAACTCAACATTATGTTCACGGAGAATTCTGGGTAAATCTAGATCAATGGCTACAGGTGTAGTAACGAATACCTGTTCGCTGGGTTTGCCATCTGGGGTTTGGCTATGAAGTGAATATTGAATGCGATCGCCACCCACAATTGCCCGATCTACTTGACCTGCTTCTACCTGAGCAATAAACGTACTATAGGGAACTTGTGGCGATTGGGGGCCAAAAAAACTCGGAACGATAAAGTTAAGCAGTAACAAAAGAGTCAGTAAAATTAGGAAGCTACCGCCAAACTGCCGCATCTTGGGCGGTTTGATCTGGCTTTTGTTATTAGTTTCAACAGGCATTTTGATGTACCCTCCAAATTTGAAGTCGTCCTTTGTCTCCCGTCATTAGTCCTTTGTTCTTACAAATTGCCAAGGACAAATAACTAAGGTTTTATGGGAAACTATTAGAAACTAGGGAATGTAATATTTATTTTTCTAAGTATTGTGAAGCAACAAACTTAATAGTTGCTTAAATATTGATTGTGGCAGTTGTGGTTTGGAAAGGTTTGTATTGGTTAAACCTATTGTAAAAACTAGACAGTGCAGTCCGAATTAGTGTATACACTACAGAAAAATGTGTATTGCCGTACTTTTATAGAAAATAAAATGGATTTTATTCTGAAACTGCTTCTACTCTCAGCTTTGCTCTCACTATTGATTAAGTATGCAGCTCCGAGTTTAGCAATTCCGGCAACGGCGAGTAACGCACTGATTATAGTTTTATTGCCGCCAGTGATTGTAGCGATCGCTTTACTATGGCGATTCCAAGGACAGAAACAAAATTGACTCAAACTATCTAGACTGAAGTTGCTAAAATCGGCTAACCTAGCTGAATTGTCTGGAAATTGCATCTCGCCAATTATTGGGAGTTAGTCTGTGAACCTTGGTCAATGGATCGGTTTAATCGCCATAGTTCTTTCTTTATACATATTGTGGCAAATTCGGGAAGTGCTTTTGCTGATGTTTGCCGCAGTTGTATTAGCCACAACCTTAAATCGTTTAGCAAAACGGTTCCAACGTTCAGGTATGACGCGCGGATTCGCCGTCTTGCTATCAGTAGCTATCTTTTTTGCTGGCGTCGCAGGTTTTTTCTGGCTAATTGTGCCACCTTTTGCACAGCAGTTCCAAGAACTAACGTATCGAGTCCCACAGGGGTTTGAGCGTTTTAATAATTGGCTAGACGCACTCAGAACTCGTATTCCTAACCAGTTAGTTCCCTACATCCCGGATATTAACAGCCTCATTCAACAAGCACAGCCCATTATAAATCGGGCGCTAGGAAACTCTTTTGCCTTTGTCTCTGGCTCATTGGAAGTCCTGCTTAAGGTTTTGCTAGTGCTGGTTTTAACTGGGATGATTTTAGCTGACCCCATAGCTTACCGAAAAGTATTTGTACGACTGTTTCCCTCGTTTTATCGGCGGCGGGTAGAAGGAATTTTAAATCAATGTGAAGTCTCTTTAGAAGGATGGATAACTGGCGCTTTCATTGCTATGAGTGTAGTGGCATTGATGAGCGTGGTTGGCTTATCAGTTTTGGGTGTGAAGGCAGCACTCGCTTTAGGGATTTTAGCAGGATTTTTGAACTTAATTCCCAACTTGGGGCCGACGTTAAGTGTAGTACCAGCAATGGCGATCGCTTTGTTAGATAGTCCCTGGAAAGTTGTTGCTGTCTTGATTCTCTACTTGATTATTCAACAGGTTGAGAGCAATTTCATCACACCCATCGTTATGGCACATCAAGTCTCATTGCTACCAGCGGTGACTTTAATTGCTCAGTTATTTTTCGTCACTTTCTTTGGCTTTTTAGGATTATTTCTAGCGTTACCACTGACTGTTGTTGCCAAAATTTGGATGCAAGAAGTTTTGATTAAAGATGTTTTAGATGAATGGGGAAATAATCATCAAAAAGATACTGAGTTTATAATAGTTTCTGAATCTCCCACATCCGATGAATTTACCAAAGTTAATGACCCTTGGGAAGCGGAAAGTTCAGTTAGTGATGATGAGTAGCAGATGATTATGTTGTCAAACCAGTTAGGTAAGGTTGTCAGCACTATTTATACAGATTAGGTAAACCTATGACAGAAATTAAATTTCAATTGAAAGTCAATATGCAAATACTGCGGCCGAAGAACTCTTCACAATTGAAGGACTAGAGTGAAGTTGGGTACTAACATCAGAACATTCTCCCCATAAAGAAGGGACTTTAGCAGTGATAGGTACGATTGTTGGAATTGTAGGAGGTGGTATCGCCATAGCTGAACAAATTCGCAAGTGGTATCAGGAATATAAGCAATCTCATGCAGACAAGCAATTTGACGTAGTGATTATTGGGTCTAGTGGTCGAGTTGTGATGGAAGATGCCACAATAGGGGAAATTTATGAAGTCCTCAAAGCTTTAGAAAAGTAAATAAAGTGCAGACTCTTTATATAAAGCTGAAGTTACTTGAAAGTGGCTTTGCTCAGCTACGATACGCACTGCAACAGCCTGCTAAATATGAAACACAGAAACTTAATTTATCTGCGATCAAAGACTTAATTAAGCAAGCAAAAGGAAGTTACTACATGCCGCTACCTGACTTAAAGGGAATGGGGCAGCAGTTGTTCTTTTGGTTAGACGCACATGGAAGATGGTTAAGCCAAGCGATCGCTAACTGTACAGAGGAAGGTCTGATTCTGGCGATTGATAGCAGTCAAAGCCTTAGTTACTTACCTTGGGAAATTCTGCATGATGGTACTCAGTTTCTTGTGGAACGTACCAATCCAGTAGTAGTGCCAGTGCGATGGGTAGATGCCCCCGTGCAGGAAAGCTTGGCTCAAGAGCGACCTTTACGAATTTTGTTCATGGCTACTGCTCCTGAAAATGTTGAGTCACAACTAGACTTTGAAAGGGAAGAAGCGCAAATTTTGTCAGCGACTCAGGATCTACCATTGGTTCTGCGAGTCGAAGAAAGTGGCTGTATTGCTTAGTTGGGAAAGCTTTGGAGTCGCTATCGTGAACCGTTTGATGTGTTCCATCTTACTGGTCATGCTTCTATTCAAAACAACCAGCCATACTTTGTAACGGAGACGGAAACTGGAGAGCGTCATGCAGCTAAAGTCGAAGAGATAGCAGCAGCTCTACGATTTCGTCTACCACAGTTAGTATTTTTGTCCGGTTGTCGCACAGGAGAAGCACTAAGCGATGGAGTAATACCGTCGCTAGCTGCTTCTCTGGTTGAACAGGGATGTAGAGCAGTATTAGGTTGGGGCAGACCTGTTTTAGATGTTTCAGCTACAGCAACTGCAACTTACCTTTACAGTAAACTAGCCGCAGGCTATAAACTCTCAGAAGCTCTTGCCAGTACATATCAGCATTTACTGAATGAGAATTTTGCAGACTGGCATTTACTTAGGCTGTACGTTCGAGGAAAATGTCCAGAAGCTTTTGTAGAGCCTTTAGGCGATCAAATTTGGATACCTAATGAACCTATTCATGAACAGTTTTTAGATCCAGATGGCAAAGTTCGAGTAGCAACACCACAAGAATTTGTTGGCAGACGAAGGGTATTGCAGTATAGCTTAAAGGGCCTCAGATCATCGACAAAGTTAGGAGTTATCTTACATGGCTTGGGTGGCGTAGGGAAAAGTACAGTAGCAGCGAGATTATTAGAACGCCTACCAAGTTATGACAAGATATTTATTTACAGAGAACTGGATCAAGACAAGCTTCTAAAACAGCTTTTTGAACAATGCACTTCAGAGGCTGGAAAAGAGATATTGCAAGGAAAGTTAGCATTAACTCAATGTCTAACTAATTTTTTACGCGAAGGGCTAAACCAAGCAGAGCAGAGATTTATTTTTGTGCTTGATGATTTTGAAGCAAATATAGAGATTAGACCTGATGGTGTACAGGTCTTAAAACCAGAGGCAGTAGAAGCACTCTTGTCCTTACTAAAAGCTATTTCTCAGTCTCGGTTGCCTCACCGCCTTATCATCACATGTCGCTATGATTTTCAAGTCTCAGAACTTAATCATCGTTTACATAGAGAACTGTTGACAGCCCTGAGTGGAGCAGATTTGCAGAAGAAATGTAATCGGCTGTCTTCATTTTCTTCTAAGTCAGAAATTAATCCAGAACTCCAATTTAAAGCTCGACGAATTGCTGACGGAAACCCTCGTTTGTTGGAATGGCTAAACAAAATTCTGCAAGCAGAGCAGGTAAATCATGCTCAGATACTAGAGCGAACAGAAAAAGCTGCTGATGAATTCCGCGAAAGCATTCTTGCAGAGGAATTGCTCAAGCAACAACCAGTCAACCTTAGACGAATGCTGGCATTCTCTTTAGTTTATGAATTGCCAGTGCCTAAATCTGCTATTACTGCCGTTTGTCCAAAAGTTTTCAATTTAGATGATTATATTCCTCACGTTATATCCCTTGGTTTGTTAGAAGTTAGCAATTTCCAAGGTGAAACTCTCTATCGAGTTCCACGTATCTTAGAAGCATTACTAGATTTTCCAAAAGATTCAGAAGCTCTTTACAGCACAGCTGCTCAACATCTCGAAAAATTCTGGTTATTCGAGATTCTTCAAGGTACTACTAATGATATGAGCGGAGAGCTTACCGATTTGGTAAGTGTAAGAATCTCTGAGATAAGGCTTTTAGAAATATATCGACTGGCTTCGGAAGGTAAAGAGTTAGAAATACTTTTGAGAGCTAATTTTATGCTCGGAATGAGATGGAATAAAAAGGGGCAATACAGAGCAGTTGCTCAACTATGTCAATTAACCCTTATGCATGGTATAGCTTCACCAAGACTTTTTTATTGTCTAGCCAAAGCAGAAGAGAAACTTGGTAAAGTTGATGAGTGCCTTCAGCACTACCAACTTGCATTAGATTTATTACCAGAATACTGTGAAGCAGAGAGGGCTGCTGTACTTCATGATTTTGCAGATTTGTATGCAAGTCAAGGCAATAATGAAAAAGCCCTTGAATTATGTCGTCAAGCTATTGAAGTTGATGAAAAACTTGACAACAAGGCAGGAAAAGCCAAGTCATTAGGATTACTAGCTGGTATTACACACAATCAAGGAAAAAGGGAAGAGGCACTGCGGATTTATCAAGACGCTTATGAGCTAGCTAAACAAGGCAGTAATAGTCACCATATAGCTGCTATACAAAATAATATAGCACTTCTTCAAGTTGAGCTTGGAAAACTAGATGCTTGGAATGAAATTTCTTCTGAAGTTTTTGAGGTTACCAATAGTAGTACTAATATTCGGGATAAGATAGTTCTCCTTAATAATATAGCAATGTCCAAATTTAAGGAGGGAAGAATTAAAGAAGTACAAGCAATTTATCAAGAGATTAATCGACTATTAGATATAAATGATGACACTTGGGTTAAGGCAGATATATTGCACAATTTTGCTACTTTTTATTCTGAAATGGGACAACTAGAACAAGCTCTAATACTCTACAAGCAAGCTCTTGAGATACATAAAATTAATAAAAATATTAAACGTCAGGCTACAACAACGCGTGAGCTAGGAGTTTTATACAGTAAGCAACAAGACTTTAGCAAAGCAATTGAATTAATTGAGGAATCATATCGAATTGATGAGTCAATAGGTAATACTGAAGGTCAAGCAGATGCTTTAAAGTGGATAGCCTCAATTTTAATTGATCAGAATAACTTAAGTGACGCATTACCAAAGCTAGAGAAAGCTCTTGAACTAAATAATAATACCAGTAATCTTGAGGGTCAATCATCAGTACTAAGAAAACTTGGATTTGTTTACAGTAAGCAGAAGAATTTTGAGAAGGCGAGAGCTTTTCTTCAGCAAGCCCTTGAAATAAGCAAGCTTACTCTTAATTTGCAAAATAGAGCAGGAATATTGGAATTACTTGGTGAATTACTAACTCATCAAGGAGAAATTGACCAAGCTATAGTTTATTTAAAAGAATCACTAAGTATATATCAGACCTTTGGTACTCAGGATACAGAGAGAGTCCAAGTATTAATTATCAATGCCAAATGGAAGAAGGTAAATATATTGGGTGAAGTAGCACAAGAAAGAGCCAGCCAGGATTGTATTGCAGAAGCGCTTGACATTTGCGTGCAAGCTTTAGAGCTTGCAGAAGAAATATGTCATATTCAAGGACAAGCAGCGATATTGTTCTTGATGGGACAGCTTTTGATAGAAAGAGATTTTGAGACGGGATTAGAAAAGCTTAGAAAAGCTATAAAAATGTCTCAAGAATTAAATTTTCCAGGCAAGGAATTAATGCAACCATTTCTTGATGAAGTACTGAATGAAGAAATTGCAAAGCTGTATCAATTATTTCAAGATAAGTTAAAAGAACAAGAAGCTGAAGAAGCTGTCTCGCTTGCTGAAAGATGTCTGTCGATTGCTAGAGATAATAGTTATATAGAGTGGCAATCAATAATTTTAGTATTTATAGGTCAAGTCATAGCCGCCCAAGGCAACTATAAAATAGGAATTAACTATTTGCAAACTGCTCTATCTATTAACCAACAACAAGAGTTGGAAGTAATAGAGAAAATTCCAGAAATTATATATATTGTGCAGCAAGATGAAGCAATTCGACAGTATAATTTAGCAAACTCTGAAGCTGAGAATGGTTATATTGAAGAAGCAATTAATCTTTTCATCAAAACTCTAGATTTTCAGAGAAATATTAATTATCTAGAATTGCAACCAGCAACGTTAGGATCACTAGGTCAACTCTTAGCGATACAAGGAAAGTCTAAGGAAGGTTTAAATTATTTGCACGAAGCTTTAAATGTAGCGCAAAAGTTACAGTCAGCAGAAAACGTAGAAATCATTCAAGAAATCATCAATAGAATTAAGCCATCTGAGTAACGTGAGCAAGAGTCTAGGAGGAGCGGAGGGGAAACCCCATACATAAATGTTAGGGCTTGATACAAGGATGCTTTGTGTCTCGCACTACGTGTTTCGACACAATTTTTTTTCTCCATAAATAATAAATACATTCCCATCTACCCTTGCAGAGGATATTTCTTCTTTCCCCTCTGCTCCCCTCCTGCCCCTCTGCTTCTTCGGTCAAGCCTGTTTCTCAAACATCCTCTAACAGACGCTCTACAGTACGACTTACCACAAACATTTTCCCTATTTCCCCGTTGTCACAAGTTGGATGAAGTTTTGCAGCTTCTGAAACGATTGGGATAGGCGGTGCTAGGGTGAGAAGTTTCTTGCTTTTTTGTAGTACGCTATCATTCATCTGTATTTCTAAGTAACACTATATCATGACGCGTCGCCATATTATTTTTAGTTTGGGTGCTGTGGCACTGTCCTTAATACTCAAACGTTTATATAATCCTGATAAACAAAAGCAAGCTGTAGCACCTGTAGAGCAACCTCAACAATCTCTGTTCCCGAACCAAGATTCAGCCTCACCCTCTACAACTGATGTTTCTGCTAGTTCTAAAGCAGCGATTTGGTCTGTTCTTCAGCAGGGAAGAGGCTATGTGGTACTCATGCGCCATGCTTTAGCGCCAGGAATTGGTGATCCGCCTGATTTCCGACTCAATGATTGCTCTACGCAACGAAACCTCTCAGATGAAGGTAGAAAACAGGCAATACGAACTGGAAAAGCTTTTAAAAATAGGAATATTCAAGTTTCTAGAGTTTTATCGAGCCAGTGGTGTCGCTGCTTGGAGACAGCAAAACTGATGAATTTGGGTGCAGTTGAGCCTTTTCCGCCCCTAAATTCTTTTTTTCTTGATCACACAACAGAATTTAAGCAAACAGCACAAGTGCGTCAGTTGATTTTGAATAACCGTAACACTCCGGGTGTAATTGTGATGATTACCCACGAGGTTAATATTAGAGCGATCGCCAGCGATATTTACCCCGAATCTGGAGAATCAGTTGTATTACGAGTTAATAGAAAAAACAAAATAGAAGTTGTTGGACAAATTAGAGCCATGTAAGTTTTGGAGATTCTAAAGAGATTCGGGAGGCGCTGTGGGATTTCAACAGCCAAAATGATTTAGTAAATTACCTCAAACCGAGCCATAAGATTGAGAAGCAGTATCTAAGCGATCGCTTCACATAACACTACTCAACTACAATATAGATAGACTTTGTTGAGATTTGTATCGTTAGGGATTAGCTGTCATGGCTCCCGCTGTTTTAATTCAAAATCTGCAAAAGCATTACGGTACTGTAGTCGCCGTCAAAGATGTCTCCTTTCAGGTAGAACCAGGAGAAATCTTTGGTTTACTCGGCCCCAACGGTGCTGGCAAAACCACAACTCTGCGTGCTTTGTGTACTCTCACCACACCGGATGCTGGCAAAATCGAAGTATCTGGTATTTCTGTGTTAGATAAACCTAGACTGGCAAGACAAAGGCTAGGCTACGTAGCTCAGGAAGTTGCACCAGATAAAGTGCTAACTGGAAGAGAATTACTGCAACTGCAAGCAGCACTTTATCACCTCCCAAGTGCAGTAGCCAAACAGCGTATTGATACAGTACTGAATTTACTTGGTTTACAAGAATACGCCAATAAAAAGACAGGAACATACTCTGGTGGTTTACGCAAGCGTCTTGATTTGGCAGCCGGATTGCTCCATGCACCAGATGTTTTGGTGCTGGATGAGCCAACGGTAGGGCTTGACATAGAAAGCCGTTTTGTAGTATGGGATTTCTTGCGGAAGTTACGCGCTTCTGGAACAACAGTACTGATTACCAGCCATTATTTAGAAGAAATTGACGCCTTAGCCGATCGCGTAGCAATTATTGACCGTGGCGTTGTAATTGCAGCTGGTACACCCTCACAATTGAAAGATCAAGTAGGGGGCGATCGCATCACTTTGCGAATCCGCGAGTTTTCTCCCATTGAAGAAGCGGAAAAAGCCAAAAACCTCCTGCAACCTTTGCCGTTTGTCCAAGAGGTGATTATCAACAGTGCTCAAGGTAATTCCCTTAACTTGGTAGTAACACCCCAAAATGATGTTCTCATTAGCATACAGCAAGCATTAAATGCTGCTGGCTTGCCCATTTTTGGCATTGCTCAATCTCGTCCTAGTCTCGATGATGTTTACCTCGCTGCTACGGGACGCACGCTCATGGATGCGGAACTAGCAGCAGTTGCGACTCGCGATCCTAAAGCTGAAAAAAAGCAGAATATGAGATAGGAACTGGGGATTGGGGAATTACCACGCAATCCCTATTACCCAATCCAAAATCTGTCTTGGAAAGTTCTGATCTAAGGAGGCCTTAGCTCAGACTTTCCGCAAAATCCAAAATCTAAAATTACTATGAGTGTTACTCCTAAATCTGATATCAATTGGCAGCCAATAGCATCGTCCCAAGCGGATGCTAATGCTCCTCACAATTTTTTTGGTGAATTAGTCCAAGAGACGCTGGCTTTAACTCGTCGCTTGTTTATTCAGTTGCAACGCCGTCCCTCGTCTTTGGTTGCTGGAATCATTCAGCCAGTGATGTGGTTGGTGCTATTTGGTGCTTTGTTCCAAAATGCTCCCAAGGGTATATTTGGTAATACGACAAATTACGGTCAGTTTTTAGCCGCTGGCATAATTGTTTTTACGGCATTTGCTGGAGCACTGAATGCTGGATTACCTGTAATGTTTGACCGAGAGTTTGGCTTTTTGAATCGTTTGCTAGTGGCTCCTCTCGCATCACGGTTTTCAATTGTGTTTGCTTCGGCAATCTTTATTATTAGCCAAAGTTTGTTGCAAGCAACCGTGATTGTAGCAGCAGCAGCGTTTTTAGGGGCTGGTCTACCGGATGCAGCGGGTTTAGGTGCGATCGCCCTAATTGTTTTCCTCCTCGCTTTAGGCGTAACAGCCATTTCTCTAGGCTTAGCTTTTGCCTTACCCGGTCACATTGAACTAATCGCGGTAATTTTTGTCTCTACTCTACCGCTGCTATTCGCTAGTACTGCTTTAGCTCCTTTATCCTTCATGCCTAAGTGGTTACAGATTGTAGCTACTCTTAATCCCCTAAGCTACGCTATTGAACCAATTCGCTATCTCTATCTCCACACCAATTGGGAATTAGGTAGTGTTGTAATGCAGGCTCCTTGGGGTAATGTTACATTTGGCGGAGCGTTACTGATTTTGCTCGGCTTTGCCCTTGTCGCCTTGCTGAGCATTCAACCCCAACTACGGCGGACTCTTGCTTAAGATGGAAGCATGATTGCGTTAAAGCGTTTTTAAGGTCAAAACTCCATGAAAAAACCATTTTTACTAGTAAACAAGCTTTTTGTAGCAACTGTGGCAGGAGTTGGTTTTGTCTCCTTGCTCACAGCTCAACCTAGCTTGGCTCAAATCAACCAGGTGGATTCCTTTCCCGGTGGCGGTAATTCAGATCAAAATACTGATCCTTTTTCCCGGAACTCAGGTGATTTCAATATGTTTGACCTGATTCATCGGGCAAATTTTGGGGCTATCAACTGGAATTCTGAACAACAGAACCAAGAATTAGACTCAGCAGCAGTAGAGTTTAAAAAAAGGCAACAACAACGAATTCAAGGTCAGCAGCAGCCTACACCAAATTCGCCAACAATTACATTGCCGTCAGCTACACCACCAGCGATTATACAGCCTTCAGGCAATTGAATTTAAACTAAAAACCCCAACCTCTCAAAAGGGTTGGGGTTGAAGTTAGGCTGACAAAAAAGAATATCTAAATTATCAGGTAAAAACCTACAGCCCAAGTGTAGTTAAAACATCTTTAGCATGGGTGCTTGTGTTGACACTGGCATCAACATGGATAATTTTGCCGTTGGGATCGATTACGTAGGTGACGCGCTTAGCATAACCGCCGCCATCTACATCAAAAGCTTTGATGAGGGATTTGTCGGTGTCTGCCAGTAGGGGAAAGTTCAGATTATATTTTGCTGTGAATGCCTGATGAGCGGCTTCATCATCTGCACTGACTCCCAGCACTACAACATCTTTACCTTGATATTCAGACTGGGCGTCCCGAAAACTACAGGCTTGTTTGGTGCAACCTGGCGTGTCATCTTTGGGATAAAAATACAAAACGACCGTCTTACCCGCAAAATCAGATAATGAGACAGTGTTGCCGTTAGTATCTTTAGCGGTAAATGCAGGTGCATCCGTACCAACTGTTAGAGGCATAATGAACCTTTCCTGTTTGAGATTATTGATGCACTTGAAATTTTACAATAATTTACAATGATTAAATATAATTGCAATAAAACAGCATAACTATTTTCAGAAAAACGATTTTTCTGAAACGAGGTAGCAAAAACAATAACAAACATATTTTTAAATCAATATTCAATTGAGAATTGAAAATTAAGAATTAAGTAAACTCTTTCCCAGTCCCCAGTCCCCAATACCCAGTCCCCAATGCCTGCTGTTGATTCCCAAAAACCGAAAATTTTCGTCTATCCTCGTAGCACAGTAGAAAGAGCCGAGCGATCGCTAGTATGTTCACCCTTCAATCTACATTTATTTGAAGTGATGGGACATCAGAGTGTGTCATTGAATGCGATCGCCCTGGAAAATGGTATCAAACAGGGCTATACTAAACGCCCTTTATCAGAATTGGCATCTGACAACGCCTTGGGGTGGTTGATCCAAGTGGGGGTACTGCGGCGAGAAGTTGATGGACAGGGAATTACAGATAGTTTTCGCCTCACTCCCCTAGGTCGCCAATTGGTAGAACAATATCAAGGAAAAAATTGGCGTACTCCTTCTTGGAGCGATCGCTTATACAATGCTGTAATTCGTTGGTTTAGACTACCCTTATAGAATTGATAAAGTGAAGGTTAGGATAAGGGAGTAAAAGGGAACAATATATACGGAAGCGTCAACCCCCTTCATGAAATCTTTACTGTTAACTATGATTCGTGAGGTGTGGAAGGTTACAGAAGAGAGATGAGGTAACAAGAGGCTGAATGCTTCAAATTTTGCCTCTGGAACCTTCCCTAACTTTTTAACTTTGGCAAGCGGATTGCATATTACCGTTCACCCCTTTTATTTCAACGCTTAGCTTGAAAAACTGATACTGACTGACCTATGAAATCAATTATGGTGGTGGGGACAACATCCCATGCAGGGAAATCACTCTTAACTACAGCTATTTGTCGAATTCTGTCACGGCGTGGCTGGCGAGTGGCTCCTTTTAAAGGTCAAAATATGGCTTTAAATGCTTATGTTACTGCTAGTGGTGGAGAAATTGGCTATGCCCAAGCGGTGCAAGCTTGGGCGGCTGGAGTCATCCCTTGGGTAGAAATGAACCCAATTTTACTCAAACCTCAAGGAGATATGACTTCCCAAGTTATAATCAAAGGCAGACCTGTAGGCAAAGTCAGTGCAGCCGATTACTACGAGCAATATTTTGAAATAGGTTGGCGCACAATTGAAGAATCGCTACAGCATTTAGGAACAGAATTTGATTTACTGGTTTGTGAAGGTGCGGGTAGTCCAGCAGAAATTAACCTCAAGCACCGCGACTTAACTAATATGCGGGTAGCCAAACATTTGAATGCGCCAACCATACTAGTAGTTGATATTGATCGAGGTGGTGCTTTTGCTCACGTAGTAGGAACCTTAGAATTACTGGAACCAGAAGAACGCGCTCTAATTCAGGGTGTGGTAATTAACAAGTTCCGAGGACAGCGATCGCTCCTAGAACCAGGGATAAAATGGTTAGAAGAACGCACAGGTATCCCCGTTGTTGGTGTCATACCATACTTAGAACAAGTATTTCCAGCGGAAGACTCTTTGGACTTATTAGAACGTCAATCGAATAAAGTCCAAACCGACCTCAACATCGCTGTCATCCGCTTACCGAGAATTGCCAACTTTACTGACTTTGACCCACTGGAATCAGAACCCACAGTTTCAGTGAAATACCTTAGTCCCAAGCAAGATTTGGGACACCCTGATGCTGTGATCATTCCAGGAACCAAGACCACAATCGCTGATTTGCTATTACTGCAAAGAAGCGGTATGGCAGAAGCGATCCAACACTATGCTGCCTCTGGTGGAACAGTTTTGGGTATTTGTGGAGGCTTCCAAATGCTGGGTCAAATCATCGCTGACCCAGAAGGGATAGAGGGACAAGCTGGGAGATTTCAAGCGTTAAATCTATTACCAATCAGAACCGTAATCACCGGACAAAAAATAGCCCGTCAGCGCCAAGTTAGCTCGAATTATCCTCAACAGGGCTTGCCAGTAACCGGATTTGAAATCCATCAAGGGCGATCGCGCATAGAACAACAAGCAGATAGCCAAGCTTTCCAACCTTTATTTGACGATGTTAATTTAGGGTTAGTGGATAGTTGTCAATCAGTTTGGGGTACTTATCTCCACGGGCTTTTTGACAATGGCCCTTGGCGACGTGCTTGGTTAAATCGTCTCCGTCAACAGCGGGGTTTGAAATCTTTGCCTACGGGTGTTTCTAACTACCGGGAACAAAGAGAGCATATTTTGGATTCTCTAGCTACTGAAGTTGAAAGTCATTTGGATTTAACTCCGTTTTTGTCTTAAGCTAGAGTCCGTCAAAATTGCACATTTTTTCCTTAAGACCGTCATTAGTCATTAGTCCTTTGTGTTTTGTAAATCTAAATGACTAATGACAAGGGACAACCTTTACAAGTCAGTACACAAGTTAAATGCATAACAGCTAAGCTAGGCTAGTATTTGATGATTGTTCGCGTCCGCTTTTTACCAGATGATGTCACTGTTGATGCCGAAGTGGGAGAAGCCCTATTGGATGTAGCAGATCGAGCTGGGGTGTCTATTCCCACTGGCTGTCTTATGGGGTCGTGTCACGCTTGCACCGTGGAATTAGAAGATGGAGATATCATCCGCGCTTGTATCACAGCAGTCCCAGCAGGACGTGAAGAATTGACGATTAATCTGTTTAGCGATCCAACTTGGTAGCTTGTCAATCCGAGGAAAACTACAAGGGTAAATTTTTGAAAGTTGTGAATGAAAGTTTTGAAAGTGGTGATCGCATCTTTTATCATCTAAACAATTAATGCCCAAGAAAATCCGGGAACTGAAGCAAATGCTCTCTCAAGCGGGCTTTACAGAGATCCCAGGTAAAGGAAGTCATACTAACTGGGTGCATTGCTTATATGCTGGAAAAATTACAATTTCAGGCAAAGATGGAGCAGATGCTAAACGCTACCAAGAAAAGGAAGTGAAACGGGCAATTGAGGAAGTAGAAGGCAAGAAACAAGATGAGTAATCTCAAGTACCAAATGGTTATTCAATGGTCAGAGGAAGATAATTGCTTCTTGGTAGGATTCCCCGATTTTCCAGGGCAACGCTGGCGGACTCATGGAAATACTTACGAAACAGCTGTAGAAAATGGAATTGAAGCTTTAGAGTCTCTAATTATTGCCTATGAAGCTGTAGGTGATCCACTTCCAGAACCAACAGTTTATAATGTTGCGTAGTTTCAGATTCAAATACTAAGTATTTTTTCAATAGTGTATCTGATGGGAACGCACTACAGTTTTTTGAGTAGTTTTGTCAAGACGTAGATATCCCTACCGTCGTTAGTTAGATTTCGCTTTTAAAGCGTATTCTTTAAACCTTTCCAAATCAGCTTGAATTGTCGATTCCACTACTCGTCCCAAAAATAAGTTATCCATAATTTTGCCAATAATACCGGGAATTGCATAGGAAACGGTCATTTTGACAATACTATTATTGTGGCGATCATAGAAGCGAATCGCTCCCTGATTCGGTAAGCCATCAACAGATTCCCATTGAATAATTTGGTTGGGAATAACTTTGAGAATACGAGATTTCCAGTTAAATTCTAAACCTCCAGTACTAAGCTTCCAAAGAGATATATCTGGATTATCTGGCGAAATCTTTACTGAATCAATCCACTTCATCCAGCGGGGCATTTGCTCCA
Organism: Nostoc sp. MG11; assembly: GCF_014904695.1. Lineage (GTDB taxonomy): Bacteria > Cyanobacteriota > Cyanobacteriia > Cyanobacteriales > Nostocaceae > Komarekiella. The sequence continues at coordinate 113,923 of NZ_JACXXN010000005.1, read as the reverse complement.
AATCAGACCACAAGCCCCATACTAGGTCTATGGGAGCTTCTACTTCCACCTGCACACTATGCTCTAACCAATCTGACATTCTTTATTTTTCCTCTTTGGCCTTCTTGGCGTCTAACACAACGCATGTTAACTCTTCACACTCTGTAAAATCGCCTTTGCCGCAAGCCTTCCAGCAATCGTCGCTCCTTCCATGCTGTCGATGTAGTCTTGTTGCGTATAACTACCTGCTAAGAAGAAGTTATTCACTGGTGTTTTTTGATTAGGACGGTATACATCCATACCTGGCGCTTCCCGATAGAGAGACTGAGCAAGTTTTACCACACTGTACCAAGTCATATTTAGCTCTCGTGACGAGGGGAAAAGTTCATGCACTTGCTTGAGGACATGCTGAGCGATCGCTTCATTACTTTGTTTAATAAAAGGATCTCCCGGTGTCAGCACTAGTTGCAATAATGACCCCTGTCCTTGGCGATAATAATCAGCAGGACTAGTCAAAGCCAGGTCGGCAAAACAAGAAAAGTCGGCATCGGCTGTATACAGCAAATTATCTATCCCAGCTGCCTGATTTAGTTGTTTACGCTGCTCTCCATCGTACAGTTCTGTCACCCAACCATCGAATCTTAACTGCACGGTTGCGACAGGTACAGCATCTAGTTTGTAAATATTGTCAAATTCTGACCACTGACGCCACTCTTGGGGTAGAACGCGCTGAATCCCTGGCAGATCACAAGCACAGACATAGGCATCAGCGGTTATAGTTTCTACCGTGTCACCTTCGGCAACTACTATGCCTGTGACATGGGTTTGTTCCCCTGTCCCAGTAAACTGAATTTCCCGCACTTGTCGGCGTGTGTAAACTTTGGTTGCTCTAGCTTCCAGATATTCCAAGATGGGCTTATGCAAGTACTCATAGGGAGAACCTTCCAGCATTCGCAGTACAGAGGCTTCAGTTCTGGCTGCAAACAACTGGAATATTGTTAACATACAACGGGCAGAAATATTGTCGCAATCAATAAATCCCAAAGCATAGGCAATGGGGTTCCACATGCGTTTAATACTACCCTCACTACCGCCATGACTACGAAACCAGTTAGCAAAGCTGATTTTGTCTAGGTTACGGATGTTTCTCATTGCCCCTTCAAAGTCTACTAAGCCACGAACTATCGGACTAGTACCCAAAGCGATCGCATTTTGCAATTTATCTTGCAATGAAAGTTGAGAAGTAGTGAAAAACGCCTTTAACCCATTAAAAGGCGCACCAGTCAGGAAGCGAAAATCTAAAGCACCAGTGCGTCCCCCTTTGTTGATAAAAGTGTGGCGATGTTCTTTGAGGCGTAAGTTTTTGAGTGCCCCCACTTTATTCATCAAGTCAAACAGCTGATAGTAGCAGCCAAAAAATACGTGCAACCCCATTTCAACATGGTTGCCATTCCCATCAACCCAACTGCCGGCTTTACCACCAATAAACGGACGAGATTCGAAAATCTGTACTTCACAGCCAGCATCGGCTAAATCCACTGCGGTCGCTAGTCCCGCCAGCCCCGCACCTATGATTGCAACGCGCATTCCGTCGTTCCTTTTCAGCTTCTTTACAGATTGTAACTGGGTTGGTGTCGGAATTTGCTATTCGTATCAACTCTACTAGCGTATCAAGGCATGGTAATTTCGATACTAAAACCCTTTAACGACTCTTTGTCGTTCTAACAATTGACCAGACGCGATGTTTCTCGCGTCTGTAGTCAGTCAGACAAACTCTGGTCTATAAAGACGGACTCAAAACAGATGTTATGGCTATTTTTTTTGTAGGAAAGCAGTGATTTGGTACACCCTGAAAACACCTTTCTACTTACTTCCATCTTTGCTGTCGTCGGAGACAGGCAAACTTCTAATCAATTCACGAATAACATCGGTTGCGGGTCTACCTGTTTGCTGGCAATATTTTTCCAGTTTTTCCGCTTCCTGTGTTGCCAGATTGACAGTTATACGTTTTACGGCCCATTTTTTATTTGTCATTATCATGCTATTTGATGTATGTTAAGGTCGTCAGAAGAGGTCTAACTAAAGAGGAAAACGATTAGATTATCAGAGTTTGTCTCAGGAAACAAGTAATAGTATTAATATCAAAGTTGTTCCGTTTGTCAAATTATTCATCATTTCGTAATCTAAAAACTACAGTTTATTTGTTATTTTTGTCACAAGAGAAAGAACACATACTTGCTCTTGAAGATAATAACCCTAGCAATAAGATGAGTAAAGCCTAACAATTAAATTTTATAAGTTAATTTGAGATACATACTATTAACTCAATCAATATTTCCAAAATTATTCTTCATCAAAAGCATTTGATCTTCTCTTTCGCTCAAGTTTGACAAAAACCCCTGAGGAGAACATCTGCTAAAAAATCTGAAAGTATAGCTTCAGAACTATTCTCGTGTTTAACTGTTGACTCCCAGTTTGCAATGGTATACGTAGATAGTCATTAATCATTTGAAAGTAGCCAAAGTGATCGCTCTAGAGCGAAAGTGATTGATGTAGGTGTTTAGCCAGCGACATCAACTAGAGGTTAGAGTTGGTGTACTATTTTCTCATTACCCCTGCATTTGCACAAATAATATCTGATTCAAAACTTGTACTCTAATTCCACGTAAAGATACTTTTAATTTTTAGACTATTCTTTCTCCTCCCTCTAACGATACAATTTCTTTTAAGCCCAACGAACAATTTGTTTATTTTGCAAATTTCTGGTTGGAAACTTACTTTACTCAGACTTATTGTCGGATTCATTGATTTAGAACTTTGTAAATACTTTCTTACCCATTACTGTGCTAAAAATTCGACATTGCTCTAATTTCTTATACCTAAAATTGACTTGAAGTTACTGCCGATCAACTTTTGATATGCAATTTATATTTATTGGCAAAGCTACCTATAAAAAGTACTACACACCTCAATGTTTTCGGGAGTGTGTTCATTATAGCTATTATTTAAGTGCTTTAAATAATCTTCATTAAAAGGCTAGATTTTATTGTTTATCCTCCTTTATAAAGTAATTACAAAGAAAGAGATATTCACTTCAACTTCTGCTTAACAATATTGATATATAACAAGATGCTGATATCAAAAATTTATTAAACAAAAGATTTAAATATCTAATTGCATCAGCTAAAGTTAAACAAATTGACCTTTGGAGAAATATTTTAAGTATTTTAGTGTTTATTTATACTAATGAAACAAGGTAGAAGTTGGTGTAAAAATATGGGAACACAGGTACTTCATGAAATTAAGATAAAGTCAACTAAAATATGGAATAAGCACTATCAAAGCGAGCGGATATTGCTCAAAATACCCAGCTAGTTGCAATCTGATATGATGACTACAACTATGCGAGCTTGTAGTATAAATTTATCTCGAATTTGAGATTAATACTTACTAAAATGCCTGAAGATTATCTAGGAACATTTCTTCAGGCGTTTATTAAAAGCTACAAACTGCGATTTGTCTAAATTATAAGTTGATCTCGTGGTTATTATGTGGACAATTATTCAAATTGAAGTTGGGGCATAAGTTGGAGCGTGCCGACGCCTAAATCTTTGGGTGAAAGCGATCGCGCTTCAAACAAAGCCATCATATCTTTCAACTGGGGATTGCCACGAGAAGCTCCCGTCAGCCCCTTAGCAATGATTAAACCACAGTATCCCTTAGTATTTTTACACCGCTGATTCCACTTTTTCCGAGCTTCTACATGAGTTGGATCATCATCTAAAAATTCACCGAACAGGAACAATTCGTCATTTTGAGTTTGTAATAAACCCAGGTCGTAACGATTATTATCAAAGGGATCAGCGCCGGGATTAAAGCAAATTGCTTTTAGCCCACCAGCTGCCTCAAGATTTTCAATTACAGTCTTAGCTTTAGGCCGGGAAGTCTGAATTAAAATCACGGGTAAGCCGTCACCGACTTGTTTGATTTCACCAGCTTTATGGCAATTAACTCCCTTATATAAATACTCCAACATCTCCCATGAAACCACACCCAAACTCAGGAATGAATCTTCTGGTATTAAGTCATCTCGTAATGAGCGGAACGTTGGCGAGTCAGAATCCTCAATTTCCTGAGCTTCGACACCAAAGCCAGCCATTTCCTCTAGTTCTGCTGCCATTTGCGGCATGGTAGAGACAGTAATAGAGACTGATTTAGTTGATTCTTCTGACTGCGGGATAGAAATGCGATAGCGACGGCTAAGGGTGGGAAAGGTAGCTCCATGAAGTTGACGACGATGATCGCGAAGAAAGCGGCTTAGGCTTTCTAAAGCAACTAAAACTACAAGTGCTTCTTCGTCATACAAAACAGACCGTAGTCCTTCTAAGGGATGGATATTGCCGAAAGTAGGGTCAATTTCTGATAATGGCAAATCTGCTAAGTCATCAATTTCATCTTCATCTTCGTCAGTATCGTCGGCTTGCTCAAAAGTCAGAAACAAGCAATCTTGCTTGAGAAAAGCTTCTTCCAAACGCTGGGTTGATTCGTCATCTCTTAAAACTGCTGCGCGAAAACGCTTCAACGAATCTTCGGAGCGATAAAACAAAATGCCATATTCCATCCCCAGCATTCCCATCACCGAGGCGTAGAGTGTACCAACATCCCACTTATTGATCTCGATTGACAAGATTTGCTGTTCTTCTAAAAATTCCCAAGGAGCTGCTTGCCAAATTGCAAAAGCTTTATCTCGTAAGATTTGTGCATACTGTGGGGGCAAATCGGGGATTTGGCTATCGAGGATATCCGAAAACCCACGAAATAGTTCATCAATTAAAGGTAATTCGGGTGCGTAATCAATGGCGATATCCAAATCTTGGAGTACCCCGCGCAGGTAAAATTGGATCTCGCGGTCTCGCACCACAATTCTTTGAGGTCTAGCGGGTTTGGCTGGACTGTGGGGATGCTCCATTGCTCGCATTAAAGTGCGAACAATTGCTTCTGGCCCAATGTCTGGAGCGATCACGTCCATTCCTCGGACAATACCTTGCGAGCCATCCACCCAAAGAATGCATTCACCATTTGCCTCCGAGTCTTTCGGTTGGGTTGGTGATGATGATAACGGACGGCGATCGCCCTCCCACACAGAAGGAATTTGAGTTAGTTTCTTCAACCGACGACTGGTAGAGCGATTAAAACTTGTCATAAAGTAAGTTAATCAAAAGAAGCAATATGTTCGTAAACTTTGGGGGAATGGCTAGCCTCGGATGAAATTTTCCTGGCTGCTCCTGAAGGGTGGTTGCTGCTCAGGTTGCTGCAAGGCTGTGAACTCCGAAAATACCGAATCTCTCAATTCTAGAATAAAAATCTTTGGCTGCTTTTGACGGAGTGTTTACAATTTGGCATCTAGCGCTGTCAATACCGCTAGAATGAATACAAAAACACCAAAAGCAACCCAGAGGCAATAAAAAGCCTACAAAGTTTACTAATTAGACTACTTAAGGAGTTGAAAAAGCAGATGATACAAGCAACTCAGCCTCAACAACGCGGAATTCAGTTGAGCGAAGCAGCATTGCGCCAGGTAAAATCACTCCAAGATAGGCAAGGTAAAGACCTCTGCTTACGCGTAGGAGTGCGTCAAGGTGGCTGCTCTGGGATGTCTTACATGATGGACTTTGAAGACGCAAGCAGGATCACCCCTCAGGATGAAGTTTTTGACTATGAGGGTTTCAAAATTATTTGCGATCGCAAAAGTTTATTATATCTCTATGGCTTAATGCTTGATTATAGCGATGCCATGATTGGAGGCGGCTTTCAATTTACTAACCCCAATGCCAATCAAACTTGCGGTTGCGGGAAGTCGTTTGGTGTGTAATATTGTCATTTGTCCTCTCTTGCAAAGTTCTGAGCGGAGGAAGCTTCCGCTCAGACTTTGCGCTTTGTCATTTGTCACTTTTTGTTTGTATTTGGCTCATGACTAAGGACTAATAACTAATGACTAATTTACTATGACTCAAACAGTTGAATCCTTGTTTGATACAGGTTTAGAACGTTATAAAGCTGGAGAAGCAGCAGATTCTTTAATTCCTGTGTTTAAAGAAGTGTGCGATCGCGCTCCTAAAACTAGTTCGGCTTGGATTTGTTTGGCGTGGTTATATCTACTCGATAACAAACCTAGCTTGGCTCACAAAGCTGCACAAAAAGCAGTAAAGTTAAATCCACAAGACCCACAAGCCAGAGTTAATCTCGCTCTAGCAATGCTGGAAACAGGACAAAAAGGTTTGCGGGAACATATTGATTTTGCACAACAGTTAATTTTTGTCAACCCAGAATGGCAGCATGAAATCAAAAACAGTATTGAAGATGGTTTAAGTAGAAAACCAGATTGGCAGAGTTTGGTAAAAGTCAAAAAGTGGCTGTTTGAAGAATAATTAAGAATTGGGAATAGGAAATAGGAATTATGATCAAATTCCTATTTCTTATTGCCCATTGTAATTTTTTATGCAAGTTGAAAATGAAAGATAAATTGTTAAACTGGCTAAACCTGGTTTTAGTTGCAGATGTTTTTCTAGTTTTATTTGGCTTTGGCTGGTTAGCGATCGCAGTAATTGGTAATGCGGCTGGAATCAACTTAGGTCTGGATTTATGGCACAAACTCTGGCAACCTGTATTTAACCCAGCTATTGGCATCCTGATGGGTGGTGCTATTCTCAGCGGTATTATCAGTTGGGTTTCAAGAAAATTTCTCTCTAGTCAATAGTCAACAGTTAAAAACTCTTAGACTAGACCTCTTGCATAAATGCTTAAAATTTCATGTTGAGCGGAGCGAAACATCTGTGAGATTCATTCTGAGCAGAACCAAGGCGTAGCTTGCTTCCCCGCAGGGATACTCTCCACTGCGTTCCACTACGGGAACACTGCGCGAACACAATGACATGTCTAACTGTTTGACTTGTGCAAGAGGTCTACTATTAACTATTGACTCTATTTAAGAATTTCTGCCAATGCAGGCTGTAAATTGGGATACTGGTATTTAAATCCACTATTTAAAGTGCGTTTTGGCAGGACTTTTTGACCTTCTAAAACTACTATTGCTCCATCTCCCAAAAGTGCCTCAATAGCAAAGCTTGGGACAGGCAACCAAGAAGGACGATTAATCACTTGCCCCAAAGTTTGGCTTAAATCTGTCATCCGAACAGGGTTAGGGGCAGTAGCATTATATACACCTTCCATTTCTGATTTGGTTAAAGCTTGCAGAATTAAGCTAACTATATCGTCTATGTGAATCCATGAGAACCATTGCTGGCCACTGCCAATAGGGCCACCGGCAAACAATTTGAAAGGCGTAATCATTTTGCCCAAAGCACCACCATTGCCTAGGACAATACCAAAACGTAGAATTACCAGTCGCACACCAGCCTCTTTTACTTTTTGCGCTTCTGCTTCCCAAGTTTGGCAGACTTGGGCAAGAAAATCGTTACCAGAGGGACTGGTTTCCTCAAAAGTTGCGGTTTCACTAGTGCCATAGTAGCCAATAGCCGAAGCGTTGACTAATACACTGGGAAGGCAGTGCGTTGCGGGGGTTTCTCCCCTTGTAGCGACTGCCGTCTTGGGATTGGCATTAGCTATTGCTTCTACTATTTTTTGTGTACCTAGTTTACGGCTATTGAGGATTGCTTGTTTGCGTTCCGGTGTCCAGCGTCCTTCTCCGATGGGTTCTCCTGCTAAATTCACTACACCATCACAACCAGCGAACGCACTTTGCCAAGTATCAGACGCAGTTGGTGTATAGGCAACAATTTCTAAATTAGGAAATGCATCAGATGGAAAAACCTTGTGGGCAAAGGCAGTATTCCGAGTTAACACAAGTATTTGATGACCTTCCCCGTGGAGTCGTTGTACTAAATGACTACCAACGAATCCTGTCGCTCCAGTAATTGCTACTTTCATAATGCACCTTTGCCCAAACCATTATTTTACTAGCTATTAGCTATGTCGCGTTAGTTGTTAGTGGTTAAATCTACAATGCCAAGTTCTGTAATCAGTGGAATTTTAGACTGCGCTGTAGTTTACTACAATAACAGAAAAATTCTAAGCGGGTAGACAGACTTTGGTTAAAGCGTAACTTTAAAGTTAATTATTACTTCGATGCAACTAGCCAAGTTATTATTGCTGAGCTAGTTAACAATAAAATTGACAGACTGATAATTAGCCACAGTTTTTAGTTTAAGACAGTATTAATCTAGATGTTGTTCAAACCAGAAATTCGCTACCTGCTATTATCATAGACTAGACGACTTAACTGAGTTACAAGGCTCAACTAGTTGACATTAAAGTAGTTTCGCTAGTCAGGGTAAAAGCTTACAAAATGAAGTAGTTAATTATATCTATCTTCTTTTTCACGAACTATTATAGGATGGACGGAGTGTTGCATGGTGTGGGGCTTTTATGGCTCGCTATACTTGTTCATTTATTGTTTCTGTTCCGGTTAACCATCTCCAGCCGTTACTTGTAGAACTTTTACAGGACTGTGAGTTTGATATTCAATACTACATGGGCGATTATATTATGGCTCGTGAGATTCCTGGTAGCGCTTCCTTTTCCAAATTAGTCAAAGTGGAAGTACTAGTTGATAAATCAACAGCCACGGAAACCGAAACCCGGATGAGTATTGTGATTAAAAACGAGGAACTGCCACTCCAACTGGATAATCATTGCCGACAAATGTTTGAATTCGTCAAACAGGCAATTGAAAATAGCCGCCATTGGCATTTGATTGAAAGTCTTGCAGGATAATTGCAATAACTATTAATGCTTACTGTAAAGGCGATCGCGGCAGCTAATGTCTAAAACTAGCCGCTGCGATCGCCTAAACTCAGCATAAAACAATTCAAGTATGTTGTCGTCAGTCCTCTATATCCTCGGTCATACCGGGGTTTATTAATGTAATGTCATATTCACTAGAATCAGTTTGCCCCGAACGCTGAGTATTTTTTAGCAAGTAATAAATAGCACGTACTTGGGGGCCAAAAACGATTTCGTCTTCATTTTTGAGATCGTGAGCTGACATCTTGCGCCCATTAATCATCAAACCGTTAGAACTAGGCTTCCCTTTAGCATCGCCATCTACAATTCGGTAATAATAGCTGGGACTATTATGCTCTCTTGGCAATCTCACTAATGTAGCATGACGGCGGGAGACAAACTGCGACATCAAACGGATGTTACACTCGCGGTCTCTACCTATAGAATAGACGGGCTGCTCTAGAGAAAATTCTTTGCGACCTTGATCATCTTCAATAATCAATAGATGGTTTTCATTGGTTTCTGCTGCCATTGACAAATCGTTGCTAAAATCGGTTGAACTGTGATTAATCAAGATTTGTTTAGTATAGTTTCCTGCCATTCTCGCGCACTATAGTCTGTGGTACTAATCTAAATAAGCCTTGAAATTGCATATTATCTTGAAAGAGTAGAGCAACTATGTTCTACTCCAGTGGCTACAATATCTCTGGGAGGAGTCTCAACAGGTTTTGTGAGATGCTTAACACCTAACGAGGGACTCAGTTTGACCTGTAAATGGAAATAACTAAAATTTTTTGGGAATCTTACCTCCAAGAGAGTATTTTACGAATGACGCGCTAACAGCCGTAATAACACTGAGTTAGTGACGACGCTAACAGAGCTAAAAGCCATTAACGCAGCGGCGCCAGATGGGCTAAGGACAAAACCCAGACTAGGCAACAAAACACCCGCTGCTAGAGGAATACCAATTGTATTATATGCAAAAGCCCAGAATAAATTTTGGCGAATTTTGTTGAAAGTGGCACGACTTAGCGTAATTGACTCGACTACATCAGTTAAACAATTCCGCATTAGGACAATTTCAGCAGTTTCTATTGCCACATCCGTTCCTGAGTGTAAAGCAATTCCTACATCTGCTTGAGACAAAGCTGGAGCATCATTGCTACCATCACCTACCATTGCAACTACTGAGTGCTGTGTGGGAAGTGCTGTTAGCGTAGCGGGGTGTAGCCCGTGAGGAGTTCCCCATTTTCCTTCTCTTTGTAGAGATTCAATTGCAGCAGCTTTTTTAGCTGGGGGAACACCTGCGATTATATCAGTGCTATCTATCCCCAGTTGTTTAGCAATAGTACTAGCTGCTTCTAATCTATCCCCACTAAGCAGCATTACCCGTAAACCCATCTGGCGTAACTTGTCTACGGTAGCTTGGGCATCTGGTCTGAGGGTATCACGAACAGCAATTAGTCCCGCGAAAGTTCCTCCAACGGCCACACAAACGACTGTTTTACCATCTGCTGCTAGCTCTTGTGCCAGTTGATGTGCAGTTTCGCTAATAGCAATTCCGTGCCAACTTAACCAGTCCCAGTTTCCTAAAAGTACGCATGTATCCTTGACCACAGCAGAAACCCCCAGCCCTGGTTCCGTGTGAAAGTTCGTAGCATCCAGGATAGGTAACTGTCGCTGCTGCGCTTCCTGCTGAATAGCTTTTGCCAGGGGATGGTAAGTGCCGCTTTCTACTGCTGCTGCTAGTTGGAGGAGGGCAGAAGAAGTTAGGGGGTGAAGGGGAGAAATACTTAAGGCATCATCTTGTGTTCCACTCTCGCACTTCCCTACTTCGCCAATTAGCAGACAATCCGTAACTGTAGGATTACCTGTGGTGAGAGTGCCAGTTTTATCAAATACTACTGTGTTTAGCTGATGTACTCTTTCCAAAACATCGCCGCCTTTGATCAACAGGCCCCGTTCTGCACCCATACCAGTCCCTACAAGAATGGCTGTTGGTGTGGCAAGTCCCAAAGCACAGGGACAAGCGACTACCATAACTGCGATCGCTAGTTTTAAACTGACTAAAAGTGGGGAGTAGTGAGTGGGGAGTGGTGAGTGGGGAATAATGAGTGAGGAGTGATGAGCCATTTCCATGCCACCAGACATAGTGACATCAGGCCAGAGGTGAGTACCGAAAAAGTACCAAAAGGTAAATGTCAGCATTGCAGCTGCCAACACTCCATAAGTAAAGTAACCAGCTACGGTATCTGCTAATTTCTGTACTGGAGCTTTCCGGGTTTGGGCGGCTTCTACCAGGGCGACAATTTGAGCTAAAGTTGTATCACTTCCGGTGCGCGTTGTCTGGATAGCGATCGCTCCTGACTGGTTTAGCGTCCCTGCTGTCACCATATCTCCTGGTTGCTTAATCGCTGGCATTGCTTCCCCAGTCAGCATTGACTCATCGACCGTTGTTTGACCAGCTACCACCTCTCCATCAACGGGAATTTTATCTCCTGGTAGTACCTGCAACCATTCACCAACACGCACTTGTTCAGCTGGAATTTCTACACTAGAAGACCCCGCTTCTACTTTTTCTGGGTTGGCAATCAAGCGGGCTACCTGTGGCTGAAGTGCCAGCAATTGCCTAAATGCAGCGGCGGCGCGACCTCTAGCTTGTCGCTCTAATGTCCTTCCTAAAATAATAAAACCCAGCATCATTACTGGTTCATCAAAGAAGCACTCCCAACCCATCTGGGGAAAGAGCAGTGCCACCACACTAGCAACGTAAGCTGTTAACGTTCCCAATCCTATTAGGGTGTTCATGTTGGGTGCATTTCGCCGCCAACCTAGCCAGCCATCTACTAAAATAGGGCGACCAGGAATTAGCAGCGCTACCGTTGCCAGTCCAAAGTGAAACCAGATATTATTCAACACTGGCAGCACTGAGCTACCAAAATGTCCGATTCCAGAAAATACTAGCAGTATCCCAGCAATCACCAACTGCCTCAGTAAAGAACGCATTTCTTGGCGTTGTCGTTCTGCTGGATCTTGTAAGGCAGATGTCTCATCTGCTAGATTGCCGCTAGCTATTCGGGGTTGAGTCGGAAAGCCAACGGCTGTCAATCCCTTGGCCAGTGCATTGGCGTCTACCGTACCAACTTCCGACTCTATAACTGCTACCTCCGTCGCCAGGTTTACACAGACGCTTTTAACTCCTGGATGTTGGGTTAGCTGTCGCTCTACTGCGTTCACGCACCCAGCACACTTCATCCCCCCAACATCCAGAATGATTTTCTCTGGGATTGGGGCATCTTCTGGGGCAAGCTTAGTTTTTGGGACAAGTTGCATGGCAAGTGTTTAGGTTCGCTACGAAAATTCAACGCCTGCGAAAAGCGTCTCTAATTCGAGCGTAGGCGAAATATCGAACTACGACTGAATGTAAACTATATTAACTTTATTAAGTTATGGAATTTTAGCTGAGCGTCAACGATCGCTCCAGCGCAGATAAGTCACATAAACAATAGCTCCAACCTGTATTGGCATAAAGACAATCAGGCTTTTTAAGAAATAGTTAATTTCTAAATGAGACATTGCACTGAAATATCCTAAGCCCAATAACAAAAACATGGCCCAGGCAAGCTGTTTAGGTTTAAAGATGAGCATAATTTTATACCTAAAAGTATAACTATAACTTCAGGTAGCGGTTACTGTTGCAAGAAGTCTCTTAATATGTGTCGTCCCCTCAAGTAAATTACATAGCTGATAAACATTAAAGATTATAAATATTAAGAATACTTACTACTATTTGTTTTAACGACTTTGAGTTTTGAATTTGTTAAAACCAGCCCTGCTTATTCACAAAGTAAGTATCAACAAATTCTTCATGAGACTTATTTAAGTAGATCATACCTTCAATCAAACCAACAAGTTGCATAATTATCAGGGCAAAACCATAGGTAAAAGAACCCCCGATTACAGAAATCGCTAACATGATGAAGCCTTCTGGGGCGTATCCTAAAATAAATTTATGAACACCAAAACCACCGAAGATAATTCCACAGTATCCAGCTAGAAGTTGTTTGGTAGGGTGACTAGGGTTAAGATTTGCCATCTGATTGCTGCTCCTTGATAAGTGAGGTATAAAATTAAATTTTTCATTTTGATGCAAGCAAGTAAATATATTTGCCAATTGAATATAATTTCACTTTTTTGCAGGAGTAAGGATGTCCTAAAAGCCTAAAATAAACTATCAAACCCAGCGTGCCACTATTCAAAAGTTAACTTTGAGTAAATGGGACAGAAAAAAACGTCTGATATCGCTTGAAACTCTTGCACTTCTATGTGACTGTTTGTAGATTTAATCGCAAACCTTGGTATAACAGTTTTGCCGATTTTCAGGCAAGAGTATCTTGAGAAGATGGCAAAAATTCTCTGCCACTGTCTACAAGTCCATCAGTATTATTTCCGGACTTTTTTTTGAGGTTGTAGCAATTAGAAGAATAGCCTTTGTAGGAAGTACAAACATAGATACGCAAGATGTATCTTTAATCTGTCACTTCCTCTTAGGTTGCCTATTCCGATTTACATGAGTGCAAACAGAATTTGCAATCCATATAAATTACAAAATTCACAAATAGCTTGACAAGGCAATAGTATTCTGACAATGGTTAAATTTACTTAGATAAGACTAAGTACTTGGTTAGATAGTTATCTATCTATTTAACAGCATTGTTTGAGTTGCTTTTGTCGTTAGCGTATTTGGCGCTAACTTAGCATTCATGATACTTATTACTAATTATAATCAGTAAATTGTTACTACATATGCAGATAAAATCAGATATTTTAATTTTTGGCAACAGTGATACAAAGTATTAATTACTACTACTTCCCAAAAGAAATAGACTCAGTAATGTACCACTATTCCAAAGGCTATGGAGGAGCATGGGAGCGAAGAGGTTGCGCGATCGCGTGTAAACTATTCCCAACACGATCCCCAATGCGGTCAGTGGCAGAATTTCCGACAAGCTCAGATGAGCAATGGCAAACAGCAAACTACTTACAAGAATTGCTCCCCAGACGGGTAAGTAACGAGTTAGGGAAGGTAACAAAAAGCCGCGAAAAAGAAGTTCTTCAAAAAATGGAGCTGCGATCGCAGCTGTAAAGAAAAATATACCAAGTGCTACACTATCTCGGCTTTCTAAGGCCAGCTGCAACAAAGGATTACTACCACCTTGTCCTTGCCATAATTGTTGATTAATCAACGACACTACCACAACTATGGGTAAAGCCGCGCAATAGCCCCCCAGTCCCCACAAAAACCACTTGCCTTGGAATCGAAAACGAAACCAGAATTCTGGTAATGGAAAAAACCGCTTAATGGAGAAATACAGTACTAACAGCGCCCCTGACGCCACTAGCAAATAACTAACTAAGACATAAACAGCCTGAACTCGCACATTAGCAACAGGACGCGGGATGGGGATCAAAGACAAAACTAAGGGTACAAAAAGTTGCCCCATCAAGAAAAAGCCTAGGACGAAAACCTGTAAAATCGTTTCTCCATCCCAAGGCGTAGACCAAGCTACATCAGCATTTTGAGCCAATAAAGCGGCTTTTCCCTTAACTAAGCGCTGCCCAACTAAAAAGATTAGCAGCATCATCCCAATCAAAGCTGCCAATGTGGGGATAATGCCAATAATTGCTAATTTAAACAAAGCTTGGGTTGCGGCTTCTTGTTCTGCGGCTTTTACTGCTGATAGCGCTTCTTGACGTTGCTGGAGTTGGTATAGTTGAACCAAAGCAGTAGCGCGAAACCAACCTTCTAAATTCTTTTGAATCAGTTGTTGTGCATTTGGTAGAAGACGGGGGGAATTACTCCACAATCCGAGCAACACGGCTGCTGTTTCCCTAAATTCTGGATTGATATCTGAGCGTTGCTGCAAATCCGTCCAAGTTTTAAGGGCTGTATTCGTTTGTCCTTGCTGTGCTTGTAAAATTCCCAGCCGCAAGTCCAACTCGCCCAGCAATTTTTGTAGTTGTTGAAGTGACTGCTTTATCTGTTGCTGTTGGATTGGGCGAGAGCTATTAGTCGCAGGAGGGACTTCCGGTAGAGGTTTAGGAGGTGTGGGAGTAGCCTGAGATTGAGAACTCAATTTTGTCAGTTGGTTTTTGGCTTTGTCCAAATTAGTTTGAACAGATTTACGCGCCTCCTGATACTGCTTCGTAGCGTTTTCTAGAGGTTTATCGCCCAGTATTGCTTCTTGAATTCCTTGTAAATTATCGTTGTTACTACCTTCTGCTCGCCACGCTTGTGCTTGCAGTCCGATATTTGTTTGGTAAAGTTCCAGGCGGCTTTGGAACTGAGGTTCTTGCCAACTGCTAAATAAAGAAACACCAGAAGAACCGATCGCTATCAGCGTCATTACAATTAAAAGCAACCGCTTGATTGTCATCTATCCCCCTTTGACTAACCAGTGGAGAGCGCGTCCCCATTGGGAATTATCGCAAGAAAAAGTCAGAGGTGGATAAATGTTATCAATATTATGAATCTGCGTTAACTTTTAGCGATCGCTCCTACCATGCTAAATTACAACCCATTACACTGCTTGCCCTCAGCCGAGGATCTGCCTGACTCTGACGATGAACCTGTGGATAATGAACTACAAGATTTGATTCCTAGTTTGCTCAAAGCTATTTTGGCTTGGATATGGGCAAGCCGGATGGATTGGTTTTTTGGCGTTGATATGGGTATTTACTACGATCCTGAACAACCACCAATTGTGCCAGATGGATTTTTGAGTTTGGGAGTCAAGCGAGTTTTTGATGAGAACTTGCGCTTAAGTTATGTGTTGTGGGAAGAAAAGGTGATGCCAATTATGGCGCTAGAAGTTGTTTCCCACAGGCGACGTAGTGAATACACCAGCAAAAAGAAACTTTATGCTGAGATGGAGATTTTATATTACGTTATCTATAATCCCCAACGTCGCAAAAAACCGCCCTTAGAAGTTTATCGCTTAGAGAATGGTGAATATGTATTGCAGCCAGGAAATCCTGTTTGGTTAAACGAGGTGGGTTTAGCTATTGGTTATGAACGTGGAACCTATCAAGGAATCACGCGGGACTGGTTGTATTGGTATGACGTACAAGGAGTCAGATATCTGACACCAGAAGAAAGGGCTAGTGTTGCTGAACAACGCGCCACTAATGCTGAACAACGTGCTCAAAGGCTGGCGGAAGAATTACGAAGGTTGGGTATAGATCCAGATGCTTTGAGTTGAGTGTTGTTGGGCGATCGCTGTGAATCCAATAAAGTCTTTGTAAAGAATATCCTGCTGCAACCAGGTGAGACAACAACTTTTAAAGGTGAACTTCAACATAGAATATTCAACAAAAAAAATAAAATTTTATTTATATTTTAATGGTTACATCCAGTATTTATAGTAAAAATATTTACTAACTTATCCTATCTTCTCCCTCACCCAAGCTCGAAAAGTTTTCAGCAAAGCAATTTCCCCCATGTTTTTACTTTGCTCGATAAATCTGCTTATCTCACTCATCGATACAAAAGGAAAAGCAATACTAAACTTACACTCAATATATTGCTCCTCTACCAACTGATAAAATTTTAAATTTTGTCCATCATATGTCCAAAGTTCAGTTATACCTAACGCTGCGTAAATACCAAATTTGTTAACTGAACTGCTAGTAATGTCAATTTCAATTGCTAAGTCAGGCGGCGGATCATTTTCTAAATTTAGCGTTCTCCTACCTCTGACTCTCGATTCAGTTTGTATGTAGTAGCAGTTATCTGGTTCTATACCTTGACGTGCTAATCGACGCTTTAGTGTTGTAGAACCAGCACTTTTAATTTCTATTCCCACTTCTTCAGCTAAAGCGAATATAAAGCGGTCAAATTGAATTTTGGGGTTTTCATGTTCAAAAAGTGGGGTCATAATTTCTAAAGTGCCGCAGTCATAAGCAAACCGAGAACCTCTATCTTCACCTGTATCTCTCAGCAAGGCTTCAAAGGTTTCCCAGCTAATGTTATGTAGCACTGTTCTTTGTTCAGCAGGCGTTGACTTGACAAGCATATTCAAATACTTCTTCCGTCAGGATGTTAGATAAAATTCCTAAAATTTTATCTATGTCACTAATATAATATTCACTCAAGTCAATTTCAACTACTTGTCCAATCAGCTTCAAAAACTTCCAGTTAGTTCCAGTGGTAACAGTACCATAAATTGTCTGAATATTATTGCCCTCACGTTCATTAAACAATTTAGCTGCTAACATCTCCGCTACACACTGACCTAATCCTGCATTGATATTTTCTTGTTTAGCTTCTACAATTGTGACAACTGGTGCGTTAAGAATTAGTAATTCTGGTGAACGGCTAATAATAAAATCGCAATTTCCATTTAAGCCTAGTGCTATATCAACACTAAAATCTATGCCTGAAAATAAACTTATTTGATTATTCAAATATTTTCTAATAGCAATTAAAATAGGTGCAATAATCATCTCTGAACGAGCTTTTTCAGTATTAGTAGCAAGAGCTAAAGGTACACTTTCACGCAATACTTCTGCAAGTAATAGTGGACACTCTATTTCAGGTAAAGATGCAAACAAATATATCAGTTTTATCAGCAATAGTTTAGACTAAAAGTTTTTCTAACTTTGTCTAGAGTGAAATCACTGTATGACATTTTAGCTGCTCCTGTAAATAACCCAGGTAGTTAAATTATGCCAACTATAAGTAACTATAATTGGCACAATTAGCATCTAAACATTGTCTATATTTAACTTGAAAAACCAGCAAAAAAGTCAAGGGTTTCCTTCAACGCTTTGATGAAAACATCAATTTCCTCGTGGGTGTTGTAGAAAGATAAACTTGCTCGTGCGGTTGCAGCAAGACTTAAGTAACGGTGTAATGGTTGAGTGCAGTGATGCCCAGAACGAATAGCAACGCCTTCTTGATCTAATAATGTAGATATATCATTGGCGTGGACTTCTCCCGCTGTAAATGCAGCTAAAGCTGCTCTACCTTCTCCTTGAGCATTCGGTTTAGGGCCGTAAATCCGAATTTGAGGAATTTGCTCTAATTGTTGAAATAAATAAGCTGTTAATTCTGCTTCGTAGGCGTGGATTTTATCCATACCTATGTTATTAAGATAATCGATTGCTGCACCAAGAGCGATCGCTTCCCCAATTGCAGGTGTACCAGCTTCAAATTTATGCGGTAATTCTGCATAAGTAGAATGGTCTAAAAATACCTCTGCAATCATCTCACCACCACCAAAGAACGGTGGCATAGATTCCAACAATTCCAACTTGCCATACAAAAATCCTATCCCAGTTGGAGCACACATTTTGTGACCGGAAGCAACCAACCAATCACAGTCTATCTGCTGCACATCAACAGGTATATGAGGGACACTTTGGCAAGCATCAATTAAAACTTTAGCACCGTATTGGTGAGCGATCGCAACAATTTCTTGCACTGGATTAATACAACCCAAAGTGTTAGAAACATGCACAGTTGAAACCAATTTGGTTTTGTTAGAAATCAGCTTCTTAAACTGTTCTAAATCAAAAGTTTCTTCTGGTGTCAGTCCCACAAATTTCAATACGGCACCCGTCTTTTGTGCCACAAACTGCCACGGTACAATATTACTATGGTGTTCCATCACCGACAGAATAATTTCATCGCCCTGCTGCAAATTATTCATTCCCCAGCTATAGGCTACTAAGTTAATCGCCTCAGTTGCGTTGCGGGTGTAAATAATTTCCTGACGCGATGCAGCATTAATAAATTTGGCAACTTTGTCTCGCGCACCTTCATAAGCATCAGTAGCTTTGGCACTGAGGGTATGAGCGCCCCGATGCACGTTAGCATTATATTGCTCGTAGTAATCCCGCAGGGTATTTAATACCAGCAAAGGTTTTTGCGATGTCGCAGCATTATCGAGATAAACCAAAGGTTTCCCATTGACTTCCTGACGCAATATCGGGAAGTCAGCGCGAACTTTATCGGCAAGGGTTTTTGTAGGAGTGAAAGTCATTGGTAATGAAATAGTAATTAATAATTAGTCATTAGTCATTAAGTAGAGACTTCAGACTATTGACAGTACTTAACAGGATTTCTTGCAAAGATGGAACTGGTATTTTGTTGATAACTTCGGCCGCGAAAGCGTTAATTAACAAATTGCGAGCATCGTTTTCATCGATTCCTCGGCTTTGCAGATAGAATATTTCATCATCCTCCAACTGACTTACAGTAGCACCGTGAGCGCATTTAACATTATCTGCCGTAATTTCCAATTGAGGTTTAGTATCAACTCTGGCTTTAGATGATAGCAGCAAATTCCGATTTAACTGAGCTGCATCAGTCAACTGCGCCGGCTTAGGAACAAAAACTTTGCCATTGAACACCGCATGAGCGCGATCGCCTACAATACACTTATGCAATTGCTTACTTATACCGTGAGGATAATTAAGAGCGATCGCACTATGAGTATCCGCCAGCTGCTTACCAGAGATCATCGTCAAACCGTTGAGAATAGTTTCTGTTTGCTCACCAGTTTGCAAAATCTCTAAATTGTGCCGTGATAGCTTTGCACCTAAAGTTATTGCATGACAAGTATATCGACTATCACGAGCTTGAGCGATCGCAGTCTTCCCGATATGAAAAGCCTCTGCACCTTCCCACTCAACCCTAGTGTGACTCACCTGGGCATTATCACCAACCCAAATCTCTGTAACCGCATTGGTGAGATAAACCTCTTCTTTCTCCGCGCTCTTTGCGCCTCTGTCTTGGAAAGTTCTGTTCGCCGGAAGCCGGCGCTCAGACTTTCCGCTGCGGTTCGTATACTCTTCAACCAACGTCACACTACTACCCATCTCCGCCACCACCAAACAACGCGGCTGCGAAATCGTCGGTATCTCACCAGCATCCGAAATAAACAGCAGATGAATAGGCGTCTCAACTACTACATTCTTCGCCACCCACACCACAGCTACATCAGTTATCCCAGCCGTATTTAGAGCAGTAAATACTTCCTGCGCTCCTTCAGCTTGAGCTAAATACTGCCTAACACGCTCCTGATCAGATTCAGACAACCCAGCTAAATTACTTACCAGAACACCATCAGGCAAATCTGCAACTGCTGATAACTCAGGCGCATAAACGCCATTAACAAACACCAAACGGCTGTTAATAGCTTCTGGTATCAGCGCCGAAATATCGGCTGGTATTGATTGCGCCTTTACCTGAAACTGAACTTGTCGCAGAGATGACAAATCAGTAAATCGCCATTCTTCCTCACGAGTGGTAGGAATAGTTGAATGACGTACCCAATTAGCAGCGCCATCGCGTAATTCCTGCAACCAACCCTCTGTTTTTGTTGCTATTACCTGCTCTAACAATCCAGTTAGATAAACATCTTTATCCAGCATAGATGTCAAACTGACGGCATCAGAGTTAGGAATGGGACTAGGAGATACTTGAATAGTCATCACACACCGACCTCAGTTGCAGCATCTTTCAAAATCCAGTCATAACCACGAGATTCTAACTCTAGTGCTAAATCCTTACCGCCGCACAGAAGAATCTGCCCGTTTGCCATCACATGCACGTAGTCAGGAACAATATAGTTAAGTAAGCGTTGATAGTGAGTAATCAAAATTGTGGCATTTTCTGGACTTGCCAACTGATTTACCCCGCTTGCTACAATCTTAAGAGCGTCAATATCCAAACCTGAATCAGTTTCATCCAAAATTGCTAATTTCGGTTCCAGCAGCGCCATTTGCAGAATTTCGTTGCGCTTCTTCTCGCCACCAGAAAACCCTTCATTTAAACTGCGGCTGAGGAAAGCGGGATTCATCTTCACCACATCCAGCTTTTCCTCGATTAGATCGTCAAAATCAAAGGCATCCAATTCCTCTAAACCCTGTGCCTTGCGGCGGGAATTGTAAGCCACTCGCAAAAAATCCAAATTGCTGACACCGGGAATTTCTAGCGGATATTGAAACGCCAGAAATACGCCAGATCTTGCTCGTTCTTCTGGTTCCAATTCCAGCAGATTTTGTCCTTGGAAAATTATCTCACCACCAGTCACCTCATACGCCGGATGCCCAGCCAATACCTTAGAAAAGGTACTCTTCCCAGAACCATTCGGCCCCATAATTGCATGGATTTCACCGGAACGTACCTCAAGATTAAAACCCTTAAGAATCGGTGTCCCATTAACTGTAGCCGTCAAATCTCTGACTGACAGCACAACTCCACTATTTTCTCTAATCATATTCTCTCTCTTCTCTTGTTTCTTTGTGCCTTTGTGTCTTAGTGGTTCACTTCACCACAAAGACACAAAGACACAGAGGTAAACCTTCAACATTACCCGACACTGCCTTCTAACTTCAAACTCAACAGCTTATCAGCTTCCACAGCAAACTCCATCGGGAGTTGACTAAAAACATCTTTGCAGAAACCGCTAACCATCATTGAAATTGCATCTTCTGAGGAAATGCCGCGTTGAGCGAAGTAGAACAGCTGATCTTCCCCAATTTTGGAAGTAGAAGCTTCATGCTCCACTCTTCCAGTATTATTTTGCACTTGGATATAGGGGAAAGTATTCGCGTGGGCGTTATCCCCGATCAACATAGAGTCGCACTGAGAATAGTTCCTTGCCCCTTGCGCTTTCGGATTTACTTTCACCAAACCCCGGTAGCTATTGCTAGAGTTACCCGCGGAGATTCCTTTAGAGATAATTGTACTGCGAGTGTTTTTACCAACGTGAATCATCTTAGTGCCGGTATCGGCTTGCTGCTTATGATTTGTCAGCGCTACCGAGTAGAATTCACCCACAGAGTTATCACCTACCAACACACAGCTGGGATATTTCCAAGTGATTGCTGAACCTGTTTCTACTTGAGTCCAGGAAATTTTGGAATTTACGCCCTGACACAAACCGCGTTTGGTGACAAAGTTGTAAATACCGCCTTTCCCGTTAGCATCTCCAGCATACCAGTTTTGCACGGTGGAGTATTTAATCTCAGCATTGTCGAGGGCAACAAGTTCCACGACGGCGGCGTGCAGTTGGTTGCTGTCGTACATTGGCGCTGTGCAACCTTCCAAGTAGGAAACATAGCTACCTTCTTCGGCAATAATCAAAGTCCGCTCAAATTGTCCTGTATCACCTGAGTTGATGCGGAAGTAAGTAGACAGTTCCATCGGACATTTGACCCCTTTAGGAATATAGACGAAGGAACCATCGCTGAATACGGCGGCGTTCAAGGCAGCAAAGTAGTTGTCTGCAACCGGAACAACACTACCCAGGTATTTTTTTATTAGTTCTGGGTGTTCTTGTAGTGCTTCGGAAATTGAACAGAAAATAACTCCATCTTCAGCCAGTTTTTCCTTAAAAGTTGTGGCAACGGAAACGCTATCGAAAATCGCATCAACGGCGACGTTTGACAGTCGCTTCTGTTCAGACAGAGAAATGCCTAACTTCTCGAATGTTTCCAAGAGGGTTGGATCAACTTCATCTAAACTGTTCAGCTTTGGTTTTTTTTGTTTCGGAGCTGAATAGTAAATGATATCTTGATAATTTATTGGTGGATACTTGACACTAGGCCAAGTTGGTTCTGTCATTTTTTGCCACTGACGATAAGCTTTGAGGCGAAACTCCAGCATGAACTCTGGCTCGTTCTTCTTAGCGGAGATCAAGCGGATAACGTCTTCGTTTAGTCCACGCGGAATAGTGTCGGCCTCAATGTCGGTGACAAAGCCGTACTTGTAGGGTTGGTTGACTAAGGTTTTGACAGTGGCACTCATCGGTAATAGTCTCTTACGTTCTGTGTTCGGTTGAATCTCTATGGCAGTCGCTACAACTTTGGAAACTAAAGGAACGCGCTGCCTGCCTTTTAAGGATGGAAGACGGGTTTGGATTTAGCCGATTCCCATCTCGCGTTACGGAATGGTTACACGGCTGTTAGAATGGTGGTGGAGAGTAAAACAACAACTATGTTGTTTAATGTATCTTCATTTTACGCTAAATTAACAACAACAATGTTGTTAAAGTCAAATTTTTCCAGAAATTTTTGGGACGTTCGCGGAACGTCTCGCAGAGAACATGGCGACTACTCACCAGTCCTCAACTAAGCAAGATATCCTAGAATATCTCCTGAAACGCTCACAAGCAACGGCTTTTGAGCTTGCCGAAGTTTTAGATGTTAGCCCCCAAGCAATTCGTCGCCATCTCAAGGATTTAGAGGCGGAGGAGCTAGTTTTGTACTCGTCGGTGCAGGCACATAAAACTCAAAGTGCCGAGTTACAAAGACCTGAAGTTCGAGGGATGGGGCGTCCGCAGCACGTTTATCACCTGAGTCGTCAGGGACGCGATCGCCTGCAACGGACAATGAACGGTAACTATGGCGATCGCTATGGCGAATTTGCCGTTTCTCTGCTAGATACATTAGCAGAAACCGTAGGGCGTGACCAAGTTAGCTCAATTTTACGAAAACAGTGGGAACGTAAAGCTCAAGAATACCGCGATCGCTTGGGTAACGGTTCACTACAAGAGCGTGTTGGCAAGTTAGTCGAACTCAGAAAAGCTGAAGGTTTTATGGCAGAGTGTCACTCTGTAGACACTGATTCCTCACAAAGTGATTCTGGGGACAAGCTAGGCGATCGCTTTATCTTAACTGAGCATCACTGCGCGATTTCCAACGTTGCCGAGTCTTTTCCCAGCATTTGCGGTCATGAATTAGAAATGTTTGCCGCCGTCCTACCAGATTGTACAATCGAGCGTACCCACTGGATTATCAACGGCGAACATCGTTGTGGCTATTTGGTGCAAGCTCGAAAGCAAAAGTGTAATGACTAAATTCGTGTTCATATCCAGTTTAGGATACAGGTAATAACTAAGTGGTAACTATTACTTAATTAGCTATTACCTATTACTTATGAACCTCTAAGTTTTAGATAAAATTTATTTTATGGATTTACCATCACAGCAACCGTCAACACAGTTTTTAACCCTGGACGAATCAGCAAAAGTAGACACCGCTTTGTTGTCTTCTCCAGAAAAGTTTTTAACAAGATTGACGATTTCATCACTGAAGCTTTTGAAGCATATTGCTCAAGAGTACAATACTGCCATTGAGGATTTGACAGCAAAGCAAGTAATTGACTGGTTTGAAAAAGATGGCAAGATTAGGAGAGAGCAAGGAATCGAAGCTTCATATCTCAAATGGTAATGTTAAGTTTAAATAAAAAAAGCACCTCCTCAAAGGTGCTTTTAAAATTCGTAAAATTTGCATTTCCAGGCGATTTTTAAGTGTTATAAGTGTTAGCACGTGGACTGCGAGCGCCAGTTACGGCTCCAATCATTGACGCTATTAAACCTAGCAAGGAACCGAACACAAACCACCACAATCCTGAACGTAAATTAGCTGCTGCTTCACGAGCTTGTTGGGCAGTTACGTTTGCTTGTGGTACATTAACACCACCTTGCTGTTGTACCTGGTTTATCACTTCCCCAGCGTTGGAAGCAGCAACACCGAAAGCACCCGATACTCCGCTTGCAAGTAGCCATGAACTAACAGCCAAAGTAGTGGCCCAAAGAATCGCGCCGTTGAGAAGCGCTGTGTTGCGGTTCATCGGCCCACAAGCACGAGCTGTAACCCAACCACCAGTAAACAGAGAAATCAACAAAGCGATTGTTGACCAAAGCCCTGCATTACCAGCAGCATCAGGTGCAATTGTTCTAGGCGCACCTGAACCTTCAACAGTACCGGCTGCAACTGCACCAATAATAGCGCTCAAAATTAATTGAGTGGCTAATGCAACCAGTAGACCAGAAATAATCGGCCCCCAGCGAACAAGATCATGATATTCAGCTACTCGACCCACTACCACAGGGTCAGGAGGAACAACATCGGAATTTCCTACCCTATTTGCGTATGACATAGTCTATTTTCTCCGTTGCTGACTTCAGCAAACTTTCTTTGTTTTGTACATTAATGCTCATTGTTCAAAAATAAATTGTTATCAGGAGTTTTAACATCTATCAATAGAAATAATTAATAACTATATCTCTAGGAATAACCATTATCTATATGGATTTAAAAACTTTCAGTTTAACTTTAAGTTCATCTTAGCTTTTTATATTTTCTTCATATAAATTTGCAAACTTAAATACACTTATCAACTGCTGTAGCAAATCACTTTTAATTCTGAATAGATGGGAAACGTAGATATTTTTCATAAAAACTAAAAACAAACTAATTAGAAAACAAAGATAAAGATTAACGCATCTTCACAGCAGTGCCCGTAGCAGTAATCAGCAGTAAAACTCCTGACTGATCAATATTGATTGTGCCAGTATCAATTTCAATACCGATCACAGCATTTGCTCCTAAACGTTGTGCCCGTTGTTCTAATTCTTCTAATGCCTTTCTTTGACCCTGTTCAAATAGACGTTCATAGCTAGCAGTTCTCCCGCCGATAATGTCTCGAATGCTAGCTAAAAAATCTCGTAGAAAATTACTACCATAAACTACTTCCGCCGTCACAATGCCTAGATATGAGTCAATAACGGCTCCTTGAATCACATCAGTAGTAGTTATAATCACGATTTAGCCTCATAAACGTTATATAAGTTGATGTTTTTGTCAAGTGTTTATAAAAATTCTTGAGCAACTGTAACTCACGATCGCACATACAAAATTTACTTGTGCAAATTTAAAAATCTCAATCAAGCCTGGCTTACTAGACTTGATCTGTAGAGATGATGCCTTCGATGAGTATAGAAGCAGACAGATTTTATCAACACTATTCCATAAAATTGGAAATTAGTCTTGTCACTATAATCTCATTTTTAGAGTCATCTTGAGCAAAGATTTAGAATTTAAAGGAACATTTTGCTTTTTGGATTTATCTTATCGTTTAATGATTAAAAAATGATCAGGTATAAATGATTAAAAATGTGGAAAAATTGGATACAGAGTTAGTAAATTATTAAGTTAAATAATCAACATGAATCATCAACAAGAATGAATGCTGAATACTTTTATAGATAAGCGTCTCGTCTATCTAAAAGTAAGTGAGATACCTATTGAGTTGATCCAGATAGCAAGTATAACTACTGGCTAAACAAAGTATATTTTTGGCAGAACCCTGAACCAACTTGGAGGATATACTTGATTGTTTATACCTTATACTGAATCTTTCAGTAAAAACTCTGAAGATATTACTGTCTGTAAACAAGGATAAAGATAGGATGAATTATTAACATTTCATAAATGCGAATAAATACAGTTTTCAAAGCTCAATATTTTTGTTTTAATGTACAAGAAAAAAATTCACTACAATATCGGGAAATTTACTGTGTACAAGCCGAAATCATTAGTATTTAGTGTTCTCTTATCAGGATGTTTTGCTGTGACTATACCAGCGATCGCACAGGCTCAAGTATTGGTGGTACAAGCCAGAAACCCAGAGTTAAAGCAACTACTAGAGGACGGACGGAGGTTAGTAGATACTGGCGATTATGGTGGCGCGATCGCTGTTTATCAACAAGCAGCTACCCTAGCTCCTAAGAATGCCAAAATTCATTCTGGTATTGGTTACTTATACGCTCAACAAGGAAATTACCGAGCCGCTTTAACTGCTTATCGTCGTGCTATTGCCATCAACCCCAACAATAGTGATTTTTATTACGCGGTGGGTTATATCAAAGCCAATTTGGGAGACACGGCTGGAGCAAAAGAAGGCTATCGTCGTGCTATACAACTAAATCGCAACAACGTTAATGCCTATTTAGGATTGGGTGTGACGCAATCACGTTTAGGAGACTATGGTGCAGCCGCTTGGGCATACGAGCAAGCAGTCAACCTAGATAAAAACAATGCCCAGACTTACGAGTTGATGGGGTCGATGTATAAACAGCGACGACAAACCAAACAAGCGAGCAGCATGCTTCAAAAAGCCCGTGACTTATACAAGCGACGTAATGATCCAGACGGTGTAGACAGAGTAGAAGCCATGCTTAGACAGTTAGGAAGATGAGGTTTAATCTAACTGGCGTCCCGTTAATTCCATAAAAATATCTTCCAGGTTAGAGGAACGCGCCATCATTCCGGTTTTATCGGGCTGTTCATTCAAATAGTTGTTCGCTTCTTCCAAAGAAGGGAAAAACAGATATTCCCAGCTACGTGCGCTATCACTTTCCGCTTCGGTAATACCCAACTGCTTCATTACCAAACCTTCACCGTGAGCAGAGCGCAACTGTTTTAGCGTTCCCAAGGAAATCAGTTTACCGCTATCCATAATACCGATGCGTCCTGGCTGAGTAGAACCAAAAGCATCACACAAAAACTCCACCTCATCCATGTAATGCGTCGTGAGTAGCATCGTCATTCCCTGCTTATTCAAATCTCGAATAATTTCCCAAAGGCGTCGTCTGGTTTGAGGGTCTAATCCTACCGTTGGTTCATCCAAAAACAGAATTTGCGGTTGATGCAATAAAGCTCTCGCTATTTGTAAGCGTCGTTTCATACCTCCAGACAGGGTTTTTACCAAATCATCGCGTCTGTCTGCTAACTCAACATACTCTAGCCATTGACGAATTAGTTGCTGTCGCTGCGGGTTGACTATGTGATGTAGTCTCCCATGCAACTCCATATTTTCCCATACGGTTAAATCAGTATCTACACTAGTTTGTTGCAAGACTACGCCAATAGTCTGTTTTGCCAGTATGGCTTGATTTATTACATCATAACCACCGACTTCTATCCGTCCTTGGGACGGTTTTGTCAGTGTAGTTAACATCCGAATTGTAGTTGATTTACCCGCACCGTTCGGGCCAAGTAGAGCAAATATCTCCCCGGCTTCAATGGTGAATGAGAGGTCATTCACTACAGGGACGTTGTTGTAGAACTTGTAAATATTTTCAAGCAAGACAGCAGTAGTCATTTATCTCTTGGCTCAAAAAGTTGATTAGTCACAGTAAGATTATTGTGTCAGATGCGATCGCTCCTTGCTAGCCTGCTGTGTACATAAATACGTTAAGAAGACAAAAATAGTTATTATTTAGAAATATGATTGCTTGAATTTTTATACAAAACATCTGCAATAAATATCAAGGTATAAAGCTTCATTAGGCTCCTGCTATAAGTTATTAGCAAATTAATTCTATAGATAAAAAAATTATAAATAGTATGTATGTTTTTTATAAAGAACTTTGATATCTGTTGCTTTTTTTAAACGTTACTGGCATTTTGATAATGAATAAGAGTTCAAAAAAATCATAAGTTTAGAATATTTGCCGTTGTTTACCATAGAATTACACAGCATTTGACCGACATACAAATACTTTCGGCGGAAGCACTCAACTTAGACAGTGTATCTAAATAGGTAGGCATTATTTGTAGTTGGTATATTAGCGAAGACAGCGACAACTACAAGCTAAAAAACATTTTCTATTTAATTATTTCTACTTACTTAAATACTGTTAATAAGTGATTTTTCAACTAATCAGGGTGCATTTCCTGGCATTGCTAGCTGCTGAAAGGCTAACGCATTGCTGTAGTTTGTGTACTTTTGTTTTGGAGAAATCAAATCAATGACTATTAATCTACTCATGAAATTATCAATGGCAACTACAAGCGCAACCCTAGGAGTTGTTATGTTGAGTGGTATGGGGATTGCTCCCGTTAGTGCTGCACAATTCAGGGTTTCAGGAAAATTTGCCCCACAAGCTATTGTGAGTCAGGGAGGAATAGCTTCGCAGTTGCAAAATGGTTTTTTTGATGGGACTTTTGAAATAAGTGAACTTGATGATGAAGGGAGTGTGACAAATTGGAATTTTAATTTACGAAACTCTTTGGGGAGTCTTGTATACACATTAGCTTCCAATAACGAATCTTTCTATGCAAATTCCTTGGCGATTAGTGGCGATATTTTTAGTAATGTTCTTGCTTTTAACTTCCTCTATCAAAAGTTAGAAGATATTAATGCTTACAACATTAATTCAGCATTATTTAACTTAACTTTTGATACACAAAATTTTGTAGGGGCAACTATACCTAACCTTGACTTTCCGAGTTTTTCCTACAATGAAGTTGAAATAATTTTAGAGCCAGGCAAGATATTATATTCTTTTCCAAAACGTGAAGAAATTAACATTGCATCTGGTAGAAGCGAACTGGTTCCCGAACCTTTTACTGTAGCAAGTACAGTAGTTGCTGGGATTATGGGCTGGTGGATAAAGCGCCACAAAGCGTCACAAAGGGCATAGTTTCGTTCTCCCAAGCTGCTGGCTAGTAATAGGTAATGGATTAGCTGCTAATTACCCATTACCCGTTACCTTATCGTGGGAATGTCTTCAATAAATCATCTCCAGAAATTACTGTAGTATAAAAAACATAATCATTATTGGCTACATAACGGCGGTCTTGTTTAATGATCGCCATGAACTCTCGGTGTCCTTCACGCCTACGTCCTACTAAACAACCTGCACTGGCATTCTTGATATCATTTGCAGGCGCATCATAACCCCAGTGTTGATTTACTAAGAAAAGGCCTGTATCAAGTTTGTCGCCAGTTCGCTGAAAGTCTTTGTTGAAATCTCGGTGAACAGTGATGGGCGCAACTTGCACTAATGCTTGATGACGATCTGCATTACCGTGCCACCCCACAGCCCAAGCTTTATATTGCCCAAATTTAATTCTGGCAGCTCCTCCAGAATTCATGGGGTTGAAGGTATAGTATTTACCTGGTTCAGTGGTAGCTTGCCAGTGATTCACAATTTTGGGAATACCATCTACTACTTCAATAACAATCCGCCGATCATTAAATTGATTGGGTGGATCACTGTTGAGGCTCCAGTTTTCATTGATTCCTTCTATGTAAACAATATTGTATTCTTTAAGGTTGGTAAACACCTGATA
This sequence comes from Nostoc sp. MG11, assembly GCF_014904695.1. Taxonomy (GTDB): domain Bacteria; phylum Cyanobacteriota; class Cyanobacteriia; order Cyanobacteriales; family Nostocaceae; genus Komarekiella. Next base: position 84,205 of record NZ_JACXXN010000005.1, on the reverse strand, counting down.
ATTTTTTGCCTGCATATATTTAATAATCTTGCTGGCAATGTCACTGCCTAATTTTAAAGGTGGTTTAGGTAGTTCCTCTGGTTTAGTTTCAATCAGTTTTTTAGCTGTAACTGCTCCCAAAAATTCGCTTTCTTCAGTCTTTGTTAAGTCTTGAAATTTTTTGAGGGCAGCTACCGAAACTGGGCCAAACTTGCCATCAGCTGGAGGTTCTAAGAGACCCAAGCCAATTAACAGAATTTGAATCTGACGAGTTAAATCTGTATCTTGAGCGATCGCCTCAAATCCCCATTTTTCCTCTTTTCCCAAAAAATCTTGTAGTTTCATATTGCACCTGTCTTCATTTATCTACTCCTAGGTACAAACATCATTTTGGAGATTGATGTTGTTTGAAACTATACTCTTATACAGGAGAAGATGTCAAAATTTTGACTATACACTCTAAAAAAGTTAATATTTTGTCTAAAATAAACTCAAAAAAGAAATGAATTAGTTTCAAGATACTTAGTATAGCTTTGCATAAAACTGTGGCGAATTGAGGGTTTAAATTGAAACGCACAGAAACGCTGCGCGAACGTGTAAACGCAGAGTTTTTAAATTGCACTACGAATTTAAGAAATTTTGTACTTAGGCAAAATATGGTGATTATGGATTCGTCAACCGCAGATATACACCGATGAATTATCTGTCTTGAAAAGTTTCCTAGGTTGGGAAACTTGCCTACATAACTTTTCGCTGTGTTCAACGGTGTATTTGCGGGAAGCTACAACGCGTCTACATGTGTGGTTCCAAATCAACCAGGATTTTTGCCAGATGTCTAATTACTTGATTCGCGGATGAGCATCTTGTCCATCCCAGCAGACTAAGGTAGGCTTAGGAACTGTTTTTATCTGGTAAGCATTTTTGACAGCAACCCAGTTACTAGCAATAGGCATTCGCCAACCTGTACCAAAGGCGCGATCGGTGATTTTCAATCCGGGGGGTGCTTGTCGCCGTTTAAATTCAGCACGCGCAACCATCTGGATTACTCTGTCTACAATCACTGGGTCGTGTCCAGCTGCAACAATTTGTGGTGTTGATTGGTGGTTGTGAATCAGGTGTTGCAAGATATCATCCAAAATTTCGTAGGGCGGTAGAGAGTCTTGATCTACTTGACCAGGTTTGAGTTCAGCGCTGGGTGCTTTAGTCAGAATGTTTTGCGGAATAATCTCGCTATTGCGATTTAACCAATGGCAAAGTGAATAAACGCGGGTTTTGGGAACGTCAGCAATTACCGCCAAACCGCCATTCATATCGCCGTAGAGAGTACAGTAACCAACTGCCATTTCTGACTTATTACCAGTAGATAGCAGGAGATAACCGAATTTATTTGCGATCGCCATTAATAAATTACCCCGAATTCGGGATTGTATATTCTCTTCTGCTAGTCCAAACTCGGTATCTGCAAATAAGTCGGCTAAGGTTTGATCAAAGCCTTGCATTAAATTCCCAATCGGTAAAATATTGGTCTTTATCCCCAAATTTTCGCTTAAAGCTAAAGCATCGCTGATCGAATGTTCAGAACTATAGGGGGAAGGCATAAGCACACCCAGGACATTTTCTTTACCGAGTGCAGTAGTTGCGATCGCTGCTACTAATGCAGAGTCAATTCCCCCACTTAAACCCAGCACTACTTTAGAAAAGCGACACTTACGGGCGTAATCTCGCACTCCTAAAACCAAAGCTTGCCAGATTTCTTCATCTTCTGATTCATATCCAGGTGTCACAGAACCTAACTGCAAATCCCGCTGGGCTTCATCAAATTCAACTAATACTAAATCCGTTTCAAATCCACGGGTGCGACAGATAATTTCTCCTTGACGATTCAAGGCAAAACTACGACCATCAAAAATTAAGTCATCATTTCCGCCAACTTGGTTAGCATAGATAATTGGTTGTTGAAAACGCACCGAACTATGACTAAGCAATGTTTCTCGAAACTGCTGTTTGCTAACACTGTAGGGTGACGCAGATAAATTGACAATCAAATCCACACCCAAAATTGCTAAGTCAGCAATTGGATTCACAGCATAACTACGTTTGCCCCAAAAATCTTCATCATTCCACAAATCTTCGCAAATAGTTACGCCAATGTGGATATTATCTAGGGTGAAATAATTAGCTTGCAACCCTGGTTCAAAATAGCGGTTTTCGTCAAAGACATCGTAAGTAGGTAAAAGCCGCTTATAAAAGAATTGTTTGACTTGACCATTCTCTAATAAAGCTATGCTATTGAATAATGTTTTACCACCAGTTATGTGGGCTTTTGTATGTTGTTCAACAGTTCCCACCAAAACAGCTAACTTAGGTGGCAAATCTCTGGCTAACTGTTGTAAGGTAATACCCATTGCCTCCACAAAACTGGGATTTAGCAATAAATCCCTTGGTGGATAGCCACACAAAGAAAGTTCTGGCGTCAACAACAAACGCACACCTTTTGCAGCTGCCCGTTGTGCCATTTCCAAAATTATTTGGGCATTTCCTGGTAAGTCACCAATTGTCGGATTAATTTGAGCGATCGCAATTTTCATGTTGTTTGTCATTAGTCATTAGTCATTGGTCATTTGTCAAGAGTCATTAGTCAAGTCTCTAAATAAGTCACTCTGGACTTTTGACTTTGCGAAGAGGTTATTTTATTAAATAAACACCAAAGGTTTATCTTTGAAGGGAGCAAAAGCCTCGGCATCAAACTTATATAAACTAGCCGGACGACCAGCACCCCGTGATACTTTAATTCCGGTATCACATAGAAAACCTAACTTGAGTAGACGCGCCCGAAAATTAGAATAATCGGAAAAATTGTCCCCTAAAACTGTGGCGTATAACTGATATAAATCGTTTAAGGTAAACATTTCTGGCAACACTTCAAAAGCTACCGGACTATACTCCAACTTATTTCGTAAACGTCTATGTCCATACGCCAGAATTTCATTATGATCAAAAGCTAATTGCGGCACTTGTTTCACTGGATACCAAGCTATACCAGCAACGCGATCGGCGATCAATTCTGCTTCTTCAAATCGCACAAGAGCAAAGTAACTAACTGATAGATAACGCACACCATAACTATCGATTGCTTCTCGTGGATCGCGATTGGGGCCCCCAAAGGTATACAGTTGTTCTAAATAAAGATTTTTTACTCGAATTTTCTCCGCCATAATCCGATAGGCAGCATCCTCTAAAGATTCTCCTGGACGCACCAAAGTACCGGGAAGACTCCAATGATTTAAAAATGGTTCTTGCTGTCGCATTACTAATAGAACTAACAGCCGATTTTGTGCAGTATCTACAGAAAAAATTACATTATCAACCCCAACCTTGAAATCGGCCAAAAGTTGTTGGTTTAGCGCAGTTGAAATCTTTTTTTGGTTGCGTCCTGGCACTTGTACAAATGCTCTCGATGAATATAGGCAATTACAGGGGGTGGGAGGGCTTCAGAATCTCCATGTTCGCGATACGCTGTTGAGGAAATATCTAGTCCGGTAAGAGAGGCGATCGCAATCTTTCCTCCCAGCTTTTCCACTGCCTCCAAACTAGACTCATCTATCGCATATCCCGGTCGCGGCACAATTAGTAGTTGCACTTGCTGTAACAAATCTTCAATGCGATACCAACGTGGTAATTGACTCAGTAAATCTGAACCAATTACCAACGTTAACCCGGCATCCTCACCCCAATTCATTTTCGCTTTCTCCACTGTTTCCAGTGTTCTAAAGCTACTCAATTCCTGCTCCAAAGCAATATTGTGCCGTGGCGCATCGATATCCGCAATTAACAATTGCAACATTGCTGCGCGATGTTCTAAAGGCGTTTGATGCGACTTAAATGGATTATCCGCTGCCCAAACTGCTACCCGATCATAACGCTCAGATAACCAACTCAGAACCGCTTGATGTCCAGCAGTTGGTGGATCAGCACTAGTACCAAATAATGCAATTCTGATCATCTTAACTTTGCGTCCTTCTCTGCGAGACGCTGCGCGAATGCGATTCGTTTCTTAGTCTCCTCAGTCAAAACCCGCAACATGGTAGAAATTTCCACCTGCACCCCCACAGGATTCCTCAAATGCCGTGTCTCCTGTGGCAAACTGGCAACTGAGGCAGCACTACGTTGGCGAATTGCTGCCAAACTCTCTAGCGGTTGCATCCGTTGACCATCCTGCATTACCAACTGCAACAAAGGTTGTTCTTCAAGGGAACTTTCACTCATTAGTCCCAGCCTGTCAGCTTTGACTTTATTTGCTATGAACGAGCGAAAAATCTGCTTGCGCCCTGGATAAGTCACTTTGCCACTAGAGTGTTTCATGACTGGAATACCATCTATTTCAACGAGTTTATAAACTCCATTCACAGGTGAACCTGTAACTAGTCGCGTCCCTAATCCATAACCATCAATCTCGGCTCCGTCTGCTTTTAGCCTGGCAATTTCCCACTCATCTAAGTCACCACTAGCGAAAATTGGCACATCAGGAATGAGCGATCGCACCTGTTTTGACAAGGTAACTAAATCTCCTGAGTCCAACCTGACTCCCGTTAATTTCATTTCCCCAGAATTTACTTTTTCAGCTAAGCGCTGGGCAGCAGCAATTGTATCGTAAGTATCTATCAACAATGGCGCACCCGGAAAATATCGATGGAAAGCAGTAAAAGCCTGGTCTTCAGATCCTTCTATTGCTGACAGCGCCATCACTAAAGCGTGTGCCATCGTACCACTTGGCTTCTGTCCGAGTTGTAGCGCTGCTAACACATTGGAAGTAAAATCTAAACCACTTGCCAAAGCCGCCCGCGCTGCCCATAAAGAAGCTTGGGGACTAAACGCCCGTCTTGTGCCAAATTCTAAGAGTGTTGCTTGCTCTCCTGCAACATCACGCAATCTTGCTGCCCTTGTGGCAATCAAAGTTTGATAGTTGATGGTATTTAATAGATAAGTTTCTACTAGTTGCGCTTGCCAAAGTGGTGCTTCTACTCGCAATATTGGCTGATTTGCAAACACGGCTGTCCCTTCCGGTACTGCCCAAACATCCCCGGTAAAGTGTCCCTCTGCTAGCAATGACCAAAAGCGATCGCCAGCATGAGCAAAAATTCCTGTCGCCTGCAAAGCAGCGATTTGAGAGGGACTAAAGCGGAATTTTGCCAAATATTCCAAAGCTTGTGCTAGCCCCATTGCAATTAAATAACCAAAACCCTCTGGCAAGCGCCTAACAGTCAACTCAAAGCTTGCCCGCCGTTGTTCTATACCTTCGCCAGTATAACAAGCTGCCATCGTCAGCTGGTAAAGGTCAGTCAGCAGGCTGTAGTCATCCGCAGATAGGTTCATCTCCTGGTTCTGATGGCTTTGCTGTTGCTGATCACTGGTATATACATAGTCCAAATCTGGGAAAGTTGTCATGCAAGAGCTTCCTTACAAGAATGCTTCTTTTGTTTATGGTAGGATTTACCATAAATAATGTCAACTACTAAAGAACCTATCTGAGATATTGCTGTAAAACAGTATATTTACAGATAAACTAATACTAAGTTAATCAATTATTTAATATTGCTTAATAGTTAGTTTCGGCAATAAGCTGCGTGATTTAGCTTGTCAGACATAGATGTTGATTGCCAAAATATTTGTTCTACATGAGATCACTGTGCAAAATAATGGCAGGATGTCCTTAAACAGCTAGAGATATGAATTTTTTCAATAAGCTATTTGGCGCAGGAAAATCGGATAATTTTTCAGAGTTTCATACTTTAGTTGAGCAGAGTATGGAGGAATTGCGATTAAAAACAGAAGCTCACAATAGTGCTTGGCGGCTCGGTGAGTCGAGATGGGACATCGATCAAGACGCTGGTACGGTTGTCTTCACTCGTCCAGATGGTATTACTGCCAGATGTTCAATGCAGATTATCGGCACTTACAACACAATAGACAGCAGTTGGTTGTGGGGTTGGAACCATCCATCCGTTATCTCTGCTTTACAGGAACATGCACGTCAAGTCAGAACCTATGGAGAGAAGCATGGTATTGAATATCTCACTACCCAGAAGCTCAGTTGTACAGAAAACCAAGCTTGGGAGTTTACAGCACTTGCCTGCAAGCTTTGTGAGGCACAGGGTGGGTATCGATGTCCAACAGGTTCAACTCTCGTTTTCATAACGTTCGATCAGGTGACATTAAGTCAGTTGTCAACCAAGCCAAATCTCACTCAATCAATTGCTGAAAGAGTCAATTCTCGTGAGGCAGCAGTTGCAGCCTACCAAGCTGGAGAATTAGAGAAGCTATATCTCTTCCCGATTGAGTTCGGTGGGGATGATGCTGAAATTAACGTTGTTTACGTCTCATCGCCAGCGGCAGCAGAGAAAAAGGCTTTTGATGCAGAAGTAGGTAGGCTGGCAAAACAAGGCAAGATAACCAGCTATGAGGCTTGTCCCGAATATGATGACCAGAGTTTTATTCCATCTAGAATAGTAGTTAAAGCATCTGGTGAACAATCAATTCAAAAAATCATTGAAATAATCAGAGTGAACGACGAATAAATCAGGCTTTGGGACAGTGATATGAGGTGCGATCGCACATGGTCAAAATTCCACAAATCTCCCCAATCTAAATTAAAGAAGTATTGGGCATTTAACCTAGGATATTTTTCAGTGTGTTTAATATCACTATGTCCCAGGAAGTATTGATTTCCTTAGCGTATAACTTTTATTCACCAGATAGTTACTGTGGGCATGGCATATCATGTATAATCAAAGAGAAAAATGTGACTTTTTGACAATTTAAAGTATTACAAAGTTATCTGAATAAACATTGCAGAGATTCTCAATTTGTTGAGAGTGATAGCTAGCCAAGAATATTAGAACTAAAGTATATACATCAGAATTAAATTGGCTCAACAAGGGAGTCTAATATTATGGCTTTTTCCAAAATGCTTGCTAGCATAATCCAGTATATTTCTGAAGCCTTTATGCGGATTTTTGGCCCTACTGATGATGCTTATCCTGTAATTGGGGTACAACCTTTTACAGGTGAACCTTACAAAGAAGGTAAAGCTGATGCTTGGTAGATGCTGATGCGATAACAGCAATAAATGATATTTTAATAAGTGAGTAAGATAAAGGCGTAAGGAAAACCTCACGCCTTTTTGTTTACAAATTTTGATATTAGATAATAGACCTCTTGCAAAAGGTACTTTTGCAAGAAGTGGTAAGAGAGAAAAGGAAAAAATTCAATCCCTTTCCCATTCCCCTTTTCCCCACAGCAAGAGTCTAATTTTAATGTCCAGTAGAGACAAAACTTAAGGGTTAGTAGATTTGTCAAAGATAGCTTTTTGTTGCAACCAATCTTGACCCACTTGGATACTGATATCCGAGCCAATATTGCCAGTACTTTCCACTCGCACCTCACCGAATCCCAAAGTGTTACGAATTGATTCGGCGCTGTCGCCATCTCCTTGTTGGGCGACAATGTGAGTTTCTTCTAAAGGTTCACCCCAAGGTTTAGACACGTAGATGTTACGATATCCAGCTTTTTCCAAAGCTCTAATTAATGGTCGGAGGTTAGAGCGATCGCCACCTGTGCTATCTTGAATTGCTACTCGCAAAGAAGCTGGATCAACCATCTGCTGTCCTTGCTCTGATTCTAAACCAAAATGCTGAGCCATGAGTTTGGCAATATTATCGTTGTTTGGCAGCCAATAGCTAGCATCATACTCAGTTTTATCGCTAAAACGACCTGGTAGCATTAGCATCTGCATATTAGAGCGATTTGTTCGCACTCCAAAACCCACTAGCGCGACTAACTCTTCGACCGTCAAATTGGTGTCGATATGTTCTTTAACTACGTCGAGAACTTTCGGCAATTGCGCCACAGTAGCGGGGTTGAGCGTCTGATCCATCAAAGCACGCATCACCATTTGTTGCCGCTGAATCCGCCCAATATCTCCTAATTCGTCATGGCGAAACCGTAGTAATTGCAGTACTTGATCACCGTTGAGATGTTGCTTGCCTGCTTTCAAATTGATATATAGATGCTGAGAATCATCTTGATACTTCATATCTTTGGGTACGAACACTGTTACCCCACCTAAAGCATCGATTAACTTGGCAACTCCCAGAACGTTAATTCTGACATAGCGATCAATTCCCACCCCACCCAAGAGATTACTGACAGTTTTAGCACTCAAAGCTGGCCCGCCATCAATATTGGTAGCATTAATTTTTTTGACTCCATACCCTTCTATTTCTGTACGGGTATCTCTGGGAATGGAGAGCATGACTACTTTTTTAGTCTCTGGATCAAATTTCAGCAAGAGCATGACATCGGCAAGACCATCAAAGGAGTTTACCTGGGGCAGGTATCCGAGATTTTGGGTTTCGGTGGGAGGGTTTTGGACATCTGGTGGGAGTACGCTCATCCCCATAACTAAAAGATTGACTGGGCGAGTTAATTCCGAAAATCGCAGTCCACCTCCAGAGATGCGATCGCTATCAAATACCGCCTCCTCCTGTGGACTTAGCTGAGCTTGTTGCAAAGGGGTACTAGTCAAAGATACTGCCAATAGTGCCCCTGCTGTTGCTGACACCATTGCAATCCCGCTCATACCTACCCAAAACCACAGCCAACGTCCTGATTTTGATTTCTGGGAATTTTTCTTGCTGGACTTTGAGGCTTTTCCCGATTGGTTTTCTTCTGCCGAACTTCTTTGAATGGTCACAAACTTCCTCACACTTACTGATCAAATTCGGTAAATTTACAGACTCAAAATATGTAGATAAATCAACCCATAATAGCTAACTCTTAATTATTAGTGCTAACTTTTTCCCTATTGTTTCAACCAAAACACTTATAGCAGCATTTATTCTTTTTTTGGGCAAATCTAGAAATGTTTTTATTGAAGTATGGCAATAATAAACTGGATTTGACCAGCTACATGGGAAATCATCCGTGATTTGCAAAAAGATGAGTAAAAATACCGTGAATTCTGCAAATTAATTAAGACAAGTACTTGCCTAGCATACGTTCAGCAAAGTTGCTAAACCCAGGTAAGCGCTTAGATCTACCTTGGAGCAGGCGAATAATTAACCACACACTTATTAAAAAGTAACCAGAAGTGAGAAAGCTATTAAGGATGAATAGACGCAGTGTGAATAAATCTGAAGTTGCTGCTCCGGTTGCTAACAATAGGTATCCCAAGAGCCAAGCTGATGCCAAAGTAATAGACAGACGACTAGTGGCAAGTTGTTCCCGGCTTCCCTGACGGCGATAGAGAGTCCACAGGGATGGGAAAAAGCCAATAACCGGAATCAAATACAAAATTAACTGTATTTTTGAGGTATTTGCGTCTTCATTAGGGATTGAGGAGCTACTGCGTTCCTGTCGCCCTACATCGTAAAGCAAGTGGCGTGATTGGGTACTGGAGAGCAAGTCTCTTGTGTCTTTTGGTTCAAGATTTTCCATTTGGCTTAGTCTAACTCCTAAACTAGAAGGATGAAAGAGATTCATGTAGTTAGAGATAATAAGCTGTAAAGAAGGATTCAATTTAGTTCTATCCCGCAATCAGCTCAAAATGCAGACACGCAAGCTTCTCGACTGGTGGCAAACACTCACACCAATAGCGCGAATCGGGGCGATCGCTTTATTCGCTCCGTTGCTAGTTCTCAATAGTTGGGCAATTTCGGCAATTTTTAATTACTTCCATTCTCTAATAGTCATTTTAGTCGGAGCCTCAGTACTAGCATTTCTACTCAACTACCCCGTGAGCTGGATGGAGCATCACGGTGCTAGGCGAGAGCAAGTTGCTATTTTAGTATTTCTGTTGGCTTTATCGATTTTATTGGCTTTGGGTGTTACCCTTTTTCCGTTAGCCCTGACTCAAGCTGAGCAACTAGTGGCTCGTTTACCGGAGTTAATTGACTCTGGACGCTCTCAGTTAATGTTATTAAACGAGAAAGCTGAGATTTTTGGTTTACCGATTAACCTTGATGCCTTGGTAGTGCAAATCAATGATCGCGTCAAGGGACAATTGCAGGCGATTGCCGGACAAGTTTTAAATCTGGCTGTAGTCACAGTCACTAGCCTGTTGGATTTTCTCTTGACGATGGTTTTGACTTTCTATCTTTTACAGCATGGAGATGAACTGTGGGAAAGTTTAGTTGAATGGCTACCCACTAAATTTCGAGATCCTTTTTCTCGAACAGTGCGCCTGAGCTTTCAAAATTTCTTCATCACCCAGTTGATTTTATCTACCTGTATGGCCTCAGCCCTGATTCCGACATTTTTGTGGCTGAAAGTGCCATTTGGTCTGCTGTTTGGCTTAACTATTGGCATCATGGCTCTCGTTCCCTTTGGCGGTTCTGTAGGTATCGCTATGACTACCCTATTAGTGGCACTGCAAGATTTCTCAATGGGGGTGCGGGTGTTGGTGGCAGCAGTAATCGTACAGCAAATTCTCGAAAACTTAATTGCCCCTCGTATTTTAGGTAGTTTTACTGGTTTAAACCCTGTTTGGATTCTCATTTCAGTCTTAACAGGGGCGAGAATTGGTGGACTCTTGGGTGTAATTGTGGCAGTACCTACGGCTGTTGTGATTAAGACTGCTTTAAGCGCTCTACGTCCTGAGCCGTTAAGCAGCCAGACGAACGATAGCGCCACTGAGGAGATAGCTGCACCCGTCGCAGCAGGGGAGTCCTCAAAAGCTGACGCCAAAAATTCTTTGAGCGTTTCTGAAGCGACATTACCTTAAAGATGCAATTTAATAATGAAGGAATTTTGACTTTATGACTGCGGCTCAAAAATTGAACCCATAAATAAAATGTTCCCTGTTTGATTATCCCTAATGACACAGAAGAAGGGGCGGTCAACGATCATTTTAAATGGTTGTGGTTGCTGTCTCAAAGATACCGCCTCTACTGCCACTGAAGTAGCCGCAGCAGCTTCGGTGCCTTCTTCATTCACTTCAACAAAAGTTTTATGCTGAACCTGGCTAATGGCAAAATTTTTACCCATGCCAGAAAAGTTAGCTTTACTACTGAAAGCTTCCTCCATACCCAAAGCTTTCAGTGCATCGTTAAGCGTAACATCATAGTCCGTTTTAAAACGAGGCAAGCGAATAAAACCTGCTTGTTTGTTGAACTGAGTCATCCATTTTTCCCAGTTCTCAACATTCAAGTTTTGATAGAAGGTTTTGAGATTAGAGTTCTGTTTAGGCAGAAAGATATAAAAGCTGACCTTAGCATCTTTACCGTAAGGTAAACTAACTGCCTGAAATTGTTGGTTTTCATAGTATCTGTAGTCACCCTTTTGAGACATCATTGGGTGTTGTTTTTGCCTGCCAGATGTTAAGTAAAAAGGGTGTTGAGTAGTTTGGCTTTTATCAAATTCTTGGCTCCAATTACCTTTAAAATATATGGCATTAATCAAAAATAGTACCTGGTCTGGTTCAATTGTTTCCACAATCTTGTTGATTTTTCCGCGTGTATTCTCATTGACCCAGTTATTGATAGTATTGGCTGCTGCGGTATCTTTAAAGTTTAAATTGCTGACTTTTGCTTGATAAAAATCCTGAGTTCTCTGGAGGAAGTCTGGCTGGAAATTAGCATCTTGGTTTGCCCAAAGGGAGTTAGCAATAGTTATCTGAACTTTTGCATCTGGGTTTTCTAGAAGCTTTTTTGAGGCTGCGTAAGAAGAATTAATCTCTTGCAAATTCATACCCTGTAATTCTAGGGTCTTTGCCATTGCTTGTTGAGTCGAGCCGCTAGAACCGTTGTATGTCATGGCTAGAGCGATCGCTACACTCGTAGGTGAGATAAAAACATTCTTTTCAGTACTATCGTTTTTCTGAACTTCTGAAAAGAGTTTGAAGCCAAACTTATTGTTAGCGTCAACAATCTTTGGATTAGAGTTGACTATTTTTTTGGGCAATGGAGATTCTGGCTGAGGCGAACCAGATTGAGCAAGGGCATTTGTACTATTATTGACCTGAGAACACCCTAATACACCCAATAAGACAACACTTGCAGCTGCTAAAACGTAACGTCTTCCCAGACTAACACCGTAACGTCTTTGCAGGAAATTTTCTTTCATACCACTAAATTTTTGCCGATTCATTCTACCACCTCGCTTGCCAAAGCTTTTTGATTTGCAACTCAAGATTGACGCTAATCATGCATCAATTGTTAACTATTGCATTTGCGGTGATAGAAAGACTGGACTGTTACAGTTTTTGTAACGGTAACTTTAGTTACATTGTGATACTTTTGTATAAATTAAACGAGTAAGTAGAAGACTTAATTAAGCGCTTAATAACGAATTAGTTCCTTAATGCGATCGCGTGGTAAGCCCAACTCTTGACTGAGGGTAGTTTCAAGTTGGCTCGGCTCCGTTATTGGAAACTCAAACGCGATGGTTTTAAGGACTGAGTTATCCGTTTTTACATTCACCAGGGAAACGCCATCTTGTTGCCGAATTTCCACCTTAATCGCCACTATTCTTTTCATCATTTGCCGTGCCGATTGCTTATCCGCTTGCAGGTATTTGTTATTGTCGTAGGTGCGGCTCAAAATCCGATCTCCCACAAAGCCGCTCCCTATCCAAAACACCAACCCAACCAATGGTAAGGACAACCAAAACACAAAGCCGATTGATCGCAACACCTGAAAAATTTTAAGTTGGCGCATAAAAAATATGGGGTTAATTGCTCACTTATTTACCAACTCAGCACTCAGCATTGTTTACTGTCACTTCTATGTCACTCTTTTAGCTTAATCTTAGAATTAGAGAAGCAGAAATCACAGCAAGCTGAGCAAATGGGATGTTGATCTTACTGGTGGAAGATGACCCATCGCAGCTAGAGCCACTGCGGACAGCATTGTTGAAAGTGGGGCATACAGTGGATGCGATTGAAGATGGAGAAACAGCGCAATGGTTTGCTTTTCGCAAAGACTATGACTTATTGATTCTAGATTGGATGTTGCCTAAGGTTAGTGGAGTAGAAATCTGTCAGGTGTATCGACAGGCTGGTAAATTGGCTCCTGTGCTGATGCTGACGGCAAAAGATACAGTTTTGGATAAAGTAACGGGTTTGGATGCAGGAGCCGATGATTACTTAGTAAAGCCTGTAGATGTGCTGGAGTTGTTGGCACGAGTGCGGGCATTGGGACGGCGATCGCCAATGTGGCAAGGCGATATACTCAGCTTGGACGATTTGCAACTTCATTTATCCAATTTGACAATCGAACGTGGTTCGTTAACGACTCAACTTTCCAGCCGTGAGTTTCAATTGATGGAATATTTGATGCGTCATCCCCGCCAAGTCTTATCTCATCACCAAATTGAGCAAGCCATTTGGAGTTGGGGAGACGAACCCGAAAGTAACGCAGTTACAACCTTGGTTCGCCGTCTGCGCCAACGTCTACAAACAGTTGATGCTAAAGATTGGATAGAAACGGTGCATCGAATGGGTTATCGATTGAATCCGCCAAATTAGTCATTTGTCATTTGTCATTTGTCAAGGGTCAAGAGTCAACATAATTAATAATTATTAGTTCATAATTCATAATTAAAAAGGGTTTGATTCCTCTGCCTCCACATCCCAGCGCTGTTTCAGGTGGGGTAACAGTTCCTTTTCTGTTACATAATTATGAATTTTTAAGGGTCAAGCAATTTTCTCTCCCAATTCCCCTCTGCTCCTCTGCTCCCACTCCCCAACCCCCAATCCCCAGTCCCCAAAGTGTTTGATCGTAGTCGCCGTAATCTGGCTCACTGGTTTGCCCTGTCAATGGGTGGAATTTTATTTGCTTTTGCAGGAGTAGGTTACTGTCTGAATGTGGAAGATCAGTTGCGGTTTTTTGATGACGAACTATTTTCACAAAGTAAAGCCTTTGCTGCCAAAACTCAGTACTCGCTTTATCAAAGTCAATGGCAAAATCAGCGCAGCCAGACTCGTCTAGAGAATGGGGGATCTTTGAATGGCGGATTGATATATGCTCGGTGGTATAACGCTAACAAACAAATAGTACAGTTTATTGGTTCATCGGGTGGCAAACAGTTGACCACAAAACCCGGATTTAAAACCGTGCAAGCGCCAATTAGCTCAGATATCCCCACTACAACAACCTGGGTTCGCCAACTTACTCTTCCCGTTTTACAAGATAAGGTGCTGGTTGGCTACTTCCAAACAGCAGTTCCGATGAATTCCCTACGCAGCAGCTTGAATCAAGCTCGCTTGTTTTTTGCTTTGGGTGTTCCCGTTACATTTGGCGTGATTGGGATTACAGGTTGGTTTTTGGGCGGATTAGCAATGCGACCAACCCTCCGTGCTTATCAGCAATTGCAGCGGTTTACAGCCGATGCTTCTCATGAACTACGTACACCTGTCGCAACAGTATTGAGCAATGCCCAAGTTGCCCTAATGCCGCCCGAAGACCCATCTGAGCAACGATTTCGGTTGCAAAAGATTGCGGAAACTGCTAAGTCCATGAGTACGCTAATTAATAATCTGCTTTTTCTTTCGCGCTATGATGCATCGCTTGCGGAAACCATACTAAAACCCGTTGATTTGAACGAACTGCTGCGATCGCTTGCTCAAGAGTTTATCACTCAATGTTCTGCTCAAAACCTCTATTTCAGCACTCAACTTTCAGAGCAACCCGTCATGCTACAAGCTGACGCCAACTTGCTAAAACAAGCCGTAATCAATTTACTGAGTAATGCCTTAAAATACACGCCAACGGGTGGTAAAGTACAATTGCGTCTATTTACTCAGTCCCACCGGGCTGTGATTCAGATCATCGACAATGGTATTGGCATTCCCCCCACTGATTTGCCGCATATCTTTGATCGTTTCTACCGCGTAGACACCGTTCGCTCTCGCCAAACAGGCGGCTTTGGACTCGGACTTGCGATCGCTCAACAAATTGTGCAAGCATACGGGGGACAAATCACCGTAAAGAGTATACTTGGTCAAGGCTCAACCTTTCAAATTAGTCTTCCCCTCAAACTTTGACCAATGCTTGATGAGATGGGGTTTATGAGATCAGAACTGCCAATAATTACCAGCGATCGCCTATTATTACGAGTACCGATCCTAGAAGATATCCCCCAAATCATTAAATATTTCACTGATAACAAAACCTATCTCACTCCATTTTACCCTCATTGGGCTGATAGTTTTTTCACTGAAAAGTATTGGCATTATCAGGTAGAAAGTAGTTTTATAGAATTTATTAATGACCAATCATTAAAGCTATTTATTTACACAAAAAAAAATCCAACTGTCATTATTGGAACTGTTAATTTTAGTAATTTTATCCGAGGAGCAGCTCATTTTTGCTATGTGGGATATAGTCTTGCCGAAGCTAAACAAGGTAAAGGGTATATGACAGAGGCGCTAAAAGCAGCAACTCAATATGTATTTCAAGAATTAAATTTTCACCGCATCATGGCAAATTACATGCCTCATAATCGCCGCAGTGGTAATGTGCTCAAAAGACTCGGTTTTGTTATTGAAGGATACGCTAGAGACTATTTGTTGATTAATGGACAATGGGAAGATCATATCCTTACAAGTCTTATAAATCCTAACTGGCAACCAGATCAATATTAACTAAGTTGATGCATTTAGTTTGCAGTATTGTCGTATTTAGAAGAAATAGCAGAGGGAGCAGGGGAAGCAGGGGAAGAATAATAAAATACAAATGACTCTTGACCCTTGACTCCTCACTTAGCGCTCAGCACTCCTATTAAAAACTAAAAAATTCAGTATTAAGACTGGCGAACTTGATGCAAACTTCGATTAAGCCAGTCTTCATACCAATCATAAAAACTCAAAGGTACCTCCTCATTACTATCTGCATGAAAATCATCAGTATCGGCGTCATGAAAAGAACGACAAAAACTTAAACAAGCGGGATATATTCCATTATCATTGGTACGGTCATCTATCCAGATTTTTCCGCGTTGTTCTCCGTTAATGACTAACATCGCATAAATTCCACAACCATAATTTGCAATGGTAAGAGTACCCTGAGTAAATCGATCATTAAAGTAAGCATCTTTGGGTACAAAAGAACCACCTTTATTCTCAGTAATCAAATCCAAATTGTTCCATGCCTGTGTTAAAGGAAATGGTTGAGAGAAAAATTCAGATTTTTTTGGGTATGGTGTTTCTGGAATGACATTTTCATATTCAATTCCTGGCAGTCTGTATAAACCGTATCCAGGCCCAGCACCACCATTGCCAACTTCTAATAGAAAGTTGCGATAGTCACTGGGTAGCGTGATATCGTATTTGGATTCAAACTTTTGAATATCTGTGTCACTCAAGCAAGAATTGAGTTGATACTGGTGTAATTCTGAGCCAAAAACTTGAAATGTAGCGTCTAAAATTGCTAATTGAGTCAAGTTTTTCTTTAATTGCAAAACTTTATTCATTATGCGTTCCGATTATGATGGTGGCGCTGCCATATTTGAGATATGGGTCGCTTTCTTCGTCTATGCTGATGCCGATGCCAGAGGTAGTATTAAAGGAAGAATGAATTAAGCTTTGCTCGTAATGACTCTGGCTGAAACTCCAAACTACAAGAATTCTAGCAATCCTTTTCTTACCCTCAACTACGAAAGCGCCTTGGAATCTCTAGGCGATGACTACTATGACGAAGTTGCAGCGGCGGAATTTCCTCAACACATCTTGCGTTGGCGTAACGATGCACTGCTACCTCGTTTAGGGCTAGACCCCGAAGCAGTCACAGACGAAGATTTCATCATAGCCTTTGGCAAATTTCAAGGGCGCAAACCCTTATTAGCACTACGTTACCACGGCTATCAATTTGGTGAATATAATCGGCAGTTGGGTGATGGCAGAGGCTTTCTCTACGGGCAAGTACGCGCTAGTGATGGCGAATTGTACGACTTTGGTACGAAAGGTTCGGGTAGGACGCCCTACTCCCGTGGTGGTGATGGTATGCTCACACTCAAAGGCGGGGTGCGGGAAGTTTTAGCAGCGGAAGCACTTCACTACTTGGGAGTACGTACCTCCCGCTGTCTAACTATGATTGAAACAGGTTTATCCCTTTGGCGGGGTGATGAACCTTCACCTACTCGCTCATGTGTGATGGTCAGAATGAGTAGTTCTCATCTTCGGTTTGGCACTTTTGAGCGACTGCACTATTTACAGCGTCCAGATTTAACTAAAAAGTTGCTAGACCACGTAATTGAGCAATATTACCCACACTTAAACGCCCAACAAGATAAATATGTTTTGTTTTACGCTGAATTAGTTGAACGATTTGCGAAACTTGCAGCACAGTGGATGGCGGCGGGTTTTTGTCATGCAGTCCTAAATACTGACAATATGTCAATTACAGGAGAGAGTTTTGACTATGGCCCTTATGCGTTTATTCCTACTTATGACCCGTACTTTACCGCTGCATATTTTGACTACTATAGACGCTACTGTTACAGCCATCAACCAAGTATTTGCAAGTTGAATTTAGAAATGCTTCAAGAACCTTTAAAGGCAATTATTGATAAAGGTGAGTTGGAAGCTGGATTAGCAAGTTTTGATGAGTATTATTATGCTGAATACAGTTCCTTGATGTTGAAAAAGTTGGGTTTTGAGCAATTGCAAAATCCAGAAGCTAATGAGCTTGTAAATCTAACAGTTGAATTTTTGCAAGATAGCCAAGTTGGTTATCACCAATTTTTTTATGAGATGGCTCGCACTTTTTCATCTAAATGGCGCGATGAACCCGGTTTTGTACTGAATAATTCAGATATTGTGCCAGTACCAGGGGCATCAGCAATTTTTGATAATTGGTGCATACTATACCATAAAA
The DNA here is from genome assembly GCF_014904695.1 of Nostoc sp. MG11. Lineage (GTDB taxonomy): Bacteria > Cyanobacteriota > Cyanobacteriia > Cyanobacteriales > Nostocaceae > Komarekiella. Next base: position 66,356 of record NZ_JACXXN010000005.1, on the reverse strand, counting down.
TTTTGAATGGTTTTGATTGCGATCGCATTGATGTAATTGCTCAAACTCTAGCTGATCAAAATCCCAAAACAGTTTTACTCAGACCTGTAATTGAATCTACTTGGGAAGCGATTGCTCAAGAAGATAACTGGCAACCTTTTTACGAGTTAGTCAAGCAAATTCAGTCTAGGAGTTAGTCTTGATTTTATCTGTTTGGGAACTGGGGATTATTCATAACACATAATACTAAATACCCAGTACCCATTTTTGCTAATAGCGAATTCGTGGGTCTACATAAGCATTTAAAATATCAATCAAAATGCTGGCGCTCACAACGATCGCACCAAAAAATACTAGTACTCCCTGGACTGTGGGATAATCGCGATCGCTAATGGCTTGATACAGTCGATTGGCTAACCCAGGCCAAGAAAATGTCACCTCTGTCAAAATCGCCCCACCCAAGAGCGAAGCAAAAGTTAATCCCAAGACTGTAATTACTGGAATTAAGGCATTTTTTAAGGCATGGGAGACTAAAATCTTGTTTTCAGCTATGCCTCTAGCTCTAGCTGCTTCTATATAATCTGCTCGTAAGGTCTGTTTTAAATTCACTCGCACAATCCGCTCAAAAATCCCACTGAGCAAAATTCCTAGGGTAAGACTTGGAAGGGCGAGGTGGTGCAAAGATGTGAAAAACTGACTGAAGTTACCACTCAACAAACTATCAATTGTATACAACCCAGTGATAGGAGAAGGAGCCGGAAGATTTGGCGGAAAACGGTTGGAATTGGGAAACCAACCCAATTGTACTGAGAAAATCAACTGCAAAAGCATTCCCGCCCAAAACATCGGAAGTGCGTATGTGATTATCCCAAACAATCGCCCGCCTACATCAAAATATGTTCCAGGACGAGAAGCCGAAAGAGTACCAACCAAAATTCCGACGATAAGTGCAACCGCCATACTAAACACAGCTAATTCCACCGTCGCTGGAAAATATTGCCCAATTATGTCCCAAACATACTGTCCTCGACTCATTAAAGAAGTTCCTAAATCAAAGCGCAGTATGTTTCCTAAATAATTCAAGTACTGTAACCACAGTGGAAGGTCTAAACCCAATTGTTTTCGCAATTCCTCTTTAGCCGCTTCTGGCGCACGTCCGCCGAGAATTGCATCTGCGGGATCTCCTGGTGTTGCTCTTAATAAAAGGAATACGATAGTGATGATCGTTAACAACTGAAGTGGCGCTAAGAGTAAACGAGAGACGATGTAATATTGTAAAGCTTTAGAGCGAGACATATTTCAGTTATTTGTCATTTGTTATTTGTTATTTGTCATTTGTCATGAATAAAACAAAGCAATACCTTTCGGTTAACGAGGAAAGAGAAAAAGGGAAAGCTGAAATTTAGCTCTCACCTTTTACCCTTTAACTTTTCCCAAAGCACCAAGAATATAAGAAATGCTTATCAGGAAAAGTCTTGTAAAACAAAGGACAAATGACTATTGACTACTTTTTAATTGTCTTGTAAATCAGATTTTGAGTGGGGTCAAGTTGTGTATTGCTAACGCCTTTTTGGGCAAATACATAGTCTTTGTTTTGCCATAGAGGAACATAAGGAACGTCACTAGCTACCTGCGTTTGAATTTCTGTAAAAATTTTCTTCCGTGCTTCAGGATTTTGCTCTTGGCGTTGCTGGTCAATTAGCTTATTTACAGTTTCGCTATAGTAAAACGAACCTTGAGTTTGACTGCCTCCATCTTCGCATCCTTTAGCATCTGACCCTTTCTGGCAAGATAAAAATGGCTGTACATAATTATCTGGATCTAAAAAATCTGGATACCAATCAAGCAAAGCTGCTGGATATAAACCCCTAGAAATATCTTTGAAGAAAGTAGGGCCTTCCGCAGGGGTAACTTCAAATTGTAATATTCCATCCATCTTTGTATCAGCAAGAGATTTAAGTATCTGTGCTGCCAAACTACGAGTAGGTGAACTAGAAGGATACCAAATTTGTACTCTTGCGGGATTTTCTTTAGAGAAACCAGCAGTAGTTAACAATTGTTTTGCCCTATCCAAATTAGCATCACCATATTTATCTTTAAATAATGGCTGGGAAACATTAAACGTAGTGGGAATCATGCTGTAAAGTGGATCAGCTTGACCATACAAAGCTCGCTGCATAATTAGTGGACGGTCAATCATTGAGGCGATCGCAGCTCGAACTTCTGGTTGATCTAAAGGCTTTTGATTCCGGTTCAACACGAAATAACTTACTACACTACCTTGCGCCGTGATCGCTTGCCAATCCCCTTTCTTACCACCTTCCTCTAAGCTGCGAATTTGATCTGGTTGCAGAGATAAATAAGCTACATCTACTGCACCTGTACGGAAGGCATTAAATAAATTAACTGGACTAGTCTGGATTTGGACGTTAATACCTTTGTTAGCTGGTTTTTCTCCCCAATACTTGTCAAACACATCAAATCGTAGTGAATCAGTGCCATACTGCGCTAACTTGTAAGGCCCAGTCCCTACAAAAATATTTGGCTTAAATTTACCCGCGCCAATTTCATAAGCTTTGGGCGAAACTGCACATACTCCAGAAAACGCTAACAGTGAGGGAAAGGCAGCAAAAGGCTTTTTCAACTTAATTGTTAACTCAGACTCACCTGTGGCTTTCACTGAGTCCACTGTATCAGCAAGTAAGAAGGAAGGTTTACCCTTATTTTCGATAAAGCGCTGGATACTAAACTCCATTGCTTTGGCGTTAAAGGGAGTCCCGTCGTGGAAAACTACTTCCTTACGTAGGGGGATAGTATAAGTTAAACTATCTTGACTTACTTTTGGTAACGCTGTAGCTAGTTGAGGCTTTATTTCGGTGCTTCCTGGTTCGTAAGTATAGAGGCGATCGCTCATATTAAATACTAAACCCAAAGATCCCAACTCATAAGCATCCGCCGGATCGAGGGTTCTCGGCTTCGCTGTTGTACCTACAGTAATGCGACCGTCACCTGTAGGGCTACTCACAGAACCAGAAGGTGAGGTAGTTGTCTGTGGGCGAGGAGCGCAACTTACAACTAACAATAAACATAGACAGAACAAAGATAGGAATTGTGTAATCCGACCCCACTGTCTTACGGACAAGGAAAACCAGGTCATATCATCAAGATTTTTGAAATTAGCGGTCAGCAATTATATTATGTTTTTGTCCATCATGTTAAATTTTTACAATTAATTTCAGTAATACCTGGGGGTAAGCAGATACGTAGAAATAAATATAACTTGCCCTTGGTAGAGAGAAATTTTTCTACACTATTTTATTTATAGAGTTTAGATGTCTAAATCAAAGATTTTTCGTGGATATTAAAATTCCTAGTCAAGCTTATTCCCATTAGGAGATAGTACTATTTTGTTACAAAAAAACATTGACAAAAATATAGAGTTTTATATTTATTGAGCACGTAAACATTTTTATTTATTAAAATCTCAAATATTAATTAAATTTATCGTAAATTCATAATTACTGGGGAATAGCTTTGTTAAGCTTTGACCGTAACCCAAGTAATTTACATTAAAATTTTGCCTGTTGCAGCTTGCTTGGGCGTAGACGCCACGGACACTTGCCTAAACTTTTTTAATCCGAGTTTCTGAGCGCCAGCCTCCGGTACTCAGATTTCTTCAAATCAACGCAGTGTCATCCACAAGACAGTTTCTCATAGAGAGCGTCGGCTGCATGACTTTACTTACAAATATCGTGTTTATACATCAGTGATTGAAGCGATCGCGATATATATTGTGAACAACAGATTGAAAGTCTAACATAGTGGGATTAAGACCGTGAAGTATTTCTTTCTATCTGAGGGATGGACAGTTGCCAGAGTATGGGCGTCTGATGGACTCTGGCAAATCACTGCATGGCGACGCCAACCAGATATTCAGCGAATGAATATTTGCTTAGTAGAACAAAACGAATTGTTATGGCTTTATCGAGTCGAAGAGGCTATTTTAACCGTTGAAGTGAAGCCAACAACACCAGTAATCGCCAGTAAGACCATTGGTCAAGTAGTACTTAAGCGTCTAATGAGTGCCGAACAGGTAATTGAACGCCTAGGTACGGCTGAGACGAAGTGTCATTTGCAAAATATTCAATCAGTGGTTCAGTGAGAGATGGGGCATTGAGGAAAGGGAAAGGGTAAAGGAAAAAACCATCCCCTTAACCTTTAATCCTTCGGGTGACGCTCCTACGGACGCTCGTTCCTCTCTCCGAGATGCGAACGCTAACGCCAATTGCCTGGGTCTGGCTAACCCTCCCGCAGCACTGGCCTCACCTTTTCCCCCTTGCTCCTCTGCCCCTCTGCCTCCCTTTAATCATCCCCGTAAACATACGCAAATTAGATCTTGAACTGGGACGGGTAGCGAAATATCAGGAACATGCTACGCGATCGCATCAATTTACACGCTTGCAAACAGTTCCATCAATAGTTACACTTTTTAAAACATTCTCATTTTTGCTTGGCGATGGCTACCCTACGGGGTATAACTCCCGAAGCGAGTAAAGCGTTGCCAAACTACCCACACTGTCTAACTTATTAAGACTAAGTTGTGGTAAGACTCTGGTGGCAATAACAAAAAACAAGAGAGAGTTTTATGAGTGACGGCTTTCGTTACTTATAGCCTCAGTAAGAAAATTGCTTTGTAAACTAACTCATCGAGGAGGAGCGTAGTCGATGGGACTACCCTGGTACCGAGTACATACAGTAGTTCTGAACGATCCGGGGCGACTGATTTCTGTACACTTGATGCACACAGCGTTGGTGGCAGGCTGGGCTGGTTCAATGGCACTGTACGAACTGGCCGTTTTTGACCCCAGCGATGCTGTTCTCAATCCAATGTGGCGACAAGGAATGTTCGTGCTGCCCTTCATGGCACGTTTAGGCGTTACCCAATCATGGGGTGGTTGGAACGTTACTGGTGGCCCAGCAACCGACCCAGGTTTCTGGTCATTTGAAGGCGTCGCCGCAGCTCACATTGTTCTTTCAGGTCTATTATTCCTAGCTGCCGTCTGGCACTGGGTTTACTGGGATTTGGAACTCTTTAGAGATCCTCGGACTGGTGAACCCGCCCTAGATTTGCCAAAGATGTTTGGCATTCACTTGTTCTTATCTGGTCTACTTTGTTTTGGTTTTGGTGCTTTTCACCTTACCGGACTATTTGGCCCGGGAATGTGGGTTTCTGACCCCTATGGAGTCACTGGCAGCATCCAGGCAGTAGCACCAGAATGGGGCCCAGATGGGTTTAACCCATATAACCCTGGTGGCGTTGTGGCTCACCACATTGCTGCTGGCGTTGTTGGTATTATTGCAGGCTTATTCCACCTCACAGTACGACCCCCCGAACGGCTCTACAAAGCCCTGCGGATGGGGAACATTGAAACTGTACTTTCTAGCAGTATTGCCGCAGTATTCTTTGCCGCTTTTGTCGTAGCGGGTACTATGTGGTACGGCAACGCTACCACCCCCATTGAACTATTTGGCCCTACCCGCTACCAATGGGATCAAAGCTACTTCCGTCAGGAAATAGAGCGCCGCGTCCAAACTAGTGTTGCCCAAGGTGCAACTCTTTCTCAAGCTTGGTCGCAGATTCCTGAAAAACTAGCTTTCTTTGATTATGTCGGCAATAGCCCTGCCAAAGGTGGTCTATTCCGTACAGGTGCTATGGACAAGGGTGATGGTATTGCCCAGTCTTGGCAAGGACACGCAGTGTTCAAAGATTCGGAAGGACGGGAATTGACCGTGCGTCGTCTCCCCAACTTCTTTGAAACTTTCCCAGTAATCTTGACTGATGCGGATGGAGTTGTCCGCGCTGATATTCCTTTCCGTCGGGCAGAATCTAAGTACAGCTTTGAGCAATCTGGTGTTACCGTTAGCTTTTATGGCGGTAATCTGAATGGTCAAACCTTTACAGAGCCGGCTGATGTGAAGAAATATGCTCGTAAGGCTCAAGGCGGTGAAATCTTTGAATTTGACCGGGAAACTTTGAACTCTGACGGTGTATTCCGCACCAGTCCTAGAGGTTGGTTTACCTTCGGACATGCCGTATTCGCTCTGTTATTCTTCTTTGGTCATCTCTGGCATGGCGCTCGGACAATCTACCGAGACGTGTTTGCTGGTGTTGATGCGGATCTAGAAGAACAAGTAGAGTGGGGTCTGTTCCAGAAAGTGGGTGATAAGTCAACCCGCCGGAAGGAAGCTCTCTAATTATTGGGGACTGAGGACTGGGGATTGGGGAAAAAGCTCTTTACCAATACCCAGTACCCAATACCCAATACCTAATCCCCTAGCTTGGTACAATATCATTACTGGCTGGATAGGTAGGAACTTGTAATATGGAAAGCGTTGCATACATTTTGATTTTGACCTTGGCAATAGGAGTTCTCTTTTTTGCGATCGCATTTCGCGAACCCCCCCGCTTTGAAAAGAAAGATAAATAATTCTCTATTGCCAAATTTTTAAGCGAATCTATAAATATCCGCTGCTATTAATTGTTGTAGCAGCGGATATTTTTATTTATGTCATTTTTGGTCGTTTGTTTAGTTGTAACTACTAACTACTAACCAACGAGCAATCATTTGATATGTGATATAATTTTCCATCTGGGAGTTATTATGTGTTAATACTAGCCTTTGTGCGCTAGGATGGAAAAAGATGTGAGTGTAGACTACCATAAAGACGCTTGCATATACATAGCGCTTGTTACACAACCTTTACGGAGACTAGAACCGGGAACAAATCAGCATGGTCAATCAGAATTTAACCGCTACAGAAATTGGATTTACTCACGAAGATTTCGCTGCTCTACTTGACAAATACGACTATCATTTTAGCCCTGGTGATATAGTGCCAGGAACAGTTTTCAGTATAGAGCCGCGCGGCGCTCTGATTGACATTGGTGCTAAAACAGCAGCATATATACCTATACAGGAAATGTCTATTAACCGGGTAGACAGCCCGGAAGAAGTTTTACAGTCGAACGAAACGCGAGAATTTTTCATTCTCACCGATGAAAACGAAGATGGTCAATTAACCCTTTCCATTCGCCGTATTGAATACATGCGGGCTTGGGAGCGCGTAAGGCAGTTACAAGCAGAAGATGCGACTGTCCGTTCTGGCGTGTTTGCTACCAATCGTGGGGGAGCATTGGTAAGAATTGAGGGTTTACGTGGCTTTATCCCCGGTTCTCACATCAGCACTCGCAAACCTAAAGAAGAATTGGTAGGTGAAGAACTACCATTAAAATTCCTAGAAGTAGACGAAGAACGTAACCGCCTAGTTCTATCTCATCGTCGGGCGTTAGTTGAGCGCAAGATGAACCGCTTGGAAGTCGGCGAAGTAGTAATTGGTACGGTTCGTGGCATCAAACCATACGGTGCGTTTATTGATATTGGCGGTGTCAGTGGTCTACTGCACATCTCTGAAATTTCTCACGAACATATTGATACACCTCACAGCGTATTCAATGTCAATGATGAAGTAAAAGTGATGATCATTGACTTAGATGCAGAGAGAGGTCGAATTTCCCTTTCTACCAAGCAGTTAGAACCAGAACCCGGTGACATGATTAAGAACCGCGATTTGGTTTATGATAAAGCCGAAGAAATGGCTGCTAAGTATCGGGAACAGCTGCTAGCTAAACAGCAAGGTACTACAGCTACACCTGCTGCACCTGCGGAAGCTGACGCTATCGCTGAAGAAGATATTCCATCTGCAATGGAAGAAGTTGAAGAAGAAGTTCCAACTGCAACCGAAACTGAAGAAAATATTTCAGCAGTAGCTATTGAAGAAATTCCAACTGCAACCGAAACTGAAGAAAATATTTCAGCAGTAGCTATTGAAGAAATTCCAACTGCAACCGAAACTGAAGAAGAAATTCCAGTAGCTATTGAAAAAATTCCAACTGCAACCGAAACTGAAGAAGAAATTCCAGTAGCTATTGAAGAGTAATACATTTATAGTTTTACTTGTCTGTAATTAAAAGTATCAAAACATAGTAGAAAGAGGGATTTACCCTCTTTTTTTATGATATAAAATTGTTAAAAATTAGGAATAAAACCTTATAAATTAATCAGCGGGGTAGAATCTTTTGGTAACTATTAAATGTGGAAAGATCACGTTTTCAAATATCCAGGCAATTTTGTTTGATAAAAACGGTACTCTAGAAGATTCAGAAACGTATTTGCGATCGCTCGCACAAAAAGCAGCACGGTTAATAGATGCTCAAATTCCTGGAATTGGCGAACCCCTATTAATGGCATTCGGCATCAATGCTAATAATTTAGATCCAGCGGGTTTAATCTCGGTGGCGAGTCGTCGTGAAACTGAAGTTGCTGCTGCGGCATATATTGCTGAAACTGGTAGGGGATGGTTTGAGTCATTAAAAATAGCTCGTCAAGCTTTGGATGAAGCTGAAAAATACATTGGAAGAACTCCTTCACCTCTGTTTGTAGGTAGCTTGGAGGTGTTGAAATATCTCCGGGAAAGAGGACTCAAACTTGGCATCCTCTCAGCGGCGACAACTCAGGAAGTGCGTAAGTTTGTTGCAGATCACCAATTAAGTGATTACATCCAGCTGGAGATGGGAGTAGATGAGGGGCCGAGTAAACCAGACCCCAGACTATTTTTGCAAGCTTGTCAAGCTTTAGGGGTTGAACCGGGCGCTACATTGATGGTAGGAGATTCTGTTGGGGACATGCAAATGACGCGTAACGCCAAAGCCGCAGGTTGTATTGGTATCACTTGGGTAGGTAAGTCAGAGAATGTCCAAGGTGCAGACGTAGTAATTAATCAACTTGAAGAAATCCAAGTTTTAGCAGCTTAATTGAGTTTTAGCAAATAGAATAATCGCTGGTTGAAAAGTAACTAGAATATCTCTACTCATCGCTCAACGTTTCCATCAACAAATTTACCTGCTGCTGTCGCTGCTGCAAAAAGGTTTCACATTGACGTAAATACTCAACAGCGTTCGCAAATTGGTCAAACACCTCTGCAAGTTCCAACTCACCCGCTTCAATGCGAGCAATGATTGCTTCTATTTCTACCACCTTAGCTTCATAATTCCAACCCTCCATTGAATCAGAACTTGCAGCACTCTTACGTTTAACCATTCAACCCTTGGCATCCTTCTTTACGTTCGCGCAGCGTGTCGCAGACAGACGCTGCGCGATGGCGGCGAATTAATTCTTAACTTCCGTAACTTTCACTTTAACCTCACCTTGTGCCAATTGAATCAACAAATCTTGCCCCACAGCCAACTCAGCAGCAGAACGAGCGATCGCCCCATCTTCCTGTCTTACCACCGCATAACCACGCTGTAAGACTGCTTTCGGGTCAAGACTTGCCAACTTTTGCCGCAACATTTCTAAATGTTGTGTTGCTTGCTGCGATCGCCCCATTGTCGTTTGCACCAATTGCTGACGCTTCCAAGCTAGCTGCTGCGCCTCTTGCTGCACTTGTCGATCTAAACGCAAACGTCGCAAACGGTTGCGTAACACTTGCAGTTGATTAAGAGCAGTTTCCTCAGAGAAAAGCATCGCGTGATGCAAAGCCGCAACTCGCTGCCGATGCTCAGCATACAACTCTGAGAGTGCCGGTACAACCTTCTCCGCCGCCGCAGTTGGTGTATGCACACACGCATCTGCAACTAAATCTACCAAAGACTCATCCCGTTGATGACCAATACCAGTAATTACCGGAATCGAACAATTAGCAACCGATCGCACCACCCGCTCATCATTAAAGCAAGCTAATTCTTCAACTGCACCACCTCCCCGCGATAAAATTAGCACCTCGGCGCGTCCATCTCGTTCTACCCGCTCAACTGCTTTCACTATAGATTCTGGTGCTTGCTCGCCTTGTACTGTAGCGGGAGAAAATAAAACGTGTAAACCGGGATACCTTTGCTTGAGGGTTTTTTGAATATCACCCCAAGCCGCAGCAGTCGGTGAAGTGACGACGGCGATCGTTTGGGGGTGGGTTGGGAGCGATCGCTTTCTTTGAGCGTCAAACAACCCCTCAGCTAACAAGCGATTTTTCAGTTGTTGATAACGCAACGCTTGCAAACCAACACCAGCGGGTAAAGCCTGCCAAACTGATAACTGATATTCTCCCCTTTGTGGATATACTCGGATACTACCCAAGATAATTAACTGCTCACCAGGAATCGGCATTTGCGCGAGTTTTGTTACTTGGCTATTCCACACCACACACTTAATTCCTGCTGTTCCATCAGTATCTTGCAGCGTAAAAAATAACCCACTGCGATGGTGGTTAGCACTAGAAACTTCGCCAGTAACCCAAACTTGCCGTAGCTGCTCATCTTGCTCTAACAGCAGGCGGATATAGTCAGTTAACCCGGCTACTGAAAGCGCGGTATCGAAAATAAGGGATTCGGGAACGTCGAAAGTCATCAAAGATGCCTGAAAGCATTAGTGCTGGAGCGATTTTAGCATTTTTAATCAAAAAACATGCCCCATGTCCCATGCTCACAAACAGAGGAGCTTTAGCGCCGCTTTCAATGAACTTTGGACTAATGATTAATAACAGGGGAAATTGCGCCCGAATTGTTCGGTTCTACGACTGTCACGAGTACACAAATGACTATAACCTCATAAGTAGTAGTGAAATGCCTACCCTATATGCTGTTAGCCGCTGTTGAGTCAAGGGGTGAAAATCTGTGTACCAATGGATATTGCCGAGTCTGAGTGAAGTTTTAGCCGAAAGTCAATCAAGCGTGGTTGAATGTTCATCTGCTAAAGCAGAGCAACAATGGCGCATTAGCCTAGCAGCGACAGAACATCTGCTATTAAATACTTTAGCAACTGTTTCACCTGACGCCACCCAAGGATTAGTTTTAACTGCACCAGCACCCCTGTTTAGTCAGCCAAAATTGACTCAAAGCTTGCAGACGGTAACTTTTACAGCAAAACCATTTAACCCCTTGGCACTAATGCCATTTCAAATGCCAGTTGCAATGCCTGCGGTAGGCTACGCCAACGCAACTGTAGATGAAATAGCTCCTCAAGAATCGGTACTCGGTTTATTACCTGCCGATCCATTGGCGTCTGAGCAGTTTTGCTTAGTTTTTACAGAAAAATTTAGATTAGTGCTAGTTTTAGCAGAACACAGAAACGGCAAAAAAACGTTTTCATTTTCCTTTGAGCCAGAAGTAGTACAGCAGGCGTGGCGATCACTAGGAGCGCGGGTCATGCTGACTAATCCAGAATTTTTTGTCGATTTAGATACACTAGTACAAAAGTATTGCCCAGTCGCACCAGATTACCGTACTGTAATCCAGTTTAGTCAATTACTACTTCAACAATTACCAGAACCAGAAGCCGACACCGGGAATGTCCCCCCTTCTCCTCTTCCCCCTGTCTCCCTCTCCTCTCACTCCTCTCCTCGTCCTGATGTCGAATTGCTCCAAGCCTTTGCTCACGAAGTTCGCACCCCTTTAACAACGATTCGTACCATGACTCGCCTACTGCTGAAACGGCGGGACTTACCTGCAAATGTGCTGAGTCGCTTAGAGATAATTGATCACGAGTGTACTGAGCAAATTGACCGGATGGAGTTGCTGTTTAAAGCCGCGGAACTGGAAACTTCTGCCTCAACAAAATCTTCAAGAACTCAACTCACACCAATGTCTTTGGATCAAGTGTTACAGCAGAGCATCCCCCGTTGGCAACAAGCAGCACATCGGCGAAACTTGACTTTGGATGTTGTTTTACCTCAACAACTACCGACGGTGGTGAGCAATCCCACCATGCTAGATCAGGTACTCACTGGTTTGATGGAGAATTTTACCCGCAGTTTACCATCTGGTAGCCATATTCAAGTTCAGGTTATCCCAGCCGGAGATCAACTAAAGTTACAACTATCGCCTCTCCAGTGCAAAGACACAAGTAAACCTGCTACACCCGCACCGCCGCCAATTCGTAAAGCTCTTGGTCAACTGCTGATGTTCCAACCGGAAACAGGTACGATTAGTTTAAATATTGCTGCCACTAAGCATCTTTTTCAGGCGATCGGCGGAAAACTCATTGTACGCCAGCGTCCACACTATGGCGAAGTGTTGACTATTTTCTTGCCTTTAGAAGTTAGCAGTCAGCAGAAGTCAGGAGTTATGAGTTAGGAGACAGGGAAGCAGTGTTTCGACTTCCTTCCCTATGGGAGGCTTCTCTACGAGAGGCTTTGCCAACACCAACGGCTGGCTTCTCTACGAGACGCTACGCCTAGCTTGCTTCCCCGTAGGAGTACGCTCAGGACAAGCCGCTCAACAACCGGAGCAGGGGGAGCAGAGGGAGAGAATAATTAATGACCCTTGACCCTTGACTCTTGACTCAGCACTTTCCAAACTAGGAGTTAAAAGTTATCAGTTGCCTCAATTAAGGCACTAGTAATTCCTGGTTCACTCATGGAATGTCCGGCATCAGGAACTACAATAAATTCTGCTTCCGGCCAAACGCGATGTAATTCCCAAGCTGATATCATCGGACAAACTACATCATAACGTCCCTGAACAATTACAGCAGGAATATGGCGGATGCGGTCGATATTTAAAAGTAATTGATTTTCTGTTTCAAAAAATCCCTTGTTAATAAAATAATGGCATTCAATTCGCGCAAAAGCTGAGGCAAATTCACTCTCACCAAACTTTTGCATGAGATCTGGATCTAAAAAAAGTCTACTTGTACTAGCTTCCCAAATTGACCAAGCACGTGCTGCTGCCAATTGAATTTCTAAATCTGGACTGGTTAAGTGTTTGTAATATGCAGTAATCAAATCATCCCGCTCAGCAATGGGAATTGGTTTTAAATATTCTTCCCAGGCTTCAGGAAAAATATAGCTAGCACCTTCTTGATAGAACCATCGCAACTCTTTTTGTCTCAGCATAAAGATGCCACGAAGAATTAATCCCGCGCATCGAGAGGGATGGGTTTGACTATAGGCTAATGATAAAGTGCTGCCCCAACTGCCACCGAAGACGACCCACTTTTCTATATCTAAATGTTCGCGCAGTTTTTCAATATCATTTACTAAATCCCAAGTGGTGTTTTCTCGTAGTTCAGCATGGGGTGTACTTTGACCACAACCACGTTGATCAAACATGACTAACCGCCATTTTTCTGGGTGAAAATATTGTCGATAAAAGGGTGGACATCCACCACCGGGGCCACCATGCAGTAAAACGATTGGCTGGCCTAATGGGTTGCCAGACTCTTCAAAATGGATAGTATGAAGGTCGGAAACCTGTAAACTATCTTCTAAATAAGGTTTGAGCGCTGGATAAAGTTCTCGCATTCTGCAAATTTTAGCAGTAATCAAGCAAGTGCGATCGCAGTTACATCTAAGTATAAAGTCTTGACTGCTCAGTCAAAGTATTATACGTAAATTTTTTTATTTGGGGGTTTGTTGTCAGACATCGCTTTCTCATTTTCCTTACTCCACTAGCCTATGCAACGCCAATAAACCAGCACCATAAGCAGGTTCATACCTCGGAAAAATCACTTTTACATCAGGAAACTTCTTAATAAGAAATGCTGCAAATCTCTCATGTATCTTGGATCTTCCCTTCCATACACTTCCAGTTGTGACTACTTCTAATGCTGAGTCATAAATAAAAATAGTATCAATTACTGTAGAAGTCGCTTTTACCAAATCTTGCACGGCATCATCAATAATTTTATTAGCTGATTCATCTCCTTCCGCTGCGGCAAAATCTATAATTGGTGCTAAGGCAGCTATCTGTTTAACTCCCCATCCCCGCCGATATATTACTTCTATTAAATCTTCAATATTCTTCAAACCAAGATACTGTTTAAAAACTTCTATCAAATTAGTTGGTATCTCACGCCCGTCATGAGCTTTTAATGCTGCTTGCATACCAGCAACAGCAATTTTATAGGCACTACCTTCATCTCCTAAAATATACCCCCAGCCGCCAACTCGCTTGGTATTCCCCTGATGATTTCGTCCGAGAACTATCGAACCAGTGCCTACGGCAACTACAATTCCCACATCATGACCAATTCCACCCACTAAAGCAATCAAGGCATCGTTACAAATAACAATATTAGATGGTTTTAATGCCCAGATCATAGGCAAAATTTTGCTATTTTGTAACTGTTGAACTAAACCTTTTGCTACTTCGATATCTGCTACACGGCTTACACCTGCTAAACCTAAGCATATCGCTTCAACTCTTATAAATTTTGTAATTTCTACTGCCTGATTTACAGCAGAATAAATAGCAGATTCAATTGATTGTAAAGTTGCTTTAATGCCTATACTCTGATAATTAGATGGGCCTGCTTCACCGCGACCTAGTATCTTATGCAAATCATCCATCAACACGCAAACAGTCTTACTACCGCCGCCATCTATTCCCAAAACATAACTCATAAACTGGATTAATATTAATTATTTTGATACTTCGATTCTTCTTTTAAAGGAATAAAAAAGAGAGCAATCATACCAGGAATAGTGAGTAAACAGACTAAGACAAAAAATAATGGGTATCCAAGTGCTTTTTGCAGATAACCACTAACTAATCCTGGAAGCATCATACCTAAAGCCATGATGCCAGTAGATATAGCAAAATGAGAAGTTTTATATTCGCCGTGGCAAATATACATTAAATAAACACTAAAAGCTGTAAACCCAAAACCATATCCAAATTGCTCTAAAGAAACCAAAGGATACACTAATGTAAGTGACGGTTTTGTGTAAGCCATATATACATAGAACACGTTAGGTAAATTTAACGCTAAAGCCATAGGGAATAGACATTTTTTTAACCCATATTTAGAAATCAGCAATCCTCCTAAAATACCGCCGCAAATTAAGGAAAGTACTCCAAATGTTCCGTAAACTAATCCAACATCTGATGTTGATAGACCTAAGCCACCTACTTCTGGTTTGTCCAATAAAAATAGAGAGGCCATCTTGACAAGCATTGCTTCGCCAAGCCGGTAGAGCAAGATGAATGCTAGGATAGCTGTAATTTTAGGCTGAGTAAAATATGAAGTAATAATTGACCAAAATGGTATCTTTTCTGTAATTTGTGATTGCCTTTGGTGATCTAATTCAGGTAAAGGTAAGATTAGGCGGTGGAAGACAAAAAGTATTGCTAAAATTAAAGATGAGAAGCCAATAGCTAGAGTCCAGCTTAAAGGAATGTTGTTGAGAGATACCTCAAGCTGACCAGCTAAGACTACTAAAATTCCAGAGCCAAAGATAACAGCAAGTCTGTAAAAAAGTGAGCGAATACCAACAAAGAAGGCTTGTTGTTCTGGGTTTAAAGCTAGTAGGTAAAAGCCATCTGTGGCAATATCATAAGTTGCGGAAATAAATGCTCCTATTGTCAATGCTGTGAGGGAGATGAAAAAGAAATTTGGTAGTTGTAAGCAGAAAGCTACTAAACCTAAACAGCAGAATGTGGCAAATTGGGTATAAAGTATCCATTTGCGTTTGGTAGAGTAGATATCGACAATTGGGCCCCAAAACATTTTGATGACCCAGGGTAGGTAGAGGAAACTTGTCCATAAGGCGATTTGAGTGTTATCTATTCCTAGTTTTTTGTAGAAGATAACGGAAACTGTGTTGATGATGACGTAGGGTATGCCGGAGGCGAAGTATAGGGTGGGGATGAAAGTAAAAGGAGAGGTTGTTTGGTTTTGCATAGATTGGGTAAACGAACCGCAAAGGACGCAAAGGGCGCAAAGAAGATTAAGAAGAGAGGATAATACGTTTGATGCCGTCTTTGAGGAGGGGGACGTTAAAGTTGATGAGGAGGGCTAGGGAGTAATGAGTCATTTTAAGGTAGGAGAGGACTTGAGCTTCATGAATGGGAATTAAATTTTGCACAGCTTTTAATTCAATAATTAGAGAGTTTCCAACCAAAAAATCTAATTTGCCTTCACCTAGGGGACGACCTTTGTAGTGTACTTGTACTCGATGCTCAAACTTATGAGGTATCTCGCGCATCAGAAATTCTTCTCTAAGCGCCTTGTGATACACTTCCTCCAAAAACCCAGCCCCTAGTACTTGATGTACCTCAATCGCCGCCCCAATCACCCCATAAGCCAAGTTTTCTAGTTGAACACTTGGTTGCCTCATCTTACCTTCCTCCTCTTCCTTTGTGTACTTTGCGTCATTTTCTGCGAAACGCTGCGCCTCTGCGGTTCGTTCCCATCAAACCCTCTCCAACCCTGTGGCAAAATTTATTAGAGTCCTTCCATAGTTAGTTTGCCCCGCATGTCCGCAAATATCCCCAATCTCCCCAGCCTCTACGACCCCTTTTCCACAGAAGCCAAATGGCAAAAATTCTGGGAAGAAAACCAAGTTTACAAAGCTGACCCCAACAAAGGTGGTGAACCGTATTGCATCGTCATTCCACCGCCTAATGTCACTGGCAGTTTGCACATGGGTCACGCTTTTGAGAGTGCGTTGATTGATACCCTCGTACGCTACCACCGGATGCAGGGGTGTAATACCCTGTGGCTGCCCGGAACTGACCACGCCAGTATTGCTGTGCATACGATGCTGGAAAGGCAACTCAAGAAAGAGGGGAAAACTCGTAGCGAGTTAGGACGCGAGAAATTCCTAGAACGTGCTTGGCAGTGGAAGGCGGAGTCTGAGGGAACTATTCTTAATCAGCTGCGACGCTTGGGCGTATCGGTAGACTGGTCACGGGAGAGGTTTACCCTAGATGAGGGTTTATCCAAAGCTGTTGTAGAAGCATTTGCTCGCCTTTATGAAGAAGGCTTAATTTATCGTGGTGAGTATTTGGTTAACTGGTGTCCGGCTACTCAGTCGGCTGTGTCTGATGTGGAGGTGGAAACACAAGAGGTCAATGGTAATCTTTGGCACTTCCGCTATCCCCTAACGGACGGTTCTGGCTATGTGGAGGTGGCGACAACTCGACCAGAAACAATGCTGGGCGATACTGGGGTGGCAGTTAATCCCAATGACGATCGCTACAAACACCTAATTGGCAAAACTGTAACTCTGCCAATTTTACACCGAGAAATTCCCATCATTGGCGATGAATTTGTTGACCCCACTTTCGGCACAGGTTGCGTGAAGGTGACACCTGCCCATGACCTCAACGATTTTGAAATGGGTAAGCGTCACAATCTGCCGTTGATCAATATTATGAATAAAGACGGCACGCTCAACGAAAATGCTCAGGAGTTTCAAGGACAAGACCGCTTTGTTGCTAGAAAGAATGTGGTTTCTCGCCTAGAAACAGATGGCTTTTTGGTGAAGATAGAAGATTATAAGCATAGCGTTCCTCATAGCGATCGCGGTAAAGTACCCATTGAACCCCTCCTTTCTACTCAGTGGTTTGTCAAAATTCGCCCCCTAGCTGACAAAACTCTAGAATTCCTCGACCAGAAAAATTCTCCAGAGTTTGTCCCCCAGCGCTGGACAAAGGTCTATCGTGATTGGCTGGTAAAACTCAAAGATTGGTGTATCTCTCGCCAACTGTGGTGGGGACACCAAATCCCTGCTTGGTATGCTGTGAGTGAAACGGGTGGGCAAATTACCGATAACACACCGTTTGTCGTAGCGCAAAATGAAGCTGAAGCTTGGGAAAAAGCCAAATCACATTTTGGGGAAAATGTCAAGTTAGAACAAGATCCAGATGTGCTAGATACCTGGTTTTCTTCTGGACTCTGGCCGTTTTCGACTTTGGGCTGGCCGGAACAAACTCAAGATTTAGCGACTTACTACCCCACCACTACCTTGGTAACAGGCTTTGACATCATCTTTTTCTGGGTTGCCAGAATGACGATGATGGGTGGGCATTTTACGGGTGAAATGCCTTTCCAAACAGTTTACATCCACGGCTTGGTGTTGGATGAAAAAGGTCAGAAGATGTCTAAAACCAAAGGTAATGGCATTGACCCGCTGTTATTGATTGACAAATATGGTACTGATGCCCTGCGCTACACCCTAATTAGAGAAGTAGCTGGCGCAGGTCAAGATATCCGGTTGGAGTATGATCGCAAAAAGGATGAATCATCTTCAGTGGAAGCGTCCCGTAACTTTGCTAATAAGTTGTGGAATGCCGCCCGCTTTGTGATGATGAATTTGGATGGACAGACGCCACAACAATTGGGTCAACCATTCAGCAACGAATTGAGCGATCGCTGGATTCTCTCGCGGTATCATCAAGTTGTTAAGCAAACCACTAATTACATTGACAACTACGGTCTAGGGGAAGCAGCCAAGGGATTGTACGAATTTATTTGGGGTGATTTCTGCGACCAGTATATTGAACTTGTTAAATCTCGCCTCCAAAACGATGCAGATCCCGCATCCCGAAAGGCAGCACAGCAAACCCTCGCCTACGTGCTGGAAGGGATTTTGAAACTACTTCATCCCTTTATGCCGCACATTACCGAAGAAATTTGGCAGACTCTCACTCAACAACCAGCAGATGCTCAGCAAACTTTACCATTGCAAATCTATCCCCAGATAGATGCAAACATAATTAATATAGCGCTAGAAGAACAGTTTGAATTGCTGATTGGTACTATCCGCACAATTCGGAACTTACGAGCTGAGGCGGATATCAAGCCAGGGGTAAAAGTGACAGCAAATTTGCAAACTGCAAGCGAAAAAGAACAGCAAATCCTTACAGCGGGACAATCTTACATTAAAGATTTGGCTAAGGTCGAGACTTTAACCATTACCGCCGAACCACAGAGTCAAACGGTTGCTGCTAAAAAACCTCAGAAGGGTTTGAAGACAATTGGCTTGATTATTGTGGGGATTGTCTTTGCTAGGTTGGGCTTAGCTGCGGGGAATGCAATTGATGATATTCCTGTTGTAGGAACTTTCTTTGAAATAATTGGTTTTGGTTACACAGCTTGGTTTGTAAGCCAAAATTTATTGAGTACAGAAGCTAGACAAAAGTTCTGGAGACAGTTCTTCCCACAGACAGAATCACAACAACTACAAGAACCGGAAAATGTGATCGCTGGTGTAATTGGTACAATCCAAGTGCTAATTCCCCTGGCTGGTGTGGTAGATATCGAAGCAGTCAGTGCCAAACTGCAAAAACGCATCAGCAAAGTAGAAGCAGAAATTAACGGGCTACGTGCCAGATTAAGCAATCCTAAGTTTGTTGAACAAGCACCTGCTGATGTAGTGCAAGCAACGCGGGACGCTCTAGTAGAAGCTGAAAAACAAGCAGAAATTTTGCGCGATCGCCTCAAGGGGCTGGTGTAGGCATTGACTACGTAGTTTAGGATAGTTGCAATGGGTAAAAGTAAAAATATGAACTATAAATGCTGAATTATGAATTAGATTTATACTTCATCATTAATAATTCATAATTTGATTACCAATTACCCATTACAAATTAACTATCCCCAAAAAATAAATTAAAAATCTTTTTTAATTTTGTGGAAAGTTGGGCGATGTCGGTTTCTGTCTCACTCAACTTTCCTAGACGAATTTTGAATTGGAGCACGACTGTCATGCTATATCTAGCCCAGGTGCGTAAAAACGATTTTTTAGACCAACACCAGTTACGCTTGTTGGCGCGTCAGGAAGCCGAAAACTTCTGGGTCATAATTCCAGAAGAGGCTTTCATTTTACTGGGCAAAGGAAACACCATGAGTGAGAAATTACTTGTTTTAGTAGAACTTTCCCCTACAGGCGATATTGAAAGAATAGAAGACGCTACCGGCTGGGTACTCGGTCTAATAGAAAATTACCTCACGACCGGCATTACTCCAGAATTCTTGCAGCAAGAAGCCGAGCGAGCGGAACATTGGCGACAATCTCTGACGTTACAAAACCAAGACTTGGCGCGTCGTTCCTTGGAATTAGAAGCCCGTCGGGAACAAATTCAAGCCCTAGAGGAAACCCTAAAACGCGATAAAAATGGTTATCACAAAGATGAAGCATGAAGCAAAAAGCGCTCTTGCATCTCTTTCACCCAATAATTCGTAATTAAAACCCCTAATTACAAATTACGTAAAGCCTGCGGCATAGCTTCGCTTAGAGCGAAGCGGTAGCGTACCCCTACGGGGAAGCAAGCTACGCGCAGCATCTCGTAGAGAGGAACGAGCGTCATTGCGAATGACGAATTATTATGCCGCCAACAATTGTCGAATTAACCTTGCTACAGCTTTTTGCGTGAAGCGGCTAGCAACTTGTTGACCCAAACGCTGCACACCTGGATTTACCAATAACTGAGCAACTTGAGGTGCAAGTTGTGCTGGGTCAAAGCCACGAGTTTCTTGGAGAATAGTCAAGATACGTTTAATATGCTCCAAGGTTTGTTGTTGCTCGACTGTCGCCGCAGGAGTTGCGTTGACTGCTGTCAAGCCTACCCGTTCCCGCAGCAAATAGGTGAAGTTATGCAAAACGTTTTTACCTAAAGCATCGAGTCCATTAACAGATTCATCTACTAGCTTGTCACGAATAAAAGCGCCGCGTTCGGAAGCCAAAAAGTCTATTCCCTGATTCAACACCAAGTTTAAGTCGTAGTCTTGGCTATTACGGGCATTACGTAACAAGTTTTCCAAACGATTCCAGCGGAATCTCCCATCTTTAAACAACAAATCCTGTAGCGATGCTCTTAATTGCGGTGCAGGATCGGTTAACAGGCGTTTAGAAACGTAGGGGTAAGCTTCACTAAGGACTTTAAAGTTGGGATCTATATATATGGCGATACCTTCCAGCGTTACCAGAGAGCGAATAATTAAAGCGTAGTAGGGAGGTACACGGAAAGGATACTCATACATTAAAGCCGATAGTTCATCAGTGATGCTTTTGATATTGAGTTCGGCTACGCTGGCTCCTTGAGCATCAGCAAACACTCTCGAAAAAGCTGGGATAATTGGTGTTAAGTCTGTTTCTGGAGATAAGAAATCTAACTTAACGTAGTCTTTTGCTAGACCTTCAAAGTCACGGTTAACGACGTGGACGATCGCCTCAATTAAACCATAACGCTGCGGTGGTTTAATCTCACTCATCATCCCAAAGTCGAGATAAGCCAATTTACCATCAGGCATGGCTAATAAATTACCAGGGTGAGGATCGGCGTGGAAAAATCCATGTTCTAGCAACTGGCGCAAGGAACATTGCACACCCACTTCAATCAAATAACGAGCATCTATACCTTGGGCGCGAATTTCTTCTGTCTGGGTTAATTTTGTGCCGTTAATCCACTCCATCGTCAAGACACGACGATTGGTGTATTCCCAGTATATTTTCGGAACATATATGTCTTTTATATGTCCATATAGCTGGAAAAAACGCTCGGCGTTTTCGCCCTCATGGATGTAATCCATTTCTTCAAAGATGCGATCGCCCAATTCATCCAAGATACCAACTAAGTCACTCCGTACTCGTTTGACTTTTCTCTGCACCCAGGCAGCGAGGTGGCGCAAGATGTACAAGTCAATAGTGATCCGCTCTCTTAAGTCGGGGCGTTGTACTTTAACGGCGACTTCCTCACCAGTTTTTAACTTACCTTTGTAGACTTGTCCCAAGGAGGCAGCCGCAATTGGCTGAGGCGAAAGTTCGGCGTAAACTTCTTCTGGAGGCGCTCCTAATTCTTCTTTGATAAACTGGTAAGCTATTTCGTTGGGAAAAGGCGGTAATTGGTCTTGTAGCCTAGTTAGTTCTTCCAAGTACACGGGAGGAACTAAATCTGGTCTAGTGGACAAAGCTTGTCCAATCTTGATGTAAGCAGGCCCCAGTTGTGTCAGCAATTCTCGTAGCTGATTGGCTCGGCGGCGGTCATTTTTGACGACAATTCCCCGACGGCTATCCCACCACAGTCCAAAAGCTAAGGAGAGCGTTGGCCCCAAAACTGCGAAAATCCGCCGCAAAACTTGCAGGGGTCTATTTTGGTAATACGCCTTTATCTCTACGGGATCGTAACGCGTCTCAGGTTCGGCTATTGTCGTGAGATTTTGAGTAGCCAAGAGTCTTGGCGATCTCACGACTAAAGTCTGTGTACCATTTTGTGGAACTACTTCAGTATCATACAGTTCGTCTGGGCGGTCTGTGCCGCCACGACTGTCTTCCTGAATCGGTCGGGAACTAGGGGGAAGTGTCTTAACAATCATGAAGAAAGCCACCGGTCAGAACGATCATGTTAAGTATTGTAACAATATGATGAAGAACTGGGGATTGGGGACAAGGAGGAATCATTGAACAAGTCTCTACCTTGTCTCTTCCCAGCTCCCAATATCAAGAGGTTTGCTAAACTTATCAATGGATGTATTAGTCCAATAGTAGTAGGTATTGCTAGTTGATGAAAGATTATACTTATTGTCCTGTAAGTTAGAAGTATTCGGCATCTGCCCTCACGGAGAATTAGGCTTGATGTTGCTTTGCCTACGGATTGAAAACTTTGCTCTGATTGACCAACTGGAATTAGAATTTGGCGCTGGATTAAATGTATTGACAGGTGAAACCGGCGCCGGAAAGTCGATTATCCTAGATGCGATTGATGCTGTTTTGGGCGGTAAAGTCTCCAGTCGAGTGATCCGTACTGGGACAAGTCGGGCAATGGTAGAAGCCACCTTCACCTCAAATCCCCCCTTAACTGCTTGGTTGAGCGAACAGGAAATTGATTTGCTCGATGAGAATTCCGTAGTTATCAGCCGGGAAATCACAGCCACCGCTAGTAATATCCGCAGTCGATCGCGGGTAAATGGTGTGTTGGTAAATCGCCAGATTATGGGTGGACTACGCGATCGCCTGGTAGAAATCACAGCCCAAGGTCAAACTGTACAAGTGGGACAATCAGCCCAAGTCCGCGACTGGTTAGACTTATATGGCGGTAATGCCCCGATGCAGCAACGCCAAAAGGTAGCCACTAGCTTCACTTCTTACCAACAAGCCCATCTAGCACTAGAAAAACGCCGGACATCAGAACGAGAACGTTTACAACAATTCGACTTACTCACCTATCAAGTTCAAGAATTGGCAGCCGCGAACCTCAGCGAACCTAATGAATTGGAACAATTGGCGCAAGAACGGGAACGCCTGAATCATGTCGTTGATTTGCAACAGATGAGTTACAAAGTTTACCAGGCTTTGTATCAAAATGATCATGAAACTCCAGCCGCAGCTGATTTGTTAGGTGACAGCGAAGTTACATTAAATGACATGGTGGAGTACGATGCTCAACTGCAACCGCTGTTGGATTTGGTGAGAGACGCTCAAACTGCGGTGATGGAAGTGGGAAGACAGATTAATGCTTATGGAGAAGATTTAGAAGCCGATCCTCAGCGATTGGAGGAAGTAGAAGAAAGAATTCAGGAATTAAAACAAATTTGCCGCAAGTATGGCCCAACTCTTACAGAAGCGATCGCCTACTACCAAAGAATCCAAGCAGAATTAGCGGAACTAAACGATAGTGAACAATCTATCGAAAATTTGGAACAGCAAGAAAAGGCGTGTTTTGAAAAACTTACCCAAGCCAGCGATCAGTTAACTCAATTACGTCGTCAAGCTGCTGCTAATTTAGAATCACGATTGCTGTCCGAACTCAAACCCCTAGCGATGGAAAAGGTACAGTTTCAAGTAGAGATTCTGCCTACTTCTCCAACTGCTACAGGAGCAGACAAAATTACTTTTATATTTAGTCCTAACCCCGGAGAACCGCTACAACCTTTGACAGAAATTGCTTCTGGTGGTGAAATGAGCCGCTTTTTACTAGCACTGAAAGCTTGTTTTTCTCAAGCCAGTACTGCTGGGACAATGGTATTTGATGAAATTGATGTCGGGGTTTCGGGACGAGTAGCCCAGGCGATCGCCGAAAAATTACATCAACTGAGTCAGCGCAATCAAGTATTATGTGTTACCCACCAGCCCTTAGTTGCTGCAATGGCAGACCGTCATTTCCGTGTGGATAAGCAAACTATCAATCAAAGTAAGGGTAAAAAAGCTAACAATGGTAACGGTGAACAGCGTACCGTTGTGCGAGTCACTACTTTAGATAATTTAACCACTCGCCGGGAAGAACTAGCGCAGTTAGCTGGTGGTAAATCTGCAACAGATGCGATCGCTTTTGCCGAATCTCTGTTATTACAAGCTGCTAACCACCGTCGCCAAGAGGAAAGTTAACTTTGTGTCTTCGTGTCTTCGTGGTTTTAATACTTTATATGGTGGCTTTCGGCTGGATTTGCTAGTTGAGCAATCTGTGGTTGTGGAACTTAAAGCTGTAGAAGCACTCATTCCAGTTCACAAAGCCCAGCTTTTGACATATCTGAAGCTCTCTGGTTATCGTCTTGGTCTACTAATCAACTTCAATGTTCCTCTCATCAAAGACGGCATTCAACGCCTGATTCTTTAAATTCTTAGTGTCTTAGTGTCTTTGTGGTAATACAATATCTAAACCAACAGCATCGCCTATTAAGTTGAGAAAGCAACATTCTTGAGTATAGTCATTGGCCCTTGGTCTTTGAGAATCTGCATTTGTTGCTCATTTCGTACTAGCAAAGCACCCGCAAATCCTAATGAATTAACAGATATAGACAGGAAATGCTCTTGCGATCGCGGTACAATCAACATCCATTCTCTCGTCACTAAAAGATTGTAAGCACCAGATTTGCCATCAACTGCATCTAAACCCACAGCACGTAATAACTTGTGATAACACTCCAAAGTTGCCTCAGCCGTTGTTAACGGAGACTTTACCCAATGGGGGTTTATAGTTGCAAAAGCGTGTACAAAAGGAAATACTGGTATAGTTGCGATCAAGTCCTGATTTGCCGATGCTAAGAGCGGTTCAATGGGTATCTGCACTCCTGATGGTGTCAGTGGTAAAGGTACAATTTGTAAGTGCTTGTGTCGCTGACTAGCACCTGCAATTTTGCCACTATTGTAAAATGCTAAACCATCGAAATCAGCCAAACACGCCAACATAGCTACAAAATCCTCTACCGTGAGTAAGCTTTCCTGTTCCTCAAAGACACGAGTAATAATTAGTAAGTGATATTCAACAACATTAAATTTATTTAAAATACATACATGAGTATCGGAAATATCCGCAACAAACAAATCCTCCTCGTAGGGAAGAAATGGATTGAAGTCTTTGCCAGAGGAAACAGTTTGTTTTTTCTGTTTCTGCTTAGCTGCATCCTTACGAGCAAGATTGGATAAAATTCGCACCAAAAAGCGTACTTCATCCTGTTCTACAAATTCAAACTCTGTTGGTATTGACAGCAGTGCTCCGCATTGCAAAGCATGTTTAGTTCGCTCTTTAACACTTGTCCACAAAGTGCCAGGTTTCAGCAATATTTTCCCTTGCGCCATTTCTTTCCCTTCCGGCATAGTGAAATATATTAGCAGTGTTCAAGTAAACATTAAATAAAATGGCATTGCTGAATTGAAGTATGAAATTTAAAAACTTAACATCTTAAACTCTTACTCTCTGCGCCTCTGCGTCTCTGCGTGAGATAGATTCATACCTGGATTCAGCAACGCCATGCGTTTGGTAATAGCAAGTCCTAGTCCAGTGCCACAAGGTTTGGTAGAGAAAAACGGCTGTGAAAGCTTAGCAAGAACTTCTGCGGGAATAGGTTCTCCGCCATTGTTGACATGAATGGAGACTTGATCTGCTAGAGAGCCATTTACTTGCAACTTGACGACATCTCCAGCTGTAACTGCCTCGCACGCATTACGGACAATATTAATAAACACTTTTGCTCATAGATGTCTATTGCATGGTAAGTTTAAAAATCGAATACTAAGTTTTAAATATTACAGTATTAACCTGGGAATTCGGATATTTTTTTCTTATCCTAGAGCATCGATTCAGTAATTGCAAAAACCCGATTTATTTTCGGTAAAACGACCAATTCTCATTGACTGTAGAGACGTTGCATTGCAACGTCTCTACGAAATAATCGGTTTTTCTCGCCCCTATCTTGAATACTGAATCGGTATTCTAGGTCATAAAAACGTGTTTTTTGTAGTACATAAATACTAAAGTGTACTATAAATAGTTAATTACCTACTTTTATCTAACATCCCAAAAAGCAGGTGCTATGCCGAAACGCCTTTTAGTCGTTGAATCTCCTGGTAAAGTCAAAAAGCTCAGTCAAATTCTGGGTTCAGAGTGGATTGTGCGTGCCAGTTGTGGACACATCCGAGAACTCAGTGATGAGGGTGAGTCTTCATTAGGCTTCACTATGGATGGCAGGAGTATACGATGCAATTATGTCCCTCGTGATCAACGAGCCAAGGAAACGATTCAGCAACTAAAGGCAGTTACCAAGCAGGTTGATGAGGTTGTATTAGCAACCGACCCAGATCGGGAAGGAGAAACCATCGCTTGGCATCTTAAAGAGGTGCTGGGTTTAAGAGAACCCAAACGAGTTATCTATACTGAAATTACCGCATCAGCGGTTCGAGGAGCGATCGCCAATCCGAGAAAGCTTGACCTCAACTTGGTAGGTGCGGGATTGTGCCGAGATTGTCTGGACAAGTTGGTTGGGTACAAAGGAAGCCCCCTAGTCTGGGCGCTAAACAACGGGGCTAAAAGTGTTGGAAGAGTTCAAAGTGCAACATTACACCTAATTTGTCAGCGAGAAACAGAGATTTTGACTTTTGTCCCTCAAGACTACTGGAGTGTTTGGGTAGATTACGCTCTGGGGTTCCGTGCTTTTTACAAAGGAACGGTAAATACTCGCTCAGATGCACCGGAGCAAGAAGTAGAAGCTCATGATGATGCAGCGAGTAATAGCAAGGATGCACCAGAGTCCAAACGGATTCTTTCGGCAGCAGAAGCAACACGCTTAGTTGAGGAAGCACGGCGCTATCCTCATCAAGTAATTCAGGTTGAAGGAAAAGTTGTTCCTCGCCAACCACCTCCACCTTTTACCACCTCCACTCTTCAACAAGCAGCCGGTTCAAAGCTGAGATTTGCTCCAGATCAAACCATGCTTTTAGCCCAAAAGCTGTATGAGGCAGGATTAATTACATATATGCGGACAGACTCAGTAATGCTGAGTCCAGAGTTTTGTGCCAGTGTCAAACAGTGGTTGGAACAGCATGATCCGCAAAATGTACCGCAGCAGGTTGCTAAACATCGCAGTGCCAAAACAGCGCAGGAAGCACACGAAGCGATTCGCCCCACAGATGTATTTCGTCCTTCAGCCGAATTGCGAGAGGAACTTTCGGCTTCGGAATTTAATTTATACGTCATGATTTGGAAACGGGCAGTTGCTTCTCAGTGTCGTGCTGCTCAACTGCGTAAAACTCAAGTGATTACTCAATCTGGTTCTTTGCTGTGGCTTGCTCGTGGGCAAGTGGTAGAGTTTCTTGGTTATGCTCGGTATTGGAATAACCTCAGTAAAGATACGATTCTACCTTCCTTGCAGCAAGGGCAGGCGCTCACTCTGGAAAATGCCGGACATGAGCAAAAACAGACACAGCCACCACCCCGTTACAGTGAACCCAAACTGGTGCAGCTAATGGAACGTAAAGGAATTGGTCGCCCTAGTACCTATGCACCAACTGTCTCAACTCTCAAAAATCGTGGTTATGTGCAGTTAACAAAAGAACATTTACAACCAACAACTTTGGGGTTAGAAGTTGATGCTTTTTTGGTCAAGGCATTACCGGATTTGCTGGAGGCAGAATTTACTGCCAAGATGGAGGATGCCCTAGATGCGATCGCCCAAGGAAAACACTCTTGGCAGCATTACCTTACAGATTGGAATCAAAATTACTTTGCGCCAGCTTTAGCAAAAGCCAAGACTGTGGTTATTAGTTCCTCAGATCCCAAAAAAGCTTCACCAGTAGGAGAGCGCAAATATGAAACTTCTAAGACTCGCTGCCAACAATGCAACAACTTTCTAGCCAAAATTCCCAGCACTAAGGTCAAAAAGAAATACTTTCTCAAATGTATTAGCGGCTGTGAAGATACTGTCTTATTTTGGAGCGATCTCAACAAAACTTGGGAACCACCTCGATCTAAGGCAGCTAAGAGTGAAAATCCTCAAAAGCTTCCAGTCAAGCTCACAAAATATCCCTGTCCAGTATGTAAGAAACCCTTGGAGGAGTATAGCTACGCCAAAGAAGGACAGAGCAAAACAATGCTCCGGTGTTCTGATCCTCAGTCCCGGAATGACCGAAAGCATCAAGATGCAGTTTATTTCACTACAGCGAAAGGCTGGTGGAGTCCCAAGTTTGGCGAGTTAAAGTGAAAATTTTTTTACACTGCTATCATTTCCGATTCTGTGTGAGATAGAGTACCAAAAAAGTCATAGCGATCTAGTGCTTCCAAAATTCCCCATGCGTACTGTCCTTGAGCAAAGTAAACTTGTGGATAATTACGTAACTTTTCAATTTCTTGACTGTAGTTGCTCACAACTACACCTAGCGTATTCCCAGCCAGCATTGATTCATCATTACCTGATGCACCTGCCACTAAAAAACGTTTGATTGGCAATCCCCACTTCAAGGCACAATAACGAATGGCGTCTCCTTTGGAAGCTCGGATTGGTAACAGGTCAAGATACATATTATGGCTGTATATGCCTTTAACGTGGAGTTGATGCCGTCGCAGATGACGCATGATTTCCTTAAAGCTGATTGATTTGGTTTCATCAATAAAGTAGCTAAGTTTGAACTTACCTTGGACTTCCGGGGGTTGCATTGCCACTCCAGGCAGTTCCTCCATGGCTTTGCGAACAGCGTCAGCTTGCCAATGGTAACTAATGTGTCTTTGCCAGTTCGTATCTGTGACTATCTGAGGCCCGTAGTAGATTTCGCTACCTGTCGAAACAATTAGTAAATCTGGCATTGGGAACCGCCATTCTTCTAACATCTGTAAAGAACTTTGCAGGTTTCTCCCAGTAGCAATTCCCATACCGATATTGTTGCCTTTATTACGCAGTTGCTCGATTAATTTTTGCAGAGCTTCCTGGTCGCCTAATAGAGTATTATCGATTTCGCAAACGAGAAAACGATCTGCGGTTGGTAAGCGGTTTTTATCAGGTACATTCCAATCAGGTAGGTCGGCTGCTGGAGCTTTTGGTAGGGGACTGAGTCGAGGTTGGACTCGTCGTTGCGGCAATTGCAACACCTGTTCAAGATATTTCTCTACATGACTATCCCAAGAAAAATGTTGTTGCACACTATTCAAGCCATTAGTAGACCAACGTTGCCATTGTTCTGTATCAGTTAGCGCTATTTTTAGAGCATCTTGGATCTGTTTTATATTGAGAGGGTCAATTAGCATCCCATTATTACAAGCCGCTAGGATATCTCGCGGCCCACCATCTGATGTGGCAATAATTGGCACGCCACAAGCTGTAGCCTCAATTAAGGTCAAACCAAATGGCTCGGTTAATGCCGGGTTGATAAAAACTCCCCGTGTTTTGGCCATCAATCGATATAACTCAGGCACCTCGTCGGCGCTATGATGCTTGGGATAAGCAACGTATCCATAAAGGTCGTAGCGATCTATCAGCTGGAAGATTTCTGTAAGTACCTGGCGCGGGCCTGATTCCATCGTGGTGATGTCATCTCGGTTTCCTAGCACGAGGACTAAGTTAGCCAAGTGACGCAACTGTGAATCTTCGCCATAGGCTTTAACAAGAGTGCCAACATTTTTACGCATCGCTGCACGAGAAAGCGCCATAATAATTGGCTTTTGAGGGTCTATGAGAAATCTTTTTAATTGCTCATAGATGGGTGGTTCCTGCCAATTTTTTGGGACTGGGTAGAAGCGTTCTAAGGCTACCCCAGGAGGAATAACAACCATGCGTTCTGGCTGATAGTGGTCGTAAATACCGTACTGCTGCGTCACTTCTTGATGAGTACTGGCAATGATCAATGATGCACTCGCCAGCGTAGTTTCTTCGGCTTCTATTCGGGTACTAATATGAAAATTATTTTCAATAGTTTCCGATTTGGTTCCGTGTTCTAACAGTCGTTGTTGTTTCACACGTCCGAGAGAGTGACCAGTATGCACAAGTGGTATGCCTAACCAACCAGCAACCCGACAACCCACATATCCAGCATCGGCGTAATGGGTATGAATTATATGGGGTAATTTTCCAATTTGGCGTAGGTGCTTGAGTAACTCGTCTGCAAAGTTATCTAAATGTGGCCACAAAACTTCCTTGCGGAGATAGCGACGCGGGCCGCAATTAAGGCGAATAATTCTAGCTTTGTCAGAAAGAATTTCTAGAGGTTGGGCGTAGTCAGGACTAACTTTTGGATCGTTAACTAAACGGGTTACTAGGTCTACACGCTCTACTTGTGGATTTGCGGCTAAGGCTTGAGCGAGTTCTAGCACATATTTCGTTTGTCCGCCGGTGTCAGCATCTCGTCCTAATTCTAAATTGTTACCGCGAATTAAACCGTGAACACTAACTAGTAGAATATACAACCCTGGGCTATTTGACATTGTGCATTCCTCAATGTTGTTGCATGACAGCCTAGGTAAAGCTTCTCATGCACATGGGTATTGTATTGATTGATCGCTCGAAGGTCAAAAAATTATGCAGGTGTTTGCAGATTATCAAACAGATTTTCCTTTATTAAGTGACATCGATTTTGTTACGGTTGTTACAAAGTAAATCAGTAACTTCATAATTGTTTTAACGCATACGTTAATATTTATTACACAGTATTGGTTCAAAGTCTACAAAAGAGTTTAAGTAGGACGTAAATTGACAAAATATAGATAAAAAAAATAAGTTATACAGTTACTAAATCTCTATAATAATTAATTCAAACTGAAATTAATTCTTCCAATATTTAATAGATTATATTTATGTTTTCATGAGAGATAAAATGTGAGGAAATTTGCTAAAATTTAGCTGATTCAAAATGAATGATCCTATCCCTACTCGCAAACCAATTAATATTCAAGCTGAACTTGCCAAAGAGCGCAACCGAGCTGCGGCTGAGCGTACTTTGATGGCATGGATTCGCACCTGTCTTACCCTAATCAGCTTTGGCTTTGGGATTGATGCGATAGTGAGTGCTGTCTATAGCTTGGAAGTGGCTAAAAACATCAATCCTGTGCGTCTTTCTCGTATTTTGAGTATTGCTTTTATTATTCTGGGTACGTATGCCATGATCGTTGCAGCAATAGAACACGGTAAAGAACTACGTCATATCCAGAGTCACGAGGAATATCTTTATAACCCTCGCCGCTCTTTGGGATTGACTGTTGCGATCGCACTAGTCTGCATTGGTATTTTTGCATTTGTGGGGATTTTGGTAAAGGCAACTTTTTAATTTTGCTTATGGAATTCTTACGTTTGCTATCAATTCTGCTCAGTCCAAAAAGCTGCTCATGAGTTCTAACCCTTTCAAGAAACTCACTAATCTCACTAACGAATTAGCTAAAGAGCGCAATCGCGCTGCTGCTGAACGAACCTTAACAAGCTGGATTCAGAATTGCTTATCTTTGATTGGATTTGGTATTGCTTTTGATCGGATTTTTAGTGCGCTCCATCAAGCGTTTCCTGATAATAGTACAGTTATTAACGCAAGATGGACTCACATCATTGGTTTGAGTGTAATTGCTTTAGGCATTTTTCTGTTAATTATAGCTATATTTATATACCTGGTGGCGGTTCAATCACTGAAGCGAAATGACTATTTATATAGACCAATTCGCTCGTATAATCTGATGACCATTACTGTTGGTTCAATTATTCTATTTGGTTTGGTTTCGCTAATTGCCGTTTTTATTGTTATTGCCTGGGGTTAGTTCTCAAGTTTCATATAAACTAGTA
Organism: Nostoc sp. MG11; assembly: GCF_014904695.1. Lineage (GTDB taxonomy): Bacteria > Cyanobacteriota > Cyanobacteriia > Cyanobacteriales > Nostocaceae > Komarekiella. The sequence goes on along the minus strand of NZ_JACXXN010000005.1, from coordinate 34,578 downwards.
GATTTAATTAGCTCTTGGTGCAAGATGTTGTCTGTTCTAACCAAAATTATAAAAAGCATCTAGCATGATAGATGCTCCTTAATTAGCTTTATAAATGAAGTTACTCACCGAATTTTAAGCGATCGCCACCGCTGGTTGTTGCCAGCGTCCTACTGCTTTAGCAATCACTGCTAATTCTGGCATCAGGTTGTCGAAACGGTCTGGTGTCAAAGATTGCGGCCCATCGGATAAGGCTTTAGCGGGATTGGGGTGAACCTCAATCATCAGGGAATCAGTGCCAGCTGCGATCGCAGCCATTGCCATTGAAGGTACAAACTCAGACCAGCCTGTGCCGTGGCTGGGGTCAATCATGATTGGCAGGTGAGTTAGCTTTCGCAACACTGGTACTACTGATATATCCAGTGTATTTCTAGTATACTGGCGATCAAAGGTGCGAATTCCCCGTTCACATAAAATTACATTGGGATTTCCCGCTGCCAGAATATACTCTGCTGCCATCAACCAGTCTTCAATGGTAGCCGCCATTCCCCGCTTCAAGAGAACTGGTTTGGACTGCGCTCCCACCTTTTTCAGCATGGAGAAATTCTGCATATTCCTTGCGCCTACCTGGATGATATCAGCAATTTCTGCGATTTTATCTAGGTCGGTGGCGTCCATCACTTCTGTAATAATACCTAGTCCGCTGACTTCTCGTGCGATCGCCAATAATTCCAGAGCACTCTCGCCATGTCCTTGAAAGGCGTAAGGAGAAGTTCGGGGTTTGTATGCCCCACCCCGCAAAAATTTTGCTCCAGCTGTCTTGACGCGCCGCGCCGTCTCTACAATCATTTCTTCATTTTCTACGGAGCAGGGGCCTGCAACGACTACCAAAGGGTGGTGTTCACCAAATACAACTACTCCATTGGGAGTGTCAACCACAACTTCAGAAGCTTCCCCGTGGCGGAACTGGCGGCTAACCCGTTTGTAAGGTTGCTCTACCCGCAATACTTGCTCAATCCAGGGGCTAACTTCCTGAATTTGTAGCGGGTCTAAGCTAGCGGTTTCACCTACTAGACCAATCACTACTTTGTGTTGACCAACAATTTTTTCTGGTGTTAATCCCCAGCTGGTCAGTTCCTCGCTAATGCGATTTATTTCCGCTTCAGGGGAACCACTTTTCATTACGACAATCATACGAAAGTTCCTAATTATTAAAGTAAATTCTTTAGTAAAGAGGCATAACTTTATTGTTGCCTATCTGCTTAATTACAAATAATTAAAATAAGATACAGCGCTCAGTCACTTTAATACTTAGTAACTGAATATTGGGTACAAAAATAATTATAAAATTTTAATTAGCAATGTTGAAGTTATAAGGTTTCAACTTCAACATTCACTTTAAAATTTACCCAATCTCGCAGTTAATTGATGCCTGAGCGCTGGTAACTATACTTTCTTTTGCCGAGTTTCGCGCCAAACTGCCACCATTCGTCCCCAATTGATGCTGAATTCGCCAAAACCCATTAGACTTCCAACTCTTTCTTCATCCCAAGAGGCAGAGAGAACGCCGTAAGTTATCCCTAACACCCCCAAACCAAATAATCCCATATTGACCAACAACACGGCGATGGGAGGTAGTGTGATGTCAGAGTAGATGGCAAGTAGATAGCTGACAACTAGGGTAGTAATGCCCAAAGCTGTTGGGATACCACAGAATCCAGCCACTCGTCGAATCATCCGTTGACTGACGACTTGGGGGATTGTCATTTCTTCTTTGGTGTAAGGCGGTTGCTTGCGAGCCTGTTCCTCAGAAGTCTTTAACTTTGCTGGGGGCTTATTTTGAGTTTTTGCGGGTTTTTGGCGCTTTTTATTTGGTTCAAAAGGCAAGCGACTGCGTTCAGATTCTTCAGTAGACATAAGCTTTCGCTCCTATCCACGAATACCGAGACGAGCAATTAAAGCTAGATACTTTTCCCGGCTTCCTTGCTGGATATAAGCTAGAAGACTCTTGCGCTGACCAATTAGCTTTAAAAGTCCCCGCCGGGAAGAATGGTCTTTCTTGTTTGCTTGGAGATGTTCGCTGAGGCGGTTGATACGCTCAGTTAACATGGCAACCTGGACTTCGGCAGAGCCGGTATCGGTTTCGTGAACTTGGTAGTTGGAGATTATTTCCTGTTTTCGCAGTTGCGTCAGAGCCATGATCGATTTAATTTCTAGTTTTCTAAATGTATGCAGCAGTCTCCCATAATATCACAGCCCTCAAGCTGGATGTGGAATCAACTTTGTTGCTACTACTGAGAAACAAATATCTTGGCTGTATAACTTGGCAAGTTTGTGATTAGACAATCCTCCCCAGCTTCTACTTCACAGTTCCCAAACCAGTCTCGCCAGTATTCAGCTGTTGGGAAGTCTGAAATTTCATATTTATTTAAATTTTGGTCGGAGAAATTTGCTACGACGACAACATAAGAATCCTGCTCATCCCAGCGGGCGTACGCTAGCACTTTAGCATCGGTGTTTTCGTGGAAAAATTCTATATTGTCACTTTGCAGGGCTAAATTTTCTTTGCGTAAAGCAATAAGTTTTTTGTAAAACTCAAGTAAATCTCGATTCTGCTTGTCTTCCAACAAAGACCAAGTAATTTTCTGCGGCTTAGTCACACTTTCGCTTTTGGGTTGGTGTTCGCCAAACTCTTCTCCCATCCACAGCATTGGTATACCCATCGCTGTCATTAAGAGGATGGCTGCTAACTTCGCTCGCCCAAACGCAGCTGCATCAAAGACACCATGATTGCCTAATTCTCGAAATAGACGCTGGCGATCGTGGGTTGCCAAATAATTTATCACATTTAGGGCGATCGCATATCCTTGCTGTTTGGGATCTAAAACCTGCTTGAGTTGTTCTAATTCAAATTTTTCTCCACAAATCAGTGGCACTATAAAGTAGTGAAAACTCTCATGCCAACAAGCATCTAGGGGGCCGTCTGGCTTGACTACAGTACTTGTATCGGGAATACGTTCGGCAATATTATAAAACTGCTTGGGTGCTGCGTGGTTTTTCGCTTGCTTAGCCAGCCAGTCTAAAAATTCAAAGTTAGCTAATTGGCTGACTGCATCAAAACGAATTCCATCAATGTGATACTCCTGAATCCAAAATTGCACTACGTCCCCAACATATTTCCATGCAGGCTTAACATCTAATTTTTCATCGTAATTATTATAGTTAAACTCTGGGCCCCAGTAATTATCTGGGTCTTCTGGATAATGTTTATGTTCATAGTACCAGTAATTCTGATCAATCAACATTAAAGGGCATTCTTCATCTGTATGGTTATAAATTCCATCCATGAAAACGCGAATGCCTCTACCATGACACTCGTCAATCAACTGCTTTAAATCTTCTGTTGAACCATAACTAGATTCTGTAGCGAAGAAGTGACGCACTTTATAACCCCAGCTATAATCACCAGGGTACTCATTGACTGGCATTAATTCAATTGCGTTAATTCCCAATTCACAGAGATAATCTAACTTTTCAATTACTCCTAAATATTTACCTCGTTTGTCTGGATCAACCTCATCACCTGTAAAATCTGCAACGTGCATTTCATATATAACTAATTCTCGATTATCAGGTAACGATGTTTCGTCGTGCTGCCAAATGTAAGTATCAACAATGCGTTGCCCATCTTTTATCCGCAATAGTCCAAGTTTTTTTTGTTCATTAACATCTGTTGTGTTGGGGTCAATCACATCTACCCATTCATCAGGTGCAAAATTTGGACTTTTGCTTTGAACGCGAAACTTGTATTCATAAACGCCGTCTTCTAGTTTTACTTGAGTCCGAAAATACCCATCTTCACCCTTTTGCATTGGTATTTCTTGCCAACTAGAAAAATACCCAATTAAATTTGCTCCCTGATTCCGAGGAGCAAACAACTTAAATTCAATTAAACTTTGTGTTTCACCCATTGAAGGGAGTTCCTATACTATAAATTAATAAAAATATTTTGTAATTTAATAATATTTTTAGCGTCTTTCTTAAGTCAGAATCATATATAGCATTTCCTAATCTGTTGAGGTACTAGTGCTGAAGCGCAGTAGCGGGGCGTTTAGCCCGTATAAACCTAGTTGCCTTATTGCTCTGTTGCAATCAACACAGTCATAACCTATGTGACTACGGCTATATCTCAATACAGTTCAGTTAAGCATTTCTAGGACTTACGCACTGAAGCCTGAAACCCTGATCCCCCCTAACCCCCCTTTTTAAGGGGGGAACGTGTAAAGCCCCCTTAAAAAGGGGGTTGGGGGATCTGAGTGCGTAAGTTCTGATTTCTTGCTTCTCTTTGCGTCCTACCCTGGGGCAAGCCGCTACCGCGTCTATGAGTCCTTCTCTACAAGACCAAGCAAGGCGTAGTACGATGACTCGCTACCGCTACGCTATCGCCAGAAGCCACTTGCTACATACTTTTCGCTGCGCCTCTGTGTGAGACAAAATCCATCTTCTCAATCAGCAATGCCAAAATTCGAGACTAAAACCCAAAACCTAATTTCTGCAAATTGCTAGTGAGCAAAACACTATCCTGAAACGAAGCAGCTAAATGCAGATATGGCGAGATCGCAATTAGTAATCTACTTTCAATAAAACAGATACAAAAGCACGTCAACCCAGCTCATTTACCAAGCTTCTAAGGTAGACATGCTTTATTGACTGCCATTTTCAACCAGATTTCGCAGCAATTATATACAGAGAAACTTTGCAAAAAAGTACAAACTTTTTTAGTCACTACCATGCTACGTTTAACTCATTGGCTCTGAGACATTTTCGCCTGCAATTTGCTCTTTAATAGAGCGCATTTCTGCGGCTAATTCTTGGCGAGTAGAAGCTTTGAGAAAATAGCGAAAAACAGACCAAGTTACGTAACCAATTCCAATCAACTCAAAAAATGGACACACAAGCGGAATATCATTTATTGCATCTACTATTGCCAATAGTACCCTGAGTCCAGTAACCCCCACCACAAGCAAAGCAAAGCTAATAACTGGTAACTTGTATTCATTGAAGAAGTTGACTACGTATTCCGGTAAGCGTTCCAAAAAGTTAGAAATTTTTCTGCCTATTTCTGACGCTTTATCGCTAGATTTATTAGCACTTGGTAGTGTTGACAAATTTCCTGGTTCTGAAGTTTGAACCATTGTCATACTCTTTGGTGAGGTAACATCGACGAATTCTGATTGTTGTACTTGGCTTTCCATAGGTTATAAGAAAAAACTATTTCTTCACAAATGTACAAATGTAATAATACCATTTCTACATTTTTTACTCTAATTCTCATCAGCCTCTTGGAATAAGTTTTGTCTCTCTCAAAAGTTATAGGAGAAAACTTTTCAAATTTTAATTTTAAATGAACAAAAAAATTAAAAGTTTAGATTGTAGTTTATTTTAGATATATTGTCTAAAATAATACATATAAATAGTGTCTTTTATTGGTTTTCGTTATTTTTTTTGATTTCATGTTTATTGCTAGCCTGTGGTGACACAACAGGAATATTTAACATAGCGTAATATTCTGTAAAGTTATATAGGTGGAGATTATTCTTTATCACATTTGAGACTGGAAGAATTTAACACGATTAAATTTAACAGTTTTCAAATTTTTAACCGCTATTTAACATCTAAAAACTTTAATTCGGCTTACCCGTGATTATAAATGCTGCCCAGTAGTAAGGATGATTATAAAGCTTTTTCTCTAATACCATTTTACTACTTCTATATAACTGGGTTGCCAAGTAAGCTTTAATTCTTAACTCCTCTGGTTGCAGATTATTCAATAAATCCTCATACCATTTTGTCAGTTCTCCAGCAGTTAGTTCTTTCAGCCATATTGTTGCTTCTGCTAAGGCAGTAGTTGCCGATTTATTTGGCTGTAACTTTCGGTAAAACTCTATCATCACCAAGGCGCTAGCAGATGATTCTACAGTCCAAAGGGTACTAACGATATGAGGAACTCCTCCACTCAGAAAACTACTGACTAAACCTACATATTCAGTGCTGATATTGTGGTTAATAGTACTTATATTTTCACAAGCAGACAGGGTAACAAGGTTAAAACTTGCGAGATTTTTTTGATGGATTTCTTCTAAAGTTAGTTTGTCTTCACCTGCTAAGACCAATGCTGATTTTTTAGGCTCACTCAAATTGTTAGTGACATGACCAGTAAAATGAAATATGTTGTAATCAGCAAAAGCATTTTCTACAATATTTTTTGTGGCTTGTGTTCCCTGGATTCGCTGGGTATTATCGAACATCTGACTAACAATTTCAGATTCAAGTTTAGCAAACTTAAGTTGAGAATAACCAACACTATCGGGATATTCAACACTAAGTAACAACTGATTATGCCACTGTTTAATATCTTCGGTTTTGATTGATAAACCTACTTGAGCGCTAGGCAAATAAGTAATTGTAAAATTCGCCCCCATATTCGGTAACTCTTCCTGAGATGGAGAAGAGAGATGGAAAAGTACGTGAATAGGCAATCTGTGCAAGTCGCGGTGGAGAATTAAAATCAGTTGGGTGACACCTTCAAGTTCTTGTACAATTGTGGAAATATTCAGGATGTTTTTCAGCTGCAACAGCTTTTGTTCCATATCCACTCGCCAAGAATGCTTAGCTTTACTTTCTTTATCTTGAGCGGTATTATATCCCTGGTATTGTTGATGCCAATCTTCCAGCCAATCTTCAAATTCAACTAAACGTCGCGCCGCTTCGGGTAGGGGCAATTCATTGAGACGTACAGCAGTTTCACCTGAAGATATTGTTCCTACATCTTGTATGGGTGTAAAGAGTAAAATTGGTGATGGCGCTCCATCTTTGAGAATGAAAGTGTGTAAGGCAGCTGGGCTGATATGCCAGTAAACAATTGCTGTTGTGGGATTGAGTAGTTGTTGAACTGCACCATAATTGAGTGAGGAAATCTCGTTACTCCAACCAAAAAGTAGCCAGTTTAAACAAGAATTTTTGCCTTGTTCTGCCATTTCCCAAGCTTCGACTAAATCGCCCGACTCCACAGCTAAATCAACTGCTAATTGACCAAAGCCTGAAAATTTCAAAGCTAGTTGTTTTTTACTTTCATCAGAGCGAGTTGCTTCACTTAGCAATTGTTGCAATAAATCTGTGCCGCGTTGTTGTAATTCTGGTACTTGTGTTGTTTGTCCCAAACCCACAAGCACTTTGCTCAGAGATTGCAAAACCTCCAGATGCAACGGAGCAAAATCTTCTGATGTGAGGGTTAACAACGCCTGGTGATATTCAGCTACAGCTTTGCGCCAATCATCGCGGGGTTTAGGATTTTTCTTTCCTTGTTCGTAGTAAGTATTGCCGATCGCCAGATGCAATCTACCCCAACCTTCTGGGTGGGTATCTGGGCGCAGATGTTTCAATCCTTCCTCGTAGCTGGCTAATTTTCCCTCATAGCCACCCTGTTGCAGGGCGGTACTCCCGTCGGGATTAACTAAATGTCCCGCAGCAGTTCCTCGACCAATCCAAGCTTCCCAATAGTCCTGTTTGATTTGCAAAGCGCTGTCATAGCAGGCGATCGCTTCGGCATATTGTTCTAAATGAAACAGGGCGATCGCCTGGTTATACCAAGCCAAGTGAAAGTCGGGTTTAATTTCTATAGCTTTGCGATAGGAGGCGATCGCTTCTTCACGGCGTCCCAAGTTGTCTAAAGCTATACCTCTGTTAAACCAAGCTAAGTAGAAGTCGGGTTGGTCTGAGAGCGCTCTGTCCCAAGAGGCGATCGCTTCTGACCATTTCCCTAAATTAAACAGTACTACACCCCGGTCTATCCAAACTTCGTGGAATTCCGGTTGAAGTTCTAGCGCTCTGTCGTAAGATGCGATCGCTTCTTCATATTGCTCGCCTACAGCCAAGGCGATACCCCGGTAATACCAGTTTTCTTGGTCTTCTGGTTGCAGATTTAGGGCTTGGTCATAACTAGAAATTGCCTCTCTCAACCATCCTAATTTCAGCAGTGCTAAACCCCGACTAGACCAAGCTTCTTGATAATCCGGCTTGATTTCTATGGCTTTATCAAACGAGGCGATCGCTTCTTCAAAGTTTCCTAATTCTCCCAGAGTTCCGCCATGTTTGTGCCAAGCTTTGTAAAAATCGGGTTTCAGTTCTATGGCTGTTTCGTAGGCCGTGATCGCTTCGGTAAAACGTTCTAAATGAAATAGCGTTAAGCCTCGATTAAACCAATATTCGTGATAATTTGGCTGAAGTTCTATAGCTTTGTCGTAAGAGGCGATCGCTCCCAACAAATCGCCAGTTTTAGCTTGCTGAAGACCTTGGTAAAACCATGCTTGATCTGGTGCAACCGCATTTGATTGATGAGTTTGTCGCTCAACTATACTTGGGGTATTGCCTGTTTGAATTGCCAGATTAGAAGCCAGTTGTTGGACTAAATTCGTACTCTGATCTAACCTTATCCACAACTCATCTAAAGTGTACGCTACATCTGGTTCTAAATTTACCAATGAGTTATCCCAGATTGGCTCAGTGGGAGTAATGAGATTTGCTGCTTTTGTTGATCTTGTAGTTGGGGTATTCTCTTCTTCGTATCCCCACCTGAGTTCGCCTAAGTTGGTGATTGAATCTTCTTGTGCTGGGACGAGGAAACCTGCTGGTTCTGTAGTTTGGGCATCTTTCTGTTCATACTCCCCTCTTACTTTTTCCAAGTTATCGGTCAATCTTTCCTCAACAGCAGTGTTTTCTGGTGCTGATGCTACTGTCTCGGCAACTTGATCATCATATTCCCATAACTGTTCGCCTAAGTTGCGAATCAGTTCTTGCCCAGGAGATGTTGGCAGGATTTCTTCAGGCGCTATGGTTTCGACAACATCATCCTGCTCATCATATTCCCATGATTGTTCGCCCAAGTTCCGGATCAATTCTTGCCCAGGAGAGCTAGACAGGGTATCTTCAGGCATAGTGGTTGCGACACTATCTTGCGCCTCATGGTTTTCATACTCTATAGGTAGTAAGTTTTCTGCGGGTAAGTTTTGCATTAATAACCGTGTACCAATGTCATAGGCAAGGTCGCCTATTCTACCAACGTCTAATTCACCCAATTGCACCATCCGCGTTGCTAACTGATGATTTGGTGTAGATGAATTTAGCAATTTTTCGCCAAACATCTGCAACCAATCTATCCAGCGCTCAGCCGGAACGCGATTTTCTAATCGCCGCAGATAACTCAATACCCATTGCTGTCCTCGTTCTTGATGCACGCCTTCCAACAACTGGGCAAACAATTGTTCCAGATCCGCATTGGTTAGTTCTGGTAGTGATCTTACGAGCTTGTGCCGCCTTGCACCCTTTAGAGAACGAGTCTGCTTACTGCCAAAGGGGCGCTTCCAATATCTATTAAGCCAATGCAATAGCCGCCTGAGCATCTGCCGCACTCTTGGATTTTGTTTCTACTAGATTGTAGCCATCGTTGTGTTAAAAAAATCATGAATTACGTAAAAACCCACTATATATGGACAACGCTGTCATCATAACTGGCAAAAAATACACAAAACTTAATTAGTAGTCGTCCTGCTGAGGGGAGCAGGGGAGCAGTGGGCAAGGGGGCAAGAGGGCAGGGGGAGAATAAATACTGACTCAGGACGGGCTAAACGCCTCGCTACTGCGCTTCAGCACTCCTAACTCAGCACTCCTAAACGTTCACCGATTTGGTCAAGTTTCTGTTTGCTCTGTAGTTGATTGGCCAGCAGTATAGAACTGATTCAACAATGCATCGACAATAATTTGTGGATCATCTGTCTCAATTGCTAGTTGTTGGGCCATCTGCTGGCGTAAGTTCTCATCTTGCTGCAACATCATAAATAATTCTTCTAGGGTGACGCTTTGGTATTCTTCCTCTGGTAGGTTTTCTGTACCATCTATCTCAGTGATTACTGGTGAGGTTTCTTCAAGCGGCATCATGCTGAGATGATCTGGGCCTTCGTATTCCCAAATTGGTTCGCTTTGATTACGCGTCAGCATTTGCATACCAATATCATAGGCAACGTCTCCGATTTCGCCGATGCTCAACTCGCCCAGTTGCACCAACCGCGCAGCTATTTCATTATTAGGCGTGGGTGATGCTAGCAATCTTTCACCAAAGCGCCGTAACCATTCGACCCACCGTTCAGTTGGAATGCGATGTTCAATATTATGCAGCCACTTCAGTGCCCACGCTTGTCCTCTTGCCTGATGTACTCCTTGTAGAAGTTCATTGAAAAGAAATTCCAAATCTGTATCAGTTAGAGGTGGTGCTGGTTCTCTTTGCACATCCCTCCTAACTTTCGAGGCAGTCTGTTTTTTACCAAACAAGCGTTGAAAAAGCCTTTTGAGCCACTGAACTAGCCGCCTGAGCATTTGCTGCACCATTGAGTATTGCTTACCCTAAGATTGTAGCGATCGCAATGTATCATAACCTTACTCCCGTCAATAAAATGTGTAGACGGAAATTTCCTGATCTCTTCTAGGGTATGACAACATCTACAAAGCAGCGCCAAGTGAGTATATTTATAGCGGCAGACTTCTGGTGGAATTAGTTAAAATAGTGCAATACCAAACTCGACTCGGTGCTACTAATCAACACGTTAAAAGGCATTGAAGTCAATTTCTCCATGTCTTACGAACCCCTGCACCACAAGTATCGCCCCAAGAGTTTTGCTGAACTGGTGGGCCAAGAGGCGATCGCTACCACCCTCACCAACGCAATTCGTACAGCCAAAATCGCCCCTGCCTATTTGTTCACTGGCCCCAGAGGTACAGGGAAAACTTCTAGTGCCCGCATTTTGGCCAAATCTCTCAATTGTTTGAAAAGTGACAAGCCTACTGCTGAACCCTGCGGCGTGTGCGATGTTTGTCAGGGAATCACCAAGGGTTACTCCCTAGATGTAATTGAAATCGACGCCGCCAGCAATACTGGTGTCGATAACATCCGCGAACTAATTGAAAAGGCGCAGTTTGCTCCTGTGCAGTGTCGCTACAAGGTTTATGTGGTAGATGAATGCCACATGCTCAGTACCCAGGCATTCAATGCGTTACTAAAAACACTAGAAGAACCACCGAGGCATGTAGTTTTTGTATTGGCGACAACCGATCCCCAGCGAGTATTACCAACTATTATTTCGCGCTGTCAGCGGTTTGATTTTAGACGTATTCAATTAGAAGCGATGGTGAGACATTTAAGCGCGATCGCTCTTAAAGAAAACATTACTATTTCGCCTGACGCTGTTACCTTGGTAGGGCAAATTGCTCAGGGAGGATTGCGGGATGCTGAAAGTCTACTCGATCAATTAGCTTTGTTTTCGGGTGAGGTGACACCAGACCGAGTTTGGGATTTAGTCGGTACAGTCAGCGAACGGGACTTACTAGCGCTTTTAGATGCGATCGCTCAAAATAATCCAGAAGCCGTTCTGGACTGCACCCGTAAAATCCTAGATCTTGGTCGAGAACCGTTAACTATTCTCCAAAATCTCGCCGCATTCTACCGCGATTTACTGATTGCTCAAACTGCACCTAACCGCCACGATTTAGTTGCTTGCACTCGCCAAACCTGGACAGCACTGGTTGAGTTTGCCAAAAAGTTGGACATGAGTGCAATTTTGGCGGGACAGCAACACCTGCGAACAGCTGAAGTACAAATTAAAAACACCACCCAGCCACGTTTATGGTTAGAGGTAACATTACTCGGATTGTTACCCAGTGCAACGAATATTCAGCCACAAGTCTCAAGTATTTCACCGCGAGTCAATACACCTGCTGTATCTTCATCTCCTCCAGCAGTTGCTAAAAATCACGCAGTCTCTTCTTTGCCTTTAAATGAGACGCAAACAAATCACAATTCTGCATCCCTAAACCATCATCTAGCAGTTGCCCAAAATCACCCTGTAACTTCATCTCTCCCAGATGAGCCGCAAACAAATCACAATGCTGGTAACTCATCACTACCAAGCCTAGAACCTGTATCTGTTCCTCCGCCACCTGCAAGAATTGAACCAGTAATCTCAGAAGTGGTTGAGACATCACAATATGACTTAACTCAGGTTTGGCAACAGGTGCTTACTAACCTCCAGCCAATCTCAAGGCGAGAACTGCTACGTCAAATGTGCCATCTCATTGAGTTTGATGGTGCTGTAGCTTGTATTGCGGTCAAACAAGTATGGTATGAAAAAGTTAAATCTGATCTACCGATGATTGTGGCGGCTTTTCAGCAGACTTTCCAACATGAAGTCAAGGTAAATCTAGAAAAAGGAATTTCTTCGACCTCTACCTCAGCCAGAAAAGAGCCTCTACCAAAAGACTCTACTCGTGTTCAGCAACCACCTACTCCCAGTTACGACAGTCAAATCCCGCCTCCAGCACCAGTACCGCAACCAGCCAAGCAAGCATCAACAATAACTGAGCCGATGGCGATAAATGGTGGAAGTGCAATAAAAACTTTGCCGCAAGCGCAACCCCAAACACCCCCTGCTAATTGGGAACCTGACGAAGTAGCGATCGCAGCTCAGCGCTTAGCAGAATTTTTCAACGGACAAGTCATCCGCTTCACAGAAGATACCACAGAATTTTCTGACTCCATGACTACACCTGAGTGGGCAGAGGAATCAGAAGTTGATGACGAGTAAAAGGGCATTGGTGACTAGGAACTGGGTATTGGGAAAGAAAATTATTCTTTTGCTCCTCTGCTTCTTGCCTAGTCCCCAGTCGTCAGTCCCTAATTCTCAGTCCCCGTATGCACAGTTTTCACCCATTTCAACCGCTTTGGTCTTACCGACATCCTGGCTGTGGTACTGCTCATAACCAATAACCAGTGCAACATATATAAATTACCACGTAGTGTCTGAAGCAGCAACAGAAAGTACGTATAAACCTGGAATTTCTGATCTTGACGTATCCGCTTCAGACCTGTATACATCCCGACCATTGACATAGTGACTGATAAGCTAGTTACTGGAGTGAGCATTGGGGGACGATGCCGGGCGATCGCCATTAATAAATCTGGTACTGTTGCTGTGGGCAAGATATACATAATCAGCATAAACATTAACAGATCCCAGGTTTTGTGCCCTCCCATGCGGTTTTTGAGAATCAAACCCCAGTAATCCAAATAGCGCTGATATCCGCCTTCTGCCCAACGGTTACGCTGATGCCAGAGTGCGATCGCCGTCGTCACTCCTTCTTCTTGCACCGCTGGATAGAACACACATTCAATATCCCATTTCTCCAAATGCAAGCGGATTGTCAAATCCAAATCATCGGTGATGGTTTCCTCATTCCAACCACCGCAGCTATCTAAAGCTGAGCGTCTCACAAATTGACCATTGCCCCGTAGTTCGCCGATTCCACCAAGGGCAGTCCGCTGTTGTTGAAACCAGGTATCAAGTGCCATTTCTGCCATTTGACCCTTAGTCCAAAAATTTTCTTTGGCGTTGGCGATCGCTTTTCGCACCTGCACCGCCCCCACCTTTTCTCTTTGAAATAAAGGTATTACTTGTAGTAATAAGTCTGGTGTCACTTGGGCATCAGCATCAAACACTGCTATAATGTCGCCTTTTGTCTGGGGGAGTACCTGATTCAAAGCCCCCGACTTGCCGCCACTTGCTTCGGCTGAGCGCCTAAGTACCTTAAGTCGGTCGTATTGCTGCTCCAGTTCTGCTAATAACTGTGGCGTGCTGTCGGTGCTGTAATCATCAATTATCCATACTTCGTACTGCCCATCTGGATATTCCAGATTACAGAGATTTTTGACTAATTTAGCAATTACCGCTTCCTCGTTTTTTGCTGCCACTAATAAAGAAACATAAGGCAAATCTCCTTGCATTTCTTTAGGATAATGGCGAGGTCTGGTAAACACTACCACTAAGGCATGAAGTCCTAAAATGGTGGTTAATCCCAAGATAAATATAGAACCCCAAGAAGCTAAATGCAGTGCGATCGTGCCACTCCAGACGATTGTCAAAACTAGAGCGGCTTTACGTCTACGACCTTGAAACCGGGATGTTAGAGACACGGTATCTGTCTCTATCATTGACTCCTCATCTGCTGATAGGTCAGACAACAAGGAGTTGAGCGGATCAAGCTCTTTGTAAGAATCTTTTTCGGGCCAGGAATTCGCTGGCATAGGTTACTTGATGCAAAAAGCAGTATTAGTCTACACCCATAAAGAAGCTAGAAATTATACAACACCAAGTTTTGCAACCTTCACAAACTTTTAACCTTCGTGAGATTGGTGATAATTGTTTACCTCCTAAAATCACGATAAACCTAGTAAAGTCGCCCATTAATTGGGAAATCTGGGTTAGGCAAAGTTATAGCAAGGTAGCAGTAGCTTGCTGTTGGGATATAAAGTAATAACAATACCCATCGTTTTTCAGCGAAGGTTTTTAGCGTCATTACCCCTAGCTTCGATAAAAGCCAATGCAAGCCTTATTGTAACCGACATTTTTATATTTCTTAGTAGTAACTTCAGTAATTAGTCATTGGTATCAAAAGTCAAGAGCTAAAAGTCAGTATTTATTTACTCCCTGCCTCTATGCCACCTGCGAAGTTCTGATCGAACTTCTCTGTACTCCTCTACTCTCTTCCCTGGGCTGTGTGCAAATACACATTTTTTGGGAACACTATTGAGAACTACTAATATCCCCAGTTGTCAAATAACTTGAGGAATATTCAACAATGTCTATAGAGCAAATCCAGCCAGCCACTCAACAACAAGCTAGTGTCTACTTACCTTACATTCAGGGCGCTAGGCGCAATTTCTTACCCTATGCCATCAGTCTTTATCAAAAAGGTGTCTTGGAAGGGCATCGAAAAATAGAAGCCAGTGAGCATATTCCCTTTGTTGCTACCTGGAATGTTGCAACTCTACCGTCAGACTTGACGCGTTGCCGAGTTCAGTTTGATGGTAATGCTGACCTTAACTACGAACTGATGATGGCCAGTTTCGAGTTTATTAATTTTTTAATTGAACTTATGGACAACTATAAGCGCCATCGCATAACTGATTTTTCACAAGGGTTTTACCGCAAACTACTGCGTATAGAAGAATAAGGGAATAGAGTACAGGTTATAAGGGACAGATTATTTCCGACCATCTGTAACCTGTAACCTCTCAACTAACTCCAATTCCTGTGATTCATCATTACTTAAAAAAGCAATGTATCATATTACTTTTTTAAGTAGTTATGGAAGAACTAAAAAGTTTTTTTGGTGTATGGTGTTTGCTGCTGTATTTGGTTTGTTAAGAAATTACTAGAAAGAATCTACAGAGCAAGCAGATTTAATAGTTATACCGCGAGTCCTCGGTCGGGGTGAGATCGCAAGGCAAGTTTGTTGATTTTCAAGTTAGAAGCACCATGACTGAAACAGTTGAAACTCAGATTATCAACGTCGAAAAACAGCTCAGACAGGCAATGCTTGCTTCTGATGTCAGCGTTTTGAATGAACTACTAGCCCCCGAAATTATCATCATCAGTCATCTTGGAGAATTATTAGGAAAACAAGATGATCTAGCCGCCCATGAATCCGGTTTGATTAAGATACACGAGTTGAAACCTTCTGAGCAGTATATTCAAATACATGGAGAGGTGGCGATCATTTCAGTCCGAATGCAATTGTCTGGTAGTTATAATGGCAGCCCTGCAAATGGTGACTTTCGTTTCACGCGAGTTTGGGCTGTCTCTTCGAGCGGAACTTGGCATATCGTCGCTGCCCATATAGGTATGGTGGCTTAAACATTGGGAAATTCTGAAGCGATCGCTTTCTTGATTAATGAAAGTTCCATTCTACTCCCGGTTTGCAGAGCAGAAGGCTTTCGCCAGAACAAACTAGAATTAGTAAACACCGAACTGGGTTCTTCTGACTTTTGAAATTAGGAGTGCATGTGTGCCAAAATCCCCTAAATATTTGCTGATTGGATCAACCGAGACTTACAGCGGTAAATCTGCAACTGTTCTGGGTTTGTCTCATCAGCTACAGCAAAAAGGACTGGACATTGCTTACGGTAAACCGCTAGGTACTTGTTTAAATGCATCTGATGGAAGCGTAATTGAGGAAGATGTCCAGTTCATTGCTTCTAGTCTCAATCTGCCGGAAAACCGCATTGCACCCATAATGCTGGCTTTAGATGAAGCCAATGTGCAAAAACGCTTATACGGCGAAGACAAAACCGATTATCAGCAGTCCCTCATCCGGCAATATTTGCAAATGTGCCGAGGAGATTTGGTCTTGCTAGAGGGGCCTGGCGATTTGTCAGAAGGCAATTTGTTTGACTTGTCTTTGCTGCAAGTGGCTGAGGTATTGGATGCTGCTGTGCTTTTAGTAGCCCGTTACAAATCGCTGCTTTCAGTTGAGGCACTATTATCTGCGAAACAGCGTGTGGGCGATCGCTTGATTGGTGTTGTGATCAATGATATCCCCACCAAACAACTGGAAGCCGTTGACACTCTCTTGCGCCCGTTTTTGGAACAGCAGGGTATTCCTGTGCTGGCAATGCTGCCAAACAGTGATTTGCTCCGCAGCGTCAGCGTTGGCGAACTGGTAAAGCAGTTAAATGCCGATGTTCTGTGTCGCAATGATCGCCTGGATTTGATGGTGGAAAGTCTAGCAATTGGCGCGATGAATGTCAACTCTGCTGTCAAGTATTTCCGCAAACGCCGGAATATGGCAGTGGTGACAGGGGGCGATCGCGTGGAAATTCAGCAAGCTGCTTTGGAAACTTCTACCCAATGCCTGATCCTCACCGGGCAACTACCACCTCCCCCATTCATTCTCAGTCGCGCTGAAGAACTAGAAATCCCCATTTTGTCTGTTGACCTCGATACCCTCACCACTGTCGAAATCGTTGATCGCACTTTTGGTCAAGTGCGTGTCCACGAGCCAATTAAAGTTCAGTGCATTCGCCAGTTGATGAGTGAGCATTTTGACATTGACCGCCTGTTATCTAAATTAGGTCTAACTCCCGCAGCAGCCTTACCTTAGCCCAATCAATTCAAACAATTGAGAGCATCCATGCTCAGTTATCAAAAGGCTCTGTTGGCGGTGAGGGTACAGCTGGCACGTTGTCACCTCCTAGGCGACGGCGTGCTGTTTCTCTTTGCCCCATAGCTGGAACGTGCTTAGTTGCAGCAGCTAACCCAAAAACAGGCATATTACCATAAATCGCCTCATATCTTCCCGGCTCGATTAAATAAGTTTCGTGCCAAATGCCGACACTGCCATCAGCACCAATAGCTCGATTAAACCTTTGCCAAGCTTCTAGATGTGTTTCAGATGGATTTCTAGCAAAACGCTCCAAATCCTCGAACGATCGCCAATACTGAATCAATCCCACGCCTCGCCAGTAGATAAACGTTTCTCCCCCTAAAAACCCCTTGTCTGGATTCTGACGAAGGCTGCG
Source organism: Nostoc sp. MG11 (assembly GCF_014904695.1). Lineage (GTDB taxonomy): Bacteria > Cyanobacteriota > Cyanobacteriia > Cyanobacteriales > Nostocaceae > Komarekiella. The sequence goes on along the minus strand of NZ_JACXXN010000005.1, from coordinate 17,138 downwards.
TAGCATCGGTGACATCGCCCTCGCTGTGGGAATCCATTTGGAGAAAGCAAAAAATTTATTGATTCGCATCCCAATCAAAAATATGACAAAGGGTTCGTCAATCTCGGCAGTAAATCGCCCTGGTATTACTTGAGGCATATACTATTGACTCCTTACTGTTTTAGTTTAATATGCAACTAGTTGAATATAAATATTGTTATGCAATTAATTGCATAAGTCAAGTAGTGAATTAAAAATTATGGCTTTAGCGCACGCAATACTGGCTGCTTTGGTTGAAGCTCCATGTAGTGGGTATGATTTAGCAAAGCGATTCGATGGCTCTGTAGGCTTTTTCTGGTCAGCAAGTCACCAGCAGATTTATCGAGAGTTGTCGAAGCTAGAAGATCAAGGGTGGATTAGTTGCGAGACGATTCTCCAAGTGGCACGCCCAGATAAAAAGCTCTACAGAGTTACAGATTTGGGAGCACAGCAATTAAAAGAGTGGATTGCTCAACCTTGTGAACCCACACCGATTAAAGATGATTTACTTGTTAAAATCTTTGCTGGGTATATTGCTCCTAGCCAGATTATCTTGGCGGAGCTAGAGCATCATCAAAAAGCCCATCAAGAAAAATTGTCTACTTACAAAAATTTAGAACAGCGTTATTTTCAGAATCCGCAAGAACTGCCAGAACCTGCAAGGTTTCAGTATCTAACTCTGCTGAATGGCATTGCTTATGAAACGTATTGGCTGACTTGGTGTGACCAAGCAATCCGGTTACTGAGCAGAACAATCGAGAAATTGTAGCATTGTCTAACTCAGGTTGGCTTCGCACCTACACGCTGTTTGGTAAAATATCTGGGTCGTTTAATCTGATTATGTTCATCATTGAGCCAGTCAATAGACCTTATTAACCTCGATACATTAGCGCAAGAACTAGCGACAATCCAGCAAACAGGTTCTAAACGAATTGCCTTGCTGGGTTCTCGCCATGTGCCGATTACACATCAGAATCTAATTGAAATGATGACCTATGCCCTCGTTTTGTCAGGGAATCGGGTCATTACCTCCGGGGCTATCGGTACTAATTCAGCTGCCATCAAGGGAGCTATGCGGGCTGATGCCAATTTGTTAACGGTAATCCTACCCCAAAGCTTGGAACGCCAGCCTTTGGAATCGCGCCAGCAACTAGAACAGGTAATGCATTTAGTGGAAAATCCCAGTAATGATAATCTGTCCCTTGCTGAAGCTAGTTACCTGTGCAATAAGGAGATTGTTTCCCGCTGCCAGCAACTAATCTGCTTTGCATTTCACGACAGTCGCACTCTATTGCAAACTTGCCAAGATGCAGAAGAACAAAGAAAAGTGGTGACGCTTTTCTACTTTGATTAGTCATTTATTATTTGTCTTTTGTCTTACCCTGCGGGAAACCGCTGGTGTGTCTATGTGTTTGACCAATGACAATGACTAATGACCAATGACTAGTAACCCATGACTAATAACTAATGATAATTTTTTTGTATTCTATTGCTGCTGCTGCCGTTTTGATATATCTACCATTTTTGGTAGTAGGTTATGCCCGTGCGCGTGTTGGGTATGATACCTCTGCTCCTCGCGCTATGTTTGATAAATTGCCACCATACGCTCAACGAGCTACCTGGGCACATCAGAACTCCTTTGAAGCATTTATGATTTTTGCCGCAGCTGCATTAATGGCTTATGTAACGAGTGTAAATTCTTCTACAGCAGCCGTGGCTGCGATCGCCTTTGTTGCAGCTCGCTTGTTATACTCGATTTTTTATATTGTGAATATACCCCTTTTGCGATCGCTCATGTTTGCCATTGGCTCTCTGAGCTCTGGCACTCTTATCCTTCTGAGCATCATCCAAGCCACTAGTTAATTGGGGACTGGGAATTGGGGACTGGTGAGACATCGCTGCGAAGAGAAGTTTGGATCGGAGGAAGCCTCCGCTCCAAACTTCGGGGAGGGTTTCCCGACCCAGGCGACTGCGAACCCTTTGGCGCAGCCTCTCGTAGAGAAGGGTGACTGGGGAATGGGATTATTGCCAACGCCTATATCTTAGTCCCTATTCAAAATCCAACATCTAAATAATCCAACATTTGCTATGGCTTCTACTTATTCCTTTGACATTGTGAGCGACTTTGACCAACAAGAATTGGTTAACGCTGTTGACCAAGTTGCGCGTGACATTAAAAGCCGTTACGACCTCAAAGATACTAAAACTACTGTCGAGTTAGCTGAACAAAGCATTAATGTTAGCACCGACAGCGAGTTTACCTTAGAGTCTGTCCACAACATCCTGCGGGAAAAAGCCGCCAAGCGGAATCTGTCCCAAAAAATCTTTGATTTTGGCAAAGTTGAATCGGCCAGCGGTAATCGCGTGCGTCAAGAAATCAAACTCAAAAAAGGTATCAGCCAGGAAATTGCCAAGCAAATTTCCAAATTGATTCGCGACGAATTCAAAAAGGTACAAGCCTCAATTCAAGGCGATGTTGTGCGGGTTTCTGCCAAAGATAAAGATGACTTACAAACTGTCATCCAGCGGCTAAAGCAAGAAGACTTCCCTGTTGCTTTGCAGTTTACAAATTATCGTTAAAAAATCTGTAGGGTGGGCAATTGCCCACCAATTCCATCAATTAATTATGCCTTTGCACCAATACTCTTTTGAAATGCCGGACGCTCAGACATTCGCCTGATATAGTTCAACACGGCTGGGTAAGAACTGAGGTCTAGATTCAGCATGATGGGAATGTAACTCAGGATAGACCCCACTGCCACATCAACAACAGTAAATTCATTGCCCAGTAAAAAAGGTTGCTGTCCGAGAATTTTATTTAACGCAGTTAACAAGATGGGCATTTCCCGCTCCCGATTTGCTTCCGTAAAAATCCCTGGGCCAAGAGTAGCATTGGCAAACAATACCCATTGAGAAAATACAGCCCGCTCCTCTGGCGAAACTGGATTACCATACTTATCGGCAAGATACAGCAAAATTGCTCCTGATTCCCAAAGTTTAAAGTCTCCATCAACAATTGCTGGCACTTTACCAATGGGGTTAATTGCTAAATACTCAGGTTGCCGATGTTCACCTGCTTGCATATCCAGCTTGACAAATTCGTAAGGAACTTTTAGTTCCTCTAAATACCAGTGAACAATTGATGCGCGACTACGAGCGCCGCCATATAGTTTCAGCATAATTACTTAGAACTAAAGAACTTTGTGAGTGTGGGAATGCTGCTTAACGTTGTCTTCTTTGGTAACAACTCTAGCAGCATTTAGCACTCGTTTGCGCTCAATGGAATACTTAAACTCAGAGTAGGTTGTACCCAAGGGAATCAGAGATTTTGCAGATTCACGACGCTTGTAGGTACGAGCTGCTGCAAACGCTCGTGGTACAAATTCTTCCCCGAACTGAGCCGACTCTGGAAAACCATCTGGTAAGTGCAGTGTATCGCTGTCTAGTACATCTCCCAAAGTTGTTGCAAAAGCCAGCTTATAGGACGTAGGAATGCCCTTTAACAGTGCTTCCAAAGCTGCGGAGGGGATAGGTTCTATAACTTCGATTTGATGAACTTCTCCATCTTCCTTGACGAAGCAAGTCGCCAAGCCGATCGCAATATAATCATCAGCTGCTAAATCGGGGGCATTGGGATAAGAAATTGTAGTTGTCATAAGAAAAATTCTCAAAACTTAAAAAATTAAAATTCAGTAGATAGGATCCACCATGTTGCACAGAGATCCCATAGGGTAGTGGTGTTTAACTGGCGTGGTTAGGGAGACTAGGGAAAGCACAGAGATGATTTTTGCATTCTCCGTGTTCCCTTGCCCCTGTGTTCTCTTTTCAATCTCTAATGAACGGCTTGTTGGCATTCTACCAAGTTGTCGCTCTTACTAATTGACTAGTCTTTAAGATTGATATTTGCTATTTCTGGAATTCAACTTGGGGATGAAGTATCTATTACTAGGTTGGAGGATCAATTGTTTATGTGCAGCGAAGACCTCAACTAATTTGAGCAATTAAACTCAGCATTAAGATAGGTTTTAAGTAGTGAAAAATACTTTATAAGTTTAAGAAAGTGGTAAAACCACGAGCCGGAAAAAACTACAGTTTGATTTCACAGAGTAGGTAAATCAGGCAAGATAATATGAATAATCACTCATTTTTAGCTTCTGGTGTCCCGCAAAGTGACTATTATAAATTTGTTACAAATCATACAAATAATCTTCAAAAGAATGGGGCAAACAGTAGCGGCGAATCTGCTTCAAAAGACAGTTACTTACGCTCTCGTGCTTTGAGGTCAGCTCAACAAGGAGATTATACTGAGGCGATCGCACTCTTAAACCAACTAATTCACCGCCGTCCTCACAATGCTGTTGATTACAACAACCGCGGGCTGATTTATTTTCAAAGTGGTGATACACAAAAAGCGTTTTGTGACTACAACACCGCACTACAACTTAATCCCAAGTTGGCTAGTGCTTATAATAATCGGGCAAATTACTACGCAGCCTGTGGTGAATTAGCAGCAGCGATCGCCGACTACGATCAGGCGCTAGACTTGAATCCTAGCCATGTTCGGGCGTGGATTAACCGAGGTATTACCTTACGTGACTTAGGGCAATACGAAGAAGCTATTGAGAATTTTGAGATAGCACTGCTTTTTGGTCAACTAGAAGGTCATATTTGGGCAGAACGCGGTAGGACTTATCATCTTTGGGGTGACTGGAATTTTGCGATCGCTGATTATTATCGCGCTCTTACTCAACTGTCCTGCGCTGACAACAGTAGGGATGTTACTAGTTATCGCTTGCATTTACAACTCGAAAGTTGGCTCAACGAGCTGCTATCTCCTCAGCATTCCAACTCGTAGATTAACCTCTTTAAGCATTCAAGATTCAAAAAAGTGATTCTTTATTTTGGATTTTAAATTGGAGAGACTGAGCTGTACCCTTACGAGATAAGCTACGGGGACACGGCTTAACTGCGTCTATGGGTTTTGAACTGCGGTAGCACAGTGACATTTTATCGCTGATGGCTAATAGATGATAACTGCATAGCTACTCAAAAATTAGCTACTAACTATTACTTATTAGCAATTATATAAATTACACCCAGCTTATAGCGGTTCTCACTTCAATGATATACACAGAAGAAATAATTAACCACAGATAGATTTATACCTCAGTCGGCTGGGAAACGCTACATACGTAGCCAGAATCACAGAAACCTAAACAACTTCAAATCCAAATTTAATATTTTCTTTAGGGTGATGACTCTGTTGATTCAACTTCTGTCGTCTCTTTAGGAAAAGCAATCCGACGCTGATTAGGGTCGAAACGGTAGCTCTGTTCTTGCATAATACTTTTAGCCTGGTGCGGATCAAAGTTACGGCTAAATTGCGCCTGTAGATTATTGACACGTCCTTCCATCAGCTTGACTTCAGTCTGGATTTCTCGCAACTTGCCTTGCTGTAACCAGTGATAAGGTAAAAGTTGCGCTAGGGCGGACGCTGCTGCTGCTGTAATTACAAGGTTAACCGCTATCTTTGCTGTACCTTCCAGTGCCATTACTTGGTAAGAACGTTGACGAAGGTGGCGCTTTGGTCGAGGAACAACCCGACGTTTTTGTATAGGTTTTACTGGGGGTCTGGACGGTTGAATCGCGTTCATGATGCTAAAAAAAGCCTCTCTGAGTCAAGGGAAGCACGGTAAAAAGCACCCTGGCACTAATTACTGCTTGATTTAGCAGCCATATTACTTCATTTTTTGGAAATTGCTACACGTATCGCATGATTTTAAAAAGAACCTGGCCTACGTACGTGCAAGTTTTTCAGCATAACTTACGACATAAAGCCACAAGTGTCTGGATGCACCCCGTACTGCCAGGATGATTGGTTTTATAACCGTTTTACATTGGGCGTTATTTGTAAAGTTCTGTAGCTAACCGCCAAGCCAAAACTCCTGGGATCAGCGCCACAACTAAAGCGATGTACACTTGAGTATCTGATATGGAAGACACTTGAGCGAGGTACAAAGTATCTAAAATAGGCATGGTTTGAAACCTCCTAAACTGAATAGATTTTGAACAGTTCGTTTACTACTTTTCCTTGTTTTGCCAAGATTGGGGAATATCTTGTTACAAGATGCAACAAAAGCAGTTATTTAATCTGTAGTCACCAGTTATTCTTTATTAGCAAAATTTATCAAACTCATGGATATGTATCTGGGTATCGACTTCGGGACGTCTGGCGCACGCGGTATAGTGATTGACGATGAAGCTTGTATCCAGGTTGAGGTACGTTATGCCTTTGAGGATTCATCTATCTGTGACATGCCAGACTTTTGGCAGAAAGCTTTATTTGAGCTTTTAGAGCAAATACCTCAAGAATTGCGGCGAGAAATTAGGGCGATCGCAATCAATGGTACATCCTCTACAGTGTTGGTATGTGATGCTATTGGTAAGCCTGTAGATGCACCACTGTTGTATGACGATGCGCGGGGTTCATCTATGCGAGAGCAGTTGAGGAGCGTAGCACCCCCCAATCATAACGTGTTAAGCGCCACCTCCAGCCTTGTCAAACTTTTGTGGATGAGGCAATTACCCTCTTTTAACGAAGCTAAATATTTTCTACATCAAGCCGACTGGCTGGCGTTTCTTTTGCATGGGTATTTAGGTGTTAGTGACTACCACAATGCTTTAAAGCTGGGTTATGACGTGGAACAGTTAAAATACCCGGAATGGCTGGAAAAGATGCAACTATCAATTCAGCTACCTAAAGTTTTACCTCCTGGTACTCCAATTAGTGAAGTGCGTTTTGAAATTGCAGCTAAATTTGGTTTGCGTCATGATTGCCTGGTATGTGCTGGTACGACTGATAGTATTGCTGCTTTTCTGGCCAGTGGTGCAAAATTGCCTGGTGAGGCAGTGACTTCCTTGGGTTCAACGTTGGTACTAAAACTTTTGAGTCATACTTGTATTGAAGATGCGCGATATGGAATTTACAGTCATCGATTGGGTGATTTGTGGCTAACTGGCGGTGCTTCTAATACAGGGGGTGCAGTACTCAAGCACTTCTTTAGTGATGTTGAGTTAGAAAGCCTTAGCCGTGAAATTGATGGATCAAAAGCTAGCGAGTTAGATTATTATCCATTGTTGAAAGTAGGCGATCGCTTTCCAATTAACGACCCCAATCTGCCCCCACGCTTGGAAACACGCCCAAATAATTCCGTTGAATTTCTGCATGGTTTACTAGAAAGCATCGCCCGTATAGAGACACAAGGGTATGAATTATTGCAAAAAATGGGCGCTGACAAGTTGAGCCGTGTTTATACTGCTGGGGGTGGCGCGGCAAATGACACTTGGACTGCAATTAGAGCACGTCATTTGCAAGTTCCTGTAGCAGTGTCGGTTTATACAGAAGCAGCTTACGGAACGGCTTTGTTGGCGATGCGGGGAGTGGAGAAATGAGTGCTGAGTCAGGAGTCAAGAGTCAAGAGTCAAGAGTCAATAATTTTCTCATTGCCCCCTGCCCCTCTGCTCCTCTGCCCCCCTACCCCTCTGCCCTTCTCTCTATTTACACGCTTGTATGACTTGCAGACTTCCACCTGCAAACAAAGTTGATTTATCTACCTCAAACCCAGTCTCAGTTAACAATTCAGCTAAATCAGTTTTCAACAACTGCCAAGCTGTTTGTGTTTCAAACAACAGCAAAAACAGTGATAATCCAGGCCAAAAGACAGGATTAGTAGGAGCATGAAAATCCACCAACACAAATATCCCTCCTGGCTTCAATACCCTATAAACCTCTTTAATAATTTTTCGCAATTGCTCAGGTTGCATCTCGTGTAATGCAGTGCTGGTATGTACCACATCAAATAGATGATCTGCAAACGGCATCTCCTCCGCGAAAGCCTCCACATAGTCAGCTTCAGGTGCATTCCGCCGCGCTCGTTGCAAAGACTTGGGCGAAGCATCCAATCCCGTTACATTTTCTGAATATTTCACTAAAAATTGCGTCGCTTGCCCACTACCGCAGCACAAATCTAAAATCTGAGTATCTGAGTGAATCGTTAAGCCTTGTAAAGCTAGTTCCCGAAAACGGGCTTCACCACCTACAATTAAGGCTGCTAAACGTGAGATTGCATCATATAACCACTGATATTGGTAACTCCAGTCTCTTAATATTGTTGCCATTGCATCTTGCCTCCCCGTTTAACTTTATTTAATAAAGATATATTGTTAACATTAGTAAAAAAGCTGATAAGATTTGGGGAAAATAATTGCTATGGGTCGTGTAGGCGTCTTATTACTCAATCTCGGTGGCCCCGACAAATTAGAGGATGTCGGTCCGTTTTTATATAACCTATTTTCTGATCCGGAAATTATTCGCCTACCATTTCGCTGGTTGCAAAAACCCTTAGCTTGGTTCATTGCCTCGCGGCGAACCAAAACATCCCAAGAAAACTATAAACAAATCGGCGGCGGCTCTCCACTGCGAAGGATCACAGAAGCGCAAGGAGAAGCCCTAAAAGAACAGTTAAGTGATTTGGGGCAAGAAGCCAATATTTACGTGGGAATGCGTTATTGGCATCCCTATACCGAAGAAGCGATCGCTCAACTTACCCAAGATAACATCGAACGTCTAGTGATTCTGCCACTGTACCCCCAATTTTCTATCAGTACTAGTGGTTCTAGCTTCCGGCTTTTAGAAAAACTTTGGCAAGAAGACCCTAAACTTCAACGCATTGAATACACCGTCATTCCTTCTTGGTACAAGCAACCAGGTTATCTGCAAGCGATGGCGGAACTCGTAGCTCAAGAACTTGATCAGTTTCCTAATCCCGATGAGGTTCATATCTTTTTCAGCGCTCACGGTGTTCCTAAAAGCTACGTTGAAGAAGCAGGCGATCCCTACCAGCAAGAAATTGAGGAATGTACTGCGCTGATTATGCAGACCCTCAATCGACCTAACGCCCACACCTTGGCTTACCAAAGTCGCGTCGGCCCAGTAGAATGGCTCCAACCTTATACCGAGGATGCGCTGAAAGAACTAGGCGCACAAGGTGTTAAAGATTTGGTTGTCGTCCCCATCAGTTTTGTTTCAGAACACATCGAGACATTACAAGAAATTGATATTGAATATCGGGAAGTAGCTGAAGAATCAGGAATTCACAACTTCCGTCGCGTACCTGCTCCCAACACTCATCCAGTATTTATTAATGCACTGGCAGACTTAGTGATTGATGCACTGAAAAACCCCAGTTTCAAGCTTTCCCAAGCTGCTCAAATGAAGAAAAGGGTGAAAATGTATCCCCAAGAGCGTTGGGAATGGGGTTTGACTACTAGCGCTGAAGTATGGAATGGTCGTATTGCCATGCTGGGCTTCATTGCTTTGATCATTGAGCTAATTACTGGCCAAGGTCTGCTGCACATGATTGGACTGTTGTAAAAGCTTTGAGGAGTTAGGAGTTTCTAATAATTAACTCCTAGCTCCTCACTGCCATATAGGAAGTTTCTGCACAAAGTGTAGTTAATAGCAAGAACGTCTTTCTTATTCCAAACGTGTAGAAGCTTGAATATCCATTTCATCTAGTCGTTCTTCAATAGCATTATGTATCGAGTTTAGATCAAATTTATCTTGCGTATTTGCCTGCACTTCAATTCTGATAGTCATAAGGTCGTCTTGCATACCATAAATGTAGTGTATAAATATGACCTTTTCTAATAGATTAGACTTATTGCAAAAATCAGGGTAAAGGTTGTGAGTCCCTTTTCCCTTTAACCTCTCTCCTTTTCCCCAAAAGTGTAAAAATATACATACTTTTGCAAGAGGTCTATTTTTCTCATGCTGCTTCAATAGAAATTTCACGTATGGGAATAAAGCCTTCAATTAGCCGATGGTCTGTCATTGGTTTATTGCTATTTAGTAAACGTTTATAGTAAAGACTTTAGTCCTTATCTTTTTTATAAGTATATGATGACAGAAGTTTACACTACGAACTTTTACCAAATTCGTTGTATATTGAGTACAAAACCAGGTAAGATACTTTCCCCGGAAATAGTTTGAGGAAATTTTAAAACTTCCACATCTTGTCCTGGACGATAAATTTCTACTTCCTGTTTCTTTCGGTTGATCAACCAACCTAGACGACAACCATTTTCGATATACTCTTGCATCTTATTTTGAGTTTTCTTCAAGCTGTCATTAGGTGAAAGTATCTCGATAACAAAATCAGGGCATAGAGGAATAAATTTTTCTTTTTGTTCTTTATTCAAAGCATCCCAACGAGATTTTTCTACCCAAGAAACATCAGGAGAACGGTCAGCCCCCGAAGGTAAAGTAAATCCAGTTGATGAATCAAAAACTTCGCCTAATTGATTTTGATCGTTCCAGAACCATATTTGAGCGTTAATAGTAGAATTACTTTTTCCTGTTTCCCCTCCCGTAGGTGGCATTATAATCAACTCTCCTTGGGCATTGCGTTCTAATTTTAAATCGGGATTTTCTTTACATAATTGATAAAACTGCTCTCTTGTCAGTTTAATTACAGAATTGAGGTTTAATGTAAGTGCTGTCATAGCAGTATCTCCCGTTTTTGTTCGCTGGCTGGTCTACAAACCTATATCCATTTTGTTCTACACCACAATAAAAGGGGATGAAATACATATCAAAACCACTGCCATCCTGATTTTTGCTGATATCCTCTGGTTCCCAACCGCCGCACAGATTCTAAATTATTTGAGCGAAATTCCTCTTTTACATAAGTTACCCGCCACAAACCATCAGCACCAATATGCGATCGCAATTTTAGGATGAAGGTCGCCAAGGCTACCAATCGTTGTTAAAACTATTCGACTCACTATTCTTAACTCATTAACAACAAGTACTCGTTTTCAACTTGCCACGGATGCTCATTCTTAACTTTTCTTTTGCCAATACCAGTCATACCACTGCTTAGCACTACGAACTGCAAACCACAGCAGGATTAAAGCAATTAATCCTCCTTGCCACGGAGCATCAAAGGCAAAAAGCACTAGAGCAACACCCAAGGTATCTTGAAGGAAGACTGCCCACAATGGTAAGCCACGCAAACGATAGAACCAACCGACTTGAACTAGCTGGAGTACCAAAGCCAACAAACCCCCAATACAGGCAATTAGCCAGTTTGGCGTTGCTGTTGCCGAAGCTACTGCTAACCCCATAATTGCCCCTGCTAGGGGAGATAATAATAATTGAATCAGTTGGATTACTCTCTGCCCCACTAGCTTTTTTGAGGCAAATAATTCAACTAACGACCAACTAGTTAGCAAGCCTAACAAGACTGGTGGGGAAATGTGAGATAAGATTGGAACTTGCGACCAAAAGTTACTGCCCTGCAACAGTCCAATAATCAGCAGAGGTATGCCTATTCTCATTCCTGCTGCCGCAGAAGCAGAAAGTGTTGCTAGGATTTCAATCATCAGGGCATCCTAAAGGCTAACAAATAAGCCAAGATTTGTTATTTATACTACCCATTGTTTGTAATTTTTCCAGCACAAATTAAGATAAGTCTTAAGTTAGTAGTGAGCGCTTAAGCGCTTAAGCGCTCACTACAAGCAAATTAATCTCAAATTTCTAGTCTTTTGTAAACCTCTTCTAAATGCCGTAGATGTTGCTGGGGGTCAAAACACAACTCTATTTCTGCTGGAGACAACTTTTGGGTAACACGTGGGTCTTTACTAACCAAATCATGGAAATCGCCTTCTGGCTTGTTCCAAGCAGCATGAGCGTTTTGCTGGACGATCGCATAAGCTTCTTCGCGGCTGCTTCCCTTGTCTATCAAAGCGAGTAGCACTTTCTGGCTGAAGACGACACCACCATAGCAGTTGAGATTTCGTTCCATGTTCTCAGGATAGACCAGCAGGTTTTTCACCAAATCGGTTATTTCTACCAACATAAAGTGCGTCAGAATGCAAGCATCTGGCAAAATCACCCGTTCTACAGAACTGTGAGAAATGTCTCTCTCGTGCCAAAGTGCGATGTTTTCTAAAGCTGCACCGGCATGACTTCTGACAAGTCGCGCCATTCCCGTCAGCCGTTCGGAACGAATGGGGTTGCGCTTATGTGGCATGGCACTGGAGCCTTTTTGACCTTTGGCGAAGAATTCTTCAACTTCCAGAACGTCTGTTTTTTGCAGATTGCGAATTTCTACGGCAAAGCGCTCAATGGATGCCGCTACTAAGGCTAATTGTTGCACGTAGTCGGCATGGCGATCGCGGGAAATGACTTGTGTTGAGGCCGTATCGGGTTTGAGTCCGAGTTTTTGGCAGGCGATCGCTTCCACACGTGGTTCAATATTGGCATAGGTTCCCACCGCACCGGAAATCTTACCTACAGCAATAGTTTCGCGCAGAATTTTCAGGCGTTCTTGGTGTCGCAACACTTCTGCCAACCATCCAGCCAGCTTGAAACCAAAGGTGATTGGTTCAGCATGAATTCCATGCGATCGGCCAGTCATTACTGTATGACGATGTTCCTGTGCCTTGTGGCGAATCGCCTTAATCAAATCTTCCAGGCGTTGCAACAACACATCCAGACTGGCAACCAATTGTAGTCCTAAAGCCGTATCCAGCACATCCGAACTGGTTAAACCCAGGTGAATATAGCGTCCTGCATCACCGACATATTCATTGACATTTGTCAAGAAAGCGATTACATCGTGACGGACTTCAGCCTCAATTTCTAACACCCGTTTCGGGTCAAAATCTGCCTTGGTCTTAATTTCCTCAACCGCCTGAGATGGAATGTAACCTAGTTCAGCTTGAGCCTCACAAACAGCAATTTCTACTTGCAGCCAAGTTTTTAGCTTATAGGCTTCACTCCACAGATTACCCATTTCAGGCAAAGTATAACGCTCAATCACAGTTCGGCACAGAATACAACCGTCATATTTTACAGTCTAATTAATGTACATCACTTTTTAACTCTGCTTTTGGCTTAGCTATGGAACTAGTTTTTAAATCAGATGTAATGATACTAATGCTACCGTCAGCCTCCATATATGCAAACTTTACCTCAGCCAAAAATTCCACACCTTGCTGACGTAATTTGCTCATTAGCTCATCTTCGGTGATCAATTCTTTTTGGAGATGGCGCTCAATCATCCGACCATTTTTTACCAGCAGCAGTGGTGGTTGATTGAGAAAACGCTGAAACTGAGGTAGTTTATAGCCTAACCAGTTAAGTAAGTAGCTCCAAAAAATCACAGTTCCTACCAAAATAGCGCCTTCCGTAATCGATGTATAGTTACTAGCCATTGCATTTTGGGCGGCTTCTGCAAATAACACAACTACAAGTAAATCAGTAATTCCTAGGGTTCCTAGTTGTCGGCTAGGAAGCACACGTAGCACTGAGAACAGCGCCAAGTAGACTAGCGACCCGCGTATAATTAACTCAAAAACACTGATGCTAGGAATAAAGATAGCCTGCCAATCAATAAACAACCATTTTTCCATTAGCGATTATTTTATTCATTCTGGAATAAAGTTTTGGTCAAAATCCGGGATGAGATTATCTGTGATTTGATCACATAACTAAATTTTGCAAGAAATTGAATCATTCAATATTCACCGATTAGGGAAACATCAATATCTAGCATTTAGTAATTAAAATCGTTGATTTTTCCTTTTTTGTTTTGAACGCTTGGGTTTGCGAAAATACCGGATTAAGCGGTTAATCAAGCTAGAAGATGGCTTTTTATTAGAAGGAGGCTGTTCCTTCTGGTTATTATCATTGGGTTTAGTGTTATTTGAGATAGGCATGGCATTCTTAGTTGGGACTATGCCACTTCCGTATCTTCTGGCATACACTTGGGTAAATTCTGCACCAAAGAAAAGAATCTGCGCGGCATAGTTAACCCAGGCTAAGATAACTACCAGTGAACCAGCAGCGCCGTAGGTTGAACCAAAACTACCATTACCTAGATATTGTCCTAATAAAAACCTACCAATTGAGAACAAAATTGAAGTAATAACAGATCCAATTAAAACATCACTCCAAGTAATTTTGACATCTGGCAGAACTTTGAATATTGATCCGAACAGCAATGTAGTTATAGCAAAGGAAACGATAAAGTTGACTATCTGCCATATGAAATCAACACCAGGTATCATGTTACTAAAGTATGTCACCAGCGCTGTTAATGCTGTACTAATTACCAGTGATACTAAAAGCAAAAAGCCAATACCTATAACCATTGTGAATGATAAAAAGCGTTGGCGAAAGATGTTGACAATACCGCGTTCAGGTTTAGGTTTTACTTCCCAAATTGTGTTAAGGGAATCTTGCAACTCGGTAAATAAACCAGTAGCACCTAATATCAAAACTAAAAAACTAATGATGGAGGCGATCGCTCCTGTCTGTGGTTTGTTAGCATTTTGGATGGCTGTTTCGATAAACTCTGCTCCGTCTCTGCCGACTAAACCTTGAATTTGTTGAACAATTTCGCCTCTAGCTGCTTCTTCTCCAAATACTGCGCCTGCGATCGCAATTACAATAATTAGCAACGGTGCGATAGAAAAAATCGTGTAATAAGCAAGTGCTGCCGCTAATCGTGAGGCTTTATCCTCATTCCATTCCTTAAATGTTTCTTGTAACAACTTCCAAATTGCCTGCAAACTCATCCAATCAGTCTCCTTCTCAGGGAATTTCGCTTACTTCCTGATATATTTGATACTGATCTCATAAGTTGTGTCATCATCCCAAGGGTGTTTGTGTAGCTTCCTTGAGGAAGAATTTAGTAGAGTCTATGCTTTTACTGCATTCTATCGATTGTGCGATACTGGATTGCTTCCGCCACATGATTGGCTTTTAGCTCATCTTCTCCAGCTAAATCTGCAATAGTACGCCCTACTTTGAGAACGCGATCGCTAGCTCTTGCTGATAAACCTAATTTTCTAATTGCTGCTTCTAATAAATTGCGACTAGCGTCATCAAGCTTACACCACTTTTGGAGATGACGACTTTGCATTTGGGCATTGCAACGCAGATTTACTTCTTCTTGGAAACGAGTAATTGCGCGATCGCGTGCTTGTTGTACTCGTTGACGCACTGATATTGATGCTTCTCCTGTAGGTTGTTGGGTAATTTCCTCTGGTTTCAAGCGATTCACCGCCACTTGCAAATCAATTCGATCCATTAACGGCCCAGAAAGCTTTGCCCAATATTGCTCACGTTGTCGTGGTGAACAAGTACACTGTTGAATGGTATCGCCATAGTAACCGCAAGGACAAGGATTGGTACTCGCCACCAAAGTAAACTGAGCGGGAAACATTACTGATTGTTTAGTGCGGGAAATCGTTACGTAGCCATCTTCTAAAGGCTGGCGCAGAAATTCCAGCACATCGCGTTTAAATTCCGTGAGTTCATCAAGAAAAAGAATACCTCGGTGAGATAATGAGATTTCTCCAGGACGTGGGAAAGTACCACCACCGACCAGAGATGGCCCGGATGCTGAGTGGTGCGGACTGCGAAAAGGGCGATCGCGTACCAATGAACCGCGATTTTTCAATAAACCAGCCACCGAGTGAATACGAGTCACTTCCAAAGATTCAGCAAATGACAAAGGCGGCAGAATTCCTGGTAAGCGTCGCGCTAGCATCGTTTTGCCACTACCAGGCGGCCCCACAAAAATTAAATTATGTCCGCCAGCAGCAGCAATTTCTAAAGCACGTCGAGCATGAGCTTGTCCTTTCACATCTTGTAAATCTGCGGAATGTAGAGACGTTATATGTAACGTCTCTACAGTGTCATCCATCTGCACAGGTTTGTAACGTCCTGGATTACTTAAAAAATTAACTACATCAGACAGATGTTTGCAGCCGTAAACAGCTAATCCTTGCACTACTGAAGCTTCTTGTGCATTATCAGCAGGAAGAACTAAACCTGCAATTCCCATCTTTTGAGCATTAGCAGCGATCGGTAGGACGCCAGCCACAGGCCTTAGAGTCCCATCCAGAGAAACTTCCCCTAAAAATAGATAATCTCCCAACAAATCAGCACTAACTTGCTCAGAAGCCGCTAAAATTCCCACACTAATTGGTAAATCAAAACAGGGGCCTTCCTTGCGTAAATCAGCTGGAGTTAAATTAATCACAATCTTTCGCATCGGAAAGGCAAAGCCTGCATTCTTCAGTGTTGCCTTGACTCTCTCTCTAGATTCCTGAATCGCTGAATCTGGTAATCCTAAGACAACAATTCCTGGTAGTCCCCCTGATATATCGACTTCCACACCCACTTTAACGGCATCGATGCCCACAATTGATGCACTCCAAACTCTGGCAAGCATTTCTTCTACAGCCCTAAACCTTTAGAATCTCTAGCAGATGAATTGGTAAATTGGCATGAGTGAAACCACAGACACGATTTTTAGCAAAATTATTCGGCGGGAAATTCCGGCTGACATTGTTTATGAGGATAATTTAGCGCTGGCATTTAAAGACATCCATCCGCAAGCGCCGATTCACATCCTAGTTATTCCTAAAAAACCCATTGTCAAACTATCTGATGCCGAATCTCAGGATCATGCTCTGTTAGGGCATCTTTTGTTAACCGCTAAACGTGTTGCCGAAGAAGCTGGATTGAAAAACGGTTATCGCGTTGTCATCAATACTGGTGATGACGGTGGTCAAACTGTTTCTCACTTACATCTGCATATCCTAGGAGGACGGCAGTTGAACTGGCCCCCTGGTTGATAAAACCTGATGAATCGCGTTTAGAGATGCGATTCATCACGTAAATGAATCACTCTCATAATTAATACCTATGTAATATTTCTTTACAAATATCAATTTTGCTTCTAATGTAATAAACATAGGTAAGCAAATTTGCCTACCTAATTCATTCACAACCAAACGCACTTATAAAACCATGACAGCAACCTTACAACAGCGCTCCAGCGCCAACGTATGGGACAAATTCTGTGAGTGGATCACCAGCACCAACAACCGTTTATACATCGGTTGGTTCGGCGTTCTCATGATCCCCACCCTACTAGCAGCAACCACCTGCTTCATCATCGCCTTCATCGCCGCTCCCCCCGTAGACATCGACGGCATCCGCGAACCAGTAGCAGGTTCATTAATCTACGGAAACAACA
>NZ_JACXXN010000059.1 GCF_014904695.1 Nostoc sp. MG11 | reverse complement strand
GCCATCTGATAGGTTGAGACTGGCTTGATATTCTGTGGCGATTTGTTCTAATGTTTGTGGTTGTTTTAGTCTGGGAGTTGATGATAAATCTACTACCGTAAATGGCACGACATCATCTAAGCCTTGGTTTATTTGTTTGTACTCTGATGCTTGTGATGTGAATCGTAAACGTAGAGCATCGTGATGTTCTAACAATTTTTCTACAGATGTCTCTAGGAATTCCGCTTTGATATTCTTGGAAATCTCTAATAAAACTGATTGGTTATAATGATGGGCTTCTTTTCTATTTTGTGAGAAGAACCAATGTTGAATTGGCGTTAGGTTTGCAACTCCAGTAACTAGGCTTTGTTTACATTCAAAATTAACTATTGTATTAGCGATTTTGGCTAATTCTGCTATGGTTTGATTTTGGAATATTTGCTGAGCAGTAATTTGTATTCCTGAGTTTTTAGCGCGAGAAACTAATTGAATACTAAGAATAGAATCACCACCAATTTCAAAGAAGTTGTCGTGGATGCTGATTTTTTCTTTGAGAAGTAGTTCTTGCCAGATATTAGTTAAGATTTTTTCTATGGTTGTACCTGGTGCTACATATTCATCTTCTTGCGAAACACCATTTGGTGCTGGTAGTGCTTTTCGATCTAGTTTGCCGTTGGGTGTTAAGGGTAAAGTATCTAAAGTTATAAATACAGCAGGTACCATGTATTCTGGTAACTTTTGCTTGAGGAATTGACGTAAGTGTTGGGTAGTCAGTAGTTCATCAAGTACTATATAGGCAACTAAGCGTTTATTACCACTGGTCTCTTCTGTGGCAATCACAACAGCTTGTTGGATTTGAAGGTGGGTGTTGAGAACTGCTTCGATTTCTCCAAGTTCGATGCGGAAACCCCGCACTTTTACTTGGTTATCAATGCGACCTAGATACTCAATATCACCGTTGGGCAAATAGCGGACGAGGTCACCTGTTTTGTAAAGGCGTTCGGATTTAGAATTATGAAAGGGGTTTGGGATAAATTTTTGTTTAGTTAGTTCTGGACGGTTAAGGTAACCTCTGGCTAGACCATTACCTCCGATGTATAGTTCTCCGGGTACCCCTATAGGGACTAGTTGTAAATTACGGTCTAAAATGTAAAGCTGTGTATTAATAATCGGTTTTCCAATCGACAGTTTTTGATCACAGTTTTTCACTGGATAAATCGTTGACCAAATAGTTGCTTCTGTCGGCCCGTACATGTTATAGATTTCCCCGGACACAACGGACGATAGTTCTTTAGCCAAAGATACGGATAGTTCTTCTCCACCAACCAAAATTTTGCTCAGGGACTTGAGGCTACTCATTTTATCCGGTAACATTTTTAACAGTGATGGAGTACATTGCAAATGAGAGACATTGTACTTGCTAATTTGTGTCGAGAAGGAAGATGTATCACTTTCGGATATATGTTTTTGATTACTATCCTCTTTTAATGCATTGATGTAATTTAAGCTAGAGATGACAGCATCAACATCCACACCAAAGTCAATTAAGCAGCCGACCTCATCAATATCAATGGCTTTGAGTTGGTTAATTATCTGAAGACATTTTTCTGGTGTACCCAAAAGTCCTGAAGTTTCAAAATAGCGATTGAATGCGTGAGTAACCATAGCATCCCTATCAGCTTGGCTTAAGTCTTCCGGGTTTTGATTCATGGAAACTGCAATGCTTTTCATCAGTCCCAGAGAACTGCAGAGATAATCAGATAATGGTTGGTATACTTGTTGGCGAACAGTTTCTAAATTTTCTCCAATATATGTATGAATCATTATGGTCACATGACCATTACCAGAATGACCATGCTCGCGCCAAGCTTGACGGTAAAGATTTATTTTTTCTCCTAGTTCTTCTATCGTTTGACCTAATAGGTGAGTCAGAACATTAACCCCTAGTTTTCCAGCTAATTTGAAAGTCTCTGGATTTCCGGATGCGGTCATCCAAGTTGGTAACTCGCTCTGAAGGGGACGGGGAAGAACTTTGATCTTGATCGCTTCTCCGTTACCATCTCTGCGTTTAACTGTTTCTCCTCGCCAAAGTTTTCTAACGGTTTCGATCGCTTCTAACGTCACAGCTTTACGCTGTGGGTAATTTTCTGGAGCTAAAATAAAGTCATTAGGTTGCCAACCAGTTGCAAAAGAAATTCCGACTCTACCATGAGATAGATTATCTACGACTGCCCATTCTTCTGCAACTCGGATGGGATCATGAAGGGGAATAACGACACTTCCTGCTCGAATTTTAATGTTTTCTGTGATAGCAGCGATCGCTGCACTAACTACGGAAGGATTGGGGTATAACCCACCAAACTGATGGAAATGACGTTCAGGAGTCCAAATTGCAGAAAATCCATGTCTATCCGCAAATTTAGCACCTTCGAGGAGTAATTTATATTTATCTTGATCACTATTTTGGTCACTATCGCTAGCAAAATAAAACAAACTAAACTCAATGTTTTTGTCTAGGGACTGAAGCTTTGATGTTGTGGAAGAGAATAGTTTTTTCTGTTCTGGGGCGATAATGACTTGGAAACCCCTGGCTAAAGTCCAAAATAACTCTAAAACAGAAATATCAAAACATATTGTCGTTAATGCTAACCAAGTTCCTGGAGAATTATTTCCAATGCGATCGTCTATTCCTGTAAAAAAGTTGATAACTTGACGATGCTCAATTGTTACTCCTTTTGGCTTACCTGTAGAACCAGAAGTATAGATAACATAAGCCAGATTAGATGATGTAACCTCAGCATCAAGATTCTGTTGAGAATATGCTGTGATATTTTTCCAATCCGTATCCAAACAAACAATTTGTAACTGTTGTGAGGATAACATTTCTCTTAAAGACTCTTGAGTTAAGAGAATCCTGACCCCAGAATCATCCAACATGTAACTTAAACGTTCTTGGGGATAATCAGGATCAAAAGGTAAGTAAGCACCACCAGCCTTAAGTATCCCTAAAATTCCCACCACCATCTCAATCGAACGTTCTACGCAAATCCCCACTAGCCTTTCTGCTCCTACACCCAGGCTTTGTAAGTAACGTGCTAGTTGATTGGCTTTTTGATTTAATTGCTGGTAGGTCAACTGATGATTTTCAAACACTACCGCTACAGCATCCGGTGTTTTCTCTACCTGTTCTTCAAACAATTGATGAATACATTGATCAATGGGATATTCACTCTCTGTATGATTCCATTCAAGCAACAACTGATGACGTTCTGCTTCACTCAATAAAGGTAATTCACCGACAACTTGTTGCGGATTTCCGATAATTGCTGACAACAAATTCTGGAAATGACCAGCCATACGCTCAACAGTCGGTTCCTCAAATAAGTCAGTATTGTACTTAAAAGTCCCAAAAACTGATGAACTACTCTCCACTATTTCAAAATCTAAATCAAACTGACCTTCCTGTTGAGGAATTTCAAAAGGTTTTAACTGCATTCCTCCCCAATCAACATTCTTTTCACTTTCATTCTCAAGCAGAAGAAGTAGATCTTGAGATTGATGTAATTGCTTCAGGGCAAAAAAAGCTTGAAAAATCGGTGGACGGCTAGGGTCGCGATGTATCTGTAATTTTTCTACAAGTAGAGAAAATGGATAATCTTGATGAGTCAGTGCTTCCAGTACTGTTTGACGAACTTGCTTCAGAAAATCCTTAAAACTAGGATTTCCCGACAAATTTGCCCTGATCACAACTGGGTCAATAAAGCAGCCGAAAATTTCAGCAAATTCAGCTTGACTTCGACCTAGAGACGGAGAACCTACTAGAATATCTTCCTGACCTGTGTAACGATGCAAAAGCAGCGCAAAAGTAGCTAAAAGAATTGTATAAAAAGTTACTCCCTCTCTTTGGGCTAATTTCTTAACTTGCTCAGTCAGCGTTTTCGATAACTTGAAGCGATAGGAAGCACCATTATAAGTCTGTATTGGCCCTCGTTGTTTATCTGTTGCGAGATTTAGTGTTGGTAAATCTCCTGCTAATTGCTGTTGCCAATAGCTCCACAATTTTTCTCCCTGGGCACTAGAGAGTATTTTTCTTTGCCAGTTCACATAATCTTGATAGGAATGTTTCAGAGGAAGAAGGGATATTTCAATACCAGATCTTTGTGCCTGATAGATTTTTGGCAATTCTTGTAGCAAAATATCAAAAGACCAGCGATCGCAAGCAATGTGATGCATAGTCAGCAATAAAATATGCTCTTCATCAGAACAAGTAAACCATCTGACTCGCACAACGGGCCCTGTTTCCAGATCAAATCGAATTTGATGAGCATCAACCACTTTCACTTTCAATTGATCTTCAATCCAACTAGAAGCATCAATTTGTAAGAAATCTAATTCCTGATTTTGATGTACATGTTGGATAGGTTCAGCTCCTCGTTGAGGAAAAGTAGTACGCAATATCGGATGGCGTTCCATTAGCACTTGGAATACCTTTTCCATTGCTGTAATATCTATCGCTCCGCATATACGAACGGACAATGATACGTTATAAGCATGACTTTCTGGTGCTAGTTGCCATAAAAACCAAAGTGCCTTTTGACCATAGGAGAGCGGATAAACATTAAAAGTATCTGGGTGCTTACAAAGTAACTCTAAGATTTCGGTCTTATATTGCTGTAGTTGACTGGTGACATCAGGAGTCAATACTTTTTGGGAACTACCAATGCGTAGCCTTCCACCCTCAGTCCACAACTTTACACCTTTGAGCGAAAGGTCTTGTAAGAACTCAATTAAATTCATAGTTCCACCTCAATCCAATTATTATCCTTGACGTCATTTAAGAGAGTGTGCTGGTTATTTTCTGACTCAAATGTTTGAAGCTGATCAATTTGAGTTAGTTGCTCATCTAATTCTGCTACTAAATCAACAATACTGATATCTTCCATAAATTTGACTATAGGTACATCAACTTCCAAGTCTGTTTGCAGTCGGTTCCGCAATTCCACAGACATCAGAGAATCAAGTCCCATTGTATTAAGAGATTGTTGTACATCAATTTGAGAAACTTTCATTGCCAATACCTGAGCAATTTCATCAAGTAGGTAAGCGGTCAACAGCTTTTCTCTTTCCCCAGGAGTTAACAGCTTTAATTGTTCTAAAAACCCGTCATGTTTTGCTTTTACTGCGTTCTGAGCTAAAGTTCTTGACAAATATCTTTCGATAAAATCTGCGATAAACGGCGAAGCAGACCATTGTTGAATAAACTTAGGCCAGTGAATCGGAACCACTCCAACTGAACCAGAAAGATTACTCATCAGTAAATCTAATGCTTCCAAGACCTGAGTTGGCAGAATTGCTCCCATTCCCTTTTTCTGTGCTCGTTCATCTGCTTCGAGCTTGGCTGCTGCTCCGATTTGTGCCACTATTCCCCAGTTAATGCTCAATCCTGGCAGTCCCGTACTTTGACGATAATAAGCTAAAGCATCTAAAAAGGCATTTGCTGCCGAATGATTTGCTTGACCAGCAGAACCAAGTAAAGATGCTGCGGAAGAAAACATTACAAAAAAGTCTAAAGGTTTGTTTACAGTTAAATTGTGGAGATTCCAGGCTCCTTGGATTTTGGGAGCCATTACCCGTGCAAACTTTGCCCAGGTTTGCTGCTGTAGAATTCCATCATCTAAAACACCTACAGAATGAATAATTCCTCGCAATGGTGGTAAAGATTGTTCTATTTGTGAAAATACCTCTGCAATTGACTCGACATCAGATATATCTGCCCGCATAACATCAACTTTAGCACCAACTTGTTCTAATTCCTGTAACTGAGTTTGGACAGCATCCTTAGCTCCACTACGTCCTACTAAAACTAGATGTCTGGCTCCACGTTCTACCATCCAGCGAGCCACCAATAAACCTAGACCTCCTAGACCTCCTGTGATTACGTAAGTGCTATCTTCACGGAATGTTGCTACTTTGTATGTTGTTGATGCAAAAACTTTATTTTTATTTATACCTTCTTGGCTATATTGATGATGAACTAAGCGAGGAACATAACGCTCTTGAGAACGAATAGCTACTTGGTCTTCTACACCATCCGAGCCGATTTCTTCCCATAAAGCTTGGGCTTGTTTTTCAATCTCTGCATTTGGATCTAAATCTACCCGTATGCATTTTAGCTCTGGGTGTTCCAAAGCAATCACTTTGCCCATACCCCACAAAGAAGATTGAACTATTCCCCGAACGCAAGGATTAATGTCGGGTACTGGCTGTGCTCCTTGAGTAACTAACCATAGCTGCGGAGGTTGAGAACCTAAGACCTTAACCAAAGCTTGCACTAAAAATAAAGTAGTTCCGCATACCCACTGTTGAATATCTTGTACATCATATCTTTGGCTTTGAGGGTCTATTTCGTCAATACTCCAACATTGAACAACACTATTTAAACTAGGTAATTTATCTGATAATGCTAGTAATAGTTGCTCAAATTCTTGAGGATTATTTGGGTTAATAGTAAACTCTTGTTGAGAAATTTGTTGAAATTCTTTTCCAGGTTTGACTAATATACAGACATTTCCTGTAGATTGCAACTGAATAGCTAACTGCTGAGCAATACCCTGTTGGTCTGCAAAAATCAACCAACTCTTTGCTTGAGAAGTATTGGATAATCTAGTATCCTCGGCTTGAGCTAAAATCACTGCTTGTTCGGACAAACCACTAGAACCATCAATATCAGAAATACTCACAGCTTGTTGAAAACCACTTTTTTCTAGCAGTTGTTGCCATTGTCTGACTGAGAGTAATGGGTAATTAGGTCTTAAATCTACATCGGTAAACCGCCACCAACCTTCAAGCAATCCAAAGATTAAATCAAACGATCTTTGGCGAGTGGTTCCTTCAAGTAGCACTAACATTCCTTTTGGTGCTAATAACTGCCGTACATGCTCTAAAGTATCAGATAAATCTGCTGTAGCATGTAGCACATTCGCTGCAATAATCAAATCATATTGATGGGACTCAAATCCTTGAATGGATGGGTCAACTTCAATATTTAAGGTTTGATAACGTACAAAAGGGTAATTTGCAAACTTCTCAGTCGCTTTAGTAGTGAATAAAGAACTAATATCCGTGAACACATATTCTGTTTGATCTGGATTCAAATAGGGTAAGATATGGGCGGTAGTTCCTCCGGTTCCCCCGCCAATTTCTAACACGCGCACCCCACGAGATTTGGGCAAATTCTCTAATGCTGATAAGACTGTTTGTTGCACCAAGGTGTTCATCAGCTTCGCTACTGAAGATTCTTGATACAGTTGGTTAGCAGTAGTTAAATCCCCTTGTGGGAAAACTAATTGCACTGGGTCACATTCTCCTCTCAACACAGAAGCTAGTCGAGAAGCACAGCGAGAGAGCAGAGTCAATTCAGTTAATGCATTGGGGTATTGACTTAATAAGGAGTTCAATAACTGTTGTGGATCTTTAATATCAGGTACTTTAGTTATTCCCCATCCACCATTAATTGGTTTTAGGATTCCCACTTCGCTGAGCATTTCCAGCAAACGTTCCAGTAGCCTAGTATGCTCTTGGACAACACCCAATTTCTGGGCAATGAATGACCTTGAAACAGATTCTCCTACCTGAAATTCCCAACCCAATTCCTGGAAAGCTTTTAGAATGTAGTCTATACTCAAAACTTCTAATTGGCTTATAACTTGTCCATACACTTCCAAGTTAGCTTGTTTTATCAACTCCACAACTTGAGGATAAAGTTTAGTATCAATTTCAGAAGCACTTGGTAAGTAAGTAGCTTTTAATTGCTTACCGAAAAGCACTTGAGAACGCCACTCTATCTTATAAAGCCAATCCTTCACATCTGTTGCTGCTGTCAGTTCTTCCTGATGCTGTTTGACCAATATTGCCAGCACTTCTGGTAATAACTTGACTTGTTCTACGGAAAATTTCCCAATTTTTTCTAATTGTTCAGCCAACTGTTGAGTATTCCCATTGTTCAGCCAATGAACAATAGTCGTAATCTTCTTTTCTGCATTGGAATCAGCGTCTTTTTGGCTTACGTTTTCTGATGTCTGTATCCAATAACGTTCTCTTTGAAAGGGATAAGTAGGTAATGTCACCTTACTACGAGCATAATCTTTATCAAACCCTAACCAGTCAACTTTAACTCCCCGCACATATAACTCTGCCAAACTTTGTAGCATTCGCTGCCATTCATCACCTTGTCTGAGGGAAGGCAACCAAACTCCTACTCCTGATGGCAAACACTGCCTTCCCATACCTAGCAAAATTGGTAATGGCCCGATTTCGAGGAAAATTTCATAACCTTGTTGGTGTAAAGTCTCTATACTTTGAGCAAACTTCACTGGCTGACGTACATGATTTACCCAATAAGTTGCTGTGGTAATACTATCATCTGCTCGCCTTCCTGTAACATTTGAAATCAATGGAATCCGAGGTTGATAGTAAGTTATTTGATTAGCAACTGCTTCAAACTCTGCCAACATCGGTTCCATCAAGGGTGAATGGAAGGCGTGGGATACTTGCAATACTTTGGTTTTGATTCCTTGTGATTCCAAGCTCTTGAGCAGCGTCGCAATGGCTTGTGATTCTCCAGAAATTACAATACTTTCGGGCCCATTGATGGCAGCTATTGCCACTTTTTGTGTGTATGGGGCAATCAGTTGATTAACTGTTTCTAGGGATGCCATCACAGCTACCATCTCACCCCCAGAAGCTAACTGCTGCATTAAGCGTCCTCGATGGGCAATCAGTTTTAAACCATCTTCTAAACTAAATACTCCTGCGACACAAGCTGCCACGTATTCACCCAGACTATGACCCATAACCACATCTGGTCTAATTCCCCAGGATTGCCATAACTGCGCTAGGGCATATTCTATGGCAAATAGGGCTGGTTGAGTATAGGCGGTTTGGTCAATGATAGAACTACTTAGTGTGACTTCTTGAGGATAAATAACGTTTAATATAGATTTTTCTAAATAAGATTGTAGAATTTGGTCACAAAGATCTAAGGTTTTACGGAACACAGGTTGCGTTTGATAGAGTTGTGTTCCCATGTTGAAATACTGAGAACCTTGTCCAGTAAACAGAAAAGCAATTTTAGGTGATTTACTATTACTAGAGAGTTTTCCTAAAAATACACCATTAGTCTCTTTGAGAACATTGATTTTTGCTAATTTATCAGCTAATTCTTGTTTGTCAGATGCAATAACGGCTAGACGATGATTGAAGTGGGCACGTCCTGTATTGGCGGTATAACAAATATCTGCCAGATCTAATTCCTTATGAGTTTCCAGATGATCGCGATAACGATTCACTAACTCTTCGAGAGCTTGAGGAATTTTTGCTGAAAGAGTTAATATTTGAGGAAATTCCTGTCTATTCTCACTTTTGACTTTGAGATTGTCACTCTTAGTTCGCAACTCTTTGCGCTTTTGACTTTGGATCTGTTCTGGTGCTTCTTCCAACACCACATGAGCATTAGTACCACTAACTCCAAAAGAACTAATTCCCGCAATTCTACTACCTTCTTTGATTTCCCAAGCAGTTAATTGGGTTGGTACTATCATTGGGTACTCATCCCAGTTGAACTTGGAAGTAGGGCGATCTAGATGTAGATGAGGTGCTATCTGCCGATTTTGTAACTGCAATATTACTTTAATTATTCCTGCAACTCCCGCAGCAGACTCTAAATGACCAATGTTAGTTTTTGCTGAGCCAACGATCAATGGTTGTTGCTGAAAGCGTGCTTCTCCATATACTTTTGCTAAAGACCTGATTTCAATTGGATCTCCCAAAGAAGTACCCGTTCCGTGAGCTTCGATGTAACTAATTTGAGAAGGTTCGACATGCGCCATCTTTAATGCTTGACGAATCACCTGTTGCTGGGAAGAACTGTTGGGAACACTAAACCCACTAGTAGGGCCATCTTGATTGACAGCAGAGCCTTTAATCACAGCAAGTATATTATCGGATGCTTTTTGAGCGTCCGAGAGACGTTTAAGTACTAAGATGCCACAGCCTTCTCCTCTACCTATACCATCAGCAGATTCATCAAAAGTTTTGCAACGACCATCTGGAGATAACATTCCTGCTTTCGACATAGCGATCATAGTGTCTGGCAAAAGTACTAAATTAACTCCACCAGCTAAAGCCATTTCACATTCTTGTTGTCGTAAGCTCTGACAAGCTTGATGTAGAGAAACTAACGAAGCAGAACAGGCTGTATCGATCGCCATGCAAGGGCCAGTCAGTCCCAAAGTATAGGATATACGGCCTGCCGCACTAAATGAACCTACCCCAAATGCAGAATAATCTGGATTGGGATCTGACTGATGGTGTTTTAGAATTTGACCATACTCATTATAGATAATACCGATAAAAACTCCTACAGGTCTACCTTCTAATCGCTTGGGTATGTAGCCAGCAATTTCTAGTGCTTCCCAACTAACTTCCAAAAGGAGGCGATGTTGGGGATCCATTCCTTTTGCTTCTCTGGGTGAAATGTTGAAGAAAAGCGGATCGAATTGATCTATTTCTTGCAAAAATCCTCCAGAGCGGATGTACATGTTTTCAGGAGTTTTTGAAGCAGTATTGTAGCCAGCATTAATGTCCCAACGATGATCAGAAATTGGCGCGATCGCATCAATTCCATTAGATAAAAGTTGCCAAAATTGCTCAGGATTATTGACACCTCCAGGTAAGCGACAAGCCATACCAACAATGGCGATCGGTTCTTTGATTGAATACTCTAGTTTATTCAGTTTGGTTTTTAATTTCTCAATTACCAAAACTGAACGTTCCAATGGCGATAATTGCTCTATATTTTGTGGAACCTTATTCATACTAGTTATATTCCATTAATTCTTTTAGTTCTTGATTGATGAGATTTTCTAAGTTTTGCTTTGATAGTTGTTTAATGTTGTAAGATGTTTCTTCTTCATCATCTTCTAGAGCAGATACTAGATTTGTCTCTTCTACAAGATGCCAATGCAATACTTCTTGAGCAATGTAATCAGCAAGACTCAGAATATTAGGCTGCTCAAAAATTAATACTGTAGGGAGTTCATAACCTAGGCTAGCAGAGAGTCTATTCTTAAGTTCTATTGCTAGTAAAGAGTCCATTCCCATTTCAAAAAATCCTTGTTCTGGGGAAGGAAGGACTTTTTCTCTTATATAGCCTAATACTTGAGCTACTTCCTTTTGCAGATAAGTAATTAAGTATTCGTGGCGATCGCTAGCTGGTGAGGATTCCCATTCCTGCCAAAAAAAGTCTCTTGATCTTAATTGCTGACCAATCATCCCTATTGGTTGCGTCTCAATTTGCTCTAAAAGTAATTTTCCCGTACTGGCTTGATAAAGTTCTTTGAAGACAAACCAGTTAATATCAACTATGACTTGGTTAGCAATTTCCCAAGCCAATACTTGTTCTAAAGCCGCAAAGGCATCTTTCGGTTTTAATAATTTCTCGCCTAATAACTCATAATTGTATAATTCAGATTTCAAATCTCCTTGTGGAATATCCAATAATCCCATATTGATAGTTAGAGCAGGTAATCCTAGACTGTGACGATAATGGGCAAAAACATTGAGAAAGTAATTAGCCGCCGCATAATGACCTTCTCCTTTAGAACCCCACACCGCAGTCATTGAAGAAGTACTAATGAAAAAGTCTAACTTTTTATTCTTAGTTAATTGGTGCAAATTCCAGACTCCAAGTACTTTCGGACTTAACATTGCTTTTAAGGTCTCAGGAGTTATTTCCTCAATCAGTGCAGACCCTAATACACCAGCAGCATGAAGAATTCCTCCTAGAGGTGGACAAGATGACTCTATTTGCTCGAAGACTTGAGACATAGCTCCGGGATCTGCTACATCAGCTTTGAGAAGCAAAACTTTTGCCCCTAACTCTTGTAATGGTCTAATTACCTCCCAAGTAACACTTGAAAGCTCACGACGATTGATGAAAACTAAATTTTTTGCTCCCTGCTGAGCCATCCAATAGGCAGCTTGTAACCCAAATCTACCTAAACCACCAGTAATCAAGTAAGTAGCATCAGAGCGAAAACTGATGGGTTTGGTTTTGATTGATTGGTTTTGACTACGTACAAGCCTCTCTACATACCTTTGGCGATCGCGAAAAACTACTAAATCTTCTCCATCTGGAGCTATTAGTTCTCTCAACAACTGGTTGGCTGTTTCATCAATAGAGGATTCTTTATCTAAATCTATAAGTCCTCCGACCACATGAGATAATTCTGTTCTTATAACCTTCCCTAACCCCCAAACAAGAGCCTGAGCTAAAGAAGGAGGGGTAACTTCTGAACCTATTTTTTGTACATTTTGAGTGACAAACCAAAGACAAGGCCATTGGTTTTTTACCCTGTTAATCAGTGCTTGCACCAGATTGAGTATGCTTGTGACAGTTATTGTTTGGTCTTTTTCTAAAGAAGTAAAGCTTGTTTCTTCAATATTTATGGTATCCAAGCTCCATAGATGTACTACCCCACGACACACCAGTTGCTCTGAGGCAAAAACTTGCTCGATTAGTAGCTCTTCGGAAGAAATTCGATATATCTCGCTAAAACGAACAATGAAACAGCGTTCTCCTTTTTCCTCTAAAAGTTCTCCTAGTTTTTCCCCTACACCAAGACTATCTGCTAAGATGAGCCAGCTACCTGGAGCTTTTTTAATTACCAGTTCTGATTCTGGGAGAGGTTTTGGTTGCCATTGCAATTGATAAAACCAATCTGTGTAATGATTCTGAGTATTGATTGAGTTAGCCAAATAATTAGTTTGCTGCATCTGTAACCCAGAAACTTCTACCAATAAGTTTCCCTCTTGATCAAAGATGCGAACATCTCCCTCAACAATCTCTTGAGTTTTTTTCAGAGGATGTTGGACAACTGCGTGGCTCCAAACTATATTTCCCATAGGGCGATAAACACGACAACTCTTGCATCCCACTGGTAGGTAAAAAACTGGCTGATGATTCTGAAGATTTTCATCGGAAAATTCATCATAATATAGTAAGACTGCGCCTAAAACATGATCGCAAGCATTAAGTAGGGATGGATTAATTTGGAAGCTATGATCTAATTCCATCATGCTTCCTGAAAACTCAACTTTTCCTAATGCTTCTCCTTTGCCAAGCCAGAGTTCTTTTATTCTAGTCTTAGAACTGGCTTCTTTTTGTATTCCATTTTGAGCCAATAATTGGTCAAATTCAGCCGGATCTTTAGCTTCTCTACATCGAGTTTTGATTTCTGAAAATGTAGTTTTGTAATCAGATAACGATTGTTTTTTATTTGAAATTATTTCCCTACCGTTTAATAGTCTTTGAGTAAGATTTTTTGGAGGGTAATCTAGATGTATTTTCGCTCTTACATAATTAGTGTAGTTTTCTCTAAGCTGATTAAGATATGGTAGGTGGTTTATAATGATATCTTCTTCTTGCCCAAAATCTAATAAAGAGACTATTTCATTTACTCCAACATTATCGAGTTGCTTAATTAACTCAAGACATGTTTCCGGTGTTCCAATCAGTCCACTTGTAGAAGCAAATCTGTCAAAAATAAAATTTACTAAGTTATCTAAATCTTTTTTAGATAAGTTGGCGAGCTCTACATTGTAACCTCTAGCCTGAGCTACACCCTGAAGAAAAATATGAGAATTAGACTTAAGATATTTACAGTAAGGAATACGAATTTGTTCTCGAACCAGATCGACATCCTCTCCCACAAAAGTATGTAACATTAGAGATACTATACCTATATTGGGATCGTGTCCATACTGACTTCTTGCTTGACGATAAATAGTAATTTTTTCAGCTAATTCTCCTATACTTTGTGTAAACAAGTTAGTTAAAAGATTAGCTCCTATTTCTCCAGCTTTAGCAAAAGTTTGAGGATTACCTACTGCTGTTACCCAAATAGGGAGTTCTGGTTGGATAGGTTGGGGATACATACTAATATCTACTAGTTTTCCGTTGCCACTTTTTACCTTGATAGATTCTCCTTGCCAGAGCTTTCTAACTGTTTCAATACCGACAAACAATTCTTCATGACGATTTTGATATTTCTCAGGGAAAAAAGCGAAGTTATCTGGACTCCAACCCGATGCAAAAGACAGTCCCACTCTACCAGCAGATAAATTATCTACAATCGACCACTCTTCTGCAATTCTCATGGGATGATGAAGTGGTAAAACAACACTGCCCGATTGTAATCTAACTTGCTGAGTTTCTCTGGCTAAAGCAGCATTCAATACGGATGGGTTTGGATAAAGACCTCCAAGGGGAGCAAAATGTCGCTCTGGAGTCCAAATACTAGAAAATCCATGACTATCTGCAAAACGAGCAGTTTCAATGACTAAGTTATATTTACTTTTATCTAAAGCATATTGACTATCGCCAAATAACATTAAACCAAACTTCATCTTTCTATTCTCCGAATTTTTATTCTTTATCTTCTGGTAGGGAGGAGTTTAAATACTTGTAGTAGATCATCCTACTCACCAATCCTCAATCTTCAATAACCAATCATTTTTAATAAGGAATGCTGGCAGTAAAATGCAAATTCCAAATATGTGGTATTGATTTTTGGTTATTTTGACAGCTATACACACAAACCTGACTCAAATTTTCAGAGCCATGAGAAAGGACAACTTGAATTTTTTGATTTCCTTGTTCTGATAAAAATAGAGGAAGATGGATTTTTAAATCTGTAATTAAGTCAGCCTTACCTAAAGAAGCTTGTGTTGCTGCCAGGGCGATTTCTATATAACCTGTATGAGGCATAAGTAAGGTTCCTGAAACACGATATTCTTGCAAATAAGAGAGATAGTGCTGATCAACCTCCATTTCCCAGATATGGGTATTGGGAAAATGAGCTAGGTTGTTTAATCGATAACCTAAGAGAGGATGTTCTTGACTCTGATTTTCCTTGTGCCCATTTCCCCGACTATTAACAGTTAATTCTTTTGTCTGTATCCAATAACGTTCTCTTTGAAAGGGATAAGTAGGTAATGTCACCTTACTACGAGCATAATCTTTATCAAACCCTAACCAGTCAACTTTAACTCCCCGCACATATAACTCTGCCAAACTTTGTAGCATTCGCTGCCATTCATCACCTTGTCTGAGGGAAGGCAACCAAACTCCTACTCCTGATGGCAAACACTGCCTTCCCATACCTAGCAAAATTGGTAATGGCCCGATTTCGAGGAAAATTTCATAACCTTGTTGGTGTAAAGTCTCTATACTTTGAGCAAACTTCACTGGCTGACGTACATGATTTACCCAATAAGTTGCTGTGGTAATACTATCATCTGCTCGCCTTCCTGTAACATTTGAAATCAATGGAATCCGAGGTTGATAGTAAGTTATTTGATTAGCAACTGCTTCAAACTCTGCCAACATCGGTTCCATCAAGGGTGAATGGAAGGCGTGGGATACTTGCAATACTTTGGTTTTGATTCCTTGTGATTCCAAGCTCTTGAGCAGCGTCGCAATGGCTTGTGATTCTCCAGAAATTACAATACTTTCGGGCCCATTGATGGCAGCTATTGCCACTTTTTGTGTGTATGGGGCAATCAGTTGATTAACTGTTTCTAGGGATGCCATCACAGCTACCATCTCACCCCCAGAAGCTAACTGCTGCATTAAGCGTCCTCGATGGGCAATCAGTTTTAAACCATCTTCTAAACTAAATACTCCTGCGACACAAGCTGCCACGTATTCACCCAGACTATGACCCATAACCACATCTGGTCTAATTCCCCAGGATTGCCATAACTGCGCTAGGGCATATTCTATGGCAAATAGGGCTGGTTGAGTATAGGCGGTTTGGTTCAGTAGGGGATTCTCATCGGTGGTTGGATAAAGAACTTCTAGTAGAGGTATTTCTAGATAAGAACGCAAAATATCATTGCAACGGTCAATAGTTTGGCGGAAAGTAGGCGCTTGTTCGTAAAGTTGACGACCCATGCCTGTATACTGAGAGCCTTGTCCTGTAAATAGCCAGGCGATTTTTGGGCGATTTTTGCTATTTACTTGGCCTGTAAGTAGTCCAGTATTATCTGTTTTTGTTATGAAAACAGTTAATTTTTTAACCAATTGACAACTAGATTCGGCAACCAAAGCTAACCGATATTCAAAATGCGATCGCCCTGTGTTGGCTGTAAAACAAACATCTCCAAGAAGCTCTTGAGAATGAGACTGGATGTAATTTTGATAAAGACCTGCCAGAGTATCTAGTGCTTTCTCACTTCTAGCGGTAAGACATAGAAGATGTAAAGGGCGTTCAATTTCTGGACGTATAGGTTCAATTTCCGGAGCCTCTTCGACAATCAGATGAACGTTGGTTCCACTCATCCCAAAAGCACTGACCCCCGCGAGTCGTTGTCCTTGTGTTGACCAAGGGGTAAGTTCGCGGGGAATTACTATTGGCAGACGATCCCAAGGAATATATGGATTTGGCTTGTGAAAGTGTAGATGAGGTGGTATTTGCTGGTGTTGGAGAGACAGTACTACTTTGATCAGACTTGCTATTCCTGCGGCGGCTTCCAAATGCCCAATGTTAGTTTTGACTGAACCAATTATTAAAAGATTATCTTTTGATCGTCCTTGACACAGCACCTTTTCCAAGGCAAATACCTCGATTGGGTCTCCCAAAGGTGTGCCGGTTCCGTGAACCTCTAGGTATTGAACTTCATTCGGCTCTACTTTAGCGTTTTCTAGTGCCTTACGAATCAATGCTTCTTGAGCAGAACCATTCGGAGCAGTCATACCATTGCTGCGGCCATCATGGTTGACTGCTGAACCACGAATGAGGGCGAGGATATTATCTCGATCAGCGATCGCATCAGATAAGCGCTTCAGTACGACGATGCCACATCCTTCTCCTCTAGCGTAACCATCAGCAGCAGCATCAAAAGTTTTACAATGACCATCAGTAGATAGTGCTTTGAGTGTACACAAGCCAATGGTGGTTTCTGGCGATAGTATTAAATTTACACCACCTGCTAATGCCAGATTTGACTCTTTAGCACGTAGGCTCTGACAGGCTAAGTGAACTGCCATTAGCGAAGAAGAGCAGGAAGTATCTAGTTGCAGACATGGCCCCTGAAAACCAAAAATATATGCCAATCTCCCAGCAGCAATCGAACGAGCATTCCCTAGGCTACTGTGGGGATCAATCCGGGTGAAATCCCCAGAATTGATAGTTAGCTGGGAATAGTCTTCCGAGCCAATCCCAATAAATATTCCTGTCTTACTTCCCTCTAACTGCTCTTTTGCAAGTCCTGCGTTCTCCAGTGCTTCCCAACTTACTTCTAGGAGCAGTCGTTGTTGGGGATCTATGGCGATCGCTTCCCTCGGAGAAATATTAAAGAATTTAGGTTCAAACCCGTCTACTCGCTCTAAGAATCCACCGTACTTGGTGTACATCTTTCCTGGTGTATCAGGGTTGGGGTCGTAAAAAATATTGATGTCCCATCTATCGGAGGGAATTGCTGTAATCGCATCTACCCCAGCTTGTAGTAGATGCCAGTATGCTTCTGGATTGTTAGCTCCACTGGGAAAACGACACCCTATTCCAATAATAGCTATTGGCTCATGCTTTTGATACTCTACTGCTTCCAGTTGAATTTTTGCTTGCTGAAGGGCAATTAGTAACCGTTGTGATGAAGAAAGGTTTTCTGCATAATTTTCGCTAGTTTGATAGCTCATCTACTGTTTCCCTCTAGCAAGTTTTCTAGTTCTGAGAGTTTTTTACCAATTAACAATTCAATCTGCTCTTGTGATAGTTGTTCTACTTCTAAATTTGAAGCTGGCTGAGAGATTTGTAATTTATTGATAGAGTGCTGTGCTACTGTCAGCTTTGCTTCTGTATTAGGAAGCGTTTGAGAAGCAAATATAGATGTTTTTATAGTTAATTCATTTGCTAAGTGATCTGCCAAAGATGCAATATCCGGGAAACTCCAGGCGATAGTTGGTTCAATTTCTTTAGGAGATTGCAGCCAAGCTTCCAACTGTTGTGCTAACTCTATTGCTATTTGTGAATCTACTCCATATTCAGCAAACGATTTGCTTGGTTCAATAGATTCAGATTTTATTTTCAATGCTTTGCTCAACCAATTCACTATCCAGTTTTGTATTGATTCGGCAGTATGATCTTTAACTAATCCATAATCTGAAACCTTTGCAAATTTATTGTTTTTGAGAATTACCGCAGGCAAGTTAGACTCGCTTTGGGATGTCAGAGATACTAGGCTATCTGGTTCTTCTGTTAACAGAGTATTTGCACTCCAAGATCCCACTAGATCTAAACTTCCAGCTAAATATCCAGCTTTACAAGCATGGCGTTGAATTTTCCCACTGGAAGTTTTAGGAACACTCCCAATTTTGAGCAACAACACAGCATAAACTTGTAATTCGTGCTGCTGTGATACAGCTTTGCAGATGGCTTTAACTACCTGATGAACATCTAATGATCGCAGATAACTCCGCTCTACTTCCTGAACAATTACTAACCGCTCTTTGCCCTCTACTTCTACAGCAAAGGCCGCTCCGCAACCAGGGTGTAATGCTGGATGGCTTTGTTCTACTGTTAGTTCAATGTCTTGAGGATAATGGTTGCGACCCCTGATGATAATCACATCCTTAAGCCGACCTGTGACATATAATTCTCCTTTGTGAAGAAATCCTAGATCCCCAGTTCGGAGAAACGGACCCTCACCTGTATCTTCTAAATAAGCGCTGAAGGTTTGTTTGGTCTCCTCTAGCCGATTCCAGTAACCTTGAGCGACACTCAGTCCTGATACCCAAATCTCTCCTACTTGTTCAGATGGACATTGAGCATTGGATTTAGGGTCAACGATCACGATTTTATCAAACATTGTCATACCACAGCCCACAATAGTCTGGAAATCACTATCGTCTGCTGCTGATGCTAGTACCTGGTTTTGTTCTAAGGCTGCTTTGTTGACTTGATGAAAAATAGGCGGAGCTGTTTTTAAACTACCAGAAACAAACAAAGTGGTCTCAGCCATACCATAGCAAGGATAAAATGCTTCCCAACGAAAGCCACAAGGTTTAAAAGTAGCTGCAAACCGCTTGAGAGTCTCTGCACGAATAGGTTCCGCGCCGTTAAAAGCAACATCCCAGCTACTTAAATCCAAGCTTTCCCGCTGTGAGGCAGTAATCTTATCTACACATAAATCATAGGCAAAATTCGGGCCACCACTTGTAGTTGCCTTATAACGGGAAATAGCTTGCAGCCAGCGAACAGGCTTCTGGAGAAAAGCCACAGGTGACATTAAAATACAGGGTACTCCCAAGTACAAAGGCTGTAAGACGTTCCCAATCAGCCCCATATCATGAAATAGTGGCAACCAACCAGCAATTATACTTTTTTCTGTATGCCCAAAAGCTATCTTGACCAGTTGCTCATTATGTAGCAAGTTGCGATGAGTAACCATCACACCTTTGGGTGTTCCTGTAGAACCAGAAGTGTATTGGAGGAAAGCTATGGTGCTTTCAGACAAATTCGGTTGCTGCCATTCTAATGCCAAGTTACTGTTGAGATTATCAGTTGCCAGCCGATGCAATCCGATTAACTCTAGATTCTGTGGTAATCGACTCTCTATATTGACTAACTCTGATGCAGTTGTAAGTAAAAACTTTGCTTGAGAGTTTGCCACAATTGCCTGTAGCCTGCTCACTTTTTGATTGCGTCGTGGTGAATAGGCTGGTACAGCAATTACTCCAGCGTACAGACATCCGAAAAATGCTGTGATGAACTCAAATCCTGGTGGGTAGAGTAGTAAAGCTCTTTCTCCATGCGCTCCCATGCTTTGAAGCAGCGCCCCAATAGCACGCGCTTGAGAGTCTAGCTGCTTATAAGTCAAATGGAATTCCTCGACTTCTCCATCCCGCAGAAATATATAAACCTGCCGTTCATTCTGCTGGAGAGATCTCCAGCAAAGAAGATCAACTAATGTAGAACAATCAGCAGGTAGCTCAAAATAGAGTTTGTTCATCTTTGAGTTCCTTGAGTAGATGACGAACTGTTAGAAAAGCAGGGTAAGCGCATCTCAAATGCTATTGAAAAGTGGGTTGAGAGGCATCATCATATTGGGATAAACAAGCAGCAAGAATAGTCAGCATATAGTTATTATTCATAGCGGCTCTATTTGATTTTTGACGATTACTACGTTTGAAAGATTGTTCTAGATTCAGAGCATTAAGTGCAATTCGTCGCAGCAGTGCTAAGTTTTGTGGAGCATGACCAATACGGACGCAGCAAGCATCTTCATTAATGTGACGTCCATTGTCCAATGTCGACCGTTTTCAACACCCCAATGTAGACGAATTGCTTGCCCTAATTTACAGGCATCACTGTCTAAACTAGTTAGATAAAACTGAACTTCACTGGTCGTTTGATTCCAAAGGTGTCGAACCCGGGCTACCATAACAATACATTTAAGACCAAGCCAATTATCTTGGTTATGTAAAGTTGGCAATTGAGAAACTGGAACACACCAAACTTGCCGCTTTTCGATACGATGATGACCTTTTTTTACCCTCTCATTATAACTATGAATAACACCTTCAAACCCTTGAGATAAGTGTGGCTCAAACCAATCTTTTACTTGTCCATGAAGTGTAAGATGATTACCTTTTAGCGCTAAGATCATGATCCGTTTTGGCGTTAAAAATTTGAGATGCTATTGCTGTTTGCGTACCCATTGCATCAATTGTAATAATACATCCAGCTATCTCTAATAATTCTAACGACGCAGGAATTGCTGTAATTTGATTCGATTTATCGGCTACTTTTACTTGCCCTAAAACAAGACAATATTCGCTCGACCAGGCGCTAACTAAATGTAATGCGGATTTCCCCTGTCCTCTATTGTAGGAAGCTTTCAGGGTTTTACCATCAATGGGAATTACTTGCGCTCCTACTGACTCAATTACAGATTCTACCCAATGTCGAAAGCATCGCTCAAATACTTTTGGATTAATCCGTTCAAACACCCGTCGAAATGTATCTGCACTGGGGATACCTTCTGGCAAAGCTAAAAACTGCTCCAGCCATTCGTATTTACTCAATCCATAATTTTCCATGTCCTCCCATCCCTTACCTCCGGCATCACTGATAATATTCCTATGATTAAAATATCTGTTAAAACATGGATACGGGTTCTTTCTACACGCGGATCTTCTATCTCACTAAAAATCGATGCCGTTTTTTCTGTCAGTGCAGTCGCATTCGCTAGGCTCAGTTTTTTTGTGCTTTCAATCGTTGGTTTTGGAGATTTGAAACTTGATGCCATCATACTGACCGTTTAAGTAGGATAGATGTGTTACTCTCTTAGCCTAATACTTGTCATCTTTAATACTCAAATATCTTCCATAACGACAATTGTGCAAGATATTCTGTTATTTTCACTACAAAATTAGATGTAGATGCACTTACCCTGGTTAGAAAAGTCAGCCAGTTAAATAGGAAATAGCCAACAGGGAGGTATAACGCCAACGCTTGTAAAGGAGTCGAAAATTAAAGCTCAAATCTTCTGTTGAGTTAGCAGCAACGAAATAGAGCAACAGGAATCTGCCGCTGATGCAGAGAGAACGCATCTAAATTTAGTCTTGACAAAAACTGCAGTTTTAACCTATTTCCAGCCAATATTTACATATTATAATAATAAAGTGGATAAAAATAGTTAAGTATTTAAACCAAAATCTTTAAAGTTAGGTTAATAAACAATAAACACGTATCCAATTATTAGCTAGATATTTTGCTCTAATGAAAGTAATGAAAACTGCTAATAATCAGTGATTATTTATCCTAAATTAAGGTGCAAAAATACTTGGTTGAACGTTTGGAGGGTAGGAGTTTCATCGCTGATGATGTACCAAATTTCCCTACTAGCGGGACTTAGACAAAAATCAAGCCCAAATGTAACCCAAACTAGCTTTGTAAGCAGCAAACACGTCACGATTTGAGTTCAACCAATCAATAAATCGAAAAGACATAGCTGTTCTGAACGCTTCTAAAGCTTCAGTAAAAGTGTTTAAAGGTTTGTTTGCCCACCGTCGTCTTAATCCTCCAGTTAACTGATGCCAAAGAATAAAAGTATCGGCACAGAAAACCAAAATAAAATGGCGCAATAAACTCCTTTGCTCGCGAACTTGATATTCTTTAAGTCCTAACCATCCTTTAGCTTCCCTGTAAAAAACTTCTACCCAATTCCTTTGAGAATATGTATCAACTATCCATTGTGGTGTAACAATTGATGAAGATATATTAGTGATGAAGTAGTCAATATCGGTGGCGGCTGAGAAAGTAGAAGCATTCATGACGATCGCAATATTTCGCTTTCCAGTTAAACTTGATATTTCCACTTCACAAGTTACTACCCATAATGTTTTGGGTTGATCCAAATATATTTGAATTTCTGTGAAAGCCTCTTTGGGTAAGCGCTGGGCTAATTCATCTAACCGAATTGTTTGTTGAATATTGTCTGTTTGATTAACTGTTATTTTTCGATTTTTAGCTAACCCTCCTAAATATTTTAATTGCCGTTTTTCCAACTCTAATAAAAATGATGTATTGTTGCCATATCCAGCATCTACAATTACTATCCCAGGTTGATATTTTCTGTTTAGGGTTTTATCTATCAACTTGACTGCTAGTTCTGGTTTTTTCTCAAATAGAGGGTCTTGTTTCCCTTGAGCTAAAGAATCAGCGTGTTGATATAACTCTATATCTAACGGTAAGCTTTTTCTGCCATCAGATAAATGCGTTGTTACTACTACGATTCCATGATCTGTTTTGCCAATTTCTCCAATATACGTCTCCCCACACCAGCAGTAAAATTACCACTTTTTCTCTGACCAGAATCATCAATTATTAAGCTAAAACCTCTACTAATTCTCGTTTGACTGCACTTATTCATGATTTCTAATCGACGCTCATTCACCTGCCCACTAGACCAAGGTGCTTCGGTCAAAAAGTGATGTAATCGGTGGTACGTTACACCTACAGCATTATCCGCCATTTGAAACAGGTTTTTTCTCTCTCTTTCCCCCAGTAATCCCCCTATATAGTGTCTAAACTCTCTTTTTTGAGCTTTATGAGTAAACACATCATCAAATCTTTGACACCATCTGTCAAAGCAGGGGGGCATCGCTGTGGGAGTGGTTTCTTTCATGAGCTTTTTCTAACGTGAAAGCTATGTTAGTTAAGCATTATACTCTTTTTTGGCTTAATTTTTGTTTAAGTCCCGTTAATCAAGCTCAAACAAATGCTCATCAGAAGCTAACTAAGCTATGTAATGAAGAATTTGCTTGTCATCGAAATGCCAAAAAAGCTGCATTACATCTATCAGAGCAATTAAAATATCATCGGTTGACTGAAATTAAAATATCTAAAAAACAGTTAAAGCCTCAGATTAAAAGCAAAAATAACTCTCAGACTGATTGGAAATATTGCTATCAAATATCAGCGCAATTAAAACAAGATGAAGAAGCAATTGAACTTGAAAATCGTACTTCTGATAAATTTATTTTAGCAACTAATATTATTCATTAATCTGAATTGATCTACTCAGACATGATTAAAGAATATAAAGCTCAACAATCATGTGAGAGAGGATTTGCTTTTCTCAAAGACCCTTTATTCCTAACAGATAGTATATTTCTCAAGTCCCCAGAGCGCATTGAAGCTTTATCCATGATTATGGGGTTATGTTTGTTGGTTTATACTTTAGGGCAACGACAGTTACGTGCTCGTTTATTGGCTCAAAACCAAGAAATAAAAAATCAATTAGGTAAACTGACACACCGTCCCACTTTGCGATGGATATTTCAATGTTTTCAAGGTATCCACGTATTAATTATTAATGGTTTTTCACAAATATCAAACCTCTCAGATGAAAGATTATGGATATTACAATTCTTCCCTAGTACTTGTCGTCGCTACTATTTATTATTTTGATTGTCATTTTCTTCAAGCTTTCCTTTTATCAACTTTTTTTGAGTTACTCACTCTAGTTTCAGTAGCTTTACTTTTTTATGCAGTATTTTTTATACCGATTCATTTTTTATCAAACTCTGGCTTGATTTTTAACTTTCCTTCCCTCCAGTTTTGATCTTGAATCAAAAACTAGCCCCAAAATTCCCTACCTTTTCTTTTGTGACAGTTCCGGGTGCGGAATGTGGGTTTAAAGGGAGCATCCCAATTTGGCAAAAAGAGGGAAAAAAGCCCAGATTATTCGCGAGTATCCATCGCGAATAATGTTTCTTTATTCATGCACATTTGGGATGCTCCCGTTTTAAATAGCCAGACATACCTTCAATTCAACATTTAGAAGCATTTTCAACAGATACCAGCTTCCATCAGTTAATTTTAATCTCAAGTATTGATAACCATTCTCATAAGGAGAATTACTGCTTACGTTGCCATTTTCTGTAGTAGCTGTAAACTGTTGAACTTGGAGGAAAGTCTGCTGGAAGCATATTCCATTGGCATCCCGTTTTAAAGTGATAGTAGATTGCATTGCATACTGCTCGCATATCAGTTGTGCGCGGATGTCCTCCTTGTTTAGGTTGTGGAATTAAGAGAGCTAGGATTTTCCATTCCATATCATTTAAGTCTGTTGGATAAGACTTTCGTGCTATGAGCAACTATATAAATACACTGTATATGAGGTATCTTAATCCTTGCGCTAATCCCCTCCTGCTCGCCTTTAGATTTACTTTATAAATAGCCTCTAATATGCACCATTCATCTGCTGTAATATTTTGTGCTATTTATTTGCCTTTTGCTGATTTTCTTTATAGGTGCAAGATATAAGTTATCTTAACCTCTCACGGATGGTACTATAGCGAGGTTGGTTAAAATTGCACGATCTCTGTGAGGGTTGGCAACTTGCTAGAGAAACTTAACCGGAAAAGTCAGATAAATAATTTGATTCAGAGAAAAATAATAAAATAATTACTTATCTTTAGATAGATGCTTTTATTTTTAATCTATTTAGAAAATAGGTATGCAAGAATATTTTTGTAATACTAGCAACAATAACTAAATTAGATATTACAACTATTAGTATTTCTAATAACAACTTTACAGGTTGAGACATTAATAATTCAGTTCTATTAATCCTTTAGTATTGGCAGTGCATCATTATGAGTTTATCTGATTCTACGGAAGTAATTGAGTTTTATGAGCAACCATTGTCTAAATTATTACAACCAGTTTTAACTCGAGAAACACAAGGTTTTGACTATAGTATTCTCACCTCTAAAGTCCAGATTCTTGTTCAAAGTAAAACCTCTGAACTTAAAAATTTGATACATCGGAGTGCTCAGGACATAATTGATATTGGGCAGAACTTGACCGAGGTAAAAGAACAGTTAGGTCATGGAAATTTCAGAGCTTGGCTCAAGGCTGAGTTTGGCTGGAGTGTAAGAACAGCAACTAGATTTATGCAAGTGGCTGCTCAATTTAAATGTGCCAATTTGGCGCATTTGAATATTGCTGTTTCAGCACTTTATCTCTTAGCAGAACCATCTACCCCTGAAAAAGCTCGTAGAAAAGCTTTAGAACTTGCTAAAGAAGGTGAAAACATCACTCACCCTAAGGCTAAGGTTATTGTCAGTCATTATCAGGAGCAAGCTCAAGCTAATGATCTTAAGTCAGCTACTATGGACATCTCTACTGTAGCTACGCAAGGTAATTCATTTACTTCATCTAAACCATATCAACCTCTGCAAACTCATTCTCAGCTAGAACTAAAAGACGAAGCTAACTCAGTAGCGGTAGTTCCGTCAGTTGAGACTGATCTCACTAAAGAATCTGACAAGAGATTAGAGCAGAAAACTGTTGAGAAAGTTAATTTTATTCGCAGAGAATACTCAGAAGTAGCGGCTGAATTACAGCCTGAACTCACCAACCACATACGTGTCCTTAACATCAAACATCAAAACCTAGATTTGGTCACGAATACAAATCAGACTTTTGATCTGACCTTTGTTGGTGTGCGTGTTGATTTTAAGGGTTCTCCAGAAGCATTACTCATTTTATTTGAACAAATGCAGAACAATCCTGCGTTTACAGAGGAAGTTATACAACAGGCAAAATTACTTGCTGCAAATGGTCTTGTCGATTAAGTTCCTATTTGGGTGAAATCCGTGAGGCTGTCATTTGCTGAGAGCGATTTTTTTCGGGGGAGATGGGCAAGAATTAGAGAGCGAAAAATTTTGGGGGAGATGAGCATTAATCATCCCAAAGACCTTGAAATTTAGTAGATGCAAGTTCGTGTAACGAACTGTGTGCTAAATATTTTTATGTCCCAGATAACTTTGAATTGTCCGAGTATCAATACCTCGATTAGCCAAATAATAACCAGTTCCATGCCGCAGCATATGAGCATGGACTCTGAAAAGTAAACCAGCTAATTCACCAGCCCGTTCAACAATGCCGGCGATCGTATCATGTGCCAACGGGCCACGTCAAGAAGACTGGAAAACATAGGGGCTAGCAGGATAATCTCTTTGAAGCTTGCGTCGATGTGCGAATTTCTTCAGAATAAAGAGGATGAGTAGATGCAGTGCCTTTTTTAACTCGCTTTACGTAATTTGTCCCACCATGAAAGTCAATTTGCTCCCATCGCAGAGATGCCACCTCTGCCACTCGCAATCCGTGACGGTAGATCAACAAAATTGGTTGTGTTGCAAAAACTTATTGAGAAGAAACATTCTGTATAAATCAGAACTAGTTATGCAATTATACCGAAGATTTGAGCAACAAATTTTA
>NZ_JACXXN010000058.1 GCF_014904695.1 Nostoc sp. MG11 | reverse complement strand
GTTTGTTGCAAATCATCTGTAAATTGCTTAATTTGTTTGGTTCTCCTGGGTATTTGGTAATCGAGAAATCTCATATTTATCTCAGAGATTGCTTTTCCTTTTTATCCCAGGAGAGCCAAATAGCTTTGTAGTTTTAGTACTAAGCTATTAGTAAGCGGAGTAATCGTTGGAGCTGAATGACTTAGCTAGGTAGGTAACATGACCGATGGCATATACATTTACGTAGCCTTCAATTATCTTGTCAAATCCCCAAAAGTCGCTGAAGTTGTCGTAACCACCAGAGATTGCATCTACATCGCTGAGGTCATTGAGAAAGCTTTCAGAATCTTGGAATAGTTGAGAACCAGCATTACGCAATTCAGAAAGAGTGATAGTTGCCATGATTTTCTCCTAAAATACTTGTTTTCAATTCAGTAGTTTTTGTGGGCAATTAAGCTGTGTCTCGCTTAACCGTTAATGCAATTTTTATTCAGAATAATTAAGAAAGTCAAGGTTTTAAACTTGTTTTAAAAGACATAAATAAATGATTTGAGTCTTTTAAATCTGGGTATTTAAAATGGATGATTAAATAAGATTCCCGACT
The DNA here is from genome assembly GCF_014904695.1 of Nostoc sp. MG11. Lineage (GTDB taxonomy): Bacteria > Cyanobacteriota > Cyanobacteriia > Cyanobacteriales > Nostocaceae > Komarekiella. Next base: position 26,485 of record NZ_JACXXN010000058.1, on the reverse strand, counting down.
TCTTTAAGAAGTCGGGAATCTTATTTGAAATCAGGAATCTTAGATTAAGTAGGGAATTTGAGCTTGTTGAGAGTTTTCTAGTTGGTAATTTTAATAAAAAATCGTGCGTTCTAACGTTAATGACATTCAGAACGCACGATAATCAGAAGAAAAATTAATTCAAAACAATCTGCTGACTCATACATTTATTCTTCCACTACTTCTACACTCTGAAGTGTTTCATTCAGTTGCGACGACAGCCTATCAAGAACACCATTCATATCATCTATCGTGGCTGTTAATACACTTGTGTCGATTGTGATCGTACTTCCAGTTGTTCCAGTCGCTCCAGTTGTTCCAGATGTCCCTCTTCTTCTTCTCCTTCTTCTTAAACCACCCTCCACAGACTTCATTTCCCAAGGTTCTAGTTCAGTGAGCAGATTTTCATTACTACTAGCAGGCAAATTGGAGATTATTATCTTCGCCATTTTTTCCTCCCGAAATACGGTGATAGTCAATAAAACACTCCTGGGATCAGATTAAGCTACCAATCCAAAATCCCTCTCTACTATTTTGTAATCTAATCTTATAAATTCAAGATTTTTAGTTTTATTTAAAAGACATAATAAAAGGATTTTCGTCTTTTAAATGATGAGTTTATAGATAATATTGGTATTTTTGTCGTTCTATACAAATAGAGACACAATTTCTTGCGTCTCTACTTGTTATTTGATAGTAGTTTGTTGTGGACAAGTAACCTTGATTAATTCGTCACCTGTGGTTGTGAAGCGGGAATAGTCACATCTATCGGCGTCACTTGTGCTGCTAGCTGTGTCAAGGGTGGTTGAATGGCGCTTTGATTCCCCACCACCAAAGTCACAAGATTTTCTGGCTTGAGGTATTGCTTTGCTACCCGCTGCACATCAACTGCTGTGGTTGCGGCTACGGCTTTTTGATAGCGAAATAAGAAATCAGCCGGATAGCCGTAATATTCGTACCGCATCAACCTTAACAAAGTTTGGCTGGGGTCTTGAAAGTTGAAAACAAAAGAGTTAAGGGTAGACTCTTTAGCAAAAGCTAGTTCTTTTGTTGTCACTCTTTGCGCTTGGATGCGCTTGATTTCAGCCTGCAAGGCCTTGACAAACTGCACAGTAGCATCGGAGCGCGTTTGTCCACCGGCAATGAACATCCCAGGGTAATCGTAGCGGGGACTCCAGAAGCCGTATACTGAGTAAGCTAAACCTTGACGCGATCGCACTTCATTAAACAAGCGTCCGCCAAACCCATTTAACACCCCATTCAACACATCCAACGCCGCATAGTCTGGATTGTCGAATCGTCCGCCTAAATGCCCAACCAGAATACTACTCTGAGTCAGTTGCGGCTGATTTACAAAAAATATTCCACCTGTATTAGCTGGTAACACCTCTGGTAACTGAGGTTTAACAATTTTGGGGTTACGCTTCCAGTCGCCTAATTTAGCTTGAATAAGCGATCGCATTTTTTTAGCATCAAAATCCCCCACAATCCCCAAAATCATATTATTCGGGTGGAAATATTGCTGGTAAAAGTTGAGCAAATCCCCACGAGAAACCCGATCCAGCGTCACATACTCTATCGTGCGGGCGTAAGGATTTTCTTTCCCATAAATCAATTTCCGAAATTCCCGACTAGCAATCTCATCTGGATCATCATTGCGCCGCGCAATACTACCCCTCGCCTGTGTCTTAGCTAAATCTAGCTTTTCTTGAGCAAACACAGGTCCTCGCAGCACCTCAGTAAACAGCCCAAACACTGTTTCTAAATCTTCACTAAGTGCCTGAAAACTAGCACTACCATTAGCTTCACCAATGCTAGTTTCCACCGCAGCCGCTCGTTGTTCCAACATGTCGTTTAGCTGATCTGGCGAATGCTTCTTAGTCCCTCCAGTCCGCATCACCGCACCTGTAAAGCCAGCCAAACCAACTTTCTCTAATGGTTCCAAGCGGCTTCCTGTACGCACTAATGCTGTACCATTCACCAAAGGCAGCTCGTGATCCTCCATCAAATACACAACCAAGCCGTTTTGCAAAACAAACCGCTCATACCTGGGTAACTTGATCTCAGCCAATGGTGCAAGCTGCAACTCCGTATAATGCTTTGCCTCCGCCGTCGCCGCCAGAGAAAAGTTAAAAGTAAAAAATAACAAGGCAAAAGTAACTACCAAAGCATACAACAGCCTCTTACCATTCTGAATTTTCAATCTCATCCGCCTTTTACCCTTCACTTTGTACCTCTGCATATTTCTCTTCCTCTGCGGTAGCCTACGGCAAGCCGCGAATGCGTCTACGTTTCTCATCCCTATTTCGACAGCAACTTGCCAATCGTGCGATTCTCCGGCGTAAACGCCGCCTTTGCCACCCGCTGAACATCAGCAGTCGTCACCGCCGCAATTTGATCCAACTGCTTAAACAAATTCCGCCAAGAGCCAGTTTTCACCTCATATTCCAACAATTGCTGAGCCATCCCCATATTGGAACTGAGAGTACGTAATAATGCCGCTCTTGCTTGAGTTTTCACGCGCTGCAATTCAATCGCTGTAACAGGCTGAGTTTTCAAAGAGTCAATTTCCTTGCGTAAAGCCACCGCCAACTCATCAACTGTATGTCCGGGAGCCGTCAGAGCATAGAAAAATATCAAATTTGGATACTTATCTCCCGGAAATCCGCTGAAACCCTGGGCATTTAAAGCCAAGCGTTGCTGTTCGACCAAAGATTTATACAACCGCGACGTCCGTCCATCGCTTAATAAACTGCCAATGATTTCATAAACTGCATTATCTGGGTGAGTAATTGCCGGACGGTGATAGCCTTCTAAATACCAGGGTTGAGAAGGTAGCTGCAAAGTGACTTCCCGCGTTTGTGTCTGTTTTGGTTCTCGAGAAATTTTTGGCTGTGCTTTAGGTTTTGCTTGATAGCGTCCAAAGTAAGTTTGCGCTAGTTTTTTCACCTCAGCCGGATTGACATCTCCAACAATGGCGATCGTTAAATTACTCGGTACGTAGTATGTTGCAAAAAACTTTTCTACATCTTCCAGTGTGAGGTTGCGGATGTCTTCGTCATAACCAATTACTGGACGCCTGTAGGGATGAACTTTGTAAGCAGTATCGATAAACTTCTCTACCATCTGTCCAATGGGTGAATTCTCAACCCGCATCCGTCGTTCTTCTAAAATCACATCTTTTTCTTTATAAAACTCGCGGAATACAGGTTCTAGAAATCGCTCTGACTCCAGCGACATCCACAGTTCCAACTTATTGGCAGGAAAGCTGTAAAAATAACGAGTGGCTTCGGTAGAAGTGTTAGCATTTAAACCCACGCCTCCCGATTGTTCCACAATTCGTCCCAGTTCGTTTTGCTGGACTAGCTTAGCTGCTTGTGATTCCACTTGTTTAAACTCAGCTTGTAACCGGGCGACCTCATCTTTTTTACCATCGGCTTTCGCTGTTTTAATTTGGGTATCTAACTGCTGCAAGCGATCTAAAAGCGGTTTTTCTGCTTTGTAGTCTGTTGTACCGATGCGTGTCGTGCCTTTAAACGCCAAATGCTCAAGAAAGTGTGCCACACCAGTTTTCCCATCTGGTTCATCCACACCACCTACATCCGCATATGTAAGAAAGGAAACTACTGGGGCTTGATGCCGTTCCAAGACAATGAATTTCAAACCATTGTCGAGACGGAACTCTGTCAACTGTTTGATGACTCGATCTAGATAAGGCTGTATCGAATTTTGACGCTGTGGTTGTAGCAGTTGTTGAGGAGGTGCTGTCTGAGTATCAGCCAAAGCGATTTCTGGCAGCAATCCCCACCAAAGCATGAGCACAGACAACAAGGTAATAAATAGCCTACGTAGTGTTGAGGATACTTTATTTGACCAATACAACATTGGTCGAAAACAACTGGACTGGCTCATAAGCAAAAATTAAAGTAAAGTTACACTACTTGAAAAACAAACTATTTAGCAAACAGGGCGTTAATCTTGTATTAAGCTTTCTGGGCTTTTTGTACTTGACGTTAGACAATAATGCTACAAATCCTGTTCCAGAGATTTCACCATAACTGCTATGCGAGTTTTTAATTCTCCCCCGCCCTCAGAGGCACAGACGCGCACCCGAATTTTACAGGCAGCCCAACGTTTGTTTGCATCCCAAGGATTTGATGGCACTACCACCCGTGATTTAGCACAGGCCGCAAGTGTAGCCGAAGGTACACTATTTCGTCATTTTCCCAATAAAAAGGCAATTTTGGTGGAAGTAGCCACTAGTGGCTGGGTGGAAATCTTAACAGATTTGTTGACAGAATTGAGTGAAATGGGCAGCTACAAGGCTGTAGCTCAGGTAATGCGCCGCCGGATGTGGAATTTCCAAAAAAACGCCGACTTGATGCGGGTTTGTTTTATGGAAGTGCAGTTTCACCCAGATTTGCGCGATCGCATCCAATTAGAAGTCATCACCAAAATGACTGATGTTGCCGAAGCATTTTTTCAAACAGCGATGGATAAAGGTATTTATCGCCAAATGGATGCCAATCTTGTCGCTAAAGTTTTCTTAGGAATGTTTGCGATCGCAGGTTTTTCCAACAACACCCTCATGCAACCTGACGCCTCACCCCAAGAAATGCAGCAAATGGCAGAAGGACTGGCTGATATATTCCTCAATGGTGTATTGGTTAAGGATTAGGGATTGGGCATGTGGCATGGGGAGCAGGGGGGGTAGAGGGGAGCAGGGGGGCAGGGGAAGAATAGTAACTCATTACTCAGCACTCATTACTGTTTTCGCTTGTTGGCTCCATTGTTGGACTAACTCAATTGTCGGGCACAAGTCTCGCCGCTGCATTGTTGCTACTTGCAAGCGCAAAATTTGTCTATGCAATCTGTGAGTGGGAGTTTGGACTAACTGTCCTACAGAACCAATACCCGCATGGAGCAATAAACCGCAATATTGTATACCTACACTGGGAATACGTGCCAAGTCAGCCAAAGCAATCCACTTGTTTACATACTGAGGATGAACCTGTAATTTATTCGCTAACACCAGCCTCATCTGTAAAGTTTTCCCTTGTTTAACTAGTGCTGCTGTGGTTTTAATTCCACAATTTTGTAGTTGGGATTGTTCCTCTTGGCTCAATCCAGGTAATTGCTCAATCGGCCAGTCACAAGATATGACAGAACTTCGACTATTTATTTGTTTAGCAGACATTTGAAAAAACTAAAATATGGCCTTCTTTAAATATTGTGCCGCATACCGAATCTTTAATTTGGGCAATTATGAATAGTAATCATTTCTATATCTTTCTAAATCGTAAGTAGAAAGATGTGGAAAAACCAAACTATGTTAAGAAAAATTAAATAGACTCAAATCCTCTTCCCTTCTGCCTTCTGCCTCCTGCCTCATCCCAATGATAAATGTTCACACCGACCTACTTACACCACTTAGTTTAGTTGTTCGGATGTGAAATTGCTCCAGTCTCCTTCATCTCTTAAGTGTCCCAATGTAATTGAGATGTGTATAACGGAGATCATTTAAAGTGAATGGAGCATTGAATTATTTTAAGAATAGATTTTCCTCCGGGTTGATCAATTGACTAGGACATTGTGCCTCAGATATAAGTTTTCCGTTAAATGTAAAAGTGGTGCCGTTAGAATTGATAGCATTACCACTTATGCTTTGACCTGAAATAAAGTCATCTTGGACTCGACCGCTAAGTGCGATATTTTCTGAAGAGAGCTTGGTAATAGCTTGCCAATTTTTCTGCTCCCTACCCAGATTTATACCGTCATAAATAGCATCTAGTCCAAGAAAGCGTAGACTACCGTCGTTGCCAAATTCAAAACAAGCAGTAAAGTTCTTCCCCTGGCTCGACTTGACATTAACATTGTAGCTTTTGCCATTTACTGCTGCTTGTATTGGCGGAGCAAAAAATATTATCCCTCCAAGTAAACAATTCAAAACTAAAATGCTATCTAGTAAACCACTGTGTGAATTTGTAGTTTTCATAGTTTTTCCTTTTTATGGTTGGCAGATTTAGATAATGAGATTTTATAATTATTAATACCGATTCAATTAATGATTGCAACAAATCCATTGGTAGAGACGTTGCAGTGCAACGTCTCTACATGGTCTATCTGTCACATTCTTTTTTTAAATTGGTATAACCTTTAATTATTTTGACAAAACGTTAACAGAAAATCTTCCAAACTTAAACACCAAATTATTTTTTTGCTTGTGCCTACAACATGATAAATCAATGCCCTTGTAAAAAAGTTGATACTAATTCAATGTGAGCCAGCACAGAATAGTACCTTGATATAACAAGGATTTCAGGCAAAAAATTCTGTGCATCTTCATACAGAATTTGTATGAGGACATTGATTTATATTTATGTCAGCATAAACAACTGTTAAATCCGCTTTATAGCAGAACTATATCCTGCAAAACAGGATTCAGGCAATATGCTGACATCTTTCATCAAACACCGTATTACACGCTTTTATTATTAAACTCTGTTGCAAGAGAAGGTATGGACAGTTTGCTGTTTGCCTACAAAAAGAACAGTCCAATCATTGGTGTTTTGCCCAGGGTAGTACCTCTTACAATGCAATTTTGTACCCCCAAAATCTACATTTGCAGTTTGTCCCTCATCATTTGTAGCTTGTCCCCCAGATAGAAGCTGCTGGTCTTCTGGAGATAAGACCACAAGCAATTCAGTTGCGACAAATTGGTCTAACATAGTTGATCACCCTTTTAAGCTAGGTGGAAATGTGGGCTTAGAGCGTTCTAAACCTTCGATTTAGTTACTCCAAACTGCCCGACATGTGATTGAGATAACTTGATAATGAGTCATCTCTATTATTTAGAACGAATACTTCAAACAAAATATTCCAAAACTAGTAAATAATTTGGGACATTAAACAGCATCTAAAGTTTTATTCAGCTACCATCGCTTGCCCTTTCATCGCCAGAGTACAGCGAAGCTGAAACATCAAAACCTCACACGGTAATTAATTCTCCTCGCAAGACGGTGACTGCTTGTCCAGAAAGAAAGACGCGATCGCCCCCCAAATACCTCACCTTCACCACGCCACCACGGCTAGATGCTTGATAAGCTAAAAACTCATCTTTGTGCAGGCGATCGCGCCAGAAGGGAGCAAGACAGCAATGAGCAGCTCCAGTAACCGGGTCTTCATTAATGCCCAATCCCGGCGCAAAAAAGCGCGAGATGAAATCGTAGTCTGAATCAAAATGGGTAACACTGGTAACGATGACATCATGAATAGGCAATGTTTTTAGTAGCTGGAAATTAGGCTGTACTTGCCGCACTAAATCTTCAGACTCTACTTCTACCAAATATCCTAGAGAATTCTGCAAGACAGATTTGTACGGTATACCTAAGGCTTCGCTGAGTTCTGGCGGGGCGACTGTTGCTTGTGAGTGATTTACTGGAAAATCTAGCTCAATCCACTCACCTTGTAGTTTAGCAATCAGTATTCCACTTTTAGTGTAGAAACGAGCAGCTTCATCAGATGACAGATGCCCCTCTGACCAAAGTACATGAGCACTAGCTAAGGTTGCGTGGCCACAAAGCGGCACTTCTACCGTCGGCGTAAACCAACGCAGATTGAAACCATCATCGTGTTTGACTAAAAAAGCTGTCTCAGATAAATTCATCTCCTGCGCCACGTTTTGCATCCAGTCATCATCTTGAGATTCAGGCAAAACACAGACAGCAGCAGGGTTCCCAGTGAAGTGTGTATTGGTGAAGGCGTCTACCTGAGTAATGATTCGTGTCATAGGGTCAAAATAATTCATAATTAATAATTACTAATTCACATTAGGCGTGAATTAGTAATTATTAATTATTTGGTCACTCTGGAAGTTGAGGCAGCAAATTCGCAGCTTTGTATACGTATCATGAATGCGTTATAAATTTACGCATACACAGTTAAATATTTACATACAGCATTTTTGAGTGGCTCAACTTTATCCGTTTATCAAACCTACAATGCTTCGCGGCAAGGCGCGAAACAGCGTCTATGCATCAGACAAAAATTTGATTCAAAAGTATCTTTGACTTTATCGATCCTCGCAGAATCAGTCACAATAGAAAAAGTTTTGCATAACTAGTGGTCAATGTTAAATCCAAATGGAAACTTGAGGATACAAATTATCGGGGGTATCTTAGCTGCTTTCAACCTAGCGCTCATTTCTGGAGGATTAGTCAGCTGCGGTGTTAGGGAACAGCAGCCATTAGCTCCAATCGAGCGGCAAAAACCAGAACAACAGCTTAACCAGAACGACAACGATGACGACGATGACGGCGATCGCAATGAGCGCAATGAGCGCAATGAGCGCAATGATGATGACAATGATGACGACGATAAAGACTAAATAACCTTTATTTTTTGTTCGAGTTTCTATTTATGCTGATCCAAAACACCACTAGTTCTCTCGTCGATACCCTACGTCACCGACGGCAACAACTAGCCAACCTCATTGATTTTCCAGCAATTATTTGGTCGGGAGGCAGCAATCCGCGCAACTTTCCAGCAAATCGTTTTCCTTTGCGTGCTAGCAGCCATTTCCTCTATTTTGCGGGACTACCATTGTCAAATGTAGCTATTCGCTTAGAAGCGGGCAAGCTACAACTATTCATGGATGATCCCCAACCCAGCAGCGCCCTTTGGCATGGAGAAATGCCAACGCGTGACGAAATAGCCCAGAAGATTGGGGCAGATGTTGCTAGACCAATAGCAGAATTAGAATCTTGGCTAGAAGGTGCAGCGACAATTGCCGTACAAGAATCTGCGACTTGGACGCAGCAGTCGCAGCTATTAAATAGATGGGTTTTACCGCAAAGTCCTCCTCAAGGAATTGACTTGGAGTTAGCCAAGGCGATCGTTTTTCTACGCCTTACCCACGATGATACTGCTTTAGCTGAGTTGCGAAAAGCTGCCGCTGTTACTGTTGCAGCACACAAAGCTGGCATGGCAGCAACACCAAAAGCCAAACTGGAAGCAGAAGTCCGTGCAGCGATGGAAGGGGTGTTCATTGCTCATAATATGACTACCTCCTACAACAGTATTGTCACTGTTCACGGCGAAGTTTTGCACAACGAGCATTATCATCACCCTCTGCAACCAGGTGACTTGCTACTTGCTGATGTTGGCGCTGAAACCGAGACAGGTTGGGCTGCTGATGTTACCCGGACTTGGCCTGTTTCCGGCAAATTTTCATCTACCCAAAGAGAAATTTATAATGTTGTGTTGGCGGCTCATGATGCTTGTATTGCCAAGATATACCCCGGTGTAGAGTATGAGGATATTCACCTCTTGGCCGCCACAGTCATAGCCGAAGGTTTAATTGATTTAGGAATTTTACAAGGAAACGCTAAAGATTTAGTAGAAATGGATGCCCACGCGCTGTTTTTCCCTCACGGTATCGGCCATCTACTGGGTTTAGATGTCCACGATATGGAAGATTTGGGCGATTTAGCAGGATATGAGGAGGGACGTGAAAGGAGCGATCGCTTTGGCTTAGGCTACCTACGTTTAAATCGTCCCCTGCGTCCGGGAATGTTAGTCACAATTGAGCCTGGTTTTTATCAAGTACCAGCAATTTTAAATGATCCTAAACTGCGCTCAAAATATCAGAATTTAGTTAATTGGCAGCGTTTATCTCAATTTGCCGACGTGCGCGGCATCCGCATCGAAGATGATGTTTTAGTTACTACAGAAGGGAGTGAAGTTTTAACAGCTGCATTACCGAATGATGCCAATACTATAGAAAATCTATGCTTGCGTGATTGCTTGGTTTGAGTGGGCTAGGAAACAGAGAATTGCGATCGCGCTTTTGCGTGCTTCTTCATAGAATCGATCTGGTTTTATATCATGTCCGCTTAATTAGTTATAATTCCCGCATCTGTGCAAAAATTGGAAAATCCTCTTTTTAAACTAGAATTTTTTGATAACAATGTTAGTAGTAGTGCTACTATCTCCAACAATATTCTCTCAGCAATTGATGGAAGCGGTATCCATGCGATTAACAATGGCGACGATAACACTAACTCAGTAGAGGTAACAATTAGAGGAAATCAATTTAGTGATATAGACAATTTCAATATTATTCTTGAAAATATTCCAGATTTTCAAATATGACCATAGTATTAATGTGCTTTATGGGTATGGCTCTTTTCGGTAACTTGGTAGCAGGAATGGCCATTATTTGAAAGCCCCAAATACACTAATTTTAGGTAGTGTCGTTTGCATCTTGGGTTCGGTGTTGTTCATGCAACAATTACCCCAAATGGCGAAGTTAATTTACTTGTGAACGAATCCAGTGGCAATTAATTAGCTTCAGCATATGCTTCAATTTTATATTTACCAAAGTGATTGCTCTTTTTCAACTCATTGCAGACTAATTAAGATAAACTCATCTAAAACTAAAGACACTACAATATCAGGTGAGTCCACATCCTCTACTTGAATCAGCCAGCGCTGGCTTGCTTGGTTATCTGAGCGTGATTCTTGACTAAGAACCACGCCATATTTTCCAGCTACATAAGAAGGATTTAAAATCAATACTCTATCTCCTACTTGAATATCCTCTGAGTTTTGCAAGAATGCTCCTGAAACTATAGGTTTTGATAAGGATGAAGCTTGCTGTTGTACTGCTAATTTTAAACAAAAATGAGCTGATTAATAATCTTTTCTTAATCTGTCTAGGCTACTCACTTTTACCGCAAGAGCTTCTGCGCCAAAGCACGAAGAATTGCTGGTGTTCTTCCAGCTCATGCAGCCCTCAGTTTAGATAATTTATTTAGATAGGCTAAGAGTTAGCTATACATATGAGTAATTCCTGTTGATATTCCGGTATAAGCCCTTGCAACTTTAAGTTTGTCATTACCTAAAATGTTGTCACAGTCCAAGAATGGCATCTACCGATATCCCGCCTATAACTTAAGTTCTAGGCTAATAGCAAAAGTCCACGTGTGGGCTAAAGTTTTTGCTGAATCTACTTGAGTAGACTTGAGCTATTAGGAATTGATTCCAAGGCGGGATAGCTTGTATGTCACGATAGATCTATTAGGAGGGAGAAATTGGCAAAGCCAACGCAAATTCTGTTCCTCTATTCAACTCAGACTGACAAGTAATCTTACCTCGATGTTTTTCTACTACAATTTGATAAGTAATTGCTAGACCCAAACCTGTACCAATGCCTCGTGGTTTAGTTGTGAAAAACGATTCAAATATCTTGTTTTGATTCTCTGGTGTAATACCGGGGCCATTATCTGCAATTCGCACAATCACCCAATCGTCGTCCCAGCGTTCTGTGATGATGGTGATTTCGGGAAAAAATTGCGAATCGTCAGCAGACTTTTCCTCCATAGCATCGATCGCATTGCTCAACAAATTCATAAATACTTGGTAGAGTAAACCTGCATAGCCTGTAATCGCTGGAATATCCCCATATTTGCAAACAACGCTGATCCCTTTTTTCAAGCGATTGTTCAAAATTAACAGTGTAGTATTGATACAAGCGTGTAGTTCTACCGGCTGAACTTCACCTTCATTTAAACGCGAGAAATCTTTCAAACTTCGGACAATCTCTCGCGTACGTTCAGCACCAACTGTCATTGAGTTGATGAGTTTTGGCAAATCAACTTCCAGAAACTCCAAATCAATTTCTTCGGCTAGAGTTTGCACAGCAGTGGGAGGCTGAGAAACTTCGGTTTTGTATGTTTGCAAGAGTGCTAATAAGCCTTCAATATATGTTTTTGCATGTACTAAGTTCCCGGAAATAAAATTTACAGGATTATTAATTTCGTGAGCTACACCAGCAAGCATTTGTCCCAGACTGGACATTTTCTCACTCTGAATGAGTCGCGCTTGGGTTTCGGCTTTTTGTTCTTCTAAAAGGCGCTTTACTTGTTGAATTAGCTGGTTTAGAGAGCTAGCTAAAGCGCCAACTTCATCTGTTGTGATTACAGATGCTTGCAAATCAAAATTAGCTTCTTGGGTAACTCTTTGGGCGATATTTGTGACTGCATTAATCGGGCGAGCAATCATTCTACTGATGTAAAAAGCCAGAATGGCAGCGATCGCCACTGACAGCAGGATACTAATGATAATAATCCGAACTTGCATTACCGCAGCCTGATTTTGGGCTACATCAGCCTCTTGTTGGCGTTCTCGAACTGTTTTTGCAAAGTCGGTTAACTCATTGGCAAATTGATAAAACTTTAGTGCGTCCTGACTTTGACTAAATTTTGAGATTAATTGCTGTGCTTTTGGCACTCCCTGCGGCTGTAAAATGAGTGGTGAAACTTGCTGGTTCAGCATCCTGAGTTGCTGGAAATATACAGCTATCGTGCGATCGTGCTTCTTGAGCAACGCCTGCAAATCACTTTGCAAATTGATTTGACTAAATTCCAACGCTTGAGAAAGCAATGTTTCCGCTTCTACCAAATCACCCAGCAAATGAGAAGTTTTCTGCTGCAACACTTGCGGCTGCTGTAAAAAAGGCACTATCTCTTGCTGATAAATCTGTATTTCTAACAATTCTCCTTGCAAATTACTTAACAAGCCTCCTTCCTCATCTGCCAGCATCATCTGTTGTCTGGCTCGTTGGAAGTAGCGATCGCCAATTGCCAACCCCACTGTTGTTCCCAAAACTGCAATTCCCAGGGCAATAGCATACCCACAAACAATTTTTTTCCGAATACTAAGTTGATAGAACACTCGTTTAACCCAGTGAAAGTATCTTAATTTGGATGTCGCAGTCATAGTAGGACTCGCAGTTAAACTTTTTAATTAAGTGTTAAAACGATTGCAGTGGAAGGGTTTAGCGACCCAGGCAACTGGCGAATCCGAAGGGGTTTTCATCAAAAACGAGGAATCCAACCGCACGAGTTCAATAGTAAATTTTATACCAAATAAAAATTTCAGTTTATCAAAAATTGCTTGTGTATACTCTGGTGAAAAACACTGAAGCGATAAAAAACACCATAGTTTTTGGGCATAGAGAATAGGGCATCAGGCATGGAGAAGAGTAAGCTTTTGGCCAAATGCCTATAAGCGGTGGGTCGGCTTGACGACAACGCCCACAAAGGGATGAGGTTTACCGCCGCTTTCTATTAAGATTAGAAGCATCTGCCTACTGAATACTCATTAATATCTGCTATCCATGCCTCTGTCGCGCATAGTAACGCTAGTTGTTGGTCTGATCCTCATTTTGGGGCTAAGCCTATGGCTGATTGATTCCCTTTCACGCCTCTACTGGCAGTTGTCCTATTCTCCACTGCTAGGCAATTTACTGCTGTTGCTGCTGATTTTGCTCATAGGAGCCTTGGTTGCAGCTTTTGTGTATTATGTACTGGTGATTCAGGCTGGCGAGAAGCGATCGCGCCGCAACTCAAGACGAGTAACACCAGCGCAAATTCCCGCTGGCAAATCTGATGCGGCTTCTTCAACTCTCCAAGCTGTGCGGCAACAAGTAGCGCAAATTCAAGATGAAGTAGCACGCCAAGCTTTATTGAGTCGATCGCGGGAGATTGAAGTCAACTTAGCACGCGGTGAGATTCAAGTAGTGGTATTCGGTACGGGCAGTGCTGGCAAAACTTCCTTAGTCAATGCCGTTATGGGACGCATGGTGGGTCAAGTTGATGCACCAATGGGAACAACCCAAGCGGGAGAAACCTATTGTCTGCGGTTGAAGGGATTGGAACGCAAGATTTTAATTACAGATACGCCGGGAATTTTGGAAGCGGGGGTAGCGGGAACAGAACGAGAACAGCTAGCGCGGGAATTAGCGACGGAAGCAGATTTATTGTTATTTGTGGTGGATAATGACTTACGACGGTCAGAATATGAGCCGCTGCGGGGATTGGCGGAAATCGGTAAGCGATCGCTGCTTGTGCTTAACAAAACTGATTTATACACAGATGAAGATAAAGAAGCCATCCTTGCTAGATTGCGTCAGCGGGTGCGGGGATTTATCGCCCCAAATGATGTGGTGGCGATCGCTGCTAATCCCCAATCTGCACAGCTAGAAACTGGCGAAACCTTCCAGCCAGAACCGGATATTGTCCCCATGCTGCGGCGGATGGCGGCTATTTTACGCGCTGAAGGTGAAGATTTGGTTGCAGATAACATCCTGCTGCAATCTCTGCGGCTAGGAGACGAGGCGCGAAAACTCATCGATGGCCAGCGCCGCCGTCAAGCTGATAAAATTGTTGAGCGGTTTCAGTGGATTGGTGCTGGTGTGGTATCAGTCACGCCTGTACCTGTAGTAGATTTACTGGCGACTGCTGCTGTTAATGCTCAGATGGTCGTAGAAATTGGTAGAGTCTATGGCTGTGAGTTGAACATGGAACGGGGACGAGAATTAGCCCTTTCTTTAGCAAAAACCATCGCTAGTTTAGGGATAGTTAAAGGAGCAATTCAATTATTATCTACGGCTTTGCAACTCAATGTTGCAACTTTTATTATTGGTAGAGCAATTCAAGGCGTAACGGCAGCTTATTTAACAAGAATTGCCGGGAAAAGTTTTATTGAATATTTTCGTCATGACCAAGATTGGGGCGATGGTGGAATGACAGAAGTAGTGCAGCGACAGTTTCAAATTAATCGCAGAGATGAATTTATTAAAGCTTTTATTCAGGAAGCGATCGCACGAGTGGTTAAGCCGTTAACAGATAGGTCTGAGGTGATTGAACATGATGAGGAAGCTCAGAGTTAAGACATTATCTGAGTAGGTAAGAGTTAAAAGCTGGTTTACACTGAGTTAATCATTTACAAAATCAGATGAATTGTGAGGTTACTTATGACTCAAATTCAAACAGCAACAAAAGTAGTAACCTTTGAGGAATTTATTCAATGGTATCCAGAAAATTCCCAAGTACGTTACGAACTACATAATGGGGTAATTATTGAGATGACGCCACCAGTCGGAAAGCATGAAGAAATAAAAGGGTTTTTAACTACTAAACTAGTCATTGAATACAGTCAATTAAACCTTCCCTACTTCATCCCCAACCAAGCAATAGTAAAACCTTTTGAAGGTGAATCAGGTTATTTACCAGATGTTTTAATCTTGAATCGACCCTGTTTAGCTTCAGAATCACTTTGGAAAAAATCCTCAACAGTCACTCAAGGTAGTTCGATTCCTTTAGTGATTGAAATTGTTAGCCAAAATTGGCGCGATGATTACTATAAAAAGCTCGCTGACTATGAGGAGATGGGTATTCCAGAGTATTGGATTGTCGATTATGCCGCATTAGGTGCTAGGAAGTTTATCGGCGATCCAAAAATTCCTAGTCTCTCACTTTATGAATTAGTAGATGGAGAGTATCAGGTTAGCCAATTTCGAGCTAATGACTGCATTATATCCCCAACTTTCCCAGATTTGAAAATGACAGCTAATCAAGTTTTTCAAGCAGGGGAAGTTATTGAAGATTAACTGGTGAGATTGATTAATGATTTGCGATCGCACCTTTGAATTCTAATGCTTTAGAGTTAAGCATTGGGTTTGCTTAAGGTATTTTCAGGTAAATAAACCACACTTTTTTTGTTTGGTACTGAAGTAAATAAAACTTATCAGAGGAACTTAACGGGTAAAAAGTAAGTTACCGCAACGCTCATTGGCGGGGACTGCTTCCATGATTTTTTTTGGTTCAGGTAAATCTAAACTGGCCATGAACTCAATGAAGTTAGAGCGATCGCGTCCTACAAATCGCGGATTCCACCGTTTTTCTTCTCCAATAGTAGATACTGTATGTCCACGATAGTCATGACCAGGATATACCAAAGTATCATCAGGTAAAGAAAATAGTCGTTGTGTTACTGAGTCAAACAAAATTCCTGCATCACCACTTTGAAAGTCAGTTCGTCCACAGCCGCGAATAAATAAGGCATCTCCAGTTAAAACTCTATCTTGATTAACTAAATACGCATTATGGCTATCTGTATGACCTGGTGTGGCGATCGCCTTAATTGTTATGCTTGCCAATTTTAGGATTTCTCCATCTTTAATATGCTGATCCGCACAACTGGCTTTAGCTTTGTCGGGAACAATCCCCAAACAACCAGTCATTTCTAGCAATTTGGCTGTACCCGTAACATGATCAGCATGGATGTGGGTTTCTAAGCTGTAACGCAGAGATAACCCTAATTCTGTAAGTAGTTTTAAATCACGTTCGACTTGCTCCAAAACCGGATCTACCAAAATAGCCTCTTGAGTCTGTTGATCTGCAAGTAGGTAAGTGTAAGTGCTAGTTTCTCTGTCAAACAATTGTTTGAATAACATAGTATTTTCTCCTTGAAGAAACTCAACTAGTTTTTGAGTGCTTGGAAACGTAATGCTCAAAAAACTGCTTCATTTGTGGATGAGCATTACAATCAAATGCTCCCGTTGCTGAATATTTTAAAGTGTTGTCAGAAGTGAGTCGGCTGCAAGTTTTGTGTTGTCTCAAGTCAGGAGCGAAAAATGTGACGGAAATCATCCAAGAAACCGGACTAGGACAGGCAAATGTTTCCAAACATTTGAAAGTATTGATGCAAGCAGGTATAGTTACTCGTAAGCCACAAGGAATCAGTGTTTCTTACCAAATTACTGACCCGATAATTTTTGAGCTATGTGAGTTAGTGTGCGATCGCCTTGCTATTCGTCTGCAAGAACAAACCCAACAGTTAGAGCAACTACAAGCACTGCGCCATCTGTAAAAATTGCTCCAAATTGAGGTTTTTCAGAAAATGTAATGATGATAAGTGCAACTAATTGTGATTTAACAATTACAGCTTTCTCTTAGGAATTATGCAAGAATAACTTGCCTGAAAGGCTGACAAGATAAGGCTAATTTGGTATTCAAAGGCTTATCTCAACAAGCGAGTCTCTTAAAGCCAAATTTGCTTCCCTTTAGCCTTATCCTCACTCATTCACTCAGATTGTACAGGCGACCGCCCAGATAAAACAATGAAGCCAACAGAATCAAGTTTAATCTGAGGTTGGCGAATTCCCTCTAAAATGGCTTCATTCAACCCACTCTCTACATTCAATTCTTCAGCAACCGCATAATCCCAAGTTTGTCGGTTTAGGCGGAGGCGTAATTGTTCGGCTCTGTTACCTAATTTCTTTTCAGCAACCTTAGCGCGTTGTTCGCACAAATCGATAAAATCAGGACGCTGAGAGAGCAATTCTAAAGATGTGCTACGCGCTTGATAGCAAAAATTTTGCCATTTACTAGCATCAACAAAATCGTCAATAATTTTCAAGCGTCCCTTTGCCAAATTGTAATCCCAGTATTGATTATTGCTTCTATCCTTATAAGGAAGTTGCAGGATTTTCAACAGATTTTCATCTTCAACAATGTACATTGGTTCATTGCGAGCATCAATAAAAATAGTTTCGACAATTGGGGGAAACAAAGCATCAGTACGTCGCTTCAAAATCTTAAATTTAGTATCATCTAGCTTGGACTTTGTTAAAACTCGCCTCGCAATTTCTAAATTTGCTTCAACTACATAATTGAATCGGAAACCGAACCACTCCATCCCTTCCCCAGAATCCCAAGATGTGTCAGTGCGCCACATAGCAAAAGCTCGACCTCGGTCATCCCAATCTATATAGCTAAACAGCGCTTCTACCAATCCTTCTCCAATACGGAAGAGTTTGATATCAGATTTCTGGTTTGCTACTCGGCGGTTATAAGTACCAAATTGCTCTGTATGATTAGCAAAACGACTTCTCAATTCATCAACTGGTAGCAAGGTACGTTTATTTGGTTGATAACGCCATGCTTCTGCTAAATTTGAGTTATCAATTGCTTGAAAATGCAACGCGTCCTCAATCCAGCCTTCAATTGCTTGCTTAATTTCTAAATGACGAGCGTCATAATTATCTAATTCTTGAAAATATTGAGTAGCGTTTTCCTCTTGAGTATCAATTTCATCTAACGCATTTTGTTCGCTAATTTTTACTTGTTCTTCAGCAATTTCTCGTTGGATTGTTTCTATTATTTTTGACAATCCGCTAGCACCTAATTGAAACATAGTTGCTTCTAATTCTGCCAATTTTGCATCAACATAAAACTGGAGACTAGCAATTGATTGATTGAAGATGCGTAACCCGTCTTTTAATAATCGATACCAAGCATCGTGAGGGCTATCGCCTATGTCTGCGCCAACTAATACTGTAAACTCAACATTTATGGGCCGACCAATTCGGTCAATTCTACCAATTCTTTGTTCTAAACGATTTGGCGACCAGGGAAGGTCAAAATGAATCATCCAATCAACAAACTGGAAGTTACGACCTTCTTCCCCAGAGGCATCACAAACGAGGATAAAGCAATTAGGGTTACTCTTAAACTGGTTTAAGTTACTTTCAACTTGTGCGGGAGTCTGTTCTGATTTATGACTAGCGATAGTTCCTGTACCAAAAGTATCAGATAAAGAGCGAATAATTTCTGCACAAGTTTGTTCAAAACCAGTAAATATGACAATTTTGGGCAGATAATCACCGGGAATAGGTCTTTGAATTCTTTGTTTTACCCGCTCGCACAATTGCTTAATATTACTGCGGAAAGATTGAAGTCCTAAGATTTCTGATAAGCGATAGAGTAGTATAATTTTTAGTAGCTCGATGCGATCGCCATCTTCTGAAGGCTGTTTAATAATCCCTAGCAACGATTCCAGAATTTTTTCTTCTTCTGGAAATTTCGGGGTTGTAGTCAAGATGCGGATATCATCTTCGCCAAATTCCCGAATCAAACCAGTATGGCGGATACTGCTTAAACGAGCGGTTATTACTTGTTCTAGAATGCCTGACCAAGTACCAGAAGCTAGGAATAATAATCGGAAAATTCGTTGATATTGCTCTTGATGGGGAGCAGTGGTACGCCATTGTTCGATGAGTTCGTAAATATCAGGCGATCGCTCATCTAAATCATATTCTTCTTTAAGTGTAATATTGCGATCAAATATGACATCTTCCACAGAAGCGCGACGGTTACGAAGCATTCGACGATGAAGCCGATAGGTATCGCTGATGTGGGTGCGAATCTCTCGGACAATTTTATCTCGTTCAGTCGGAAGTGTTTCTGATGTTTGCAAACAATTTTGCAACTCTTGTGTAAGATTTAACAAATATTGATCTTCTGCAAACAGATTTTGCAGTTGTTGAAGGTTAGTTTTCAAAACTGAAGGATTCGCGCCTTCTCTAAAAGAAAGGAGAACTTTACCAATTTCCTGGCGGCTTTCAACTCTGGCGCGAAAACCTGCTAAATCTTCAAGTTTATAGGTTGTCGGGTCAAGTAGGTGCAGCATTGCCAAAAAATCTTGCTCGTGGTTGAGAACAGGAGTGGCGGATAATAACAGTAAGCGATCGCTTCTATGAGCAAGATTTTTGTAAGCCTCAAAACGCTGGCGCACAGCTGCATCCTTGGAGGTTGCCATTGCCGCGATGTGGTGGGCTTCATCTAAAATTAAGCAGCCTACTTTTGCTTTCGGGTTGATTCTATGGACATCTTCAACCGCAAGCACTACCACCCGTTCGGGAAAATGGGAGAGATAAAATTTATTTTCTAACTCAATCCGCCATTGTTGGAGCAAATGTTGTGGAACCAGTACTACCGCACGTTTTTTTGGTTCATCGAGGAGGTATTGACGCAAAATCACACCCGCTTCGATGGTTTTTCCTAGTCCCACCTCATCCGCTAGCAAATAGCGTTGAATTGGGTCTTCTAGAACGCGCCGGACAACTTCAACTTGGTGAGGATAAAGATTGATGTTCGCCGAAATCAGTCCCGTCATCCCGCGACTAACAGCGCGTTGCTTAATCAAGCATTTGACAAAAGCCAATCTTCTGTCGTGGAAATAAGGCGTTTCGTGACCCTTCATTGCTAGGGTTTCGATTGGGTCTACGATGGGTAGATTACAACGAACGTAAATTTCCTGCTCAACTGCGATCGCAGTTTTCTTATCAGGCAGGTCAATTTGATACTTCCTTCTATCTTCGTCCCAATCAAAGACTCTGCCAATTATCCATGTATCTTGGGTTCCCAAATTAATATAGCATCGAGTCTGGGCCTGAAGCCTGACTTTCAAAAGCGAATTTAAAGGTAAAGTTTTTTGTAGGCGTTGTCCTACTGAGCAGAAATACTCAATGATCGCATGATCATCAGATATTCCAGTAACTTTTCCTATCCCCAAATCGTTATTCTGAGACTGCACCAATGAACCAAGCTCAATCATAGATCCAGTCCTCTGAACACACTAATAAACATCACTACAGCAATAGCTACAGCCTTTCAGACTAGCTTGCTATGGAAATTTTGTAAATATATATAGATGATTAACTTACATCACAGTGAAAGTGGTAGCAAGCCCCTAGAAGCAGATAAGTATATTGGTTAATAGTACTTTTGATTATTATGATGATGATTTTGCTTCTGGTCAACAAAAAATCAGCAAATACAACAATAGGTTAAGCATCTAGTACAATGTGATATGGCAAACCTACTTGTTTTTCTTGTCTAAATAACCTTTTAAACCGAAGCCACTTCCTAAACCACCTGCAAATATAATAAGTAACTTTAGTAACTCTCTATAAGTTTCTAAATCTTTATTTACTAAAAAAACAGTTAAAAATCCTAAAAATCCTAGAAAAATGACTATATTAATGAGAGTATATTTACGAGATGCTTGAGTATCAGCAAAAGCTCTTTCATATCTTTCTCGACAATCTCAAGTATTTTTGAGATATGAGATTCATTAATTTTTTCTTGAATTGGTGATATGAAAGGTGTAGGCGATATTCGTTGCATTGAAAGAGTTGTCTGCACTATTCTCTTTAATTCTGGAGGTAAGGTTTCTAATTCATCAGGAGGATTTTGTAAATCTCCAGCTTGAGTTGATTTTTTATTTTTATCATCTAAGCTTTCATTAGATTCAGGATTGGCACTAGACATTCTATCTGCTCCTTATCAGTCTAGCTGCTTTCAAAGCATAACCAATTTGTTCTATATCAGAATTATCTTCATCTATTAAAGACAACTTAGTTTGCAAAAACTGTACTAGCTTGCGTTCTAAAGTTTCTTGAACTATTTCTTCTACTTCATTTTCAATGAAAATAGAACAGGCATAGCAGACTAAATTTTCAAATGCCTTGTCGCTAATTTCTCCATTGGCGTGTAGATAAGAAAAGTAAGACAAAACACCTTTTAGCTTTTCTACATTCAAGGTGGTAAAGGTAGCTCTCTTGAATGATCCGCTTCCTTTTAACACTGAATTTGTTATTTCTGAAATTCCTCTACCTGCTGAAGACATAGTAACATTCTTGAACTCACAGAAGAGTTTAGCGTATTACTATCAAAAGTACAACTATAGTTATGTAAAATTTGTAACGTTAAAACTTAATTAATAAAACAATACTTATGTTTTAGCCAATAAAATAAAACTATCACTACAAATATTATCACTAAGGTAGATTTTTGTCAATTCTTTGCGATGTGATTACTTAAATAATAACATTTATTAAAGCACGAATAGTTAATTTTGATATTTTTGTAAAGTTGCAGAAATCTTGTAATCACTAGCACAGGAAGTATCAATTGGTATAATGCATAAGTTAAAAACAGTGCCAAATATTGAAAAATTTTATACTTATGCCTAATTAATATTCAGCGTTATAAAAATAACAAAATACTATTCTTGCTAAAGAAAAAATACTTAAGAAACAAAGTTTGCATTCAAGGAGTCCATACTCTAGTACGTCACAGCGGAAATCAACATAGCATCTGACAAAATATCAAAAGCCCAAGATACAAGGGTTTTTGACTTTTTGACATTTAAACTTAGAATTCCGCGTTTGGAAGGCATCTCGTAAGAGAAGCGACACTAGTGTTTTATTTCTAAGCCATTCCGGAAACACGCAGGAATGCCAGAAAAACTAATATAAAGGCTTACTAAGTAACCAGCTCATGAACCACCACATGATCGGTAAAGTACTACAAGGGCGTTATCAAATTGTTCAAAACCTAGGTGCAGGGGTATTTGGACAAACATATATTGCCATAGACATAGATTACCCAGAAAACCCTAAATGCGTTGTTAAACAACTTAAGGTTAGCAGTTCCCATTCCAGCTATTTAGATACTCTGAGATTACGGTTTCTTACTGAAACTGAAACCCTCAAGCGTCTGGGAGGCCATCACCAAATTCCCGAATTCATCACTTGCTTTGAAGAACACGAACGATTCTACTTAGTGCAAGAGTGTATAGAAGGACATGCGTTAACTGCGGAATTACCCATCAAGCAAGGGTGGGGAAGTTTGTGGGATGAGAGCGAAGTTATCAAATTTTTAAAAGATGTTTTAAGTATTCTAGAATTTGTTCACTCTCAAGGTGTCATCCATTGCGATATCAAACCAGAAAATTTAGTCAGACGCGCTTGTGACGGAAAATTAGTTTTAATTGATTTTGGCTCAATTCAGCCAATTGATTTTGGCATTGATGCAGAATTACCCATTTATAAGATTCCTGTTACCTCATTGGGTTACATACCGCCAGAGCAATTTATTGGTCAAACACAGCCAAACAGTGATATTTATGCCTTGGGTATGATTGCTATCCAGGCTTTGACGGGTATGGAACCGCTGCAATTAAAAATAGACCCTTATACTAATGAGATGGTCTGGCGTTCTCAAAATACGCCAATTGGTGATTATCTAGCTGCTGTTCTCAGCCAAATGATTCGCTATGATTGGCAAAATCGTTTCCAGTCTGCGGGTGAAGTACTACGAGTACTCAAGCATCTGGAATGGGAAAAGCCGCAACAAATTGTAGAAGTACCGTATCAACTTTCTTTAGAAGTAGCTGTTGACGATGATAATTTTCACCAACATCCTGTATCTGGGAAATCGTCCCCGTTACTAACAGGAATGAAAGTCGGACTAGCGGCTAATTCTTTGTTGATGGGATTTAGTGTATATTCCTTAGTTAATAGCTCGCCAGCATATTCAGAAACAGAAACTTTATATAAAGCTACAGAAGAATATCAATCAGGGGATTTGCAAAAGGCGATCGCACTGGTAAAATCAATCCCATCTCAGAGTAATGTTTATCCAGAAGCTCAAGCCACAATCGAAGAATGGCAACAGCAATGGCAACTCGCAGCACAGCAATACCAATTAGCTGAAACAGCCTCAAATGAAGGTAGATGGTCAGATGTACTTCGTATTGCTCCTAAAGTTCCAGATATTTTATATTGGCAATCAAAAACAGATAAACTAGTGCAGCAAGCACAAGTCAAAATTGAAGCTCAGACACAAGACTTATTAGCAAAAGCTTATGAAAGTGCTGGGAAAAGAGATTTTTCCACTGCATTGGCATATCTGCGTCAAATTCCTCAAGAAAGTTCTGCCGGTGCTTTAGTCCAAAAAAAGTTGGCTGAGTATCATGAGAAACGGCAGATTAGAGCAGCATACTTTTTACATAGAGCCTATAAGCAAGCATCTATTAGTGATTTTAATGGTGCTGTAAAATTTTTAGGGAAGATTCCCAAAGATACTCCAGTTTATGCTCAAGCTCAAGTCAAATTAAATGAGTATACTCAAAAGCAACGTCTGTTAGCTAAGAGTGAAAAGATGGGATTAAGAACTGTTTCTTCTACACAAAGAAAAAGTTCTTTAGTTTCCAACAATTCAGTTAATAAGATGGAAAAACTTCAGATAGGAAGTAATCTGCAAGAGGTGAATATTCGGTAGTAGTAGAGACGTTGCATTAGACTTGTTGCAAAAATCTGAATAAAACCAAAAATAACCACAGATGAACACAGATTTCAGGTAAATGAAGTACATAAATAAAACCCAAAACCATAGAGACGTTACATGTAAGGTCTCTATGGTGAGTTGGTAGGATTAGGAGTGGGTACAGTTGGTACGATCGCAGGCTGTGATTTATCGGCTTGTTGTTGACTTTGGGCTTTATTGCGAGCGTCTATTGCTTGTTGGTAATCAGGCTTATATTTAATTGCTTGGTCATAAGATGCGATCGCATCTTGATATCGGTTCAAAACAAATAAAGCATTGCCTTTACTATACCAGCTTTCGTAATGGTCTGGTTTATAACGAACTGCTCTATTATAAGATGCGATCGCGTCTTCGTATTTCTGTAAATTGTATTGCGAATTCCCCAGGTTATACCAAACTTGATAATCGTTTCGCTTAATTGCTGCCGCTTTATTATAAGCTTCCACTGCTGCTTGATAGCGTTGGCTTTGATGTAGCGACCAGCCAAGATTATACCACGCTTGATAGTTTCTCGGATTGTATTTAATTACTTGGTTAAAAGATTCAATTGCTTCTGGATAGCGTTGCAAATTTAATAGGATATTACCTCTAGACAGCCAAGCTTGGTAATAATTTGGTTTGTATTGCACCGCTTTATCATAAGCTGTAAAAGCATCTTGATAACGCTGTAAATTAACTAGCGAATTTCCAATATTATACCATACTTGCTCATAATCTGGTTTTAATTCCACAACTTTATCGTAGGCAGCGATCGCATCTTTATATCGTTTTAAATTCTGCAAAGCTAATCCTTTTTTGTACCAAGCTTCGTAATCATCTGGATTCAACTCAATTGCTTGATCATAAGATTTAATTGCTTCGTCATATTGGTTTAAATTACTTAAAGCTTCACCTTTCGCATTCCACACTTCTGGATTGTCACCTTTAAGTTGTATTGCTCTATCAAAAGAGGCGATCGCTTCTTGATATCGCTGTAACATACCCAATACATAGCTTCGCCCTATCCAAGCTTCTAAATAATCAGGCTGAATTTGAATTGCTTTATCGTATGCTGCTAGAGCTTCTTTGTATTGTTTTAATTTATAAAGCGTTTTACCTTGACCATTCCATCCTTGAGCATAATCTGGTCTGACATTAACTGCTTTTTCATATACTGTTAGCGCGTCTTGATAGCGTTGCAAATCAAAAAGCGTATTGCCTTGATTATATAATGCTGTAGCGTTATTTGAATTGATATGATTAAAAATAAATATTGATGCTATTCCACTGACGCCTATTAAACATATGGATAAGAAAAACTTCGCCAATACACCTTTTTTAGGTTTATAGTTTTTGATATTTTTTGCTGGAGAGATAGGGGTCAATGCTATTGTCCCTAGAGGTGGTTGTGCTAACTCTTTCAGCGCTTGTAATGCCACTTTTGCTGAAGGGTAGCGTTGCCGAAAATCGTAACACACCATTTTATCTAAAAATTGAGCGAATTCTGGCGTGACTGTGGTCTGATTGTGCCAGATAAATTCATTAGTATCAGGATCTTTTGCTATTTCTTCGGGAGCTAATCCTGTGAGAGCTTGAATAGCAATTATCCCCACAGCATAGATATCACTGCTAAATTTTGGCGAACCCTGAGCTTGTTCTCCAGGAATATATCCAGGAGTACCTATAGCAACAGTAGATTTGGTTTGTCCTTGGGGAGTAATTACTTGAGTGGTAATTTGCTTAACTGCACCAAAATCAATTAAAATCAATTTGCCATCTGACTGGCGTCTAAGAATATTTCGCGGATTGACATCGCGGTGAATTACGTTTTGTTGATGGACAAATTCTAAGATTGCCAAAATCTCTTGTAAAAACGAAATTACCTCGTCTGCATTTAGGCTTTTTCCTGGCGTTAATTCTTGACTTAAATCATGACCTTCGATGAATTCTTGTACGAGATAGAATTCTGCATCTTCCTCAAAGTAGGCTAAGAGTTGGGGAATGCGATCGTGAGTACCTAATCTATATAAAACTTGCGCTTCTGTATCAAATAAACGCCTAGCTGTCTCCAAAGTTACTGGATCGCTTGCTTGAGGCTTGAGTTTCTTGACAACACATTGAGGTGAACCAGGCAATTGAGTATCATAAGCGACAAAAGTTTCACCAAAACCCCCACCTCCCAAGTGACTAATAATTTGGTATCTTCCAACAAGTGTGTTTCCGAGCATCTCGTTTGCCTAGTTAAGTGCGATGCGATCTGATTCCGATCTTGCCACACGTTCGGGGGAAGAGGGGAGCGGGAGAGGGGCGAGAGAATATATTAGTGAAAGACTGTCATAAAAGCACTTATTACGCCGCGCCACTTATACCAAATGCTAATATAGAACTCATTTGACATCTAAGAAGAGGCTGCAAGCCTCTTAACCATCAACCGAATAAAACAAAGATTAACTTTGGCAGTTGCATTAACTAGAGTTCTCTCAAAGTTCTTGACAAGAATTTTGCATCTTTCCATCCAGGCATTTGAGCGTTCAATTACCCACCTCGCAGCCACCGGAATAAACCCAGACTTCCCTAATTCTTTCTTTTCGTGTTTTGATGGTTTTGGTGAAAGTTCAAACCTGATTTTCGTCATAATCTGGGGATAAACCTTTTCTAACTCCTGCCTCAGATGTTCAGAGTGATAA
>NZ_JACXXN010000057.1 GCF_014904695.1 Nostoc sp. MG11 | reverse complement strand
CTACTATTTTTGAACGCAAATCGATGGAGTACGCTTTCATTGTCATTCTCGATGCACTAATATTTACTGTACCTCATTTACCTCGAAACTGCTGTAAAAGATGAAAAATGATTGACTCAGGTTAGGGCACTTCAATCACACACTGAACCTGATAGGAATCAAAGTCGAGTGCTTTGATGTCAAACTGTTTGAATTTTTCATTTAAAACTGCCCACTGCGGATCTTCCGTGAATGCTTGCCAGTCCGATGACGATCGCCATTGGGCGTAGTTCACAACTTTGGTTCCATCCGGGCTTTTATGGATCGAGGCAGAAAGAAAGCCTGGACGATGTTTTATCCATCGATCAGCATCACTGACGATCGCGTCAATCAACGCTTGTTGTTGTGAGGGTTCAACGGTGAACACGATAATTTCGGTAAATAGATTGCTTGCTTGTGAAATCGTTGGCATAGTTTAACCTTGCTTAATGATGAACTATGAGCTTGACTTTATCCATTTTGGTAGTGTTTCAGACGTGTGGATAAACAGCTAGATGGGTAATCCCAACTCGTAGCGATTAATGAATAGTCCAATGACAACATCATGCAACCAGATGGATATATGATCACGGCTTTCTTTCATGCAACAAAGCCACTTTGTACTGGGCTTTCGTCTTCATCGTTGAGCTGAGGCTGAGCAGAGAACATAGGCGATAAGGAAAATTTACCGTTTTCCTTATTCATGCAACAATGCCGCATAAAGATGCTCCAGTGTAATTTGCAAATACTAATGCAACCTCAGTTAAAATGCGCTGGGGCATGTGGGAAGGTCGCCGTTTGCACAATGTCATGGTTGAACCAGATCTGTGCTCCTTCATTGCGAATGATCGCATCTACCCGCTCCATCGAACGTCGCGATTCCTCCGGATTGCTATTCATAGTCGGCACACAGCGATGCTCCATGTTGAAGCGAAAATGTGCAACATCGCCTGAGAGCAGAACCAGTCCAGTTTTCGCCAAGCAAAGCAGTAGCGAGCAATGACCGGGAGTGTGCCCCGGCGTGGAAATTACCTTCACTGAACCGTCGCCGAAGATGTCGCGATCGCCATCCATCAGTTTAACTTTCGCTTGCTTAAGATCTTCATAGAGCGACGGAGAATAACCATACTGCTCATAATCAGGGCTGAACATTGCCTTATGCTCGCGACGCTGGATGTACCAGGTCGCGTGCCGGAATAGCGCAGCGTTGCCCACATGATCGAAATGAGCGTGAGACAAAATAACCGTCCTGACGTCTGCAGGCGCGATGCCTATGTCTGCGAGTTGAGAACTTATGGTTCTAACAACGATACCCCTGATGTCGTGGGCAATGATCCTGCCGCCAGGTACTTTTGCGACTTCATCCTCAATGCCAGTGTCCCACATGATCCACTCGCCTGCGCGGCGAATCAGATAAGCATTGCAGGATAGAATGATTTGTTCACCCTTCTTCGCTTTTCCTGGGGAGTAGACAGATTGATCGGGTGCTACCGCGAATCCACCATTTAGGGCGTAGAGCCTGTCGATGGTTCCAGAATGTTTTGTGTTCTCTGTTATAGCGAAATCTCCTATAATCGAATTATTTTGTGCCGAAACCTTTTTGGAGCATCTAAACAATGTTGAGGTAGCAGCAATTGCGGCAACTCCTAAAACTCCTGTATTTATGAATTTTCGTCTTGTTACCATATCTTTCTCCTTTCCTCTTGCTCATACTCGGAACAGCATTGAAGAAACAGTTCTCCGAGCCGACGTTGTATATCGCGGCTGGCGTTCTCTGCGCGATGAACCGCTGCCCAAACACCGAAACTCCGTTCCAGACTCCGAAGAAATCGACATCGAACACGCGCTGTACCTCATCCATACTCGTTTCGATGACGGTTGATAGAGTGGGGAGAACCCCGGCATTATTGACGATCGCATCCGCCCGTCCGAACTCTCCCCAGGCGAAGTCAGCCAAGGCTTCGACTTGACCCCGTTGAGTCACATCACATTCAAACACCCGGACTTCAGTACCGCTTGCGGCCAAAATCGCTGCTGCTTCGTCCAGACGTTCGCGCCGACGCGCCGCAAGGATGATCCGAGCACCATGCTGTGCAAACTGCTTGGCAAACGCAAAGCCAATACCGGTAGCACCTCCGGTTATGACGACCACTTTTGCGTTGAAATCTTGCATCTCGTTGTTCCCTCCTGACAGCTTAGATGGCTAATTTCCCTGACATCGTTTCAAAGATTGCCTCGATCTCTGCGACTGTCTGCTTCGTGCCTGATTCGCGAATGGCGAGGCGAAGGTGTTGATCGTCGCCTCGCCCGGTTGGTGGCTGACCGATCAGAGGCCTTGACCACCAGACACTTCGATCCGCTGCGCGTTCACCCAGCGATTGTCCTCAGACAGCAGACCTGTGATCATCGGCCCGATGTCGTCTGGCAGTCCGACACGACCGAGAGCCGTTATTTCTGCAAACTGCTTGTTGAGTTCTGGGTTGTCGCGGACAACACCGCCGCCAAAATCGGTTTCGATCGCGCCTGGTGCCACCGTGTTGACTGCGATCCCGCGTCCACCCAGCTCCTTAGCCATATATCGGGTAAGCACCTCAACCGCGCCCTTCACCGCTGCATAAGCGGCATAGCCAGGATACGATATCCGCGTCAGTCCAGTAGACAGGTTGACGATGCGACCGCCATCCGCGATCAGCGGCAGCAACGCCTGGGTCAAGAAGAATACACCCTTGAAGTGGACGTTAACCATGCCGTCGAACTGCGCCTCGGTCGTCTTCTCAATCAAAGCGTACTCGCCGTAACCCGCGTTATTAACGAGGCGATCAAATGTCTCACGCTGCCAGGTCTGGCGCAGTGCCGTCCGCAGGCGCTCAGCGAAGGGCGTGAAAGCGGTAACATCGCTGCTGTCGAGCTGAAAGGCGATCGCTTTACGACCCATAGCCTCGATCTCGGCAACAACAGCCTGAGCTTCTTGGGCACTGCTCCTGTATGTGATGATGACATCGCCGCCTTGGCGAGCAACACTTAAAGCAGTGTTTCGTCCAAGCCCACGACCAGCTCCGGTGATCAGGGTGATTTTAGTCATGCTACAACTCCTTTGTTGATCCTTTTGATTGACTTTCGATTGATACGTTCTAAGATGGGTCTGTGATAACTAATGCTCGGGCGCAGCGCTCTACTTTCTAAGGGTCGAGATGGCATTGAGCGTAATTGCACCGTAGAGCGTCTCCTTAGAGCGGATTGTGAAGCTACTTCGTTGCCACGCTGCATGTTTTCTCCGAATTGCACATTCCGCCTTAATTTGAACAAGAACGCGACTACACTATTCCGGAAGCCTCGCTCCATTACTTTGAATTATGGCATTTGCAGCCCAGAGAACAATCGCCAATCCACTCAAAGTTTTGCCTAATTCGCTCAGAGTTGATAAAATTAAGCAATCTTTGGGTTTAATTATGATGGATCGCCGTGAACAAAATGCATGAACTCGCTCAGATTCTTTCACGCCACAGCTTTGCGTCGGAACAAATGCAGCCCACCGTGGTGCCTCGGCTTTCAATTTTTCGTGCCGACCATCCAACAACTCGGACACCTGCAATCTATCACCCTCTATTCTGCTTAGTTGTCTCTGGTCGAAAGCAAGTGTTCTTCGGTGAGAAAACATCTGAGTACGAACCAGGCGATTGCTTTCTTGTTACAGTCAATCTGCCTGTTGTTGGCACCATTTTGCAGGCGCTTCCTGAGCATCCGTATCTCGCGCTATGCCTCGATCTACACCACACAACGCTCGCCGAAATCGCTATCCGAGCAACAGTGGTGTCCAACACCACACAAGGGAGCGATCAGGGACTTCAGGCGGGAACCGCCACAACCGAAGTGATTGATGCAGCCTTGAGGCTGGCGCAATTACTCGACAATGCCCAGCACATCGATGTCCTGGCACCATTATACGAGCAGGAACTGCTCTATCGACTCTACGTTGGGCCGTGGGGTCGGTCACTGCTTGCGGCAAGTCAAGCAAACAGCAGGCTGTCGCAGGTTGGCAGGGCCATTGCGTGGTTGCACGAACACTACGCGACTGACTATACGGCAGATGAATTAGCCAGAATTGCAGGAATGAGTATTTCGACAATGAATCGCCATTTTCGTGAAATCACTGCAATGAGTCCGCTCGAATACCAGAAGTGTATCCGTCTTCAGGAGGCGAGGCGTCTTCTTGCGAGCCAACTAACAGATGTTTCTAGCACTGGATACGCGGTGGGCTATTCAAGCCCGTCGCAATTCAACCGCGAGTATAGTCGACTCTTTGGCGAACCACCAGGTCGTCATGCCAGCCGGATGAGAAGCGCAAAGGAATACACGCAGCACCTGGCATAACAACTGTAGTGCATCCCTAACGGGACTTAAACAAAAATTAAGCCTAAATATAGCCCAAACTGTCTTTATAAGAAGCAAACAGGTCACGATTGAGGGTCAACCAATCGAAAAATCGATAAGACATAGCCGTTCTAAATGCCTCTAAAGCTTCAGTAAAAGTGTTCAAAGGTTTGGTTTGTTTGCCCACCTGCGCCTCAAGCCACCTGTAAGCCAGGGCAAACGCATCTAAATTACTCTTGATCACAACGAAGGTTAAGAAACAACGAAAAAATCAGGATTTCGCGTTTGATTATTTTTTAAGCCCCAAAGCGATGTCTGCGACGGGCTGCGCCTACGCCTAAATTTTTAGCAATAAGCAAGACTTAATGACATTAGTTTTAACTCTATTGATAATATACTTTATTTATTGACATGATGCGGCCGCCCTGACCTGTAAGCTGATGCCAAAGAATAAAAGTATAGGCACAAAAAACTAAAATAAAATGTCGAACTAGGCTTCTTTTCTCTCGGACTTGATATTCTTTTAGTCCTAACCAACCCTTGGCTTCTCTATAAAAAACTTCTACCCAATTTATTGAGCTATAAGTGTCAACTATCCATTGTGGTGTGACAATTGATGAAGAAACATTGGTGATGAAATAGTCGATATCAGTGGCTAGTGAGAAAGTCGCAGCGTTCATGATAATAGCAACATTTCGCTTCCCCACGAGTGGTGATATCTCTACTTCTTTAGTTAACCCATACTGTTTTGGGTTGTTCTAAATTTAGTTGAATTTCTGTAAAAGCCTCTGGGCATAGACTACGGGCTAATTCATCTAGCCTAATTGTTTGTTGAATATTCTCATTTAGAGTCACAGTTACTTTTCGGTTTTTAGCTAATCCTCCTAAATATTTTAATTGCCGTTTATCTATTTCTAATAAAAAGGATGTATTGTTACCATATCCTGCATCTACAATTACTATTCCTGGTTGATATTTTCTTTCTAATGTTTTGTCTATTAATTTGAGCGCTAGTTCAGGTTTTTTCTCAAATTCTGGCGAAGTCTGCCACATCGAATCTTCGACGTGGCGAGCTTCGCGGTCTTGTTTCCCTTGAGGTAGAGAACTGGCGTGCTGATATAACTCTATATCTAATGGTAGGCTTTTTCTGCCATCATCTAGCGTTGTTACCACTACTATTCCATTCTCTGTTTTGCCAATTTCTCCTATATACTGTCTTCCTACCCCGTCCGTAAAATTACCGCTTTTTCTATGTCCAGAATCATCAATTATCAGGCTAAATCCTCTACTAATTCTCGTTTGACTACACTTGTTCATGATCTGTAAACGACGCTCATTGACCTGGTAACTAGACCAAGGTGCCTCAGTTAAGAAGTGGTGTAATCGGTGGTAAGTCACCCCTACAGCGTTCTCTGCCATCTGGAATAGATTTTTTCTCTCACTTTCACCCAATAATCCCCCTACATAGTTTCTAAACTCTCTTTTTTGAGCTTTATAAGTAAACACATCATCAAATCGTTGACACCATCTTTCAAAGCACGGAGGCATGGCTGCGGGGGTAGTTTCTTTCATGAGCTTTGTTCAACGTGAAAGCTATGCTAGTTAAGCATTATACCCTTTTTACTCTCCTCTTTTGTTTAAGTCCCGTTAGGGAATTTATACCAAAAACAGGGTAAATTTCAAGCAGCGATTCAAGCTTACGGTGCGGCCATTGATAGCGTGACACAAATTCGTAATAATCTTTTATCTAGCAATTTAGATGCACAGTTTTTCTATTACGAAAAAGTAGAGCCTGTATATCGCAATTACATGAGATTGCTAATAGCAGAACAGTATTCCCATTTTGAGCGTCAAGTCATAGAAATTAACCAGCAACTTCAAGTAGCACAGTTGGAGGATTACCTCAAGTGTGGCAAGCTTGATCTTGTTGCTTTAGATAAAATTGATAATCTCGCTGGTGCATCAGCAATTATTCACATTATCGATTTGGATAACACTATAGAAGTATTTGCCCAGTTACCAGATTATTCTATTCATCATCATTCTGCTCCCTTGTTCATTACTTAATCCTACTACACGCGATATTGCTGGTAGTTTTTACGTTTAATATCCGAAATCATCCCAACGTGCAGATATTTAAACGCTTCAAAACTTCTCACTTCTGGAAATAGCTTTCTATACCATTCACAGTAATCGTCCACAAATTTTATAGTTTCGGCTGCTTCTCTTGCCTCAAACATAGTCCAGCAAAGAGTTTGCGATACTTTCCCTTCTTATTCTCTCATGAGAGTGATGGAAGAGCGTTATTTTAAACTAAAGGTTTAATTTTCTGAAAGTCCTACGGGGCTTAGACTATAATGCATTCTACTTTTAGTTAGACTCGTCAATATTTAGATGCGTTTGCCCTGCTCCTAGCAGTCGTTAGTAGCATAACTTTAAGAGGCGATAGTAATTTTATCGCCTCAATTAACTAACTAGCAAGAGATAGATAAGAATATGAAACCGATCCAAAAATTAATTTATTGGGTTGAGATCAAAAACCATCTTAAGTCGGAGCAAAATCCTACAGAACACATATTTATTACATATTTATTAAGGTAGTTTCTCATCTCGACTTTAACAATTCAGGTAACGTAACATAGTACCTTCCAGCATTCCAATACTGCTTATAGCAATTTCATCATCTCCATTGCTGCAACGGGGTTATTGACGAAGCCAATTAATGCAAAGACTAAAGTTTGTGTAGTAACAACTAATGTGCAAGTAAAACTGAGTTTTTGCACGCTGGTTGAACTAATGCACCAAAAAGTTTTCTAAATTTTTGCAGTGAAATCATCTTGGCGCAAATCGTTGAAAAACATTAATGCTCATCAACATCGAAAAACACTAGGAACACTTTGGCAAGTGCCAGATGAGCTTTGGTATAAGCTTAAACTGATTCTAGATGAATATGGATCCACCTAAGCACCTTGGACGTAAACGTATTGATTCCCGTGCCGCGTTAAATACAATCATTTTCCGATTGCGGAGTGGTTGTCAATGGAATCAACTTCCCAATAACTTTCCTGATGATAGTTCTGTTCATCGTACCTTTCAACGATGGGAACGTCTTGGTATTTTGGATCGTATTTGGGCGGCATTAGTCGAGGAATGTGAAGAACTTGATGATGTTGATTGGCAATGGCAAAGTGCAGATGCAGCAATGGCGAAGGCTAGATTTGGCGGTGATGAAATTGGTTCCAATCCAACTGACTGAGCAAAACCGGGTACAAAAAGAAGCTTGTTAGTAGAAGCGAATGGGGGTCCACTCGCAGTTGTGATTGCTGGAGCAAATGTACACGATACCAAGCTACTCGAAAAGACCTTGTCAGCCGTTATTGTCGAGCGCCCAGATCCAAAAGAACTGAAACAACATCTTTGTTTAGATAAAGGTTATAACAATCCTACAGGTCGAGAAGCGGTTGAGAAGCATCAATACACATCACACATTCGCAAAATTGGTGAAGAAAAGTGGGGTGAGAATCGACAGAAGATTCATCCTGCTAGGCGGTGGGTCGTGGAACGAACGCTTGGCTGGCTATCCAAATGTCGAGCGATTTTAGTGCGTTACGATAAGAAAGCCTGCAACTACCTCGGACTGATCAAGCTGGCTTGTGCATTGCTTTGGTATCGTCGTTGCTGGCGCTTATCCAATACAAATTAATTTTCTCATTCAACGCTCCTCAAATTTGTCTTTCCGTTTTGAGATAGTTTCCTACGCCGACGCAGAGAATCTGGGCGTCGTCAGGAAGTTCAGACAGCACCATGCAGATCGATAAATCAAGTCCGTGGCGCATCGGAGCCAGTTTAGCGAATTGCTGGTCATGGTTAGAAGCGCGTTCTTGGTCAAAAACAGCAGAGGAGCTTTACCTCCGTCTTTGCGATCAATCGCGGCTTGCGTGATGGTGTCGATCGCAATGGTTTGCATGATTGAATTCCTTGTTCCAGTTAATGTGAATAGCAGATTGGTCACAAGAAGCGCGAACTGCTGGGATTTCTCAAGCAATCCTGTCTCCATTGAGAACCTTCGGCGTAGCCTCTCCGGTAATACAGAAAAATGCTGAACAACCCGTGTTGCAAAGGAGAGAGATGCTTCAAGGAACCATTTTTCCAGCCGATGCAGTAGAGATTGTATAAGCATCCCATTCGTTGAACATCCATGACACAACTCCAATTGCTGATTTCCAGACATGTGTTGTCATTGAGCGATCGCAGAATTACTGCTTGATCGGATTTCGGATGCGATCGGTGCGCCGTGCCCCCAATACAACCCGTAAACCCTTGTGAGCGAGTAATCTAGCGGTGGCTTCACCAATGCCGCTACTGGCTCCTGTGATAGCGATGACTTTGTTTTCAACGTTTAACATGTTGGCTTTTCTCCTTTTTACTTTGGGTATTTGTCATCTGGCTCAGACGACACGCCCTAGAATTTGCCATTGGAGTTCTTCCATGTATTGCGAGGGGGTATTGTTTCAAAAATCTCCCAATGTTCGGCGATTTTATCGTTTGCAAGACGATACAGATCGTAAAAAGCAGCAGGTTTGTTTTTGAAAATGCCCTCACTAACGGCCAGCACCATATTGCCTTCGCCCAGCAGCAGATGCATACGCTGGTAAGCCGTTTCGCCATCAGCTTGCCAAGCCTTCATCATCGCCTCGAAGGACTGTACACCGTCGCCATAATATGGACTGTGTTGAACTAATGCACCATCCGCGAAATAGTTGGAGAGTGAGGAAAGTTCTCCGTCAACAAGAATCTTCTTGGTAAATTCGTAGACTAGAGCTTTGTTGCTTTGAGTGCGCTCCAAATCGACAACCTCGGTTGCACCATCAGTCATTGAGCGTCCGCTCACGTTCTTTTGAATAGGAGTAGGGCAAAGATTATCCCAGTGCTCTACAATGCGGTCATCTTCCCAACGATGAATTTCAAAGCCGACCATTGAACCCCAATCACCGAGAATATAATCGGCATGAAGTACGCTGTAATCACCATCCTCGATCGCACGGCAAACGGTCACCTGAGTACAATCGGCGGGCAGATTGTCCATAAACTGAAGAATCGGGCCAAGTCCATCTTCCAAACCGACGTTGTGCTGAATATACTTTCGTGAATCGAAGTATGAGATCGGAAACTTTTCTCGTGTTTCGAGGCTTTTCTGAATCATGGTACTACGAGCTTTTTTTGAGAGTTCCATTATCTGTGTTTACCCTGTTTTGTCACTCTGGCAGTAGTATAATAAAGAGTTCCAATGCTCAACTTCTTTGGTGATTTTTACAAAGATTTATCAGATTCTTATGGTGAAGGGCGAGCCTGCTTTGGTGTCATGCCAGTGAATCGCTTAAACTGTTGCGTCAAATGACTTTGGCTGGAGAAACCCACTTGTAAGGCAATATTCGCGATCGCTAAATCTGTTTTCAACAGCATCATTTTCGCCCGTTTCACTCGCTGTCGAATCACGTACTGATGCGGAGAAATCCCGGTAGCACTTTTGAACAAACTAGCAAAATAAGTCGGGCTAATATGGATGACAGCAGCAATTTGTTCCAGTGACAGCTCTCGGTCAAGGTGAGTGTGAATATAGTCAATGGCTTGCTGCAATTGAACGCTAGTTAAGCCTCTATTCTGAAATGCAACGGTTGACATGGTTAAAAACTCGGCAATGTTAGGTAAATGTGGGTAACAAACCAAGCAAAAGTTAGCCATCGTTAGATAGCTTGTTCACCCTTAAGACAATTCGGCAAGCAGTAAAAATCGAGGAGTAGGAGACTTAATGACTTGCAGCAACAATGGCTGCCATCAACTGCGCCTTGTTCCAGCGCCCGGTATAGCGAATTCCATTGATAAACAGGGCTGGAGCAACGGTTACTCCACTGCGTAATCCACTCTCTATATCTTCATCGATGCGATCGACATGCGTTTGTTTAGACAGATGTTGCAAAAATTGGGAAATATCCAGTCCGAGATGATCGGCATACTCGACAAGATAGCCGTTTCCCAACGCTAATTGATGGTCGAACAAAGTATCGTGCATTTGCCAAAACTGACCTTGGGCGGCGGCGGCTTGTGCTGCTTGAGCCGCACGTTGAGCCTGAGCATGAATCTGTACCTGTGGAAAATGACGGAAGACGAAACATAAATAGTCCTCTCCAAAAAAAACATGAAGCTCTCGCTGGATGGCTTTAATCAACCTGTAAACGTCTGCACTCTTAGAACATTGATAGTCCCCATACATCACCAGCACCACGGCAGCACCTAGCACACCTTGAATATGATCTTGGGTTGAAGCTGGCACAAGTAAGAAACTGTGACTACGGTCGTCGCTCATCTTTCTACATTTGTACAAGCAAACTGGAACCTTGCAATTAAGTTGCTCAGTCAATTTACTCCATCACGATTTACATAAATTCAATATATGCAATTGACTTTAAGTTGTCGTCTACAATCAGTTAAATTTTTTACAGTATAAATCGATGGAGCAACCGTTCTATCCTGAAATAGAAAGTTGGCTCTAACTCAAGTTAGAATCCGAATTCCATCGAAAGTACACCCTATAAACTGACAATGCCGCGTTTAACGGCAACAATCACAGCTTGGGTGCGATCGCTCACATCTAACTTATTCAAAATCCGATTCACATGAGATTTAACAGTGCCTTCACCGATACTCAAAGCAGCCGCAATATCGGCATTACTCATCCCCTGCGCCATTGAACGGAGTACCGCCAGTTCTCTTTCACTCAGTTCTGGATTGCTAAGGCGCTGTACCAATTTTGCTCCCACATTAGGCGGAATATACTGCTGACCCCGATGAACGGTACGAATGGCATTCAGCAGCTCGTCAGGTTCAGTTTCTTTCAACAGGTATCCTTTTGCACCTGCCTGTAATCCCCGATAAATATCTTCGTCACTATCATACGTTGTCAGGACAATAATCCGAGCAGATTTAGCGGTAGCACGAATTGCACCGATGGCTGCAACTCCTTCAACTTCAGGCATTCGCAGATCCATCAGCGTTACATCCGGTTGGTGTTCCCGAAAGGCGGCGATCGCTTGTTCCCCATTTTCGGCTTGTGCAATCACCTGCATCTCTGGGTCACGGTTAATAATCGTGGCTAATCCTTGCCGAAAAATGGCATGATCGTCTGCAATCAGAACCCGAATTGGGGTAGTGGGGTGTGGGGTGTGGGGTGTGGGGTGTGAAGAAGTCATTGGGGTGTGGGGTTTAGAGAAGTCAATTGATATCTATCCCCCTTTGAAGGCTTTGGCGAAGGCGATTGAGTAAGCGTCCTGCACTGTCACACAGGCTCATTAATTCAGTAATATCATCAATGGACTTGAGACTATTGGCAAGGAGAAGCAAGGTT
Organism: Nostoc sp. MG11; assembly: GCF_014904695.1. Taxonomy (GTDB): domain Bacteria; phylum Cyanobacteriota; class Cyanobacteriia; order Cyanobacteriales; family Nostocaceae; genus Komarekiella. The sequence continues at coordinate 15,709 of NZ_JACXXN010000057.1, read as the reverse complement.
TCCAGTTCTTTGAGACTTCCATTAGCAATACCGAGGAACTGAAGATACTCTTTACGATGATTCCGTCCATACCCCTCAGCAATATTGGCAGGCACAGAAACACAGGCTCTACGAATCTGCGAAGTTAACCCATAAATTTCATGCTTCGGCATTACTTCTGTCATTTGATATACTTCCCTTGCTAATCGCATCGATACCTTCCAAACCTCCAAATCGCGGTAACTCTCCAGTCTATCCATAACTCACAGTCCCCACACTCCACACCCCACACCCCACACCCTACACCCCAATTATCACCACAATCTCTGTTCCTTGCCCAGGTTGACTCCCAATCGTCAGTTGTGCGCCGATGCGCTCTGCCCGTTCGCTCATGCCTAATAAGCCAAAACCATCAGAGGATGGAATACTCCCAACTCCAAAGCCCTGCCCATTGTCTTGCACGCGCAAGCAAAACCGATCGCGATCGTAGACTAGCTCCACTCGAATTTCGTCAGCATTGGCGTGTCTGATGGCATTGGTTAATGCTTCCTGCCCAATCCGCAGTAGGTTACTCTCTACTTCAATCGGTAGAGAATACACTGCACCCTCGATCTCATAATATAAAGTTGTATCAGTTGCGGCAGCTCTGGTTTGAGTCACGAGACGATGTAGAGCGCTCTGTAAATTGCCCTCTTCCAAAAGCTGAGGACGGAGTGCTATCACCGATCGCCGCGCTTCACTTAGTCCGGTTCGTGCCAATTCTTTGATCAGGTCTAGATGTGCCTGAGTTGCTTCTAAATCATCCGTTAGCACCTGGTTTGCAGCTCCTACCTGAGCCAGAATGCCTGTAAATGCTTGGGCGAGGGAATCGTGAATTTCGCGTGCCATGCGGTTGCGTTCTTCTAAAATTGAAGTGGCTTCTGCTTGCTTAAGAGCCGTAATATCTCGCGACAGCCAAATCACTTGCTCGTGGCGGATCGGAGCAATGCGAGTCGAAAACCAGGTTTCTCGTCCATTTAGAAACATACTGTACTCGACTGTGAGGATTTGTTGGGTTCTCAGCGCCTGCTGAATATAACCTAGCCATTCATCGGCTTGTTCCTTACCGAGTTGATGCAGGGTTTTGCCAATCATCTCTTCGACGGGTTGACATTGCAGATGCGGTTCCACTGCGATCGCTTCGAGGATTCGCCCTTCAGCAGTCAGTACAGATAATGGATCGGGAATTGCTGCAATTAAAGTCCGTAGCTCTGTCTCTGAGGCTTGTAGGGCTTATTCTGCTGATTTATGATCGCTAATATCTGCAATCACTCCTTCCATGCATCCATCGGCTGTATTCAGACGAGAGGAGTAAAGTCCCCAAAACAATGTGCCATCTTGTTTTCGCAGTTGTACTTCAAAGTTTCGCAGTTCATCATTCCACTTCAGCAATTCAACGGCTTTTTGGCGATCGCTGGAATTTACATAACAGTCTGTAGTCTGTTTCTTCCCAATCATCTCATCGGGTGAATCATAGCCAAATAGATCCGCAAGGCGTTGATTGGCATCGAGAATCAATCCATCCGAGAGACGTGTACGAAAAATGCCGACCTGAGAGTTTTCAAAAATATTGCGGAACTTAGCTTCACTGCGCTGTAGAGCTGCCTCGGCTTGTTTGCGCTCGGTGATATCGTTGCCAACGGATAAAATTTCTACTACCTGTCCCTGCTCATCCAAAATTGCCTGATTTTAGCAGGCAACCCAAACCCGTCTGCCGTCTCGACACAGGTTTTCATTCTCGGTTTGCAAATAAGATTGCAGGTAAAATTCAGGGTCGTGAAACAGGTTGTGGACGAATTGTTTGAGATCGCTCCCACAGCTATCGATTTCTGGAACGATCGTTTCGAGTAAGGTACGCCCTAAAATTTCATGTTCCTCATAGCCAAAAAATCTTAGCCCGTAATCATTCAAGTATTGAATCCGTCCTTGCATATCAGAGCGGATGATGATTGAATTGGCGGTTTGTATCAAATCGCGATAATTTGCTTCACTTTTCCGTAACGCTGCCGTTTGTTGGGCGACCTGTTGCTCTAAAGTCCGGTTGTAATCGGCTAAGAGTTTCTCGGCTTGTTTGCGCTCAGTAATGCCTTGAAAAGCGACGATCGCATAAATGATATTGCCTTGTTCGTCATAGACTGGCGTTCCCCATGCCTCAACTGGAATTGTGGCGTTGTTTTGGCGAATTTCGATATCGTCATTCCAGGTGCGTTCGCCCCTAAACGCCCGGACTGCTGGCAGTCTCTCTGTCGGATAGATTTGGTCGGTTCCCGCTACATAGAACTGATAAGCCTCTGCAATTTGCTCTGGCGCTAGGGAAGGATCGGTTTGTTTACCGATAAGCTGATTGCCCCGTTGATTGGTATAGTAAGGGCAACCCGCCGCATCTACGATCGAAATTCCCACCGAAACCGCTTCGAGAAATTGAGTGATCTTGCTTTCTTTAGCACGCAGCTTGGAGTAGAGTTTAGCATTTTCGATTGCGATCGCTGCCTGGGTCGATAATAGACTCAAAACCTGTGATCGCTCTGGTGTAAATGCTTCAACTGCTAGTTGATTTTCGAGATACAGTACACCAACTAGCTTCGCTTGATTAAGCAGTGGCAAACAGCAAATCGATTTGGTTTGGTGCTGTTGAATGTAGGGGTCATGGCTGAAATTCCCTTCACGAGTTGCATCATTTAAGATAACAGGCTCCTGAGTCCGAATCACATACTGAATAATTGATTCAGGCAACTGATTTGCAGTGGGAATCGATTGCAGCACTTGTGTCACATAAATATTTTCACTATCATTCAGTTCGCAAGACGCTTCAATTAACCATTCCCCCCCACAGTTTTCCAGAATTAGATATCCGGTTTGTGCGCCAGCATTCTCGATTAAGATCTGCATCAAGAAACTTAGCAATGGTTCCAGTTCAATCTCACGAGAAATTGCTTGGGATGCTTTCATTACCGTCGCCAAATCGAAAGCGATCGCTCAGCGATCATCAGAATTTCCAGCAGTAGTGTATGAGTTGAGGTGGAAGCTGCCCTAGACGACTGAGCAAAAAATTGCGGATAGCGAGTTTCTAAATCTTTGACCTTTGCCGTTGCGCCCCAGCGACCATAGCAGTAGTGGGCTTCTTTCATGTAGGTTTGAGCAATTTTTGACCGACCTCGCGCCAAATAATGTTTAGCCGCTAATTCATAAGCTAATGCTTCTTCCTGGATAAACTCATTCTCAGCAGCACCCGCGATCGCTTGTTCATAAAACTCCTCAGCCTCAAGAAATTGCCCTAAGACTCGCGCCTTCTCTGCTTCAACTAGATGATATTTATGTAGATAATTCATTGGGGCGTGTTCTGCCCATTTTTGCATCTTTTCTTGGTTGGCGCTAACACAACTGAGCCAAGTTTCTTTTTCAAAACTTGAGGCTTCAACCACCAATAGGCTCAAAAGCACTAGAGAATCGTAGAAATGGAATATAGGAACAGCCATCGCTGCTATTACCTCTTCTAAATACTGCCTGGCTAAAACAGCAGTTTGTGCAGCTTGCTGATACTCCCCAAATAGATAACACAGCATGACTTTGTTTAAATAAAAGCAGTGAATTCCAGTTCCGTCTTTAACTGCAATAGCGTGCGATAGCGCTTGCTCTTCATCATATACACTACCAATTAAACGGCTTGGGTTCTCAGACCTGCCTAACAGATTATGAATTGTTTGCCACAACACTGCAATCCAATTCGAGGGGCTTTCCCGTCTGATTTGTTTTCTGATTTGTTTGATGGCTTTGCTGTAGGTTGCCGTTTTTTGTTTTAGTTCCGTTAGTTCCTCACCAACAAAAAACGAGCGATAACATGCATGATATGCAGCATAGCCAGCGAATTCAAAGTCTCCGGTTTCCACTCCATTTTGATAAGCATCAACCAGAAATGGTATTATTTTCCTAAGATGTACCTTCCAGTGCATGACGTGGGCACTCGATACCAATAAGCTTTAGTATTACACCAATAATGCTTTAGTATTACCTTTTTTGGTATTCAATCGTCCTGCCAAGCTTAGAGCAAATTTGCCAAATCTATAACCGAGTTCAATGTCTTGAACAACTCCACATAAAATAGATCCGTAGGCAGCATAACTCAGTGGTGACTAGGTAGCATTGCCGTAGTTGATTGATAAATTTACCATTTTGCACACAATCAGCATCATCAGTGCTGATGACACCGTAAATGCAGCACCCATCATATTCGCCAGGATATAAATTGCTGAGCGCGGTTCTGGTGTGGTCATCTTTGGTAGATGAATTAAGTCTTCGATTTCTCGTCCAGCGAGTAGTGCAGATGTTTCTTGTGTGACTCATCAATTAAGGCATAAGCAGCTTGCTGTACGTGATCGTGCAAAAACTTATACTCTTGAACTAATAAATTTTCGTCCAATTCAGACAAGGGTTGAATTAATCCAGCTTGTATTGCTGCTAGTAAATCTTGGAAAATCGCTTTGGGCGATCGCTCATAAACGATCGCTAAAGTCTCCAAATCAAATTCAGCTCCAACACAAGCGGCTAGGCGGAGAATTTGCTGTGTGTCTTCTGGCAATTGCTTCAACTGGAGCAGCAGCAACTTCACCACATTATCAGTGATATCTTGCGCTTCAATCTGGGCTATGTCCCACTGCCAGCATAAATGTTTCGCATCAAAGGTTAATAGATTTTCGCTAGACAGCAGTTTCAAAAATTTACTAACAAAGAAAGGGTTGCCCTCGGTGTTACGTAACACGACTCGGGCCAGGGAACGAACAGTGTCAATATTGTGGTGTAGCGTCTCGGCAATCAATTGACTCAACGGTTCTAGCGTTAAGGGTGTTAAGGTAATCTCCTGAAGCACTGCTCCCTGTTTTCGCAATCGCGCCAGCGTTAATGCCAATGGATGCGTTGGATGCACTTCGTTATCTCGATAGGCTCCAATCAAAAATAGATATTGGGTTTGCTCGTCGAGTAATATTAGCTCGATTAACTTTAGCGTCGCTGAGTCGATCCACTGCAAATCATCTAAGAAGATTACCAGGGGATGTTCTTTTGAACAAAACACCCGCACAAACTTTTGAAACGTTAGATTGAAGCGATTCTGTGCTTGGGTTGCTCCAACTTGGGGTACAGGCGGCTGCTTACCAATAATTAACTCAACTTCTCTTATCGCATCAATGATGATTTGTCCGTTGCTTCCCAATGCCGTAAGTAATCGCGATCGCCACTGTTGCAACTGCTCGTCTGGCTCACTTAGTAGTTGCTGTACCAATTTTTGCAGGGCATGGGCGATCGCACTGTAGGGAATATTGCGCCCGAATTGGTCAAACTTACCCCAGATAAAATAGCCGTGCTTTGCCGTGATGGGTTTATAGAGTTCCTGCACCAATGCTGATTTGCCTACTCCCGCGTAACCAGAGACTAGCATCATTTCGACGTTGAATTGAGCATTTTCTTGATTCCCTCTTTCGGCTACTCTGTCAAACGCCGCTTATAATGTTCCAATCTGGGCTTTTCGTCCGTACAGTTTTTGGGGAATGTGAAACTGCTGGGAAATATCTTGAAGACCTAATTGGATGCGATCAATTTGACCGCTTTGGGCAAATTGGCGATCGCAGATTTCTAAATCTGCCTTAATTCCCCAGGCACTCTGATAGCGATCTTCCGCATTTTTCGCCATTAGTTTCACGATCATGTCTGAAACTGCTTTGGGAATCGCTGCATTCAATTCGTAAGGCAAAACAGGCGATTTGGCAATATGGCAATGAACTAACTCCAGTATGTCTGTTGTCGGGAACGGTAGCTGTCCAGTGAGCAGTTGGTAGAACGTTACACCGAGCGAGTAAAAATCGGTGCGGTAATCGAGCCAGCGATTCATCCGCCCCGTCTGCTCAGGAGAAATGTAGGCAAGTGTACCTTCTAATACATGAGGACTTTTGAAGGTTGGATTTGTGCGGTTAAACTGGGTGGCAATGCCAAAATCAATAATTTTAACCACACCCGTATCTAGATTGAAGACGATATTGCCAGGGTTGATATCTTTGTGGATGATATTAACGTTATGAATTCTGCCCAGAATCTCTGTAATGTCAATGGCTAATTTGAAGAAATTGGATAAGGGCATGGTCGTCATGAGATCCGCAATTACGTAATGTTATCTCAAATAGAATCTCGGCTTAATTTAGATTCAGTTTGGTCAAATTTTAATAGTATTGGAATGGTAGAATCTGTCCGTTCATTAGATGGTGAAACAACAGTTGAAGTTCGTTATTTTATCAGTAGCCTTGAGTCAAATGCTAAACATTTTGGTAATTATATTCGCAGTCATTGGGGAATTGAGAGTTCATTACATTGGATCTTGGATGTAGCTTTAAGAGAAGATGATTGTCGGATTAGGAAAGATAATGCCCCCCAGAATTTCACACTATTACGGCAAATTGTAGTCAATCTTCTAACTCAAGAGAAGCGTGTTAAACGTGGAATAAAAAATAAACAGTTTCTTGCTGGGTTGGATAACAATTATTTAGAAAGAGTTTTAGCGTTAGCATAAACTGATATATCAGGATTTGAATTGATCCTTTAGGTAAAAGTTTACTTCTTCTCTAAATAAGCATAGTTATATACACTTGCTTTGTGAGCTTTTTTAGTATCAATAAATAGTGGTTTTACTTGAGATAAGCTAATTCATACTTTTAACAAATACTTTATTCATTTTATTTATATTTCTATTGTTTTCTACAACTATCTATATCATTTATCTATATCATTTTGAAATTTTTATTAGTTTTTATTAGCAAATAAGATGCGTTTCCCTTACGATCGCTCTTTAGTGGAGCAACATCCAAAGGTAATTGAACTGTAAAAGTGCTACCTTTGCCCAATTCGCTTTCAACCTCAAGTTATTCCCCAACCACTTCATTGTCAAGAAACGCTTGGTACTGGTCTGGAGTATCCAAATCGATCGCGCCTTTGGGAAAAGCAAGGGTGTAAGTTTCGTTCAGATGTTGTTGAATAATTTGTCTTGCTCCGGTATCTGAATTGAGCTTCAAAAGGTCAGAAAAATAGCGATCGCTGAATAACGCTGGAACGCCAACTGTTTCTAAATAGGTCGTTGCTACAATCTGATAGTCTGTGGACTGGTAGGCTACTACTAGCTGATTGATCAGGGCTGTTGAAACAAAGGGTTGGTCACACACTAGAATTAGCACTGCGTTCAAAGCAGGTTTCTGTTCTAATAACGCGGCTAGACCTGCACTGATCGAGGTTCCCATACCTGATTGCCAATGCTGATTCTCAACAACTTGCAGCGGCAAATCTTCAATTTCAGCGCGAGTTTGATGGACAGATGCGCCTAATACTACAACCACCGGATTGCACAGTGACGCAATGCTAATTGCTGCGAGATGGCGCAACAAGCTACGTCCTTGAATGGGCAGTAGCTGCTTGGGCGTTCCCATTCTCCTCGAAGCTCCAGCCGCGAGGAGAAGTAAGCCGATCTGGGTAGGTTCCATGAATCGATGCGTTACGATATTTTAGAGAGGTGCCTGAGCGATCGCTCAAGACGGCTTGAATTTCTGCCACGATCGAAAGCGCGATCGCGGCTGGTGTTTCAGCACCAATATCTAGTCCAACTGGTGCATAGAGTTTTGCGAGTTGGACATCAGTGTAAGATGCATCTTGCTGCAATTCCTGGAGCAACCGTTTTGTGCGCTGTTTCGATCCGAGTAAGCCAATATAGCGAAGAGAAGCAGGAAGTAATACTCTAAGAGCTTCTAGATCGTCGTAGTAATTATGAGTCACAATCACGGCGACTGTTCCAGGCTGGATAGCGAGACAATCGAGCCTTTCTCGTCGAGTGAGAATTACTTGATCGCTAGTCGCAAATCGCTCGTGACTAAGCGGATTGGCGCGACAGTCTACAACCGTTACATGCCAACCTAAAGCTTTGGCAAACTCAGCGATCGGAACGGCATCTTGACCCGCTCCAAAAATCATCAGGGGAATCGGCGGCTGAATGTATTCGAGCAAGACTTTAACGGGTTGGGTTGCAAGCTCGTATTGCTTCACGACAGATTGCTGATCCTGTAAAACGGCTTGAGCATCAGGAATCATTGCCTTGATTAACGCTGGCTCCGTTTCGCCCAGTATGCGAATTGAATGCGAGGTTAGCGTGAGATAAGCGCCTAACTGAGTAGCAGTGTCTTCAGCTTGAATGATGCTGACTAGAACACCAGGACTGCGATCGCACCAACACTGAGCGATAAATGTGAGCGGATCGTTCGGTGGATTCAACCGCTCAACCAAGACTTGCACCGTGCCGGTGCAGCCGAGTCCAAAGCCCCACAAAATATCTTCAGTCGCCGTGTGGTCATAAGTCACGATCTTGGCTTGATTATCTGGCATTCGTTGTTGAGTGTGTTCAAATAAATCGCGTTCGAGACAGCCCCCGCTGACTAAACCGACGGTTTGCCCATCCTCAGTGATCAACAGTCGCGCACCGGGACGACGATAGGTTGAGCCTTGAGTGCCGACCACGGTTGCGAGAAAAGCGGATTGGCCCTGATGCTGGCTTTGCTCAAAGGCATTGAGAATCGATTGAATTTCACTATCCATTTTAAATTAGTTTATCCAATGTGATTGGCAGATCGCGAACCCGCTTTCCAGTGGCGTGATAGACTGCATTGGCGATCGCCGCCGCTACGCCTGTAATCCCAATTTCACCAATGCCTTTAGCTCCAATTGCATTAATGTGGGGGTCATTTTCTGGCACAAAATACGCTTCAATTGCTGGAATATCGGCATTAACGGGTACGTGGTACTCGCCTAAATTGGGATTGACAATACGCCCATAACGGCTGTCGGTGATAGTTTCTTCTAATAGTGCCATGCCAATACCCATCGTAATTCCACCGATTAATTGGGAAGTTGCGGTTTTGCTATTCATGATTTTTCCCCCACCGAAAGCCCCAACAAAGCGAGTTACAAGAACTTGACCCAAGTCGGGATCGACACGTACCTCGGCAAATTGCGCGCCAAACGAGTGCATGGAGTATTTTTTATTTGCCTCGTCAAATTTGGCATCAAAGCTGGCTTCTACCATCTTCAAATTATTGCGTTGGAGAATCGATGCGTAGGTTTCGCTTTTAGTGCGATCGCTCTTTAAAAATATTTCGCCATTTTCCATCGCAATTTCTGTTTCGGGGATGTTGTAAAGCGGCGATTTTTTATTTGCACGGGCGATCGCTAATACTTTGGTGCGGGCTGCTTTTGTTGCTCCTGCCACTGCCGTACCGACCGAAGATATTGTCGCCGCAGCGGCGGAAACTGGCGCGCGCGGCATTTCTGTGTCGCCAAGCTCAAATCGCACCCGTTCAACAGGGATTCCCAATACATCAGCGATTATTGGCGGTAATGCTGTCGCCGTACCCGTACCCATTTCGTGCGTACCGCTTTGGACAACGACGCTACCATCAACCATAATTTTGACTACAGCACTGGCGGGAAAGTGACGTACGGGGTATGTAGCGTTAGCCATCCCCATCCCCACGAGATACCGACCGTCGCGCATCGAACGCGGTTCGGGGTTTCGCCGCGACCAGCTAAACTTTTCAGCCCCAAGTTGGTAACATTCCTTGAGCGACTTACTCGACCAGGGCAACTTGGTATCGGGGTCGATGTCTGCGTGGTTACGCAAGCGCAACTCAATCGGGTCTAGTTTTAACTTATAAGCAAGTTCGTCAAGGGCAGATTCAAGGGCGAATGTTCCCGATGCTTCGCCGGGGGCACGCGTGAAAGTTGGCTGCCCCTTATTTAACCGCACGACTCGTTGCGAAATTTGCACGTTTGAACAGGCATACATCATGTGAGTAGCCTTTGTGAACGGTTCGACAAATTCACCGATTGCTTCAGGGCAAGTATCGGAAATACCTTGATGGGCTAGAGCCGTCAATTTGCCATCGGAAGAAGCTGCTAGGATTACTTGTTGCTCTGTCTGCGCCCTATGCCCTGTACCTGTAAACATCTCCGGGCGTGTCAAAACTAACTTTACTGGACGACGCACGTAACGAGCAGCGAGAACAGCTAAGGGTACGTGCGACCACATTCTCCCTTTACAGCCAAAAGCACCGCCGATAAACTTGCAGACAACCCGGACGTTTTCTTCAGGGATGCCAAAAGCTGTCGCTAGAGTTTTGCGCGTTCCGAAGATGTACTGCGTGGAATCGTAAACGGTGAGGCGATTTCTTGACCAAATAGCAGTAGTCGCATGCGGCTCCATTGGGTTGTGGTGTTCGGTAGGTGTGGTGTAGGTTTCTTCAACCCGCATCGTCCCTTGAGCTAACCCTTGCTCAAAATTACCGCGTACCGTATCGGCAGGTCTTCCCGATACTCTGCCCTTCGGTACAACTGCTTGGTTTCGCAGGCGCTGCATATCTGTTAAAGGCGTTTGTTGGTTATAAGTAACCCGCACTAATTCGGCTGCGTGGGTAGCACGTTCAAAAGTATCGGCAACAACTACACCAATATATTGACCAACATGATAAATATTGTTATCGCTTAAAGGTATGCGGTTCTCTGCCACGTTCCCTCCGGCTGCAATATCTGGCATGGCATTAAGTTTAGGCGCATTCTCATGAGTGAGAATCGCCAGAACTCCAGGAGCTTTTTCGGCGGTGCTTAAATCCATGCTTTTAATTGAGCCACGGGCAATTTTACTATCAATTAAAACTGCATAGGCGAGGTTCTTTTGCGGATATTCCGCCGCGTATTGTGCCGTACCCGTGACTTTGAGGCGACCATCCACCCGATCCATCGGTTTACCTGTAACGGCATTAGTTGCTCTATCTGCTTGATTCATACTGCTGTCCCCTCTGTTGCTATAGTTAGCGATCGCACAATTGACCGTTTCGCTAGTTCCACCTTGAAAGCATTGTCTTTGTAAGCTTTTGCCCCTCTTAAAGTTGCCTCCGCCGCCGCCTGAAACGTCTGCTCATTCGGCTTCGCTCCGACCAGAAGCTTCTCTGCTTCTATTGATCGCCAAGGTTTATGTGCGACACCTCCCAACGCCATTCGCGCCGTGCGAATTGTGCCATTGTTAATCTCTAGGGCAGATGCTACCGAAACGATAGCAAACGCATAGGAGGTTCGATCTCTGACTTTGAGGTAATGCGATCGCTCAGCAAACGGTGAATTGGGTAAATCCACTGCCGTAATCAACTCGCCCGGTTGCAGTGCCGTCTCGATTTGGGGTGTATCTCCCGGTAAGCGATGAAACTCCGAAAAGGGAATCGTGCGTTCGCCATTTGCTCCAGATACTCGTACAACCGCATCAAGGGCTGCGAGTGCTACGCACATATCGGACGGATGAGTTGCAATACAGTTGTCGCTGGTTCCTAAAATGGCATGGATGCGGTTGTAGCCTTCGATTGCAGCACACCCAGAACCCGGTTGACGCTTATTGCACGGCATCGTGGTATTGGTGAAGTAATAGCAGCGGGTTCTTTGTAGCAAATTGCCGCCGACTGATGCCATGTTTCGCAGTTGTGGCGAGGCTCCCGCAAGTAGAGCTTGCGATAGGAGCGGATAGCGCGTGCGGATCAACGGATGGTTGGCGGTATCGCTGTTTTTAGCCAATGCCCCAATTCGCACACCGTTTGTGATCCGTTCAATTTGCGACAGCTTTATTCGAGTGATATCAACGAGACGATCAGGCTGTTCAATTCCTTCCTGCATCAAATCGAGGAGGTTTGTACCACCCGCGATAAATTTCGTTTGGTCGCGGGTGGCGGCTTGGATCGCAGTACTGGGTTCGTTGACCCGGAGGTAGGCAAATGGCTTCATTGAGGTTGAGGGAGTTGGGAATGAGAATTTTTGATTTAAGCTGCTTGTCATCGAGATTGATGAATGCGATCGCTTATGAGTTCGCTTGACTTGCTTCCTTGACCGCCGCAACAATGCCAGGATAGGCACCGCACCGACAGATGTTGCCACTCATGCGTTCTTGGACTTCTGCATCCGTCAATTCAACCTGTCCCTGTTTTCTAACATCTGCTGCGACTGCACTTGATGCACCAGCTTTTGCTTCAGCGATCGCACCGACTGCCGAGCAAATTTGACCCGGTGTACAGTACCCGCACTGAAATCCATCATGCTTGATGAATGCTGCTTGAACGGGGTGGAGTTCATTTCCACGTGCCAATCCTTCGATCGTGGTAATTTCCGCATCGTCGTACATGACTGCTAGAGACAAACAGGAATTGATCCGCTGTCCGTTGACTAATACCGTGCAAGCGCCACATTGACCGCGACCACAGCCTTTTTTGGTGCCCGTTAAACCAATGCGATCGCGCAATGTGTCCAGCAACGTCACACGCGATTCGATCTGTAGTGGATAGTCTTTGCCATTTACTCGGAGCCTAATCTTACTCGTTTCCACGCCCTGTGTAGTCGGAGGAGAATCACGTCTAGTTTGGGCGATCGTTCTTTTCGTAATCCCGCCAAATACACCTGTGACTGCACTAATGATGACCAACTGACTGAATCGCCGCCGTCTGAATCTAAAGTTCACTCGTTAAGCTCCGATATTTATAAAATAGGACTTACGCATTGACAAAAAACATCATCTATTTTGAATAAATCTTTCGGTTCGGATCTCTCTCTTAATAAAAAGCGATTCACGCTATCATTTGAAACATCTCCCAATATCTCTGCTAACCTACTACACTCCCATGCTTTGGTTCTGATAACAGAAATAAGGTGTAGTGTTCCAGATTGCATTGTGCTGTTGAGGTTTTGCTGATTTCTCTAATTTCCGATACCTCTTTTTTGACAACTCTCATTTCTATCCAAATTATTTTACCATTCTGTCAATACGTAAGTCCTAGAAATATGCGATTAGAGACTTCAATTCTCTGAGCATTCACCCATCAGTTACCAACAAAAGAGAAATGCAGCGATCGCTAGTAAAGCGCTATCAGCCTTCCTACTGTGACTTAAGTTTATTAAGAAAGATGCGCTCACTTGGTGGGCAACACTAGCACTTCGTGGATCGCTGTAGCTGCATTTCCACCTGTTTTGGTTCCACCACCAAACACAAAAATTCGGTTGCCAACGGCTGATGCTCCCAATCCATGTCGTGGAGTTGGTAAGGGCGGCAATGCTTCCCAAACGTTGGTTTTCGGGTCGTACACCCAACTTTCGGCAAAAACTTTCTGCTCTGGAACCCACTGTTCGCCGCCAAAAACGTAAAGCTTGCCATTGAGCGAGGTCGCAGCTAGACCACCTTGAGCTTGAGGCATAGGCGATCGCGTCTCCCAACGATCAAGCTTTGGATCGTAGACCTCAAGATTTGGTACATTGACTTGGCGCGTAGTGCCATCAGCATTCTTGAGAAACTGACGACCACCAACTACGTAAATCTTTCCATCAATTACAGCCGATGCTGCACTGTTTCGCGCTGTTGGTGCATTGGCACGGATCGACCAGCGCTGGGTCGTCGGATCAAATACTTCGTTTCGCACACTGTCGATATGGTCATCAAATAGCCGAGCATCCTCAGTGGCTCGAACACGCCCGCCAATCAGGTAGATTTTACGATCAACCACGGCGGATATGGCCTCTGCGCGAGCTACTTGCAGGTCAGTACCCTTAGTCCAGGTATTAGAGGCAGGATTATATATAAACATCGTCGGCTGGGCGCGCCAGTCTGGAAACCCTCCTGTAAAACCGCCAACACCGTAGAGCAAACCCTTCACTGCCGACAGCGTGATGTGATGGCGTGCTTCAGGTATCGGTCTCAATACTGTCCATGCATCCTTGACCGGATCGTAAAACTCGAAATGAGCTGAGAACCCAGTGCTTGGGCTGAGTAAACCGCCGACCACGTAAATTTTTCCGTTCAGAACTTCTGGATAAAGCTCTTGCCGAGCGACCGTTGGCGGTGCAGCTTTAGTCCAATAGGGCATCTGGCTTTGCGCTTGACTGAGTACGGGCGAACATAGCGCACTAACCGAAAAGGTCAAAACAAACAGGGAAAGCAGATATCTAGGGGGCATAATATATACTCCATCTCAACCGATTGGACGTGGATTTCGCAAACGAACTAACCCGTTAAAATTCTTGCCAGGATACCAGGGCGTTTGGAGAAGGTTGTCAAAACCAGGAAGGCTTTCCATATGTTTCACCATCCGGGCACGCATTGAATTATCGGGTAGCGCTCCTCTTAATGCCCCCATATTCTCAGCAACGTGATCGGGGTTTGTAGTCGCGGGGATCGCGCAGGTTAGAGCCGGGTGAGAAATCACATACTTGAGAAAAAACTGCGCCCAGTTCTCGCAGCCAATCTCGCTGGCAAAATCGGGTAGTGGTTGCCCCTTCACCAATTCAAAAAGACGGGCTTTCTCAAAGGGCATGTTGGCTAAGACTGCTGTTCCTTGCGCCGCGGCCGCTGGAAGAATTCTGTCTTCGACTTCACGCTGACGAATTGAGTAGCGAAGTTGAACAAAGTCCAGATCGCCGTTCTCGATCCACTTCTCAAGCGCAGCAAAATACAACGGATCGTGATGGGTAACGCCTACGTAGCGAATTTTACCTGATTTTTTCCATGCCTTTAGCAGGGGCAAAATCGCATCTACATTCACCAAGCTATGAACCTGCATCACATCAATGCGATCGCGCGACAATCGCTTCAGTGATTGTTCCAACTGACGCTGCGCCTGACTGGAATCGCCCAGATACTCGCCAGTTGCCCAGGTTTTATTAGTAATAAACAAATCATTGGTCAAGCCGAGTGTTCTGGCAAATTCGCCCACGTTTACTTCCGACATACCGTAGAGCAGTGAGGTATCAACCAGTCGTCCGCCTGCATCCCAAAAGCGGCGCATCACTTGCCCAAGGCGATCGCGGGGCTGATTAGACAAAACATCAAAGGTCATAAATGTTCCCAGACCGATTGCAGGCAGTTTCTCCTTTGTACGCGGGATCTCTTTGGTGATGATCTGCAATGGTTGGTTTGGAGCAAGTTGCGACGGTTGGTTTTGGGTTTGATTCTGTGCCTGTGCCATCTTGGAAAAAGTGGGTGTTAAGGCAGCGGCAGCGGCACCAAATCCTAATAACCCAAGTGCAGACCGACGGGAAACAATTCTCCTAGTTACTGGACGAGAATAATTGTTATTGGGTATTTCATTACCTTCCGAATTGCCATTAGTCATTACCCTATTACCCTTTACTTTTGTATTCAGATGTGTTCATGCTATGAGTAATAATTTCTGCGTCGTCGTACATAATTGCTAGCGACAAACAGGAATTAATTTGCTGTCCGTATCCTGCTTTTGCTCGAATACCATTAGTATTAAGTCCTAGATCAGTAGTTTGCTTCACGTAGCAATTTGGCATAAGGTTCTAGGCGAGTTGCTAGAGCAGTTATCTTATTTTTGATGCAGATAATGGTGTCTGGAGGGTCATTTGGTGATGCTTTTAGGAAATCTGTTTTCACATCTACCCTATTTAACGCCACAAGCGAGGCGGCAAAAAAGTCAATGTATTCTTCCACAAGCGCAACAATTTCCTCAAAAATTGCGTGATGCTGGTAAAAATGTAAGGATTCAGGTCTAATATTTAGGAAGCAGAGATGGGCGAGACAGATAATTATTAGAATTAGCCAGCAGTGCTTGTGCAAAAAAGTCAATCACAG
>NZ_JACXXN010000056.1 GCF_014904695.1 Nostoc sp. MG11 | reverse complement strand
ATTGCCACGGCAGATAGAGCATTGTATCAAGCAAAAGCAGCAGGACGCGATCGCTTTATCCATAACAGCAGCTTGGATTCGCCTTTTGCTAACCTAAGTTGCTCTTTATTCGAGAGCAGTGCCCCTAAGCGTTGTGAATTATACTAAGTTCTCTGTGTTTAGTTGCTAAGATGCTCGTTAATTCCAATTCCTAATTCGCAGTAACGCTCGTTCAATAAATTCTATTAGAGAAGTCTGGACTTGCGTCTATGTCCAAGTTTTAAATCTCGCTTGGACTTTTAAACTATGAATATCGAATTTGTAGTATTAGCCGATTTGAGGTGACAGGGGGTTTCACTTTGTGAAAGCAAGAAGGGTCTTGAACAAAGCCAAATCCTCTTTTCCCAGTAATAACTATTTGATTTTCTTTGCCATAATAATTAAATATGGCATCGTCGGGTTGGCAATTAGAAGTCAACAACATCTGTAATGGCTTTTGCTGGTGAGAGTACCTAATCATTACGTGGGGGCCAGAATCTATATTTACGTCTGTAATGTAGAAATACGCTGTCATAAAGTTATAACCAGCAATATCATAATGAAAATTAGTTGGTGGGTAACTTTTCTTGATTTCTGCTTCTGGCAGGGATGAAGCAAAACTCCAGGTTAAATGCTGCGTTATCAGTGTTGGCCAATAGGTAAGATATTTACGAACTATTTTTAACAGCAAGGGGTCGTGGACAATTTGCGCGATAGCTTGACAATCTTTAACATTATTTACCAGCCCCCGCATTACATGCCGCCCACCTTGTAAACAACCATTTTTAACAGCTTTTGCCAGAAATTCCTCGTGAAAACCAGGTTCTATACAAGGTGTTCGACTAGCAAAGTCAGAGATTTCTTTTACCATATTAGCTGACAATTGCAGACCAAATCCGACTCCGCAATCCTGCATAGCAATCACGGTTTTTTTGACATTAATACCTGTAAATATCGATTTATCTTGGATTTCTAGACGATTTATGTAAGCAGTGGGATTCAAACTTTGTATTTTGTTTTGGGCAACACTGTATGCTTTGCGAATGCTACGAAATCTACTTAAGCGTTTTAAATACTGTCCTCCTACTCTCTTATAAAAGTCATTTTTTAGACTACGCTTTCGCCGTTTATTTTGCAGTAATAACCTTTTCCAAAAAATGGTCACGGGGGTCTTCCACGAAAAAAAGCGAAAAGTTGGAGCGGAGGCTTCCTCCATTGGCGTAACCCGCCGCAGGCATCCAAACTTTTCAAGACAACAGGCAGCCTTATTACGATATGCATGTTGTCCCCTCGATTAATCAACTTGATTGAAGGCTGCCTGATTTTTTAGGGGACAATGCGTCATACTTTGTTTTTCCAAAAAAAAGACTTAATATTTGTAGGTACTAAACAGCACAATCATTTGCTACGGTTTGTCCAAAAAAGCGAAATCTACGACAAGTATTTGTAAATGCTATGCCACAACTTCAGACAAGTTTTTATTTGAAACAATATATGCCTTAGATGTCTCAGGGAGCAGAGATAATTTCACATTTATAAATAAAACACTACCTGGAATGTTACCGTACCAAATAATTCACAAGTATTGCCCAGTCAGGGCTTTGGCTTGCCGAGAAGATCGGGCAATAATAACATCTACGTTAGGGAAATCACACAATAAAAACGATGTAGGAATTTTTTTGGACTATAACTTTCCAGGTTGTGATTAATTTTGCTATACAGCAAAAAGTTTGGTAACAACATCGTAGTTGCTTCATTCGCTTTTGGAAATATGCTTTAAGGTAGATAATAAATCATTCCGTGGTTGGATGCCATAAGTCACTTGAAGTTACATCTGCATCTGAAGCTATATGTGCATTAGCTTACCAGAGGTTCCAACTACCTAGAACTTACGCATTGACAAATTAAACGAATAATGTAGTGAGAAAAATCAGGGATAAATAGGCGATCGCTGATCACTCTGGGGCTGGAAAGGCGGATAATTTAGGTACAGAGCGTATTTAGGGTTCAGACAATCAGAGCTATCAGTAAGCCATCTACCGCAAAGTGTGACCTCAACACTTACACCCTGTTCTTGCTGGCAGAATCAAAATATCCAGGCTACACACGTTTAGCAGACATCATGGAAGATTTGTCTCATGATAGCGTTAACAGATTCTTGCTACGTGAGCGGTATGAACCCAAGGATTTATTTGATGAACTTAGCTCACAAATTAACTTAATAGATGGGACACTAAGCGGAGATGATACAGTAATTCTTAGTGCTGTTGCAAGGAGTGCAAACCACCTCTGACTCGACAGTGACGCTCTAAAATTTATCGGTTTTTAATTTCTACTGACTTATCAGTAACAAAAAGATGCTCTCCTTTATGATTTTGTACTTAATTATTGAGTGAGCGTCCTGCTCAGTATGCCTTTTCAATAAGTCCCGTTATGTGGTTTCACGCATTGCCTTGTTTGCGGTTTGAAGTGTTTATATTTGCAGTTCGCTAGTGTGATTCGTTCTGTCGAAACGAATAGAAATATTCGGTGATGACAGGCAAGGAAGATAGAAGAGAGAAATCTCAACTGAACCTGGACAACTCAATTTTTCGTGAGGGTGTAATTCCATCCCTCCAAGTGCAGGAGTGACAGCAAGTTCCCCATTTCAACAAAGTGGTTCTGTGTTGGGATGAAGCGGGAAATCATCGCGGTAACTACAAGCCTAATGTGGAATCCCGCCTAGCATAGCTGGTCATGGGTAGGAATACAAATCTCTTGACTGAATCATCGTAATGCAAAACAAGCCAAAAGGCTGTCAGGCTTGTCCCAAAAGGGAAAGGATAAGTGGTTGGCTGATTAAGCGGCAGACCAACAAGCACTCACAATAAACCCGGTGAAGAGAGAGAATGCTAAAACGGCAGCAGATAAATTTGCTGTTGCAGTTCCAGAAATAGATGAATGAGGATTATCTCAACTGTAATCCCTTCTAATTCTGAATTTATAGGTGTGTTTGACAAGCACCAAATCACTGAGGAGCCGTGTGAAATTAACGTTTCATGCACGGTTTTGTAGCCGAGTCAGGAGGGTGACTTCCTGGCTTAGGCATCCAATTACTGTATTCGTGCAAAAGTGAAATGCACAGCTTTATGGCAGACCCTAATTTACCGCAAGGTTTACTGGTTGCACTGCTCCAAAAACATATATGGGTTCCTGAACAAGGACTAGCTTATGCTTTGCAAAGCTCGAACCCACAAACTAAAGCAAGTTTACTTACAGAGATCATCGATTATTTACCACAAAACCTAAGAGAAGAAGCACTGCAAAAAGCACTCGCTGCCGCCAGGGCTATTCAGTATGAGCAAGATCGCGCCAAAGCTTTGATTGCCCTAGTGGACAAGCTGCCAGAGGTGTTACCAGAAGCACTCGCCGCCGCCAGGGCTATTCCGCCAGGGATCGCTCGTGCCGATGCCCTAAGAGCCCTAGCGGACAAGCTGCCACCTGAGTTGTTACCAGAAGCACTCGTCGCTACCAGGGCTATTCAAGATGAGTGGTGTCGCGCCAAAGCTTTGATTGCCCTAGCGGACAAGCTGCCACCTGAGTTGTTACCAGAAGCACTCGCCGCCGCCAGGGCTATGACGGATATTGAGTTTGAGGGGGAGTGGTATCGCGCTGATGCTCTAGGGGCCGTAGCGCTCAAGCTGCCAGAGGTGTTACCATAAGCACTCGCCGCCGTCAGGGCTATTGAAGATGAATGGTATCGCGCCGATGCCCTAAGAACCTTAGCACCCAAGCTGCCACCAGAGTTGTTACCAGAAACACTCGCCGCCGCCAGGGCTATTGAAGATAAGAGGTATCGCGCCGATGCCCTCTCGGCCCTAGCACCCAAGCTGCCACCAGAGTTGTTACCAGAGGCACTCGCTACTGCCAGGGCTATTTGGATGCCTAAACCAACGTGAGTTCGACACGGTTAATCAAGGTGTATGTAATGTGCGTGTGCAGTAGAATGCCTTATATCAAGTTCGGCTGATTAGTTGTCAGGTTCTTGTCAGATTTTGGTGATCTAGGTTGGGGGAAGGCAGAAGGCAGAGGGCAGAAAGCAGAAGAAGGAAGAAGTAAATAATAAGTTTAAACTTTGAGTTTGTTTAAACTGGCAACTAGTATACTTTGCATTTCCTCAACTTCATTTAATAGGGGAGTAAAAAGGTTTTTTTCTGCCAAATCTACTTCTTTGGCAATAATTAATTGTGTATCGAGTTCTCTTAAAGAACCTAATGCAATATGCAAAAACTGTATATATTCTGGTTTTGAGCGCCTACCATAGCCTTCCCTAACGGGACGCTATGCGAACAGCTATATTGGATGCTACAGATACAGAAGAACGTCGAATTTGGCTGGTTAAGCCATACAATTCTGATTGAGGAAATAGGCGTGTAAATTTATAGCAATTGATGGCAAGTTGAACCGCTCTTTGCCAAATGAACTGATTTCTATAGCTCATAATTAAGTTTGAAGTTAATAGCAAAAAGTTTGAAGTTTGAAACCTTATCCTTCAGGTAGCCAACAAAAATCGTCGCTCAAGTAGGTCTATTTTGGCGCGACCATACATCTGTCGTTTTAACATTTTCAGTCGATTAATATGCCCTTCAACGGGGCCATTACTAACTGACATAGTTACACCCGCCTTCACCGCGTCGTAGTCTTCACGCAATCGTTTAGCAAAACGACGAAAAGCGGTCAGATTGCTCATGAGAGCTTGAGTCAGCAAAGGATCAAGTTCTAAAGGCTGCCGTTGGCGCACAATGCAGCTAAAGCCTTGAGCTAACTCAATAGCTTCGGCTAAATCTGGATGTTGTGCTGTTAGTAGTGCAATCAATTCCTCATCTTGTGGCTGTTGCGACTCCGGTTTCCGCAGCACTAGCCATACAGCACGACCAGGCGTGAGACAAAGTTTTTTGGGTTGAGTGATTTTTGGTAAAGACTTAACCGAATACCGTTTTCTTGGCTTGATTTCTTGGACAGTACGGATACGCCGTGTGTAACGAGCTACAGTATCATAACTTCCTCTGTAACCCTGCTGTTGAATTTCCTTAGACAAAATTAAGCCTTCATGACAACCTTCATTCCAGCGTTTAAGGATATATTCATGGTACGGAACTAAAATACTTCGACCTCGGCTTCTTCGCCGATTTGGTTCTAGAAAGGTGGGAGTACGTAGATAGCGGAATACACTTGTTACACCAATCCCTACTTGACGGGCTATAGCTTTTCCACTCCAACCCTGGTGATGTAAGTCCCAAACTTGCTGATGGATAGCAACTCGTCTGGCACGACTTTGTTCTGCTAATTGTAGTGCCTGTTGTTCACGGGTTGGTCGTGGTACTCGCATAACTACAGTACCGTCAGTTTGGGTTACTGATGAAAGACTGTATGCTTCATCGACTGCTTTGAAAGCTTGATGATGAGTAGCGAAAACTTGGTTAAGTGTTTGGGCTAAGTTCTGCAATAAGTGAAAACGGTCTGCAACATGAATGGCTTCTGGTGCACCTTGGTGAATACCACTTTCATAAGTTTTTGACCGATCTCGTGAGACAACTGTGACACCAGGATGAGCTTTTAACCATTCTGCTAAAGTTTCAGCCTTTGCATCTAGTAGTAGAGCAATTGGTCGGCTGCGTTCCAGGTCAATTAGTGCTGTGCCGTAAGTTTTACACTTGCCAAAACAAAAGTCGTCTACCCCAAGAGTCTGTGGCGTTACGATTGGCGGAAGAGGGATTGAGCGTACTAATTGTAATAGCGTGTTGCGAGAAGCTGTTACCCCCAATTGCTTTGAGAGTCTTACCCCAGCTGCACCGCCCAGAGCTAAACCAATGGCGCTCAGTCGTTGAGCTAAACGCAGAGTTCTTCGCGCCCAAGGTGCAGTCACACTTGTCAGCCTTTCGGTAAAAATGCGCCGTTTACATAAAGTATTGATGCAAAAAAACTTCCGCACCCGTAACTGTAGGGTAATGCTGTAATCAGCCCACGGTAAGTCTGCTAACTTACGCTCGTAGCGGCTATGAATTCGGTGAGTTGGTTGGTGACAAACTGGACAATTAACTACTGTTCTAATTGCGGCAACAATCAACTTTATATGAGTTTTTATCTCGTCAACAAGGCAATTCTCAAGTTTCAGATTGCTTGAATCTGGTAATAGGTGAGTTAGCACCGACATAATCAAGCTGAGGCTTATCCCTCAAATGTTTGATGGAACGAAGTTTGAAGTACTTTAATTATATCTTTCCTCCTTCCGACTTCTGCCTTCTGCCCTCTGCCTTCTGCCTTACCCCAACCTAGATCACCAAAAGTTGCCAAGAACCAGTTGTCATTCTGAACGAAGTGAAGAATCTCCGAGATACCTCTCTACGAGACGTTCCGCTCAGTATGACAGACATATTTTTTTATGTCATCACCATGCCAAAGCTCCAAGTTGCCAGTCCGATCGCTTGAGGTATTGATAAATATGGCATCCTTTCTGAAACTATGCATGATCACTCTTTGAGATACTTATTTTTCAGCATTTTAGTTTTCAGTACCCCCCTGGTTTTATGCTTTATTTTCTAGTTTCCAGTTGTGAATACTCACACCCACGTAATAAACCTACACCTGTCAGCTGCCCTCTTCCCCCTGCCTCTTCGTTGAGCAAGAAGTCAGAAGTCAGAAGGAGCGGCAAGAGTAGAGAAGGTTTTCCTTCTGGCTTCAGTTCAAGATTTTTTCATCAAAAATTTAAACAATTCTCAAAATCAATCATAAGTTCTTTATAGGACTATGCTATGTGCTTAAAATTTTGTTTTTTATCCTAAGATTACGGAAACATCCTTGCAAAATCAATCAAATAGCTGTATGGTTAAGAGTGACTTTTCACACAAGTGCTAAGGCACAAACCCGAAATAAATCCAAGAGCCGTCTTCCTTAAATTCTGGTAAGACGAGGAGCAATTCCTTAACACACATCTTCAATCTCTTGTTATTATTACTTTTCATAATGAAATACAGTGCTAGCTAATTACAAAATATTGCTTTAATAAATCATTAATTGTAGACATAAAAAAAATTTTTTGTGTGCTCTCAAAAATAGTGTTAGTAATTCAAGTATTTTCACAATCAAAAAGTTATACCTTTTGGCAAAATTATTTAACTTAAAATATAGAAGCTAGCACTGATTTTAAATAATAATTAAGTAACTAATAGAATTTAAGAAAAACTTATTTTGTATATTAATTATACTCATGCCTCATTCAATTCTGTTTGCTATCTATATTGAAACCAAAGCAGCAATCAAAATTAATACTCAAATCGTTGAACAGATTAAGCTATTAATTACTTCAGGATATTTGCAACCAGGTGATACTTTACCAACTACTATTAAATTAGCTCAACATTTAAAAGTCAATCATAATACGGTTGCAGCAGTTTACAATCATTTAATTAAATCTGGTTATCTGGTGGCAAAAAAAGGTAAAGGAACTTTTGTTGCCCACACTAAAGTTACACAGAATATTCTTCACCAAAAAGTTTACAATCTACTACATCAAGCCTTCAACGCTGCGAAAAGACTTGGATTATCTCCATCGGAGTTTAGTGCTGCGGCTTACACACAAGCCGCTATGTTGAATCAGCACACATCTTCCCCTTTAGAGTTAGTATTTATAGAAAACTCATCACTTGGTACAGATATATATGAAGTTATTCAATCGGAAATAAAACTTTCTTTGTCATTTCTTAGTTTAAAAGATTTCAAGACTAACCAATCAAAGTTATTAAAAAAAATCCTCGCTGCTGACCTGATAATTACCACAGTACAGCATCAATGGGAAGTTAGCAAACTAACTGCCTCCGAACAGGAAGTTATTGCTGTTAACCTCAAGCCAGACTTACAACTCCTGACAAAAATTTCATCTTTATCACGTCATGCTTTAATGCTACTTATTTGTCAAGAAGAAGCTGATTGTCAAA
The DNA here is from genome assembly GCF_014904695.1 of Nostoc sp. MG11. Classification (GTDB taxonomy): domain Bacteria; phylum Cyanobacteriota; class Cyanobacteriia; order Cyanobacteriales; family Nostocaceae; genus Komarekiella. The sequence continues at coordinate 20,006 of NZ_JACXXN010000056.1, read as the reverse complement.
TGATGAAGCAAGTACTACAACAATCTGGAATTTCACACATTAACTTTCAAACTTTACCTTTGAAACACCTTCAGCAAGACCACCACCTTTTAAAGAAGGCAGATGCAGTTTGTACTTCTAGACTTGCTGAGAGCTATGTACGTCAGTACAGTTTTCTCTCTTCCGAGGTTATGCTTTTTAACTTTCGCCTTGATCCAACTAATATGTCAGTTTTAAAAAACCGTATCGCTGCAATTAAGTTTAATAAATTAGCTACCTCTGATCCGAATAAATAACCAAAAAATTGTCTGTTAAAAACATCCACCATACTACATAATTATGTGTCAACATAATTAAACTTAACCTCAGCTATTTGATTCATTTTATTTATGTCTTAAATGGCACTCTCGTAAAGCTGCTCTTAGGCTGGGGGAGTAAAAAGAAATTATTCGTAACTATTGCTACTCCAATAATCTTGAATACACTTACTTATTTGTCTGTCCTAGCTCCCCACCTCAAGAGTAGCTAGCCTCAACAAGTAACGCGCACAAGCGCGTGCCATTCATTTATCTCTCCAAGCACACCTCCTGGCTTAACCAGAGCGAAGACTGCTTTAGCATTTTGATACTGACTCCGCAATTCTACTGTAATTGGATATGAGTGGTTACTCCTATTAAAATCTTTAACAAGATATTCTAATCATTAAGTCAGCTTTTTAATATTATTTTAATACTTTAATACTAACTCTACAGTATTAAGTATACCACTTTAGTAGTATATTATAAAAGACTAGTACCGATTGGCAAACGTTACGCTTGAAAACCTGATACTCAATCAAAGCTATAACCCAAGCTTTTTAGCCTCTGTCAGGGATAAAAGCAAATACTATATTATACTTGGTGGGTGAGACGTGAAAGTAACCGATAAATTGACTCTCAAGCAAATTCATCTCGATTTGTCAGAAAATGAAATCAAGATACTTGAACAGTATTGCAACCAGACAGGAAAAGCACTAACGGATGTGATTCAAGAGCTGATTCGCTCTTTGCCCGACTCAACTTACTCCGATTAATAGTACTTTTGTATTGAATTACCGATTTTTCGTGTTAGCTAACTCTCTTTTTTAAGAGGAAAACTAAATATTAATTATTTTCAAATTCTCAGCTTCCAGAAAGTAGAGCAATTCTTAAATTATCAAAATAGAATACATGCCTCAGTCGTCAGAATGAGCGTATGAATTCTCTACCACTGGCGGATAGCGCCACGCAAAGTGCGGCATCTCGTAGAAAGCGTCTGAATAGACGGGTTTAAACCCCCACCAAATACTAGATTTGGTAGTCTTCAAGACGCTCCCTGACTTGCTAATGCTACACTATCAGCGGGGTCTGAATCTCCCATTGATTGCATTATGACGAATGTATTCTTCAAGCCTATTGTTCCTCTTTGTGTCACACTATCTCCATGAATTTGGTGTTCAGGTTTAGAGGTACTGCATTTTAGTAGGAAATTTTACCAAAATATAGAATATGGTTTACTGGCTTGACTTGATTCTCTTGTTGAAACAATTCCGAAACGTACTGCTATCAATAGCTACGTTTAAATCAATTTTTTGATTTTTGACTACTACCTAATCCCGCAAGTTCAGAGGAGTCGGCAATTTCAGCTACTTTCTCCTCCTCTACTGGAAGAGAACGCACTAACTCTCTAATCACGTCGGTTGATGGTCTTCCTGTATGAGCACAGTAGTCTTCAAGCTTTTGTGCTTCACTTGAGGTGAGATTTACTGTGAGTCGTTTGACAGCCCACTTTTTATTCATCATTCACTACTTATATCATCTACATAAAGCAAAATCATACCTTTGTTTCTAAGCCTTTCCTAGTCTGAGTTTTAGAGAATTTCTGCCAAATAGATTGAAATTGTAATGCAAAAGCGTCAAAGCCATTTTAGTTACACATTCTTTCTTGACTTCTGTACCACTTGGTATACCTGCCTTTATACTATCATCTCTGCATTATAGAATGATCCCCAGATGCCAATGGAATACCTCAACAGTACTTCCTACACCATTTGCATCCAGTTAATAAGTACAAAAAATCAGAATTTAGTTAAAAAAAGTCCGTTCATGGCAACGGACTTAGCAATTTTAAGAGCAACATCACTTTTCTGGGTGAGAAATAGATAAATACATTTAATGTATTTATCTCACATCTTCATTTTTAATAACTACTTTTTTAAATACAATCGCTTTTAATTAATTCCATTGACCAAACTTTTGGAATTAAGTCTTTTACTCTCAAATTTGACTTCGCAAGAAATTAGATTAGAGTTCCGGCAGGAGTCAAGTTCTAAAATTATAGTAGTTAAACAGCTGGTATTAACTGATAAAAGCAATTATTTTCTCGTTTACAACTCACCTTACTCAAAATCTCCATTTCTTGCTTTCATAATTATTCATGCTCTGTTGAAATTATTAAATAATCCTTGTTAGAAAGGGTCTTTATTTTTCATGCACCTTTAGAGTTAATTTACTCTCAATCTTATGGCTTGTTCAACTCTCAGCCTTAAGACTGACGTTGTTAGTTAAATTCTTTTTGTCAACTGAAGTTAGGATTATTATATTTAAACTAAAAATTTCAAATAGACATAACTTATTTCTTTGTGTCTATTTCAACCAACTTTTAATCTTGATTTTTCTAATTCTCTTCAATAAAAATTGCATTAACAGCTAAGGAAAACTTAACTGCTTGCAAAACTATTCTTTCAGGAGTTAGTCATGGCTAATATCACTCTTTCTGAATTAAAACTTACTGGTTCTCAATTATTTCAAGATTCCGAAAGCTTTCTTAATGACCTGAGCGATACTGCTTCAATCTCTGGTGGCTATGATAAATTCAGCGATTTCTCAGGATTTGACAAGCTAATTGAAGGCTATGTCAACGTATATGCCATCGGTCATGTTACTTATTTAGCTAAATCATTTAGCTCTAACTACTAATCTCTTTGTAGTTTAGAAACAAAGTATCTAGCTCTCTTGAGATGAAAGGGAAAAAGCAATTTCATATTCACGTATGAAGTCTTTAAATTACTAAATTCTCAGGAGAAGCTACTCTAGTTCTCAAAAGTTATCTTTGTGAAAATTAAAGCACAAGAGTCAGCAACAAATCTTGTTTCATATCTCTTGTGCTAGCAATATACCTTTGCTACTATTTGCCTTGTCATATGTTTTGGATATGCAGCCAGGATTCTGTCCTGGCTCTTCACTTCTGTTATATATTAAAAAATAGTAGACAATATCTGTCTTTTAGTAGAAAACTCGTTTTTACTGCTTTAACAAGAGCATAAACTCAGTGCAACTCCAAGGGAAAAGTCCTTAAACAATGAACAACTACGAACAATAGTAGACATCAAAAAGAATTATAGATCACAGAAAAATACACCCCATTCTCCTGCCAAGTTCTTCCATCCGAGTCCACGTCTACTAACGGAATCCCCCAGTCAACACGAGCCGTAAGTCCTTCGCCCCCACGCCACTGCAACCCCAGTCCTACAGAAGCCAGAGTATTCGAGTCAGGATTTTGTGTACCAGAATTCCACCCAATCCCGAAGTCTGCAAAGGGAATCACCTGCAACGTACCACCAGCCCGGAGAATGGGTAGTTTTGCGAGACAATATATTGGGAACTTGAGGAAAGTTGATAATGGAATTGTTTCAGTTAATGCTTATGGAGTATTAGGAGACTTGACTTTCCCTTTAATATTTTTAATATATAAACCACGAAAAAGACTTGAAGTAGGAGGAGTCTATAAAACTAAACCTCAATTGGCAGTCGAAATAATTGAAGCATTGCTCAAAATTGGATTTAATTTTGATTTGGTTTTAGCGGATAGTCTATATGGAGAAAGCCCAACATTTATTGCTGTATTGTCCAAGTATAAAAAACATTATTTACTAGCGATAAGAAGTAATCATCGAGAGTTTAGCTTGCCAGAGCAGGAGGCTAAGTATGGGATGTGGCAAGAGTTTGAGCGGAAATTTAGTGATGGAAAGTCAGAAAAAAGATATATACAACAAATAAATGAAAGCGAATCCAGACTGATAACGTATTGGCGAATCACTACTGACCCAAATAATTTACCAAAAAATCATACATGCTATATAAAAACAGATTTAAAAAGTGATATGGCTGCTAAATTAGGAAATCTTTATGGATTTCCTAATTGGGTAGAGTATGCCTTTAAACAAGGGAAGAATGAGTTAGGATGGGCTGATTTTAGACTGACGAATTATCAGCAAATAGAAAAATGGTGGGAACTAGTTATGAGCGTTTATTTTTTAGTAAGTTTACAAGCTCAATCTAGAAACAATTCTGAAAGTGAAAGTAATAATCAAACAATTTCATCGCCAAGTTCAAGAGAACCTGCAGATTTTAGTAAACATAAATGGTGGGATTTCAATTTGAGATGGAAGTCCACTTTAAAAAATTTAAGATTAATTATTCAACCATATATATTCTGGAATCTAATTAAACCTTGGTTAGCCGTTTTTGTTAATACTAATTTCCAGTTAGGATTCCAGAAGCTGATAAAAATAATGAATCAATTTCAAGGTTATATAACCGTAGATTCGGGGTAAACCATGAAATATTTCAAGGATAGCTTTTCAAAGATTCACTATTAACAGGCATCAAATAAAACTTAGATATGAATCTAGCTAGAGATATTCGCGCACACTTTTTTTGCTGAACAATCTCTATGGCTAAAAATATAGCATCCATGAACAATAGTATGGGTTGAGCCATCAAACTTGATTCTGTCACTATTTCAAGTTGGTCAGTAGTATTGAGCGCATTTATTGCCTCTAAACTTGATTTTGTTTCATATTCAAACTCGTCGCTAATTGTATCTAGAACAGCCAATTTTGATTCAGTCACAAAATCATCCTCCCAATCAATTGATTCTGTTTCATTATCAAGTATCAATCCTGTATCTAAATATCGTGCATACCTCATCAGTTCTTCCTCAAAAGCTTTTGGTATACGGATTGTGCTTGTTTGTTTATGATTCCATGTAGATTTCCTGCCAGATTTTTATCTATACCCTCCCCAGCTAGGGTTTAAGGCTTTTTTAGTAGTTTTTTTATTTACGTTCAACATGATATTGTTGCTTAATCATGTTACCTGTAATGTCTGCCATATCTTGGTTTTTTCACAGATATATTTGATTACTTCCCAATATTTCCGACATAGCAGCGTCTGTATTATTCACAGCCTTCAAGGAGTTTCCAAAATCTCAGCAAGTCAGAGCATTTTTCTCTCACCAGAGACATAAAAGAGCGCTAAGCACTTCTGAGCGCCACAATCGGGTCGAGTTGAGCAGCGCGACGTGCAGGAACAACGCCAAAGAATAAACCAATACCGCCAGAAACACTAGCAGCCACAATAACTGCTATGGGTGAGACTCCAGCTTTTAAAGGTGTGAGGATACTAACTAGCGCAACTGCACTGCCACCTACAACAATTCCGACTAAACCGCCGACGACTGAGAGTAGTACAGCTTCAATGATGAATTGCAATAAGATGTCTTGCTGGTTAGCACCGATTGCTTTGCGTAGTCCAATTTCTTGGGTACGTTCTGTGACGGAAACCAGCATAATATTCATGATGCCAATCCCGCCGACAAACAAAGAAATCCCTGCGATCGCTGCTAACATCACAGTTAATGCTGTAGAAATCGTATTAATGATTTCTAGAATATTTTTTTGCGTTTCAATGCTAAAATCATCGTCTTGAGTAATCTTGTGACGCAGACGTAGCAAATTTTTGATTTGAAATTCTGCTGCCCTGATGCTATCTTGATTTTTGGCAGACACAGATATTAGTGAAAGGTCGATACCGTAAGGAGAGGTCAATCCTACAACCCGGCTGGACATGGTGGTGATGGGGATAAAAACAGAATCATCATTGTTATCACCCAAGAAGGAGCCTTTAGCTACTGTTAAGCCAATTACTTGGAAAGCGACATTTTGAATCTGCACCTGTTGACCGATGGGATTTTGACTACCAAAGAGTTTTTTTGCCAAATCAGGGCCTAAAATTGCCAGTGGTTTATTACGTTCCACATCTAACTCGTTAAAAAACCTACCACGAGCGATTTTAAAATTACGGACGGTGAGATATTCCGGTGTTGTGCCGATGACTGAGCTAATTGAATTTTTATTGCGGTAATTAATTGTGATTTTGTTCGTAATATCTGGAGCGACATTTTTCACAGTAGATATTTGTTTGGCGATCGCTTCGGCATCAGCGAGTACCAATGTCTTGGGTGTTAAAATGGCTGTGTTCTGACCTTCAGGACTGCCAGGAAGAATAAACAGCGTATTTGGCCCTAATGTTTCAAATTGTTTAGTAGCAAAGTTTTGCGCTCCCTCACCAATTCCAATCATGGCAATCACTGAGGCATTGCCAATAATAATTCCTAACATGGTCAAACTACTGCGGAGTTTATTTGCCAACAATGTAGTCGTAGCCATTTTGAAGCTTTCGAAAATATTCATGGTATAACTACTAACTAAATGAATGGCTTGGATTGCTGGTCTTGGGGAAGGTCATTAAATACGTGATCTCCTGCTTTTAGTCCTTGCAAAACTTGAATTTGGCTGTCAATACTTACACCAATAATTACGGGGCGAAATACTGGTTGATTATTCGTATCTGCTACCATGACACCAGTATTACCTTGCTGAGTCACAATTGTCTCTTGAGGAATGAGTAGGGCATTTGGGATGATTTTGCCAATAAAGGTGACATTATTCGCATTCATTCCCGAACGCAGTTTTTTTATCCCTGTATCAATATCTACCCGCACCTTGAAAGATGTAACACTTTGCTCAACTATGGCTTCTGGCGAAATTAGCCGCACATGACCATGAAAGACTTCATCGCCATAAGCATCAACCATAATTTCTACTTTTTGTCCTACCTTGACCTGGGGAATATCGACTTCTGGGACTTTTGCTATTACTTCTAGCCCCTTTGCCAAAGCAATAATCGAGGTCGATGTCGCAGAAGCATCATTAGAAGCTGATGTCGCTGGACTTACATACCCTCCTGGAGTCGCATACTTCTGGGTAACAACTCCCGAAAAGGGAGCGCGAATAATTGTATCTGCCAACTGTACTTGCTGTTGTTGTAACTGAGCTTCTGCTTGCGCTACCAATGCTTTCAATCGCTCAATTTCCTCTGGACGACTGCCGTTTTGCAGCTTTCGTAGTGCCTCACGTTGTTGGGTAACTACTGCTTCCTGTTTTTTTATGTCTTCATTGCGGTTGCCACTTTTTTGCAGAGATAATTCGCGTTGAGTTTCTGCTAAACTGGCCTTTGCCTTTTTATCATCACTAATGTATTGTTCAAGAGAATCTTGAGAAACGGCTCCGGCATTAGCTAATTCCTGATAGCGCTTCAACCGTGCTTGAGTCAGTTCCACCTGAGCTTGTGCTGATTCCACCTGGGCTTGCGCTTGTTCTATCTCCTGCAACCGATTACCCTCACGCAATATGTTCAGTTGGGCTTCAGCTTCTGCTAGTTGCGCTTTCGCCTCAGCAATGTCTTCGGAACGGCTACCTGCTTGACTTTCAGCTAACTGTGCTTTTGCCTGGTTTAAGTTTGCTTGGTACTGGAGGATTTGGGTTTTAATCTCGGAATTATCCATTTGAGCAATCGTTTGCCCCTTCTGCAATGTTTGCCCTTGTTCTACATTGAGTTCTGCTAGAATTCCGGGATTTTTAGGGCTGACATTGACACTTTGTACTGGCTGCACCTTACCAGTAGCAGTGATTCGCACGATAATACTTTTCACTTGTACTGGGATAGTTAGTTGTGCAATATCTTCTTTGCTTATCTTACGATTTACCACTTTCAAGGTGATTGTTGTGGCAACAATTAAGACTCCAACTGCCATTAGCCCAATTAGCCAGAGTAATGAATACTTAGCTTTTTTGCCAATGATTGGGATTTCTATGTGGGCAATCATCTGATCAACCTAAATAAATATTAGACAAGTCCGAAAATTTGCCAAGCATTGTGTGTGTCGCCTGACACTACGGCGAATCTTTTCTTGCTAGTCGGGGAGTTAGTTATTGAATATTCACAACTTCTAGATCATAAAGGGAGCATCCCAGTTTTTATTTAGCGAGCAAAGATTAATCTATTGAGATAAGCACAACGATCAGCTAAGACTTGAGGAACATTATCAAATTTCCATTGTGCGCCAGAAATTTTGGTTCGACGGTCAATCTGTTTGACAGTAGACTCAATAGCACCAGAACCAATGGAACAAATCTGTTCGGCTTGATAATACTGGTAATTGATAATACGGTGTCGATGTTTCTCAAGGTAAGCACAGAAATTAAGAGCTTGTTTGAGATTACAATCAGCAAACACAGCAATAGCATCATCAACTTTACCTTGCCCAAGAAGGGTTTTAGCCTGATTGAGCCGTTGATTAGAACCGCCAATCTTGTGTAGTTTTTTCATCAGATGAAACCAATCAAGTACCTCCCGACGCTGGTGTTCGGGAGCAAAATCGCGGACAAGATTCCAAATACCGTCATGACTATCGCCAAGACAGGTCAACATAGGAGCAAGTGATTGGCTTTTGACCCAATCAATCACAAGACTATTTTCTTGAAATGAGGCAGCAATCGCCTGTTTTTCATGTAAGCAGGTAGCTTTATAACCCTTCCAATCACAGGCTTGTCCTGGTGGTGTACGAATGCGGATATTTCCCCCATCCACACTCAATTCTTCAACGGCTGATTCTACTTGTGGTAATTCAAAATTTTGACGATGCACAAGTCTTTGCTGTACACTCTTTGATACTTTTATTCCAGTTAAATATTCAATATCTTCTGCCGCACGTTGATACGACACCGACGCGCTGATTCGCAAACAACAAGCTGATAAATATGGACTCAATTGGTTATGAGGTACGATTTCTAGCTTTTGTGTTTGAGAGTTGGTAATTGGCAGTACTCCAATCATACTTTTTATTTTTCGTTTGTATCCTTTGCTTTCTCCTGTGGCATTTTCGATAAAAAAATCCCCACTTTTGGTATGACATATTCTTGCATTTGAGAGCGTACTACTTCTTCTATTTTTGCCAAACTTGTGAGTTGCTCACTCGAAGTATTTTTGTAAAGTATCTTTGCTATTGCACGAGAATGTTCTCTTAAGAGTTGTTCTTCTTCGGGAGTCATAGACGCACCTAGTCTTAATGACTTTATTCTCCCTTCCTGGTGTCCCATTACTTCCTGACTTCGGATTTCTGTCACAATCCTTTGGTTTTATTTATTATTTTTGAGAGAATAAAAGGTGGGATGCACCCGATCACAAAAGGCTCAATTTCAATATGATGATTCAAGGTATGATTTTGTATTCTACATTGACAATCAACTTTTATGCATTTGAATTGCATATTTTACTTCTCACCAATATAAATGGTAAAGTTTAGGCTTTTTATGAAGTAGCAGCTTTTTCGGAAAACTTTACCTTTTGTTAACCAAAGAATATTCAAATCTTACTTAATAAAGTATATATTCTAGAAGTATTTAATTCTAGAACTGAGGAAGTAGAATATGCCAACCTACAAAATACGTGACCGTTCTGGGTTAGGAGAGGGATCTTTAAAAAAGACTAAATAAAAGGCCAACTCTCAGCCCAAACAGCTTGGAAGTAAAAATATTGATGTCAATCCCAGATACAATCGTCATAACTCTCCAAATACAATTGCAAATGACTGAAGCGCAAAAGAGATCAACTTAAAAACAATTTTACCACTATTGGCTAATCAGTTAATTTCTGTAGGCGCTAAAGATAAACTAATTGTAAATCTTAGTGAAATGTATCTTACTACAGAAATAATAAATAACAGATTCAACGAATAGGCAAATTGTCATGTTATAAAATTAGACAATTAAATTACTGTAATCGCAAATAACTGGAAAAAATTTACCCTGAAAACTGCCTCTAGTAACAGAGAAATGTGTAGGAATAAAATTGCAATCTAGCCAAATAAAAGTGTTATGTCAGGCGACTCTGAAAGCCTTAGCAACTTTCATGAAACTTGAGAACACAATGCTGAGTTTTGAACAACAATACCGCTTATGCGAGTTGGAGGCTGAAACAACTTAGTCTGGGTTCATAAAGCTGGAGTTGACTATTAAAGCTAAGGCTAAAACCTTTGATTTTGCTTGATATTTTTTAACTCACATAAAACGTAAAATTCTTTAACTAACGCATTTCTTCTTGTTTGGTAGTCAGTTAAATATGTGTAATGCCAATGTAGCATTTTGTCTTTTAAGAAGAGCCGCACCTAAATCAAATAGCAATACTATATGACTGCGATTAACTGTACTACTTTAGTTGACTTATTGTCTTATAGGTCTTTATCCCAACCAAACTTAGTTGCTTATACTTTTCTCTTGGATAAGGGTACAGAAGAAGTCAAAATAACTTATCAAGAATTAGACCAAAAAGCACGAGCGATTGCTGAAGAGCTTCAACGCCAGAAAGCTGCACCAGGTGAAAGAGCTTTATTGCTTTATCCGTCAGGATTAGAATTCATTGTCGCCTTTTTTGGTTGTTTGTATGCGGGGGTTGTAGCCGTTCCTGTATATCCACCTCGACGCAACCAACGGATGATGAGATTACAAATGATTGTTAAAGACTCAGAGGCCAAACTTGCCCTGACGACAGCATCCGTCTTAACTAATATTGAACAAGGCTTTTCAGAAGAACCAGAATTAGTAGCCTTGCATTGCATAGCCACTGACAAGATTGTTATTAATAGTGAGGCTGCTAACTGGCAAAAGCCAACACTAGAAACAAACTCACTGGCATTTCTCCAGTACACCTCTGGTTCCACAGGTACGCCCAAGGGAGTGATGGTGAGTCATGGTAATTTGCTGCATAATCAGTCGATGCTCGAGACTGCTATGGGGCATACAGAAAAAACTATTGTTGTCGGTTGGTTGCCTCTTTTTCATGACATGGGACTGATTGGCAATGTATTACAGCCTCTATATTTAGGTATCCCTTGCATTCTCATGTCTCCAGGGGATTTTATTAAAAAGCCTTCTTTGTGGTTACAGGCAATTTCCCGCTATAAAGCAACCACCAGTGGAGGGCCTAACTTTGCTTATGACTTATGTATTGATAAGATTACTCCTGAACAGCGTGCCAATCTGGACTTAAGTAGCTGGGATGTAGCCTTTAACGGTGCAGAACCGATTCGTGCCCATACTCTAGAAAGATTTACTAAAACTTTTGCGTCTTGTGGCTTCCGTAGAGAAGCATTTTATCCATGCTATGGCATGGCAGAGACTACCTTACTAGTATCTGGCGGTTTCAAAACTGAAAAACCAGTAATTCGCTGCTTTGATAGTAAAGCCTTAGAAGAAAACCTCGTAGTAGCTGCGACTGTTGAGCAAGAAGATAGTTGCCCTCTCGTGGGTTGTGGCCGGATCTGGTTAGACGAAGAAATTGCGATCGCAGATCCTCTGACACTAAAACGGTGTACAGATAATCAAGTGGGAGAGATTTGGGTATCAGGTGGCAGTGTCACTCAAGGTTACTGGCAACGGCCAGAGCAAACAGAAGAAACCTTTCAGGCTTATTTACGAGATGCTAGCCCTCACACTTCCGGGCCATTTCTGCGTACAGGAGACTTGGGCTTTATCCAGGATGGTGAATTATTTGTGACTGGTAGGCTAAAGGATGTAATTATCATCCGGGGTCGCAATCATTATCCCCAAGATATTGAACTGACAGTAGAACAAAGCCATCAAGCACTAAAACCTGGTGCAGGTGCAGTGTTCAGTGTGGAAATTGACACTCAAGAAAAATTGGTAATTGTTCAGGAAGTAGAACGAACTTATTTACGGAATCTAGATATAGATCAGGTAGTTGACGCTATCCAAACATCAGTATCTCAACTCCATGAGCTGCAAGTTCATGCAGTGTTGTTGTTAAAAACAGGAACTATTCCCAAAACTTCTAGTGGTAAAATTCAGCGCCATGCTTGTCGGGCAGGGTTTTTAGCCGGAACTTTAAATGCTGTGAATACTATCGAGACAGCAGATAAACCCATTAATCCCCAAAGTCCAGAAGTCAACAAAAAGATGCAATTTAGCTTGTTGTACTTCTCTAGCAACGAGGCTGAGTTTACTGACGAAAAATATAAACTTTTCCTAGAAGGAGCTAAATTTGCCGATCGCAATGGCTTTAACGCTGTCTGGACACCAGAACGTCATTTTCACGCCTTTGGTGGTCTTTATCCCAATCCCTCTGTTTTAAGTGCTGCACTCGCTTCTTTAACTAAGCGCATCCGCTTACGTGCTGGTAGTGTTGTCTTACCATTACACAACCCGATTCGAGTAGTTGAAGAATGGTCTGTTGTCGATAACTTGTCTCATGGCAGAGTAGATTTAGCTTTTGCTAGAGGTTGGAACCCCAATGACTTTGTGCTATCACCAGATGCTTATGCTGATAGCAAAGAAATTATGTTCTCAGGTATCCAAACTGTCCAAAAGTTATGGCGAGGAGAAAAAATTTCCCTCCTTAATGGTGTTGGTAAACCAACAGACATTCAAGTTTACCCTCTACCCATGCAGCGGGAATTGTCAATTTGGATCACCTGTACTGGGAGCAAAGAAAGATTTATTGAGGCTGGAGCATCTGGATTCAACATTCTCACAGCACTTCTTTTTCAACCTGTTGAAGAACTAGCCGAAAAAATCGTCCTCTATCGAGAAGCCAGAAAACAACATGGCCACGATCCTGATAGTGGTCAAGTTACTCTCATGCTACATACCTTCATTGGTGAAGACCTCAAAGAGGTTCGTAATCAAGTTCGTGGCCCTTTCATAGAATATATTAAAAGCTCTGTAAACCTGTGGCGACAAGGTTCTGACGATCTTGACAAGTTGACCGAAACTGAAAAAGAAAACCTCTTGGCTTACGCCTTTGAGAGATACTTCCATACAAGTGCCTTATTTGGTACACCTAGCACTTGCTTAGAAATGGTGCAACGCTTGCAAGCAATTGGTGTGGACGAAATTGCTTGTCTAATTGACTTCGGTATTGATGGTAATACTGTTCTAGCTAGCCTCAACTCGTTAAACAATCTTAGAGAACTAGTGAATGGTGTAGAGGCAACCAGTCAAGAAACTAACCAAATAAACACAGAGAATGTAACGCCTCAGATTGTAACTAAATTAGAGATACCCTCTGGGGAAATTAAAGCTCAAGTTTCTCAAGGTTCCTTATTACAATGGCTAAGTGAAGTCATCATTGAGCAAATTGCTAACTCTTTAGGAAAGCAGCCGAGCCAGATTGCTAGCGATCGCAGTTTTTACAGCTTTGGAATCGATTCCCTCAAAGCTGTAGAGATATTGGAAACTTTAGGGGAAAAATTTGGCTTTTCTATCTCTCCCACCTTATTGTTTGAATATCCTACACCTACGGAACTTGCCTTATATTTAATTCAAGCGCAAAAAACCCAGTTAGAGAAATATTTGTTGCACAACTGGGAACCCGCTAAATTATGGGCGAGAAAGGCAGAAGCCAGAGGACAGCAAGTAAAAGGAATACTACCCCTGTCTTCAACTCTCCAGTTATCTAACCCTTCAGATGCAAGGGTAGTTGAGCCGAATAGCGATCGCATCCGCACCGAAGATATTGCGGTAATTGGGATGTCTGGCCGGTTTCCCCAATCTCCAGACTTACAATCATTTTGGCAACTCCTATCAGAAGGGAAAAATGCCATTACCGAAGTACCTAGCTTACGCTGGAATTTACAAGATTGGTATGACAAAAATCCCGATGCACCCAACAAAACATATTCTCGTTGGGGTGGATTCGTTGATTCTATTGATGAATTCGATCCTCTGTTCTTCCAAATATCACCACGAGAAGCCGAGTTAATTGACCCACAACAACGGCTATTCTTAGAAGTGGCTTGGGAAGCCTTGGAAGACGCTGGATACTCACCTGAAAGCTTTGCTCAGACTCAGGTGGGTGTTTTTGTTGGCTGTAGTAACAACGGTTATTATCAACGCATTGCACCTGCCTTGAACACATCAGATTATAGTGCGGGAATCGGTAATCAAAATGCCATCATTGCCAACCGTGTTTCTTTCTTGCTGAATCTGCGCGGTCCCTCAGTTTTAGTCGATACCATGTGTTCCTCCTCGCTAGTGGCATTACACATGGCTTGTCGTAGCTTGCACCAAGGAGAATGTACAACGGCTTTAGCTGGAGGAGTAAATCTTTTATTGTCTCCAGAATATTATGTTGGCATGAGCCGGATGAAAATGCATTCACCCCACGGACGCTGTGCCACCTTTGATCGTCAAGCTGATGGTATCGTCTTAGGTGAAGGAGCCGGAGCATTATTGCTGAAGCCTTTAAGTCTGGCTTTACAAGATGGCGATCGCATTTATGCAGTAATTAAAGGATCGGCTGTCAATCACGATGGCCGGACAAATGGAATCACAGCTCCTAATCCTCGTTCTCATGCAGAGGTAATTTGTCAAGCTTTGGATGCAGCTGGTGTATCAGCCGAGACAATTTCTTATGTCGAAGCGCATGGAACTGGTACTTCCTTGGGAGATCCCATTGAAGTTGAAGGTTTGACAAAAGCTTTCCGCAAATACACCGACCGCCAGCAGTTTTGTAAAATTGGCTCAGTTAAAACCAATATTGGGCATTTAGAATGTGCTGCGGGTATGGCTCAATTGATCAAAGTTATTTTGGCCATTCAGCACCGGCAAATACCCCCCAATTTGCACTTTCAGCAGCCTAATCCTCTAATTCCCTTTGCCGAAACACCCTTTGAAGTCAATACCAAGCTATGCCATTGGGAATCAGCAGGCTCGCGGAGAGCCGGAATTAGCTCTTTTGGGATTGGCGGTACGAATGCTCATATTGTTATTGAAGAAGCACCACAATTAGAGCTTGTAACACCAGAAATTGAGCGTCCCAAGCATCTGCTGACCCTATCGGCAAAAACCGAAAAAGCCCTGATCCAGTTAATCAGTCGTTATGAGACTCATTTAGCAGCTCATCCAGATTTAGAGTTAGGAGATATCTGCTTTACAGCCAATACCGGACGCTCTCATTTTCAGCATCGGGTAAGTGTGATCGCCACATCAACATCTGATCTACATCAACGGCTAGTTAACTTTATTGGTCAGCAAGAAGTTACAGGAATTAAAATCGGGCGCATACACGAAACTACACCGCCGAAAGTAGCATTTTTATTTACAGGTCAAGGTTCTCAATATGTAGGTATGGGAAGGCAGCTCTATGAAACCCAGCCGATCTTCCGCAAAATCCTCGACTACTGTCATGAAATTCTGCTTCCCTATCTTCAAGAACCACTGCTGCAAGTCCTCTATCCGCAACTGGGAGAGATTTCGCCCATAGACCAAACCATTTATGCCCAACCTGCCTTATTCTCCTTAGAATATGCCTTAGTGCAGCTTTGGAAATCTTGGGGTGTGGAACCTAGCGTGGTCATAGGTCATAGTGTTGGGGAATATGTCGCGGCTTGTGTCGCCGGGGTATTTAGTTTAGAGGATGGGCTAAAGCTGATTGCAGAACGGGCCCGTTTGATGCAAAGTCTGCCGCCAATAGGAGAGATGGTAGCAGTATTTGCTTCCGAAGCAGTTATTCGTAATATTACAGAAATTGATTTTGCAAGAGTAGCGATCGCAGCTAACAATGGTGTACAAAATACCGTACTTTCGGGAGAACAGCAGGCAATTCGGCAAATCTGTGCGAATTTAACAGCCGCAGGCGTTCACACAAAAAAGATTTCCACTTCCCATGCTTTCCATTCTCCACTCATGAAGCCAATACTGGCAGAATTTCGGCGAATTGCTGCCACCATTACCTATAATCCTCCCCAAATTGACATCATCTCTAACGTTACCGGGGAGCAACTGATAACTGAAGTTATCAATGCTGAATATTGGTGCAATCATCTTATCTCTTCAGTGCAGTTTGCTAAGGGTTTACAGGGGCTATATACCGCAGGTTATGAGATTTTTCTGGAGATTGGCCCAAAAGGAACTTTATCAGGAATGGGCAGTAAATGCCTTGGCGGTCAGGGTGTTTGGCTGCCTAGTTTAAGTCAAAAGCACGGAGATTGGCAGCAAATACTCGAAAGTTTAGCAGAAGTATATGTACGTGGAGTACAGGTGGAATGGTCTGCTTTTGACCGTGATTATTCCCGCCGTCGCCTACAACTACCAACTTACCCATTTCAGCGCAAACGTTATTGGATTGAGGCATCAATCAGTACATCAGATCATCAAAAAGCATTACAACCCCAATTAAGTACAACCAATGGGAACCAACTTAATACGCAAATATCTCCATCGCTAAATGTACTACAGCCAAAAGTCGATATAACTCCTCAAATAAAACGGCTGGATATAATTGTTTCTAAACTACATTCTTTTATAGTAAAAATACTGAAAGCAGAGCCTTCAGAAGTCGATTTTTATGCTCCTTTTCTAGAAATAGGAGCGGATTCACTGATGTTAGTTGATGCCATAACTTACATAGAAACTACCTATGGCATTAAAATTACTATTAGCCAATTATTTGAAGAATTGACAACTATCTATGCAGTAGCATCCTACATTGATCAGAATTTGCTTCCAGAGCCAATTATTGCAGATATACAACCACCTGAACCCGTATATCAGACCCAACTGCCAATACCACAGAATGCTCCTGCGACATTTGTTGAGTCCAATGATAGTACTTCTGCGGCATTTGTTCAGTCCAATGGTAATAGCCAGTATCATCCCCAACAGCAAACAGCAGCAAGGGAAGAAAGAGTAACAGTAGCTGAGACAGCAGTGGAAAGAATTATGCTGCAACAGCTGCAGGTGATGTCTCAGCAATTAGATGTTTTGCGTGCCACGGGTTTGCCCACAGATAATGTCTTATCATCGTCGGACGGTAATTCTCACCTAGCATCACCCGCACCTGTGGTTCCCGTAGCAGAACCACACAATCAGGTTGGGCAAAAAACATCTCCTACTGTCAATCAGGTTCAATCTAATCAAACTGTGACTCAAAATCTCTCTGTTGTAGAAGCGCCACCACCAAGGGAAATAAATCTGCAACAGCAGCAGCACTTAGAAATATTAATTTCAAATTATACCCAAAAAACGCAAGCATCAAAGCAACGCGCCCAAACCTATCGTTCAGTTCTAGCCGATAGCCGATCTGCCGCAGGGTTCCGCCCTTCTACCAAAGAAATGGTATATCCCATTATTGGTGAATGCGCCAAAGGTGCGAGATGTTGGGATATAGATGGTAATGAGTATGTAGATATCACAATGGGATTTGGAGTGCTGCTTTTTGGTCATGCAGCACCCTTTATTACCGCAGCTGTGGAAGAACACCTTCACCAAAGTATCCAAATTGGCCCACAGGCAAATTACGCTGGAGAAGTTGCGGCGTTAATTAGTGAACTGACAGGTATGGAACGAGTCGCCTTCTGTAATTCAGGTACAGAGGCTGTGATGACAGCGCTACGTTTAGCACGGACAAAAACAGGACGCACCAAGATTGCGATTTTTGCTGGCGCATATCATGGTCATTTCGATGGAATTTTAGCCAAACAATCCTTAGATGGTTTATCAACTGTACCCGTTGCCCCTGGGATCACTGCTAACGCAGTTAATGATGTGTTGGTATTAGATTATGGAGAACCCAAATCTCTAGAGATTTTACAAGCTCATGCTCATGAATTAGCTGCTGTATTAGTTGAACCAGTGCAAGGACGTAGACCTGATTTACAACCGCGAGAATTTTTACAGCAGTTACGACAACTGACAGCAGCAGCAGGTACAGCACTAATTTTTGATGAAGTGCTTTTAGGTTTCCGCATTCATCTGGGTGGGGCCCAAGCATGGTTTGGAATTGAGGCAGATATTGCTACTTATGGCAAAATTGTTGGTGGTGGCATACCAATTGGGGTGGTAGCTGGTAAAGCCAGTTATATGAATGGCATTGACGGTGGTTTGTGGAACTACGGAGACGCTTCTTATCCACAGGCAGAAAAAACATTTTTTGCTGGCACTTTCAACAAAAACCATTTGGGGATGGCTGTAGCCAGGGCTGTACTCAAGCGTCTCAAGAGCCAAGGGCCAGCACTGCAACAGCAGTTAAATCAACGGACATCCTACTTAGCGACGGCACTCAATACATACTTTGAACAGGAAGAAGTGCCGATCAGAATTGTCTATTTTGGCTCGCTGTTTCGCTTTGCTTTTTCGGGGAATTTTGATTTATTGTTCTATCACCTGATATCTAAGAGTGTTTATATTTGGGAAGGACGCAACTGTTTTCTTTCTACAGCACATACCGATGAAGATATTGAATATGTGATTCAGGCTGTCAAACAGAGCATAGAAGAAATGCGCTCAGTGGGTTTTATCCCCAAGCGTTCGCCTAAATTATCACCTAGCAGTAATGGTAACGGCACAGTCAAAATAACTCAAAATGGGGCGTTGGCAAAACCAGTCCCAGTAGAATCAGCAGCACCCTTGGCAGCAATATCTAGAGAAGGTAAACTGCCTCTATCCTTAGCCCAACAAAGATTGTGGTTTCTCGATCAGTTAGAGCCAAACAGTGCTTTTTACAACATTCCTGCGGCGGCGAGGTTGCAAGGTCAGCTAAATGTATCAGTCTTAGAACAAAGTTTTAGAGAAATCATCCGTAGACATGAAGCCTTACGTAGCAACTTTATTACCTTAGATGGACAACCATATCAAGTCATCCATCCTGATTTAGATTGGCAAATATCAGTGGTGGACTTACAGCATTTACCTATCAGCGATCGCTCAAGTGAAGGTCAAAAAATAGCGATCGTCGAAGCGCAACGTCCATTTAACCTAGAAACAGAACCGCTAATACGAGCTACTTTATTAGTGCTGTCCCCAACAGAGTACATCTTACAACTAACAATGCACCACATTGTCTCTGATGGCTGGTCAATGGGCATACTAATAGAAGAGTTTACCACACTGTACACCGCTTTTATTCAAAGTCAACCTTTACCTCTAGCACCACTACCCATTCAATATGTTGACTTTGCTGTGTGGCAGAGACAATGGCTACAAGGTGCAGTTCTTCAGTCCCAACTTGCTTACTGGAAACAACAACTCTCAGGTGCAGCCACAATATTATCACTGCCGACAGATAGACCAAGACCAACAATGCAAACTGTCCGGGGAGCGCATCAACACTTCGCTCTCTCTGTTGAGCTAACAAATGCCCTCAAAGCACTGAGCAAAAAAGCAGGTGTGACTTTGTTTATGACAATGTTAGCAGCATTTGACATCTTGCTTTATCGCTACACACGACAGACAGATATTATAGTTGGTTGCCCCAACGCCAGCCGCGATCGCTCAGAAATCCAAAGATTGATTGGAAACTTTCTCAACATCCTACTGCTACGTGCAGATATGTCAGGGAATCCAAGTTTACAAGAATTTCTCCAGCAAATCCGCAAAACAGCTTTGGGAGCATACAGCCATCAAGATGTACCAGTAGAGGAGCTAATTGAAGCATTACAGCCGGTACGAGACTTAAGCTATACACCACTATTTCAGGTGATGTTTATTCTCGATAGTGCTATTCCGATCGCAGAAATGCAGCTACCTGGTTTAACCTGGAGTACTATGGCGATCGAGAATTACACCTCCAAGTTGGATTTAACTTTAACTTTAGAGAATACTCCTCAAGGATTGGTTGGTGAATGGGAATACAACACCGACCTATTTGAAGCTAGCACCATTACCAGAATGGCGGGACATTTCCGCAACTTGCTAGAGGGGATGGTAGCTAACCCTGAACAGCGAATTGCGGAATTACCATTACTCCCACCCTGGGAACACCAAAAATTACTGGTAGAGTGGAATCAAACTCAAAGAGAATATCCCCACA
>NZ_JACXXN010000055.1 GCF_014904695.1 Nostoc sp. MG11 | reverse complement strand
TTGAAACTTTCTATACCAAAAACATTTTGCTGAATGAGGGCATCCGTGCTTGGATGGCTCCTCAAGATCAACCTCACGAACAATTTGTATTCCCTGAAGAAGTTCTACCTCGCGGTAACGCTCTCTAATAAATGATGAGAAACAAATAAGATGACCGTAATCCTGATTAAGGGCTATGGTTAACGATAACTGGCACTAACCAGATGATCGAAAGCCTGGGGGCATTTACAGTTGAAGCAAAAAATTGTGAAAAGTGCGATCCATTGCTTCCCAAAATATCCTCGGTAAAAGCCAGGAAAGTGCCAAAATTATCCATTACTTTTACTCCTCCGCCTTTTGGTGGGGGTTTTTTTATTTATGGTTAATATCTCTAAATTTATGTGTTATCTTAAGTAAAGATTACAAGCTCAGAGCAACAAAGCTCTGCCTTTTTGAAACTAAGACCGCTTAGGCAACAAGGAGGTGATGCCCATGATTGAAAGTAGTAAATGCATGGGTCATCAGGTTGCAGTTAGCCGGCTGCGTGCCGGGGCTGTTCTCTAAAAGCAAGCCTTAGTCATCTTGAGAGACTAAGTTAGCTCAAGTAGCTAGGCAAGCTCGGAGTTCCTTCCGGCAGTCTGGTTGCAACCTGAAGACCCGCTAGACCGCTCTGACTTAGATCTCCTGATCCAAATCAGAGCGGATAGTTTTTTTGGGTAACTTTTAATTTATCAATGCTTGCTCTTGAAAACCTAGATGCAAGTGCCATTTAAAGTATTTATTAACCAAAAGATATCTTTATCTATCCTTGGGAATTGACCGGACGTGAGCAACAGTGTCCATTTCCTTGGATAAACTTAAGTATGCACATAGATACATTTTTAGTTACTCTATCCTCGCATACTTTTAGTTTATATGAGCGATCAGAGAAGTCTCGCTCAATGATGTGCAAGAAGTAATAAAGCTATAAGCAGATGTGCATCCAATTTGCAATTTAGAAAGTTGGGAAGTCAGGAATTAGGAGCATTTTTCTTCTGGCTTCTGGCTCTTGACTATTAAGTGAATATGTAACTTGAATGCTGATTAGCTTAAAAGAGGAACTTCTGATATGGCAAAACTACTTTCTGAGACTGAAATTCAAGAACGAGCTAGCGTTCTGTCTAATTGGATAGTTGAAAAGTCCAAGTTGCAGACTACCCGCACATTTAAGGATTTTATCCAAGCAATTGAGTTTGTAAATAAGCTAGTGGAACCAGCCGAGTCTGCGGGGCATCATCCAGATATAGAGATTTCTTACAACAAGGTGAAGATTACACTCACAACCCATGATACAGGTGGGTTGACGCAGAAAGATTTTGATATGGCAGGGGTAATTTCCCAAATCAACTAAGTGATTTCTCTTGGCAAGCTGCTAAGTGTCTAAAGCCTTTCGCGATTTACCTAAGTGGGGATTAGTGAATGCCCAAAACCTTACTCCCTGCTTAGATATATAGATAACTTATGTGTGACAGTTATTAAGGCGATCGCTCCTATCTTGCCATCCCAGTCAGGTGTTTTATAATGTTATGATATAAAGATATGTTTTTGCATAAGTTAATTGCATAAATTTTTAACGATAAGTTAATCAGTTATTAGCTTTGCAAAAACTAAAATTGTAGTAGTGGCAACTATGCCTCATCCACAGGTTTCAATGAGATGTCGCATTTTTAAGAATTAGGTGCAACAAACGCAATTATCTATACAAGGTGTGAGGAGAAAAGGAAAGATGTCTAATCTCTTATGGAAATCATTAGTGGTTAGTCCAGCAGTTTTGGGAGCAACATTGTTAGTTTCAACAACAGCAATTGCGGCTCCAAATACCACCACTGAAGTATCATCAGCTGAGCAACCAAGCGTAACTACGCTTGCCCAACAACCAGAGTTGTTGGCTCAAACAGCTAATGATGCCAACGTTTTAGATCAAGTTAATCGCTACAGCAACGAAGGCAACAAGAACAGCACCCAGGCTCAGGTAACATCGGTTTCTCAGTTTTCCGACGTACAACCTACTGATTGGGCATTTCAAGCATTGCAATCCTTGGTTGAGCGCTATGGTTGTATTGCAGGTTATCCCAATGGTACTTATCGCGGTAATCGTGCTCTGACCCGTTATGAGTTTGCCGCTGGTTTAAATGCCTGTTTGGATCGAGTCAACGAATTAATTGCCACAGCAACAGCTGACTTGGTAACTAAGCAAGACTTAGCTACCTTACAGCGGTTACAAGAAGAATTCTCTGCCGAACTTGCAACCCTACGCGGTCGTGTAGATTCCTTAGAAGCGCGTACTGCTGAATTGGAAGCAAATCAGTTCTCTACCACCACCAAGCTAGTTGGTGAAGCCATTTTTGCAGTTAGTGATGCCTTTGGTGATGGAACTGGCGATGCTAACAACACCGTCTTCCAAAACAGAGTACGTTTAGGCTTGCAAACCAGTTTCACTGGTAGAGACGTTTTGACCACCCGTCTTGCAGCTGGTAATGCACAAGCTTTTGCAATACAAGACACTGCTGGAAACGCTATTCCCAGTTCTGAAGGCGCTCAAACTTTCCAAATCGGTAGTACTGGTGATAACAGCGTTGATATAGACAGACTGACCTATGAAGTTCCCATAGGCCCAGCTCAGGTTTATCTTGCGGCTGCTGGAGGACGACACAGCCATTATGCTGCTGTCAACAACCCTTACTTTTTTGACAAAACTGACGGTGGAAATGGCGCTTTATCTGCCTTTTCTTCTGAAAGCCCCATCTATCGGATTGGTGGTGGTGCAGGTATAGCACTTAACCTGCCTTTGGGTAGAGGTGGCGGTATTCTAGGAAACAGTTCAGTCACCGTAGGTTATTTGTCATCAGACGCCAATTCTCCTGGTGCAGGTGAAGGTGTTTTCAATGGTAACTATGCTGCTCTGGGTCAGTTGAACTTTAGTGTTAGCGATCGCTTAGCTTTAGCAGCCACCTATGTTCATGGATATAATGGCGACAATAGCGCTCTATTTGATTCGGGTTTAGGTCTGACTAACGCTGGTGGTGTTCCCCTTGGTGTAGTAGGTACTCAACAAGCGAATACTTTAACAAACTCATCTTCAAGTAACTCCTACGGTCTGTCAGCAGCGTTTAGACCAAGCGACAAACTGTCTGTTAGTGGCTTCGTAGCCTACACCGATGTCGTAGGTTCCGGTGCTGGTGATGATTTTGAATCTTGGACTTACGGTGCTGGGGTTGCCTTATCTGATTTTGGTAAGAGAGGTAACGTATTGGGTGTCTTCGCAGGCGCACAACCTTATGCTCTTAACCGCCCAGGTTTTGGTGGTGGCGATGTACCTTACCAAATTGAAGGCTTCTACAAATATCGTGTGTCCGATAACGTCTCAATCACTCCTGGCGTTATTTACCTGACTTCTCCTGGTCAAAACAGCGACAACGATGATGCAATTATCGGTACACTCAGAACAACTTTTACCTTCTAGAGTGTTGAAAATTTACTTGCAATTTTAAATCCTATTGCTCCCCGCCTCATGGCGGGGTTTTTTGTTTTCGGTAACGGCAACAAACAAACCCCAGTGAGTAACCGGAGTATACTGGAGAAAGAAGGAGTTATGAGTTGAAAATTCAAAACTCCTAACTGACGTCGTAAACAACTTTTTCTAAACAAGCTTTTCTGACAGAGGTGAGCGGGATCAAGTTTATAGCGCGTAAAATTCTAACTCCTAATTCTTAACTTATTGCTGCCTGTGGAACTATCGTGTAAATCTGAATATGCCATTCTTGCCTTATTAGAAATGGCTGCTCATTACGAAAGTGGCGAACCACTGCAAATTCGACAAATTGCAGCACAACAAAACATACCTGATCGCTATTTGGAACAGCTACTAGCAACTTTGAGGCGTGGAGGTATAGTTAAAAGTCAACGTGGGTCAAAAGGCGGTTACTTTTTGACGCGAGAACCTCGAAGAATAACACTTTTCGAGATTTTAGGCTGTTTGGAAGGTTTAGATATGGGGACGAGTGAAGAAGATATTAATACCAAGAATATAGACAGTTCTGTTATAGAAGAAATCTGGCTAGAAGCATCTCAGGCTGCTAACACAGTGTTGCAAAACTATACACTTCAAGATCTCTGTGAAAAGAGAGAATCACGTCGGCAACTGGATATCATGTATTACATTTAGTCATTTGTTGTTTGACTCATGCTCAAGAGAGCAAAGACAACTGACTAATGACTATTCACTAATAACTAAGGACTAATTATGCGAATTGCTCGTAACATTACAGAACTCGTTGGTCGTACACCTCTAGTGCAATTGAACCGCATTCCTGAAGCAGAAGGGTGTGTTGCTCAGATTTTGGTGAAACTAGAAAGCCTCAACCCATCCGCATCAGTTAAAGACCGGATTGGAGTAAGTATGATTAATACTGCTGAGGAAGAAGGGCTAATAACTCCTCGGAAGACAGTTTTGGTAGAACCCACCTCTGGAAATACAGGAATTGCCCTAGCAATGGCAGCAGCAGCTAAGGGTTATCGATTAATTTTAACAATGCCAGAGACGATGAGTGGAGAGCGACGGGCAATGTTGCGGGCCTATGGAGCCGAACTAGAACTAACGCCGGGTGCTGAAGGCATGAGTGGGGCAATTCGGCGGGCACAGGAGATAGTTGACACTACGCCAAATGCCTATATGTTGCAACAGTTCCGTAATCCGGCCAATGTAAAAGTGCATCGAGAAACTACAGCCGAGGAGATTTGGGAAGATACTGATGGACAGGTTGATATAATTGTGGCGGGGGTCGGAACAGGTGGTACGATCACTGGTGTAGCGGAAGTAATTAAAACACGCAAGCCGAGTTTTCAGGCGATCGCTGTTGAACCAGCTAATAGCCCAGTCTTGTCTGGGGGACGGCCTGGGCCGCACAAAATTCAAGGAATTGGTGCTGGGTTTATTCCCCAAGTGCTAAAAGTAAAATTGATTGATGAAGTGATTACCGTCACAGATGAAGAAGCGATCGCCTATGGTCGGCGTTTAGCAAGAGAAGAAGGCTTATTATCTGGTATTTCCAGTGGAGCCGCATTATGTGCGGCAATTCAAGTTGCCCAGCGTCAAGAAAACAAAGGGCGGTTAATTGTGTTGATTCAGCCCAGTTTTGGAGAAAGATATTTAAGTACACCATTGTTCCAAGACCTAGAGGCAAGGGTAGCAGCTAGCGTCAGCTAACGATAAATTAGATGAATGGTCGATTCTAACCACTACGAAACACTCAAAGTTAGTCAAAATGCCAGCCAAGCGGAGATTAAGCAAGCTTATCGCCGCTTGGTAAAATTATTTCATCCTGACAGTAATCAGGAAACAGCAGATAACGAGCGGATTATACGTATCAATGCCGCGTATGAGGTCTTAGGCGACACTCATAATCGTCTCAATTATGACCAACAACTACGAGATAGCTCTCAAAAATTAAATAGCGATCGTCAACAGCGTACAACTTCTGCTCAAAAGCGTTACAAAGCAACACGGCAAACAGGACGGGATGCTGACGAACAAGTCGATGAATGGCTGCGCCGAGTTTATCAACCAGTCAATCGCTTACTTTGTGGCATCCTCTATTCCTTGCAGGAACAAATGGACGAATTAGCCGCTGATCCCTTTGATGATGATCTGTTAGAAGAATTTCAAGAATACTTAAAAACTTGTCGAGATGACCTTAAGCAAGCACAAATGACTTTTCGCTCTCTGCCGAATCCTCCCAGTTTGGCAAGAGCCGCAGCTCACCTCTACTACACTCTCAGTCAATTAGGAGATGGGCTAGAAGAGTTGGCTTATTTCCCTTTGAGCTACGATGATCGTTATTTACACACAGGTCTAGAGCTATTCCGCATAGCTGAAAGATTGCATTGCGAGGCACAAGCATCGGTTGAGTAGTTAATGTCATTTGTCAAGAGTCAACAAGAGTCACAATTAATTTCTTTGGACTTTGGACTTTGGACTTTGGACTCTGCGAAGCGGCTGAAATTAGTTTATGCTGGAAACAGTAAAAGATTAAGAAATTTTAAATTTTGCTTCCAGTGTACTCATGCAATGTATTGTTAATCGCCGTGCTCAGTTTTCAGCAAGTCATCGCTATTGGTTGCCGGAACTGAGTGAAGCCGAGAATATTGAGAAATTTGGTGCTTGCTCTAAATTTCCCGGACATGGACATAACTATGTACTATTTATCTCTTTAGCCGGGGAATTAGATAAATATGGCATGGTGCTGAACTTGTCCGATGTGAAACATGTAATCAAACGAGAAGTTACCAGCCAATTGGACTTTTCTTATCTCAACGATGTGTGGGTAGAATTTCAGCAAACTCTTCCCACCACTGAGAATATTGCACGAGTGATCTGGCAACGGCTAGCACCCCACTTACCTCTAGTCCGTGTGCAGTTGTTTGAACATCCTGAACTTTGGGCAGATTATATGGGAAACGGAATGGAATCCTACCTTACTATCAGCACTCACTTTAGCGCCGCTCATCGGCTAGCTC
Organism: Nostoc sp. MG11; assembly: GCF_014904695.1. GTDB lineage: Bacteria > Cyanobacteriota > Cyanobacteriia > Cyanobacteriales > Nostocaceae > Komarekiella. The sequence goes on along the minus strand of NZ_JACXXN010000055.1, from coordinate 21,930 downwards.
ATCCTCAGCTAAGTAATGAAGAAAACACTGAGATTTATGGCAAGTGTGCTCGTCCCCACGGTCATGGACACAACTATCATTTAGAAGTCACAGTGAAAGGGGAAATTGATCCACGCACTGGTATGATTATCGACTTAGGTGCTCTGAATCATGTGATAGAAAATTATGTGGTTGAACCATTCGATCACACTTTTCTAAATAAAGACATTGGTTACTTTGCCGAAGTTGTTCCTACTGCTGAGAATATCGCACTTTATATTAGTAATTTACTGCGATCGCCTATCCAGGAATTAGGAGCTACACTCTACAAAGTTAAACTGATCGAAAGTCCTAATAACTCCTGCGAAATCTACTGTACTGAGTCAGAATCCAACTTAGTCAATGTAATGAATGAGCCTGTTTTGGCAAGAGTTTAAGTAATTGGTAATAGGTAATCATTTTTACCATTACCTATTACTTACTAGCATTTCATTACTTTAGTTTGCCAGTCTCAAACGAAAAAACCTAAATCATATTTTAAAAATATCGGCGACGTGCGGAATATCGCAAATAAAGATAAATTACCCAGGCTAGAATTCCAAAAAATAGATTTAGCGAAACTTGTTTAGCAATAAACCACATGATCTCAGTGTCGAAAATCTGCGACAAACGCAAAGGGCTAAGTTGTCTTGCTAAGAGAAACAGCCCAAAAATAGCATTTCCACCCAGTATAAGAGCAAACAGCACTAAACCCCGCTCCCAGTAACGATGCTGGGGTGTATAACCTGATATCAAGGTAATAGTGGGTTTGCCTTGCACTTTTCGCAGTAATTGCTCCAGTCGCCAAAACATCCACAGCAGCAACGGAAATAAACCATAGCTAAGGTAACGTAGGGGTAGTGAGTAACGCCAAGCACTAGATAAGACATTGACTAGGGCATGACAGATTACAGAATTAAGCCAAGCCCCAGGAACAAGCTTCCTGTCTCGATGCAAGCGGATCGTGGAGGAAATATATATTCCCAGGGCATATCCCCAAGGGGCAGAAAACATGGCGTGGACTGGCGTGCCGATACTACGATCAAGAATTGATGCTGTGCCGTGGAAAAGGTAAATCCAGTTCTCTTGGGCGGTGAATCCGAGGGCAACAGCTATGGTGAAAAGAAAAATGGTAGCAGGGAGTAATCGATACTTACGTTGTAGATAGCAGGTTGGGACAACAACCCCTACCAACTTGCAGCCTTCTTCAATTGGCCCTATTTCCACAAGCTGCCGCAAGGCTACACCAACCAGCCCAAATGTGCAGCGCTTTGTTACTAAACATCCCTGGTACTGCCAGTCTACAAGCCAGTTGAATACAGTTTCAAAAATCCATTCGAGACTAAGAGCGCAGAAACCAGATATTGCCCCAATGATAAAGAACAATAGCAAGGGTAACAAAGGTGGAGCATTTGGGACACGACAATAATAGTAGCCCAGCAGCAGTATCGGGGGCATTACTGCCCACAGTAGTAGGAAGAAATCAGCCACTCACCTGAGCAATTACTGTGCGATGACGGGGGCTGTTGCTACTGATAGTGGGAGCTTGGAAACCCGCCTCAACAATAGCTTGCTCAATGTCCAAAGTGAAATATTCATCTAAATACGGTTCTGTACTTTTGAGCAATGTCAAAATGTATGCTGGCATTTTCTTGTAAATTTCAGACTTGGGATTCATGTCCATAATTGCCAAGTAGCCACCTGGACGCAACACTCGCCGCATTTCAGCAAAGATCTGTCGGGTTGCTAACTGGGGTAATTCGTGGCACATCAAGAAAATGGAGACTAGATCAAATGAGTTATCTGGTAATCCACTAGATTCAGCTTGGGCATGAACCCAGTTAATTTTAGATTGACGTTGTTGGGCACGGTAGTGGGCAACGGCTAAGAAGTAGGCAGATAAATCTAAGCCTGTGATTTGAGCGTGAGGATAAACTGCTTCCAGGGCGAAGGTACTTAAGCCGACACTGCACCCTACATCTAAAATATCTTGTGGCTCGTTAGGAATTTGGCTTTTGAGAATATTGTGGTAACTTTGGCGCAGCATTGGATCGCCTTGCGCTTCAGCACCTTGCCAAATTTTAGCGTGGACGGCGTGAGCAGCTGACTCTACCTCAAAAGCAGCTTGCCAGTTGAGATTTCCAGTTTCATAGGCATGGAATGAAGTGAGGTAGTAATCGGGATAGGAAAGTTGAGGATTTTGTACTTGAGCTAGATAAGTTTTCCAATCACGTGCCTGTAGTGTTTCAACTTCTTGCGTCCAAGGCACGCCGATTTTCTCAGCGCGTTTAATCATCATTTGTCTAGCTTGATGCTTGGCTAGGTTGGCTAAAGGCTTAATTGCCAGTATGCCATTCACTAAGCGGGAAGCTAAGCCAGGGGCAGTGTGTACAGCAGCGGTCATAAGTCAGTTTGCGTTGAATAGCTTTTTCTACTTATGACATACTTGCTGCAAACCAGTCTAGAAGCAAATTAACTTATATAACAACAGTCTGCCTCCCCTAATTATTATAGAAACTTGACATTTGTAAGTCACCAAGGTTCTTAAAAGATGCGAATAATGCTGGTATTTAATTTATCTTTATCAGAGAAATTTATTTAAGACTGGTAAAATTTCGATACTGAGCAAAATCTATCTCAACAGAGATGGCAAAAGCTCAAGTGTCATTTAAAAGAAAACTACTATAAACTTCTCGATAGAAAATTATGGCAAGAGCAAGAAGAAGAGTAAGTGGCTTTTTAAGAGATTTTCAAGAATTTGCCCTCAAAGGCAATGTAGTTGATTTAGCGATCGCGGTCATTATTGGTACTGCCTTTGGCAAGATTATCACTTCTTTTGTTGAACATGTGATTATGCCATTGATTAACCCCTTGGTGAGTTTGAGTGGTAAAGACTGGAGAACAATCACCATTGGCCCAGGAATCGCTATTGGGCAGTTTCTCGGTGCAATCGTTGACTTTTTAATCATTGCTTTGATTTTATTTTTAGCAATTCAAGCCTTACAAAGATTTAAGAGACAAGAAGAAGTTGCTGATAATTTCCCACCAGACCCTAACCTTGTAGCTCAGGAAAGATTGACTGGCGCGTTGGATAGGCTGACTCAAACCTTGGAATCTCGGAATAATCAGGTTTTGTAATTGGGATTAGGGACTGGGGATTGGGGAGAATATTAATACCTAATACCTGATCCCTAATATTTAATCCCTAATTATCCTACTTTGCAGTATTCGGTTTAAGAGCTAACAACATCTCCAATTCACTAGTAGATTTATCTGGGCTAGTAGCAGTAACACCAAGACCACGAATAGAACTCAGGATGGCATTGGCTTCAGGCGGGATGGGTTGACCTTGTGCCGCAAAACGATTTACTAGGGACACAGTTGTGTCCATGTCCAGGTAGAAATAGCCACCGTTGGGTTTTTGCAGAGAACCAGTAATAGTTTTGAAGGTGTCGCTACTGTCGAGAGGTTGACTCTTACGATCTGCTACTGCTTCAGCAACAGGGCCACCAATAGCTACAAATAAGGTATCTTGATCCAGCCAACCATGCGCTAATAAAGCTCCTTGTTGGGGGATCTGCCATTCAGTGACGTCTTTACCAGCGATATTTCTTTTGGTGATATTTATTTGTTGTGTTTTGGCGAGGGTATCCAATTTCGTGAAGGTTCCTTCTGCCGTTTTGCGATCGCTGGTATCAAATACTAAAGCTCCCCCAAAACCAACACTAGCCAATACACCTTGATTAGAGGGAATAGCACCGAAGCCAAATTCCCCATTCATCCACCCAAAAACCTCTCTATCGAGGTCAATATTCACTTGTTTGAGTTGTCCACGCGCCTGTTCAACTACTTGCTTAAATTCCGGGTAATCTTTTGACTGTTCTACTAGCGTTTGCCAGCCCTGGCTGATACCTTGTCCGCTAACTAAAGCAAAAGTCTCAGCGGGAAATTGCCCGACTATCGTCGCAGGAGTCGTTTGATATTGGAATTTGCTCAGTTGCGGATCTAAATTGGCGATCGCTTTTACTCGCACTCCTCCATCATCAACTCCAACACCCGCTACCATAGATTTCACCTGCTTTAGTTGCGTCAGGGTTTGTGGTGGTAACTTTGTCGCCTGCGGACTTGTAGCTAGCAATTGCTGTACCATGCCTGCATAGTCAGGCACATAAATTTGGGCCAGCGTGTTTTTGACATCCATACTTTTGGCAATAATGCTACTTGCGCCTTCTTTACTTGCAAAGGAGGGCTGTCCTTTTAAGGTGTCGATTGCCTTTTCTACAGCTTGCCTTTCAGGAGAAAATGCTACATGGCTATTATTCAAAACAACGCTGTATGTCGGTTTGCCATTTTCTATAGTTTCTGTAATTTTTTGACCTTGATAGTCAGATTCCTGGATTTTGACCCCTTTTTGTGACTTTAATTTATTAGCAAAATTCAAGGCACTGAGTTTGTCCTTAATACCTACGACCATTAGTATATTGGGTTCCTGCTGTATATTTATTGGTGTATTAGGTGCGCCAGAAGGTACTTTTTGCTGCGCTGGTTTAGTTGGATTTGGTGGCAATACAGCAATCATTACACCGCCAACCCAAGGCTTGATATCTTTTTCATAGGAAATGTTACTGTCACTGAACACACTCTTATTAAAGTCTTCCAGACCTTTTGCTACTAACTTTTGTGCTTCTGGAGTGCCAAACTGCTGTAACTTTGCCCAAGCTAGAGGATCAGTGGTAATATAAGTTGCGAATAATGCTGTTGAAGGTATCACTTTAGCGCTGCCCAGAGCGCCAGAGCTATCCCCTAACGGGCTTTTAAAGTACATATAAGCTGCTACGCTTCCTGCCACAACTACAGCAGCGCCAACAGCAGGAATTAAAAACTTTGATTTACTTTCAGGCATTTTTTGTTATCCTCTTTTCCTCAAATTGTCACCAACATTTATACAAGCGTTATTGGAGAGTTTTCTGATTTATTAATAATTTCTACTAATTGATCGGTATTTACTGATAAAATTAGTAGTCCTACAAACTAGCAGTATGAAATTACTCTAAAAAATACTTCAATGGGATGAGGAGCGAATCCGTAAATGATATGTTGTTCATCTCAAAAAAAATAGCACGCTCAAGAGCGGCAAGTTATCCTAAGTTATAAGCACACTTAGGAGTATTTGTACTTAATAAAAATTTATTGAGGTGCAAGAAATTCTTGACCCAATCACACAAAAGTGCAAAATAACAGCTTACATCAGGAAAAGTAAATGTGGGAGGGATATGGAGAGAAGTCTGAGCGGAGCGCTCTCGTTAGAGCAGAAGTTTGCGATGCTACGCACAGTCGCTCTAAGCGTCTCGTAAACAAGGGCGAACAGACGCCAGTGACGCTCCTGCGTCGCTACCGCTACGCTAACGCACAAGTCGCTTAACCCGCCCAAGTGACTGGCTCAACTTTGTAACATAGGCTTTCTCTGTAGACACGTAATCCTGCAAAGAAGCAAGCTATGCCTTAATTGCGTAGAGAAACGTCTTGTTGTCAGACATCGAACTTCGGGAGAGATTGATTCAAATTCCCCAACCTCAGAGAGGAATTTTTGCCCTCACACGCCCTGTTGATTTGAGAAATACACCCAATAACAGCTATTGTTCTTAATTACATCCAGCCAGACTTTTCAGGATTACAAGGTAGGTCAGTAAGGATCAATGTCGCAGTCTTATTTTGATACAGAGAATAACGGACACAAATCTTTTGAGTTACCGGGAGCAAGACCACACTACAACCCTGATCGCCCCGGACAAGTAGAGCATATTTTTCTAGATCTTAGCTTGGATATCCCGAACCAAAGCTACCACGGCAATTGTAGTATTCGTCTGTTGCCAATACGTAATGGGATTGAGCGTTTGACTTTGGATGCTGTCAACCTGAATATCGAATCTGTGCAGGTAGACGAAGTGCCGCAAAATTTTGATTATGATGGAGAGCAGCTTTCCATCAAACTTTCTGAAACGACGCAAATTGATAAACGCTTGTTAATTGCGATCGCCTACTCGGTAGCAAAACCACAACGTGGTATTTACTTCATTCAACCAGACAAGCACTACCCGAACAAGCCCACCCAAGTCTGGACTCAAGGAGAAGATGAAGACTCTCGCTTCTGGTTTCCTTGTTTTGACTATCCAGGACAACTGTCAACTTCAGAAATTCGTGTCCGCGTTCCCAAACCTCTCATTGCCATTTCTAACGGCGAACTTATTGATACCGAGGACGATGGTAATGACAAAATCTACCATTGGTCGCAACAGCAAGTTCATCCTACCTACTTGATGACTCTGGCAGTAGGAGACTTTGCTGAAATTCGGGATGAGTGGAAGGGTAAACCCGTTACCTACTACGTGGAAAAAGGACGCGAGGAAGATGCCAAACGCAGCATGGGCAAAACTCCCCGCATGATTGAATTCTTAAGTGAAAAGTATGGTTATCCCTATGCTTTTCCGAAATATGCCCAAGTTTGTGTTGATGACTTCATCTTTGGCGGGATGGAAAATACCTCAGCAACTCTCCTAACAGATAGATGCTTGCTAGATGAACGTGCCGCCTTAGATAACCGCAATACAGAAAGTTTAGTCGTTCACGAACTCGCGCACCAGTGGTTTGGCGATTTAGTGATAATTAAGCATTGGTCTCATGCTTGGATTAAGGAAGGGATGGCTTCTTACTCTGAAGTGATGTGGACAGAACATGAATATAGTCTACAAGAAGCAGCTTACTATCGTTTATTAGAAGCTCGCCGTTACTTAAGTGAAGATAGCAGCCGCTACCGCCGTCCAATGGTAACGCACGTTTACCGAGAAGCCATTGAACTTTACGATCGCCACATCTATGAGAAAGGATCTTGTGTTTATCACATGATTCGGGCGGAATTAGGAGATAAATTGTTTTGGCAAGCAATTCAAACATTTGTCCAAGATAATGCTCACAAAACTGTAGAAACAATAGACCTACTCAGAGCAATTGAAAAAGCAACCGGACGTAATCTGTTGTTTCTTTTTGACCAATACGTTTATCGTGGTGGTCATCCTGATTTTAAAGTTGCTTATTCTTGGGATGGAGATGCTAACTTAGCAAAAGTTACAGTAACTCAAACCCAAGCGGTAGCCGATAAGAATGGCAGCAAGGATTTGTTTGATCTGAGAATACCCATAGGTTTTGGTTATACCCAACAGCAAGAAGCTGTGAGCCTGAAAACTTTCACAGTGCGAGTGAATGAACGTGATCAAAGCTTTTATTTCCCACTAGAAAACAAACCTCAATTTATCAGCTTTGATGTTGAGAATAACTATCTGAAAACAGTATCTTTGGAGTATCCAGTACCGGAGTTAAAAGCACAGTTAGAATTTGATCCCAACCCGATTTCTCGCATCTATGCAGCGGAAGCTTTAGCTAAAAAAGGTGGGTTAGAAGCAACGAAGGCATTGTCTACGTCGCTAAAAAATGACCCATTGTGGGGTGTACGGGTTGAAGTAGCTAAACAATTGGTAGAAATCAAGTTAGATCAAGCCTTTGATGGGTTAATTCCTGGGTTGAAAGATAAAAATGCAATCGTGCGACGATCTGTAGTGGAAGCACTTGCTCAAATCAAAACCGCGCAAAGCTATAAAGCTGTGAAAAATCTGGTGCAGAATGGCGATCCTAGTTACTACGTAGAAGCAATGGCATCTCGTAGTATTGGGGCGATCGCATCTGCTAATTTGGAAGAAAAACCCAAGGAAGACAAGGTGCTAAAGCTGCTGAAATCAGTTTTAGAAGAAAAAGCAGGTTGGAATGAAGTAGTGCGGAGTGGTGCGATCGCTGGCTTAGCTGAATTCAAAACCTCGGAAGCAGCTTTAAATCTGCTGATAGAATACACCAAACTTGGCGTACCGCAACCTCTGCGTCTAGCTGCAATTCGTGCTTTAGGAAAGATTTCTGGAGGTCAAAGTCCGGTCAATTTGGAACGGATTTTAGAAAGATTATCAGAACTCGCCAAGGAAACCTTCTTTTTAACGCAAGTAGCTGTAGCCGCAGGATTAGGACAAATGGAAACTCCTAAAGCGTTTGGAATTTTGCGAGCGCTAGCAGAGCAAACAGCAGATGGACGTGTACGTCGCTATGCTGAAGAAGAGATTTCCAAGGTGCAAAAGAGCATTGGTTCAGAACAAACATTGCGTCAGTTGCGTGAGGAATTTGACCAACTTAAACAACAAAACCAGGAACTTAGAAGTCGTTTAGAAAACTTAGAAGCAAAATCTAAGTAGCACGACATCATCGTAGATAAGCATAATTAAAAGTAGCTATTTAGTAATTGGTAATTGGTAATTTTTATCATATTTACCAATTACTATAGTTATACTTTTACTAACTAAAAATATTTTCAAATTTGTCAGATTAAATACTTTATTACTGAATTATTGCAATTGTAAAGTAAAAAAAGCTACACTTAGAGTTTTTTAGTTGATTCAAGTTTTGCTACACCTAGCGAGCGTTTGAGCTTTGAGTTTGGCTTTAGACCCGCTGTGGCTTTTTGTTTAATAGTTATTGTAAACACAGAGAATATTTAATTTACCACCTGGTATCTATCTTTAGAAATACAACAAATTGAAGAGGTAATTAAATTCCGATGTAGATACAACAAAGATTATCTCGGTCTTTATTGAACGTGAGTTCGACGAATCAAAGCCAAAAGGCTTTTCTGAAAAGAATTCCTAAATTCAGATAGCACATTAGTGTCAATAAGTGAATTTATTGATAATAATTTCAATAGTTCAGCCTTTTTGACTGGAAAATGTGCGATGTCTGACCACACCACAAGTCATTAACCTACTTATCAAGAAGTTACCCTTGGTTGGATACTGCGTTGCTCTTTAAGAGTAGAAGCAAGTATCTGTTGGTCTACGGGTTCTCCTTTAAAGTCAGGGTTATGCTTTGCCATACGCGTTTACGTTAACGCTAAAGATAGATTTTACAAAAGTTTGAAAGCTATTGTGCTCATCGAACTCACGTTGTTAATGGAAATACATCTGAATGTTTGCAGGCAAGTTTTGCAGGGTTGTTTTCATGCGTAAACCGGTTCTAACAATTTTTTACCAATTCAATCCTTGGAAAACCAGTATTGGAGGAATTCAGACACTAATTAAGACTTTTATCAAGTACGCACCCAACGAATTTGAAGTGCGGCTTGTCGGAACAGCAGATGAAAATCAGCCTATTCTGAATTGGCAAGCAGCAGAACTTGCAGGTAGAGAAATTAGCTTTCTACCTTTATTTTCCTTGAAAAATGATAATTTAAGGAGTCTGATACCTACCACGTTCAAGTATACGGCTGCCCTTTTAGGACGTTGCTTGTCCTCAGATTTTATGCACTTTCATAGACTAGAACCAAGCTTGGCAGCGTGGAATTGGCATGGAGAAAAAACTTTGTTTATCCATAATGATATTCACACGCAGATGCAAGCTGCGGGTGATCAAAAGGCGATCCTGTGGCGAAGATTTCCCGCAGCATATTTTGCTCTAGAAAGTTTGTTAGTTCGCCAGTTTAGCCAAATTCTTTCATGCAATACCGATGCAGCAGAATTTTACAAACAGCGTTATCCTTCGGTGCAAGACCGTGTTGCATACATCAAAAATTCGTTTGACAACGAAATTTTCTACCCCTTGAGTCAGGCACAACGGCAAGCCTATCGGCGTGAACTAGCTATCAAGATGGGTTTAGACGAGGAAACACATTTTATTTTGTTTGCAGGTCGGCTGCATCCACAAAAAGATCCGGTGCTGCTAGTACGTGGGTTTGCTGCTTTAAATCAACCGCAGACTCATCTTTTAATAGTGGGTGATGGGGAATTAGCGACGGAAATACGTGCGGAAATTGGTCGGTTGGGCTTGTCTGGTCGAGTGACGATGTTAGGGGCAGTAACGATAGAGGAACTGGCAAAGTTACATCGGATCAGCAATATCTTTGCTCTCAGTAGTGCTTATGAAGGCCTACCCTTGGTAGTTTTGGAGGCCTTGGCCAGTGGAACGCCAGTAGTGACAACTAGATGCGGTGAAACCCCAAAATTGTTAACTGCTGACAGTGGGGTTGTGTGTGAGCAACGTACACCAGAGTGTGTAGCAGATGCCTTACGCCAAGTAATACTGCATCCTGAAAATTATCCAAGTGCATCCTGTATAGGAACTGCACAGCCCTACGCTGCCCGCACTGTTATCCAGGGTTTTTACAGCAAAATGCTAAATCGTTGGGAGTTGGTAGGCAACTCGGCTGTTAGTCGAGAACTAGACTAGATGAACCATTTTGAGAAAAGAACTGATGCCATGAAAATAGCCGTCATTGGTGCGAAAGGTTTGCCTCCTAAACAAGGAGGAATTGAGCATTATTGTGCAGAAGTGTATCCCCGTATGGCCGCGCAGGGTCATTGTGTTGATTTATTCGCCCGGTCTTCTTATACCAACTGTTCTTGGTTTGACCATTATGATTATTGGGGTGTGCGAGTCATCCCCTTACCAGATTGGCGTTTACGTGGTCTTGATGCCTTGATGACTTCAGCATTAGGAGCGATCGCTTCTTGTGTTCAGCAATATGATATTGTTCATTTTCACGCTCTAGGCCCATCTCTATTTACTTGTTTACCCAAAATTACCACTTCTGCAAAGGTTGTAGTTAGCTGTCAGGGATTAGACTGGCAACGCGCCAAATGGGGCAATTTTTCCAGTCGTCTTATTCTGATGGGAGAGAAAGCAGCAGTGCGCTATGCCCACGGGCTAATTGTGGTATCAAAAGACCTCAAATCTTACTTTCTCCAAACCTATGGACGGGATACAGTCTACATCCCCAACGCTCCCGCCAGCTATAGTGCATCAGATCCCAACTTTTCCTACGGTACAGCCCTCGGTTTGACAAAGGGGCGCTACATTTTATTTTTGGGCAGACTAGTACCAGAAAAGCGTCCCGACTTGCTAATTGAAGCTTTCCGTGCTTTGAAACCAGCTGGATGGAAACTTGTTCTAGCTGGGGGTGTCAGCGATACTAAATCCTTCGCTGCAAAGTTATTAGAAACAGTTGCCAATGATCGAGATATTTTATTCGCGGGTGAACTCCAGCGTTCTCGTCTTTGGGAAATCGTCCGGGGAGCAGGATTATTTGTCCTACCTTCTGACGTGGAAGGACTACCTCTGGCAATGTTAGAGGCGATGCGCGAAGGTATACCCGTTCTGGCAAGCAACATCCCAGCCCATCAGCAATTAATTAGCGATCGCCAGGGAATGCTTTTTACAGCAGGAAACCTAGACTCTTGTATTACTTCTCTAGACTGGGCGATTAATCATCCCACTGAAATGGCGGCAATGGCTAAGAATGCACAAAAATACGTGCAGCTTCAATATAGTTGGGATCACATTACTTCTGAAACCTTAAAACTATACACAACAATTCTGAATTCATCTGAGCCAGTAGGTATATCGGAGCCTAGTAGCAGACTTGTTGGGTTTATCGGCAAAAAATAGGTTGTCATTTGTCCTTTGTCATTTGTTAATTACAACTGCAAAGGACTATTAACCAATGCCCAATCATAAAGGTATATGTAATGGAAAAAGGCTTTTCATCTTTACCAACAGTCTTAAAGCGGCGAAGTTTGCCAGCTTTGGCTACATTTGCTGCTGTAATTGGGGGTGCAGTTATCTATCTAACCTTTGCTCCACGTTTGTATCAATCATCAGCACGACTAATGCTAGATGACAAGCGAGTAAGTGTTTCCGATTTGGGACGTGACCTCACCCAAGTGCCTGTAGGTATACCTGGCGGCCCTAGCCCACTGGCCGATGCAGCAGAATTAGTTAAATCGCAACCTATTTTAGAGCGATCGCTAGCGAAAGTTTTTCCTGAGCCTCAAAGTCCGCTGAAAATTCAGAGATTCAGTAAAGATTTGCGAGTGAAAATTGTCCCAGCTACGAATATTTTGGTTTTAAGCTATCAAGCTCAAGACCCAATTCTGGCTGCAAAACTTGTCAATGCGGTTTCCCAGACAATGGTTGAGGAAAGTGCAGAACAGATCCGCAAAGAAGCTGCAAGCGTACGGAATTTCTTGGCAAAAGAAGTACCAACAGCTCGGCTACGCCTACAACAGGCAGAAGTTGTAGAAAACAGATACAGACAAGCTAGTGGTATTGTCTCCTTTGAAGACCAAAGCAAAAGTTTAGTCAACAGTTTAGCCAATCTGGAGGATCAGGAGCGGACTTTAGCTGGTCAACTTCAAGGGACGCGATCGCGTGGTGCATCTCTACGACAAATTACCTCCACCACAAACCTCAACAATGCTTATGCAGCTGTACGCGGTGGTCAAGATGAACAACTCCAGAAGTTACGCGCCAAATTGTCAGACTTAGGGACACAACTTATCGATGCTCGTTTGCGCTTTACAGAGAACCATCCCACTGTAATCACACTGCTTGAGAATCAGCGAGATGTCCGTGCTTTGTACACGAAGGAATTAGCCCGCCTCTCACCTGGAAATTCAGCCATTTCCCCCAGCACGATCGCATCCGATTCTCTGAGTCAGAATCTCACTTCTGAACTGATTAATAATGAGATTGAACGTTTGACAGTGGCAAATAAGCTACGAGTTGTCCAGTCTGTGAAAGCTAACCTCCAGGCTCGCTTAGCACAACTGCCAATTCAACAGCAACCACTGACTGCACTCACCCGCCAACGGGAAGAAGCAGCCGCATCTCTAAAATTGTTGCAAAGCAAATTAGAAGAAGCACGGATTGCGGAAGCCCAACTAATTGGCAACATCCGAATTATCGAAGAGGCGAAACCAGCGACTTCTGCCACTTCTCCCAACCGGGCGATCGTATTGGTGTTAGCCACCGTATTGGCAACTATTTTAGCCATTATTGTAGTACTCCTACTGGAGGTAATGGATAACACACTCCATGATGCTTCAGAAGCCGAGGAACTACTGAAAACACCCTTATTAGGAGCATTACCCACCCTACCAGAATTAATGCTTAGCCTGCAAGGATCAGAGAGTTTCCTGGATGATATTGCTTTAGTTGAGCCTTACCGGATGCTGCTAAAAACCTTAGAGTTTCGTAGCTCTAAGAAGTTGCGGAGCATTGTGATTAGTAGCACTCAATCGGGTGAGGGTAAATCAATAGTGGTTTCACACCTAGCTGCTGTCTGTGCCATGTTATCTCGGCGGACATTGATAGTGGATGCAGACTTACATCGCCCTATGCAACACAAACTATTCAACTTAGTTCCCAAGCCAGGAATTACCGATGTGCTTGACGGGCGTCAATCTTTTTTAGAGGCAGTGCAACCAATAAATAATATCAAAAATCTTTCAGTATTAACTTGTGGTGAACTGTATGAACGCCCTTCTCAGCTATTAGAGTCAGATGCAATGAAGTCACTGATAGCAGAAGCTACCTCTAAGTACGATTTTGTGATTATAGATACTCCTTCCCTTAATGCCAGCGCTGATGCTGCTACTTTAAGTCGGTATAGCGACGGCATTATGATAGTTACACGCCCCAGTTTCACACTTAAAGAATCACTGCAAAAAGCCATATCAGAACTTACACAAAATCGCATACCGATTCTGGGAGTGGTGGTCAATGGTACAACAGATCAAACTGAAAAGTCTTACCGCTATTTCTCTCGACCTCTCAAACGTTTAACCACTTTAGGGAGTACTGCCAATTCGTTTAACGGTTCGAGGTCTAAATGACGATGTTGACTAATCAACGCGCAAGTTTTTTGATGACATGGATTGTATTGGCAGGTCTGGGGATTGGTATATTTGCGGGCTTTCTTGCCAGCGTTCGGCCTGCTTACCTGGGCTTAGTGGCGATCGCAGTACCCATAGTTTTCTACTTCTTTACCAGATTTGAGCAAGCGGTTCTTGGTCTATTAATCGTACGTAGCGCTCTTGATCCTTTCTCTGATCAGCAAATACCAGCTGCGTTTGCTATTGGTATTAATATCCTAACTTTGCTTTATGTGGTGGCAACATTACTGGTCGGTCGGCCAGTCCGTACTGATCGGTTCTGGTGGTTGTTTGCAGGCTGGGTAGCCTTACAGGGCTTATGGGTAATACTCATACCTCTGGGAGGACAGTGGCATCATACTGGTGTTTGGCGAGATGGCGTCCGCGAGTGGGTGCGTCTTTTTTCCTGGCTGATGGTTTACTTGCTAGTGATGCAGCTCAAAGATCGAGTTCATCCGCAAAAGATTATCTCTGCATTATTTTTTGCCCTCGTTATACCTTTAACGGCAGCATTGATGCAGACGCTCCTTCCCGTTTCGCTTCTACCAGCCATCCTCCGAGGAACTCAAGACCCAATTCTGGGAGAGATTTCCCGGATTAACGGTACTCTTGGTCTTTCTAATACCTTCGTCACTTTTTTGTTACTGTTTATTGGTTTGACTTATTGGAAGTTAAGTCAGTCCCAGCAGCGCTGGCCTTGGCTAATTTTGCTTAGCTTACTCTGCTTTTTTTATGTGAGTACTAAAGCCCTATTTGGCTTGATGATCCTGGGCATTTTTATTCTGATTTTGATTACGCCAAGATTGAGCATACTTAATCTAATTGGTGGAGTATTTTTATTTGGCATAGTCATAGCTCTATTTGCTAGTACGGAATTTGGACAACAACGCCTCAGTTCGTTGCTGCAAACACCGCTCTTTAATCCAGATATGGATATATCACGAGCGATTCTTCTAGCCCAAGGAGATTACAACAGTTTTAACTGGCGGTTATCACAGTGGAGTTACCTACTAAAGGCTTGGGAGCAGTTTCCGCTTTTTGGTTATGGTCTGGCGACTAGCCGCCATTTAACTATTCATCGGAACTATGCTCACAACGATTATCTGATGGCTCTAGCAGAAGGTGGAGTTGTAGGTCTTTTAGTTTTTCTAGCCTTTCTTGGTACTCAGATTACACATTTTATTCATTTACTTCAGCGCACTTCCCAAAACGTGGCTCAGCAAAAGCTGTGCTGGGTATTGTTAGCGATGCTTTTATCCATAATGGTCGGCATGATTACTGAGAATATTTGGACTCATACAACTTTCTTTTTTTACTGGTGGACTCTGTTTGCTATCACTGCTTGGGACTGGAATCAACCAAAGCTTCTGGACAACTCTGCGGCTGAGTAAAACCTCTATAGCAATTACATTCGTAATAATGACCCAGCGCTTGATTGACTCTAGCAATTACACCCAACTAAAAGCACGACATCAACGACCCTATCGGGTAGTTTTGGTGCATCCGAGTGCAGGGGTTAACTGGAGTGGTGGCTCAGAAATCTTTGCCATTGAGCTTGCTCGTAACCTCAACGCTGACTTTGAGGTGGAATTATTAGCAGGCGCACCCTGTAGCCCTTTTTATTATCCGGCTGGTGGTATTCCTCGCACAAAGGCGCGTCAGATTCTCAATTATTTGTCGATCGCTTCTGTAATGAGACGGTTTTCTCCTCATCCTGAAATCGTTATTGAACACCTGACTAGCTTTTGGCCTTGTGCTACGCGATTGCTACAACACCCAGCTGATCTGATTTTTCCTTGTAATGATTACGGGGGCTTAGCAATGGCAGCTTTTGTGCGTGCTCTAATTGGTACGCCGATTGTTTATACCGAACATACTGGATTGTTAAATCAAGGGCGATCGCTTGCACGCAACTTGCTATTTCAGCCGGATCATCTTGTAGTCTTTTCTGAAACGATGGCTGATTTTGCGCGGACTTTACAACCTTCTCAAGCTACCAGCATTATTCTCAACGGCGTAGATACTAACCGCTTTACACCTGAAGGCGAAAAGATGGCTTTGGGTTTAAGTAAACCTCTAGTTCTATGTGTAGCTTCTCTCAATCGTAACGGACACAAGCGAGTTGAACTAGCAATGCAGGCAGTTGCTTGTTTACCGCAAGTCAGTTTTCTGATTTGTGGAGATGGCCCTGATCGAGGATATTTTCAATCTTTAGGTGAAAAATTATTAGGAAGCGATCGCTTTGCCATCAAAACTTTTCCTGCTGAGCAAATGCCTAAAGTTTATCGCAGTGCAAATGCATTTACTCTACCTTCTATCAATGAACCATGTGCGCTTTCTTATCTGGAAGCAATGGCTAGTGGTTTACCAGTAGTTGCCACAGACGATGAAATGCGTCGCTATGTTGTTGCAGATGGTGGAATTCTCTGTGATGTCACAGATATAGATAGCTATGCTGCTGCTATTGCCAAAGTTTTGAGTGGAAATTGGCAGCAGAAAGCTAGACGGATTGGCTCGCGTTTTAGCTGGGACGCTGTTGCTTTGCGCTATCGCGATGTCATTTTAAAGACAATTCTTCAGTCTAAAAAACCTTAGTTTTATGAGCTTGATAATATGCCAAAAGTTTCTGTAATTATTCCCGTTTATAATGCGATGACTTATCTGCCTGAGACTTTAAAAAGTGTTTTGAGGCAGACTTTTACAGATTTTGAAGTGTTAATTATTGATGATGGTAGTACAGACAATATTGGGCAATGGGCAAATGATTTAGTAGACTCACGAGTAAAATTGATTGTGCAAAAAAATCAAGGTGCTTCGGTGGCACGCAACACAGGAATTGCTCAGGCAAAAAGCGAGTACATAGCATTTTTAGACGCCGATGATCTGTGGGAGCCGACTAAGCTAGAAAAACAAGTGCGTTGTCTAGAAGATAACCCAGCAGTAGGCTTGGTACATACGAATATGTTGCTAATTGATTGGCAAGGTCAATCTTCAGGTAGAGTTATGAAATCCAATGCAGAAGGAGATGCTTTAAAACAATTATTGAGGCAGAATACTATAGTTACTTCTTCGGTGATCCTCCGCAATAATTGCCTGACAACTGTCGGCGAATTTGATCGGAACTTACGCTACTCTCAAGACTGGGATATGTGGGTTCGGATTGCTGCTCGTTATCCCTTGGCTGTAATTAAAGAACCTCTAGTTTACTATCGGCAACATCCCAATAACGCCACAAAAAACTGGCAGATGTTGGAACAAAATTTAGGAATGATTGAGAAATTATTCCAATCAGTTTCACAAGAGCTACTGTATTTAAAAAACCGTAGCTATGGTTATGCGAGTATCTATTTAGCTTGGAAAGCTCTACAAAATGGCGATCGCCAACAAGCAAGATATTTTCGTAACCAAGCGATCGCCCATTATCCGCAGCTACGCTACTCTTCTGGATGTATTCGTTTGAGTGTAGCGATCGCAATTATGCAATGTTTGGGAGCTGATGGTTTTAACAGAGTGCTGGCACTCATCTACGCTCTGCGTCGGCGATTTGTATCAATTATTGCACAGTGATATTTTCAAAAAAGGCGATCACTACACATTTAATTTGAGCTATGGCGATCATCTACTGGTTAGGACTTGAAGGCTATATTCGAGTCAAATAAACGCCTCAAAGTCTGCGATACTACCATTTTTCTACTTCCTTACTCGTTTGGTATTAAAAAATTAGAGATATCTGGCTAATTTTGAATTGGAGAGGTCAATAGCCTTAAATATGGCAAGGATATCGCAGCATATCTTAATCCCAGTTCACCACAAACAAAATGGTTGATAGTGTTGAAAAAGTACTAAAACACCAACATCTCACCATTTGCGATCGGCGATTAACAACACAATCACCGGAAAAATTTCCCTCGATATAGGAAGTGATTATGGGACTACGCCATCAAGCCTTAAAAGGCGGATTTATCATGCTTATCCGTCAAGGTTTGGGTATATTGCTCAGCTTAGTAGGCGTGATATTAATTACGAGAGTAATCGGCCCAACTGAGTACGGACTTTTTGGAGCAAGTAGTGGTATTGTCATCTTCTTTTACCGTTTAGCTCCATCGGGTCTGGATGCTTATCTACTTCGCAAAAAGACTAATCCAGAGCAACATGAGTACAATCAAGTTTTCACTCTTTTGCTATGCATTAATATCATTTGTGTCGTCGGTCTTTTGCTGGGAAGACAGATGATTGCTCAATTGCTCAGGCTTCCAGAAATTGCACCGCTTGTAGCAATTTTAGCTTTAACCATACCTTTGAGTACTTTAAATCTGCCTTGGGTAGTAAAGCTGGAACGTGACCTAAACTATCAACGCATAGCATATATTGAGTTACTTAGCCAGATTAGCTACTATCTCGTAGCAGTGCCATTAGCACTACATGGATATGGTGCTTGGTCGCCCGTTCTTGGCTTATTCACACAGCAAGCTTGCCAATTAGCACTAAATTACTTTAGTAGCAATCTGCGGCTGCGCTTATCCTGGAATCCAGATTTAATTCGGACAATGCTTGAGTATGGACTAAGCTATGCGAGTTCGATTTGGATTTGGGAATTGCGTACGTTAGTCAATCCAGTGATTGTGGGACGTTTCGCTGGGGCTGAAGCCGTTGCCTTTGTGGCTCTATGCATTCGCCTGGTTGAGATGCTTTCTTTTGCTAAAACAGTGACTTGGCGACTGGCTATGGTAGCACTTCCTAAGTTAGGAGATGACAAAATTCGTATACGCAAGAGTATTCAAGAGGGAATGCGTCTGCAAGTGCTAGCAGTTGGGCTACCAATGGCAGGGTTTTCTCTGGTGGCTCCTGTGGTTTTGACACTCGTTTTTGGTAAAAATTGGAATCCGGTGCTGCAAGTACTTCCGTTTATTGCCGTTAGCTATCTTTCCCATGCCATTTTCAACTTACATCGCTCAGTACTATATTTAGAGTGTAAAAATCTTCTGGTAACTTGGTTTCACCTGGTTCACGTAGCACTGTTTGCCGGAAGTGCGTTTTTGCTAGTGCCACGCTTGGGGATGATTGGTTATGGCTGGGCTGAAATCTGTGCGTTAGCTAGCTATTTTATTCTTCATCTATACACTATTAGAGAAGTAGGTAGTCTAAATTATACTGAACCACTTGTTTGGTACATTATCTCGGTTACTGTTTTGATTTTAAGTGCCTTCAGCGGTTCAGTTCGTTACCTGTCTTGCTTGTTATTACTGCTTCCACTGACATCAACTAAAGAGAGAAATAGTCTGGTTGGCTATTTTAAAATATTGAAATCTTAAAGTTGATAAAGGTAGATCAATCCTAAATTGGTATTTTGATTAACAACTACAACTACAGGTTTTTAGTGGCGCTCTGTTTGCGATCACTCACTCGCTGCTGCAATCTATCAACAATCAAAGTTTGGTTTATTAATCATTCTTTGATTAGATAGTAATAGTACTGTTGCCTTATGTAGCTGATGATAAACACAAGTACTTAGTTAGTGCATCCTGACTTATATATGTAATATTTATATTTATATAAATAATGGTTAAGAAAAGATAAAATCATCAAAAACTTAGATAAGTAGTTGTAGTTTTATAAAGTATAATTAAGAAAAAGATAGACAAATCTAAGCAGTTAATCTAGTAGGCAAAAATTGCCTCAAATACTTTCCTCTAAAAGGTTAGGTTTTAATTGTTTTAGATAAAAGACTATTGCTATCCTGGACTTGCAAACAGCTTGCTAGTCAGGAGATAAGCGAACAAAATTGTAAAATTCCCAGTCAAAGAGGCAAAAAAAGGCGTGGGTCAGTATCAACCTGCTCAGCTAAAGCAGTATAATCCAGACGCGATCGCTCGTTACTATCGTTACCGTCCCTGGCAAGCTTGGGGGCGACTCCTGAGAATTATCTGGTCTTTTGCAGGATTTATACTCAATCTTAAGTGGGACGAATGGCAAGATAAAGTTGAGCAGAACAAGGGTAAACGAGCTATCCAGTTGCGAGAACTGCTCACCCGCCTCGGCCCTACTTTTATTAAAGTTGGTCAAGCCCTCTCTACGCGGCCTGACCTGATACGCAAAGATTTCTTAGAAGAACTGGTGAAGCTGCAAGACCAGTTGCCACCTTTCGATAGTGCGATCGCCTACCAAATGATCGAAACTGAACTAGACCGCCCAATTCACGAAAGTTTTAGCGAACTTTCCCCAACGCCAGTAGCGGCTGCTAGTTTAGGTCAAGTATACCGGGGTCGTTTAGTGAGTGGCGAAGAAGTCGCTGTGAAGGTGCAACGCCCCAACTTACGCCCGACTCTCACACGCGACCTGTATCTGTTGCGTTGGGCAGCAGGTTGGCTAGCTCCTTTGTTGCCCCTCAATCTTGGTCATGACCTGACTTTAATTGTGGACGAGTTCGGGACTAAATTATTTGAAGAAATCGACTATATAAATGAAGGTCGCAACGCCGAAAAATTTGCTAGTAACTTCCGCGACGATCCGCAAGTCAAAGTTCCAGCTATTTACTGGCGTTACACCAACACCCACGTTTTAACCCTGGAATGGATTAACGGCTTCAAGCTAACAGACACTCAACGCATCCGGGAAGCAGGTTTAGACCCAGAAGCAATTATCCAAATTGGTGTTACTTCGGGCTTGCAACAGTTATTGGAACACGGCTTCTTCCATGCTGACCCCCATCCCGGCAATTTGTTCGCCATACCCGATGGTCGGATGGCTTACATTGACTTCGGCATGATGGATCAATTAGAGGAAACCACCAAAGAAACGCTGGTGGATGCCCTAGTGCATCTTGTAAATAAAGACTACATGGATTTAGCCGAAGACTTTGTTAAGCTAGGCTTTTTGACTCCAGACACGAATATTTGCCCAATTGTGCCAGCATTAGAAGCAGTGCTAGGAAACGCCATTGGCAAAAATGTCAAGGATTTTAACTTCAAAACTATTACCGATGAATTCTCGGAACTGATGTACGAATATCCTTTCCGAGTCCCGGCAAAGTTTGCTTTGATTATTCGTTCGCTGGTGACACAGGAAGGTATTGCTCTGAGTCTCAACCCGGATTTTAAAATTGTTGAGGTAGGTTATCCATACATAGCACGGCGGTTGCTGACAGGGGAATCGCCCAATTTGCGGCGGCGATTACTAAATGTGTTATTTAAAGATGGTAAATTCCAGTGGCAGCGATTAGAAAATTTAATTGCGATCGCTCGTACTGATGACAACTTTGATGTCTTGCCTACAGCGCAGATGGGATTCCAATTTTTGATGTCGGATGAAGGCAAGTTTCTCCGGCGTCAGTTGGTGCTTGCTATCACTGAAGATGACCGCCTCCACACCGAAGAAGTCCAACGTCTGTGGAACCTGGTTAAAGACGACTTACAGCCAAATCGTTTATTCAATTTAGCGATCGGGCTTTTAACAGATTTATCTAGAGAAGGCGCAGCAGCTATTTTACCAAAAGCTACTTTCCTTGCGCCTTTTGCAGGAGATCAGTCAGCAAGTAAAAAATAAAAGTTTGTACAGCATATCTTGTTTTAATATCAATCAGGAGTTTTAATGTATTATTTCCCTCTGCAACCCCCCTATTTTCTGTTACTTGTTGGCTTTTTGGCAGCATTAACTTCTGGTCTGGCTTTATCTGGTACTTTGAAAGTAATTGTGCAGAAATGGCCAAGTGATCGCACCGAAAATACTAAACCACGTTCTGCATTGAAACAATTGGTTGTACCATTTATTGGCATAACTGCTGGTGTTTGCCTATTTCTCTCTTCAGGTTTAGAGATATTTGGCTTTCCCTCCTTGCTAGCTTTAGGAGTTGGTCTACCTGTTAGTCTGCTTACTTGTTTGTTAGTTTGGTTGCAGTTGGGAAGTATGTTGACCTTTGCCGAACGCCGAGGAATGCAATCTTTAGATTTAGATTCTTTCTCTTAGAGGATGTTTGAAAAGTCCTTGGAGATGTATCAAATACTTTTAGATCCCCCGAAATCCCCCTTTTTAAGGGGGACTTTGAGAGGTTTTTGCCCCCCTTTTGAAGGGGGGTTGGGGGGATCAAAAGCCTGTGGGGCAACTCTCAAAGACTTGTGTG
>NZ_JACXXN010000054.1 GCF_014904695.1 Nostoc sp. MG11 | reverse complement strand
GCTGACTCTTCTATTTTTACTTTGGTGACTCCAGCCATGAACTTCTGCTCATATTTCTGACTTAACTATCTTTATCATTTTTTTGGTGAAATGGTATGACTAATGGATATTCGTAAAAACTTTTCGTAATGAACTTTTGGGTTTCTGGTTTGAGCATATAAGCCACAAACTTTTCTGCATCACTCTTTTGATTTGTAGTCTTCAGGATTGCTAAACCTGCGACGTTAATCAAAGCTCCTGCATCACCTTTTGTATGGTGAATAGCAACTGGAAATTTGGGATTGGTTTTAGTAAACCGATACAGGTAATAGTTATTGACTAATCCCAGAGCGATTTCTCCCTTTCCTAGAGCTTCCATGATCGCACTATTTTTAGGGTAGGCTTTAACACCGTTAGCTTTCATACCTTTCAACCACTCTAGGGTTTTTTGATCGCCCTCCATCAGTCGCATTGCAGTTAGAAAGGAGAGAAAAGAACCGTTTGTAGGGGCCCAGCCAACTTTACCGCGCCATTTGGGATCGCTCAGTTGCAGTACACTTTTGGGAAGTTCACTGGTTTTGAAAAGCTTAGTATTATAGTCAATCACCCGCGTTCTTCCTGAAATGCCAACCCATTGTTCTGAAGAAGAACGAAATTGCGGATCAACTTTGTTGAGTAATTGGTTAGGGAGAGATAAAGCCCGCGCTTCTCTGGTTATAGCTCCTAATGAACCCGCATCCTGAGCATAAAATATATCAGCACGGCTATTTTTGCCTTCTTCAATGAGAGCGATCGCTAGTTCTGTGAATAACCATAGCGGACTTCAATGTTTAGCCCCAAATCTTTTTTCGCTTTCTCAATCAGGGGACGCATGATTTCTTCATCTCGCCCTGAATAAACTGTTAGTGTTTTTGGGGTATCTGCTACCGCAATTCCCCAACCCAAAAACACAGCAGTAATTGCACTGGAGATTTGCCGTACTTGATGTGAAATCATTAATTAGCCTCGGATTCCAGATTCAGAATTACAGGTCAATTCATCTGACCAATTTTTGTCAATATTAATCACCTGTAAAGGATTAACCCTTGATTTTAGTAAGGAAAGGTTACGCCGAAGCACTGTGCAAGTTAAATTTAGAACATTCAAAGGTTAAGAAAACTTGCTCATATCTTTTACTCAGCACCATTGACCATTGATGGGCAAGAAACGAGGTCTTTGAGAAATTTAAGGTGAATTCGACAAACCTCTCCCTGCCTTGAACTAAAGTTCAAAGCTGTCCCTCTCCGAGCCGGAGAGGGACGATTTTGCATAGTAAAATCAGGGAGAGGTCTTTTTAATTGAGCTTCAGCAAAGACTTTGGGTTAGAAAGTAAAAGTAGTACGCACTACTCCCAGATAGATATTAGAGTTGTTGCTGTTACCCTCAGGATTGAAGATGGTGATTAATCCTGGGGTAATAGCAATATTGTCATTCAGCTTATATCTATAAAAAGCCTCTAAATGATAGGAGATATCATCGTCTTGACGGCGATTATTATCACTGACGAATTGATTGTCAGCAACGTAAGGCGGTACACCAAAGACAAGACCACCAAAATTTCCTTTCCTACCCAAATCAGGAAAGCCTAGCTGAACGGCCCAGTTCCAAATATCTGCATTACTCCTAGCAACAGCTGTATTTTCAGCTTGGGCATTGGCGTAACTGCCCCAAGCAGTGATGGTAAACTTAGGACTAAGTTTGTAATTTGCAGTCACACTATAGTTATTTACAGAAGTTCGCGCCCCGTTGAATGGGTTGTTGGCAAAACCAGTACCAGTGCTACCAGTAACTCCGCTACCATCAGTGTAATAGGCGTTGACATAAGTAAAAGCCAAACTTAATTCTGAGGTTGGTTGGAAAGTCAGTTGACCTAATGCAGAGTAACTACCATTAAACATACCTCTACCGTTACTGGGGTCATTACCAACACCCGATGGCACAACGTAACCAGCAGTTAAGGTGAGAGCATCATTGAACTTTTGATTAATGATGATACCTGGCCCTTCTGCTGCCCGGTAAATTGGGTTATAACGCCCAAAACGAGATAGCGCACCGGAACCACTAGAATCAAAGTTGCGACTGAGAGCAGGTACTTCATCAATGTATTCCAATCCTTCGGTTGCGATGTTGAATGTTGTGGAGTTGCCTACAGGGAAACGGTAAAACAGAGCTGATACGCTGACATTGTTGGATTCATTGCCATCAAACCCTAAACGAGTTTGGTTAGTACCAGTTACGGCTGTATTGAATGAAGTGATATTTCTCGCTTGTAACCTAACTCTGAGGCGGTCTTTACCAGTGAAGCTACTATCAAAGTTTAACCGGACACGATCAGCAAAAATCACATTTTCATCGAGTTCTGGTCTGGTATCACCACGATTTTGAGCATCGGTGTTGATTGCTCTATCGGAGCCAAATGCACCAGCCAGTGCAAAAACTGCTTCTCCCCGCAGTTGAGTAGTTGTGGAGAATTGTTGCGACTCTAAAGTGGCGCTACGAGCTTCTAGAGCATCTACTCGACCTCGCACAGTTTGCAATTCAGCAGTATACTCCTCTTGCAGCTTTTGCAGCGTTGCTAGGTCTTCTTTGTTCACCAGATCAGCGGTACTAGTAGCTATAAGTTGGTTGATCTGATCTAAACAAGCATTCAAACCAGCAGCAAACTCATAGCGAGTCAAAGCACGATTACCCCGATAAGTTTGGTTAGGATAACCTGCAATGCAGCCGTATCGCTCAACCAAGGATTGCAAAGCTTGAAAAGCCCAGTCTGTAGGTTTGACATCAGAAAGCTGTGAAACTGAAGTTACTTGTCCGATATTCTCAGCACTGCTAAAACTGGACGGTTGATTTCTTGCAGGTGCTTGATTTAAAGGTACTTCAGAACCCATCGCTGGTAGCGCAACTATAAATAAGCCCAAAATCGCTGGACTAAATAACAAAGGATTCAACCAAAACTTCTGCACGAATGTACCCTCACACCTGATAGAAATTAATGAAAAATCAAAGTTTTTCTAACATTAAAAGTCTGCTAATTGGTAAATCATAAATATTAGCAAGATTGGTTTAATTAAGGCGTGATTTTAACCTTTGCATCAAAAAACCTAATGTTAGATATAGAAAAAATGAATGTTTTATAAGAAAATTTTTTCAAATCAACTTTAACAATATTAAAGCACAACTATGTACCACAATCTAGAGTTTATTTTGAAATAAAAACAATTGTCATTTGTTTAACTATTCTTAACTCAATGGATATTGATATATTAAAGATTGTCTGTGTTTCCTAGCTCAATTAATAACCAATAGTTAAAATCCAGTTAATAACATATTGTTAATGTTTTTTATAGCAACAAAGCTTATTTACTAGGACTTACGTATTGATAGCAAATGCCAAATATAGATGCTTTAAAAAAGTATATATGTGGTAAGGGCAATACTCTGTGGGTTCGCTGAAAGCGTTCCCGTAAGAGTAGCCGCTTTGCATTGCGTACACATGAATTGTCCCTACCAAAATTCAAACAGGTATACAGTAGAAGCATTTTATTGATTTGGAATGGGTGGTTTATTTACGCCGTGCTGTACTAATTCCTAGCGGGTTAATTGCATTTTTACCAAAAATTAGCTTTTTATTAATTAAATTTTAATCAAAAAATGGATGTCAGTCTATGTATTATAAGCTTTACATTACATTGATGTATATCTAGAATTGGCTCATTCATTAGGCTGATAACTTAAAAAATTAAATCAGTAATTATCCTTTTCTTAATCAGTTCTTAACTAAAAAATATTATTCAAGTTAATCATAGACATCTCAATGTCAAAAAATGGCAAATACAGTGGCTATCGAAGTTAGTAATCTCTCGAAGGCTTTCAAAGGTAAGACAGCACTTAAAAACGTATCTTGCACAATTCATGAGGGAGAACTGGTTGCGCTAATAGGTGCATCTGGCTCAGGCAAATCTACCCTTTTACGGCATATTAATAGCTTGCATATTGCCAATGCAGGAACTGTTTATATTTTTGGCTCAATACTACAGAGCGAGGGCAAAACACACTCTAAAATTAGGTCTTTACGAAGCCAGATAGGTTGTATTTTTCAACAGTTTAATTTAGTCAATCGGCTAACAGTTATCGAAAATGTACTCGTTGGTAACTTATCAAGATTGTCTATTTTACGTTCAACATTCCATTTATTCACCAAAGAAGAAAAAATCCAAGCTCTTGCTGCATTAGAGCGAGTAGGCATTCTTGAACACGCTTATAAACGGGCATCTATGCTTTCTGGAGGGCAACAACAACGAGTTGCGATCGCTCGTTGTTTAGTGCAAGGAGCGAAAATCATCCTCGCAGACGAACCAATCGCCTCTCTCGATCCTGAATCGGCACGTAAAGTCATGGAATTACTTGTGCAGTTGAATCGCCAAAGCGGTATTACTGTAGTCGCTTCTTTACATCAGGTTCAAATGGTGCGTAGTTACTTTGATCGAGCGATCGCTCTCAAAGATGGAGAAGTCATGTTTGATGGTGCAACCGCAGAGATGAATGATGAAAAGCTCAATGAACTTTATGGCACGGCTGCCGAAGAACTCATTATGAGAGGACACGGAGAACTGGTAGTGTAACCCAAAAATATAAAATATTTAATCAGGCGCTCGGAATATTTGCAACAAAGAATAATATTTTTACTTAACATCTCACAACTAAACTTATGGACAGAAGGTTATTTATCCAGCAGGCTTCTTTGTTTACTCTAACTTTAGCAAGTACTAAGATACTTTCAGCTTGTAATTCTAATGCTGATAATAGTACCGCAGCTATTAAGGAAATTAACTTTGGCGTTCTGTCTACAGAATCTCAAGCTAATCAAAAACCAATTTGGGAACCTTTTGCTGCTGCTATGTCTCAGCAAATTGAGATTCCTATAAAACCTTTCTATGTTACACAGTATGCAGCAGTCATAGAAGCTATGCGCTTTGGTAAAGTTCAAGCAGCTTGGTTAGGTGGTAAATCTTATATTGAAGCAGCAAAAATTGCTGATGCAGAAGCTTTTGCTCAGGTTGTAAGTGCAGATGGTACTAGAGGCTACTATTCTCATTTAATTACTAATAAAGATAATCCCATCACTGCCGAAGCTATAGCAGCAGGTGGCGATAAGTATGTGATTAAAAATGCAGCCAAGCTCACTTTTGCTTTTAATGATCCCAATTCTACTTCTGGGTTTTTAGTTCCCAGTTACTATATTTTTACTAGAAATAATGTTGACCCTAAAAAAGTTTTCAAACGCTTGATTTTTGCTGGTAATCATGAAGCTTGTGCTCTAGCTGTAGCTAATAAACAGGTAGATGTAGCTACTGTCAGTAGTGAAGCATTAAGTCGTCTAGAAAGTACTAATCCTACAGCCAGGCAGAAGATTGAAATTATTTGGAAATCACCTATAATTCCCAGTGATCCGATTGTTTATCGTCGAGATTTATCTGATGATATCAAAAAGAAGTTGCAAAACTTTTTCTATAACTACAAAGATGCAAAAGTTTTAACACCATTTAAAATTTCTGGTTTTGTACAGGCTGAAGATAAAAATTGGCATACAATTCGAGAACTAGAAATCGCTAAAAAAATCCAAGAAACTCAAGATAAAGAAAATCTTAGCGAACAAGAAAAACAGCAAACAATAGCAGAACTCAACCAGCAACTTAAAGAAATTCGATAAAACTAGAGCTATAGGGAGAAAAAAGTGCGCCTACGAAATCAGATAATTACTTACGCATCTCCTAATGTAGTAGCAATGTTAGAGAAAGAAGCAAAGCTTGTGACTACTCAAAAAGTTCTGTTTCTTTTAGTGATTGCTGCTGTATTGATTTTCGCCTATACTCAAAGTGAGTTAAATTTCCCTGTACTTCTGCAACGGGGAGACAACATGGTGGAATATATACGTTCATATTTTCCGCCAGACTTTAGCGATTGGAATTATTATTTCTCAGAAACACTGGTTACTATATCGATGGGAATTTGGGGAACTTTAATGGCTGCGATCGCAGCTGTTCCTTTATCTATTTTAGCATCTAATAATATTTGTCCAATATGGGTTGTTCAACCAACACGTCGCTTATTAGATGCTATGCGTGCGATTAACGAAATCGTCTTTGCACTAATCTTTGTAGTTGCTGTTGGGTTGGGGCCATTTGCTGGAGTTTTGGCATTATTTATTCATACTGCCGGTATTCTGGGTAAGCTGTTCTCAGAAGCAGTAGAATCAATTGAGTCAGGCCCGGTAGAAGGAATTAGAGCTACTGGTGCAAGCCAGATTCAAGAAGTAATTTATGGAGTGATTCCCCAAGTAATGCCTTTGTGGACTTCTTTCACTCTCTACAGATTTGAGTCAAATGTGCGTTCTGCTTCTGTATTAGGAATTGTTGGGGCTGGCGGTATTGGTGTTTCACTATATCAGAGTTTTGGTGCATTTGAATACCAAAAAGTCTGTACAATTCTCATTATTTTGATTGCTACTACTGGTGCTATTGATTTATTGTCTGCAAAGGTAAGAGAGTGGCTAATTTAGTCATTAGTTACTAGTCATTAGTTGTAACTCCACCCTTTTTCAAGTCATTTTCAAAAAATAACTCCATACGATCGCCCCGCAGTCGAGTTACCCCATATTCAATAACATTACCTGTTTCATCGACGTTCACCGACTCCGCTAACAGGATGGGTTGATTGAGGGATAGTTGTAGCCACTTTGCATCTTGAGGCTGGACTAGACGAGCAGAAACGCAGGTACTTCGGCGGATATGATCGCATCCATATAGCTGCTGTAAAAACTGAGATATTGATTGCTGTTCTTGCAAAATTTTGATATTTTTTGGCTCCAAGAAATCTGGAAATCGCTTGAGGGGAAAATACCCAGTACCCACACTAATAGGTTCTTCATTCGCTAAACCTAAACGTTCAATTAACGCTACAGGCTCACCATAAGGAATCTCTAATTCTTTGGCGATCGCATCATCGGCAGGTACTTCTAAAACACGTAGCAGTTGAAACCTCACTTGCCAACCCTGTGCTTTCAACGTTTGGTTATAACGCACTCGCTTACCAATCGCATAGCGGATGGTTTTAGCCGCTACAAAAGTTCCGCGTCCTCGGTCAACTCGTAACAATCCCTCGTTTTTTAGGAGAGCGATCGCTTGTCTGAGGGTATGGCGATTAACTGAAAATTGTTCTGCTAACTTGGTTTCCGTTGGTAGTCGTTCTCCAAGCTGATAAACCCCTTGATGAATGTTTTGTCGCAGTTGATCAGCAATCTGGGCATAAATTGGCATTATTTCCTTCATGTATCAATATTAGATTGTCAACTTGTCATAATTGCGTTAATCTACTTTTATCTAGATGTCTAGACAAGTTAAGAATAGTTTAAAACAAAATACCACAAACCAACTTATGCCTACTGTGACGCAGCGACAAGCATGGATGGCAACATTAGCTAAAGCCGAGTTAGAGCTATTAGAAAAACTGGTAAACACATTAGATAATTTGCCCAACTATAGCTTTTTACGCTGCCCAGAGATTGGTCTAACAATGGTGCGGGGATGTGCTGGGGGTACAGGAGAGCCATTTAACTTAGGAGAAATTACCATGACTCGCTGTGTTGTGCAGTTAGAGAGCCAAGGAGATGAAACAATTGCTGGATTTGGTTATGTCGCAGGGCGATCGCACCGTCATGCAGAACTAGCTGCTATTTGTGATGCGTTACTACAAACCCCAAATTGGCACGATCAGATTCAGGCTGAAGTAATTCAACCCTTGCAAGTAGAATACCAAAAACAGCAGGAACTCAAGCAGCGTCAAGCAGCAGCCACTAAGGTCAATTTCTTCACGATGGTGAGGGGGGAAGGGTGAATCAATTAAAAATTAAAAATTAAAAATTAAAAAATTGGATTATTGATTGATGTCAAATATAGTTACGTACTTACCTGGCTTTCAAGACTTAATTCATGATGGCCAGAGAACATTTCGGGCGTTGCTTGATGCTAATGCTCGACCGGGGACACCTTATTGGATAACTGCTGAGATGAGTGTGCCTTTGGGTTTAACGCTTGCTTGTGGGGCTGCTTGTTTGACATTGCTGGATTTGGATGTTGCGGTATGGCTACAGCCGAGTTTTGCAGATCCGGTGAGAGCTTGGTTGTTGTTCCATACTGGCTGTAGGTTCACGCAGTACCCAGAAGAAGCTGACTTTGCCTTAATTCAAGATTTGGCGGCGTTGCCAGAATTATCTATTTTTAACTGGGGGACAGCAGAAAAGCCTGAAGCCTCAACAACATTATTGGTACAGGTGGAAAGTTTTGAGATGGGGCAACCTGTGATGTTGACGGGGCCTGGAATTTTAGACCAGCAAGCAATCGCCCCAACACTTCCCGTTCATTTTTGGGATTTCTGGATGCAGAATCACCAAGTCTATCCACAAGGCGTAGATGTATTTTTATTTACAGAAAATGCAGTAATGGGACTACCACGCACCACCAAACCAGAGGTGTACTATGACTCTTGAGATTCGCATTGCTACCCGTGAGGATTGGCCTCTATTGAATCAGCTTTATGCTGACATGGATGGTGAACCACCCTTACCAAGCGATTATGTAGAAAGAATCTTGACAGAAATCACACAAGTTCCTAACTACTACATTTATATTGCTTTTTTAAATCAGCAACTTGTAGGTACTTTTAGCCTCCTTTATGCGCCAACAATGATGCACCGGGGCTATCACAAATTTGCAGTTCTAGATGCAGTGACAGTTATTTCTCAAATGCGAGGAGAGGGGATTGGTAGCCAAATGGTAAAAGCCGCGCTCCAATTTAGTGCTGAGGCTGGGTGTTATAAAGTCACACTCTCTTCTAATTTGAAACGCGATCGCGCCCATCAATTCTATCAATCACTAGGATTCGAGCAACATGGCTGGAGTTTTAAATGCGTACTCCAACCAAGCCTGTAAAGCGAAAATTGCGGAGGGTAAAAATATAAATATGGAAACCTGAAAACCCGATTAAAGCTTAACTTTCTTAATCAAAAATTACGAATTACGAATTACGAATTACGAACTAAAAACTATGCCATACGTTGCAGTCAAAGGCGGTGAACAGGCAATTGAAAATGCAGAAGCACTCCTGCAAAGCAGACGCAGAGGTGATCCTGCTATTCCTGAATTGACGCTAGACCAGATTGAACAACAGCTTACCCTAGCAGTAGAACGGGTGATGTGTGAAGGTAGCTTATATGATCGGGAGTTAGCGTCCCTTGCCATTAAACAATCTTGGGGCGATTTAGTAGAAGCAATTTTCTTGTTACGAGCCTATCGGACAACACTACCCCGCTTTTACTATAGCCAGCCCTTAGATACTAGCAAAATGCAGATTCAGCGCCGCATCTCTGCCATTTTTAAAGATGTACCAGGGGGGCAAAGGTTAGGGACTACCTTCGACTACATCCACCGCCTGCTAGACTTTAAGTTGATAGCAGAAGGACAAGTCCCTACAGCACCAGAAGCAGAAGCAATTACAGAATCAGTTCCGCGTGTAATTGACACTTTAGATCGTGAAGGCTTGATGCAAGCGGAAGAAGGGCAGGGGAGCAGGGGAGCAGGGGAGCAGGGGGAGCAAGTAAATAATGATTCTCCGTTATCTCCCTCATCTCAACCATTTGATTTAACTCGTCAACCATTAACTTTTCCTGCTGGACGGGATGCGAGACTGCAAAATCTAGCGCGTGCAGATGAGGGTTTTTTGCTATCTCTGGCATATTCTACACAGCGAGGCTATGGCAGAAACCATCCTTTTGCTGGAGAGATTCGCATGGGGGAAGTAGAGGTGGTAATTTGCCCAGAAGAATTGGGATTTGAAATAGCGATCACAGATATTACTGTTACCGAAGTGCAAATGGTAAATCAGTTTAAAGGTAATAAAGAATTACCTGCTCAATTTACCCGTGGCTATGGACTTACCTTTGGTTACAACGAACGTAAAGTGATGTCGATGGCGTTAGTAGATAGAGCAATGCGTGCTGAGGAATTAGGGGAAACAATTCAAGGTCCAGCCCAAAATGTCGAGTTTGTACTTTCCCATTCCGATAACGTTGAAGCACAAGGTTTTGTCCAACACCTTAAACTTCCACACTACATCGACTTTCAAGCAGAGTTAAATCTGGTGCGGAAAATCCGAGAGCAGCAGTTAAATAATCAATCGTCATTAACTGTTGCTACCCAAGAATCTCAGCCTTTAGAAAATAGTGATTTGGTTTTGGAACAAGTGAAATGATTACAGGAATTAACCATATTACTTTGTCTGTCTGCGACTTGGAGAAATCTTTTAAGTTTTATACCGAAATTCTAGGTTGTCAGGCGATCGCTAAGTGGAAAACAGGTGCTTATTTACTGGCAGGTAACTTGTGGTTGTGCCTATCTTTAGATTCCAACACACGCAAAAATCCTATGGACGAGTACACTCATATTGCTTTTAGTATCCCTGAAGATAAGTTTCCAGAATATAGCGATCGCCTCAAAGTTTTAGGGGTCAAACAGTGGAAACAAAATACAAGTGAAGGCGAATCTATATATATTCTCGACCCCGATCACCACAAGCTGGAACTGCATATAGGTGATTTATCTTCCAGAATTGCCGCCACTCAAAAAGCTCCCTATGAAGGCATGAAATTTTTTACTGAGGTAAGTCAGTGACAACAACTAAAAATATTCAAATATCTTCAAAATCAACGAATACAAAAATTGCTATCCAAGGAGTAAATGTACTAACTCCTAATGGTTGGCTGGAAGATGCCACAGTTTTAATTGAAGATGGGCAATTTACTAGCATTGATCAGGCCAGTAGTCCTAATGGATTTCATCTGGTAAATGCTCAAGGACTCCAGATGTTGCCAGGAATTATTGACTTACACGGCGATGCTTTTGAAAGG
Source organism: Nostoc sp. MG11 (assembly GCF_014904695.1). GTDB lineage: Bacteria > Cyanobacteriota > Cyanobacteriia > Cyanobacteriales > Nostocaceae > Komarekiella. The sequence goes on along the minus strand of NZ_JACXXN010000054.1, from coordinate 17,899 downwards.
ATGATTTGCCCTCGACCTGGAGTTAATTTTCCTCTACCAATAGCGATCACAGATAATGACCGCAACCTCTTAGCATCGGGTATCACAACTTTTTATTGCTCAATCACCGACTCTTACGAACCAGGTTTACGCAGCCGGGATTCTGCCCGTGCTTTAATTGACTTCATCTTAGGGACAGGAAAACAAGTTTTAAATTGCAATCATCGTATTCATATCAGGCATGAAGAAGCAAATATCACCGGACATCAAGAGTTGTGTGATTGGATGGTATCCGGTCGTGTGCATATTTTGTCTATCAACGATCACCTACCACCCCCAGGAAATCAAAAGAGATTGAGTCGATATCTCAATAGTGTGAGGCAAAGATCATCCATGTCTATTGAAGAAATCGAAGAATTAGTCAACCAAGTAACAGAACGGCGACATGAAGGAGACGTGCAAATAGAACAACTGGTGGATTTAGCTCATACCTATGGTATTCCCCTCGCTTCTCACGATGATGATAGCCCAGAGAAAGTAATACTAAGTCAACAACGCCGAGTAGCGATCGCAGAATTTCCAGCTACTGTAGACTTAGCTGCTCAGTCTCGTGAATATGGTGCAGCAGTTATTATGGGTGCGCCTAACTTAGTGCGTGGTGGTTCTCACTTAGGTTTGATGAGTGTTGCTGAGGCAGTAAAAAATAACGTTATCGATTGTCTTTGCTCAGACTATCATTACCCTTCCTTGTTCTATGCACCCTTCAAACTCCAGGAATTAGGCTTGATGTCTTTTGAACAAGCGTGGTCATTAGTTTCCAGCCAACCAGCAGAGGCGGCGGGGATAAGCGATCAAAAAGGTAAAATTGCTCCCGGTTTAGATGCTGATTTCCTGTTGATATCTCCTGATAATCCTTTCCCATCTGCGATTACTGCGATTAGCTCTGTATATGTAGCAGGACAAGAAGTTGCTAGATATCAAATTCAATAAATATCCAGTCAACAGTCATCAGTTACCTATTATGAAACCTACCATTGAAAGCATTGTTGAACTCTTCACCGAAAAGGGTTCCCAATCCTATGGTGCAGAAGCCGTCAGTCAGCTAGAACACGCCTTGCAATGTGCTAGCCTCGCTGAAATATCAGGTCAAAACCATGAATTGATTACTGCTTGTCTACTTCATGATTTAGGACATTTAATCCATAACTTGGGAGATAATCCCGCCACCCAAGGCATAGACGATCAACATGAACATCGAGCTATTTGCTTGCTACGGCAAATTTTCAGTCCAGCAGTCACACAACCAATTAGGCTTCATGTCGTCGCCAAACGCTATCTTTGCTCAGTTGTTCCTCAATATTGGGAAAGTCTCTCAGCCGCATCTAAACGCAGCTTAGAACTGCAAGGAGGCATATTTTCCCCTGAACAGGCAGAGAAATTTATTCAGCAACCTTATGCTCAAGATGCTGTGCAGTTAAGGATTTATGACGACAAAGCTAAAATCACAAATTTGCCAACACCCGATTTAAACCACTTCACCCAATTTATAACAGCCTCTTTAAATAAGCTGTCGCGCATATAAGTTGTATGTACATCTTTTCGTATGGTCTGTTAAGAGTCAACAGTCATCAGTCATTAGTCTAATGAATATTTCTCCCAATCCCCAATCCCCAGAAACAGGCTTTAACTTTGCTTACTTAGACGAGCAAACAAAGCGTTCCATTCGCCGTGCCTTGCTGAAAGCCGTGGCGATTCCAGGACATCAAATTCCCTTTTCTTCCAGAGAAATGCCCATGTCTTACGGCTGGGGAACTGGTGGAATTCAGGTAACAGCTGCTGTGATTGGTCAAACTGATGTTTTAAAAGTAATTGACCAAGGAGCAGACGACACCACTAACGCCGTTAATATTCGTCGCTTTTTTCAAAAAGTTTGTGGTGTAAAGACAACAGAACGCACACAAGAAGCAACTTTAATTCAGACTCGCCATCGCATACCCGAAACACCACTACAGGAAGGACAGATTTTAGTTTACCAAGTACCGATTCCCGAACCTTTGCGCTGGCTAGAACCCTCATCTGTAGAGACAGGCAAAATGCACGCTCTAGAAGAATACGGAGCTATGTACGTCAAGCTTTACGAAGACATTACCATACATGGACATATTGCTACATCCTACGACTATCCGGTAATGGTGCATAACCGCTATTTGATGAGTCCTAGTCCGATCCCACGCTTTGATAATCCTAAAATGCAGATGAGTCCGGCATTGCAATTATTTGGTGCAGGGAGAGAAAAGCGCATATATGCCATTCCACCATATACCAAAGTCAAAAGCCTCGACTTTGAAGACCATCGCTTTACTGTAGAAAAATGGGATAAAGCCTGTGAGTTATGCGGTTCTAGAGAAAGCTACTTAGATGAGGTAGTGATTGACGACCAAGGTGGGCGAATGTGGATCTGTTCAGATACAGACTTTTGTGGGGGACGGTTGACTGATGACGGATGACAGTTGACTGTTGACGGTTGACTGTTGACGGTTGACTGATGACGGATGACTGATGACGGATGACATTTGACGGTTGACGGTTGACTGTTGACGGTTGACTGATGAATGATAAGTATGGACTAATGACTAATGACTAAACCTCTTTTACAGGTTTACCAACTGAGTAAATCTTACGGCACAATCAAAGCCTGCGATCGCATTTCTTTTAATCTTTATCCTGGGCAAGTTCTCGGTATTGTCGGAGAATCAGGTTCAGGTAAGTCCAGTTTGCTGAGTGCAGTTGCCAATCACATTGCTGTTGATCAAGGTAATGTTACTTATACTAGCCGTGGCGGTGAAGACTTAGAAATTTTTCAACTTGCGGAAGCTAAACGGCGATTGTTGATGCGAACTGAGTGGGGCTTTGTGCAGCAAAATCCCCGTGATGGTCTGCGAATGAAGGTCAGTGCTGGGGCGAATATCGGCGAACGCTTGCTAGATATTGGAGTGCGGCACTACGGCAATATTCGGGATGAGGCTGCCCACTGGCTACAACAAGTAGAAATTGACTCAGCCCGGATAGATGATCTACCAATCCATTTTTCTGGAGGAATGCAACAAAGATTACAACTTGCTCGTGTGTTGGTGACGCATCCTCGGTTGATATTAATGGACGAGCCGACGGGAGGGTTGGATGTGTCGGTGCAAGCGCGGTTATTGGATTTGTTGCGATCGCTTGTCCGCAATTTTAACCTCAGCGTGATTATAGTTACCCACGATATCGGCGTAGTCAGGCTGCTGGCACACAGATTATTAGTTATGCAACAAGGACAGGTGGTGGAATCAGGTTTAACCGACCAAGTACTTGATGATCCCCAACATCCATACACTCAATTATTAGTCAGCGCCGCTTTAACACCATGATGTGTTGACTGTTAACGGTCAAGAGTCATCTATTTTCTTAACTATGCAATCATTAACTCTTAATCATTGTCCCGTAAAGTTTTCTAGCCAAGCACTTTTGCAAGTTGAGAATTTGCGAAAAAGTTTTACTCTACATCAGCAAAGAGGCATTAATCTATCGGTGCTAGAAGGAGTGTCTTTGAGCGTTAATGCTGGGGAATGTGTTGCACTTTCTGGGGCATCCGGCAGTGGTAAATCTACATTTATGCGCTGTTTATATGCTAACTATCGCGTTGATAGTGGTTCAGTCTGGATAAAACATCAGGAAGATTGGGTTGATTTGTGTCAACTCGCTCCCCACGAAATTTTAGCAGTCCGGCAGAAAACCATTGGATATGTCAGCCAGTTTTTAAGAGTAATTCCTAGAGTGCCAGCCTTAGAAGTCGCCGCAGAACCACTGTTGGAATTAGGGATAGATATAGAGGTTGCACATAACAAAGTTAAAGACTTATTTCATCGCCTCAACCTCTCAGAACGACTGTGGCATCTTTCCCCCACTACCTTTTCTGGAGGCGAAAAGCAACGGGTAAATATTACTCGTGCTTTAGCAGTTGATTATCCCATTTTGCTATTGGATGAACCAACTTCAGCCCTAGACGCTACCAATCGCCAAGTAGTCATTGAACTGTTGCAAGAGAAAAAAGCTAAAGGCTGTGGCTTAATTGGCATTTTTCACGATGAAGAAGTGCAATCGCAACTTTGTAACCGCGAATTAATCTTTGGTAAGGATAACTGAACCATGAATGAACAGATTTACACTAACTATCGTCTGCAACTACCAGATCAAGAACTGCTAGGTACTTTGGTAGTGCGAGATGGATTGATTGCTGATATTCAACCAGGGATTGTGAGTCATGGTCAAAATGGTCAGGGAGATTATCTATTACCAGGATTGATTGAATTACACACCGATAATCTCGAACGCTGTATGTCTCCCCGTCCCGGTATTCGTTGGCCTTTAGAAGCCGCAGCAGTTTATCATGACCGAGATTTAGCCAGTGCGGGAATAACAACAGTATGTGATGCGATCGCAATTGGTGATGTAGCGGCTGGTTCTCCTCGCTTAACTAACTATGCGCCGATGATTGATGTCATTTCCCAAGCACAAGTCGCCGGACGCTTCTGTGTGGAACATCGCATTCATCTACGCTGTGAACTGGCTTTTGACAAGGTTTATGAGATTACAGCACAATACTCAGATCATCCTCTTTTATCAATGATTTCGCTGATGGATCATACTCCAGGTCAACGGCAGTTTACCCGGCTGGATAAGTTTAAAGAGTATTACATGGGAAAACACGGTGTTACTCCTGACAAAATTGACGAGTTCATCATCATTCGTCAGCAACAGCAACAACTATATGCACAAAAAAATCGTATGGCTTTAGTAGAACTTACCAAAGCCAAAGGTATTTCCTTAGCAAGTCACGATGATGCTACCGTGGAACACGTCCAAGAAGCGGTTCAAGATGGAGTAGTGCTAGCCGAGTTCCCAACTACATTAGTAGCTGCCAAAGCAGCGCATAATTTAGGATTACAAGTTTTGATGGGTGCGCCTAATTTAGTGTTAGGTGGTTCTCACTCTGGTAATGTTTCAGCTATGGAACTTGTTTTGCACGATTTAGTTGATGTGATCTCTTCTGATTATGTTCCTCAAAGCTTATTACAATCCATCTGGATAATTGCCCATAAGACTGGCAAGCCTATTTACCAAGCTATGCAATTATTTACCAGTAACCCAGCCAAAGCCATTAATGTATTTTGCGATCGCGGTAGTTTGGAGGTCGGAAAAAGAGCTGATGCGATCGCTGTTCATGATGATGGTATCATACCCCGTTTGAGTGCAACTATCTGCCGAGGCAATCGTATTTCTTAAGTTAAAAACATTACATATAAATATAACCTTTATGCTTAGAATTGCTTCTAGAGCAATGCCAGCTATCTACATCTTTACATCTTTTGAGGTTCTGTTCTATTCGATTTTGTTCATTTCTAGCCAGTTGTAGAGCATTAACTGAACTCCATTGAGCGCTGTATCAATTATGTAGAGCGTTTCTACAGCACTCGTTTTACAACTGGCATAGCACGGGACACCAGAAGCGGAAAGTTTTGCCACATCCCTCGTACAACTTAACTCCTTACTGTCTCATTGTGGTGATATCTCCATTGAAACTGCAACCCAAAGATATTGGATGCCAAATTGCCAAAATTGTTCAGGGTATTCTCCGATACTCCGACTCCAGAAGCGTCAACAGCTTTTCTTCCACAGCAGTAAGATAAGGACGGTTCAACTTACCCAATAACTGCAACAGACTTTTGACTGTCTCCTCCAGTGAGTATGAATACACCCGACTAATGCGATCACCTACGGTGGGCGCAAGCGCCATCGCTAAAGGACTGCATCTGCTCACATTCCTGGGGCAAGTAGTTGAAGGACTTCAGATGTTGCAACCCAATGGTGTACTCGCTATCCCAAACCCTTACGGTGCAACTAAACTCGTTTACTGCGCTGACTATCCCCCAACACCCACCCTTGCCCCTGAGTTCAGGATTGTCTTTAACAAGGATTTGGCACACTTCGCCGATTTGGTAGGTATTGGGTACTTTCGTCCTTTCCACGATGCGCTGCACAACATCTTTGACGATTCTACCAGTGGGCACTTTCCCGCCAGCAAGTTCTACCGCCTGTTGCCACGCTTCCTGCTGTTCCTGGGGTTCAAGCTTTGTAATGGAATGGGTCGGACTTGGCGCTCACTCGTGGGTAGAATTTGTGATCCACTGGTTGGCAAATGAGAGTTTGCCACATTTTGACAATCAATGGTTGTCAAATTTTCGTAAACACCAGCTGCGGCAATCAAATAATTTGATTGTTGCCAACTATGCCCAAAGCGATCGCGGCAATAATCTTCAAATGTTTTATGCGTGGAGCGATAAAGCCGTCTGTCCCTCAATTCCGTCAGCGCTTTCCCCGCCTCAAAAAACGCCCGTTCCACTTTCCTCTCCAGGAGTAGGCGATCGATCTGTTCTTCCTCTGTCAACTCTGGAACTTCAACAGCAGTAACCGTAATTGTTGCTGAACTTGGATCTACTTACTGGGAGATATCCTCGTCTACAGAGTTAGCTGCTGAAGTTGAATCGGTAGATGCGGCAGAGGTGGCTTTGTTGCGTCTAGAAGGTGGTTTAGGCATGATTCCACCCCTTTAGCTCAACAATATTTTTTCAGAGTCAATTGCAACGTAAATTTTAGAAGTAGTTGATAACTGCTCCGGCATAGCCCACCGCAGGCATCGCTTCTTTGGAAAAGCTGAAGTAGGGCAAGAGGATTAATAGTCTGAAGGTTAATCGCCATTAGAACTTTCTGTTAAATTAACCCCAGGAATATGCTGAATCCATTCACCTAAGCACTCTTTCAAATCCAGCCCTACAGCATTGGCTGCCCTGATGAGGGTGTCTAAAGGTACACCCTTTGTATCCTCGTTCTCAATTCTATTAAAATTTGCCCCGCTCATTCCGGCGTAATCACCAGCTACGGTTAAACTCATCCCCGCAGCTTCTCTTGCCTTTTTCAAAGCAGTTCCGATACCAGTAAACTCCACTTCAATAATAATTTTCATTAAATCCATAGTTGTTGGTGGGTGATACGTACAAGATAGTCTTACAGAGGGTACCGTGTAACTCTGCATTGGATGCAGTGGGGTGGTTATCGATGCCAGCATTACCCCATGCAGAAGTTGACTGCGAAGAATTGTTAGATCGACCGTTTGAGATGCTCAATTCTGACCAATGGCAACTTCTGAGGGAATATGAGCCGAATTTGGATTTGGTAGCGGCGTAATTCTCACACATACGAAGCGCGATCACGCACTTCTATTCACATCCAGGGCGATCGCCCCAACTCGTTCTTACTAACGAAACTTAAACATTTTTGAGGCAGAAACAAGCCTCAAACCCATACAGGGCAGGGAAAATACACCAAAGACTCAAAAATGCTTGAAACCCATATATATCAAGAAACTAAGCAAAACGATGTCGAAGTCTCTCTGTATATACATTTGAGTGTTTTTTCTGGCTATTTTTTGTCTAAGTCCCACTAACCACCAATTCATCTATGCAACCCGCAATATCGATTCCCCGGCACTGAGGCTACCCTCGCTTTGCTTTTGATCAGCGTACAGAACAGGGCTTGATTCTAGGGCTTTACTACTACCCAAATGGTACAGAATTGGCTGAACAATTTGGTGATGGCTGGCAATATGTATTGATGCCTAACAAAAACTCCGACGAAATATCGTACTTACAAGAGAACCAAATTCAACCGCTCTCTCCACAGGAATTGTTCACACAAATTACAGCAGAAATTGACTTTTATCAGCGTCAGATAGCAATGCTCCAACAACAGTTATCAATATTAGCTGGAGAGTTCACAAATGGTAATGGTAGTTGATAACTACATTGAGCGTACCTCTACTAAATTGTTGCACACATTAAGCCGCTCTGGTGGTTCTATTCTTTTGCACCGTATTCAGTTTTCAGAAACCATCATCCAATATCTATTGGACATGAAATATGCACAGATACAGAATATTGGGCAAGGTTTTTTATTAGAAATTGCCAAAGATTTTTAAACGGAGTATTTATGGATTCGCCAAGCCTATCTCAACTAGTTGAATCAACCCAGTACTTGTTTTCTCAAATGGCTGCACATCCCGAATACAAACAATTACAAGATTTGGGGTACAGCCCAGACTTGAACATTGCTGATGCTGAAACGGCACTCATATATCTGCAATGTGAATTAGACCAGAACAAACAACATTCTAATTAGTAGAAAAGTGAACATTTGAATGAGTTCATTGATTCAAGCGTTCGCAAAGCACTAAAAGTTACTTTTCAACTATAAACCTGTCACTATCCCACACTCCACATAAAACATGGTTACTGAAATCAAACTCGGTCTTTGCAATCCTCCTGAACCTATTTATCTATATGTCAATCAAGGAGAAATCAACGGTGAATCTTTTGTTTGGTACAAGTTTAATATTGAACAGGATAAGAAAATTCCAGTGACCCAAAGAGCATTAACAGGTTACTTATCAGAATTACGATTGACAGCTAAGGAGTTTAAAGGTAAGGACAACATGAAACTTGATATTGTTGTCAGTGCCGATGAACTGATTAGAACTGGGCTAGAAACAAACTTTGCTAGTACTGATGAGCTAACAGCAATCAAGACATGGATGCAACACTTGCAAAAATCAAAAGCTGGGGCAATGTAACGCGTTTCTGAATATAGGAGGCAGTAAAACTATCACTTCTGACTTCTATAACACTCTAATAATTACACAGGAACTACCAAGATGAGAGTCATCATTACAGTTGTTGAAAAAATTACCAGTGAAGCCCACTTAGATATTACTGATGGGCTTGATGAATCTGCCATCAGACAACACATCACTGACTTATATAACAGTGGGGAAATGCTGACTGATTTGAATATCTTTCAAGTCAACCTTGAATCAATCAGCGCCCGGATTATCAAAGACCAATCTCCGAATCATTCCATATCTGCATAATTTTTGGAGAGTTGAATATGATTATCAAAACTACCAAATGGACTGAAGCAGAACTCACAATCCTTGAGGTAAAAGCCGAACTTTATACCCCCAAACAAATTGCCTCAATTCTCAAGAGACATGGCTATTTTCGCACTCCCGATGCTATTGCGACTAAGCTTTGGAATTTGGGTTACTCCACACGCCCTTTTCTTGATAACTACAGTGCTGCTGAAATTGCTCGTATTCTTTGTGTTCATCCCACTACTGTTTCTGGTTGGGTAAGGCGTGGTTGGCTTTCTACTGGCAAACATTCTGTTAGATATTACCAAATCCGCAGATGGCATCTTAAACAGTTTTTTGACAATCCTCCACAGCATCTTAAAAAGCACATTGCCCAAATTGATAAAGAAGCTGTCAATTATTTACTAGGGAGACGAGCATGATTGACCAAATTAACACGGCTTCTCTTTGCTAATATCTCTCGCCACCTTGGGGTTCTTGCATTCCACCACTTGAAGCCAATCTACTTGAACGAGTCTACATCGGAACTACCAGAACATTCGGCTACTGCTGCGGTATCAGGTGGAAACGGGACAGATGGATTTATGCAATTGCCTGTGCTGGTGACATTATCCATACCACAGAACATGAAATCATCGGCACTGGGGAGATGCAACTGGCTGCTATAGAAAAACCCGCTTTTTTACTGGGTGAACGCGTCATGCTTCTTTCTGATGACCAACGGACAAAGCAGCGGCTAATTCTGGGGATTCAATTACTCAACAGGTCTTGGTTTTATTACGTCGAGTGGATACCTCCTGCACTGGAAGAAGCCACCACCTTGGATGACCGACTAGCTTTTGTACCCCAGAAGGATTTGGTGCGAGTGCTTTTTTGATGTGCTTTCAAGAATTAACTGTTTGAACAATAAGCAGAAGAACAAAATTTATGTTGACACATTTTTGGCAAGAAAAAGAAATTAACCAAATGCCCCAGGATGGTGAAATAGGGAGATACATAATACCCAAAGGCTATGTCAATGCAACTCAGATGTGCGCGGCGAATGCCAAGCTTTGGGGACATTACAAAGAGAGAAAATCTACAAAAGCCTACTGGCTGGAGCTTTCCAACGATATCGGAATCACGATATCGTCACTAATAATTGAAGTTTCAGGACGCGGAAGCACCCAAGGAACTTGGGTACACCCGGAAGTGGCAATCGATTTAGCCCAATGGGTATCTATTGGGTTTCGTGTTTGGGCAAACAGAACCTTAATGAAGGTGATGCTCACACAGCAAGGGGAGCAAGACCCTTCACCGCAGTCACCGGAACCATTTAAAACCCTAGCCCCATCTCAAGAAGCTGCACAGTTAGCCCTACTGTTAGGTGACTTTGCCGGATTAGACAAAGCCCTCACCGCCCAGCTTGCAGTCAACGCCGCCACTGCTGTCAACCCGGCTCTCAAGCCTGCTGCTGATCAGTTAAGAACAGCGAAGCGATCGCTTGTACCAATATTAGGGAAGATGCATATCTCAGACCAACAGACATTGGGCAAGTAGTGGGGATGAGTGCAGTAGCCGTTAATAACTGGCTAGTCCATGCAGGCTTACAGTACAGAACTGACGATAAGAAAATACCCTATCGCCCAACTGAGTCGGGTAAGCAATGGGGGCGAATGGTTCCAACTGTTGCCAGACCTTCAAATCAAACTGTCTTTCAACTTCGTTGGTTGCCCAGCATTACTGAGTTATTTGGGGATTGAAGTGATCACCTTAAAGCGCTGGGGGAAAGCCAATCGCCACCCAAGAAATATCAATAGTTGAGCCAGCAGTCAGTTCAAAAATCCCAAGTTTTCACCAAAGGGATGTATACAGTACAGTCCCCTACCAACCTTTAAGTACAGGAAACTATCATGCAACAACTCGATTTATTCCCACAATCAACGCCAGTTTTACCCGTCACTTACTATCCCGATTTCTTAGGAATTGAACAAGCAAATGAACTTTACCAACACTGTCTGAAACTGGAATGGCAGCAGAATTATATCAGGATGGTTGGTAAAACTCTACCTGTTCCGCGCCTGGAATGTATTTATGGTGATAAAGGCTGTGACTATCTCTATTCACAGAGTGTCCTTCTCAAACCCCTATGTTGGACAGACGAACTGTTTAACATAAGGGATTCTATCACTGCCCTTACAGGCTATAAATTCCGCATTGTCGTCGGCAACCAGTATCGCAGTGGTATCGATTCTATAGGTTGGCACGCTGACAATGAAGTGTCGATGGGATTGGAGCCGGCGATCGCTTCCCTAAGCTTAGGGTCATCGCGCAAATTCCAAATCAAACCCATCGGACTTTTGGCTGGAACACGGGAGCTTGCTTGTGATGCATCCTGGCTGTCAATCTACATATCTGCATCAGGTTCCCAAAACTAAAAAAGTAGTTAGGACACGTATTAATTTGACTTTTCGACCACACACCGGGGGAAGAAGTTGAAGAAGGCAGCTTGTTTTGAGTTTCAAGCGAATTTCCCAAAATGGTGTATCGTGTTTTCGCTTAGTTCATATGTACTACTATCTCGGTTTTAGAGCTAATTACCCCAGCTAACGAGATATTTCTAGCTCTGACAGCTTAACTGAAAACGACAGTTCTTTAACCAGTGTCTGCGTAACAAAGATTCCAAAGCGGTATAGGGTCATACCGCTTACTTTTCCATGCGTCTAAATATAGGAGGGGATATGATATCCAAGCACTTACAAGAATGGCTCAGTAGTGGGGTTGACGAAGAAATTATTACTTTGAATGTGCGATCGCTTGACGGTAACGTGCCTTATGAATGAATGGCACTAAGAAAAGCTGAAAGGCTTGTCCTGTTCGCTCTCAATGTACTCGTTCTGCTAACGACCCACGGGCATTAACCATACAGGCACAACCGGATTACGAAGCCCTTCAAAAACGCACAGAGCGACAAAAAACTCAGGAATTCCAAAAGCAGTATGCACTACGCTCCGGTATTGAAGGCACTATTTCTCTCTTAATTCGAGCTTTTGAAATGCGCGATTGCCGTTATGTTGGGTTAGCTAAAACTCATCTACAGCATATTCTGACGGCTGCCGCTATCAATTTAGGTCGAGTTTTCGCTTGGTTGGAGGAGATCCCAGTGGCTAAAACTCGCTCCTCACACTTTGCGAGACTGGCAGACTCTACTGTGTGCTGGATAATACTCGTTTAGACTGTTGTTTAAAAATCAATAAGATTTAGGTCTAAATCCGTGTATTACATGGAAAAGCATCGTCATTTCCAGTTAAACTTACGATGTAATACACGGTTAAGTTGATGTTAAAACGGGATATTCAGGGAAAGTTTGCGCTCAAGAATGATAATTATCGTGAAGTACGATCTTTGCGATTAACAGATGATACTTGGAAGGCTATTGGTATTGCCTCTGAATGTTTTGGCTTAACCCGTGCTGACTATTTAGAACACATTGTTAGGCATAACGCTAGCCCTTATATTACACGGGAAGAGGAGGAATTTTTAGCTTCCACTCCACCAAAAAACGAGCCTCAGCCGAGTATTCAAAGGCAGGGAGAGTTTCATCTAACATCGGATACCGCAAGTGAAAGACAGTCTGTTGCGTTGCCAACGATAAGAGACCTTGAAATCTTACGTGACCGTGTTTTGTCCCAACTGAAGTTAGGTAAGCAAGCTACTGGGTATAAAACTGCTCAGAAGGTTCTTAATCGTTTCATTGCTGAACTAATCGGTTCAGTTTAGCTGTTTAGGGAATTCGCCAACGGTATCAAGATCTCGGCTCAATACCAATTTCCCAAAAAGGCTGTTGGCTGTTAGCAATTGCTCTTTAAGCGGGCGCTTTGCGCCATCGCCTACGGGCTACCACTGCGTAGCTATTAGCATTGCTCACGGCTGGAAGGCTGAGATATTCACAAACAAAGGAAAGGTTATGCCCTCTTCAATACTACAGCATAATCATTGGTCGTGCGATCGCCTACGGTAGCCGGATACACCATCGCAAAAGAGTAGACACTTTGTGTTATTGCGTACTGTTTATAGTTATCTTTTACGACCAACATCGTGTAATCTAAAACCAGTTATAAAATCATGTAACTAGTTGCTTAAACCTTATAATTAGTTTTCTCTTCATTGGTGATCGCAGTGTTTAGGCTACATTAACTTTTACTAGGATGTCAACCTGGATCTAGTTTTTTTAAATGCGGGTATAAATAGCTATAAATTGTTGCTGTGATTTGGAGTATTCCTAAGACTATAAATAATAATCCAATGCCCCTTCCCTTCCCTACACCAATAATGCTGCCAACACTGCCAGCAAGTAGCCCCCCATTAGCTAAAAGTGGCTCAAATACATAATCAGCTAATGGCCCTGCCAACAGATAGGCAAGCGGCACAGATGAGCTAGTAATCATTCCCATCAAAGCAAAGACTCGTCCCTGTACGTCAGGCGCTACTTTCCTCAGCAATAAAGCTTCGCTACAGCCAGCAATCAAGGTAAAACAGAACAAACCTCCAAAGATTGATGCTGTGATTAGTGTTGTGGAGGGGCGCAACCCTCCAGAAAATATGCAAACTCCTAATAACATCCCAAAGCCGAGGATGCCGTAAATACTCCTCTTAGGGCCTCCCCATATGCCCATAAGCAAACTACCAACTAACGTCCCAATGCCACCGATGGACAGTATAGAGCCAGCAGTGGCAGAAGAAACAAACGTAAGAAGCATAGGTATCAGAAGTATGCTGATGGTTCCTATGATGAAATTAGTAATAGCGAAATACAGTAATAGCCCCAAGAGACCGGGATATTTAATGGTGTAATTCCAGCTATATACCAGATCACTGATCAGCGAACCTATTCCTTGATCACTTTTAGTAGTTTTAGCAGTAGTTTTGAGTTTAGGAAACTTAACAATCAAAAGTGTAGCAAGTGAGAAGAAGTAAGTTATGAAGTCAATTAGAAATATGCCCTGGAGTTGGATTGTCAAAACCAGTATTCCTGCCAGTGCTGGAATGAAAAGTTCTGTGATTGATTCCCCAATTTGTAATATCCCACTGGCGCGACCTAAGTGCTTCTTAGGGACAAGCAAAGTAGTAGCAGTGGTAGAAGCTAGTCGCTGAAAGAGGTTGCAAACTGAAATGACAGATATGGCAGCACAAATATACCAAACCTGGAGGCGAGAAGTGAAGAATAGTAATGCAATAAACAGCGTAGCCAGAGCAGCCACAAAATCACTGATTATCATTGTCCAGCGTCGATCCCAACGATCTACAAATGCGCCGGCAATAGGTGATATTAAGATAGGAGGCACGAGATTAAATAAACCAATGAGCGCATACTGAGTCACCGAACCCGTTTGCTGGTAAACCCATAAATCAAGGGCAAAGCTAGTGAGCCCTGAACCAACGATAGAGACGAATTGTCCCAAAGAGATAATAATGAATACTTTTAGTCTGTGTAGTTCGCGGATTGCAGCATATTTGGTCATTCCTTTCTCCTACATCGAGTAAATAGAGAACGACCTCCAAAAAAGTGTCTATCCTCTTACAGCCTTGGGGGTTTTCATAGAACGAAAACTTTCTTAACGTTAATTGCGCTAAAGTCGTAAAATTTTTATCCTTAAACAATTTTTTGTGATTGTTCAATACAGGTTGTCAACTGTTCTGCTAAAAGCTGAATGTAGGGTTCATTCAGCATTGTCCAGTGATTACCTGGAACGACATAGAGATTTAATGGTTGAGTAGAAAATTGATCCCATTTTAAAGCTAGATTGTCTAAACTCTCAGAATTATCTTGAAATTCATCATGTATCTCGTTAGCAGTAAAGCAGGTAATTGGACTTAAAAGAACTTCCTTTGGTTGGTAAATAATTTGGTGCTGAATCTTGAAAACTTGCAGCAGACCATGAAGTTGCCTAATTCCAATATCAGCAGGTAGCAAATTAGCTGCTTGTAAACGCTCTTGGAAGTAGTTTAATTGATCTTCTACACTCAGTGATTTGAGAACTTCAGAAGATATCTCTAAACTTGTTCCATAAAAATTTTCTAATACCAATCCAATCTCGTTTAACCAATCCGCATCATTCATTTCAATCTCTTGTTGTTCAACATCAATATCAAAATCAATCTCTGGTGCGCCAGGATCTAAAAGAGCTAGAAGAGCTACCTCCTGTCCCATTTTTTGTAACTGCCAAGCTATCTCAAAAGCTACACCGCATCCAAAAGAATGACCTCCTAATAAATAAGGCCCTTCAGATTGAATAGATTGTATTGCTTGAATGTAATATGTTGCCATGTCTTCAACTCGTGTATGTGGTTTTGATTTCCCATCTAAACCGAGTGATTGTAAAGCATAAAATGGTTGATCTTGACCTAAATGATGAGCTAAGTTGTAGAGATAAGTAGGATTGCCACCAGCTCCAGGTATACAAAAGAAAGGTCGTTTATTACCATTGGGCTTAATTGCTACTAAGGGAGACCAAATTAAGGCATCTATTGGCTGGCGAAGAAAAGTTGCCAGTTGTTGGATAGTTGAATTTTGGAAGAGGGTTGCTAGGGGTAGATTGGCTTGGAATTGCTGCTCAATTTTAGCCATCAATTGCACAGCTAAAAGGGAATGGCCACCGAGGTCAAAAAAGTTATCCCTGATGCCGACTGGGAAAATATTTAGAACTTCTGACCAGATTTCTGCTAGTTGTTGTTCTACGATATCAAGAGGTGGGACAAAGTTATTGTCCATAGCAGCGCTGTTTACATGAGGGATTGGTAGTCTGCGCCTATCTACCTTACCATTCGCTGTCAGTGGTATTGATTTCAGCAGCATAAAAACAGCTGGAACCATGTAATTAGGCAGTTTTTCTTCTAGGAATTGGCGTAGTTGTGGTATTAACTTTCTAATTAATTTACCCTGCAATGGATTATTAGCATAAGCGCTCCAAGGTACAATGCTAATTTTTTCTGGTAGCAAATCTATGGTTTGTATAGCTGACGGCAATTTAAAGATGACTTCATAAGACCCATTGGTATGAGAGTTAGACCAATTGATGTCAACAGAATAAGGTAAGTCAAGGCTTAAGTTCCACAGGTCTTCGGGGTCTATTCCTAAATTTGGGAATTTGGATAATGATTGGCGTAAGTGGTTGACAGTTTGAAGATTAGTGGAATCATTCAATAATTCCCAAGCTTTAATGTCTGTTTGAACACGCGCATTTAGTATACGCCGTATTCCTAAAATTTCTGGTTGAGTACTTACTAATAACTGACGAATATTAGCTAAAGTGAGAGGCTGACTTTGCCAATCTAACCATTCAATATTTAGAGAATTAGTAGTAATTTTCGGTGATTGCTCACAATCTTTTTTGTCATCTATATGGAGAATCACATCATAGCGGAATTTTGTAAATTCATTATGACAAACACCTCTTTTTGGTTGAATTTGAACATTACTAACTTTTGGTAAGTGCTGTTTAAGGCTGATAAAGAATGCCGGATCAATGAGTAATTCTTCTTCCTGTATTAAACGTTGCTGTATACGCTGCTGTAGTTTTTCTAGAGAAAGCTTATTTGAGGCTTGATGTAGTTGCACAGAGGTGTGATGAATCTCAAACAACAGTAAATTTCGTACATCTCTTATGAAAATAAAGCCTTTCGATTTAACTACACTGACAGAATTTTCTATGACACGCAATAAGTAAGAGATACTGGGAGAATACTGGATAACTGAGTTGATAATTACCGTATCAAAAACTTCAGTTTCTATTCCTTGAAAATCATCAGCCATTCTATGTAGAAGGGTGACATTTTCCAACCCGTTGACATATTGCTGCATCTGCTCAACATATAGGAGTGCTGCTTGTGAGTAGTCCATACCGAAATAATGACTACACTGGGGAGCAATTCGGGATAATAGTAAGCCAGAGCCGCAACCAATCTCTAGTACCCGCTTTGGTTGTAATTCCAAAATCCGTTTAACTGTGTAATCTACCCACTCACGCATTTCCTCTGCTGGAATTGGTAAGCCTGTATAGCTACTGTTCCAGCCATTAATATTGAAATCAAAGTCTTGAGTTTTAGGAATTTGTTGATAATTCTGTTCGTAGAGATTTTGCCAATCTGATATATAGTCAGTTTGCCATTCATCAATCTGTGATCGCAAACATTGATCATTTAAATTGGCAACTACATAAGCTACCAATTGCTTATCCCTGCCCTGATCTTCTCTGGCAATGACCACAGTTTCGCGTACCTGTGGATGTTGACTTAGCGCCGCCTCTATCTCACCCAGTTCTATGCGGAAGCCACGGATTTTTACTTGGTTGTCAATCCGTCCGAAAAACTCTATGTCGCCATTACTTTGGAACCTTACTAAATCCCCAGTTCTGTAAAGACGTGCCTGACATTCATCGCTAAAGGGGTGAGGAATAAATTTCTCTAATGTCAAATCTGGGCGGTTAAGATAGCCTTTTGCTAAACCGACACCGCCAATGTGCAATTCACCAGGTACACCAATAGGTACAGGCTGGAGATGGGAATCGAGGATGTAGATTTTAACGTTGGGAAATGGTCTACCAATAGGTACTAAAGCTTCAACTGGTAGGTTAATATTGCTGGTTTCAAAATAGCAACTGTCAATAGTGGCTTCACTCACCCCATAGGAATTAATCAATCGCGTTTCCAAACCACAAAAACGCTGAAATTCCTCATACTCCTTGACATACCAGCTATCAGAACCAACAACTAGCACCCGCATGAAGTCAAGATTTTGCCCCGTTTTCTCCAGATATGCTATCAAGTTTCTAATTACAGGCGGCACAAACTCGGCACAATCAACTTTTTGTTCTCGCATCAGATTGTAGAGCAGTTCTGGAGCGAGTAACCATTCCC
>NZ_JACXXN010000053.1 GCF_014904695.1 Nostoc sp. MG11 | reverse complement strand
GTGCGGCAGTGGCATTGGGCAACCTGGGACAAGCGGCGGCTAACTACATCCCTGACATCCTCAATTTCCTCAAGGATGAAAAGGTGGACGCCAACGTTCGTTCTGGTGCGGCAGTGGCATTGGGGAAGATAAAACAACTCAAGCTGGAAGAGGTTGTTATAGTTTTGAATTATGCTTATGAACCAAACCAGGGAATATTTGGGTCAGATAGAGGAAACTTTGAATTTTGGCGGTTTTGGTCTTATTTCCTGAGCGGTGGCACAGATGAAGTAAAAACTCTACTGACATGGCTGGGCAGACCTGAGAGAAAAACAATTCCTGAGCAACTTACCCACGATGAAGGCAAGAAAACGCTAGAGGTTTTTCTCAAAGCCTGGGAACCTAGTAAGGGGCTGGAGAGATTAAGAGAAGATTTAGCAGAACAAATTTCGATAGTTGCCGAGAACAAAAAAGTTGTTTGGAAATGGCAAGATATCCGTTTGTTACAGTCCCACTACAACAACCTCAAAACTTCCTACCCTCCTAAAGCTTATGCAGTGCAGTCACAGATAATTAACCTTGAGGGTTGGCAGTGGTTTTTCAAAGCCAGAAACACCATCCTCATTCATGCTGCCTTTTGGCTTGCCCTCATCTTTGCCTACCCCAAATTCCCCCAAGTCCAAGCCATCTTCTTCTGGAACCCGTGGGTACGCCGTATTCTCGGCGTCGGCTATGTCGGCTTTCTCCTCACCTGGTTTCCCCCCTTCCGCCGCAAATTATTTGAACCCTTCAAACCTTCCCTATTAGCCGATGCCGGCTTAGATAATTTTCATGACCAATCATACTTCCCAGAGTCTCAAGTCAAAGTTCCCGCCTCAGGAGACATCCAGCCAATTACCGCAGCCATACCCAGTATTCAAGGACAAATTATCTTAGAAGGTGATTCCGGCTTAGGCAAGTCGATGTTTCTCCGCCATCTGTTGAAAAACTCCCAGCGCATAGTCGTTTATCTCCCCGCCCAGAAATGTCATAAAGGTGTAATTGAAGCAATTCAAGACAAGCTACACGGCCAAGCACAAGATGCCGGCTTCCTGAAAAACCTAATTTACAGTGGCGCGATAGATATCTGCATCGACGGACTCAACGAAGTCACCGCCGAAACACGGGCAAAAATCTGCCAGTTTGTCGAAAGCTATTTCCGGGGCAACATTATCATGACTACCCAGTCCCTAGAGTGGACACCCCCCTCAACAGCCAAAACTTGTTATTTGCGGCCCCTTGAACAAGAACAAATTCAAGAGTTTTTGATATCCCGTCAGCCGCGACTACCCAAAGATGCCAAAGTTCTCGGTGATGATTACGCCCAAGCCTGCACCAGCTATTTAACAGAAGTCCTCAAACAGCAACAAGCCAAAGAAGAGTTAGATGCTGTCCGTCGCATTCTTTCCAATCCAATGGATCTAACTGTGGTAGCGCTGATGTTATCACAAGGCAAACATCCAAACTTGTTTCGCTTGCAAGAATAGCAATACAATTTGATGGCGGCAGAATACCTCAAAGAATGGAATCAAGAATTTCCGTTGAAGAAATTCTCAGCCGCCGTCTACGAAATGCGACTCGAAGACAAACAAGCCTTACCCGCCGATGAATTTTACCAAGTCTTGCAGTCTTTGGAAGATGAGAAATACAAGATGGTAGTCAGCCGTCAGTGGCAAGATGAAAAAAGCGAAGCCAAGAAAGAATGGTACTTCCGCCACGATAAAATCATGGACTTCTTCTTAGTGCAAAACTTTCTGGGCGAAACTGATGCAGCCGAAGGACTACTAGTTGATAGAATGGGCGACCCGCGTTTTCGTGGTGTTTATTTCTTGCTAGCAACCTTGCTTCCTTTAGATGCAGCTAAAGAACTGCGAGAAAAATTGATTCAATACGCGGCGGATACTAAAGACAATACGGTGAGTAATACGTTCGTGCAATTGTTGCGGACAAGATAATTCGTAATTCGTAATTTTAAAGAATAACAGGCGATAATCCTTACCCACTTCCTTCATCTATAGGAATCCGGTTTGATTTCTAAAAAGATACGTAGGGGAGCCAGTTGCGTGGGCGGGTCTCCCGACTTGAGCAAACTGGCGTTGTATTAGCGACAGCGTAACGCACCAAAACCTCGATAATGGTGCGTTACGAACTCCGTTCTAATTTAATCAAGGCTCTAGCAACTTCCGCTCGTCTGGTTGCAACTGTTGCACAGCCGTAATGAGTTCAGAACTTACGCACTCAGATCCCCCAACCCCCTTAGAAAGGGGGCTTTACACGTTCCCCCCTTAGAAAGGGGGCTTTACACGTTCCCCCCTTAAAAAGGGGGGTTAGGGGGGATCAGGGTTTCAGGCTTCAGTGCGTAAGTCCTAGAGTTGTTCCAGGGTAATCGGAATCGATACCATGTCAGTTGCCGTCGTTGAATTTCTTAAATTGTAGTGCGATCGCGCTGCCCATTGGTGTCAACTTAAGCTCAAACACTCAATTTCCAGTAGTTTCAGATCCCCCAACCCCCTTCAAAAGGGGGCATTCGATTCTAATTCCCCCCTTAAAAAGGGGAGCCAGCGCGGTCTTGGGGTCTCCCCAAGTGGAGCGACTGGCGTGGGTTAGGGGGGATCTCAAATCTAGGTGTTACATCGAAAAACTTTGAAATGCTTATCAGACTAAGCTTTCACGTTAAGTTGACACCAATGCGCGCTGCCTCACTACAACGCGGTCTTCTCCTTCCTTTACATAAATTCTTAAGGTAGCTTGTTGTTTTTGTGGCTCGCAACAGCTGCGCGGAGATTACCTTGATGTTCTGACAAAAGCCGATCGCCATCGTCTTTTTCTAAACCAGTCCAGTGCATCAATAGAGCTAGCTTAACCCACTTGCCACTACGTTCTAGTAAGAAACCAGCGGCTTCACGACTTAAACCTGTGAGGTCTTGCAAAATTTGCAAAGCGCGATCGCGTAATTTTTGATTTGTGACAGCTACATCCACCATCCGATTACCGTAAACTTTGCCTAGCTTAACCATCACTCCGGTAGACAGGATATTTAAAGCTAGCTTGGTGACTGTACCAGCTTTCAAGCGAGTTGAACCAGCTATTACCTCTGGCCCTGTTAACAGGCGAATGTCAACATCAGCATCAAACCTCACTTGTTCAGCAGGAACACAAGCGATAAAAATAGTAGTGGCTCCCCGCTGACGGGCGGCGTTGAGCGCACCGTGGACAAATGGCGTTGTTCCACCAGCGGTAATACCAACTACCACATCTAACTGAGTAATGTGTCGTTGAGCGATCGCAGCCTCACCATCTTGAGCGCGGTCTTCTAAATCCTCAGAACTGCGTACCAGCGCCCCAGCGCCACCTGCAATAATCCCTTGTACTAACTCTGGGGGTGTACAGAAAGTAGGTGGACACTCAGCAGCATCTAACACGCCTAATCTGCCACTTGTCCCCGCACCAACATAAAACAGCCGTCCTCCGTGGTGCAAACGCTCTGCGGTGCGCTCAATTGCTTCAGCTAACTGAGTTTTCGCCGCTGCGACTGCTGCAAGTGCCTTTTGGTCTTCACTATTAAACAGCTCTACCAATTCCACAGAACTGAGTTGGTCTAAATTAAGACTATTAGGATTTACTTGCTCGGTTAAAAGATACCCTCGAACGGGTATAACATCGTTATTTACGTTAGATTTCTCTGAATTATGCATAGTTTTAGCATTATGAGCGATGAAGCGAAAAAGCTTGGTACTTGCTATAAACGTTCAATTCTATTCTTTTCTTTATAGCTTGTCGCAATATCTGTAGAAATGATTTCTACATTCATAGGATAGCTTGAACTGAGAATCAGACGATCATTTTGAGATAAAGACGATGATATTTTAAAATTATTCAATTTGCAGAAAGTGGCGATCGCGTAAAAAACACGGGAAGTCTACGGCTACACTCAGTCTACTGAACTATCTCAAATACGCGATAATAGAGAACAGCCCAATTAGCTTTTATTAAACTCTCATGCACTTTGAATGGGATGAAGCGAAGAATCTGGAAAACATCCGCAAACATGAAATTGACTTCGCTGATATTCCTGAAATGTTTGATAGTCCAATGCTAATTGAGCTAGATGACCGTTTTAATTATGGCGAGGAACGCTGGTTCGGTATCGGTTTTCTTGGTAACGGCGTAGCGGTTGTTGTCTGGACAGAACGGCAAGGTGATGTTACCCGAATTATCTCAGCAAGAAGGGCAAATCGATATGAGCGAAAACGATTTGAACAATATCTCACGTACTAATTGGGAAGCTCTGGAAACGATGTCAGATGAGGATATTGACTATTCTGATATCCCGCCGTTAACAGATGAATTTTTTGAGAAGGCAACCTTGAGAGTGCCAGCCACTCAAGCACGGAACCTAATTCAACTCGATTCAGATGTGATGGCTTGGTTTCAAGCCCAAGGTGTCGAATACAGAACACTCATCAATTCAGTCTTGCGCCAACACATCAACAATAGTGGTGATAAGCAATCCGCCTAACAATTCAAAAATTAATTTTGACTTTTATTTAAGTGTAATACTAATGTCAAAATGAAAGATAATTGCCAGATAACTTACTTTGTTTAAAGATAATTATTACAATCGATACCTGTCCTAAAAATATTCTATGCCTGAAGTAGAAACATTTCCTATTTCACTGTTACTCTACTTCTAGACAATGAGGAATTGAATAATGTTAAAAGTTTTTGCCGATCGCGGTGGTACATTCACAGATATTGTAGCTGTTACTAATAATCAGACAATTATAAATAGGCTTTCAATATATCCTGAACGTTTTTTAATTGTTCCTTTATCTAAAAAACAATGGGTTATTGTCTATAAATTGCTTTCAGAAAATCCTGAGCAATATCAAGATGCAGCTATTCAAGGTATTCGGGATATCATGGGTTTATCAGGTAATGAAGCTATTTTTGGTGAAGCAATAGAAGTGGTAAAGATGGGGACAACAGTAGCAACAAATGCACTGTTAGAAAGAAAAGGCGATCGCGTCGTCCTTCTGATTACCAAAGGCTTTAAAGATGCCCTACGAATCGGCTATCAAAACCGTCCTAATATCTTTGCTCGTCATATCGTTTTACCAACCATGCTTTATGAGCAGGTGGTTGAGGTTGATGAACGCTATGACACCCACGGAAATGAATTAACCCCTGTAAATATTGAACAAGTCAAAAATGACTTACAAGCAGTTTACAACCTAGGCATTCGCAGTTGTGCTATTGTTTTTATGCACAGCGATCGCTATCCCAATCACGAACAACAAGTTAGCAAAATCGCCGCAGAAATCGGTTTTACACAAATTTCTGTATCCCATCAAGTTAGTCCTTTAATGAAGTTGGTTAGTCGCGGGGATACAACGGTTGTAGATGCTTATTTAACTCCTATTCTGCGTCGCTACGTCAACCAGATAGCTAGTCAGTTACCTGGAGTAAAATTAATGTTTATGAAGTCTGACGGGGGTTTAGTCGCAGCCGAACAATTTCAAGGAAAAGATAGTATTTTGAGTGGCCCGGCTGGGGGCATTGTTGGTGCAGTTCAAACTAGTAAAAGAGCAGGTTTTGAGTTAGTAATTACCTTTGATATGGGGGGAACAAGTACAGATGTTGCTCACTTTAAAGGAGAGTATGAACGACAACTAGATTCAGAAATTGCTGGCGTTAGGATGAGAGTTCCTGTATTAGCAATTAATACTATTGCTGCTGGCGGTGGTTCAATTTTATTTTTTGATGGTTCTAGTTATCGTGTCGGGCCGGAATCTGCTGGATCTAATCCTGGGCCTGCTTGTTATCGACGTGGCGGGCCGTTAGCGGTTACTGATGCTAATGTCATGTTAGGCAAAGTTCATCCGCAATATTTTCCATCTGTTTTTGGAATTGATGGTGACTTACCTTTAGATAAAGATATTGTTATTCAACAATTTACACAATTAGCTCAAGATATTGAGGCTGTTACAGGAAACACTCGTACACCTGAACAAGTAGCCGCTGGATTTATTGCGATCGCAGTGGAAAATATGGCAAATGCGATTAAAAAAATTAGTCTACAACGAGGTTATGATGTCAGTCAATATGTGCTTTGTTGTTTTGGCGGAGCAGGAGGACAAGTTGCTTGTTTAATTGCTGATACTTTGGGAATGAAAAAGATATTTCTTCACCCTTATGCTGGGGTTCTTTCTGCTTATGGCATGGGATTAGCTGATGTCCAAGCAATTAGAGAAGTAGGAGTAGAACAGCCTTTAACCCAACTATTAATTCCTCAATTGCAGCAGTTAATGGAGTCTTTAGAAATTCAAGCTAGAAGTGAGTTGAATCAAGTAAGCAATGAAGAGGAATTAGTACAAAAAGCTAATTTAAAATACGAGGGTACTAACTCTACCTTAACCATTAATTTTGTCTCAGACGTGACAGTGATGCAAAAACAGTTTGAGATTGAACATCAATCTCGTTATGGTTTCATTCAATTAGAGAAAGTCTTAATTGTTGAATCAGTTTCATTAGAAGTAATTCAAAAAATGGATACTCCCGAAGAACCCTTAATTACTCGTACGCGTCCAATAGATAAAGCCCTCAGCCCTGTTGAGATAGTACAGATGTTTACTGCTGACCAATGGCATAATACCCCTGTTTATCGACGGGAAGATTTACAAGCAGAAGATATTATTAATGGGCCTGCGATCATTGTAGAGAAAATTAGCACAATTGTAGTTGAACCTAACTGGCAAGCAAGATTAACCGAGCGCAATCATTTAGTTGTAGAACATTTATAAACTGTAATAATAGGCTTAGAACTAACTAATTCTTCAATATTTTTACAAGAATAGTATGTACAAATTTGCTCCAGCTTGGGAAAACGAGCCAATTGTCTTTGGTTCTGCAAGACCTGGA
This sequence comes from Nostoc sp. MG11, assembly GCF_014904695.1. Taxonomy (GTDB): domain Bacteria; phylum Cyanobacteriota; class Cyanobacteriia; order Cyanobacteriales; family Nostocaceae; genus Komarekiella. Next base: position 22,283 of record NZ_JACXXN010000053.1, on the reverse strand, counting down.
TATACTCGTCAAAAGGTCAAGCAATGGATTGATTTTATGCAGAGTCAAGATATTAAGCATTTCTGCTGTTTACTTCCCCATACTCAGCTAACTCGTTATTCAGATTTGCTTGGAGTCTACCGACAGACATTTGGATTAAATCGGGTTTGTTGGGAACCGATTGAAGATTTTGAATTAGTTGATCGCAAAACTTTAACTCAGCAAATTTTACCTTTCTTGGCAGTCGCAAATCAACGAAGTGAGAAAGTAGTAGTGCATTGTTCTGGTGGGGTTGGACGTACAGGACATGTCTTAGCTGCCTGGTTGGTTAGTGGACGGGGACTTTCTAACCAAGCAGCGATATCAGCAGTTAGAAAAACTGGAAAAAATCCTTATGAAGCGGCAATTGCTGCTTTCATAAAAGGTCTAAATCCTTGGAAAGTTATTGCAGAATTAAACGCACTTCTAGATGATTGCCGTTGTGCTAATAATTTAAGCTAAACAAATAGAACTCAAAAATGCATACAACATCTCAACCTGATCCAGTTCGGTTAGAAATCTTCAAAAACCTCTATCAATTTATTGCCGAACAAATGGGGATTGTTCTCCAAAATACGGCAACATCAGTAAATATAAAAGAGAGATTAGATTTTTCTTGCGCTATTTTTGATACTTCTGGATTATTAGTTGCTAATGCTCCTCACATTCCTGTACATTTAGGTTCAATGAGTGAAAGTGTTCGCACTTTAATTAATGATAAAGGCGATACTCTAAAACCGGGAAATGTGTATCTATCCAACAATCCTTATAATGGAGGAACACATCTTCCTGATGTGACTGCGATTACTCCTGTATTTCTAGAAAGCAGCGATAATAATTCATCTCTCCCTCCCCTCTTCTATGTCGCTTCTCGTGGACACCAAGCTGATATCGGTGGAATTACTCCCGGTTCAATGCCTCCTCACAGTACCACAGTAGAAGAAGAAGGAGTTCTTTTTGATAATTTTCTCTTGGTTGAAGAGGGAAATTTTCGAGAATTTGCAGTCAGACAGTATCTCTCTAATCATACTTATCCTACTCGTAACCCTGACCAAAATATAGCAGATTTCCAAGCACAAATTGCTGCTAATGAAAGAGGAGTTCAAGAACTTCGTAAAATGGTTTCTCATTACGGACTTGAAACTGTTCAAGATTACATGAAATTTGTGCAAGCTAATGCAGAAGAGTCAGTCAGAAGGGCTATCAATCTTCTCAGGAATGGCTCATTTATTTATGAAATGGATAACGGAGCAAAGATTCAAGTTAAAGTGGCAATTGACCGAGAAAATCGTAGTGCCACTATTGATTTTACTGGGACTTCTGAGCAACTCAATAGTAATTTCAATGCTCCCAAAGCTGTAACTCAAGCAGCAGTCTTATATGTCTTTCGTACTTTGGTTGATGATAATATCCCCCTCAATGCTGGATGTCTTAACCCTCTAGAAATTATCATCCCGGTTGGCTGTATGCTGAACCCAACTTATCCAGCAGCAGTAGTAGCAGGTAATGTAGAGACTTCTCAAACTATCGTTGATGCTTTATATGGCGCTTTGGGTGTGATGGCGGCTTCTCAGGGAACGATGAATAATTTTACCTTTGGTAATGACCGTTATCAATATTATGAAACCATCTGTGGCGGCTCTGGCGCAGGGATTGATTTTGATGGGACTGATGGTGTCCATTCTCACATGACTAATTCCCGCTTAACTGATCCAGAAGTTTTAGAATCTCGTTATCCTGTACTTTTAGAAAGCTTTAGTCTTCGTCCAGATAGCGGAGGCAAAGGAAAACATTCTGGCGGTAATGGGATTATCCGCAGGATTCGGTTTTTAGAACCCATGACAGCTAATATTCTTTCCGGTCATCGGGTTGTTCCTCCGTTCGGCTTAAATGGTGGGGAAGCTGGACTTATGGGACGCAACTGGATACAACGTCAGAATGGAACTCTAGAGAATTTAGACAGCACAGCAACAGTAGATATGCAGCCTGGGGATGTTTTTGTCATAGAAACCCCTGGAGGTGGAGGATTTGGTAAAGTCTTCTGAGTTTTGAAGAATATAAATTTGATTTACTAACAGTCAATTTCTTGCTTGGTACTGACTACCCTAACTTCCTGGACTCTCCTGGAGAAAGATGCTTAACTACACGAATTTTGCGAAGATTGAGTTGATAGCAGCTGTTACGGAGGTGGAGGAATGACAGATAGCAGTGTGAGAATCGTCTCCCTGATTCCCGGTGGAACAGAGATTTTAGCGGCCCTGGGGTTGGTTGATAATATTGTGGGGCGATCGCACGAATGTGACTACCCTCCAGAAATCCAAAATCGCCCCATTTGTACTCAAGCACGCTTAGATAGCAATGCCTCTAGCAGCAAAATTCACAATGAGGTAAATGATTTATTGCAATCTGCTCTGAGTATCTATCAAATAAAAACAGATGTTTTAGAGCAATTGCAGCCTACACACATTGTCACTCAAGACCAATGTGATGTCTGTGCTGTCAGTTTACACGATGTTGAAAAAGCAGTTGCTACACTTGTCCACAGTAAACCCCAGATTATTTCGTTACAACCCAATGTTCTTGAAGATGTTTGGGCTGATATTGAGCGAGTAAGCAGCGCCTTCGAGGTAGACTCGGTTAAAGTTCTAGAAAACTTAGAAGCTCGTGTCAAAATTTGTCAACAAAAAATCCAGGGTCTTGGTTTAAATGAACTTCCCAAAGTCGCCTGCATTGAGTGGACTGACCCTTTAATGGTGGCTGCGAATTGGATTCCCGAATTAGTCAACTTGGCAGGAGGACAATCTCTGTTTTGCGTCACAGGCCAGCCTTCCCCAACTTTGCCGTGGGAAACTTTGTTAGCAAGCAATCCAGATGTGATTGTTTTTATGCCTTGCGGTTTTGATTTAAATCGCACTCGTCAAGAAGCCCAATTACTAACTCAGCGTTCAGAGTGGGAAAAACTGCACGCTGCCCAATCTGGTAGGGTTTACATTACGGATGGCAATGCCTACTTTAACCGTCCAGGGCCGAGACTAGTAGATTCTCTGGAAATTTTGGCAGAAATTTTGCATCCAGAAATTTTTGAGTATGGTTACAAAGGAACTGCTTGGGATCGTTTGTGAGGGGTGCTGAGTGCTGAAGCGTGGTAGCGGGGAGTTTAGCCCGTGCTGAGTCAAGAGTTATTAGTCATTATTCTCTCCCCTGCTCCTCTGCCCTTCTGTCTTTTGCCTCTTAACTTCTATTCTTATTTAGCCATTCAATCAGTGGTCTTAAGGTTCCGGGCAATGCTGCCTCACTGACCGTTACTGTGTGCTGCATACCGTTGTCTTCCACTGTCAATTTATATTGAAAGCGATCGCTTTGGGCGCTAGGGGAGGTAATTCGTTCAGGTAGCTTAAATAAATCAGCAGCCTCAACTAGCCGAGGTAATTCCTGAGCTTCGTTTGGGGGGAGAGTGGCTGTATCAAAAGTTTTTTTCTTGCTAATCCCAGCAAAGCCGCCCGTGCGTTCAAACGAGATCCGCATTTTTTTTGCTCTCCGTTGTGCTTTTTATAGGGAGTAAGTAGCTAAATTATAGTTTGTAGTAAGGACTTTAGTCCTGATAATCCTTGTTTTGAGCGATGAATCCCTCACTACGAACTAGGATTTTATTTTATTAACAAATAACAAATGACAAAACGCATCATCGGTTTAACTGGAGGTATTGCAACTGGTAAAACCACTGTTACCAATTATTTAGCTAGTGCTTACGATTTACCGATTTTTGATGCAGATATTTACGCTAGAGACGCAGTGTCTAGAGGTTCGCCTATTCTTGGCGCGATCGCCCAACGTTATGGCGAACAAATTTTACTACCAGATGGTGGTCTTAACCGCCAAAAGCTGGGCGAAATTATCTTTAATCATCAAAATGAGCGCAACTGGGTAGAGGGATTGATTCATCCTTACGTGCGCGATCGCTTTCTCAAAGCAATTACCCAATCTCCTTTACCAACACTAGTGTTAGTAGTACCTCTGCTATTTGAAGCTGGGATGGCTAATTTGGTTACAGAAATTTGGGTAGTAAGTTGTTCACAAGAGCAACAACTACAAAGATTAATACAACGCAACCATTTAAATAGAGAACAAGCAAAAGCCCGCATTAACAGCCAATTATCTTTAGAAGAAAAAGTCGCTCGTGCAGATGTCATTTTGGACAACTCCTTTACTCTAGAAGCACTACTGAAACAAGTCGATGTAGCTCTAAAAATAAGAATTGGGAACTAGCGTCTATTCATTCAGCACTCTTCATGGCTTATTCGATGGACATCAAATGAATCGCCGAACTCACACCTGCTTACTCTTCCCCATGCCCAAACACCACGTCCACAAGCGAAAAGTTCTGTAGGCGGAGAGAAGTCTGTAGCAAGATCCCGTAGCGTGGGCCGGTTTCCGGCGAATATACAGCAGATTTCAGGTAAATGAAGTACATAAATAAAACCCTAAACCCTGTAGAGACGTTACATATACGGTCTCTACATGTGATTCAGGAAAATGCCAACTGCTGTAACTTCTCCCAACGCCAAAGAGCGTTTTGTAGAGAAAGGGAGCCACTGCGTTGCGGGGGTTTTCCCGAAGCCCCCGTTGTAGCAAGTGGCGTGAGACGTAATCATGCGAACGGGCTTTCCCAATCTATGAAACTTTTCAAGACAGGGTCCTAATTTTTTATGAGGGAAACCTGATAAAAAAGATCTATATCAAACGTAAATCTTATTTAACAAGCTAGTAATTTTACGGTAGACAGTGCGGAAGTCATCGCCGATTATTAAGTGATTACCGCTAGAAATTAACGTTATCATCTCTAGTTATTTAAGAGGCGCTCTGCCTGACAAAATGCTCTGGATCGAAGGATATCAAGTATTAAATAATAATATCAAAAATTGACCATTCAAAGTATAAGTGGCATCATTAGTGACATGGAATGTTTCTTGAGCTTAAAATGAAAATCGGTATAATTTAAAAATAAGAATTAAGAATTAAGTCTTAAGAAGATTTAATTTTTTATTTTTATTACTGCTTTTAAAATTAGTCCTGTAGAGCGTTCCAAAAGAACGGCTTTCAATCCCTATGGTGTTGCTTATGGGTGCAGGCATTTATTTAACATCGGGTGATGCATTGGCTTTATTGCCTAATGATGCAGTTGATTCCTGACTAAATTTTCCACCTGTTCGATTCTGGATTGGTGATTGACAGGGATTGAGATTCACCTACGGGACAGAATTCTTTGTTGTAGATATCTTCTTTGGGAGAACTCACGTATGTCTTTTATCAAAACAGGTATGAATGTAGGCTTTAGTTTTATAAATAAGTTAGCCCTGACGACCTCTCCAGTAATTGAATTAAAACAGAAGAATAAAGTACACGATTACAGCCAATTCGTTTGGGGAAGCGACTACGTATTCGAGTCAATAAATGGAGAACTCGGAGGGTACATGACTGGACAGGGAAGAGGTATCAAATCTAATGACTACATTATTTTGCAACGCGGTTCTAAATCTTATAAATATCAAGTTGAGGAAATTGATTACTATTGTGATCCACCAGATATGTGGATGGCTTTACTGAAGCAAGTACTGGTTGAGTTATAAAACTTAACCAACTACTTTATTAGCAAAAAATATGAGATGTGTCTGTCCCAAATCGATCAGAATTTTGCTATTTTACAGCGAGTTTCATAAGCATAAACCAAACTAGGGTGGACATTGCAATGCCCACCCTACAAGCTACTTCGTTCAAATGAAGAAGCGTAATTGTTAAATTTCTCCTCCAACTACTACATCTCGAATTCGGAGACTTGGCCCACCACACCCTACAGGTAAGCCGTTTTGTCCTCCTTTGCCACAACCGCCGGATTCATCCCAGTAAAAGTCATCACCCATAGCCTCAATATCTGCCAGGGTTTGGAAAACATTACCCGAAAGCGTCACATCGCGCACAGGTTCAGCAATTTTGCCGTTTCTAATCATCCAGGCTTCCCCAGCGCTAAAAGTGAACATTTCCCCATTTGTCATACCACCCAGCCAGTTACGGGCATAGACTCCTTCTCTGATATCAGTAAATAAGTCTGCAACTGGCGTTGTACCCCGTTCAATCCAGGTATTTGTCATCCGAACAATGGGTGTAAAGTGATAATTAAGACAACGTGCATTACCAGTAGGTGCTTCCTCCAATTTGCCAGCGGTTTCACGAGAGTGTAAACGTCCGACTAAAACCCCATCTTTAATTAGTTGGGTAGTGGTAGCGGGTGTGCCTTCGTCGTCATAAAAGTAACTACCACGATGTCCCTCTGGGGCTGCACCATCAAAAATTTGTAGTTCATCCGGGCCAAACCGCCGTCCAATGGTCATGACTTCCATTAGATCTGGGTTTTCGTAAGCCATATCAGCTTCAGAAAGATGTCCAAAAGCTTCGTGGACAAACAAACCTGTGAGAATTGGGTCAATCACCACAGTGTAGGTATTGCCTTTTACCGGTGGCAGAGATAAGGCAGCAACAGCCCTTTGAGCAGCACTTTTGACTTGTTTATCCAAATTGATTAGATCTTCATAAGCTTTGCGAGAGCCAGTAGTTTCTCTTCCAGTTTGTACGGTTTCGCCGTTTCTGGCGGTGGCAGCAAAGCGCATTTCCATATCTACCCACGATTGCTCGATTAGAGTACCTTCTGAGGTTGCGAGAATAATTCTTTGGGCGCTGTCACCATAGCGCACTGAAGTAGTAGTAATGCGGGAGTCAAAGCTTTTGAGCAAGTCAGTATAGCGATCGCACAATTGCTTTTTCTGCCAAAGTGGTACTTTTCGGGGGTCTGTACCGATGAGAGGCAGTGTGCATACTGCTTGCACTGGGTCAATAGGAGCGAGTAAAGTCTGTTCATCACCAACCATCCGCGCAGCTGCGATCGCTTCTTCAATCCGGTCTTTAATTGTCGAAAGCTGGTTAAAGCAGCTCAATCCCCACCCACCTTTATAACAAGCCCGAATATGTCCACCTATTGAGATACCTTCACTGAGAGTTTCTACCTTGTCGCCACGCAACAAGATATCAGTCCCTTCTGCTTCTTCGAGGCGAATCATCAGATAATCTACACGGGATGAGTAGCGGGCGATGAGGTCAGAAAGTAAGTTTTGTGTGTCAGCAAGTGTAGTCGGCATTTCTAAGTAATAATTATGACGAACTGCATTTATTTTGCAACTATTTAGGCAATGTCTGCTATTCAATCATCGTCTTTGCATACCGAAGTTATGTTTGTCGTAAAGTTCTTTCGGCATAGCTTAGCTTAACGCGCAGCGTCAACCAGAGAAGACAAGCGATCGCTTGTCTTTTCTCAAAAGGCAAAATTCAAAAAAGAAGGAACATAGCAGGGTATTATTGCTGAGAATAATTCCTTTGGGATGTTCTTACACTGTGGCTGTGAGGAGTTAAGACTAGTGCAATTAACTATAAATAAATCTGTCTCTAAATTAGTTGGAATTTGGATTTTTATTTTACTTTTAATATTTAAAGGAATTTTACCTAAACCTGCTTATGCATTCCTATCCTCCTTAGACGCCTGTGCTGTTAAACCTGAATGTGCTGCGGCTATAGGCTCTGAATTATCTCCTGCTATTACTGCTCCTACTGCTGCTGGCTCTGGCGCTACAACTATTAGCACAACTACTGCAACTGGAGCCACTACTTCTTCTGTGCAAGCCGTTGCTGGAGCTACGGTTGTTAGGGATATGCGGCTACCTGGGGTTGCTGCTTTTTATATTTGGAATCGGGCGCAAAATGAGCAGGCTCAAAATAAGGCAAAGGAGAGATATTGCTCTGTTTATCCTTACGATGAAAATTTTTATACGAATACTGGAAATAATTCTGCTGCTGTTGCAAACAGTTTTGCCTATCACTATAGTGGTCAAGGTACAACCCAATACTGGGATTACGATTGGTATAAATAGACGAAAATAGTAGTTAAGCGGAGAAGAGAGTAGTAAGGTGTGTTATGCCGTAGACTAACACACCTTACTCGCTAAATTCAATTGAAGTAATCAATATGATAAATCTATCCAGACTTATTCAAGAGATAAAAGATAACCCAGTCATCTACTTAGAAAAACCGTCAATTACTTGTCTTTATTTTTTCTTGAATGGATATTTAGATGCCCCAATATATCTGGGATTGGATCGAGAAGGTTCTGGAATTGAAGGATTTCAAGATTGGATACAACAAAAAGAAAAAACTAAAGTATGTCAATCATGGTCTGAAATAATTCTTTTTTGCTCTAGAAGTGAGAGAAGCGCTTTCTATAGATTTTTTGAACTATTTGAGGAATTTATAAAACTGAAAGATAGTTCAAAAAGTCAAGAAGAGGATGGAAAATATAGTGCTACTGAAGACAAATTAAGGTTTTTTAAGTTTGATATTTATGACGAGATTTTAAAGGGCATAAAGAAGAGACCGGGTATGTTTTTAGGTACTAGTTCAATTACTAAGCTTGATATGCTTTTGCGAGGATACAGTCTGGGCCGAAAAGAAGTTGGTGTACCCCCAACTGAACCAGAAAGAAAATTTGAAGGTTTTCAATCATGGGTTCAAGAAAAATATGGCATTAACTCAGGTCAATCATGGTCTAAGATAATCCTTTTCTATTCTATAGACGAGCATGAGGCATTACATAAATTTTTTGAATTGTTTGAAGAATACTTGAATAGAAATAAGAGTTCAGAAGTAGACGAAAATAGTAGTTAAGCAGAGAGGAGAGTAGTAAGGTGTGTTAGTCTACGGCATAACACACCTTACTCGCTAAATTCAATTGGAGTAATCAATATGATAAATCTATCTAGGCTTCTCCAAGATATAAAAGATAACCCCACTCTATATTTAGATAAACCCTCGATTACTTGCCTTCACTCATTTTTGATTGGGTATTTAGGCACTCTAAGTAAATTAGGGTTTACTCAGGAAGGTTGGGTAATGGAAGAATTTCAAGAGTGGATACAAGAAAGAGCAAAAACTAAGGTTTTACAATCATGGGCGGGAATAATTCTTTTTGGTGGGAGCGAGAGAAGTGCATTCTATAGTTTTTTTAAACTATTTGATGAATTTTTGAAACGGGAGGAAATTTCAAAAAATGAAATTAATGAAGTTGGAGAAAATTTAAAATTTAATGTGGATGATTTGAAGCCCCGCATATATGATTACAATCTATCCGAGCTTATAGGGCGTATTAAAAAAAGTCCAGGTATGTTTTTAGGTACTGCTTCAATTACTAAGTTTGATATGTATTTAAGGGGATACATACTTGCTAAAAGATAACTTGGTTTAGCTCCAACCAATCAAGAAAGAGAATTTGAAGGTTTTCAATCATGGATTCAAGAAAAATATGGAATTAAGACAGGTCAGTCATAGTCTAAAATAATTCTTTTCTATTCTGTAGACGAGTATGAGGCACTACAGAAATTTTTTGAATTGTTTGAAGAATACTTGAATAGAAACAAGAGTTGAGAAGTAGACGAAAATAGTATTTAACAGGAGAGCATCGGATAATCTCAGATACTTTTTGAATCTCCAAAGGTGTTAAGCCTCGACCGCGCAAGAAAGGTGTATAGTATTGACTTACGAAAAGCCCGCTTGTCATTAGTTTCACTACATATAACATGCAGACTTGCTTACTTTTTTCTTTTCTAAAATTAATTCATAATACAGTCTGCTTTTAACAAAGTAAAACGCTCAGTTTCTAAAATAGAACACTGTTTTGTCAACCTTGCTAATGCTGGGGTAGTCTCCCGTTTCAAACTGCTTAAAGCTTCTGTAAACGCTGGTTGAAAACTTTTTAGCCAAGTTTTTTCGGTCAAGTACTCAGGTTTAAAAGCTGTACTTTCCAGCAGCCAGAAATTTACACTATACTTTGAAATTAGCTCTTTTGCTGCGGTTAATTCCTGACTGTATTGAGCATGAATCAAATCAATGGTACGTTGGCGAATCTGGGAGTAGTAACTGAGGTGGAATGGTAGTGCATATTCTCTACCTACTAAAATAGATCTCTGGGCAAAAGTCGGGATGTTATCTGCTTCGTCGGAGAGGGTGGCGATTAGACTGTCTTTAGGTTGCTGTTGAAGAAATTGATATAAGGCTGACTCTCCAGACTGCCTGTAATCTGTTGTAGGAAAGCGTCCTGAAAAATTAGGATAAAAAAGGAGTGCAACTACTAAAGTAGCTGTTAATGCTAGTCGCCATAATCTGCGTTTTTGTTGATCAGCATGGAAAAACTTATCCAACATCACAGTTAAAGTAATACCAGCAGCAATAGCCATGACAATTCGCAGTGTATGAATTGTATAGCGGGTGGGAAAAAACAACTTTAACAAGAAGGTATGAGCAGCAAAAAACAAGGTCAAGGATACTATGACAATTTGCGGCAGTATAGTGACTTTATTCTTGATTAGATTGACTAATGGGAAGCGGAACGAATATCGCAGCACCACAGGCAACAATAACCCTATCCAAATTAAGGGAGGCATCAACGGTGGTAATATGCCACTATGCTGGCCAATTAGCCAAAATTTCCCAGGATTATTGTCAAAAAACGGATGTCGTCCTTCTCTCCAAAATTCTGGCATCATCTTAGCTTGAAAAGCGGTGACAACTGGCCCAAACTCAGAAGAAGCGATCGCATAAGGTAACATTACTAGAAATCCAAGTCCTAGAAGGGCTGCAAGCAAAAAATAGTTACTTCGCAACCTAATGAGCAAAATTCCTAAACAAATCAATAGCAGTGGAGGATAGAAAAGTCCTTCCAGTACAATAATTAGACAGAGAATTAGCCAAGATTCGCGTAGAAGATAGTACAAAAATGCCAACAACAACGGATATACAAAAGACTTAGGTGTGGCAGAAACCAAGTCAGTCTTGAACCAAAGACTTTGATTGAGTAACAAAGTACTGATAAATCCAGCAATTGGCACTGGAAAAATTTCAAGACATAGCCAAAAACAATAGATAGTAACAATTAACCCTAGGATAATGGGCAAGATTTTACTTAGCAAAAGAGGATTAATGCCTAAACTAGCCATCACTTTGTAAATAGCAGCAAATCCCAATGGTGTAATCGATTTAAAGTAATCTGCAATCAAATCATTAGGTAACAATTCTGAATCGATAAACCGCTGCATCCAAAATACATATTCACGGGCATCATCTTGAGCTACATACTCACTTCTGAAGGCTTTTTGTAGTCCTAAGATGCCGTAAAATAATGCAAAGCCTAGACTGAGAGCTAACCACAATAAAACTGATGGAGATGTGCGTTTATTACTATGAGCAGTAGTTAAAAATCTATAGAAATTGGATAATAACATTAAACTAACAACAAACCTAGTTAATTATTTAAAACCACCGATAAACACAAATAAACACAAATAATTTATCTATGGTTTTATGTTTATAGGACTAGCCCTTTCAAGGTGGGTGAAAAATCTGGTTTCACTACCTGGTTTTTCATGATTAAACTTGGTGTCTTTGTGGTTAAATGAAATTTATCTTTTCACCACAAAGACACCAAGACACGAAGAAAACTTATTGTTTAGGATTGCACCTTGAAAGGGCTGGTCATAGTTTATAGAATGAACTTTTGCAATAAGTTTATTGTTAAGCAAATTATTCAAAAACATACTTTTGAGCCACTTTCCAATAACGTGAGAACCGCTTGAGGTCGATGTAGCCGTTGTATTCAAAAAATGGTTCTATCTCTAATACTTCTACGGCTAAAGAAGGTGTAATTTCATTGCAAATATCATTAAATCTAGGGCTGGGACTTGTTGTTGTCACAACTAAGTTGGCATCATGTTCCTTAGCAAAGGCTAAAATTGCTTGCGCCACATTGCCACGCTGGATGACAACGGGTAATTCTAGCAAGCATTCATAGATAAATGTGAGGCGTTTAAGGCTCAGTTGCCATTCCTCTATCAAAGCATCATCCCAAACCCAAATGGCTGGGGCGTCAGCATATTTTTGTATCGCGGGGTTGTAGGGACTTAAGCAGTCTCCATGTACCCAAACAATTGGTTTATTCATGAGATTTTAGATTAGTCTTTAACTCGACTTTATCTGTTTACCAAAGCTACCATGCTTGCCGTAGCTTTGACACTCTTGGCGACGCTCTTTTTCTTCCTTAATGCTGCGCTATCGAGTTTAAATGCAACCTCTTGCAATGCGATCGCATCTGACGAAACATATTTAACTTTTACCTTTCTTTGAGCGCTGCCAACTTTGGCTGTTGGGTTGTTTAAAAAATTCTCCATTGGGAAAAAGTCGCTGCTCTAATTCTTCATAGCTACCTTCAAAGTCACAATGACCGTAAAGAGGACACTGGCGGCAATAAACGCCTTTGCTGTAGCGTTCTAAGTTCTCGCGGTTGAAAAAATATGGTTTTTGACTAAACGTGCTGGCAACCCACTGCCATGACATATTGTTGCTAGCTGGATCACCATCTAAAAGGTGTTCGAGAAACCACTTGGCTCCTGCTTGCCAACGAATGCGCCGCCAATGGATCATGTAAGCCGCTAGCCACATCCGCTTATGGTTATGTAAGTAGCCAGTTTCTTGCAAGTCACGACTAAAACTGTCGATGCAAACTAACCCTGTAGTTCCTTCTTTAATGTCTTGTGGTAAGTCTGCTGTGTAATCTGTTGGGGTGTAACCAGTTTTGTATTCTTCTTGGTCTTGCCAAATGTCATTACCTAGCTTGACATATAATCTTTGCCAGTAGTCGCGCCAGCCCAATTCGTTAATCAGTTTAGTGGCATCATCTGGATGCTGTATATGCTCAAGTACATAATCCCGAATTTCTCGCAAGCTTAAAACTCCATAGCGAATATAAGGCGAAAGTCGCGTCACCGCGCCTGTTAATAAGTTTCTTGTCTTACCATAGTTTGCTGGGTCTATTTGTTGTAGTGCTTGCTCAGCAGCTTGGCGTCCCCCTACAGTTTCGCTAATATGGTCATCGCGTTCTGCTGCATCTGGGAATTCTTGGCGGAGATAGGCTATTAACTCATTACGATTAGCAAATTTACGTAGCATTTTTTGTGATATGTTACTTAAATTTTGATAGGACAATAGCAGTCAAGTTAAATGGTTATGATCGCTAATTATATAGAAGCGTAGGCTTGGAGTGTCTGCACTTCACTGAGGCGCACAATTCTACTGAGGTTCCTTTGCGATTTGATTATTCAGCTGACATTTATTACCATTGCAACAGGAGCAGATTATGGTGTTCCATGTAAATACTACTGAGCAACAAGGTCATTATCGCTACGATCCAACAGGTTTAGATCAGAAGGGACCTGCACGGATTTTTCCCTATGCTGGGGAAGATGGCGTGTTGCGCTATATTTTGACAAAACTGCGTAAAAATCAACTAAATCAGGGACAGCTATCGCAACCCTGGAGTCTGCTATTAACAGAGTTGGAAAATGCAATCCATACCTTAGATGAAAGCTGGTTACAACTCTCAATTTTACTAGTAGATTTGGAGATTTTTCAATCGGGATGGTTTAATTTCAATCTGCCGCCGAACGAACAGTTTAACGCCAGCTTTGTTCGGGAACGGCGGACAATGGGACAAAGACTGATGGCGGCGACTAAAGCAGCTGAGGCAGTAGATACACAGAGTTATATTTCTGTTACGGCTAAGAATGAGCAGCAACGATCGCAATTTTTTCAAGCTCTAGAAAAAAGCGGACGACCATACCCAGTAGCCAGCCAGATTTATCAACAGGATGGAGGTTTGCGCGATCGCGAATTTGCTCGTCAACGATTGGCTGGGCAAAACCCAAATGTGATCCGTCGAGTTCAATCAGCTGAACAACCAATTTTGCAAACTTGGGCAACTCAGCCTTACCAATTGGCAGATGGTAGGACAATAGACCTAATACAGTCAGCAGTCGAAAATCGTTTATTTGTTGCCAACTATCCCCTGTTACAAGACCTGAAAGTTACAGATTTGCAGATGGGACGCTATGTGGGGAGTCCTATAGCGCTGTTTTACCGCTCTGAGCAAGGGTTAGAACCAGTACTAATCCAGGTGGAAAAAGGTAAAGTTGTGACTCCTGCAATCGGCGGTGGGAATGTAGACGACTGGACGCGGGCAAAACTCTACGTGCAAACAGCCGATGTCACGTATCACGAACTGCTTACCCACCTTTGCTACACCCATCTAGCAATGGAAGCGTTTGCGATCGCCACTCCCCGACAGTTGCCTAGTAACCATCCCGTATATCGGCTACTGTATCCCCATTTTCAGTTTCTACTAGCAATTAATACGCGGGGTAATGCAGTCTTGCTCGGTGAGGAAGGTGCTATCGGCAAGTTGATGGCTCCCACCAGAGAGGCATCTTTGGGGTTGATTAACCGGGCTTATCGCCAACGTTCTTTCGCGGAATACTCCTTGTTAAACGACATCAAACGCCGAGGAATCGAACCTGAATTTATCTCAGAATTTCCTTACCGAGATGATGCCTTATTACTATGGGAAGCGATCGCCAACTACACGTCTCGCTATTTACAACGTTATTATCCAAGCGACCAGGCAGTACAGCAAGACCCTTATCTAAGAGCTTGGGCGGCAGAATTAGGAGCACCCCTTGACTCGCGTCCTAAATCAGAGTTTCCCCAAGCACCAGACTGGCTACCTAAAGAATGGGTGATTGCTGCTGGACTCGAGCCCCAAGAATTACCCTCTTATCCCCGAATGCCTGGGTTTAGTGAAATCACCAGCCTGCAACAACTCATAGACATTGCTACTTTAATTATCTTTACCTGCGGCCCCCAGCACGCAGCAGTAAACTTCAGCCAATTTGATTATGTTACCTATGTACCCAATGCCCCTTTAGCACTTTACAGCCGACCAGATGCACCAGCCACCCTCGAAGAATTGCTACCCTCAACAAAGCAAGATTTGGGACAGATGCAGTTAACTTTTTCTCTAAGTGGTATTTATTGGGGACAACTAGGTAGTTCCGAGCTAATTCAGTTTGTTGATCAAGGCGATTGCCAGATCCTCAAACAGTTCCAAAATGAATTAGTGGAAATTGAAAGCAAAATCAAGGCACGTAATCAACTACGTATAGCAGATACCGGGATTGAGTATCCATATCTTCTACCCTCTCGCATTCCCAACAGTATTAATATTTGATGAGCGATCGCAGATTTAGAAATATCACGAATCGAAAAATCAAGCCTGCTATGAGCAGGTTTTTTCGTGACTCTAATAAATTTAAGTGCGATCGCCTAATTTATGTAAAATTTGAAAGCGATGTCTAATATCAAGTTCGCTTAATTATTTATAATTAAGCGAACTTGATATCACTCATTTATATATGGTAATTCAGTCTTGACTTACCGATGGCGATCGCTTTCGCTAACCGCGGACGCTCTGGCGCTATCCCCCTTTGGGCGGCTCCCTAACGATGAGCGTGAGACCGCCATCACACAACTTGCAGGAGTGAGCAAATTCCCGTCAAGAAGTCAGGGTTAATTCTTCCCGCTTGGTAGAGTTGACCATTTTCATTAAGTACCCATTAAGATAACTTTGGGCCGAGATGTATAAACTTTCCCAAATCTCTTGATTGCGGCAGATTTTTGCACCGATTGTATTCCCGGCTGTTTTCTCTGAGATTAAATATTTGCGGAAATTATGACTCCAGATGTGTTGTAGGAAGTCTTCGGCGAATTCCTCGAACGGCAGAACCCAATTGTAGTCTTTGTCTAGGAACACCCGATACGCGGCAACTATCGGAGCGCTAGTTCTGCTGGCGCTCCAAACCCGAAGGAATATTTACTGTCTGGTAGCAGGGTAGTTTTTCTAGTATCAATTGAGGCTAAGTCATTCACACCCTTTCTTCTGGGATTGGTGATACGTGATTGGATAATTTCATAGAACCTCTGTTCTACCCATAGCCCTTGTGGCAGTAACGGTAGAAGAGTTGTGAACCTTTCCCTTTCTTTGTCTGTGATCTGACTTGGGGTGTTACTAACTGGTGGGTGTTTGGTTCTTGTTCTACGGATAGAGATCGCTGCTGCTGTTTTTGATTCCTCCTAATAGCCGCGGAAACTGACCCCGTTCTTAATTGGAGTATGTGCTGAGTCAGCTCGGATTGAGTTAGTAAATGCAATATGGCTGGAGTACAACAAGGACAAAATAATGGTTCAAGGGAAAACATCAGGGCGAACGCATCTTAATTATTAATAAAAACTAAGAAAGATTTCAAAATGACATAGATAATTGTAAAAATTGGCAAAATGATAAGCAAATCAAAGCAAATATTTTTTCAAGTGTGAATTAGGTTATCTTCATCTGTTTATATGTGCTGTGTTCTATGCCTTCAAACCCCGTGCTTATCCCTGTTTTAAATAGTTCCTCAACTGACTCATAAAGATTGCCTTGGTTCTTTTTTAAGGTAATTACATAATCTGCTGATTGCTGTGTAATCAACTTCACAATCTCTTGATGAAAACCGATTACATCAATCTTTACGATACATCCAGATAGTTCTAATACCTTTAATAAGTCTGGAATTGCTGTGATTTCATTCGATTTTACATCTACCTTTACTTGACCTAAAACTAATTTATTTGTAGTTGCCCAAGCACTCACCATCTGGATTGCATTTTGGTCATTACTTTTATCGTAAGAACCACATCAAGTTTTCCCATCAATTGCAATTACTTAACCCGAAGTTATTTTCTGTATTAGTTTCATCCAATTTAAAAAACATGACTGAAATTCCTGCGGATTTAGTTGTGCAAATACTCTGGCAAAAGTATCATGTGATGGTCTTCCATTTGGTAGCTCCAAAAACTTTTTCAACCACTCGTATTTCGTGCAACCATACAGTTCAATCGCTACCCAGCTATCTGCTCCACAAATTACTGCACAAATCGCAATAGTTAAAATATCAATTAATTTGTGTCGCTTCGTGCGATCTATTAGTGGATCTGACATCTGTGTAAAGTGGTCAGCAATTGTGATTTTAGGCTTGAGTTTCACGCAAACTGGGGCTTTTCTCTACTTTTATTATGACTTTACCATTAATGCCTGATCGCTTAACCTCCCTGACACACGCGATTAAACTCTTATTAGTATATACGTACTATATTTAGATGCGTTCGCCCTGGGGGCGTAGCCCGTTACGAATTATTTAGTTTTAGGTGAGAAAGCAGCGTATTGCTCAGGCGTAAGCATCGCTTCTTTTACATTAATTTGTTTGGGAATCAACTTCAATTCATAGAATTTATCAGCAACTTGCTGCTGGAGAGTAATTAGTTCTTGAGTAACTGGTGTGATGCCAAACTTTTTTCTGTTAGTACTTTTTTGCATTGTTTCTAAATCAATGCCTAAGATAGGAGAGAGAGTAGCTGCAACTTCATTGCGATTTTGGTCAGACCATTGTTCAAGATTTTGAATTTCTTCAAGGATTACTTTAATAGTTTCTGATTGCTGGTTAGCAAAGTTTTTACTAGCAAGGTAATAACCTCCTTGTCTATTAATTCCTATGCCATCAATTAATACACGAGAATCGGCAGATTTTTCTGCTGCTGCGTAAAATGGATCCCAAATTGCCCAAGCATCAATACTACCTTTGACAAAAGCTGCACGAGCATCGGCTGGCGGTAAATATATAGGTTGAATATCACTATATTTCAAACCATAAGTTTCTAAAATTTGCACTAGCATATAATGAGCGCTAGAGCCTTTTTGAAAAGCAATCTTTTTCCCTTTAAGATCATTGACTGTTTTGATAGCAGAATTTTTGGGAACAAGAATTGCTGAACTCGCAGGACTGGGTGCAATTCCGGCGATATATGTGATTGCAGCATCGGCTGCTTGTGCAAAAATTGGTGGTGATTCTCCAGTATGTCCTAAGTCAATACTGCCAACATTCATGGCTTCTAAAAGCTGTGGCCCAGCCGGAAATTCAATCCATTCAACAGATACACCTTCAGGTTGTAGACGCTTTTCTAAAAGCCCTTTACTTTTTAGGAGAATTGCTGATTTTTGATAGCCTATTCTGACTACTGATGCTTTGGTTTGATTGGAATTATTGGCAGATACAGTTGTAGTATTACTTGGATTATTTGCTGTACAAGCAGCAAATAGCAAGCTGACGCATAAGCCAGTAATGAATGCCACAGGAAATTTTTTAGGAACAATAGATAATAGTCGCTTTAGATTGGCAAATCCGAAAATAACCCATTTTTGCCAATAGATTATGATGCGCTGAAATCCAATTTTCAACATTAAGTTTTACCTCTTTTTCGAGTGAAATACTAACTTGTTCGATTGACAGTATTTTTAAAGCAAGTAATGATGATAAACCGACTAAATTTATGTTTTATCATAAATTACGGTAAATTGGTCAGGTTATCGTATTATCTTTTTATTAAGATGGTAGCATCTAATCAAAACTTTAGTAAATATGTGTTTAGTGTTACAAATTAAATCTAAAAATTTAGCTGCTGCTCTCAGAATAATCTGGTATGCTGTCTTTTTTTAGATTCTAATCACAGTAAATCCGCAAAATTGAAGCACCTTACCAAAGTTGCTATAGTTTTAAGTTTTTTTGTTCGATTTTCTCAAGTGAGATTTTTGTAGCTCGGTGAGTTTTTACTATTACTTAACAATTTTGTTTCATCAGTTTTAACTTTTATTAAGATAGCCCTTGATTTTCCAAAAAAAGTGTGCGAAGCTTTTCTATATATAAACTACGGTAATTTGACCGACAAACAGTAGTAAATATTGGAGTGCGTAAGCGTAACCCGTCGTAGCGAAAAGTTTGCGCGTCCGGGTTTCCCGGCGCAAAACTTTTCAAGACAGCGAAAAGTTTAGCCAGACAGACATCGCCTGCGGTGAGGAGTAGTTTATTGCACGCAGTCATCATTGCTACTGAAGGCTTTGCTTTTTTTAGTCAAGCACTAAGTTGCAATGTGTTAGATGGGGATGGATACCTCTTATGGCAGTTGAGGCGGGTGCGAGAATGTCATGGATAGAATTTTTAAATCTAGGCGATCATCGCACCTGCTTTTTTATTTATCAACAAAGCTTAATTGTGAATACAAACAGGAGGAATAGGGATATTGTATCTTCCTAATTTCCTATCTCTAATTCAAAAGGCATGACAGACTGGAATAATATCTGCAACGAAATGCTTAGATCCACTGCTGAAAATTTATGACAAAGCGACGTGAAGGGAGTTGTCAGCTTTGAAAATTATTTTACCAAAAGACGTAGCCACAGAACTTGAGGCTCATCTACCTGATGAGGTAGTAGTTGTGCGTGTGGACAGCGAAGGTAACTTGGATGGTGATGCTACAGATGCCGAGGTTTACTTTAGCTGGTTTTTTCTCAAACCAACAACATTGCATCGAGTTTTAGAATCTGCGCCACAATTGCGTTGGCATCATGCACCAAATGCAGGTGTAAATCACATCGTTACACCCAAATATGTAGAACGCAACCTCATTTTGACTAACGGCGCGGGAGTTCATGCGATTCCCATTGCTGAATTTGCGATCGCTTATATGCTGTCCCATGCCAAGCAACTACCCAAATTACACCAGCAACAGACTCAACACCTTTGGCAAAAAGGTCTTTCAATTCAAGAATTACTAGATAAAACCTTATTAATTATCGGTGCAGGTGGAATTGGGCAAGAAATCGCGTCCCGTGCGAAAGCTTTTGGGATGCGGATTTTTGGGAGTCGTCGTCACCCGCAACCACTACCTAACTTTGACAAAGTAGTGGGTGCAGATGAATGGAAAGCTCTTTTGGATGAAGCTGACTATGTTGTAATTGCCACACCTCTAACTTGGGATACTAAAGGCATGATTGATGCTGAAGTACTGCATCTGATGTGTAAGAGTGCTTATTTAATTAATATTGCTCGTGGTGCAATTGTAGATGAATTTGCACTAGTCAAAGCCTTACAGGATGGTGAAATTGCCGGGGCGGCTTTAGACACAGTGTTTACAGAACCGCTACCAGCAGAAAGTCCATTGTGGTCTTTGCCCAACGTTTTTATTACACCACACTGTTCTGGTAATTCTCCCAGAGTTAAAGAGCGATCGCTTGCTCTATTTCTAGACAATCTTACCCGCTATCGCCAAGGTAAACCTCTGCGTAACGTCGTAGATCAAACAGTAGGTTATTAATTCATTTGGACTACTCTGATGATTCCTCTCTCACAGTCCAGATCGCAAAAAATCGGTAGCTTGTTACTGACAACTTTGAATGTGTATGCTTTTTGGGGAGAACCGATCGCAGCAATTAAACTACGCATTGCTGAAGTTAAAGCTGCTGCAACAGGAGCCTATGGTAATACTACAGCCTTGGTAGGGACTCCAGAACAAGTAGCAGAATCGTTATTTGATTATTACGATGCTGGAGTGACAACACTTTTGATTCGCGGTTTTGACCCGGTAGAAGATGCGTAGACGCGTTGGCGGAGCCTCTCGTAGAGAAGCGGCTTGTCGTCAGACATCGCCTACGGTCGAGATGTGATTCCATTGGTAAAAAAAGAAGTACAGCGAAGAGAACAACAAACAGTCACCGTTCCCTAGAGTAAGCTCTCATCCTGAATCCTACATCTAAGATTTTATGCCTCACACAACTGCTCTCGAACCTCTAGAAACAGACCAATGGTTTGTTGATAGTCCTGAATTATCTGAGTTTGTAACTACTGCCAAAGAAATTATTGCTAGCACAAGTGGCGATTCCTACGGAACGCTTCACGAACGCACAGAAACCCTCAATATCCTTGAACCTTATTTTGCCGCCCTACTCCAGAAACGGGATTGGCTACCAGAAGATTTTGCTCAACCAAATCCTGAAAGTGGTTTGGGTGGTGGTATCGGACAATGGTTGCTGTATCGTTCTCAAGAGCTAACTATTTTTAGTTTAGTGATTCCCCCTAATTCCATTACCCCTATCCACGACCATTTATCTTGGGGACTTGTCGGGTTGTATCAAGGCAAACAAGAAGAAACTGTGTACCGTCGCCTAGATAACGGTGAATTAGAAGGATTTGCTCAGTTAGAGATTGTTGGTTTGTATCAAGTAAAACGCGGTGATATTTACCGTTTATTGCCTCCCGATGGGGATATTCACTCTGTGAAAGCCACTACCGTATTTGCGCCATCCATCTCAATTCATGTTATGGGAAATGATACTGGCAGTATTTTAAGAAATCAGTACAATCCAGAACAACAAAGTATCCAGTCTTTTCGCTCTGGGTACTCCAATGCACGTTAATTACGAATTAGTAAACTCATGCCAAAATTCGATAGACCCCAACCGCCAGTCTTTGAACGAGTCGAAGATGAACGCCTTTACCGTAAACAACACTTAGCTGCGGCTTTTCGCTTATTTGGCCGTTTTGGCTTCAGTGAAGGAACAGCAGGACATATTACAGCCCGTGACCCAGAATTTACCGACCATTTTTGGGTTAATCCTTTTGGGAAATACTTTGGTCAGATCCGTGTTTCTGACCTGATTTTGGTGGATAGTCACGGGGAAGTTGTCAAGGGTAATGCACCAGTAAATCGGGCAGCTTTTGCGATTCATTCCCAGATTCATGAGGCGCGTCCTGATATAGTTGCGGCGGCTCATGCTCATTCTCTTTATGGTAAATCTTGGTCAAGTCTAGGTCGTCTACTTGATCCTTTAACTCAAGATGCTTGTATCTTTTATCAAGACCACGATCTATTTGATGATTATAGAGGTGTTGTTTTAGCTCCTTCTGAAGGAAGAAGAATTGCTGAGGTTTTGGGGGATAAAAAAGCTGTTATTCTCCGCAATCATGGCTTTTTGACTGCGGGGCCAACAGTAGACGCAGCTGCTTGGTGGTACATTAGTTTTGAACGTTCTGCTCAAGCACAACTTTTAGCAGAAGCAGCAGGTAAACCTGTTCCTATTGACCATGAAATTGCGACGTTAACACACAGTCAGGTGGGAACTGATTCTGGGGGTTGGTTTAGCTTTCAGCCACTCTACGAAAGGATTGTCGAGGAAGAACCAGATTTGCTGAAGTAGGTTTTTTGCTCTTGCTGAATCAACTGTGAAAGTCTTACAAAAAACTCAAACATGGCGGGAATCTCATCTTACAGCATTTACGGCTGTTATGAGGTACAGTAGCAGCAACTGGCAAACCAGTTTCTTAAATGTTGAGGATTTATTAAGTCGAGTGCAACTGAGATT
>NZ_JACXXN010000052.1 GCF_014904695.1 Nostoc sp. MG11 | reverse complement strand
CATCCCAGTAGTGCAATACAAGGTTTAGTCAATCAACATCAAGAACGTCTCTGTGCATTTGATTTTCAACCTCTGAATACCAATTAGACAGCTAGGGATTGGGGGAATTATTCGGCGAAGTGGTTAGCGAGGTTTAACTTGGGATTGCATGATATATTGAAACGCTTGGTGAAGGGCGAGGAAATTACTGCCTCTGACCCACAATTAGTGAGAATGACTCAGTCATTAATTCATGTTGTCCACTTTCTGCTAATTGTTGATTTTAAATTATATCTTCATGATAAATAATAAGTTTTTAATATCTAAGTTTATCCTTTGATTTGCATTCACTATTTATCTAAGTGAATTGGCTTTATTCTAGATATTTGAATTTGCTTCCTAATTCTTATTAGTAATTAAGATGCGTTCGCCCTGTAGGTTTGATGAGATGTTCTTCGTCGATTTGCCAACAGAACCAGAACGCTGCCAAATCCTCTAAATTCACCTACAACGCTTTGGTATCACTGTAGAGTCCGAATACCTCGAAGCGATCGCAGCCAATACCGCAAAGTTTTCAGGAGCCGAGTTAGAGACGCTAGCTGCCGAAGCCGCACTACTGGCATTCGATGAGGGTAGACCACAGCAGGTCACGCTTGGGGATTTAGAGGCTTGCCGTCAAACCATCACCCCGCTTGCGATCACTGATGCTGCGGCAGTTGAGCGTATGCAGTCCTGGGCTGCTACCGCACGACGAGCAAGTAGTCCGGTTGTCGCTGCAGGCAAACAAACGTCTCTCAGGACTACGAAGTTTCGCAATATGAACTAAGTGAAAAGCGGTTGTCTAACTCGGGCGATCGCTTTCTTGAATTTAACAATTAGCTAAACATAAAACAATAAAGTTGCGAGCTTTTCTTTACAGTAAGGCTCGCAACTTTAAGTAGCTGGCTCTAATGAGTGGCTTCAGTAGGAAAAATTACAGACCGATAATGCTTGTTAATTCAGCTGATAACTCACCTGTTAAGCCTGATAATTCACCTGTGATCCCAGTTGTTGCTGCACTAGTAAGCTCAACAGTACCACCCCAAACTTTGAGTGAACTAACTGCATCTTCAGTTAGTTCACTCATGTAGCTTTCATTATCACCAAAGAACTCAGCGCCAGCAGGGTGCAGGTTTTTGATGTCGTCAATCTTGATGTTAGCCATCTGAAAATTTCCTTAGTTAGTAGAAAAATTTTAGTTATAACTAAGCTTTTGATTACTTAGCCTTATTTACTAAAGTATCAGATTCCAATAGTAAAGTAAGCCATTAAAATACTATTTTGGGTTTTAAGTAAAGGACTTTTTTCTTGTTTAGATTGCTTAAGCTTGTAGTATTTTTTCAAAAAATATCATTTGTTGTAAATTTAATTTACAAGCAGCAAATAGAGAATTTTTAAATATACTGATTGAGTTTAAATATTAGTTTGTGATTGAAGTAATTAAATTAGTTATTTCTTTTTATCTTTGTTTGATTTAGAGAAAACTTAAATATTACAAAACACAGTAGATTTATCTTGAAAATAAAGACTGACGGCTAGGAATTCAGGACTGGTAAGAGATATTTTCATGCTCTGGTTGTAGATAAATACCCCGTGGATGTTTAGCTTGAAAAAGGGTGTGCAGATGTAAACAATGGCGTAGCCTATCGCAGAGAAGAGATCGCAATGACTCTACGATTACTTCACTTCGCTATCGCTGCGTACTAGCGTGTTAAGGTTAAATTTATGCATTAGACTTATAGTTTATTAAGTGCTAAAGCGCTACTACAAACATTTTCTATTCCATTATTTTAATCTTGTCATGGCAGTATCCTTCTCCTATCGGAGACGCTACGCAAACGGGTTCTCCAAAGGAGTACGTAATGACAAGTATTTAGCCGCACATGATATGAGCATTGCAAAGAGAAGTTGTGAGGAGGAGGCAGTGAATTATGAGGTAATAATCTCTACAGAACCACTATCTAAGTCATAACGTGCCCCGACAATCTTCAACTAAGCTTTTTTTTGAACCTCAGCTAACAATAGTTGCACCGATCGCAGCTAAGCTTGATAATTGTAAAAAACGGTTGCGTGTACGTTTGTGATAGGTTGACATTATTTACTAAACACTATCAATAGAGTTATTTAGCTGCTTCAACCAAGCTTGGAAAAAGATTCCATAACTCGGTCATTGAATAATTCATTGAGTTGCGGCAAAAACTACTTTTCAACTCGCAGAATGTAATAGTAAAGCTTTGTTTGAATAGATTCAACTACTTCGTCTTAGCGTTGGCAAATTCCTGCATCAAATCTTTGCTATGCCTGAATCAGGAAGTCCGTTGCAGCTAGGGAAGAAATGCCGATTAGCGTGGCAAACATACCACCTTCCCTAAAACCTGCTGCTGTGCCATTCGGGTTGTAGAACAAGTTGTTGGTTGCACGACTATACACAATGTCTGCACTGCTGCTGCCTGCAAGGGAATCATTAGCAACTCTTGCAAACTCTGTGAACCGCAGAGAACCATTAGCTGCACTGCTGAGTGTTGTGAACGTCGTTTTGTCCAAAACAATTACGTCTACTAAGCTAAAGTCGGTAATTGTATCTTGACCAACCGCAGAAGCCACAAAGGCTGCATTAGTGTTGTAGAGAAATTTATCCGTACCGGCACCGCCTGTGAGTGTGTCATTATCTGCGCCGCCAACTAGAATGTCGTCACCAGCACCGCCTGTGAGAATGTCATCATCTGCGTCGCCGTCTAGATAATCATTACCCCCGTTACCGTTGAGGATGTCATCACTATCAGTGCCGAAAAGGTTATCGTTGCCGTCTGTTCCTTCGATAGTCTCATTGCTATCACTATCGTTGTCGCCCGTCCCTTCAGAGGTGTCGTTATCTGAATCCCCACCAGACAGACCAATAGTATCGACTGTAATAGCACCAGTCAGGTTAGCTTCTGTCAGGTCAGCCCCCGTTAAATTTGCACCAGTGAGGTCGGCATTACTAAAATTAGCTCCTTTTAATTTAGCCCCTGTCAGGTTGGCTCCTCTGAGATTAGCTCCGCTAAAATTGGCAAATTCCAAAAAGGCATTGTCGAGTTCAACTCCCCCGCTGAAAATTGCAGCTGTTAAGTCAGATTTGCTCAGGTTGGCTCTACTCAGGTCAGCTCCGATAAAAGATGCTCGGTTCAAATTAGCACTTTCTAAAAAGATGTCTTCAGCTTCGACTTGATTGAAGTTCGATCTATTCAAATCAGTGTCAGCAAATTTGGCATTACTGAGGTTAGTCACAGTAACATTGCCACTGGCATCGATAAATGGACTAAAGTTAGCACCGCTGAAAATGATATCTTCTGCACTTACGCCACTCAAATTAGCCCCACGAAACCTAACACTGTTGGTCTGTGTTGGATTTTCTATGGCTAGATCGGCCAGAGAGATACCACTGAAATTAGCTAGGTCAAAGATAGCGTTTTGCAAGGTGGCATCCTCGAACTTCGCTAATCGGAAGTCGGCACCAGTCGCATTCACATTGATAAAGAGGACACCTTCTAGAGTGGCTTCTTGTAAATTGGCGTTAGTCAGATTAGCACCAGTTAGGTCGGCGGCTTTGAGTTCAGCCTTAAACAGGTCGGCTCGAGTTAGGTCAGCACCTACTAGGTTTGGGCGATTTTCCTCGTCACCGCTGAGTTTAGCTTCTCGTAAGATGGCATCAGTTAGATTAGCATTTGAGAAATTAATTTCTTTAGTAGAAATTAGCTCTAGATTGGCTCCTTGCAGATTCGCTTCACTGAAGTTGACAAATTCTAAGGTAGCTTTATATAAGTTGGCATCGGTAAAGTTAGCTTCAGATGCGTCTACATTGAGCAGAACAGCCTCTTCAAAGTTGCTCCTGATAAGGGTTGTATTAACGAGTCTGGAATTTTCCAGCTTTGACTTGAAAAAATTGGCATCAGTTAGGTTTCGACCGCTAAAGTCTACTCCTACTAAGTTTTGCTCACTAAAGTTTTGTGGCATTATCTAAACTCTCACCTAACTAGTACATCAATGCGGAAATAAAGCTACATTCTTTTTTTTACACCTTGGCTTCTCCTGTCGGAGACACTGCGCGTAGCTTGCTTCCCGGTAGGGGTACGCTCGGCACAAGTCAAGGCAAGTCGCTCGATGTAACCCTGAGCGTAGTCGAAGGGTTACTTTTGACTTGTTGTACTAGTAACTTAGGTTATCTATTAAACAGGATGATTAGAGTTAATTCGCTGCTTCAACCAAGCTTGAAAGAAGGATTCCATGACTTGATCTTTGACAGATTCATTGAGTTGCGGGGGAAACCACTTTTCTACTCGCAGAATGTGATAGCCAAGCTTTGTTTCAACTGGCCCAACTACTTCGCCTTCTTTGGCGTTGGCGATCGCTCTGGCAAGTTCCTGGATCAGTTCCGCTATAAACTGAATACCGACAAAGCCACCATTTTCTTGAGACTGCTTACCCTTTGAGTGTGCTAGTGCCAAAGCGTAGAAGGATGCATTTTCCTCTCTGAGCGCTTGGGCTATTTTTATCGCCTCTATATGTTCAAGCACGACAATCTGAGAGAGTGCAACTCGTTTAAACTGCTCACGGTTAGCCACATATTGACCATCAACTGTTGCACCAAAGAGATGCTCTTTTAACTTTTTCGTTAGCAGCGCGACTCGAATTCCTTCAGACCAATCGTCTACTGTAATTCGCTGTGCTTCCAGCCAAGCAATGGTTTCAGAAGCTCCTAACAGCTTGTACTCTAACCGAAAAGCATCTCCTGCTGTTTGCAACTCTTCATCAGAAAGAGTAATCCCCAACTGCTCACAGGTGCGTAAAATTAGTACATCTCGTTCAGATAAAGCAGCAATTTCAGCAATTTTACAGGAATAACGCAGGCAGGCAATGATATCTGCATCAGTTGCCAGAGAAGTTTTTTGCGGTACAACTTTTTCTAATGTTTCTTTCATGGCTTGTATTAAGTGATTAGTTTATGACGCAGACATCGCTATTTCTGGGTGATACAGCAAGCGATCGCGGGGAATATCCTGGATGTTGTCAAACCGATTGCGATGTAAATCGCCGTACAGGTTAAGGTAGTCTAGTTCGGCAGGTGTCAACTTACCCTTACGAACACCGTTGATGGCAGCATCAACTTCCTGACGATTTCGCCAACCAGCCAAAGCGATATCTACACTGTTCTGTGATAGAGAGTAGCGATATAAATCAGGAACGCTGGGCTGCCAGCAATTTGCTGGTAAACCTCTAGGAGCGTGCCAAAGAGGGCCACCCATACCAGCCGACTTAAATGTGACAATACCTGGCCGCTGCGGGTTTTGAGCATCCAACTTGGCGAATACTTGTTGTTGAGCAGTGCGATGGGCAATATTGTGCCTGACCATGACTACATCTAAAAGGGGACTATCGAGCCACTGTGCTGCTAAATCAAGATCGTGGAAAGAGGCTCCGATATAGCGGACTATCCCCATTTTTTTGAGTAACTCTGAAGTGCCAAACATCCGTTCTATGGCTCGCTGATACACCCCATTTGGCCCTCGGAGATCGTTAGAGACGCTCAAGCAATCTTGAATTGCAGTACCATCTTTGCTACCAATCCAGCCCCAAAAGAATACGTCAATGTAGTCCATCTTTAAATCAACCATTTGATCCAAGAGGGATGCTAGTACAGACTCTGGACTCTTAAGGACATAAGTTACTGTTGCTAGAACCACCTTCTCTCTTTGTGAGGAACCACGTCCACACAATTTGCGGAGTGCATTACCCATTGAACTGTAGAGATAATGGTGTAAATCGCTAGAGTAGAAGAAATAATTGACTCCTTGATCGAAAGCGTAGAGGGTATCTTCACTGGAGATGTGGCCTCCGCCTCCTAATCCTAAACAGCTAACTGTTAGGTCAGTACGTCCAAGTTTGCGATAAAATGGCAGTTCGGACTCTGGAAGTTTAGGGGTAGCAATACTGACCTTAGGAGATGGGGCTACGGGTTGCTGCACAGACTCAGAAGTAAGATCGGTAATTTTCATAGATCTAAGGGAGTGTAAATATCTTCAGAGTTGGCATTCAGGTACGAACGTTGTAAGTCAAGTCCCAACAAGGAGAAGTGGTTGAAGATCCGACTCATGCGTCCAGCAGCTGAATTGTCTCCTTGCTGC
The DNA here is from genome assembly GCF_014904695.1 of Nostoc sp. MG11. Taxonomy (GTDB): domain Bacteria; phylum Cyanobacteriota; class Cyanobacteriia; order Cyanobacteriales; family Nostocaceae; genus Komarekiella. The sequence continues at coordinate 23,628 of NZ_JACXXN010000052.1, read as the reverse complement.
CAAGCTTCTAGTAGGGCATTAGCTACAATCAGGCAGCGATTCATACCAAAACTTTCCAGTTCAGCAAATTTGTGGTCTGGTTCTTCGGCTAGTGCCAGTCCTGGTGCCAACCACTTGGTAAACAGGGGTACTTGCGGTTGAAAGTGCGTAGGCAAAGCCCGCCGTATGCATCGCATTTCTATGTAAACCGCCTCAAGGATTGGTCGGACTACTTCGTAGTTGCTCTTTTCAAAATAGAGTACGGCGGAGTCATGTCGCCCATATATTGAAGGATTATACAACGCCTTGAATGAGAAGGGAAGGGAAATATCGTTGAGCCGCCGTGTCAAGTCAGCCATGACTGCAACTGCCCCATCAGGAGTTAAGTTGAAGTAAATACGCACTATCCCTGCATGGCGATCTGAACTGCTGCGACTTTTGTGGCCTGCATTGCCAACTGCCATATAGAATCCGCTTTGCACTCGATTGCGAGGCAACTTGATGGCAACCAATTCACCTACTACAGCCGATGGCGCTTCGGGTTGTAAGTGTTTTTTGCGCTCAATATGCAAAGTTAGGCCATTCTTATTGACAACTAGCTTGTCATCACTCTCTTGCTTGATCACAGTCCAACCTGGATCAAAATAGCCTACGCCGCTGTTGCTTTTGTGCAAGCGATCGTAGAACGCTAAGTCTACTCCCAAGAAGGTATTGTTCTCTAAATTCTGAGGCAGTGGTAGGTCGTCTGAATCTGCATTTGATGTCATAGTCTCTCGTAAGGAACCGTTGTAATAGGTACTGTAGAGAAAACTCTGCAATTGCAGACTTCGATACTTAGTCTGAAGCTCCTGGGGTAATTGCCCAAAACGCTCTACTACCTCAGTCGGCAGTTCCGTGGATTTATAGTCTGGATGGTGAATACAGAAATTAGATTGAATTTGAACCTTGTCAGCGATGTCTTCAAGCGTAGCCAAAAGTTGCTCTTTTGCAGTATCTGGCAGTTGATTTTGTGGAGAATCCAGCAATTGCATATATATTTTGTCTACCGTTATAAATATTAACGTGGTACAACAGAGTGTGAGGGTATGAGTTCGGATGCTGACATGCCAAACACCGTTTGAAAGGATGTTTCTGGACGGCATAGCAATGTCTTGGCAACCTGAAGCATACAAATTCCTGTGTTGTTAAAGGTTTTTTGATACTGAATTGTGGCTTGAATTGCTTGAATTAAAGCCAGACCGGAAAATTGCACAACTCGCTGCAAGAAATCAGGATAGTGAGCCAGAATTTCGGGAAAATGCTCGAAATAGGCGCTAGTCAAGGCAGCAATAGAAGGTTGCAGCTGTTCGAGGGGAATTGTGGCTAAACGTAAAGACTCTTCGAGTGCGATCGCTTTACTAGTTACCAAGCTACCCAACCATATTTGCAAGTAGCTGGCAATAATCATACCTAAATCATAGGCTGGATCTCCCCAAGCTGCACGCTCGAAATCAATCAGTCGCACGATGCTTTGGTTAGATTGCTCTGCCTTAACGATCGCTTGTTCCCAATCAATCGGTAATAAAATATTGTTTAACTTCAGGTCATTATGTGTCAAACAACAGCGCTGGGAAGTTTGATGAAGTTCTGCGATCGCTTGCCCCAGACTGTCATAACGTTGATAAAGGGTCAAGAATTTGAGTCCATCAGCTGGAACTTGACCAAATATTTCTGGACTAACTTGCGCTAGAGAGCGAGTTAGCTTAGAAATCTGGTCTGGTATTATACCATCACGATGCTGCTGGGTGAAAAATTCTTGGTAATCCTGACGATTGAGCGTTGCGCTGTGAATTGTGGCTAAAACGACTCCAATCGAAGCTGCAATCACTTTTGAGAAAACTTTCTCCTTCCCATAGAAGTTCGCTAAATCGCGGTAGTCATTTAAATAGTTAAAAACGATGATTGAATGCTCGGCATCAAAATGAAGTATCTCCGGTAGATATGGACGAAGATAATTCATCTCTGGGAACCGCTGCAAAAACTCATGAATTCGCCATTCATGGAAAAACTCACCAGCCGTTTTCCCGTCTCGGTTGTAACGCTCTTGCTTAATCAAAAGTTTGCGATCGTCTGGTAAGCTCAACAATAAGTTAAAGTTCTTGGCAAATTTCGGTTCAATCTGGCTCTGGGCTTGCTCTTCTTGAGTGCAAAGACCTTTTTCAACTAAATAGTCAACCGCATTCTGGGAACTCAACAAAAATTTCATAGTTAGTTTTTAAACTTAATCTGATGCGGAATTTGAGTTAATTAAAGATGTACTTTTGGTGAGTATAGTTAGGTAGGGTCGCTCAGGAATGCTGTTCTTGTAGAGAGTAAAGAACTGCCTGATTGACCCTTCAACCCTGAGATATCAACCTGTTAGCACCACTAATTTACACAGGATTGCGAATTTAAGGCCCAAGCAGACCAAGCGTGCCTCCTAGCAAGCTTCCTAGCGTTTCTCCTAAAGTTCCGCCAAGGCTGTCCGCACCTGTTATGTTCAAGCCGCTATTTCCAGATATTAATGGCTCTGATCCTAACGTATCCAACGTTAGACCGCCTTGAACGCCCCACATTTCGCGATCGCTCAGTTCATTTAAGAAGTTTTCGGAATCTTGGAACAGTGCAGAACCCGTAGGGTGTAGATTGTCAATTTCAATGTTTGCCATCGGTTTTTCTCCTAAATTAATAAAGTCATGTTTTTGCTTTGTGACAGGCGCTTGTCGCCTGTCACAGATGCTAAATGACGATATTGAGTGTGTCTGAGTAGGTCGTGCGGTGATCGTCTAGGCTGCTATCTAGCTACACCCCTGTTAGGGAGAGTCCTCCTAAAGTACCTCCAGTTATGTCAGATAAAGTGGCTGCTGTTGCTCCACTTAATGGATCGCTAACCGTATCAGGTAAACTGAAGACTAAAGTATCCAAGGTTAGACCGCCTTGAACTCCACCTATTTCGCGATCGCTCAGTTCATTGAGGAAGCTTTCGGAATCTTGGAACAATTCAGAACCGGCAGAATGCAAATTATTGATTTCAATGTTAGCCATCAGAAATTCTCCTTCAAATTACTTTCGGGATAATCTAATCCTTTTGCCTCGAACAGAACTAAAAACTGTTAAGTTGTTTAGCTTTGTCTTGTAGATTAACAACTTAATATTTGATATTTCAAGCATTTAAAGCTGATTTATTAGAACCAATTAAAGAAGTTTTTTCTTAATTTAAGTTACCAACACTATAAAGAATTACGATTTCTCTAAATATTACTATATTGACTACTTTTTCAAAAAGATTCAATCAGCTATAAAAAGATTATTTGGTAATAAATACTTGATTTATTTCCGGCTTTGATGACTAGATGAAATTAAATAGCTTTAACCTACCTACAAATCCCACTAATCCCACCTAAACAAATATAATAGCTAATTTAAATTGGACATTATTTGATTGGTTTTGGAAAGATAAAACTTTTGAGCTAAGTAAAGAACTTATTTCTCACGCTGAGTTACCCACGACTATAGTGCCTGCTGTTCCTCAATTGTGACAGTAATTGAGTAGCTCTAAAAGCATTGTGCGAAACAAGTGCCTGATTTATTTCTCGTTTTATCCATAACATGTAATGAAACGGAATAAATCTTCCCACTAATCCTACTTTTCCCACCTAAAAATATACTTGACAACCCATTGACCTATTAACAATAACGACGTAAACTAAAATCTTAGAAAAGCCAAAGTTTTGTTAAGAAAATGAGAATTATCTCAAGTCTTCTTGACCTATTTTTACTTTGTGTGATTTTTATCTAATGGTTTGCCGTATAAATTTCGTCCTTATGAGTAACTTGCAACTAACCCACACATAAAAGCTTGATATCTCAGTTAACCCACTTAAGTTAGTTTATTGAGTCACGATTTTTAGCAAAATTATCTCTCTTTAGATAGAAGCAAAATTTTATTATCTTGAATATTTATCTCTGTAGGTAGAAGCAAAATATGAAAAAAAGGAGATGAGTTAACACAACTGGTGTAAAGTTTGTTTTTCAATGATTACGGTTCAAAATAGTAAAAAGGTAAGTGTAAAAATGCTTCATTAGCAAGCACAAGCTTCATCTAACTGTACATACAAATCCTATTTACAAGGTGGCGATGGAAATTCAGAATTGGTTTTTGAAATCTTTTTAATACAACCTGCTTCTGAAGGATCCTAAATGTGATTCTTACAAAAATATTTAGCCATCAAAAATGCAAAAATAGGCATAACAGATACTTTAAATAACCTGTAGAAATACGATTGAGGTATACATAATCTTTCTTCCACAAGAAATTACTGGGGTTGCATATTTGTAAAATGGTTTACCTCATCAGGACTTACGCAAAAAAGTTCTGTATTTGCGGTAATTCATTAATTACCGCTATGACAAATCAAATTTTTGAGAAAATTGTGCCTAGTCCTGAATCATACAGAGGAGCCAGCGTGTTGCGGTGAGCAGTCCGTTGGGCGAGAACCTTCCTTGTAGCGGCTAGCGTCGCGCAGAGACACACAGATAATCAGCGTTTTTAAATTTTAATGATTAAATATCATTTCTTAATTTGTACAATACCGAAATTGCTATTGAAATCTTTACAATGCCAGCTATTTCTAAAGAATGTAGAAAATGGATTGGAGAATTGCTATGGAACACCAGACTGATCTCCTGACACCTTTTCAACGTAAGCTTCTCCTAAAAAAATTGGAAGTAGATTTACGACCTGAGTACCGCCGTCGTATTCAAATCATGCTGATGGCTGATGCTGGTAAATCTCAGGCGCAAATCTGTGTCGCACTTGGTTGTTCTCAGGAGACGGCAAGGTACTGGATTGAGATGGCACGAATGGGCAAGGCTCACTGCTGGGAGGATCGCCCAATGGGTAGGCCCAAAACAATAAATGTCCAATATCTCAATCGGTTGCAAGAATTGGTTAGCCACAGTCCCCGTGAATATGGCTATCCATTTGAGCGCTGGACTGCAAAATGGTTAGGAAAGCATCTGTCAAAAGAACTAGGAATTGGGATGAGCGATCGCTACATCAGTATGCTGTTGAAAGAGATGGGACTTTCTACGCGATCGCGCAGCGTCTCCCCAGGAGAATCGCAATCCAAAACAGATGCAACTGACATCTCCCAAGCAAATAATTCTATCATTGCGATTCGCGATCTCCCTTCATCAGTTGAGGCTGCAAATGCAGAAGCTGTGCTTGCCATACAATCTTATAAGTCAGTTATTCCACTTTAAAGCTGTTGGAAATCTATGCTTAAACAACCATCAGAATTTTCAAAGCAAGAGATTGCCCAACAACTGAGCCAAACTCTGAGTCAAGCACTGTCAGAGCCAGAAATTTCTAAGTGTTTAGAACAAATTCAGTTTTTAGAGCCAACTCCTGGAAAACAATTTTGGCAATCAACGGATACAACAGTTGGAATTTACCTCATTCTTGCGGGTAAAGTCAGATTGCTCGATAGCAATAATAACTTGATTGTGTCACGAGAGGCAGGGTCATCATTTGGTGAATTGACACTTTTTAGGCAGGAGTCCTTTGGGACTTATACAGCTAGAGCTGCTTTCAAGCTTCAGCTTTGTTATCTTCCTGGTAAGTGCTTGCAAACCCTGATCCGCAATCATCCCAACATCCAAGAGCATCTTTATCGGCAAGCAGTAATTTGGGATTTGCTACTGTTATGTAAACAGACAGGCTCCATAGGTGATGTACCTCCTGAAAAGTTGACCCAAGTACTATCACTCCTTAAACAGCACCATCTCAAACCTGGAAAACTCCCAGCATCTGTACTGAACAATCAGAAGTTGTGGTTGATCCGTCGAGGAGAACTCTTACATCCATCAGGGCGAAAACTTGCGGTTGGAAGTCTCTATCTTCCCTTCCAATCTCCTGAAGAACTTGCCTGGCAAGTCATTCAACCTACCGAACTGTATAGTTTCAGTCAATCTGAATGGGAAACAGCGTTAGATATCTTGCCACAACTGATTGAACTGAGTTCAGCCAATGAGCTGTCATCAGCAGCAACCAGCAGTAAAAAAGCAGTTGAAGTGCAAGAAAAAATTTCCTTCTCTGCTACTGCTACTGAGCAAAAAACTAGAAAAAAGATTAATAAGGCATACTTCCCCAACCCATCTGTAAAAGCTGGACAATGGTTGCAGCGGCTGACTGTACGCTACCCAGTCTTTCTCCAGCAAAGTGCCTCTGACTGCGGTGCTGCTTGCCTGGTAATGGTTGGACGGTATTGGGGCAAACGCTTTAGCATTAATCACGTGCGGGACATTGCCAACGTTGACCGCAATGGTGCTTCCCTTCGAGGTTTAGCGGCGGCCGCAGAAAGCAGCGGTTTTTCGACTCGCCCCATTAAAGCAACCCTCGACAAACTAGCAGAACAAAATTTGCCTGCGATCGCGCATTGGGAAGGTAAGCACTATATAGTTGTCTATCAAGTAACTAGCGATCGCGTCATCGTTGCCGACCCTGCCATTGGGCTATGTAAACTCAGCCATACTGAATTTAAAAAAAATTGGACTGGCTATGCATTGTTATTGCAGCCCACAAGTCTGCTCAAAGAAGTTAATGAGGTTAGTCAACCCTTCTGGCGTTTCTTTGAGTTACTTAAACCTCACTGGGTTGTGGTAATAGAAGTGTTGTTTGCGTCCATAATGATCCAGCTATTTGGATTAGTCGTGCCATTGTTTACTCAGTTGTTGTTGGACAGGGTGGTCGTCCAGCGCAGTACCCTGACTTTAACTGCTGTGGGCTTGGGATTACTAATATTTAGCCTCTTTAGAGTGGCAATGACTGGACTGCGGCAATACCTACTCGACCATACAGCTAACCGAATCGATCTAGCACTAATTGTTGGTTTTCTGACTCATACTTTCCGGCTGCCACTCAGATTTTTCGAGTCTCGCTACGTTGGAGACATCATTTCCCGCGTACAGGAAAATCGCAAGATTCAAAGTTTCCTTACAGGTGAAGCACTGTCAATTTTTCTCGATTTATTGACAGTATTTATCTATGTGGGATTAATGTTCTGGTACAGTTGGAAACTAGCTTTGCTTGTGTTAGTCGCTGTACCACCATTTGTTTTAATAGCGCTGATTGCCACACCGTTGTTCCAGCGGGTTTCACGGCAAATCTTTAGTGCGTTTGCAAGTGAGAGTAGTTATTTAATAGAAGCACTCACAGGGATTCGCACAATCAAATCAATGGCTGTCGAACGGAGTGTACGCTGGCATTGGGAAGAACTGCATAACAAATCTCTAAAAACAATCTTTTCAGGTCAGGTCATTAACAATGTTCTGCTAATGATCAGCTCTACGATCGAAGCAGTGGCTACAACAGCCATGTTGTGGTACGGAGCTTGGCTAGTGATTCAAAATCAACTGACAATTGGGCAATTAGTCGCGTTTAATATGTTACTCGGTAACGTTATTCGTCCATTCCAACGGCTGATTGTTTTATGGAATCAATTGCAAGAAGTTCTAGTTGCTGTTGAGCGCATTGAGGATGTAATTGAAGCTGAACCTGAAGAAGATTTAGAATACAAATCTCGTCAATCGCTACCGCCAATTCGTGGTCACGTTTGCTTTGATCAAGTCACGTTTCGCTATCACCCAGAAAGTGACGTCAATACGCTGGAGAACATTAGTTTTGAAGTGCTGCCAGGACAAACTATCGCTTTAGTTGGTCGCAGTGGATCTGGAAAAACAACCATTTCTAAGTTGGTGTTGGGTCTTTATCCCCCCACAGAGGGGAAAATCCTGATTGATGGCTATGATATCACCAGCATCTCGCTAGCATCGCTGCGGCAGCAAATTGGCGTGGTCGATCAAGATACATTTCTGTTTGGCGGTTCGATTCGTGAAAACATTAGTGTTGGTCATCCAGAAGCCACATTAGAAGACGTGATTGCCGCAGCTCAAATGGCAGGAGCACATATGTTTATTAAAGAATTGCCCTTGAGCTACGAAACACTAATTGGTGAAGGTGGAGGAATGCTGTCTGGAGGGCAACGACAACGGTTAGCGATCGCCCGCGCCCTACTAGGAAATCCCCGATTGCTAATTCTTGATGAAGCGACGAGTAGCCTTGATGCTGAGTCTGAGCGAATTATTCAAACAAATCTCAGCAGTATTGCCCGAAATCGCACCATCCTGATCATTGCCCATCGACTCTCCACAATCCGTAATGCCAATCTGATTCTGGTACTTGATCGCGGCATATTAATTGAGCAGGGTACTCATGAAGAACTCATGGACAAACGGGGGCACTACTTTTACCTCAACCAGCAGCAGTTTACAGCAGTAGGTTGATATTGTTTCACTTGAAGGTTGATACATATGGCAAGCAGAGAGGCAGGGGGCAGGGGGAGTAGAGGGATAGAAGAATAATTCTTTCCCTTTCCCTTTCCCCTTTTCCCAATGCTCCGTGCCCATTTATCCAGATTGCAATGTAATTCTATGCCAAACCTACCTAAAACACCCAATCAATTTGAGCAAAATGGATATTATCGTCAAGGGTATCACCCAGATCATGATATGGTCTCCCCTGCTAGCAACTCCGATGAGATTCTAGCGCCATTAACGTTATCCTCTGCTCAAAATGAGTGGTCTTCATTAACCAACGAGACGATTGACACCATCCCTAAGATTTGGACGCGGGGGTTGCTGTACTTGTTAGCTGTATTTACAGCGATCATTTTACCTTGGGCAATGCTATCTAAAGTGGATGAAGTTGGCACTGCTAGAGGACGATTGGAACCTAAGGGCAAGACTTTGAAGCTAGATGCACCGGTAGAAGGACAAGTGGCTGACATTAAGGTTAAGGAAGGCCAAACCCTCAAAGCTGGGCAAGTTATCTTAGAACTGGGTTCAGAGTTAATGCTCAGTGAGTTACACCAAGCCCAAACTGAGCTTGAGGGGCACATGGAACGAGTTTCCCGCTTAGAACTGATGAAAAATCAACTCATAGAGGTGACAATTCGTACTCAACAACAGCAGGGCAGGGCTGATGCAAATGTACAGTTGGCTGAAATTGATGAAACTCGGCAACGGCTTCAACATAGCAAAATCGCGCGTGGACTTGCTAGCGATCGTCTTGCCAGAGACATCAAGGAAGTAGAACGTTATCAAGATTTGGTGAAACAAGGAATTGTTTCGGAGATTCAACTCGTACAAGCACAACGTACTTTAGATGAGGAGAAATGGAAATTAAACCAGGCAAATTTAGATATGCGACAAGCTGAATCCCAACTCAAAGTCCAACAGAATCAATATCAAAGTGCCTTGCACACAAATGAGTTGACGCTCCTTGAGACCGAGAGACGGACAAAAGAACTTGAGACTCAGATAACAAGTGAGAAAACGGAAATCAATCAAACTAAAAAACAGATTGAAACACTAAAATTTCAGTTACATCGGCGCGAAGTTCGATCTCCAATCAATGGTGTCCTATTTCAGCTACCCATTACGCGACCTGGAGCAGTAGTTCATCCAGGTCAGATGATTGCTCAAATTGCACCTAAAGGAGTGCCCTTGGTACTTAAAGCGAATATGAGCAGCAGAGAGAGTGGCTTCTTGAAAGTAGGTATACCAGTCAAAATTAAGTTCGATGCCTATCCCTTTCAAGACTATGGCATTGTCGAAGGTCGCGTGACTTCGATATCACCTGATTCTAAGATTACCGAAACTCCTCAAGGTTCTGTAGAAACTTTTGAATTGGAGGTTAGTTTCTCTCAACCATACATCCAAACTGAGACCCAACGCATTCTTTTAACTCCGGGACAAGCCGCGACAGCAGAGGTCATTATCCGGCAGCGTCGCATTATTGACTTCCTCCTTGATCCATTTAGGAAACTACAAGAAGGGGGACTAGAGCTTTGAAGAAATCTGGTTGTAGGCAGAATAATTTTAGATTTTAGATTGAAGAAGTATTAAGTGAAATGACAGTCAATAGGAGAAAGTAATATGGAAAATTCTACAATATCAGATGTGATTACGGTGTCCTTTGAGGAAATCGTTTACCAAATGAAACTTGCTTGCCAAATTCCTTCTATAGTTGAGGATGTTATTCGTCGCAAAATTATCTTGTCTACAGCCTTGAAGATGGGCATTCAAGTAGAGCCTAAGGAACTGCAACAGGCAGCAGATAATTTCCGGCAAGTGAATAGACTTTGGCGCGCTAACGACACTTGGTCGTGGTTGCAAAAACATTGCCTATCTCTAGATGAATTTGAAGAATTACTTCACATTCGTGTTCTCTCCTCGAAGCTAGCCCAACAACTTTTTGCGAATCAGGTTGAGCCATTCTTTGTGGAACATCAGCTTGACTATACTCAAGTTGTAATGTATGAAGTCGTCTTGGATGATGAAGACCTAGCAATGGAACTCTTTTACTCTATTCAAGAAGGTGATATGAACTTTCACGAGGTTGCTCATCAATATATTCAGGACAAAGAACTCCGTCGTTCTGGAGGATGCCGAGGACAATTGCGTCGCGTAGATCTCAAACCTGAGGTTTCTGCCGCTGTCTTTGCAAGCACCCCGCCGCAAGTTCTCATGCCTATTGTGACTTCTAAAGGAATACATCTAATTTTTGTTGAGGAACTTATTCAACCAGAGTTAACTCAATTGCTGCGTCAAAAGATTCTTTCAGATTTGTTTTTAGAATGGCTGAAGAACCAGACAAAGCAAGTCAACATCGTGGCACAATTTAATTAATAAACTAATGCGCGAACAGCAAAAGTGTTAAATGTTAATAAAAATCCGATAAAAACAGCCCAAAATATGTTAAATTTTGGGCGGAAGATTAAAGTATATCTATTTGATAGTGATTATAAATTCATTTCCCAAGATTGTCAAAAATATCTTGAGAGGACTGCCAAAAAACGATTATCCAGTATTGAACAGTCGTCTATTCTTTAAGTGCTGGTTATCTGATGCTATGGATAACAGCTTAACAAGTATGCGAGATTTATTTAAGAGATTAAACAACACAGGGTTTGAGGTAGATATTTCTACTTTCTCTAAAGCAAATTTACATCGAAGCCAAAAACCTTTTCAAGAAATTTACCAAAAATTAAATGAATTAGTATAAAAAAAGTTCAAGAAAAGTTACACGATAAATATGCAATTTGTCCAATAGATTCAGCAATTATTACTCTCACCAGTAAATTGTTATGGGTACTAGGACACCATCAAGTAAAACTTTTCAGTTCTCTAAATCTAGCTACTGGAAGTCCATCAGATAACTTCATAAACTTTGGGCATGACCATGATTATAAATTTGGTTCTAAAATGATGTCTAGTCTACCAAATAATGCTGTTGGAGTAATGGATAGAGGCTTTGCAGGATTAAAATTCATCCAAGAATTATTACCAGAAAACAAATACTTTGTTTTGCGGATTAAAAACAATTGGAAACTAGAATTTGAGGATGCAAGTGGATTAGTCAAAGTAGGTGCATCTGATGATGCTCAAGCCTATAGAGTCATTAACTTTTGTGAGCCACTCCGTTGCGGGGGTTCCCCCCGTTGTAGGAAGTGGCGAACCCGTAAGGGTGATTTAGAAACTAAAACGGAATTTCGCTTAGTTACTAATTTACCAGAGTCGGGAGATGCAGATGTTCATGATAATGAAATTAGAGATATTTATCGATTACGTTGGGGAGTTGAACTCTTGTGGAAGTTTTTAAAGATGCACTTAAAACTTGACAAATTAATTACTAAAAACGTCAATGGTATTATCATATAAATTTACGTGAGTTTGACAGCTTATCTGATTTTACAGCTTTTATCTATTCCCGAACAATGGAGACATACACTATTAGATAAATTCCCCTATCTTCAATCTTGTATGTGTCAGAAAATCAGCTATGTTCATTGGTTTGAGGAGATGATGTTTTGCTGACTAATTTAAGCTTTTGAGACTTAGTGTAACTAACAATGTAAAGTTTTATATCAGCATTCAACATTTCTGCGCGAACAGAATTGCACATTTTCTGATTGTGGTTGTTGAAAGCCATAACATGTAGTTATGCAAATTAAATGTGTAACAAATTAGATTACTTAAGAATATGCTGCAAATCCCAAAGGATAGCTGTTCGATTCTTATGATGAGCCAACTTTACCATCCCAGGCCCAACCGTAGGTGATGCCACCGGCTCATAGAAGCGGGAACGCCGTTGTACCCCGTAAGAAAAACTTGGATTTCCTACAATGAGCCAAGCCGCACATATTTACTTATAGCGATGAAAAAGAAGAGTTACCACCAGAGAATTGTCAGCACATGCAGTTTCTGGACTGCGACAAACCAGTAGGACGTGTAATTTTCGAGTGCTGGCATTGCAAGCAGGGCATAGTTAGTGAGTTCAGTGGTGAGCCTGCAATGGGAAAATACAAAGAGCGTCCGTTAGTGGTGCTGGCGAAAGTGCAATGTCCTAGCTGTAGTGAAACAGCGATTAGGTTGAATTCACCAGAGGTACTTTCGACAACGGTGATCGCTTCACCTTGGGGGGAAATTAAACTCCGAGGCGAGTAGAGACATATCCCTCTTGTCTCCTTTAACGCACTCCGTAAATGTATTAGACACTAGTATCCTTAAATTTTGATGAGCTGACGTTAGTTAAGTAGAGCGATTCTTAATAGACTTCCGCCACTGACTTAAAGAACTAGATTCAGCTTGTTGGCGAAAGTATTCAATTTGCTCAGCAGGGGTAAGATTTTTAATCTCTGAAGAAATTTTGTCTTGAGCTTGCTGTTTAAATTCAAGACAATCAAAACCTTTTTCAATTTTCGTCTGACTCATCGAATAAAACCTCTTTGGGTGAAACAATGGTTAAGATTCCATAGCCATTAAGCAGATTAATTTGGTTATATGCTCTCATTTTATCAAGCCGAACAATATGCTTAAAATTCCATGAAACAATAGCATCGGCTCTTGCTACCGTAGCAGCAGCAACATAAGTAGCATCATTCAGAGATTTGGAAGTAACAACTCCTGCTGCTAAATAAGCATCTCGAAAGGCTATGATTTCTTCAGTTAGTGGGACATTCTCAATAATTTCACTATTAAGTGAGGGCAGTATATTGCGAACATCTACTGGAGCATTAATTAATTCACTAATTATTAAATCACTCAAAAGCATGATTGCTTTTTTATTTCGTAAAGCTTCTATGAGCCGTTGTGATTCTTCTGCAAATTCTACATCTAAACAACCGCCAATAACTGAAGTATCTACATAGATTCGGAGAAGCTTCATATTAAATATAGTCTGATTCACGTTTTGATATTTTCAACTCGCAACTCTAAGCTTCCTTTGTGTTGGTCGCTTAACTACTCCTTTAACAAATCTTGCCTCCGCAACCAATCAGGAATGACGTTGAGATAATCCATTGAACTGATAACTTCAAATCTAGCATTACCTTGCGATGTAACATACCAGCTTTCTTTGTCCCTATCCTTGGCAGAATTGCGGTAGAGAATAAATCCACAACGTTTCACAATCTGTCGGAACTGCTGAAAAAATTCTTCTTCGGTGATGCGTTCATCAATGAGCTTTTGAGCTAAGGCATCAACCAATGGGGCAGCGCTTCCATCGGGAGATTTTGACGCCGCAGATGTGGACGTTAACGTAGATTCGTCGCCGCGCATTGGTTTGCAATCTGGCTGTGATTCGAGCCTAAGAGTTTCGCCACTATCTCTCAGGCTGCGAATTCCCCCAGCGATGCTTGTAGCTTTGCAATTTCTTTTAGAACAGGCGCTAATTTAGTTTCTATACGCTTATCTATATCCTTTTCTAGTAAAGGGGAAGCGATCGCCCCAAGAGGCAAATCATTTCCCTGATTTACCCAAGCGACGAAATCTTGCAGCAGTGAAGACGCGCTTACACCTCGCTTTTTAGCCTCTTGCTGAAACACTTCCCACTGCTCATCTTCTACTCGAAATGTAGCTAGCTTACTCATAGTTCTATACATCTACTTACATCTGTATAGAGTATAGCGTCTGTCTATAGAAATGTATATAAGATTAGTTAATAGGGTTAAGTCTTTTTGTATATAAAAATGTATATAAGTTACCTAGGTTTTATCTATAAGATTGTATATAAAGATTGAAGAGGGACGAAAGAAACTCCCAGCCAATCATTAACTCAAAGGACGATCGCCCGTCTGCAAAACCTGCGATCGCCCCTTCACCAAAATCGAAAAAGGAAATGATGATTATTACAACATTAGCACCAACTCAAGACTCACAGTCCACCAACGAAAACTCTGTCACCTGTTTGCGATTGTCTTATCAAAAAGCCAAGATAGACTACTCGATTCTTGAACAGCGAATCAGAAACACGCCCCTTAACTGGCTTAGGCATCCAACTATATGTAACAAGCAAACAAAAAACCCCAACCTCAGCAAAAGGTTTGGGGGAATAAATTTCAATAAAGTTACATCCTTATGATGGCACAACTTGATATTCGTTCACCCACTGTTCAGCCAGGGGTGGACTGATGAACAAATTACCACCGAAGCGCAAAAAAACTACCTCTGCTTCAACCAGTGAGAGCAAACCACTAGATGACCAAAACCTTGAGAATATCTCTGTTGAAGAAAACCCAGCTACAGCAACAATTACGGTTACTGCTGTTGAAATTCCAGAGTTGACGGAGGAAGAACAGCGCGATAAGCCTAACGGCATGGCTACGCTTACCGCCTGCACTTGGAGCGGAAGGTGGAGAGAGCAGTTTTTGAAGCAGGTAAGGCACTGGCGGAATTGCGCGATCGCAGATTGTACCGCTCGACCCACAAGACGTTTGAGGAATATTGCCGGGAGAGATTTGGCCATAGTCGTTGCCACTCCTATCTTTTAATAAATGCGGCTATTGTTTTTGATAATTTGCTTGAAAAATGTGATCCAATGGATCACATTTTGCCGACTAGCAAACGCCAAGTCCGACCCATGACCAAACTGGAACCGCAGCAACAGCAAGAAGTATGGCAACAGGCGGTAGAACTTGTTGGTGGTAAAGTACCGACTGGGAGAACTGTCAAAGATGTAGTGCAGCAAATCATGGAGCGAACCCAAGTACTCAATACCTACCAGATTGGCGAAGTCTGTCAAATTCTTGCTAAGGACAACCCCGAACTCAGGGGTAAAGGTGGGTGTTGGGCAATTGTCAGCGCAGTGAATGACTTTAGTTGCACGGTGAGAATGTGCGATGGCGAGTACACGGTTGGGCTGAAGCACTGAAGTCCTTCAACTACTTACCGCAGGAATGTGAGGAGATGCAGTTAATTAGCGATCACGTCAATCGAGTATACTCCAGTGGGCTGGAAGAATCGGTGCAGAAGTTTTTGGAGTCGTTGGGGAAGGTGAACCGTGCTTATTTGACCGACTTGGAAGAGAAATTGTTGAAGGTTCTGGAGTCAGAAATCAAGGATTATTGCAACAAAGAAAACGAAACAATGCTGTAGGTTAAGACTGTGTAACAATGCCACCCAAATGCTTGAGGATTTTTAAAACTCCAGATAAATTATTAAGGTACTGAGATCGCGTGGCAAATAGATCAGAAGTACCATACTGTTTACCTAAAGTTTTGACAAACAAGAAGCTGCTACCGTTGGTGATCATGCCATACAAAGGTTGTTCTGGTTGGGGATGAACACCCATGTAAGCTAATGTTTGGGGAATTGCTAACTCTACATCAAAGGTTGTCTTTTTTGACTCAATTAGAACAATCCACAATCTACCTTGCAAAACTAAAACATCAATTCTGCCCCGCAAAATCTCTTCATTATCTCCCTGAGCTTCAATCTCAACGGATACCTCGGTTTGAAATCTATAGGGTGCTTGGTAAAAAAGAGCCAGTTCAAGTAATGGTGACAGGACAACCATTTTAATAGTTTTTTCTAAAAGACTTCCATAGGAGATTTGGTACAGATAGTTTTGTCGAACTTGCTCTAATCTTGCCTGCTCTGCTTCACTTAATGCAGGTAAATCGGTCATCCATTCGGTAAAAAATTGACTATCACTACTGAGTCTTAACCCTAGCTTTTCCTCGACTTGGCGAAGGGTGGTAATCTTTTCTGCAATAGCTATGCTTGTGGTCATGGTTAAATTTGCACTACTCGCCTAATATCAGAATAATTTAATTGAAGAGTGAATTGAGATTGTCAGAGTAGTTCCGCAGTCTATGGGCAAGTACATTATTTTCAAAGCTGAATCAATGTCAGCCGAGGGATGGAAAGAAAGGCGACTTTCTCAAAGCGAAGCATTTACGAGCATACTTGCTGAACATTACGACTCTTCTAATTCACCCTTGCCTGAGCCAGGATACAGACTCAGAGAATATCACAAAGTTTCTAAGTTTGCAGATAAACAGTTTCCCGATGCCAGTACTCACAGCAGAGTTGGAGATTGGGAAGTAATTAGAGTTGAGGAATATACCTCAGAAATACCCAGTGCTGATTTTGAGGCTGTAGTTATCTGTTACTGCCAGTACTCGCCTGTAACTACCCCACTAGAGCCAATGCCAGAGATTCAGATTGCTCAAGAGCTACAGGAAGTTTAGCTGAATCTGGGTAACAAGCGATGCCTATAGCAACGTCAAGGACGAACGCTTATAAGAGAATTCCTAAGCATGATAAACCCACAAGTATTACAAACAGCGATCGCAGGAGCAGCTAATGCCCACACTGGATTGCATCAAGTAATTCACGAACTACGAAATGGTTCGGTTACTGAGGCGAAGCAGATACTAGCGAGGCAGATAGCGGGGGAGAGCGAACGTAAGGCGTGGTGTTGTAGCGGGAGCAGATTCAGGTATTGATGTGATGCTTACGTTACGAGTCAACCCAATTTACAACCCAGATATCAGGAATCTGTCGAAAATGGCAGAGATTTCGGTAACAGTATGTAGAAAACCTGTAGCTGACCGCTTTTTTACACAGCTATTTAGGATAGTTACACTGAAAGGGGTTTTAGAGTGATAGGTCATTGTTGCATAGAAACTTAAACAAAAAAAATTCTGTATAACACCGATATTTAGGGTGTTATGGTAAAATTGACTGAGGGTATTATCCCTCGCACCTCTCTGTTAAATCTGGACGTGTAACTTTAGCTACATCCAGCTTCCGATATTCTTAGGGTTAGTAATTTTCACTTCCCGATTTGCTCATGTGGATGTAATCATGGCAGCTTTCATGGATTACGGTTAGGTTTGAATCTTTCCAGTTATGATGATTACCATCAATGTGGTGTAAGTGTACCCTCTCATCGGAAGTTAACTTATGACCACAATAACCACAGGTATGGTTTTGCTTTTTCAGTAGCGTGGAGGTTTTCCCAGCGTATTGTTTACTGTTACGTTGGCTCCAGTAAATTAAGTCTCCATCATAAGGTGATTTATTACCCTTAACTTTGATATGACGGTTTTCGGAGTAAGAAACCTGTGGGAATGCTTGTTTTACAAGCTTTTCGGCGGATAGCCTATCCTGTTTAGTTTCTTTGTTAAATACCTGATACGTCTTGCGATTTAGGAACCACAGCGAGAAGCGTGAACCATCCATCTTGTAGAACTTGTGGTAATTCCTCCATCCTCTGACTATAGGTGCTAGCTTTTGGGCTTTGACCTGAGCGCCATAATTCGAGTTGTTGACAATTTGCTTGACCTTCTGACGAAAAGCTTTGTAGTTTTCCTCTGAGGGAACACATCGAAGTTGTCCGTTTTGTTGTACGTAAAAGTGCCAACCGAGAAAGTCAAATCCCTGTTGTGATACCATTTGTTTTGGTTTTTAAGTAATGTTTCCAAACCGAAACGTTCCTGATAGGTAAATGAGCTTTTGCCGTCAATTCCTGCAGTCTTTTTACCAGCATTTAGCTGTGTTACTTGTCGAATCGCCAGAAACCTAGCTGCACGGGATTTCAAGATTAACTTTTGCAAAGACATTGCTTTACGTTTGTCTCCAACTTGAATAGCTTTGAACACTCTTCTTTGTAAGCGAAAAGGGTTTGCCCGGAATTTCTTCCAGGGTAACGTTTTCCAAGATTCACTAGCTTTTAAGCTGTGTCTAATCATGCTTTACTCCAAATTGCGTTTTATGAATACCTCAGAACAATTACGCTCTGTCCTACCCGATATTAAGGAGTTCCATATCTCGTCATACCTACTAGAATTTTCGACTTTTATCTAGACCTTCATATCGTTTTTATTCGTTCCGTTCCTTCGATTATTTTGATGATTTAGGGCAGTCCAATTTGTTTATCCCCTCCTCGGAGTTTGCTGCTATCTTCCGCATAATGCAGCGAGAATATAAGGGATGTAGTCTACATTTTAGTTGCAGGTTGTAGCTAGAATTTCAGACACTTTTATAGGACTTGTTTACCCATGTCATCTCCCCATTAGCACCAGTATTGTTACCTGATTGTTTTACAACTGATTGCGCCCTGCTGCCAGCTTTAGCCTGCATAATTCCGAGTATGCTCACTGTGGGCAGTTCGGGAGTCATTTGTCTCCTCAAAGGTAGGGTTTTCATTTACATCAATGGAACAGTTATACGTATTGAAGGAGTTCCCAATACATACTCTAGGCTATGAATTTACTTAGAAACGAATCGCACACGGAAAAATTTTGTATAATCCCTTAAAAAGAATGTAAAAAAGAAAATTTCCGTATATCCTGACAGGAAGTAGCTGTAACGCTTGATATACTGCCATCCAGAAAAAAATATACGGAAACTTTCCGTACAATAAATAGTTAGCTGGCTTCGTTTACAGGTGGTGGCAGTAGTTTGAATGTTGTTTGTTGGTGTTCAAAACAACTTCGCTTTGAACAAGTCATTCGGCATTGATATCCATCGCGATGAACAAACCTTTGCTTGTAGTTGTTGCAGGGCGACCAGGATCGGGGAAGACCACGCTAGCGCATACTCTTGCACTAAGGATAGGATGCCCAGCGATTTGTCGTGATGAAATCAAAGAAGGATTTGTTAATACGATGCAAAGTAGTCACGATCTCTTGGGAAAAGATGTTAACCAAAGTATCTACAGTTTATTTTTTGAGATTTTAGACTTTCTGCTAACCAAACAAATCACGCTGGTTGCTGAAGCGGCGTTTCAACATCATCTTTGGGCACCACAGCTAGAAAGACTTTCACAGATATCGCAAATAAAGATAATTATTTGCATGGTTGACCCGCACTTAGCGAGATCACGTTTCGTTCAACGTGGCTTATGTGATCCAAATCGGCTAAGATTTCATGGTGATTGGGGAGTACACGCTGCTCAAGAGGGCATCGAATTACCGCCAGGAGATTACAATCCACCGCTCTTACCCATTCCTACGCTTGAAGTTGATACGAGTGACGGATACTGCCCCAGATTGGATGACATTGAATCATTTTGACGAAGTTGATTGACTCTGTTTGCACATTACCCCTAGCTTTTTCTTTGATAAACTGGGTAAAATCCAGTTTTAACGAGTAGCGCCAGCCAGCTAACAACCCTGGTGCAGTGGACTGTTTGCAAGTCGCTAGTGGTGTAGCAAAGGTTATTGGCTGCCGCTGACCACGAACGTTATGCTGCTTCGTGTGGTCTGAAGTTTCACCAAATGTTGAGGTCATGAAAAAAAATGTATTTATTACCGTTATAATCATTGCCTTAGTGGGAGTGCTGTTGACATCATGCAAACCGACACAGATAGCAGATCGCTCTGTTACTCAAACACCGGATCAATCTATTGCTCAGACAAACAATCTTGGCATCGGCGAACACGATCGCATACTGACTGTGGGAGGTTTGAAACGCACCTATCTAGTCCACGTTCCGAACTCGTATGACGGCACCAAGCCTTATCCAATCGTCACCGTAGGTGATCGCATTCGTAGGCTGAGGGAAAGGGAAAATTTAGAAGAAGCTGCGCGTGCTGTGCTGAAGTATCTGGGGGAGTTGAAGCGGCCGTATTTGACTACGGTGGAGGAGAAGCTGTTGAGTCTGATTGAGCAAGAATACGGGATGATAAATTAATTACGATGTAATTATAAATAAAGTAATGAGTGGAAGAAACCAGTAATGCAGAGTATTAAACTATGTTCTCATGTTGGGGCTGATGGCATTTTGCATCTGGATATTCCATCGGGGATAGTAAGTGGTGATATTGAAGTAGAAGTAATCATTAAACCTATAACTCCATCACAAAGAGAGTGGATGCCTGGTTTTTTTGAAGAAGTGATTGGTGGTTGGGCAGGAGAACCTTTAGAAAGACCAGAACAGGGAGAATTTGAAATGCGGGAGACGCTGTTTTGACCTATCTGCTAGATACAAATGTTTGTATTAGACTATTGAACAATAGTAGCCAAGCAGTAACAACTCGACTGGTACAGCAGCAACCAAAAGACATTTATCTTTGTACTGTGGTGCAGATGGAACTTTATTATGGGGCTTACCGTAGTACTCAAAGCGAACGGAATTTAGCATTGCTGGAAAGGTTTTTTAGTCAATTTGCTGTATTGCCATTAGACACAACAGCCGCCAGAGTTGCAGGGAGAATTCGCTCAGAACTGTCAGTAAATGGAACTCCCATTGGCCCAAGTGATTTATTAATTGCAGCGATTGCGCTAGTGAATAACTTGACGCTAGTCACGCACAACACCAGAGAATTTAATCGCGTTAGTGGACTGGTGATTGAAGATTGGGAGTAAGAACTTTAGAGATAATTGTGCGAAATCTGCGGTTCGGCACGCATGAAAAAACGCAAATAATCTAGCTCAATCTTTTACTGATCGTTTAACTACAGCAGATGCTCTCCTAAAACTCAACTGGCTGTACCCATTAATTCAAAGTCGCCACAGTAGTAGCCGTGCATTGTTAATTTTCGTATGCTGAGTGATTATTAGTCGTTTTCCCCCTATCCTTACAAAAGTTAGTCATGGTAAAGTAAATTTCCTTTATTTGCAATACTTCAGGGTGATTTATGAACAAAGGTGAATTAGTGGATGCTGTAGCAGCAAAGACCAACATCACAAAAAAGCAAGCTGATCAAATCATTAGTGCTTTTTTAGAAGTCGTTACCGAGGCTGTAGCGAATGGGGAGAAGATAACGCTCGTTGGCTTTGGCTCATTCGAGCGACGCGAGCGCTCCGAGCGCGAGGGGCGTAATCCCAAAACGAATGAGGCAATGACTATCCCAGCTACTAGAGTGCCTGCATTTTCCCCTGGAAAGCAGTTCAAAGAAAAAGTAGCACCATAAATGAATTGCTAGTGGTAAAGCAATCTAATCCGCTGCAAAGCCGTAGCGATCGCAGTACTCAAGGCAGCATGGGGCAACGGTAGGGGGAACGTGAGTGTTGGGTTGCAGATGTAAAAAAGGCGCGATCGCTGATAGCTAGCTTTTAATTACCGCCGCTATTATAGCGAAACAAATCTAAAAAAAATAAAAGAATTACCCAAAAAAAGATGGGTAAAAATTGGGTAGTTTCCCGGTATTTTTTAGCCAGTGATTGAGGGATAGTGATTTGTATAGAAAAGCGCTGACAAATATATTAAGTCGGCATTTAATAAACTCTCTGTAAATAAAGCCCTGGATTTTTCTCAGGGCTTTTTAAATTGAGAACTGAAATTTCTTTCAATCAAAGCTGCTGAGTGTCCTGGAGTATGAATACGGGGATGCAAGAACCCCAAGGAAATTATAGGATTGGATTAATGGCTTTCATAACTAATTATTAGATATTGCCTTACCGCCAAAAATTTATAATGCTTTCTTAGTTGCACATCCAAGGTATAGATGAGCTATCAAATCTGAAAAATTTTCAGGGGTGAATTGCTTTAGCTCTACATGGTCAAAATGCTGTTCTAACAACTTTTGAATATCTCGATTCAGGTGACATCCATCGGCTATGACTTTTTGAATTGGTGTGAGGCGATGCTGCCAAAACTGTACGCTAGGCTTATCACTCAACCCATGTTCCACGAAAAAGAACCTGCCACCCGGTTTTAGTACTCGATAAACTTCTTGGAGTGCTTGTTGTACATTTGCAATACTGCACAAAGTCCAAGTACTGACTACACTATCAAATGTATTGTCTGACATCGGGAGATTTTCACTTGATAGCAGGAGTTGTTCAACTATAATATCAGAATCACTAATACGCTTGTTTGCC
This sequence comes from Nostoc sp. MG11, assembly GCF_014904695.1. Lineage (GTDB taxonomy): Bacteria > Cyanobacteriota > Cyanobacteriia > Cyanobacteriales > Nostocaceae > Komarekiella. The sequence continues at coordinate 1,452 of NZ_JACXXN010000052.1, read as the reverse complement.
AAAGCATTCATTCCAGGATTCATGTCAACTGTAGTGATTTTGTGAATACTACAAGGATAGTAAGCCAAATTTAATCCAGTTCCAAACCCAATTTCCAGAACTTCTCCGGTGACATCGGCTAGCAATTCCTGACGATATTTAGCTAAGGTCGGAACTGACAAACTCCAGTCGAGAAGACGTGGAAAAATAACTTGCGAATACAACCACATAATTCTCAACCCTTGACAATTTAATTTTATGCTTAGTAGGAGTGTTGAGCGAGGAAATCTGTAGAACAGTGGATTATTGCTGCGATTGCTTAGTTATCCTGATCTCTAAACTCTGCCATAGATACCAACAGGCGATGGAGCGGTAGGGTTTCCACATCTGGCCTAAATGCTCTACAGTTTTTTTATTAGGAAGCTCTGGTAGACTATAAACTCGGCGAATCCCTGCACGAATACCCAAGTCATCGACAGGTAGAACATCAAGCCGATGTAAACGAAACATAAGCAGCATCTGCACCGTCCAACGCCCAATACCTTTTATTGGTGTTAAAGCTTCGATGATAGATTCATCGTCCATTGCCTGCAATTCATCTAGCGTAGGTAATCCATCTATAACCTTTTGAGCAAGGTCTTTCAAATACAAAATTTTCGGACGTGAAATCCCTGCTCCTCGCAAAACTTCATCTGGAGTGTTGAGGATATCTAAAGCTGTAGGCAAAGGAGTATGAGCATAAAGTTGCAAAAATCTACTGTGGATCGAAGCAGCAGCTTTGCCCGATATCTGCTGGTAAAGGATTGAGCGAGATAGAGAAAACAGCAAGTCTCCACTTTGTTGTACTTCATAGAGCTTGCAATCTCCTACAATTTCTATTACCTCTGACAAGAGCAGATCTGACTGTTTGAGAGTTTGAATTGCAACTGAGTAATCCATTATTTCGTGAGTCAACAAGTAAGCAATTGCACTTTACACCGTATCATCTAACCAAGCTGACTCAATCGCAGTAACAGATAATTATGAGCTTTCTTACCCTGACTTTTGTATTTCTCCAAATTCACCTGATTTGAATTGCTCAAACATCACTCAAAGAAGGTTTAACTTATTCTACCTAGTCCTCATAGCTTTGACCGCGCTCACAATGGTATTGGGTGTGAATGGTAGAACAAGTTATAAAATTAGCTTCAAACGTAAATCTCAACGAAACTACAAAAGGATATTAGCTAAGGGTGCGTTAAAATTTGAAGTAATGCAAGTTGATTGATTTGAAGCTAAATTAAAGAATCGAGGGTAAAAGTTGCTCACAGGGTAAAGTTTAATAATTGGGTCATGGATAAGTTATTTATACAGCATACGTAATAAGCAATTAAAGTACTGTATGCAAACGGTGAAACCCAAAGCTAGCAATGCGTGAGATTAATATTTACAGGTGTTAAAAGTATGACTAAGATAACAATTTCGATTCAGCTA